>NZ_BAAGVF010000006.1:0-1479772 GCF_054781015.1 Bordetella muralis | reverse complement strand
GGTCATCGTCAGGCTCTTATCCTCAAAACCCCTCCAGCTAGCGCTGCGAGGGGTTTTGTCTTTGTGGCGGCGAGCTCTTATTGCGCGTGATAGCTCGGCGAGCGTTTTTCTAGAAATGCCGCTACCGCTTCGTCGTGGTCTTTTGTATGGTGGGCCAGTGCCTGATAAGCCGCAGCAAGTTCTAATGACGATTGCAGTGATGCAAACTGGCTTTCTCGCAGCAAACGCTTCGTCAGGCGCAGCGTCAGCGGCGGTTGTTGAGCAACGCGTCGTGCGAGCGCATGCGCCTCGGTAAGCAAATCATTGCTTGCGACCACGCGTGTGATTAGGCCGATTTTTTGGGCTTCATCAGCATTGATGCGATCTCCGGTGAGCATCAGTTCCAATGCTTTAGGCGCGCCTAGCACGCGCGACAGTAGCCAGGCGCCGCCGTCGGCAGGGACTATGCCCAGCTTGATGAAGCTCGCCGCAAACAGCGCACTATCTGACCCGATGCGTATGTCACACATGCAGGCCAGGTCCAAGCCGGCACCGATGGCAGGGCCGTTGATGGCAGCAATCGTTGGAACATTCAGATGATAAAGCGCCAATGGGATTTGCTGGATACCACGGCGGTACGCATCGCAAACCTGTATCGGTGATCCTGCAGAGAAGCTTTTCTTATCGCGCATGTGTTTGACATTGCCGCCAGCAGAAAACGCAGACCCAGCACCGGTAAGCACGACAGCGCGTACCGTGTCATCGCGTTCTAGACGATGGCAGGTTTGCACAAACTCCAACATTTCGTGTTCTTCGGACAACGCATTGCGTTGTTCGGGGCGGTTCATGGTCAGGGTGACGATACCGTGCTCGTCACGTTGTTCTATCAGAAAATCTGTCATCGATAGCCTCCAGTTAGAGATTGAGTGCGAATTCATCAGACGTCGCGATGGGCCACCACGATTCGGGCGTGGCGGCACATATTGCTTGTCCTAATCTGAGTGCCCACCAGCCTTGCGAGCCGAATTCGCTGCGCCATGACCACAAGCGACGTGTGGCATATTGCAGGCTGTGCTCATAGGTAAAGCCGATCGCGCCATGGACCGCGTGAGCCAAGGACGCCGCTTTGCCTGCAGCCCGGCCAGCGCGGATTTTGGCCGCGGCAATAGCGAGATCCGCTGTGCCGTGATCGGCTCGTTCAAAGGCGTAGGCGGCTGCGCTAGCAACGGCTGCGGCTTCGCAGCCCAGTTCTGCAATGTGATGCTGGATCGCTTGAAATTTCGCCAAAGGCCTGCCGAATTGAATGCGCTCGCTGGCGTAATTGACGGTTTGATCCAGAATGCGCTCGATGGCTCCGGCCATTTGAGCTGCGCGCAGCATGGCGCCATAACGCATGGTGGCGGCACGCCCGAGGCAAGGAGCCGCACGCCATTCCTGTATGGGTAGGTTTTGTAATTGCAGGGTGTCACGAGGCTCGCGTGCGATATTCAATTCTGTCTGCGTGAGTGGGGCAGAGGTGTTCGATCCTGGCGTATTGCTCATGTCTATCCATCCTATGTAAGGCACGCCTTGGATCTCGGTGTTCAGAACGATGCGCTGAGCTTGATGTGCGAAAGGAATGTCCGTCAGCGATGCTGTGATGGTTGTCGTATTGTGTAGGGGCTTGATGGCATCGACGGGTACCGACGCAATCGTCATGACCATTTCTCCATCGGTCTCGGCACATCCCGCTGTTTCCAGAAGATAATTGGCCAACAGCGTCTCGGCTAATGGCACAGGCAACGCATATCGGCCGGCAGCGTGCAGCAGCGGATACACCTGTGCCCATGACATGGCGCTGCCCCCTCTTTGCTCGGAACACATCGCCAACGTGAACCCTTGGCTGACGACGGCGTTCCACAGCTCTTGCTGGAATTCACCCGATTCCGCGCGTTCGAGGGCAACTGCCGTGACCATGTCGTTGAACAAAGCGTTCGCGCTGTCTTGCAGCATGGATTGAATGTCGTCCATGATTATCTAGCTCCCAGTCCGCGAGCGATGATGCCGCGCAGGATTTCGCGAGTACCACCGCGTAGAGAAAAGGAAGGTGTGACTTGTGTGAGATAAGCCAGTACCTGTGCACCCTCGGAGCCACTGCCGACACGGGGTTCGATATCGAATAGGGCGTGCGCGGCTTCGGGTAGCGCTTGTTCAAACAGCGTGCCCAGGTCTTTGACGCAGGCGGCTTCGACTTGTGGATCCTCGCCGCGCTCCAGGCGGCTGGCAATCGTCAACGACATCTGACGCAGCGTTACGACATCCGCCATGAGTTTGCCTATGGTTTCCATCGCGCGTGAATCGCCGTGTTTGGCAGCCCATCCAATCATGACCGTCAACAGAGCTGCCCCGCTTAAATATCGCTCTGGACCGCTGCGTTCAAACGATAGCTCCGCCATCACCTGGGCCCATCCATCGCCAGCTGTGCCGATGAGCTGATCGTTGGCAACGAAGACATCCTGGAAGACCACTTCGTTGAAGTGTGCATCGCCTGCCAGGTCGCGGATAGGGCGAACGGTGACGCCAGGCGCCCTTAGGTCGATGATGATCTGAGACAGACCCTCGTGTCTTTCGCTTCCTGGCGTTGTTCTGACGAGGGCGATCATCCATTGGCAACGATGGGCGTTGGTCGTCCAGAGCTTGGTACCGTTGATGCGCCAACCACCCACCACCGCCTGGGCTCGTGTGCGGGTAGCCGCGAGGTCCGAGCCTGAGTCGGGTTCCGACATCCCGATGCAGAAGTACGATTCGCCTCGCGTGATGGGCGGCAGGAATCGTTGTTTTTGAGCTTCGGTGCCATACCGCAAAATCAATGGGCCGCTTTGGCGATCTGCTGTCCAGTGGGCAAGTACCGGCGCACCTGCAGCCATCAGTTCTTCGGCCAATACATAGCGGTCCAGTGCACTGCGAGCCTGTCCGCCGTATTCGCGAGGCCATGTCATGCCGATCCAGCCTTTGCGGCCCAGAGCGCGAGTGAATTCCGCATCGAAACCCATCCAGGACATCATGCGAGAGGTTGGGCGAAATTGGGCGCCCAAGGTTTCATGAAGAAACTCGCGTACTTCTTCGCGCAACGTCTCGCTTGCCGGCGGCAGGCCGATGGGCATGAATCTGTTGGACCACATGCTAGAGCACCCCTTGAGAACGAAGATGATCGACTTCGGCATTCGACATGCCCAGCACATCCATAAGTACCGCGTCGGTGTGCTGGCCCAGTAGGGGCGGGGCATCTCCATACTCGATCGGATGGGCGCGAAATCGTATGGGATTGGCAACCAGCGGGACGGTTGCCCCTACCGGATGGCGCATGTTCATACGCATGCCGCGATGCAGGACTTGCTCGTCGTTGAAGGTCTGGTCGAGCTGGTTGATGGGGCCGCACGGCACAGCATGGCGTCCGAGGATTTCACACCAGGATGCAGTCGTGCGCCCGCGCATGGCATCGGCAATTAGCGGCGCCAGTTCATCACGGTGGGTGACGCGGTCGGCATTGGTACGAAAGCGGGCGTCAGTGGCCAAATGATCGAGTCCCGCCAAGCCACAGAATCGTTGAAACTGTCCATCGTTGCCGATCGCCAGGATGATATGGCCGTCCGCGCTGGGAAAAGACTGATAGGGCACCACGTTGGGATGGGCGTTGCCATAGCGCTTGGGCACGCGTCCCGAAATCAAGTAGTTTTGCGCTTGATTCGAAAGCATGGCGACCTGGCAGTCGAGTAGCGCCATGTCGATGTGTTCGCCTGTACCCTCGCGATCGCGACGGGCAAGCGCGGCGAGAATAGCGACGCACGCGTACATGCCTGTCATCAGATCTGCTACAGGAACGCCGACTTTTTTAGGCCCGCCGCCAGGTACATCGTCAGCGTCTCCGGTGAGGCTCATCAACCCGCCCATGCCCTGGATCATGAAGTCGTAGCCTGCATGACCGCTCATTGTCCCGGTTTGCCCGAAGCCCGTGATCGAGCAGTACACGAGGTCTGGTTTGATCGCGCAAAGCGAGGCGTAATCCAACCCATAGCGTGCCAGATCGCCCACTTTGAAGTTTTCAATGACTACATCAGCTGTGGCGACCAGGCGGCGAATAATTTCCTGACCCTTGGGCGTGGCAATATCGATGGTGACTGATCGTTTGCCGCGGTTGGCGCATAGAAAATACGCGGTTTCAGAGGTGTCCCGGCCATGGTCATCCTGCAGGAAAGGCGGCCCCCATCCCCTGGTGTCATCCCCATAGCCTGGACGTTCGACCTTGATGACTTCTGCGCCGAGATCGGCCAGCGTTTGTGCGGCCCACGGGCCCGCCAGGATTCGAGAAAGATCAATGACTCGCAAATGAGAAAGCGCTCCGGACATCAAGCGGCTCCTACGAAAAAAAGATTAGAGGTCTATTGCTGAACTGCGTCGGCTTGCTTGCGATAGCGTTCTCGTTCTTCGGTGATGCGTTTTTCCCACTCGTCGCCCGGTAAGAAAGCGAGAAACGGCGCATCGACCTTGGCGGCTTGCAGATACTCGGGATCTGACATGGCTTCTTTGATGCTTTTTTGCAGGCGCGCAATGATTGCAGGAGGAACTCCCTGAGGCATGGCAAAGCCACGCTCGGCCGTCATTTCCACCTGTAGTCCGCTTTCGAACGTGGTCGGTACCTGAGGCAGCGAGCGCAGGCGTTGCGGGACGAATTGCGCCAAGAGCTGCAGGGGCACCGCCTCGGCGTCGGGCGTCTGCACTTCCGAGGCTGAAACAAAAGCCAAATCGATATGGCCGCCTCCGAGATTCACTTTTTGTTCTGCCGTGCCTTTGAAGGGAATGGCATTGAATCGCACCTCTGCGGCATCCTGCATGCTCAGCATGGCCAGATGACCATTGGTGCCGATGCCGTTATGGCCAGCCGACAATGTCCCCGGCTGTGCAGACAATTGCTGGATCATTTGTTTAAGGTCATGCGGGCCCTTGTCCTTGCGCGCGACTAGCACGGTGGGGTCGGATACGATGCGGGCGACCAACTCGATTTGATCGGGGTCGTAGGCCGCCTTCCGGTACATGGGCAGAAAGAAGTATCCAGGAAGGTTGACGACGGCCATGGTGTAGCCGTCGGGATTGGCGCGTTGCATATGGGACACCGCCAGCTCGCCCGATGCGCCTGGGCGATTGACGATCACCAGTTGGGATTTCCCGCCCAGATGTTTTTGAATATAAGGCGCCAAGGTGCGCGTCATGACATCGGTGGTTCCACCGGCAGCAAATCCCACCAAGATTTCGATCGGGCGATCATCCGGCCAGGCGGCGAGGGCCGTACTCTGAACAACCGCCAGACTCAGGGCCGCCAATAAGCAATGCCATCGGTGCTTTTTCATTTGTCTCTCCATTGTCGTTTTATGTGCCGGTGTTTCCGGCTCGCAAAGAGTAGGCAGTTGCATGTCGCAAGAAAAGCGATTATTTTTAAATTCGATATATTCAAAAACCGAATGTGTTGAGCCGGGAATGACGCTGAAACAGATCGAGGCCTTTTATTGGGCCGCCACGTTGGGCAGTTTTGGTATCGCCGCAGGCCGGTTGCATATCACCCAATCCTCTTTGTCCAAACGTATTGCGGATCTGGAAAGTGAGCTGGATCGCGACTTGTTTGACCGGAGCGCAAAAAAAGCGGTGCTGACCGAGGCTGGACAACGGCTGTTGCCGCGTTGCCGGGCCGCGTTGGATGTAATTGAGACTATCGGTCGTAGCGATGATGCGTTCGATGAGCGGGCGCTGACGGGCACATGCAAGTTCGGTATCAGCGAGCTCTCCGCCTCGACATGGCTGCCGCGCTTTGTTGATAGAGTGCGCGCGTCGTACCCTAAACTGGTGCTCGAACCTCAGGTCGTGCTGACCCGTCAGCTGGAACGCCTGGTTCAGCGCGGCGAGCTGGATTTTGCGGTCATTGCGGGCACACCGGTCAGTTCGTCCATCGATAGCCAGGTAGTCGCCCAGGTCCCGTTTTCATGGGTGGCGTCGCCAAGGTTCGTCCGGGCAGGCCAAAGGCTGGTGGGTGAGGATTTCGGCCGCCTGGATATTCTGACGCATCCTCCGGAGTCTGGATTGGCTACGGTGTTCAACAGTTGGTTGACTGTACATAACCTGAAAGTCCAACGAGCCATCGTTTGCAACAGCCTGACGACGATCACCGGTCTGACGGTGTCAAACATGGGGCTGAGTTTTCTGCCGAGCGAGTACGTGCAACCGCTCGTCGAACGCGGCAAGCTGGTCACGCTGTCTAGTGAGCCGGCGCTGCCGGCGCTGGACTACAACTTCATCTGGCTGCGTGATGATATACGCCCCATGACGCACTTAATGAAGACGCTCATCTTGCCTGCGATCGACTTTTCGATTCCGAATGAGTTGTGGCTGTAGTCCGACCAGTACAAAAGATAACCCCTGCCTGCGACTCAGTTCAGGCCTTCCTGTGCCAATGCTCTGACCAGCGGAGCAAAATGGGCGGCCGCGGCGCTCAAAGGTCTGCCCGCTGGCGTGATAAGGCTGATGGCCGGCAAGCGCATGGGCGTGTTCAGCGGCAATGCGCGCAATGCGCCGAGTCGCCCATAATGCGCGGCTAACGACGTGGGCATCACGGCCACCATGTCGGAGATCTGCAGCAAGGCCGTCGTCAAGACCGTCGACGAGGTCTCGGTGATATTGAGTTGTCGCGTGATGCCGGCCTCGCGCAGTGCCGCGTCCAAGCGGGTGCGCTGGGGTGCGCCTGGCGGCTGCATGATCCAGTTGGCAGAGATCAGTTCCTTGAGTGAGACGCTGCTCTGGGCAAGCAAGGGATGGCCTTGACGGACGACCACCACTAAGGCTTCCTCCGACAACGGGCTGACGTCATAGCCGCCGGCCACATGCTGGTCGGTGAGACGTCCTAACACCAGGTCGACTTCGCCGCGTTCCAGCAGATGCACGATAACGTTGCTGGTGTCTTCGATCACCCCTACTTGCACGTTTGGGTGCCGGCGTTTGTACTCGATCAGGGCCGGTGCCACGAGAGAGGGAACAGCCCCGGGTACGCTGCCGATGCGCAAATGACCTTTTAGCCCGGAGGTAAGGGCGGCCAGTTCCTCGCGCATGATTCCGAAATCGCTGAATAGCGTGCGCACATAGCGCACGACAACTTCGCCGGCGGTCGTGGGCAGCATGCCGCGTGCGCTTCGCTGAAATAGGCGAACGCCGAGCGTCTCTTCCGCCTGTTGCAGCAGCTTGGTGGCTGCAGGCTGGCTGATGTTCAGTGCAATGGCCGCACGGCCAAGGTGGTGTTCGACGTCCAGCAGGCGAATCAACAGCAATTGGCGGGTACGCAGACGCAGCAGCAGTTGGGCATCGGTGAGGGCAGTCATGCCCGTCATGATATACAAAAATATATGGCCAGGCGCTAAAAAGCGATTGGATTGGGAATGTTGCGGCTTGCTATTCTGCGCGGCATACCAATGACGATATCGAGACAAACATGAATGTATTCTCCCGTGCGGCGGTCGCATGTGCTGCCGTCGTGTCAATGTGGTCCTGTCATGTTGCTGCGGCAGAAAACTACCCCTCCCAACCGGTACGCATCCTGGTCGGCTCTCCCCCTGGCGGTGGCACGGATATCTTGGCTCGTCTCTTGGCCGAACGCTTTGGCAAGGATTTCGATCAGTCGGTTGTGGTGGAGAACCGTCCTGGTGCGTCTAACACCATCGCCGCCGACGTTGCCGCGCGTGCGGACAAGGATGGACTGACGTTGCTGCTGGCAACGACAACGGCGCAAGCCATTGCACCGCATATCCTCAAGCTGAAATATGACCCGCTACGAGACTTGCAACCTATCGGTTTGGTCGCCGTCATGCCGAGCGTGCTGGTGGTGTCTGCGAGTTCGCCTTATAAGAATGTCGATGGCCTGTTGCAGGCCATGCGTCAGCAGTCTCAGCCTTTTCGATATGGTTCATCGGGCATGGGCAGCACCCAGCATGTGAGTGGCGTAGCCTTTGCTGCGGCGACGGGTTTACGTCTGGACCACGTGCCTTACAAGGGCAGCGCCCAGGCTCAGATCGACCTGATAGGCGGACAGATCGAGATGATCTTCGACAGTTCATCCTCGGCAATGCCTCAGATCCGATCCGGCAAGCTGCGTCCGTTGGCTGTCAGCGCGCAGAGCCGAGCGGCCGAGTTGCCCGATGTTCCGACCCTGACCGAGCAGGGTGTTAAAGGCGCCGATGTAAGCATATGGTATGCGCTCTATACGACGGCAGGTACGCCGGCACCTATTGTCCAGAAGTTGAGCGATGCGCTGCAGGCTGTTCTTCAGACGCCCGAGGCACGCGAGCGTATTGCTGCCTTGGGCGGTGAGATCCGTCCGATGAGCATCGAGCAGTTTGCTCAGTTCAACAAAGAAGAATTCGACCGCTATGGCAAACTCGTCGCCAATGCGGGCCTCAAAGCGCAATAACCCTAAAGCCTCATTCTATGTCCGCAAATTCTATGTCTGCTGTTCCGCCTCTCGCCGTACTGCTCGGTGACCCCGCCGGTGTCGGCCCTGAGATGGCCGCTCGACTGCTATCCAATCCTGACAACCTGAATCGTTTTCCGCTGTTTATCGTCGGAGACGCATGCGTTTGGGAGGATGCGCAGCGTGTGGCTGGCGTTCGTATCGACACCACGATAGTCCGTGATATCAAAGACATCCGTCCGGTTTCGGGTCAAGTTGCACTGCTGGAAATTGACGCATTGGGCGGCCGGCTTCCCGAGCGTGGCCAGTCGACCGAGCTCGCCGGGAGAGCCGCCTTTCTGGCGTTGGAGCGTGCCATCGAGCTGGTGTCGGCCGGCCAGGCATCAGGTATTCTGTTTGCGCCGCTGAACAAGCATTCCCTGAAGTTGGGCGGGCTCGAGGCAGAGGACGAACTCCGTCATATGCAAGAGCGTTTTGGTGTTTCTGAGTTCGTCTGCGAATTCAATATTACCGATGCCTTGTGGACCTCACGCGTCACATCTCATGTTCCGTTGCGTGAGGTGGCTGATCATCTCAGTACCGAAGGGGTGATCGAAGCGATCAACCTGATTGACGATGCGTTGCGTCGCAGTGGGCTGTCCGAACCGCGTATCGCGGTGTGTGGACTGAACCCGCATGCGGGGGATGGCGGTTCTATTGGCAGAGAAGAGATCGATCTCATCGGCCCCGCAGTGAGCGAAGCGGCGGCGCGGGGTTTGATCGCATCCGGACCTTATCCGTCTGATACCGTGTTCATCCGCGCGCGGCGAGGCGATTTTGATGCTGTCGTTTGCATGTATCACGACCAGGGGCAGATCGCCATGAAGCTCATGGGCTTTGATCATGGTGTCACTTTGCATGGCGGCCTGCCTGTGCCGGTGGCGACTTCAGCTAGCGGTAGTGCTTTTGATATTGCCGGTAAAGGTGTCGCCAACGTACAGGGTTTACAGCGCGCTTTTGATTTGTGTGTGCGTATGGCCAGCGCGCCGCGATCGCTGCAATAGCATCCGCACATTCTCGGCGTTCACGTTGGATCAGCGTTTCGGTCAACATTCCTTGTATCGGGCGTGTTGACCGAAACGAACCTGATGCGGGCCCGCCATATTACGTGGATAGCGCCATGCATTACTGCGCCGGAAGGCGGCCGCTTTGTTTGAGTTCGGCTGCCAGCCGGTTCAACGAAGGTTTCGCTGCATTGATATCCTCTTGCCATGCTTGTCCGGCTTTATAGGCGAGGATGGCTGAGAACGCTTTTGCCGATTCGAGAAAACCTGGGTCTTTCAATGCCGCTTCCAATGCGGTCTGCAATTGATCCCGAATATCGGATGGCACGCCTTTATCTACGGCCAAGCCGCGATCCGAGGGAACAACGACATCGAATCCTTCTTCTTTCGCGGTAGGTACGTTTGGCAGCATGGGGGCACGGTCCTGCACGAACTGCGCCAGGATGCGCAGTTTGGTCTGCTCTCCTGCCGGATCAGGCACAGCAGTATGGCTGGCGAAAATCATGTCTACATGTTTGCCCATCAACGCGATCTTTGATTGGCCGGTGCCGCCGAATGGCACCTCGGTAAACGACGCGCCGCTTTCCAGCATCAGGACATTCAGTGCGACACCGCCGTTGCTGCCGAGTCCGTTCTGGCCGATCGAGACGCTCTCTGGTTTGGTTTTCACCGCTGCGACAAGCGCTTTGAGAGAGGTATAGGGACTGTCGTCACGTACCACTAACAATGTGGGATCACTGACGACGCGGCCGATCAATGCAAACTGGTCTGGATCGTAGGGCGTAGATTGCACCAAGGGCATGAAGTTCATCGGTGGCGTATTGACCATCGCCACTGTGTAGCCATCCTTCGGTGCGCGCTGCACGTAGGAATTCGCTATTGCTCCGGATGCACCAGGCTTGTTGACGACGACGATGTTGGCCGCATTGGACAAATGCTTTTGCATGAACGGTGCCAGCGTGCGTGCCAATACGTCCGTCTCTCCGCCCGCGGCGAAGCCTACGACGAGTTCGATGGGTTTATCGTTGGGCCATGCTGCCCAGGCAGGTGTACAGAGGCCTGCTCCGGCGAGTATTGCGACGAACAGCGTTGAGCGGCTGGGGAATGCCATGGTTATTCTCCTTTGTTTCATTTATTGTTGTTCGGGGCCCACTTCGAGGGCCCGTGATTACAGCAGGCAATCGGGCTGTTCGCGCACGATGGCATCGTAGATAGGCTGAAAGTACAGCCATGCCATAAAAGGCGTCGCCAAGTGATTTTTCGAGTGCAAGGCCGCTTCGCGATTGATCATTTTTAGCGGCTTGCCGGTGGCCTCCGCTTTGAGCTGAATTTCGCAGGCGCGCTCTGCGGCAATAAACCACCAGGCCGCTTCTTCGATCGTTTCCCGTCCCGCTGAAAAGAGACCGTGATTTTGGTGGATCGCGATTTTGGCGTTGCCGAAGGCATGCGCGACAGCATGACCCTTGGCATCCTCCACCACCACTGCGCCAGCTTCCTCGGTAATCAGGGCCTGGTCTTCGTAGAATCCGCAAGCGGTCTGAGTGATCGGGTCCAATGGCCGTCCCAACGCGGCCCATGCCATGCCGTTAGTGGTGTGGGCATGGCATGAGGCCATCACATCCGGGTTGGCTTCGTGAATGGCGGAGTGCAGGACAAAGCCCGCCCGGTTGACCGCCCATGTACCTTCCAGGACGGTGCCAGCATGGTCTACCAACATCATGTCGCTGGCGCGCACACGTCCGAAGTCCATGGCAAAGGGGTTGGTCCAATACAGGTTGGGATGTTCCGGATCTCTGACCGTGACATGGCCTGCAAAACCGTATTCGTAGCGGAACTTCGCAAATACGCGACAGACCGCAGCCAGACGCTGACGGCGGTGCCAGCGCTCTGCCTCGATGGAGTCGAATGTCGGATATTTCGGGAAATACAGGTTCTCTTGCTTGGGACGGTAGACGGTTTCCTGTGTTGAGGACATGAGGGCTCCTGGTAGGTCTGTGGCAGAGGCCGGGCAACGCGCTGTGGGTTGTGCCGTCCGTCTGCTGAGGCTGATGAATGCCTGGATTCTAGGCAGTGCTCTAAGATAGTGACCAATCACATAAATAGTGCCGGTCATAAACGTGGCTTATGGAGACGTCGGGTTCGCTATGCTTGCTCGCATTCAATTACGCCATTTAGAGGCGTTTCATGCTGTCATGATGTCCGGGTCGATCACGGGCGCGGCGGCGTTGTTACACGTGACGCAGCCTGCAGTCAGTGCGACGATCAAACACTTTGAGCAGCGCCTGGGATTCACGTTGTTTCGGCGTCAAGGAGGCCGACTGGTCCCGACTCCGGAGGCGCGCGCGCTTTTGCCGGAGGTGCAGGATATTTTCGGGCGTGTTGCCGGTTTGGAACGCTTTAGCCAGGATCTTGCCGAAGGCATTCGGGGATCGCTGTCTATCGCAGCCAGCTCGCCGATTGCCAATGCATGGTTGGCGCAGGCCGTCGTCGAGTTCGTCAAGATACGTCCAAAGGTTCGCATTTCGCTGCAATCGATGGACTCGAATCTGATTACAGAAAAGCTCATTAATGAGCAGATAGATCTCGGTGTCGCTTTCGCACCGGGAGAGCACGAGGGCGTGCAGTCGCTGCCCATGGGGCATGCGGAGCTCAGCTGTATTTTCCCTGAGACGCATCCGCTGGCCGCACTCGAGTCGATTGCTGTTGAGGATCTGTCTCCTTATCCGGTGATTACTTATGTGCCTCAAGCATTGCTGCGCCGTTGTCTGGCTGAATTCTTGAATCCGCCTCCGAACATACAGGTCGAAGTCGCGACGTCGATGACGGGCATAGTGCTGGCCTTTCACGGTGCAGGCGTCGCGCTGGTCGAATCGAGTCTGTTGAACGCGTTGCCGGTGCCGGGGCTGACAAGCCGGCCATTGACGCCTGAGGTTCAGGTGCATAGCTATCTGCTGTGGAGTACGCTGCGGCCACAGACCGAGCTCGCGCGCACGTTTATGCTGCATCTGAAAAGCTCGCCGGTCGCGTAGCGACGACGTGACGCCGGCGTTTTGGCAGGCATCTTTTTTACTTTCCCCTCATTGAGCCAGATAGTATGAGCAGACCACAACCCACCAGCCGTAACGACTATCCGGTCTTTGTCCCGATCCAGACGCGATGGATGGACAACGACGTGTATGGTCATGTCAATAACGTGACCTACTATTCATACTTCGACACGGCGGTCAATCACTACCTGATCCAGCGTGGCGTGCTCGACTTTACATCGGGCAGTACGATTGGTCTGGTCGTTGAAACTGGTTGCCAGTATTTCGCATCGGTGTCCTTTCCCGATGCGCTCGAGGCAGGCCTGCGTGTGGCGCATATTGGGCGATCGAGTGTTCGATACGAGGTTGGTATCTTTAAAGTAGGCGACACAGAGACGCGTGCGGCGGGGCACTTTGTGCATGTCTATGTCGACAAGGAAACTCGTCGGCCAGCATCGATTCCGGCTGATTTTCTGGCTGCGCTTGAGCCATTGTTGAAGGTTGGCGTTTGAGTTGGCTCACATCCATTTTCTGATTTGAATAGCGCTGCTGTTTGATCCGCCGTTTAAGTTTTTTTTACGTCACCAACCACTGGCATACGCCGGTCTGCGCGGGTCCGCCGCGCCCCATCGAATGCCTGTCTGTTGGTCATATTTCACCGCGCACATGGCGCCGGCGCGCCAACTGCGGTCCGCCCACCACTGCACGGCGTGGCCTAGCGCCGTCAGTTCATCGCCGACGCTGCGGTCCACGATGTCCTCGATCATGAGACGGCCGGGCATGGCGTTATGGGGTTCAAACGACGACGGAAAACTGAATGTTGCAAAGCGGGGGGCTTCGATAGCCTGTTGCAGTTCCATGCCGAATACTTCGATATTCAGGAAGGTTTGCAACATCGCTTGGCACTGCACATCTCCGCCGGGCGTGCCAAAGGGCATGACATATTGTCCCGGCCTGATTGCCAAGGATGGATTGGGGGTCAGGCGAGGGCGGCGTCCCGCAGCGACCTGGCAAGGGTGCTGCGGGTCTGCCCAGGACTGGCTGCCGCGGCCGGAGGCGCATAACCCTGTGCCAGGAATAATCGGTGTGTTGTACGAACCATCACTGGGTGTGGCGGAAAATGCATTGCCTTCTTTGTCTACGACGGCGACATACGATGTATCCAGTCGCGGATCGGTACGGGCCGTATCGTCCGCCGTTGCCGGCTGCATATTGATCGGACGATTGTGTGGCAGGCTGCCGGCCGCCGGCATGTCGGGGCCGGCACGATCCATTGCAATCATGGCAAGACGTTCAGCGGCATAGGCTTTGGACAGGAGGTCCTGTTGCGGCACAGTGGCGAAACGCGGGTCGGCATAATGGACTTCCCGATCTGCAAATGCCAGCTTGATGGCTTCGGTCAGCAGGTGTATGTACGGCGCCGAGTTATGACCGAGCGCCCGCAAGTCTCGCGATTCCAGGATGTTCAGCATCTGCAGCAGCGATGGGCCCTGGCACCAGAATCCACAGCTATGTATCTGCGTGCCTCGAAAATCGATGCTCAGCGCGGGGTCGACTTCGACGGAGAAGTCGCGCAAGTCCTCACGGGTCAGCCAACCGCCTTCCTGCTTGTGATAGTTCACCATCGCGGTTGCGATATCGCCTTCGTAAAAAGCGCGGCGTGCGGCTGCGAGACCTGCCAGACGCCCGTTGCCTTGGCAGGTGCGCTCTTCGTCCGCCATGTATTGGAGGCTGGCCGCGAGATCTGTCTGGCGGAAGATAGACCCGGCGACAGGAGGCTTTCCGCCAGGCAGGTAGACGGCAGCGCTCGAGGCCCAGCGGGCGTAGTTCCTGGCGTTGTCGGCTATCACCTCTGCCATCAGGGGATACATGACAAAGCCCTCACGAGCCAGCCGTATGGCGCCGGCGGCGACCTCGCCAAAGCGCATTGTGCCAAAACGCTCCAGCGCCGTGATCCACGCGTCCGGGGCGGCGGGAATGACTGTACGCAAAACGCCAGCGGGAATGGTCCCGCCGAATTTCTGCATGAATGTTTCCAGGCGGGTAGCGCGAGGCCAATATCCCAGACCGGAAATGCTCCACACTTTATTTGATTTGGCTTCGTAAACCAGGATGGGCGCCACGCCGCCAACGTTGACGATATCGCTCTGGACTACCCCTAGCGCAATGCCTGCTGCGACACCGGCATCGATGGCGTTGCCGCCTTGCTGTAGAACATCCATACCCGCCTGCGTGGCGAGATAGTGGCCGGCCGATATCATGTGGTTCAGGCCAGCCAGGGTGGGGCGCATCGATGAGGGGGCGCTGCCGGCAGTGAGGTCGGGAGCGTATGTCGTCGTGGACATGGCAATCTCTAGTAGGTAGTCAAGCGTTATCGTCTTCGGCAAGTACAGACGGTATCAATGTGCGGCTATTGCGGCGTGATGCCGAGTTTTTGCGTGACCGATTTCCAACGGTCGAATTCCGCGGTCAGGTATTTCCGAAACTCCTCTGGCGAGCTGCCCTCGATAATGACGTCACGATCCATCATTGTGCGCCGGACTTCGGGATTCTGCAGTGCACGCTTGGTGGCTTTGTACAAGGCATCGACGATTTCAGGAGGCGTGCCTTTCGTTACGAGCAGGCCGTACCACGAGCCGCCTACCAACTGTGGAAAGCCGCTTTCTTTTGCTGTCGGAATGTCTGGCGCTCGATCCAGGCGTTGTTCGCTGAATACGGCCAGCGCCTTGAGTTTGCCGTTTTTGATCAGAGGCAATGTCGTGCCCGGGGTATCCAGGGTGTATTGCACCTGACCCGCCATGGTGTCGTTCAACAGGGCTGAACTGCCTTTATAGGGAACGTGCACGGTTTGAATGCCCGCGTCCATATTCAGTTGTTCGGAAAAGAAATAATTGGCGGTCATGATGCCCGGCGAGGCGTAGTTCACCACGCCGGGATGCGCTTTGGCGTAGTCGACCAGTTCGCGCAGATTATTGGGCGGAAATTTCGGGTTCGCGACCAGGATGAATGGGCCTCCGCCGATGCGTGTGACGGGCACGAGATCATTCATCGGATCATAAGTAAGCCCTTTTACGGTCAGCGGCGCGCCTGTCAATGGCGATGCGGTGGCGAACATCACGGTATAGCCATCGGGCGCGGACCTGACGACTTGCTGGGCGGCGATGGTTCCACTGGCGCCGCCCCGGTTCTCGACCACGACGGTCTGGTTGAGCTCTTTGCCCAACTGTTGTGCCAAGACGCGCGCCACGGTGTCGGTGCCTCCACCGGGCGGGTAGCCGACGATCAGGCGTATCGGTTGCTCAGGCCAGGATTCGGCTGCCTGGATGGTGGCTGGCAGGCATGTCGTCAATAGCGCTGCAAATGCGGTGAGCCATGCGGTGCGACGGATACTGGATGGCAGTTTCAAGAACACAGCTGAACGAGTCGTCATGGTGATCTCCTGAATGCGTGGGGGGCAGGCGGCTATTTCGAAGCCAATCCCAGTTTCTGAACAATCTCGGCTTCTTGCTGATACTGCTCTTTCGCATAGGCAGCGTAATCCTCGCCATTCATATAGACCAGTTCCTGTCCATACTGCGTCAGGATTTGTTTGAAGGCATCAGATTCTGCGATGTCTTTGAATACGGCATTGAGCTTGGCGACTGTTTCGGGCGGCATGCCTTTGGGTCCTGCAATACCAAAAGGCGCATTGGCAGGCGGGGTGCCATCCAGTTCGTGCAAGGTGGGAGTCTGGGGGTATTGCGCACTGCGCTGCGTGCCCCAGGTCACCAACATACGCATTTTTCCAGCCTGCACCAAGGGCTGTACCGTTGTTGATCCGGCGTATGCAGTGACTTGGCCGCCCAGTACTGCCGTGATGACATCGGACTCGCCCTTGTATGGTATGTGACGCCACGTCAAGCTGTTGCGGGTCGCGATTTGTTCCATCATGACATTCGAGGCGCTGCCCACGCTCGCCGTGCCGTACGTGATCTCGTTCGGATGCTGTTGGGCAAAGCTGATGAATTCGCCCCATGTCTTATGAGGCGATGCCGTAGGTACCGCAACACCCAATGTATACCCGCTGAGCATCATGATATAGGTGAAGTCGCGAGTGGGGTCATAGCCCATATCCTGGATGTGCGGCATGCGATATACGGGGCTGGGCAGGATAGCGAGCGTGTAGCCGTTGGGTTCTGCAGTTTTGATGGCGCGCGCGCCGAGTGTGGCGCCTGCACCGCCCCGATTCTCGATAACGATGGATTGCCCCAGTTTGGGCGCAGCCAGCTCGGCAAATTTGCGGATGACGGTATCCGTCGATCCGCCCGCTTGATAAGGCACGATGATATGCACCGGGCGCGTGGGGTAGTTATCCGCTGCGAACCCCGTGATAGGGGCGAGTGCAGCCATAGTGGCGACCAAGGCGGCGGTAATGCTGGCGCAACGGGCGCTGGACTGTTGTGGCGCCGCATGGCGAATGCTGCTGACGAGCGATGTCATGTTGATCTCCGCAAGTTTCAGTTGGCAGCCCAGGCTTGCGCAAATGCGCGGGCGAAATTGCCGCCCAGCACGCCCAGAATCTGGCTGTCCGTCAACCCGGCCTGATGCAGCGCTTCGGTAAAGGCGGGAAACTGTGCCGGGGTAGGCATCTCGACGGGGTATCGTGCTTCCATCACATCGCCGAAGGCATCAGAGAAGTCTCCACCGGATCTGGCGTATTTGGTACGCGACATCACCATCACGTGACGCACGGCCTCATACGTGTCGACGGACGGATAGTCGGTGCCTATGCCCACATGCTCGTAGCCGACCAGGTCTCCGATATATTTGACGTTCGCGACGAAGTCCGACAGCAATGGTTGTTTTTTTGGATCGCCATTCCAATTGAGGTAGGCGTGAATGCTGCAGCCGATCACGCCGCCCGTGGATGCTACTGCCTTGATGACGTCGTCCGATTTATTGCGCGGGCGCTTGATCACTGCGTTGGCGTTGGCATGGGTCAGAAAGACGGGCCGAGTGCTGCGTGCCGCGGCGTCGAGGCAAGTCTGGGGCGCACAATGACTCAGGTCGATCGCTATGCCGACGCGGTTCATCTCGTCGACCATATTCAGTCCCAGGTCGCTCAAGCCTGCATTACGTTTTTCGAGGCATCCGTCGCCGATCAGGTTTGCCTCGTTGTAGGTCAGCTGAATGACACGAATACCGAGTGTGTGAAAAAGCGCGACACGATCGATCTGATCGCCGAGAGGCTTGGCATTTTGCCAACCCATGATCAGGCCGAGTTTGCCAGTCTGCTTGGCGCGTGCAATGTCTGCGGCATTTTCGACAAGCAGCCAGGGGCTATCAAGCGCCGCACAACGTTGCCGCCATAACATGGCGTCCTTGAGTGCCTGCTCGAAATCGGCGCCCATGTCGCTGATCGTGACATTGATGGCGCTCACGCCGCCGGTCAACATGTCGCGGGTACTGCCATCACTGAAGAAAACCAGGCCATCGACAATGGTGGCTTGACGGTGCAAATCGGCGGTGTGGCTGACCATGAACTAATTCCCTTGCTATTGAGATGATTATTTGGACTGAACGAATGAGGGCGGGGCGCCAGCATGGCGCTAAACGTATGGGCTAGTGACGGTATCGGTCATAGCGGAATGGCTTCAAGTCAACGGTGGTCTGTTTGCCTTGAATGAGCTGCGCCATGGCCTCGCCAGCGGCGGGTCCGATACCAAAGCCATGACCGGAAAACCCCGATGCCAGAAACAGGCCGGGCACATTGGGAACGGCGTCCATGACGGGCATCGCATCGGGTGTGACATCGATGTAGCCCGCCCAGGATTGCGCGATGCGAGCGTTGTGGAACGCCGGAAAGGCGTCAGTCAATTTTTTCCAGGCATGGGCGTTACCTCGCATCGACGGATGCGGGTCCAGTAGGCGATGGCGTTCGAATGGCGACTCGCGATCCGCGGGGTAACGACGAGGCAGGGACAGTTCTTCGAAAAAACGTTTGCCGAATCTCAACCGCACAAAGCTGCGATTGGCCAGCCACGTGCGCATGAAATAGCGCATCAACCTGAAACTATCGGGCACGACATCTGCCATCGACGCGCCGAATTGCGACACCGTGTAGCCGCCGTCCGCACGTTTGCGGCAGGTAAAGTCCTTGCCGTTGATCGCCGCAGTCGAACCAGTATCGATGGGTGTGGTGCGCAGTACCGAGCCGCGCACCTTTAGCTGGGGAAAGTCAGCACCGAGGTTCCCGCAAAACAACCTGGACCAGGCGCCGGCGGCGATCAATACCGTGGCGGTTTCGACGCGCCCCTTTTCGGTGAGCAGGGCGGATACTCGCCCCGCGGACTGCTCCACGCCACGCACGGCGCAGTCCTCCAGAATTTGAGCGCCTGCGGCGCGCGCCAACGCGGCGATTCCGTTGGTCGCCAGTTGGGGTTCGGCAACGCCGTCAGTGGCGCTGTACATGGCCCCGGTCCAGGCCCGGGCAGTTTGGGGCAGCAGGCGTTTGGCTGCCGCACTATCGAGCAGGCGCGCGTCGGTGCCATAGGCTCGTGCGTTGTCGATCCAGGTTTGGTGCGAGGAGGCGTCCGCCTCACTGTCCTGCAAGTACAGCATGCCTGTACGGCGAAATCCTACGTCGATTTGTTCCTGGATTTCGCCCCAAATCCGGTTCGAACGTATCGCCAGCGGGACCTCTGGCAAATCGCGTCCCAGCGTTCTGACCCATCCCCAATTGCGGGACGACTGTTCACAGCCTAGCGCCGCTTTTTCAAATACCGCTGTCCGGACGCCCGCGCGGGCGAGGGCGTAGGCGGCACTGATTCCGATGATGCCGCCGCCCACAATGGCGACCTCGACATGATCCGGAAATGCGGCTGAATGACTGCTGTTGTGCTGCAACGCTCACCCCTTGTTCTGCTGTTAATTATCGTTATTCGATAAATAAAAGCGTATAGCGATATAATGCTTGGAATTTATACTGCAAGCCCGCGGCTGCGGCAACGTCTGGGTTTCCCTAGGAAAGGCGATGGCCGGGGCTGGCTACTATCTGCGTCTCGCCATTTTTTGGAGTTTGAATGTCTGAGCCTTCCGCGCTGATGATTCAGTCATTGGAGAAAGGACTGTTGGTACTCGAGTCGTTTCGAGCCCATGCCTCGCTGAGTTTGCAGGAGATCGCCCAGATCAACGGCATCACGATGGGTTCGGCGCAGCGCGTGGCGTACACGCTGGAGCGCACAGGCTATTTATCGAAGGACGCGCGCAGCAAGCGTTACAGCGTGACCGTCAAAGGCGTCGGGCTGGGGTACAGCTATCTGTATCGGCAGCCGTTGTTCCAACACGCGCATGCCGTGTTGCATCAGCTGAATCAGGAATGCGGAGAAATCGTCAACCTGAGCGTCCCCGATGACGGGGATAACATGGTCTTTGTGATGCGGGTCGCCCCGGCTCGCCATATCCCGGAGTACATGCCCGTCGGCACGAGTATTCCTTGCATATCCTCTGCGTCGGGGCGTGCTTTATGGGCGCATTTATCGCCCGCGGAACTCGATCAGAAGCTGAGGACCGTCACACCGGTCAAGCACACGCCACGCACCACCACCGACATGGCTGCGTTGCGAGCGTTGATTGAGCAAGCTCGCCATGATCAGTATGGCTATGCGGATGAGGAGTTTTATGCGGGGGACGTGAACGTCGCGTCTGCCATCTATGACGAAACGGGTACGCCGATAGGAGCCGTGAATATTTCCGTACCCAAGCCGCGTTGGTCATTGGATCGCGCGCGGCAAGAACTGGGGCCGTTGGTCATGCGTGCGGCGAGGGTCATCAGCAAGCGCAAATAGAGCGGTGTCGCGATTGAGCGATCAAGGCGTTGCGTTTTCCTCACCGCAGGACAGCCCGATATCTGTTTATCATGCCTCGCGTTCTAGTCCGAACATGCCCTCCAGCACACGGTGTTTCGATTGCTCGATGTGCTGCATCATGTTCGCAAGCGCGCGTTCGTGATCGCCGGCAGCCAGGGCTCTCAGGAACCCCAGATGTTCTTCCATGGCGGGTACGACTTGGACGGGCCTCATCGACTGGGCGTCGTAGCGAATCAACCGCACGTGCAGGCTGTTGACCCGATAGATCTCCGAGAGGATTTCATTGCCGATGGCGTCGACCATCTGGTCGTGCAGCCCCCAGTCGACGGATTGGGCATCGCGCTCCAGTGCGTCGTCCGGTGTGGACGCAAGGGCGCGCTTGAGGATCGCCTCGTGGCTTTCGATGAGCTCGTTGATCGAGTTCTGATTCACGACTCTGCAGAAATTGATCACCGCCTCGCGCTCGATCATGGTGCGGACTTGCCAGGCATTGCGGATCAGCTTCATATCGACCGTAGCGATCTGCAGGCCTCTTTGCGGAACGGTCTTGATCAACCCCGCCGCTTCTAGACGTGGAATGAGTTCCCTGACCGCAGCAAGCGGCATTTCCAGCATTTCCATCAGTTCGCGTTGAGAGACGAACTGGCCCGGCAGGATGCGGGCGTCGATGATCTGCTGGCGAAACCCTTGGTAGGCGAGGGCGCGCTGGCTGAGCGATGGCGTGGCAGCAGTGCCGCTGGATGCCTTTGCCGGGCGGGGTTTAACAGAGGTTGTGTTCATGGTTCGAATACAGCAAGCCGGATATAAATTTGATTGTGCCTGATCTACGGGTTATTACTAACATCTAACTAACATGTTAGTTGGTGTATAGTTCGAGCTCAGCGAAGGGATAGTACCCCTATTGATTGTTTTTGCAAACGGAGTGTGTATGGGATTGGATCTCACCGGCGTTATTCCGCCGCTCGTTACCCCTTTTACGGCAGATGGCAGCATTGACGAGGCTGCATTGCGCAAGGTCATTCGGTTCAATCTCGACAAGCAGGTACATGGTGTCTGCCCTGGTGGGAGCACCGGCGAGGGCCACACGCTGACGATTGACGAGTTCAAGCGCGTGATGGAAATCACGGCTGCCGAGGTGGCCGGACAAGTGCCTGTCGTGGCGGGGATTATTTCCAATAGCACCCGGGACGCCATCAATCGCGCCAAGGCCATCGAGCATCTGTCGGTCGCTGCCTTACAGGTGACTCCGGTGCATTATCTGTTCAAGCCGGATGAGCAGGCTACGCACAATCATTTCAAAGCGTTGACGCAAGCCGTGGATACGCCGGTCATTATCTACAACGTGGTGCCGTGGAATTATCTGAATCCTGCTCAGATGATTCGGTTGATGACTGATTTGCCGGGGGTTCAAGGCATCAAGCAGAGCCAGGGCGATCTGAAGCTGATGGCTGATCTGCTGCTGGGCGTGCCCGACGGGTGCAAGGTGTATTCCGCTGTGGACGCGTTGCTTTATTCGTCGTTCGCGCTCGGTGCGCATGGCACTATCGCTGCAACGCCGGCTGCGTTGCCTGGTGTATGCGTCAATCTGTGGAACACCGTCAAGACCGGTGATCACGTGAAGGCTGTCGAGATGCATGCCGCCATGCTGGCATTTTGGAACGCGCTGGTGGGTGACAACTTGCCCGCGAATATCAAGACGTCGATTGCGCTCCAAGGCTGCGAAGCAGGGCTGCCACGTGCGCCGATGCCGGCGACGTCGCCCGAGCAACGCCAACGTATCGAAGCGGCGATGGCGGCAGTGCTGCGCTTTGACCGTTAAACCATACGCGTTCAATAAGAGAGGAGACGACAGATGAATATTCAACGCCGCAGCATGATCAAGCTCGGGGCGGGTTTATGTGTGGGCGCCGCGATTGGTCGGCCTGCCTGGGCGCAGTCTTATCCGAGCCGGCCTGTTACGCTGGTCGTGCCGTTTGCACCGGGTGGAAATACTGACATTGTGGGGCGGACGATTGCAACTGCATTGGCAAAAGTGCTTGGCCAATCTGTGGTGGTGGACAATAGGGGCGGCGCTGGCGGATCAATAGGAGCGTCGCAGGTCGCGCGCTCTGATCCGGATGGTTATACCTTGCTGTTATGCGGGGCAGGGGTCATTGTCACCGTTCCGCAGATGGTCAAGACCAGTTATAGCCGCGACAGTTTTACCCCGTTGGGCTTGGTGAACAAGAGTTCAATGGTGTTGCTGGTCCGGGGAAATGACGAGCGTTTTAAAACCCTGAAGGATTTCGCCGAATATGCCCGCGCGGAACCGCGGCGGGTCAATGCGGCGCACTCGGGGCCCGGAACGCCGAATCATTTGGCGTTGCTGCAGACCGAAAGCGCATTGAAAGCGCAGTTCACGGTACTCAGCTACAAGGGCGCGAACCCTGCATTGATCAGTCTGCTGGGCGGGCAGATCGATGCCATGTTCGATCAGGTGCCCAGCTGCTTGCCGCACATAAAGAGCGGTGCACTGAAAGCGTTGGCGGTGTTGGGCCCAGAGCGGGATCCGATTATTCCCGATGTGCCGACGATCGCCGAATTGGGATTCGGCAATGTCGATGGCACGACGTACGTGGGCATATTGGGGCCGAGCGGTATGCCCAAGGCGCTGCAGGATCAATTGGCGAATCTGATCGCGCAGGCAGTCAAAGATCCACAAGCCATCAAGAGCGCAACTGAGCTTGGCAGTGTGGCTTATTCCAGCACGCCGCAGGAATTCACCGAGGTGTTGAATGCGGAGTATGCCGTCGCGGCGCAGGCGGCAAAAGACGGCCGTCTGAAAGTCGATTGAGGTTGCGTCACATCGGCGGTGATTGAGGCAGGCTGTGTCCGCGGCCTGTCTCAAGCCGTAATCCAGCGCGATGCTGCGATCTTGCGCTCATGATTGCTGGTGCCACCCAGTGTTCACACTACATCCATATTGAATATCCCGTGAAGAAAATTCTCAACAATCCTCAACACTATGTCGACGAAATGCTGGAGGGGCTGTGTGCTGCGCATCCTGAATTGCAACGGATGGGTGAAGACGGGCGAGTGATCGCACGCAGCCAAGGCGCCGTTGACGGAAAAGTCGGTATCGTGACCGGAGGCGGCTCAGGGCATTTGCCTGTATTTCTTGGTTATGTCGGCGAGGGCTTGCTGGACAGTTGCGCTGTGGGCAATGTCTTTGCCGGTCCTCGGATGGCGGATTGCATGGAGGCAGCACGTGCTGCGGATGGGGGCGCGGGGGTCTTGCAGCTATACGGCAATTACGGTGGCGACCGTATGAATTTCGATATGGCGGCAGAGATGCTTGAGCTGGAGGGGATTGCTACGGCGTCTGTGCGTGTGACAGATGATGTGGCGAGCGCGCCAGCCGATCAGAAAGACAAGCGTCGCGGCGTGGCGGGGCTGGTGTTGGTCTACAAGGTGGTTGGCGCGAAAGCTGCCGAGGGGGCGTCGCTGGAGGAGGTAACCCGGCTTGCGCGTAAGGCAAATGAGGCTTGCCGTTCTATCGGTGTGGCGATTACGCCGTGCGTGGTGCCAGAATCGGGCAAGCCGTCGTTCACGATTCAGGATGGCGAGATGGAGTTCGGCATGGGGATCCACGGAGAGCCGGGACTCTGGCGTGGACCTCTGAAGACTGCCGATGAGCTGGCCGATGAGATGCTCAGCCGTTTGATGCCTGAGTTGGACCTTCGTCAGGGGGATCAGGTTGGCGTCGTCGTCAACAGTCTGGGTGCGACTCCTGCAGAAGAACTGTATATCTTGTTCCGGCGTGTGGCTGCCGTGATGCGACAAAAGGGGATTGATATCGTGCAGCCGTTGGTCGGCCGATATGCAACATCTATGGAAATGACGGGTGCGTCGTTGACGCTGATGAAGCTGGACGATGAGCTCGAGCGGTTATTGACGGCGCCGGCGGATTGTCCCTTCTGGAGGGTGTATTGATGATGTTGTCTCAGCCTGAGTTGAAATCGTCCATGGCCGGTTGGTGCGTCGCGATGCGTGCGGCCGCGCCGGAGTTGAATGAATTGGATGGCAGGTTGGGTGATGCCGATCTCGGGGCTACGCTGGAGAAATGTGCCGTTCTAATTGAGCAGGAACTAGGCAGTCTCCCTGATGATTTGGAGGGGGCATTTAAAAAGCTGGCGCAGGCCTGCGCGAGAGCGTCAGGCTCGAGTTTCGGGACGCTTTTGACAGTGGCGTTTATGACCGCGGCGAAATATAGCCGCAATAAAACGAGCCTGAGCCGACAAGATATCGTGGACCTGCTCAACACCGTGATTGAGACGCTGTCTGCCAGAGGAGGCGCTAGTCTGGGAGACAAAACAGTTCTGGACGGGCTCCAGGCGATTTATGTGGCCTTGCAAACATCGGCTGACGAGGGCTGTCTATTGCCGCTCGCCCGTGATGCTGTGCAGCGGGCGCTCGATGAATTCCGTGGCAAGCCGAATCGGATCGGGCGCGCTCGTATGTTTGCCGAGCGCACTGTCGGCATGGATGATCCAGGAATGGTGGCACTGTTGAGGATGGTGGAGGGGATTTGTGTAAAGCGTGATGTGCTTGGTTAAAGCACGCACGACTTTAACGCCCACGCCGTTCTTGGATGAATCCGAACTACTCGTCACCCGGCGGGCGTGCCGCGCCGCATTGCCAGCAAGTCGTGAATTGCGGCTCCAGCCATTCTCCGCAATCGTCGCACTGCCAGTTGAATCTCGCGCCGAATAGTTCGTTCTTTACAGGCCCCTCGACAATCTGCATGGCGGCTGCTTTGTCGTGCTCGTTCTCCAGCCAGATGTCTGGGCCGCACTGATCCACAGGGATTTCCCCGGCGCCGCCTTGCATGTAGCGGTTTGTGAGATGGCAGGGGATGCCGGCTTGGGTCAATAGATTGACCCAGTGTTGAGCCAGCATTAAATCGGGGGCCCGCATTAGTCGAATCATGGGTGCGTCCGGATGATGGCAGACGCGTCAATCATAAAGCAAGCGAGGTCTGATTCAAGGGGGCATGCAGACTAGGGGTGGTTCTTGCAGAATTCAGCACGGCCGGCGTCCAGCTCCGACAGGATGGCATCCATGGAGGTGCTGGCCTGCGTTTGTGCATCGGCATAGCAACTATTTCCGTGCGCATCTATGGCTACGGTGACTGGCCCTAGCCCTTCGACCCGTAGGCGCACTACACGGTAATGGGTCAGCATATCAGGCCAGCCGATTTCCACTACGCCGCGCAGCGCTTGAGACAGCAGCGTGCAACCTCCTCCTAGAAAGGAAAGATAAACGCAGCCGGTTTCTTTCATCGCCTCGACTGACGCCGCATCCAGCCCGCCCTTGCCGCCCACGGCATGCAAACCCAGCTGGCGGATCAGCGTAGGCATGTACGGATTGAAGCGGGTGCTCGTGGTGGGATTGATATAGAGCACCTGGAAACCGCCGTCGGCTGCCTCCTGGCTGTAGCTGCCGATGTGAAACAGGCAGCCGTCGTGCAATTCCAGCGGTAGCGGTTCGGCCCCGTCGAGCGTTTTTAGCAGGCGCTGGTGCGTGGGCAGGCCGGCCGTTACTACTATTTCGCCATCCAAGATCAATTGGTCACCGGCACGAAGCGAGCGTGCGTCCTCGGCCGACAGCGGGAAATTCATACGATGCGTGCGTATGCTCATTCTACGATTTCCACTCGGTTGTCGTTGTAGATCCGCGCGCGGGTGCGCCGGTTGATCCAGCAGTTGAAAGCCACGGCCACCGGGGTAAAACCATGGCCGGCACAGTAGTTCACGTTGACTGATAGGGCGGTACTGTCGCCGCCCGTCCCCATGGGGCCGAAACCGGTTTTGTTGATGGCTGCAGCCAATCGACGTTCCATGTCGGCGACCAGTGGTTCGGCATGGCGCTCTCCGATGGGGCGCAAAGTGGCCTCTTTTGCCATCTTGGCGGCGTAGTCGAAAGAGCCGCCCACGCCTACGCCGATGACCACTGGCGGGCAGGGCTGCGAACCCGCCTTGCAGACGGTGTCGATGACGTATCGCTCGATAGTCGCCAGATCGGGAAAACTGAAGATTTCCAACGCTTCCCACCGTCCCGAACCCAGCGCCTTGGGGCTACAGGTGATGTCCACGCAGTCGCTGCCATCGACGAGGTCAAAGGTAGTGATCGGCATGCCCTTGCCAGCATGGCCCCGCTCTAGCGTGAGCGGGTGGGTGACGTGGGGCAGCAGGGGAGGTTGGATGTTGCCTACCAGGTCCGCAAAGCCGTCGGTGATGGCCTGGCGGACATCACCCGCGAAGCGCGCCTGGGTGCCGACCCGCACAAAGAACACCGGCACACCGGCGTCCGAGCAAATGAAGTGATTGTCGCGTGCCGCCGCGTCTGCGCTTTCTACCATGATGCGCAGCGTGTGCCTGGCGGTTTCGCTGCGATCAGTGGCTTCCAGTGCGAGGAGGGCTGAACGGGTATCGGACGGAATTCCGCGCAGCGAGCGGTCGTAGAGCGTTGCTGTGACACGGCGAATGGTTTCGGGTTGGATGGACATTATGCTGCCTTGACCGAAAAAGATGGATGAGCTCGCCTCACGGCATTGACTCCTCGAGTACGGATCGATCCCACGCTGTGGGATTGATCACATGGCGCGGCATTCTGCCGGCTAGTGCGGTGATGACGCTCTCAGCCACGGACATCGCCACCCGCTCTATGGATTCGTGCGTAAAGGTGGCCATGTGGGGCGTGACGGTGATGCCTTCGACACCGATCAGGCAACTAGGACTGCCTACCCCCTGTTGCTGCAGGACATCGACGGCTACACCTGCCAGGTGGCCACTGCGGATGGCTTGCACAACGGCTTCTTCGTCCAGTAAACCGCCGCGCGAGGTGTTGATCAGATAAGCACCCCGTTTCATCTGTGCCAGCGTACGGGCGTTGATCATGTGTCGGGTGGCGTGATCGAGAGGCAGATGCAGCGTCACGATGTCTGCTTGCGCCAACGCGTCATCGAGCGAGCAGAAACGTACACCGTGTTCCCGGCCGAACTCCAGGTCCAGCCGCGGACAGACGGCGAGCACCTCCATGTCGAAGCCGCGAGCGCGTTTGACCACACCTCGGCCAATGCGGCCCAGACCCACGACGCAGATTTTCTTGCGCCAGGCCTCGGTTCCTGTGAACCGCTCCCATCCATGTGCTCGCACGCTCGTCGACGCGCGGGAAACGCCGCGCATAGCTTCCAGCATCAGGGAAAAGGTGAAATCGGCGACACTCTGGTCGTTGGTCCCGGCCGCGATGCTGACGATCACGCCTTTGCGGGTCGCGGCCTCCAGATCCACGTTGTCGTAGCCGACACCCGGCCGGGCGATCAGTTTGAGCCGGTTGGCTGCTCCGATTACGGCTGCGTCCATGGGCTCCATGGCGAACACCAGCGCGTCGATGTCCCGTACCTGTTCTACCAGCCAGGCCTGATCGATTGGGGCCGGCGTGTTTTGGACGATGACTTCATGGCCCGCTTCACGCATTAAAGCGATGGCTTTCGGGGACTGGGCCACGCTCTTGGCTGTGACGAGTACCCGGCCGGGGGCGCCATTGCCGATTTGCTTTTGCATGATCACTCCATCTTGATGTCGAGACGTTTGAGCACGGGCTTGAGACGCTGCTCTTCCGAGTCGATGTACTGGGCCAGCGCTGCCGCATCGGTCACCCGCAATTCGACGCCGGCCGCCGCCAGCCGCTCTCGACGGGCCGGGTCGGCGGCGGCAGCCTGCATGCCCTGCAGCAGCTTGGCACGGATGTCCGCAGGCGTGCCGGCGGGGACAGCCACGCCGTACCAGGACTCGGAAATGAACCCGGGCATTCCGGCCTCGGCAGTGGTGGGAACGTCAGGTAACAAGGGGGAGCGCTGGGGCGTAGACACCGCCAGGGGCCTGATCTTTCCGTTCTTCACGAAGGGCACTTGCGGCGGGATGTTGACGAACGACACCTGGACCTCGTTACTGACCAGAGCCATCACGGCCGGCGATGCCCCCTTGTACGGAATATGGGTGATGCGAGCCCCGGTGAGGTCCTTGAACATCTCGCCAGCCAGGTGTGGGCCGGTTCCCGCGCCTGCGCTCGAATAATTCAAGCTGCCAGGATTTTTCTGGGAATAGTCGATCAGTTCCTTCAGCGAATGTACGGGCGTTTCGGCATTTACAGAGACCATGCTGCCGATGACGCTCCACATGCCCACCAGCTCGAAATCCTTCTTGGCGTTGTAGGGGATCTTGGGATTGATAAGGGGCATGATCACATGTGTGGCCGGACCGATCATCAATACGGTGTAGCCGTCCGGCGCCGAATTGACCACTGCGACGGCGCCTACGATGGTGCCGCCACCTGGTTTGTTGTCGGTAATGACGGCTGCGCCGTTGAAAGCCGTCTTCAGGCCGTCAGCAAGTTCGCGAGTCAGCAGGTCGCCCGCGCCGCCTGCTGCATAAGGGTGCACGAGACGGATCACCTTGTCCGGGTATTCTGCGCGTGCCAATAATGGCGAGGCCGCCACGGCGCCACATAGCAGTGCGGCAGCGACACGCCGCACGCTGGCTGGCAAAAATGCCGAGTACTTGATTTGCATATTGTCTCCATGGATATTATTGATAGGGTCCATGCAATCGCAGATGAGAGCCTTCAGTGTTGTTGAAATTCGTTTTGAAGGGCTCGGACCAGGCCGCCTGCTCGCCAGATGGCCAGCATTCGCTCAGAAAATGGTTGCGCCGACAGTGTCGTACCGTCGGCCAGGGTGATCAGGCCACTGGCCGGATCGACCTCGATGATGTCTGCGTCGCTGACTTGAGCCGTGATGCCGGGGACGGTCAATATCGGCAAGCCTTGGGATAAGGCACGTCTGACAAACCCGGATTCGCAGGATTCCACGATAACCACTGAAATACCGGAGAGTTTGATGGCTGCACTGACTTCGATATGGTTATGGTGGGCAAAATTCTTGCCGGCCACCACGATGTCGCCCTCTTGTACTTCCGATGGAAACCGTGGATTGAGCCTGCGAAAACACATGGACCGCAGTAGTGGCGCATCGAAAGGCTTGCCAAAGCCATCACGCACAGCGGAAAAGTCAATGATCCCGTCGTCGCCGGAGACCTGATCGCCGAATTTCCAGACTCGTCCCTTCAGTTGGGTGTCTTGCATATCAGCTCACTTTCATCAGTGTGTTCGAGGGATGTGCTTCTCCCAACAAAATGCGTGGGTCTACGATTTCCCCGCAGACCGCGGAGGCGGCTACGGTCAGAGGTGAGGCCAGAAAAATGCGGGCGGTTTCCGCGCCATTTCTGCCCTGGTAGTTGAATTGATGGGTGGATATGGAGTTTTCGTTCTCGTTCAACACGCCGAGATAACCCCAGCAGGTATTACAGCCAGGGGAGAGTACGGTTGCGCCAGCGGTGGCAAACACTTCCAGCAGCCCTTCGCGGGCAGCCTGTGCGTACACGTTCTGACTACCTGGCGAGATGTACAGGGCGATTTTTCGGGCAATCGTGCGGCCGCTCAGGATGGTGGCCGCGTCACGCATGTCCTGCAGCCGATTGCCGGCGCACGATCCAATGGTTGCCTGATGGATAGGGGTACCGGCGAGCGCGGACACCGGTTGAGCTCCGGTGAGTTCGGGCGGTACAGTGACTAATGGCTGAATGCAGGACAGGTCGATGTCGATGATGCGTTCGTACTGCGCATCGGGATCGCTGAAAATGGTTTCGTAGGGGCGGCCGTTTGCGCGTTCCTCGACATAGGCGAGTGCCATATCGTCCACTTCCATGATAGCGGTGTCCGACATCGTGTGAAAGGTCGAGGCCAGAATCGTCTGGCGGTCGTCAAGCGTGAGGCCCTGCAGCCCGGGACCGCCATATTCAACACAGCATTGAAGGAATTCCCCGCTGCCATAATCTCGGATGATGGATTGAACGACATCGCGGGCAGAGACGCCGAATGCCAGCTGACCGGAAAGATTGATACGAACGGTCTTCGGAACGCGAAGCCAGTTCTCATCCTTTAGCAAGGGCACGAGAATATCGGCGGATGTCGGTATGTTCAATGCGCCGACAGCGCCAATGCTGGCGATATTTCCTTCGTCAGAGAACACCAGCGAGCCGGGTCTGGCAAATCCCCGTTCCACGAGCACCAGATGGCGCAGGCCGGTATTGGGTCCAAAGAAATTCTCGATGCCGAATTTCTCGGTGAGTTCCTTGAGCAGCTTGTGGGTTGCGGCGTGCCGAGAGCCTACGGCGGCTGCAGAGGTATGGTCGATGACGATAATGGCCTTGTCGGGTCGAGCAAATCTTTGGATGCCGATTTTTTCGAGGTTCTCTTTATGCGTGGGCCAATAAAGTTCCTGCGTTACTACATGGTCTGGAACGCAGCTGAGATACTCGCCCACCGCGACGTGGTCGCGCCCGGCATGGCGTGCGATGATTTTCTGTGCGATGGTTTGTCCGCGGCGCGCAATAGGGGCGGCAGGCGGTTCGCCGACGTGAGGGGGCATGGGGCAGTCTCCGTTATCGGCTGCGGCTGGCAGCCGGTTCCGCACAGGCGGATTTGTTCGGGAGAAAGTCTAGATATGCCCCTCAGTAAGATCAAATGAATAGTTGTGCGCTATTCATGCATACGAATCATCTTCTTTCGTTGTCAGATGCATCTTCAATAGAGCCATTGCCTGATTGCGCAGCCATTGCTCCTGTGTGCTCGGCGTATCGTTTCCGCGGGACAGCAGACACAGCGTCCGTTTGACGATCGGCGCCCTGATAGGCACGACAGCGACGCCGGAGTTGGGCGGGACGAAGAGACGCGGCACGATGGCTAGTCCCAGACCGGCGCGCACCATATCCAGGGCCATGGCGTTATGGAGCGCTTCATAACGCCAACGCAAGCGCTCACGCAGGCGGCCGAGTGCGCTGTCGATGGTCGCGCTGTTACCCGAAGTCAGGCTGATGCGAATCATGGGCTCGTTTTCCAGGGTGGAACAATCGACGTTCGGTTGTTGGGCAAACCGGTGCTGCGGCGGACACGCGAGTACGAAATGTTCGTCGCCTATCGGCTCGACCTGTAAATCACCATAGCCCTGTTGCAGCACCGACACTCCAAACGACACGACGCGTGACTCGAGTAGCTCGACTATCTCTCGGACCGAGGTATCGAAGACTCTGACGAGTGCGTCCGGCCAACGGTCTTTGGCTGCCAGGAGTAAAGGACTTACCAGTCCGTGGCTCAGGCTAGGGAGGCAAGCAAACGCCAGCCAATCGGGCGCATTTTGACCGTGTTTGCGGATGGCGTCGCAAGACATCCCAAGCTCCTTCACCGCACTGCGCGCGGTGGGAAGCAACGCGCGGCCAGCTTCGGTGAGCGTGACGTCGCGTGTCGTACGGGCAATCAACTTGACGCCGAGTGTTTCTTCCAGCTTCCGCATACGGTGGCTGACCGCTGTTTGGGACAAGCTGAGTTCTGTTGCGGCCAGTTGAAAGCTGCCAGTTTCAACAATTGCCAAGAACGCTTGAATGCCAAGGAAGTCGATATGCATATTCTTTGTCGTCCACGTGAGCCACAAGCATTGTGAATCGCTCGCAGGCGGGTCGTGAGCATCGATGGGCGGCGTTTTTGCGTACCTCGGCGTGTTGTCTTTGGGGAAAACTGCCGCCTTCTGTCTCAATTATCCGTACCTTCAACGTTAACAACTTTTTACTGTGCCTGGAATCTCGGCAGAGTCCTTATATACTGGTCAAGCTCGTTTCTTGGTATGTGATGCCGAGATTTACTCCATCAGCGCATTGTCCGGAGCCATTCATGTCCCAAAAAATCAAAATCGATTTCGTATCCGATGTCGCCTGTCCATGGTGCGCTGTAGGGCTGGGCGGGTTGTTGATCGCTATCGACCGCATTGGCTCCGAGGCGCAGTTCGACATTCATATGCAGCCGTTCGAGCTGAATCCGGATATGCCCAAGGGCGGGCAGAATACGGGCGAGCGTTTGATGAAAAAGTACGGCTTTGACCAGGCGCGTTTGCAAGAGAACCGCAAGGTGATCGCAGAGCGCGCGGCGGCGGTGGGGATGCCGATGCATCAGACCGAAGAGAGCCGTTCCTACAATACGTTCGGCGCGCACCGATTGCTGTATTGGGCAGGCACGCTGGGGCAGGAGCAGCAAGTCGCGCTCAAACGGCAACTGCTGAAGGTCTATCACTTTGATAACTACGACACCAGCGAGACCGAGGTATTGGTGCAAGCCGCACAAGACGCGGGGCTGGATGCAGAGGCCGCTCGCGATGTCGTGGCGTCTGGACGCTATACGGATGAAGTCCGTGCGGAGCAGGCGAAATGGCGGGACTTGGGGATTACCTCTGTGCCGTCAGTGATCATTAATGATAAGTATCTGGTGTCTGGCGGGCAGCCGCCCGAGGCGTTCGAGCAGGCGTTGCGCCAGGTCGCGTCGGAGACGTGAGGGCTAGCGCTTCGTCTTTAACGACGTAATACGTGATTTGATGGTGTCGTAGTCAGACCGGCTGGTATCGCTACGCGTCTGTGGTTTGCTTGCGTCAGTGTGATGTCGTGGCGCAATGCTGCTGACATTGTCAGCTCATCGTGGCGACCGTACGCCGCTGGGGGATTGCGCTATCGTAGCGATCCTTTCTGTTCCCATTTCGGTTTTTCTGATCAGGCATTTTTACTATGACCACACTATTGCGTCGTTATAAACAGGTTGCATTGGCACTTGCTCTCGGTCTGTCCGCTTTGTCCGCTCAGGCAGAGTCGGTGGACAGCTATCCGAGCAGACCCGTCACGATGATTATCGGTTGGGCGGCTGGCGGGCCGGCGGACGGCGTAGGCCGCATGGTGGCGGCCGAAATGGGCAAGCATTTGGGCCAGTCCATTGTCGTGGACAACAAAGGGGGGGCAGGCGGCAATATTGGCTCGGTGGCTGCTGCGCGCGCTCAGCCTGATGGCTACACCATCATGCTGGCGACTGTCGCCTCGCATGGACTGAATTCGGCGCTCTACGACAATATCGGGTATGACCCGATCAAGGATTTTGCGCCGGTAGGGTTGATCAATACCTCGCCTTCGACGATGTTGGTGCCGCTGGATTCCCCGTTCAAAACGGTTCAGGATTATGTGGCTTATGCGAAAGCGAATCCGGGGAAATTGACCTACGGCTCCGGCGGAGTGGGCTCGTCGCAGCATCTGGCGGGAGCGAGTTTCAAGACACGTACCGGGATCGATATTTTGCATGTACCGTTCAAGGGCACTGCGCCCGCGTTGACGGATGTGATGGCGGGCCGTATCGATATGATCATCACTACGGGTGCGATGGCGCCGATCGCCTCGGGCAAAGTGCGTCCGCTGGCGATCACAGCGAAATCGCGGATCGCCGCGTTGCCGGATGTGCCGACGTTTGATGAAGCAGGCGTCAAAGGGTTTTACATGGATTCCTGGTATGGGCTCGTGGCGCCTGCCGGGACGCCGCGTCCGGTCTTGATCAAGTTGAATGAAGCCTTGACCAAAGCGCTGCAAGATCCCGAACTGCGTAAGAAGTTCGTAGATCTAGGTTCGGTGCCGGCTGAACCTATGTCGATCGATGCGTATTGGGACATGGTGCAAAAGGGAATGGTGGAGGCAGCGGAACTGGTGCAGATTTCCGGGGCGAAAGCGGAAAAGTAATTCTGCTGCGGTTATCTGAACAAAAAATGGCCAGCCTGCGGATCGCGCAGGCTGGCCATTTTTGATTGGGACGGCTCTGATGAGGCTACGGCAGCAATATGCCCACGCGGCGCAGCAGGTTCGCCGTTTCAAATACGGGCAAGCCCATGACGCCGGTGTAGCTGCCGGAGAGATGGGCGATGAATGTGCCTGCCAGGCCCTGGATGCCGTACGCACCCGCTTTGCCAAAGGGTTCGCCGCTGTCGCAGTAGCGGGCGATATCGTCGGCGCTCAATGTCCGCATATGGACTTCGGAGATTGATACGTCTTCGTGCAGTTGGCCGTTGTGCCACAGTACGACGGCGGTATGAACGTGATGAGTGGTACCGGACAGGCGGCTCAGCATGTCGATGGCGTGGGCGCGGTCGGTGGGTTTGCCCAAGACCTCGTCGCGCAGGATGACAGTGGTATCGGCCGCCAGGATGGGCAGCGCTGGTAGTGATTGGGATGTCATCCATTGCTGTCCGCGCTCAGCTTTTTCGCGTGCCGTGCGTTTGACGTAGTCCGCTGCCGCTTCGCCGGTATGCTGCGGCTCGTCTTCCCCTGGAGGCGCGGGGACTTGTAATACTGTGTGGGCTACTCCGATCTGGGTCAACAGTTCGCGGCGGCGCGGGCTGGCCGAGGCTAGATAGATCTGCGGGGTCATGGTGTTGGGAGTCGGGCCAGGGTTGGCCATGAGTGCGTCGGATGATCTGGCGCCAGGCAATTTCAAGCTCGATGATAGGGGTGATTGGTCATGATGGCCCAGGCGCGATATAGCTGTTCTGCCAGTACGACACGTACCATGGGGTGTGGCAAGGTCAGCGAAGACAGGCGTATTTGCCCGTCGCTGGCGGCCTTGAGCGAGGCGTCCAGGCCATCCGGGCCGCCTACCAGGAACACCACGTCCCGGCCGTCACCGCGCCATTGCTCAAGGCGTTGCGACAGTGCCATGGTGGTCAGGTCGCGCCCGCGCTCATCCAGTGCGAGTTTCAGGGCGCCAGGGGGAATGGCCGCCTCGATACGGCGGGCTTCTGCCGCCATCATTTGTGCTGGCGTTTTACCCGTCGTGCGCGGCTCGGGTTTGATTTCCCGCAGTTCGAGGGCGCAGTCGGCAGGCAAGCGTTTCGCGTAGTCGTCCCAGGCGGTTTCGACCCAGTCGGGCATGCGGTTGCCGACGGCAATGACGATGAGTTTCACGTGATGGCCTCTGGCTGGAGAGAACTCACACGATGCCGTTCGACGAGCGGTGAGTTCGGGCTACGGCAGATTCAGTTTACGGCTACGGTGGGTTCGGGCACGAGCATCAGGCTGTGGCGAGGCGCGCCGTAACGAGCAGGCTAACGAGGATTTCAGCCCTCGTCGACGTCGCCGGTATCGCGGTCAGCGGCATGTACGGGGGCGCCTGACCCCGGCAGCAGTTTGACACGAACGGGCTTGTCGCCCCAGATTTCCTCGAGGTTGTAGTACTGCCGGATGGCCGGCTGCATGACGTGGATGACGATGTCGCCCAAGTCGACGACGACCCACTCGCCGGTGTCTTCGCCTTCGACGGTGATGCCGGTCAGGTCCAGGGCACGGCCGCAATTGGCTACGCTGGAGGCCAGGGCGCGGGTTTGCCGGTTGGACGTCCCGCTGGCAATAACGACACGGTCGAACAGGCTGGTCAGGTGCGTCGTGTTAAAGACTTTGATGTCTTGGGCTTTGACGTCTTCGAGGGCGTCAATGACGGCGCGTTGTAGTTTTTGAATATCCATGGATGTAAATATAACCCGCGAGGGGAACTGGTGGAGCCGGGCGAGGGCAGCAAGGAGGCTGGTTGCTGTGCCGGACTATTGGAATCAGCGATAGAGGCCGTGAGCGGCGATGTAACTGGCTACCGGCGAGGGCAGAAGGCCCTCCGTTGCGTCGCCGCGAGCCAGTCTGGCACGGATGTCAGAGGCGGAGATCGCCATGGGGGTAAAGGGCAGGGTGGTCAGCTGGCGTGTTGGGCGGTCTTGGCGGTCCTGACTGGCTAGCCAATGCGTCAGTTCGTCGGGGGGAATCAACGGCGTGCCGGGGCGTGTGGCGACGGCCAGGTCTACTCGGGCCGATATCTCTTGCCATTCATGCCACGTGCAGAAATTAGTCAGCTGATCGGCGCCGAGGATCCAGACGTAACGGGCGCCAGCCGGCAGGGCGCGTAGGGTATCGACGGTGTAGGTAGCGCCGCCGCGTTCGATTTCGATGGGATTGACGGCCATGCCGGGCTCGCCCTCGATCGCCAGCTCGATCATGCGCAGACGATGCTCGGGCGCGGCGTTAAGGGGCGCGCGCTGCCATGGGTTGGCAGCGGGGATGAATTGCACCTGTGTGAGGTGCAGTTCACGCAGGGCGGCTCTAGCCAACGCCAGGTGCGCGAGGTGAATGGGGTCGAAACTGCCGCCCAGCAGGCCAATACGGGGTTCGCGTTCTGGATGGACAGGCATGATGGACGGTGGCGCCGGGATTACACCCAGTCTCGGGGTTTCAGGAAGGCAGCGAGCTCGGATTCTGGTGTGCCGGGCTCGGGATGCCAGTCATAGCGCCACTGTGCCATGGGCGGCATCGAAAGCAAAATCGACTCGGTGCGGCCACCGGATTGGAGTCCGAATAGCGTGCCGCGGTCAAACACGAGATTGAACTCGACATACCGTCCGCGCCGATAGGCCTGAAAATCGCGTTGGGCCTGTTCGTAGGGGGTATGACGGCGGCGTTCGACGATGGGCAGGTAGGCAGGCAAAAGCGCGTCGCCAACCGAGCGCAGCAACGCGAACGAGGCGTCAAAACCAGGCTCGTTGAGGTCGTCGAAGAACACGCCGCCAATGCCGCGGCTTTCCTGGCGGTGTTTCAGGAAAAAGTACTCGTCACACCAGCGTTTGTAGCGGGGATAGTACGTATCGCCGTGGGGCGCCAGCGCATCGTGGCAGACCTGATGGAAATGCCGTGCATCGTCTTCGAACGGGTAGTAGGGCGTCAGATCCATGCCGCCGCCGAACCAGAATACGTCGTCTTCGTCTTGGCCAGGCCGTGCCGCGGCCGTGAACATGCGCACATTCATGTGTACGGTGGGCACGTAGGGGTTGCGCGGATGCAGCACCATCGACACGCCCATGGCTTGCCACGGGCGGCCAGCCAGCTCGGGGCGATGTGCGCTGGCGGAGGGGGGCAACTGGGTGCCCTCGACATGACTGAACAACACGCCGCCTCTTTCGAGCAATTGACCGCCTTCGATCAAGCGAGATACGCCGCCGCCGCCCTCGGCACGCTGCCAGGCGTCGGTGCGAAAATCCTCGCCGCCGGCTTGCTCGAGCGCTTGCACGATGCGCGCTTGCAGGCCGGTCAGGTAGTCTCGTACGTCGGAAACGGGGATATTGCTCATGCGGTGTCCAGATGGGATTCAGGCTGATTGCTGACGACGATCGTCAGCGGTGTGGGACGCGGCGGTCGCCGCGTGACCTGGATAGCTTAAGCCTGTGGGGTCACCAATGCTTTGCGTTTGATTAAGGTTTGGCCTTTTGCTGGGACGGCTTCAGTGCGCGCCAACCGATGTCCGTCCGGTATTGGCGGCCATCGAATTGCACGCCGTCCACGGCGGCATAGGCACGCTCGCGCGCCATGCGGACGGAGTCGCCCAAGGCGGTGACGCAAAGCACGCGGCCGCCGGAGGTTTTCAATTGGCCATTTTCCAGGCGGGTGCCCGCGTGGAAAACGGCGCAGTCTTCGGTCTCTGCCGGCAGCGCCGCAATGGTGTCGCCGTTACGCGGTGTGCCAGGATAGTTGTGGGCAGCCAGGACGACGCCCAGGGCGGTACGGCGATCCCAGGTGATGTCGGCCTGGTCGAGCGTGCCCTCGACGGCGTGTTCCAGCGCATCGAGCAGGTCGCTTTTGACGCGCATCATGATGGGCTGGGTTTCGGGGTCGCCCATGCGGCAATTGAATTCCAGCGTCTTGATAGCGCGATCCGGATCGTCGCCCGGAGCAATCATCAGGCCGGCGTACAGGAAACCCGTGTAGGGAATGCCGTCGCGCGCCATGCCCTGAACGGTGGGCAGAATGATTTCGCGCATGATGCGGTGATGCAGTTCCGGCGTGACGATGGGGGCGGGGGAATAGGCGCCCATGCCGCCCGTATTGGGGCCGGCATCGCCGTCTTTCAGGCGCTTGTGGTCCTGGCTGGTGGCCAGCGCCAGGACGTTGCGGCCATCGCACATGACGATGAAGCTGGCTTCTTCGCCGACCAGGCATTCTTCGATGACGACGCGGGCGCCGGCCTCGCCCATGCTGCCGTCGCCGAGCATGGCGTCAATGGCGGCGTGGGCCTCGGCCAGATCGGCGGCCACGACGACGCCTTTGCCGGCGGCCAGGCCGTCTGCCTTGATCACGATGGGGGCGCCTTCCTGGTCGACGTAGGCGTGGGCCTTGGCCGGATCAGTGAAGGTTTCGTAGCGGGCCGTAGGAATCCCGTGGCGCACCATGAAGGCCTTGGCGTAGTCTTTGGAGCTTTCCAGCTGTGCCGCGGCCTTGGTCGGGCCGAAGATTTTCAGTTTGCGTTCACGAAAAACATCGACGACGCCGGCCGCCAGGGGCGCCTCGGGGCCGACGACCGTCAGAGAAACCCCTTCGCGCTCGACGAAGTCAGCCAGATCCTTAGGGCTGGTGAGGGGCACGTTTTGCAGCAGGTCACCCTGCTCGGTGCCGCCATTGCCGGGCGCGACATAGACCTTGTGGACACGGGGCGAGCGGGCCAGGCGCCAAGCCAAGGCGTGTTCGCGGCCGCCAGAGCCGATTACCAGGAGTTTCATTTTTCGATGACTTCTTAAAGAGGCCAGGGCGTTGCCGCCACAGGCTTGGCACAAAAGGCTGACGGGTCGCCCCGTTTCGCCGGTCGGTTTTTACTGCAGACCCGCCCGGGGACGCATGTCCCTGGGGGCATGGCGGTTACTACTGGGCTTCGTCAAACACAACGGTGGTATAGACTTCCTGCACGTCGTCCAGGCCCTCCAGCGCGTCGAGCAGTTTTTGCATCTTGACGGCGTCGTCCCCGGTGAGCTCGGTCTCGTTTTGCGGCTTCATGATGATGCCGTCGACCTCGGCCTTCAGGCCGGCCGATTCGAATGCCTGGCGCACGGCAGCGTAGTCTGTCGGGGCGCAGATGACTTCGATGACGCCTTCGTCATCGGTGGTGATGTCTTCGGCGCCGGCTTCGAGGGCGGCTTCCATGACGGTGTCCTCGGGGGTGCCCGGGGCGAACACGAATTGACCGCAGTGTTTGAACATGAAGGCAACGGAGCCTTCCTGGCCGAGGTTGCCGCCGTTTTTAGAGAATGCGTGGCGGACTTCGGCAACGGTACGGGTGCGGTTGTCGGTCATGCAGTCGACGATGACGGCAGCGCCGCCGATGCCGTAGCCCTCGTAGCGGACTTCTTCGTAGTTGGCGCCATCGGCACCGCCTGCGCCGCGCTGGATGGCGCGTTGGATGTTGTCCTTGGGCATATTGGCGTCGGTGGCCTTGTCCCAGGCCATCCGCAGGCGCGGATTGCTGTCAGGATCCGGGCCGCCGGCACGTGCCGCGACGGTGATCTCACGAATGATTTTGGTCCAGAGCTTTCCGCGTTTGGCGTCTTGGCGGCCTTTGCGGTGCTGAATATTGGCCCATTTACTGTGTCCGGCCATGGTGTCCCAGATGAAAATGTCGGCAAAACCGGCATTTTACCGTGGTTGACGAACAGACGGAGCGGCCAGATGTGCCTTCTTTGCCCATGCCAGACCAATGCACGGCCGGTGATTGACAATTCCTGCCGTTTTCCCACCTCCGAAGTCCGCACAAGACGTGGCGAACGCTCTACACTTGCGTCACTGTTTTTGTGCCGCCAGCGCCCCTGCGGGCAGTGAGCCGAAGGCGCGGTGCGGTGCCCTAGTTTTGCTTGCCGGAGAGCACGGATGCCTGATCCCATTGTCATTGCAAAAAATAACGAGACTCAACTGGCCTTGTTGCCCGCGCTGGCGAATCGCCATGGTTGCATTACCGGGGCGACAGGAACGGGCAAGACCGTCACCTTGCAGGTACTGGCCGAGGCCTTTTCCCGCATGGGTACGCCGGTGTTCCTGGCTGATATCAAGGGCGATCTGACGGGGGTTTCCCAGGCAGGGGGGGCGTCGCCCAAGCTGCAGGAACGCTTGAAGAACAACGATCTGCCCGAGCCGGTCTGGGGGGCGAACCCCGCCGTGCTATGGGATGTGTTTGGCGAGCAGGGCTTGCCCGTGCGCGCCACGATCTCTGACATGGGGCCGCTGCTGTTGTCGCGCATGCTCGAGCTGAACGACACCCAAGAGGGCGTGTTGACCTTGGTGTTCCGCGTGGCCGACGACGAAGGACAGTTGCTGCTGGATCTGAAGGACCTGCGCGCCATGCTGCAAAACGTGGCCGATCGGGCCGCGGAGCTGAAGACCAAATATGGCAACGTGTCCTCGGCATCGGTGGGCGCGATCCAGCGCAGCCTGCTGACCCTGGAATCGCAAGGCGCCGAGCTGTTTTTTGGCGAACCGATGCTGGACGTGGCAGATCTGATGCGCACCGACGCGCAGGGGCGCGGCATCATCAATATTCTGGCAGCCGACAAGTTGATGCAGGCGCCACGTCTGTACAGCGTATTCCTGTTGTGGATGTTGGCCGATCTGTACGAAAAACTGCCCGAAGTCGGTGACGTGGAACAACCCAAGCTGGTGTTTTTCTTTGATGAAGCGCATTTGCTGTTTAACGATGCGCCCAAGGCGCTGTTGGACAAAATCGAGCAGGTTGTGCGTCTGGTGCGGTCCAAGGGGGTAGGCGTGTATTTCGTGACGCAGAATCCCTTGGATATTCCGGATACGGTATTGGGGCAGTTGGGCAATCGTGTGCAGCATGCGCTGCGGGCATTTACGCCACGTGACCAGAAGGCCGTCAAAACCGCGGCAGAAACCATGCGTCCGAATCCGGGACTGGATATCGAAGCGGCCATTACGGAACTGGGCGTGGGCGAAGCCCTGGTGTCGCTGCTCGATGCCAAGGGCCGGCCGGAACCCACGCAGCGCGCATGGATCATGCCGCCGGGCAGCCGTATCGGCCCGGCCACGGATGCGGAGCGTCAGGCGCTGCGTCAGGATCCCACCATGTCTGCCAAATATGCCAAAGCGATCGACCGCGAGTCGGCGTACGAGGTCTTGACGGCCCGTGCCAGCACCGATGTCGCAGATGCTGCGGCGGGATCTGCGGCGGACAAGACTGCCGGCGCTCAGAAAGGGTCGGCTGACCAGAGTGAGTCTGGCGGCGTGATGGACGGCTTGAACGAGCTGCTGTTTGGTTCTACCGGCCCACGTGGTGGCAAGCGCGACGGCGTGGTGCAGTCGGTGGTCAAGAGCACAGCACGTTCTATGGCTCGGCAGTTGGTGCGCGGGGTGCTAGGGTCGTTGCTGGGATCGAAGCGGCGTTGATTGCGGGGGCCGAGCGCTGCGCTGACGCGTGGCGCCGGCGTGATTTGTGCCCGCGGACAAGATTCGCCTGCGTGGGGATCCATGCTCAGCGGGGCCAGATTTGCCTGCGCGAGGATCCATGCTCAGCCGGGTCGTATTGCAAGACTATGGCAGCATAGAGGGTTGATGCTGATACGAGGGCCTTGCAATGAAAGTTCTGGTTGTTTCGACGAATAGTGCCGCGCAGGAAAAATGGGTCCAGCCGCTGGCTGCGGCGATGCCGCATGCCGAGGTGGCGCTGTGGCACGCCGGTTTGCCGCCACAGGATGCCGACGTTGCGGTGGTGTGGTCGCCGCCAGCCGAGTTTTTTGAGCGTGAGCGCAAACTGCGAGTGGTATTTAACCTGGGCGCGGGCGTTGATGGGCTGCTGAAACTGCCCTCGCTGCCGGCCGATCTGCCTCTCGTTCGCCTCGAAGACGCCGGCATGGCCGTGCAGATGGCAGAGTATGCCGTCTGGGCGGTGACACGTGCGAGCCGGCAGTTCGATGATTATGTCGCGCAGCAACGTGCGCTCGTGTGGCAACCGTTGCCCGAATTGCGGCGTGAAGCATGGCCGATTGGCGTGTTGGGCACCGGGGTCATGGGAACCAAGGTCGCGCAGACGCTGGCCGCGTTGGACTATCCCGTGGCAGGATGGTCGCGCAGCGGCAAAGTGCCCGCAGGAGTAGAAAGCTTTGCGGGACTGGAGCAATTGCCCGCCTTTCTGGCGCGTACGCGGGTGTTGATCAACACCTTGCCGCTGACGCCCGATACGCGAGATATCTTGCGCCGCGAGACGCTAGAGCAGTTGTTGCCGCAGGCGCACATCGTCAACATGGGGCGCGGCGATCATCTCGTCGAAGAGGATCTGCTTGAACTGCTGAAGACGGGGCATGTACAGGGAGCGACGTTGGATGTGTTCCGCCAAGAGCCTTTGCCTGCCGATCATCCGTTCTGGACGCATCCTGCAGTCACCATGACGCCGCATGTTTCGGCAATCACCTTGCAACATGAGACGCTAGCGCAGGTGGTCGACAAGATCGAGCGCTTTTTCAAGGGTCAACCATTGACGGGCTTGATTGCGCGCGAGCGCGGTTATTGACCGTAGCGTTCGTGATCGCCGCTGGGCGGTGACGATTGGAAGCCCGGACGAGGGCGATGAAACGCCTCGGGCACGTGGATGAGGTGTCCTCCGGAAATGGAACGTCATTCCAATTTCTGCGAGACGTTTTATCCACGTGCCCGAGGCGTACGCATGGCCGGATATCCGGCCTGATGCGGTTTATTTGCCAGCAGCGATGATCGCGGCGATGGCTTTGCCGACTTCTTCCGTGGACGCGGTACCCTGCATGTCGCGGGTGCGCGGGCCTTCGGCGAGTACGGTTTCAATGGCGCTGACCACGGCCTTGGAAGCGTCCGGGTAGCCCAGGAAATCGAGCATCAGCGCGCCGCTCCAGATCTGGCCGATCGGGTTGGCGATGCCTTTGCCGTAGATGTCGGGGGCCGAACCGTGCACGGGCTCGAACAAGGACGGGAATTTGCGTTCCGGGTTCAGGTTCGCTGACGGTGCGATGCCGATGGTGCCGGTGCAGGCCGGGCCCAGGTCAGACAGGATGTCGCCAAACAGATTCGAGGCGACGACCACGTCGAACCAGTCCGGGTGCTGCACGAAGTGTGCGCACAGGATGTCGATGTGATATTTGTCCCAACGCACGTCAGGGTACTGGGTAGCGATGTCTGCGACGCGCTCGTCCCACCAGGGCATGGAAATCGAAATGCCGTTGGACTTGGTGGCTGCGGTGAGGTGTTTGCCGCGCTTTTGCGCCAGGTCAAAGGCGAATTTCAAGACGCGATCGGCGCCGATGCGGGTAAAGACGCTTTCCTGGATGACGACTTCGCGCTCGGTGCCGGCAAACAGGCGGCCGCCGCTATTGGAGTATTCGCCTTCGGTGTTTTCGCGGACGATAAAGAAATCGATATCACCGGGCTTGCGATTGGCCAGGGGCGAGGGCACGCCGGGCATCAGGCGCACGGGGCGCAGGTTGATGTATTGGTCGAAATGGCGGCGGAACTGGAATAACGAGCCCCACAGCGCCTCGTGATCCGGGACAGTGGCGGGCCAGCCAATGGCGCCAAAGAAAATCGCTTCGTGCCCGCCGATCTGGGTCGCCCAGTCGTCAGGCATCATTTTGCCGTGCTTGGCGTAGTAGTCGCAGCTCCAGTCGAAATGATCCCACTGAAAATCAATGCCAAAGCGCGTTGCCACCGCGTCCAGGACACGCAATCCCTCAGGAACGACTTCTTTGCCGATGCCGTCGCCGGCGATGACTGCGATTTTGTGCTTGGTTCCTGCCACCACTGTTCTCCAGATGTTGTTCGACTGATGGGGTGTGCGAGCGGGAGTCTACAGCGGGCCAGAGGTTTCTGGCCCCGCCCGTTGTGTTCCACGTTTTATGCACACAAAGATGGCAGTTTATCGCTGTCGGGCTTCTGTGTGTCGTTCGGGACCTCAGTGAGCGCCTGCGGCCGCTTCGGCAGCCCCGCCGTCGCCACCTGCCGCGGTTTTCTTGCGGCCGTGCGCAAACCACACCAGTCCGGTCAGCAGAATGAAAATCACGCCCGAGGCGTAGAACACATCCACGGCAGACATGGTGAACGCCTGTGTATTGATCAGACCGTCCAATCGAGCGAGGGCGGCTTGATGCGACATCCCTACGCCGTTTTGCAGCGTATCGAGCGCTTGGTCAAACGGCTGATGGCCAGGGCTGGCGATTTCGGTCAAACGAGCATGGTGTTGCGTGGCGCGATTTTCCCATAGCGTCGTGGCGATCGACGTGCCGAACGCGCCGGCGGTCAGCCGGGCGAAATTCGATAGCCCGGATGCAGCAGGAATGCGCCATGGTTCCAGGCCTGACAAGGTAATCGAGGTCAATGGCACAAAGAACGCAGCCATCGCGGCCCCCTGGATGACCGTCGGAATCATCAAGGTGCGTATGTCGACATCGGTGTTGAAGTTCGAGCGCATGAAGCACACGAGCGCGAATACGATGAACGCAACGGTGACGATGAGCCGGGCATCCCGGGTCGCCAGCATTTTGCCCACGAATGGCGTCAGTAAAATCGCCAGAATACCGACGGGAGCGGTCACCAGGCCCGCGTAGGTCGCGGTATAGCCCATATTGCTTTGCAGCCAGAGCGGCAACAGCACGACGTTGCCAAAGAACACGCCATAGGCCACCGCCAGCGTCACCGCCCCGACGGTGAAGTTGCGTTCTTTGAACAAGCGTAAATCGACAATGGGGTGCGCGTCGGTGAGCTCCCAGATCAAAAAGAAGACGAATGCGACAACTGCCACTAAGGCAAGCAACTGGATGGTCTGACTGGCAAACCAATCGAGCTCTTTGCCCTTGTCCAGCATGATTTGCAGGGATCCCACCCAGATCACCAGCAACACCAGGCCGAGCTTGTCGATGGGGAGTTTTCTCGTGGGGGATTCGCGGTCGCGGTATATCCGCCAACTGATCCATGCGGCCAGCAATCCCACGGGAACGTTGATATAGAAAATCCACGGCCACGTGTAGTTATCCGAGATCCAGCCGCCCAACAGTGGCCCCGCGACAGGGGCGACGAGGGTGGTCATAGACCAGATGGCCAACGCCATGCCGGCTTTGGATTTCGGGAAACTGGACAGCATCAGCGCTTGCGACAGCGGGATCATGGGCCCGGCGACCGCGCCTTGCAATACGCGAAAGGCGATCAATGCCTCCAGTGATGGCGAGAACCCGCACAGCCATGACGAGAGTACGAACAGCAAGGTGGAAATGATGAATAAGCGGACTTGGCCGAACCGCTGCGTCAACCAACCTGTGAGTGGTACCGTGATGGCGTTGGCGACTGCGAACGAGGTAATGACCCACGTGCCCTGGCTGGAGCTGACCCCCAGATCCCCGGAAATCGTCGGGATCGAGACGTTGGCGATCGAGGTGTCCAGCACGTTCATGAACACCGCAGTCGACAGCGCGATGGAGCCAATGATGCGGGTAGCCCCCTCCAAAGGGGGCGGCGCGCTGGGCTGTCCAGAGGAACGGGGAGCGCTCATGGTTCTAGATTGGCCTTGATGATTTTGTCGATCAATGCGTCTGCACCAGCCTGGGTATCGGTGAATACATGGGTTGACCAGGCGGGTTCGTGGCGCGGCTTGGCTTGTGCGCCGGATGACGTCTCTTTCTGGCTGATGTCCACCTCTACGTCCATCGACAGTCCGACGCGCAAGGGATGGGCTTTGAGCTCCTCGGGATCGAGTTCGATACGTACCGGTACGCGTTGCACGACTTTGATCCAGTTGCCCGTGGCGTTCTGTGCGGGCAGCAGCGAGAACGCGCTGCCCGTGCCAGCATCCAGACCGACGATGGTGCCGTGATAGACGACGTCGTCACCGTACAGATCGGAGATCAGCGTGGCGCTTTGGCCTGGGTGCATGTGGCGCAATTGGCCTTCTTTGAAGTTGGCCTCAACCCAGACTTGGTCGAGGGGGACGACATTCATCAGGGTATTGCCAGGGGCGACGCGCTGGCCGACCTGGACACTGCGGCGGGCGATCAGGCCATCGACGGGGGCAGGCAGGACCGTGCGGGCGTGGGCGAGCCATGCGTCACGCAGCTTGGCAGCGGCTTGCCGGACATCTGGATGATCGGTGACGGTCGTGCCGTTGGTCAGCGCTTGGTTGGTGGCCAATCGGGCCTGAGCGGCGGCCAGTGTGGCCTGAGCTTGCGCCAGGCCGGATTGTGCGGATTTCAGTTCGGTCTGTGCGTGCAGCAGTTCTTCGCCGCTGACGCCACCCGATTTGGCCAGCGTCTGGCGTCGCTGCAGATCGCTTTGCGCGCGTTTCAGGTCAGCCTGCGCGCGCTCGATGTTGGCGCGTTGAACGTTGACATCGGCCGCCAGGGAGTCATTTTGCACGTACAGGGTGCGGACCTGGCGCACGGTCTGGGCCAGTTGGGCCTGGGCTTGTTGCAGGGCGATTTCGGCATCGGCCGGGTCCAGCCGGATCACGGCCTGGCCGGCCGAGACGTGTTCGGTGTCGCCCGCCTCGATAGCGATAACGGTTCCCGGAACCTGCGGGGTGATTTGCACCAGGTTGCCGTGCACATAGGCATCGTCGGTGCTTTCCACATGAGAGCCAAACAAGACCCACCAGATGGCATACAGAACGGCCAGCACAATGAACACGCCAGCGGCGATCAACAGCAGGCGTTTGCGGGCAGGATGAGTTACAGGAGTTGCGGTCATGACGTCGGGGTCCGGGTCGGTCAATGAGAAGAAGAGGCTGCCGGTGTGTCGGCGGTGGGCGCGTAGCCCCCACCCAGGGCATAGGCCAGGTCGGCATCGAGCTGGTAGGCGCGAAAGCGCACGTCGGTATCCAGCCGGGTCTGGGTGAGTACGCCGGTCTGAGCGATCAGCACCGTGAGGTAGTTGCCCATGCCTGCCCGGTAGCGCTGCACGGCCAGGTCATAGGCGGCATCGATGGCTTCGCGGGCCTGGTGTTGCTGGTCGATTTCGCGGTCGATCAGGCGCAGGCCATCGATAGCATTGGCGGTCTGATGCACGGCGTCCAGCACGGTCTGGTTGTAATCCGAGACCGCCACGTCCGCGTCTGCCTTGCGGCCCGCCAGGTTGGCATTGAGTTCGCCGCCATGGAAAATCGGCAACGTGATGGCAGGGCCAATGCCGGCGGTGCGGCTGCCGGCGTCCAGCAGATTGCCGGTCCCGAGGGCTTGAAATCCGGCAAAAGCCACTAGATTGATGTTCGGGTAGAACTCGGCGCGGGCGGCCTCGATCTGGCGTTGGGCCGCCTCGGCGCGCCAACGTGCAGCGGTGATGTCCGGGCGATGGCCCAGTAAGTCGAGCGGTACGTTCTCTGGTATGACACCCGCACGAGCCGACAGGACGACAGGTTGCAAGGACTGGCCACGTATCGGACCAGCGCCGGCCAGCGCGGCGACCTGGTTGCGCAGTTGGGCCAGATTGCTTTCTGTCTGCGTCAGATCGACCTTGGCTGCGGCGACCGATGATTCGGCCTGCTTGACTTCGACTTGTGTGTCCAGGCCTGCGCGTTGGCGATCGCGCGTCAGTTGCAGAACATCGGTACGTTGCTGCAGGATGCGCTGCAGGACTTGTCGCTGCGCAAATGCATTCTGCAAATTCAAATAGCTGCGCACCATAGCGCGGGCGAGCACGTTTCGCGCTGCCTGAGTGTCAGCTTCGGCGGCCGCGCGTTGTGAAATCGCGGCATTGAGCCGGGCGCGGTTTTTGCCCCAGAAATCCAGCTCATAGCTAAAGTCCAGCGCAAGCCGGTTATCCGAAACGACAGATCCCGCCATGGGCGCCTGGTAAATGTAGTTTTCGGGTAAGTGCTCGCGGCTGAGGGAGTAGTTCGCATCGACGCGCGGCATCAACGGCGCGCGTGCGCCGCGCACGACTGCATTCGCCTGAGCCAGGCGGGCCTGCGCCGATGTCATGGACGGGCTGTTGGCCAAGGCCTCATCAACCAGCGTATTCAATTGCGCATCGCCATAGCGGTGCCACCACTGGGTGTCAGGCCAAGACACAGACGCGTTCTGCAAGCCGAGCTGTGTGGCCTCGAGCGGGGCCACGGGCTCGGTGGTCGGGTCCATTGATGCGCAGCCTGCCAGGACCAGCAGCAGCGCCACGGGGAGTAGAGGTTTCATCAGTTGTCGGGAGTAGTCAATCTGACGTTTTGCTGAATATTGTTGATTAAACTGTATTTGCCTAGGCAAGTATTATGGCGTAAAAAAAACCTGGTGAGAGGAATATCCCCATTTCGATCCAGGGTTTGGTGTTGCGTGAAATCAGGGTTCGGGGGATTTTCCGTCCGAGCCGTTGGCCAGCATTCGGCAGAGCAAGTGCCGCAATTGCGAGTGCTCCTCGTTGGAAAAGCCTCGCAGATGATGGTTCAACACGCGGGCAATACAGGCAGGAATGGCTTTTGCCGTTTCATGGCCCAGTTCGGTGAGCTCGATCTTGACGACCCGGCGATCCTCGTGACTGCGTATCCGGCGCAGCAGCCCTTTGCTTTCCAGGCGGTCCAGGGTGCGAGTCATTGCGCCGGTATCGACACCGTTCAAGCGCGCCAGCTCGGCCGGCGTGTCGGCAGTGCCGCGCGCAATCAAGGCGATGGGGCGCCATTGGATGGCTGTCAGCCCCAACGGAGCGGTTTCCATGTCCAGCAGGCGGGTCAGCGAGTGATAGACCTGCTTGATCATGAAACCGACATTGTCGTCAGAGGTACAGCGCGACGTAGCGCGGTAGTGCACAGGCGTGCCGTCATCGGGGGCGGAGCGGGGGGCGTTCATGGAGCGTATTTTATTGCCTAGGCAATAATTGTCAATGCAGAAAATGGCGGCGTTAACAGGCCAAGGCGTATAAGGGTCTAATGCGCCGCCTTGCGCAGCCCCGACCACACGATCGCCGTTACGATCAGTATGGCTCCCGCGATCATGCGCAGGCTGGGTTGTTGCGAGAACAATACCCAGGCAAAGGCGATGGCGTACACCGGTTCCAGTGCAATCACGAGGCCCGCAGTGCGTGCATTGAGCTTTGTCAGGCTGGACACGAACAAATAGTGCGACAGGCCGGTGCAGAAAACGCCCAGCAAGACAATCCAGAACAGATCTATGCCGGCGAGATGCGGCAACTGGCTGGCAGCAAAAGGCAACATGGCCAGCACCACGACGATGTTCTGGCCGCAGGCGACCTGCATGGCGTCCAGCCCGACGGTGGAGCGCCGGTTGCTGAGCGCCAGTAGCGCGAACGACAGGCCGGACAGAATGCCCCAGGCCAAGCCCACCGTGCCCTGGTCAGCGAAATCGAACGACGGCGTCACCAGGACGAGCCCGAGCGTGACCAACCCGAGCACCAGCCATTCCGCCAAGCGGACTTTTTCACGAAACAGCAGGCCCTCGAACAGCGTGATGAACGCTGGAAAACTGGCAAAGCCCAACGTGGCTACCGCAATACCGCCGACCTTGACCGAGATGAAGAACGTCACCCAATGGCCCGCCAGCAGGCAGCCGGCGATAATCAACATGAATAATTGCACGGGAGTCAGCGACGTGAACAGGGGCTTGCGCTGCAACCGCGAAAAGCCGAGCAAAGCGACGACCGCAAACAAGGCGCGGCCCAGCGTAATGAGGGCAGCGCTGGCCTGGATGAGTTCGCCGAAAACGCCTGTCAGGCCGAACAGCACAGCGGCAATGTGGATATAAACTAGGGCGCGTTGACGGGTCATGCGTGAGTCGTGAGGAGCGGGGACCGGATTGGCTTGGTTGTCGCCGTTCCTAGGAACCGACGATTATAGCGGTGTGACTTCGGCCGTTTTGCTGCAGGCGCCGTGCGGGATCTGTTCGTCTTCGCCGTAATGCCGTGGCTTCTTAAAGTCTCTGATGAACCTTCCTCCTCAATTGCGCTTTACTACGATTGTTTCGCCTCGCGTCCTTGGGTTCTTCCTGGCGACGGTGGGAGCCGTGCTCTTTGCCGCCAAGGCCATCGTCGTGAAATTCACCTATCGCTACGGCATCGACGCGGTCACATTGATTGCTTTTCGCATGCTGTTTTCCTTGCCGTTCTTTGCCGCGGTGGCGTGGCGCGAGTCCCGTCGGGCCGCCCAGGGCGAACTGCCCGTTTTGACTGGGCGAGAGCGGGTTGTGCTGTGTTTGCTGGGATTGCTGGGGTATTACTTGTCCAGCTTTCTGGATTTTCTGGGCTTGCAGTACGTGACGGCCAGCCTGGAGCGTCTGATTTTGTTTTTGTCTCCTACGCTGGTGGTGCTGTTGTCGGCCTGGTGGCTCAAGCGTCCGGTTTCGCCCCGGCAATGGGTGGCCATGGTGGTTTCGTATCTGGGCGTGATCCTGGTGTTCGCGCAGGATCTGGCGCATGGCTCCGGTTCCCATGTGGCGCTTGGGGCTTTGTTTATTTTTGGCTCGGCGCTCAGCTATGCTGTGTACCTGATTTGTTCGGGCGAACTCGTCAAGCGCGTGGGGGCAACGCGGCTGGTGGCTTATGCCATGACGGTATCGTGCATCGCCTGTATCGTGCAGTTCTTTGTCGTCCACCCGCCATCCATGTTGATCCAGCCCTTGGGCGTATATGGCTACTCGTTTGTACACGCCACGTTCAACACGGTGATGCCGGTGTTCATGCTGATGTGGGCGGTCGCGCTGATTGGCGCGCCGACCGCGTCGCTGTTGGGTATGGTGGGACCGGTGTCGGTCTTGTTTCTGGCTGCGTGGTTGTTGGACGAGCCGATTACGCTATGGCAGCTGGGAGGAACCGCGCTGGTGTTATGTGGAATATTGGTACTCATGGGCGGCCGCCGTCCAGAGCCAAAGCAATGACGCGGTATGTCGCCGCAGGGCAGTTTGGAAATTCATCACAACATAGGAGGCTGGTATGACCAGCAATGTCGTCAAGGCAATCCGTATTGAGCAACATGGCGGACCCGAAGTCCTGAAACTCGTGGACGTCGAGGTCCCGCCGCCCGCTGCCAACGAGATCACGATCCGCCAACATGCGGTCGGATTGAATTTCATCGATATCTATTACCGTACGGGCTTGTATCCGCATCCCTTGCCGCATGGCCTGGGTTTTGAGGCCGCGGGCGTGGTCGAGGCCGTGGGCGCGGACGTCAAGCACCTGAAAGTCGGCGATCGCGTGGCCTATGGCCAGAGCCCGATCGGCGCCTATGCGCAAGCGCGCAACGTGCCGGCGGCACAGGTCGTCAAGCTGCCCAAGGGCGTTGATTTCGACGATGCGGCTGCGCTGATGCTCAAGGGTCTGACCGTGCAGTACCTGTTTCGCCAGACCTATCGCCTGCAGGGTAATGAAACCATCTTGTTCCACGCGGCAGCGGGCGGCGTGGGCCTGATTGCCTGCCAGTGGGCCAAGGCGCTGGGCGTCAAGCTGATCGGCACGGTGTCCAGCCCCGAAAAGGCCGAGTTGGCCCGGGCCAACGGCGCATGGGAAACCATCGATTATTCGCGTGAAAACGTGGCCGAGCGCGTGCTGGAGCTGACCAACGGCAAGAAAGTCCCGGTGGTGTATGACGGCGTGGGCAAGGATACCTGGGAAACCTCGCTGGACTGCATCGAGCCGCGCGGGCTGATGGTCAGCTTTGGCAATGCGTCGGGACCCGTGTCGGGCGTGAATCTGGCGACGCTGAATCAAAAGGGCTGCCTATATGTGACGCGTCCGTCGCTGGGGCTGCACGTCAATACGCACGAGAAACTGAATGCCGCAGCCAAGGAGATGTTCGACCTGGTCTTGAAGAAAAAGATCAAGGTACGCATCGACCAGCGCTATCGCCTGGAGGATGCAGGCGAGGCGCAGACGGCGTTGGCCGCGCGCAAGACGACTGGGGCGACGGTCCTGACCTTGGATTAAGGGGTAGGCAGTCACAGACCCTCGCGCAGCGCCTGCGGCCTGGCGCGAGGGCCGTGGGGTCTTGCAGTGCCTCATCAATAAAAAACCGGCTTGACGATTTTGACGTCAAGCCGGTTTTTTGCTGGTGGTCAGCGAGCGTTACTGACCACCTTGACGAGCCGTTTCAGGCCACGCGCATTTGCTGCAAAGCGGCGATACGGGCCTGAATGGGCGGGTGCGAGGCAAAAATAGCAGCCAGACCGCCTTTGCCGGCGATACCCGAGGCCTCGAAGCTCTTGGGCAATTCGCCTGGCTCCAGGCCCCCCAAACGGGCCAAGGCGCGCATCATGGGTTCGCGCGAGCCCATCAGTTGAGCGGAACCCGCATCGGCACGGTATTCGCGTTGGCGCGAGAACCAGGCCACGATGATCGAGGCCAGGATGCCGAAGACGATCTCACAGACAATGACGGTGACGTAATAGCCGATGCCGACGCCGCGTTCGTTTTTGAACACCACGCGGTCGATGAAATAGCCGACCAGGCGCGCCAGGAATACGACGAAGGTGTTGACCACGCCCTGGATCAGGGTCAGCGTGATCATGTCGCCGTTGGCCACGTGCGCCACTTCGTGGCCGAGGACGGCGGCGACTTCTTCTTCGGTCATGCTGTCGAGCAGCCCGGTGGACACGGCCACGAGCGAATCGTTTTTAAAGGCGCCCGTCGCAAAGGCGTTGGGCGCACCCTCGTAGATGGCGACCTCGGGCCGGCCGATACCGGCGCGGTCGGCCAACTGGTGCACCGTATCGATGAGCCACGCCTCGCGGGGGCCCCCGGGAGCATTAGGGTCGATCACCTGAGCGCCCGTGCTCCATTTGGCCATGGGCTTGCTCATCAGCAGCGAGATGATGGCGCCCGTAAAGCCCACCACCACCGAAAAAATCAGCAGCGCCTGGACGTTGAGGCCTTGGGCCGTGATCATGCGGTCCACGCCCAGGATGCGGAGCGTGGCCGATAGCACCACCATGACGGCTAAGTTGGTGACGATAAACAGAAAAATGCGTTTCATGCTTGGGGTATTCCTCTGCGAGCGATGAGGGCCTTTTGGACTGGGAAAAAGCACGGCAGTTCCCGTCCGGCCAACGTTGATTTTCCGGACCCGGAGTATAGTAGCGCTTTCCCCTATTTTTCTTCATTTTCATCGCGTAGCCCCCATGCAGGCTCTTTGGATGTTGGTGGCGTCGGCCATGTTTGCCCTCATGGGGTCATTTGTGAAAATGGCCACGGAGTACGGCGCGTCGCTGCCCCAGATCGTCCTTTTCCGTGGATTCCCGTCGGTTGTACTGCTGTTGATCTGGGCTCGTGCCGGACGCCAGTCCATTGTGCCGACCAGTTGGCGCCTGCACGTGTGGCGCAACGTGGCTGGGGTGGCGTCCATGTGGCTGGGCTTTTTTGCGATCTCGCATCTGCCGTTGGCGACCGCGACCAGCCTGAATTACACGGCGCCGCTGTTTATTGCCTGCTGGATGCTGGGATGGGGCGGATCGCAACGCGACCCGGTACGGATCCTGGCCGTGGCGCTGGGGTTTGCCGGGGTGATTTCCATATTGCGTCCCAGCATCAACCCCGACCAATGGATGGCGGCGTTGTTTGGTTTGTGCGCCGGGGCGACGTCTGCCGTGGCGATGATGCAGATCCGCCTGCTCGGCCGCGTCGGTGAGCCCGAATGGCGCACTGTCCTGTTTTTCTCGCTGGCGGTGTGCCTGAGCAGCGCGCTGGGCCTGACGCTCGAGGGTTGGGGGCAAGTCGGTTGGGAGGGCTACGCATCGCTGGTCGGGATCGGCGTGGCGGGCCTGTTCGGGCAACTGACGATGACGCGGGCCTTTGGTGTCGGCTCGGCGCTGTTGACGGCTGCCTTGCAATACACCACGATCATTTTTGCCGCCTTGCTGGGCATGGGGTTCTGGGGCGATCAACCCGACGGTCTGGCATGGGCGGGGATGGGCCTCATCATCGCCGCGGGGCTATTGTCAGTGTGGCGTACCATGCGCATGCCCGCCGGGTCGTGAGACGGGCAGTGGCGACTTTTCGTCGCCGGGCAACAAGCCGAAGGCGCAGCGTGGGGGCTTTGTTATTTTTTTAATTTGCCGGAGCGAAGACGGATGACTACGACCTTGATTTCCGCGACCGAGCTCGCTGCTCGCCTGGATTCTTCCGATCTGCGGGTGTTCGATGTGCGCCACGACCTGATGGATCATGCCGCGGGGCGGCACGCATATGAGCAGGGGCATATCCCGGGGGCGCGCTATCTGAATCACGAAACGGAACTCGCCGCGCCGCGCACGGGCAAAAATGGCCGTCATCCTTTGCCTACGCGCGAGGCGCTGGCCGCGTTGCTGAGCGCGCATGGCGTGGGGCCGGATACCTTCGTCGTCGCCTATGACGCCAGTGGCGGCATGTTTGCCGCCCATTTGTGGTGGATGCTGCGCTGGCTGGGGCACGAGCGGGTAGCCGTGCTGGACGGCGGCTGGCAGGGATGGACGGCGGCGGGCCTGCCTACGAGCACTGAGGGTCAAGCCGCCGGCAGCACCGCGTCGTCTCACGCCGAGCAGACCGAAAATGCCTCGCTGTTGGGCCAGCCATTGGCCGATACGGTTGATGCCGATGCGGTACTGGCAAACCTGGCTGCGCCGGCTTTTACCGTGCTGGATGCCCGGGCGGCGAACCGCTATCGCGGCGAAGTCGAGCCCATGGACCCCGTGGCGGGCCATATTCCGGGAGCCTTGAATCGTCCCAATGGCCAAAACCTGCAGGCAGATGGGCGGTTCAAGGACGCGGCTCAGCTGCGCGCCGAGTTCACAGCGCTGCTAGGCGATCGCGACGCCGCGACGATCGTGCATCAGTGCGGCTCGGGGATTACGGCTTGCCACAATCTGCTGGCCATGGAGGTCGCGGGATTGACCGGGTCGCGTCTGTATCCGGGCTCGTGGAGCGAGTGGTGCAGTGATTCGGCCCGCCCCGTGGCGCGCGACGTGTGACGATTCGGGGAACGGCGCGGTCTCTCAGCCCGCCGTGGGCGCCATTTCCAGAAACCGTGCAATCAATTGCACGGGCTGGCGTTCGCGCAGGCAATAGAGGTATTCATTCATCACGATGGTCGCGTCGGTAATTTCCAGCGTGACCAGGTCGGGGTGTGTCGGCGCTTCACGGGAAGGAATCAGGCTGATACCCAGGTCGCACAGAATGGCCTGGCGTATCGATTCGCGGCTGCCGATTTCCAGGATGCGGCCGACAGTGACGCCGGCGGCCTCCAGCGCGCTCTCTGTCAATTTCCGCGTCATCGAGCCCGGTTCGCGCAGCAGCAGGGCGTAGTGGGACAGGTCGGATAACTGGACCTGGCTGCGGCGGGCAAGGGGATGCTCGCGATGCGTCACGATGCGCAATGGGTCGGCGGCGATCATTCGGCGATAGAAGTGTTTTTCTTCGCTCAGATACGATGAGGTGGCAACCTCGATACGGTAATCCTGCAGGGCTTGCAACATGGCCTGCGAGTTGCCGATCGTGAGCGTCAAATCAATACCCGGGTACCGCTGGCTGTACCGTTGCACCGTATCCATGATGTAAAACGGCCCGGTGGCGCCGACGCGCAAGTGGCCTTCACGCAGCTCGCTGGCGTCACGCAGCCAAAAATCGATCTCGGTTTCCTGTTGAACCAGTTTTTCAGCCAGCGGCATCAGGCGCTGGCCGGCATCGGACAGGTGCATGCTGCGCCCATGGCGATAAAACAGCTCGATGCCATAGCGGGACTCCAGCTGGCGTAGCTGGCCGGTGACGGTAGGCTGGCTGATGCCCAGTTGCGCAGCGGCCTTGGTGACAGTGCCCCAGCGGGCGACAGCGTAAAAAGATTTGAGTTCGGCGACGAGCACAGTGTCCTGAATATCAATGAGGCAAAAGCCCGCACGTTGAGCCCGGGGGCTGCTGCCCCGCAGAGGGGAGGCAACCCGGTGGCTAAAAAGGGACGTGAGGCCAACCCCTAAGTAAACCAAAATTATTTGATATTTCTATTACGACATTTTTGCGTAGTGTCATAAACACACAATACGCGGTTCTCATACTGCCTCTGTCTTTTACGCGGAGGCACTATGCCCCAACCCGGCCAAGCATTTCTTTCTGTCAGGCACCTCGTCAAGCGATTCGGCGCGCATACGGCTTTGGCCGATGTGTCGCTCGATATCCGCGCAGGCGAGCTGGTCTGCCTGCTGGGGCCGTCGGGCTGCGGCAAAACGACCTTGCTGCGCGCCATCGCGGGCCTGGAGCGGCAGGATAGTGGCACGATCGTGTTGTCGGGGCGCGATATTTCTCACGTTCCGCCCCAGGAGCGCGATTACGGCATCCTGTTTCAGTCGTATGCCCTGTTTCCCAATCTGACTGTTGCGCAGAACGTGGCCTATGGCCTCAGCGGTAAACGCGCGCATCGCAAACACGTAGAGCACCGTGTCGAGGAGATGCTGACGCTGGTTGGGCTGGAGGGGGCGGCAAAGAAATATCCCGGGCAGATTTCAGGCGGGCAGCAACAGCGCGTCGCGATGGCTCGCGCCCTGGCGCCGTCGCCGTCGTTATTGCTGCTGGACGAGCCCATGTCCGCGCTGGATGCCCGCGTCCGTGAGCATCTGCGCGTTGAACTGCGCGCATTGCAAAAACGTTTGTCGATCACCACGCTGATGGTGACCCATGACCAGGAGGAAGCCATGGTCATGGCCGATCGTATTGCGGTCATGAATGGCGGCGTGATCGAGCAGTATGGAACGCCGCGCGATCTCTATCGCCAGCCCGGTTCGGCATTCATTGCGGATTTCGTGGGCGAGGCCAACTGGCTGCCGTTCCAGCGCGTCAATGCGCATCGTGCGAGGGTAGGGCGCCAGGAGCTGGCCGTGGAATCGGCGCTGGACTTCGAAGCCGGCAAACTCTTTGTGCGTCCAGAGGCCGTGCGCGTCAGTACGGTCCGTCCCGACGAGTCCAACGCCGTGTTGGCCCAGGTGCTGGATGGTGTGTTCCTGGGCCGCAGCTACCGTCTGGCGCTCCGTCTGGACGGCGTGCCCGGTACGACGTTGCACTCCATCGTTTCCCCTGAAATCGGAGACGCCCTGCTGGGCCCTCACGCTGCCAGCCGTTGCTGGGTGGAGCTGCCTCGCCATGCGATACGCGCCTACGCTTGAGTCTGCGACGACTGAGCCGTCTATGGCGAAGCCGCTTGCGACAGGGACGAGAGTTGTGCCTGACCATCATTTCGCTTCACAGGGAACTCTGGATGCGTTGGGCAGACGCCCCATGCCCGCATGGATTGGTACCTGGGGCCTGAACGCGGGGCAGGGAGCCCTGGTGCTTGGGCTGCTGATTTTCCTGGCACTGCCGTTGCTGGGAATTCTGGCCAAGTCAGTCATGGACAGCGAGGGCAATTGGACGGGATTGTCGGTATTGGCCGGCATCATCGGAGCCGACGGCTTCCTGGCGATGGTGGCGCGCAGTCTGGCCGTGGGCGTGGTGACGATGGCGGTGGTAGTGCCCTGCGCGTACGCGTTTGCCTATGCGCTGACTCGCACGCGCATCGTGGGCAAAAGCCTGTTGCGTACGATCGCGCTGCTGCCATTGCTGGCACCGTCGTTGTTGCCGGGAATTGCGTTGGTGTACTTGCTGGGCAACCAGGGTTTGTTGAAAGAGTTGTTGGGCGGCGTCACGATTTACGGGTTCTGGGGCATTGTCCTCGGCGAGGCGTTTTACACGTTCCCCCATGCGCTCATGATTCTGTTGACCGGCTTGGCGCTGGCCGACGGCCGGCTCTATGACGCAACCCGTGCGATGGGGGCGGGCGCGCTGCGCACGTTCTGGACGGTCACGTTGCCAGGGACGCGCTACGCGGTGTTTTCCGCCTGCTGCGTGGTTTTTACCCTGACTGTGACGGATTTTGGCGTGCCCAAGGTCGTCGGCGGTGACTATAACGTCCTCGCCATGGAGGCCTATAAAGCGGTCGTCGGTCAGCAGAATTTCCCGAAGGGCGCGGCCATCGGCATCATGCTGTTGTTGCCCGCGATCCTGACCTTTGTGCTGGATCGCCGCTTGCGTGCCCGCCAAGGGGCACAAATGAGTGGCCGTGCGCAGCCCTACGTGGCCGAAACGAATCGCAAGCGCGATACCGTGTTCTTGGCGCTGGCCGGCATTGTGGCGGCGTTCCTGCTGCTGATCATCGGTGTGGCGGTCTGGGCGTCGTTCGTCAAGATGTGGCCGTACAACTTGTCCATGTCGCTGCGTTCATATGATTTCAACAATATGGATGGAGGCGGTTGGTTGGCGTGGCGCAATAGTCTGCAGTTGGCGTTCTGCACGGCAGTCGTGGGCACCATGGTGGTTTTCGTCGGTGCGTGGATGATGGAAAAGGTCCCCGCTCGCGGCGTGGTGGCGCGCGGCTTACGCGGCCTGGCCGGCATGCTGGCGCTCATGCCGATGGCAGTGCCGGGGTTGGTGTTGGGGCTGGGCTATATCTTCTTTTTCAATAGTCCGTCGAACCCCTTGAATGTGTTGTACGGGACGATGCCGTTGCTGGTGCTGTGCACGGTGGTGCATTTCTATACCAGCGCCCACTTGACTGCGGCCACGGCGCTGAATGCGTTGGATCCTGAATTCGAGGCGGCCTCTGCATCGCTGAAAGTCCCGCGCGTCACCACCTTTTTGCGGGTGACGCTGCCGATGTGCTTGCCCGCTGCGCTGGATATTGCTCGTTATCTATTCGTGTCGTCGATGACGACCGTCTCTGCGGTGGTGTTTTTGTATAGCCCGTCTACGGTGTTGGCGGCCGTGGCGGTGTTGAACATGGATGATGCTGGATTCATAGGCCCTGCTGCGGCGATGTGCACGGTGATCATGGCCAGCTCCGCCATCGCGGCTTTGGTGATGCATGTGGCCAGCCGCACCCTGGTGGCTCGCACGCAAGCGTGGCGTCGTCCGGTCTCCGTCTAATTTTTCTGGAATAACTATCATGACAGTACCGTCATTGCCCGTCCGCCTGGAGGCGGTGATTTTTGACTGGGCCGGCACCTTGGTCGATTTCGGTTCCTTTGCGCCGACCAAGGTCTTTGTCGAAGCGTTTGCGCAGTTCGGCATGAATGTTTCGCTGGAGCAGGCGCGTGGCCCGATGGGGATGGGCAAATGGGATCACATTCGCACGCTGTGCGACGAGCCTGCAATTGCGAGCCAGTACGAGGCAACGTTTGGCCGCCTGCCCACGGACGATGATGTGACGGCCATCTACGAACGTTTCTTGCCGATGCAGTTGGAAAAGGTGGCGCAGTATTCCGCCGCCATTCCCGGTGCTGTCGAGGTGTTGAATACGTTGCGTGACCGGGGTTTGAAAATCGGTTCCTGCTCGGGCTATCCCCGCAGCGTGATGGATCGCGTCATCGAGCGCGCCGCTACAGAAGGCATCGCACCGGAATACATCGTTGCCAGCGACGAAGTGCCGCGCGCCCGTCCTGCGCCTGCGATGGCGCTGAAGAATGTCGTGGAACTGGGCCTCGCAGACGTAGCCGGCTGCATCAAAGTTGACGATACCGCGCCGGGGATCGAAGAAGGGCGTCGAGCGGGCATGTGGACGGTTGGCCTGCTGCTCTCTGGCAATGCCGCCGGTTTGACGTTGGAAGAATATCGGAATCTGGATGCAGCCGGCCGAGATGCGGCACGTGCACGCGCCAATCAAGAGCTGTCTGGCGTTGCTCCGCATTTTGTGATCGACACCATTGCCGATTTGCCGGCCATCATCACCGAAATCGAGTCGCGTCTGGCCGCAGGCCAGCGTCCCTGAGTGTCTGGGCTGCATTAGGGATGACTTAGGCGCTGTTCACAGCACCAGGCCCTGTTCAACGCGCTCAACCTGAATCAGATCAATCCTGCAGCCTCGCGGCTGCGCCTGTTTTCTGTGCGGCATGAATGCCGGAATCTATCGGAGCAAAAGATGAAACACTACACGCTACTCGCCCTGGCTGCTGCACTGACCGGTGTCATGGGCACCGCCTCGGCTGCGACCACGCTGACCGTTTACACCGCGCTTGAAGCCGACCAGATCAAGGCCTATCAAGCCGCATTCGAAAAGGCCAATCCCGATATCAAGATTCAATGGGTGCGTGATTCCACCGGCATCATCACCGCGAAATTACTGGCCGAGAAAGCCAATCCGAAAGCGGATGTAGTCTGGGGCCTGGCGGGAACGTCGCTGGGCTTGATGGACAGCCAAGGCATGTTGCTGCCGTATGCGCCCAAAGGTCTGGATCAGATCGCCGCCAACATGCGCGATGCCAAGGCCGAGCCGAGCTGGGTCGGCATGGATGGTTTCGCCGCCGCGATCTGCTTTAACACCATCGAGGCGGAAAAGCAGAAACTGCCCAAGCCCGCGTCATGGCAAGACCTGACCAAGCCTGAGTACGCCGGCAAAATCGTGATGCCGAATCCGGCCTCGTCGGGGACGGGCTTTTTGGATGTGAGCGCCTGGCTGCAGATGTTTGGCGAAGAAAAAGGCTGGGCATTCATGGATGCCTTGCACAAAAACATCGGCTCGTACACGCACTCGGGCTCCAAGCCTTGCAACATGGCGGCTGCCGGCGAATTTCCTATCGGCATCTCGTTTGACTATCGCGCCGCCAAGCTGAAAGCCGATGGCGCGCCTGTCGAGGCCGTATTCCCGTCGGAAGGCCTGGGCTGGGAAGTCGAGGCAACGGCGATCATCAAGGGCACCAAGAATCTGGATGCTGCGAAAAAACTGGCGGATTTCTCGGCCAGCCGCGAAGCCAACGAGTTGTACAAAACGAACTTTGCCGTGTTGGCGATCCCATCCGTCGCCACGGCAAATCCCAATCTGCCGGCAGACCTGAGCTCGCGCATGATCAAAAACGATTTCACGTGGGCTGCCACCAATCGCGATCGCATCATCGCGGAATGGACCAAGCGCTATGACGGCAAGTCCGAAGCCAAGAAAAAATAAGTTGGGTTCTTTAGAAATGAAAAACTTCGACGTCATCGTGGTCGGCGCCGGTATGCTCGGCGTCGCTCACGCCTGGGCCGCGGCCAAACGTGGTCTGTCTGTGGCCGTCATCGAACGCAGCCGTCAAGCGCATGGGGCCACCGTCCGCAATTTTGGCCAAGTCATCGTCACGGGGCAACCTCCCGGCATGATGTTGTCGCATGCGCAGCAGGCGCGCGAGCTCTGGTTGGAACTGGCTGCAAAGGCCGGGTTTCATGTACGTGCCAACGGTGCGCTCGTGCTGGCGCGTAATGCCGACGAGGCGGACGTATTGCAGGAATTTGCGGATACGCGATTGCACCAGGAAGGCTATCGTGCGCAGCTATTGTCCAGCCGCGAGCTCGCTCGCCTGTATGGCGGCAGGCTTGCACACCATTGCGCTGCGATACAAGGACACGACGATCTGCAGATCTATTCGCGCGAAGCGTTGCCGGCGATCACCCGCTATCTGGCGGAATCGTTGGGCGTGACGTTCATTACCGGCACGTTGGCGCGTGCAGTGCAGGGCGGTCTTGTCAGTACGACGGCGGGGGATTTTCAGGGCGGGCATGTATTTGTATGCCCGGGGCATGATTATCTGACCTTGATGCCCGAGTTGTTCGCACCGATGGACCTGGAGGTGACGCGGCTGCAAATGCTGCGTGCAGTATTCGAGTCCAATCCTATCGAGCAACTGGACCGTCCGGTGTTGACGGGGCTGTCATGTGTGCACTATGGGGCGTTTTCGGATCTGCCCTCGGCGCAGGTGCTGCGTGACATCATCCAGGAGCGTTCGCCGTATTTGCTCGAGAATGGGATTCATCTTTTGATCAGCCCTACGCCTTATGGGGAATTGATCATTGGAGACTCGCATCGCTATGGGCAGGATGCGCCGCCGTTCAATGATGAGGCAGTGGATAACGCGATGCTCGAGCTGGCCTCGCAGGCGTTGGGGGCACGGTTGCGGGTTGTCGAACGCTGGCAAGGGGTTTATGGGGCGCATGGGCCGGCGCCGTTTTCTGTGATGCCGGTTGATGAGGCTACCACTGTGGCGGTGATGCATTCGGGGGTCGGGATGACGGTGGGATTGGCGATTGGGGAACGGACTGTTGCGGGGCGTTTGGGGTAGTGGGGGTGTTGTTGGCTGTTTGCCGGTGAAGGGTAAGGTTCTTTTGGCGCCAGGCCTCGCCGTGTAAAAGGGGCACCGGGCCTATCGCACGGACTCGGCCCATGACCAGGGGCCTCGGCCTCGCTGCGCGAGGCTGAGTCCGCGCTCTACGGCCCGGTGCCCCTTTTACACGGCGAGGCCTGGCTCGCAGCGTCTCTTATTCACGGCAGCTTTCAACATCTACATGCTCGGCACGTCATCAGCATTTGTGGCAAGCCCTTCGGTAGCGTTGGCGTGCAATTGACAGACGTGGAGTTTTACTAGTTGCTTCGGCTTGAGTCCAGCATTCGTGGTTCATCTCTACTGTGAGTTCCTGCCGGGGGCAAAACGCCACGCGGGCCTTTTGAGCGACGGGCAGTCCCCGAAGGGGACCTCGGCGCCTGGTGTTGCGCCGAGCCGTTGCGATTAGGCCCGCGTGGCGTTTTGCCCCCGGCAGGAACGTGTTCACAGAGAACGTCCCCGCAAGCACAAGATCAACTCTTCAACTACGCCACAGAAGGCGTTAACTCCCGACGCTGCCGACGCCCCTGCAATCCCCACACGGCTGCCAGCAGCGCCAACGCCGGGATATACACCCAGAACTCCGACGGCCGATGCGGATTCGGAATCTGGACGCTGACGACATCCCATCCTTGCTCCCATCCTGCCTTGCGCGCGCGGCTGCCGAATTGCACAGCGCCGATTTGGACTTGGTCGCCCAAGGCTGTGACCATGAGACCCGCGTCGCTGAGACGCTTGCGTCCTGCGGCGACACCGGTGCTGGTATCGCCTTCGGGCAATGGCGATAGCGTCACGGCCACAGTTTTCGTGAGTTCGTCGCCCTCGATGTTCATGCCGTGCAATACTGCGACCAGCCGACCGCTGTCAGGCAGTTCGGATGCGACCTGATTGATCTGGGATGCCGGCAGGCTTTCGTATTTGCCATAGAGATGGTTCATGAACCAGTCCGGCCGGAACAGCATGAACGTCACCAGCAGCAGAACCGCGATCTCGACAGCTGAGCAGCGCACACGGAACCAACCCAGCGTCGCTGCAGCAAAGGTCAGGGACGCCAGGGTCGCGCCAGAAATCACCAACAACAACTCCCACCATCCGTGCACATCGATCAGCAGCAGCAGCGGGTTGAATACAAACATAAAGGGCAGCACGGCTGTGCGTAATGCATAAGTCGCACCCTTGATGCCGGTTTTGATTGGGTCTTCCCCTGAAATCGCCGCCGCGGCGAAGGTAGCCAACCCCACCGGCGGTGTGATGTCAGCCATGATCCCGTAATAGAACACGAACATGTGCACGGCGATGAGCGGGATCACGAGCCCGTTCTGCGCACCGAGTTCGACAACTACAGGAGCCATCAAGGTGGCCATCAAAATGTAGTTGGCGGTGGTCGGCATGCCCAGACCCAGGATCAGGCACACGATGGCGGTAAAGATCAGCATCAGCAGCACGTTGCCCATCGAAACCAATTCGACGAACGCAGTCATGCGCAAGCCCAGGCCGGTGAGCGTAATGGCGCCTACGATCAGTCCTGCCGTACCGCAGGCGATGGCGATGCCGATCATGTTGCGGGCGCCGTCTTCCAGTCCGCCGATAGCCTCGCGCCAGCCACGCCGCAAGGCAGGCGCGACCGGTTGTTGCCGAAACCAGGCCGTGAGCGGGCGCTGCGTGATCATCTGCACCACCATCGCGATGGCGGCCCAGAATGCTGACAGTCCGGCAGAGAGTTCCTCGATACTCAGGCACCATACGAGAATGCCGATGGGGATCAGGAAATGCAGGCCTGCGCGTACGGTGGGCCAGGGTTCGGGACGCACCGGGTTTGTGACGTTGATTTCCTCGGATAAATCCGGATAGCGTGCCGCAACGCGCAGCAGCCAGACGTTCAGGATGACCAGCAGCGCCAGCAGTATCCAGACCGCAGAGGCGCCTGCTACCGCTTTGACACCCATCCCGATCCAGTACACCAATCCCATGACGATCAGTGTGCCGCAAATCCCCATGCCCCAGCCTGCGAGCTTTTGCAATGGCGTACGGGGTTTGCCGCCAGCCATCATCGGCTGGATGCCGAGCTTGAGGGCCTCCAGATGGACGATGTAGAACAGGGCGATGTACGAGATCGAGGCCGGCAGAATCGCGTGGCGAATGATGTCGGTGTAGGGGATGCCGACATATTCGATCATCAGGAATGCCGCTGCACCCATGACCGGGGGCATGATCTGTCCATTGACCGATGATGCGGTTTCGATAGCGCCTGCACGAATGCCGCCATAGCCGGCTTTTTTCATCAGCGGGATCGTGAAGATCCCGCCAGTGACGACGTTGGCGACCGACGACGCAGATACCAACCCATTAACCGCCGACGAGACGACGGCGACTTTGGCGGGACCGCCACGCAGGTGACCCAGCAGCGCGAACGAGACTTGCATCATGTAGTTGCCCGCGCCGCATTTGTCCAGCAGCGAACCCAGCAAGACAAAAATAAAGATGTACGACACAGACACGCCCAGCGCGACGCCGTAGACGCCTTCTGTCGTCAGCCACATATGCGAGGCGAGTCGCTCAATGGAGGCGCCGCGGTGCGCGAGCACGTCGGGCAGCCAGGGGCCAGCCAGTACGTACAGTACGAACACGGCGCCGAGCACCGTCATGGGCAGGCCTAGCGAGCGGCGTGTGACCTCCAGCAGCAGCACCAGGCCGATGGCCGCGGTGGCCACATCCATCGTGGTGGGCTGGCCAGGCCGGCCTGCTAATTCTTTGTAGAACAAAAACAAATACGCACCGCAAAAGGCTGCGACGATTGCGAGTATCCAGTCGTGCCACGGCATGCGATCGCGCGGCGAGCTCTTGCGTGCGGGATAGGCCAGATAGCCTAAAAACATGGCGATGCCCAGGTGCAGTGCGCGCGCCTCGGTGTCGTTGAAAATGCCCCAGCGCAACGAGAACGGCAGCGGCGAGGCATACCAGAGCTGGAACAGCGACCATAGCAGCGCACCTATTGCCAGCGTGGCGCCGGCGATGCCGCCTGCTTGGCGTCCGCCGCGATCGACGTCCGCAACCAACTGCTCTAGATCAGCGGTTGTGGTGGACGGCTCAGTTTTCATCGGATTCCCCTACATGGTTGATCAGCCTGGCAAGCATGCGCGATGTGATAGGTCTTTGACGCAGCCAGGCGAATTGCTGAATACGGTCTCGGGGCGATGCGTTGAGCACGCGCTCCGAGACCGTATCCGTATTTACAGCAGGCCTTTTTCTTTGAAGTACTTCTGGGCGCCGGGATGCAACGGCGCCGACAGGCCATTCTTGGCCATGTCTTCGGCCTTCAGGTGGGCAAAGGCAGGGTGCAGTTTCTTGAAGTCTTCCAGATTATCGAAGACGGCTTTGACGATCACGTACACCGTTTCTTCCGGCACGTCGGCGGAGGTCACAAAGGTCGCGGTGACGCCATAGGTCTTGGTGTCATTGGGATTGCCTGGGTAGAGTCCGCCTGGGATGGTGGCATGCGCGTAATAGGCGTATTTATCGACCAGTTTGTCCACGGCAGGGCCGGTCAGAGACACCAGTTGCGCGCCGCAGGTCGTCGCGGGATCCTGGATGTTGGCAGACGGGTGGCCGACGCCGTAGAAGAAGCCGTCGATCTTGCCGTCGCACAGTGCCGAGCCATGCTCATCGGGCCGCAGCTCAGACGCCAGCGAGAAATCTTTCAGGGTCCAGCCCATCGTGGCCAGCAGTTCCTCCATGGACGCGCGTGTACCCGAGCCCGGATTGCCGACGTTGAAGCGCTTGCCTTTGAAGTCTTCAAACGATTTGATGTTGGCGTCTTTGCGAGCGACGACAGTAAACGGCTCGGGGTGGATCGAAAACACCGAGCGCAGCTTGTCGAATTTGCCGGCGTCTTTGAATTGGCCGACGCCGTTGTAGGCGTTGTAGCCCACATCCGACTGCACGACGCCCAGATCCAGCTCGCCAGCTTTGATGGTGTTGACGTTGAATACCGATCCGCCGGTGGACTCGACAGAGCAGCGCACGCCGTGCGATGAACGGTCCTTGTTGACGAGACGGCAAATCGAACCGCCGGCGGCGTAATACACCCCCGTCACGCCGCCGGTGCCGATGCTGACGAACTTCTGTTGTGCCGAGGCGGGCGATGGCGCGGCAAATGCCAAGGCCATGGCGGCGCACATGGCCGCGAGAGCCCCCGTTTTTCTCTTGTTGTCCAAAGCGGGTTTGACGAACTGACGCATACAAACTCCTTTTGAGGATTTTCCCCGTGAAAACCGCCGGTGTTCCGGCAAATAATGCACCCGAGCCAGGGTGCGTGATGGGTGCGGCGCCTGATGTTCCGAGGCCGCGTGATAGTTAGCGATCCGGTGTTGCGGCAGAAGCCGACCAAAACACTTTGTCGGCATGCATACGTGCTTCGATTTCACTCAGTCGATTCAATACTGCTTCACCGCCTCGGGCAGTGAGGCGGGCAATGAGGTGTTCGGCCAATCCCAGCAATCCTGCCGTCGTATGGAAAAACGATCCGGGACCTCGTCGCGCGGGCCGCTGTCCGACCTGCTCGCGATCCGCGCGATCAAACGTCAGGACGTGTCGGGCATCCGCGGCCAGGGGAGACAAGGGGGTGTCGGTCAAGGCAACGATGGCAACGCGTTGCTGAGCCGCCAGGCGCGCTAGACGAACCGTGGCAGATGGGTAGGGCGCCTGTGAAATGGCAATCAACGCATCGCCTTCGCGCAGGTTGTCGATGGCCTCGGCCTGCAAACCTCCCAGTCCATCGATCAATATGCTGTTGGGTCGTACCAGTTGATAGGCATAGTGCATTTGAAACGCAATGCCAAAGGCCGAGCGCGTGCCTAAAAATCCGACGTGACGCGCCGTGAGCAAGGTTTTGACCGCGGCATCGAATGTCGCCGGGCTGTTTACCGAGACGATAGATCCGATGGCATTGGCTTGTATTTCGGTCAGCCTGTCGTGGCCTGGCACATTGCTTTGGTCTTGAGTCGCCTGCAGTTCTGCAGCGCGTTCACGCAGTGTGCTGGGACGTTCGCCGGCCAAGGCTGCCTGAAACGGCGCCCGAAATGCCTCGTAGCTGTCGTATCCCGTCGCGCGCGCCAGTCGCAGCATCGTGGCTGGCGCAACACCCAAGACCTGGGCTTGGCGCCGCATGGACCACAGGCTGACCTCGGCGGGGTGATCCACCACCCAATGCGCTGCCCGCCGCAGCTCTGGCGGCAATTGATCCAAGAGGTTTTGCAGGCGCTGCAATACCAACGGTGGAGCAGAAGGAGGAGGCATGGAAGAACGGCAGTCCGCTACGAAAAAACATATGAGAACGGATGTGAAATGTAGAAAACGTTTGTTTTTTAGGCAATCAGGGTATTCCTGAGGGAACGCAGATAGCCTTCTGGCGTCGGGCTTCGTTTGATGCCCCTGAATCGCACGTCTTTTGCGGTGGCAATCAGGGCCTCAAGGCGTCCGATTCGTCCGGAGGCTTTTCCCCGGGAAAAATAAAAAAGTTCATATTTTTCTTTATCTTCTGTAAATATGAGCTTATTTATTCATTTTTTCTGGATAACACGGGTTGACCATAGCGGCTCATCCGCATATTATCTGGGTAGAATCATTTGAGTAGAAATTAATCCTGCTGAACTATTTTCAGTCATGAACACCATACCTACGCCCGATCCGTCACAGCAGTACGACCTGCGCATTCTGCGTGCCTTGCGCCGCATCACGCGCTCGATTGCGCTGCATTCGCGCCAACTGGCCGCAGTGAGCCACATCACTGCGCCGCAGTTGATGTGCCTGCGCACGGTCATTGCCAATGGCCCTATGACGGCGACGGCGATCAGCCGAGAAATCCACGTCAGCCCCAGTACCGTGGTGGGCATTCTGGACCGCCTCGAGGACAAGGGATTCGTCCGCCGCGAACGCGGCCGCGAAGACCGCCGCATTGTTTTCGTGACTGCGACCGACGCTGGCCGCGATCTCGCGGCCGGGGCGCCGTCGCCATTGCAAAAGCATCTGGCTGACGGCCTGAATGCCTTGCCCGAACTGGAGCAGGCCACTATTACGCTAGCGCTGGAGCGCATTGTGAATCTAATGGAACAAGAAGGCCATGTGACTGAAGCACATGGCGATGTGTCCTCGCCCATTCTCGAGGTCCCCACTGGCGGTGCGCCGCCCGAGTCGGGGTTGGTCGTATGAGGGGGCAGGACCTGACCCCCTCTCTGCCAGCCTCGGCCGCTCAGCCGGCCAATTCATCATCGCGTCTGCAGTTCAGGCAGCCGCGCCGCACCGACGGTGCCGCATTGCACCGTCTGGTCTCCGAGTGCCCGCCACTCGATGTCAACTCTTTATATGCCTATCTGTTGCTGTGCGAGCACTTCAGCGCCACGTGTGTGGTGGCCGAGAGTGCCGGCGGCCGCATTGATGGGTTCATATCCGCATATGTGCCGCCAACCCGGCCCGACGTGATTTTCGTCTGGCAGGTTGCCGTGCACGCCCGAGCACGCGGCCAACGGTTAGGCCGCGCCATGCTTCGAGAGCTCTTGCAACGCGATGAGCTCAAGCATGTTCGTCATCTTGAAACCACGGTAGGCCCTGATAACCAGGCCTCGCGCCGCACGTTCACCGGCTTGGCCGGCGAACTGGGTGCGCACGTCTCCGAGCAGCCGTTCTTCGATCGGCAGTTGTTCGGCGGCGCAGACCATGACGACGAGATGTTGTTGAAGATAGGCCCTTTCACACTGCCGCCCCAATAGGGGAGTGTGTTTGCGGTCTATTGGAACCGGGACGCAGTGTTGCCCGAATGCCCTCTATGGCATCGGTGTGGCTGTGTCTGTCAATTCACGAGATGAAGGGAGGATTCTATGGACTTGAAAATTTTTGACCGGATGGAGTCGGAGGTGCGTGGCTACATCCGGTCGTTTCCGGTCATATTCAGCCAGGCGCGCGGCTCGCTCCTGATCGACGAAGAGGGGGGTGAATACATCGACTTCTTCAGCGGTGCAGGGACGCTGAACTACGGGCATAACAACCCTGTCTTCAAAGAGAAACTGCTCGAGTATCTGGAATCGGATGGCGTCGTGCATGGCCTGGACATGGCCACCAGCGCCAAGAAACAGTTTCTCGAGACCGTCGATCGCGTGTTGCTCAAGCCGCGCAATTGGCAATACACCTTGCAGTTCACCGGCCCCACCGGTACCAACGCGGTTGAGGCGGCGCTGAAGATTGCCCGCCAAGTCAAAGGCCGATCCAACATCATTTCGTTCACCCATGGGTTCCATGGCGTCAGCGGCGGCTCATTGGCGGCGACCGCCAATATGAAGTTCCGCGATGCGGCCGGCTATGCCTTGGGCAATACGACGTTCATGCCTTATGACGGTTATTTTGGTCCCGACGTCGACACCATCGCTTACCTCGAACGCATGCTTGATGATCCCAGCAGCGGCTTGGACAAGCCGGCTGGCGTGATTGTCGAAACGGTACAGGGCGAGGGCGGTGTCAACGTCGCTACCCTGCGTTGGCTGAAAGAGCTGGAAAAACTCTGCCGCCGTCATGACATGCTGCTGATCGTCGACGACATTCAAGTCGGTTGCGGCCGTACGGGCAACTTCTTCAGCTTTGAGTCGGCGGGGATTCGCCCCGACATCATCACGCTGTCGAAGTCGCTGTCGGGCTTTGGCCTGCCGATGTCACTGGTCCTGATGCGTCCTGAACTGGATATCTGGAAACCCGGTGCGCACAGCGGCACGTTCCGCGGCAACAACCTGGCATTCGTCACGGCGACGCAGGCGCTGGATTCCTACTGGGCCAGCGATGCGTTTGCCAGCGAAGTCCAACGCAAAGAACGCCTGGTGCGTGATTGGCTGGAAAACCTGGCACACAGTTATCCCAACGCGGGTCTGGCCGTACGCGGCCGTGGCCTGATCCAGGGTCTGGTCGCCACTGCCGAGCCGGCACTGGCCAACCGTATCGCGCAGCAAGCCTTTAAACGGGGTGTCGTGATCGAGACCTCGGGGGCGCAGGACGAAGTCCTGAAGCTGTTGCCGGCGCTGACGATCGAAGACGAGCTGCTGACGCGCGGTCTCGAAACGATCGAGGCCTCTGTGGCCGAAGCGCTGGGCGAGTCTGGGCAATCTGCCCGTGTTCTGAAATTTGGAGGAAAACGTCGATGATCGTACGCAATGTGAAAGATGTGATCGGAACCCAAGACGAAGTCCGGACCGACACCTGGGTCAGCCGCCGTGTGCTGCTGAAGAAGGACGGAATGGGGTTTTCGTTTCACGAGACCACCATTTTTCCGGGCGGACGGACCCACATCCACTACAAGAACCATCTTGAAGCGGTGTGGTGCATCGAGGGCGATGGCTCTATCGAAACCATCGCCGACGGCAAAAAATACGACTTGGGCCCTGGTGTGGTCTACGCCCTGAACGAAAACGACGAGCACTGGCTGTGCGGTGGCAAAGAGCCGCTGCGCGTCATCTGCGTTTTCAATCCGCCGCTGACCGGCCAGGAAGTGCACGACGCCGAAGGTGTGTACGCATTGCCCGCAACAGCAGAAGCGGCGTAATCGATCGATCGCCCGACGGTCACCAGCTCGTAGTCCAGGCTCTGATGTCTACGGCAGGTGACTCGAGGGCGCAGCGATCAATCCAGTGATTAACGAATTAAGGAGGCTAATGATGATCTCACCTGCACAGGATCCGTACGCCTCACGTACGGATCGCAGCTCAGCCATCATCGCCCGCCAAGACCCTGTGGTGTATGGCGATGGTACTTATGCCGACGCGTTGTCGGCCGAACAAGTTGAAAGCTATGACCGCGATGGTTTCCTCTTGCTGGAAAACGTGTTTTCCGACGCCGAGGTCCAGGCGCTGATTGCCGAGGTCGATCGCATGACGCGCGATCCGGCGATCGTGCGCCGCGAGGAATCCATCACCGAGCCAGGCAGCAACGCCGTGCGTTCGATCTTTCGTGTCCACGTGCTCAACGCCATGTTGGGACGTCTGACCCGCGATCCGCGTCTGGCCAATGTCGCGCGCCAATTGTTGGGTTCCGAGGTATATATCCACCAGTCTCGCGCCAATATGAAGCCCGGCTTCAAAGGCAAAGAGTTCTACTGGCATTCGGATTTCGAAACCTGGCACGTCGAGGATGGCATGCCGTCGATGCGTGCGTTGAGTTGCTCGGTGCTGTTGAGCGACAACAATGAATGCAATGGCCCGCTGATGCTCGTGCCAGGATCGCATCGCCATTTCATTTCATGCGTGGGCGAAACGCCGAAAGAGCACTACAAGCACTCGCTGAAAAAACAGGAGTACGGTGTGCCTGATGCGGTCAGTCTGCAGTTACTGGTCGAGCAGGGCGGCATCCGTACCATGACGGCCAAGGCTGGCTCGGTGGTGTTCTTCGATTGCAATACCATGCATGGCTCGAACAGCAATATCTCGCCGTGGCCGCGTGCGAACGTGTTCATGGTCTACAACAGCATGGAAAACACGCTGAATCCGCCGAAGTATGGATTGGATCCACGGCCAGAGCATATTGCGACCCGCCAGGCATTCAAGGCGGTGACGCCGTTGGATGCGCTGAAGCTCGTCGAGTCGTAAATTTAATGCGCGGAGGCGGCACCTAGCCATGCCGTCGACCGCCTGCACAGTCTTTTTGCTAAAGACGGCGCGAGTCAATCAATTCTAATCATCGACTAGCGCGCAGGTCTCCGAGCACCGGGATGCAAAAAACCCTGCCATGCGCAACGCAGGCAGGGTTTTTTTTTGCTGCTACCACTTACTTAAACGCGCCTTTTGGGGGCGTTATTGCTCGTGCTTAGCGAACAACCGGATAGTCCAGGTCGCCGAAGGAGTACTCGCCATTGGCCTTGGCTTGAGCCAGCTCGGCAACGACTTGGCCGCGGCTCTTGTTCGAGTGGCTGGCGATTGCTACGGGGTACTCTTGTTCGCCGTAGGTCACCAGGCCAGCAGCCTTGGCTTGGGCCAGGTCGGCCACGACTTGGGCGCGGGTCGGGGCGTTGGCATCGACTTGGCCATAAACGCCTTGGAAAGGTACGTTGTTAGGTTCGATATTGGGGGAGGCGGCGTAGGCGCCGGCGCTCAACAGGCTCATCGAAACTAGCAGGGCAGAAGTTAGGGTTTTCATGATAAGACCTCCATTTGTCTGTGAATTTGGGATGGAATCCGGCGGCCTTCCGTCGTGGTTCGTGTTTGTTTCCCAGTGACTGCATTCTGCGCTTGCCAATACCTGGGATAAACCCGTATTTGTTGGAAATATATTTCCATTTTTACGTGTAATAGGTTTTATTAGAGCGATTTTTGTCGTAAATCGGGATAAATGTCGGGATTCGGGACGTCGCTTTACGTAGTCGCCGCGTGTTAGTTATTTACAAATTCTGTACGTACAGCCTGTACGTATCAGTTGTACACTACGCGTTTTCCGCACCCGGCATCCGGTTTACAGTGGACGAGCCGGCCTATGACAAAAGCGTTGGAGACGCCTCTATGAACCCCGAAGTTTCCCGTTTCCCCATGTTCTCGGCGATGATGAAGGTGCCGGGCGGGTTGATGCTGCTACCGCTGATTCTTGGCTCCCTGATCGGCACGTTTGCGCCTGACGCGCTGGCGGTGGGGGGCTTTACCACGGCGTTGTTCAAGAACAGCGCCATGCCCCTGATTGCGTTGCTGATTTTCGCGACGGGTACACAGGTCAATATGCGTACCGGTGGCCCGATTCTGGCGACGGCGGGCACGATCTTGTTGATGAAGACCATCGTGCCGGCCTCATTGATCATCCTGCTGGGCAGTTTTGTCGGGCTGGACGGGATATGGGGCGTGTCGATCCTGGCCCTGCTGGCCGCTTTCGATAACAGCAACGGCGGCCTGTGGCTGGCCTATACCGGGCAATACGGCGACAGCCGCGACCGCGGTGCGTACGTTGCCAGTGCCGTGAATGATGGCCCGTTCTTCAGCCTGTTGTTTCTCGGTGCCTCGGGGCTGGCTGACATTCCCGTCACCGCTTTGATAGCCGCCCTGGTGCCATTTCTGTTGGGCGTGGTGGTCGGCAACCTGGACGTGCAATGGCGTAATGTGCTCAAGCCGGTGCCGAATATCGTGATTCCGTTTTTTGCGTTCGCATTGGGAACCGGGATCAACCTCGGTTCGGTGGTGTCAGGCGGGATGACCGGCTTGGTCCTGGGGCTGTTGATCAGCCCGGTGACCGGCTTCCTGGTGTACCTGGGCTATCGCTATATTCTGCGCCGTGGCGGCAAGAGCGGTATCGGCTTTGCTGCCGGCACGACCGCAGGTAATGCGATCGCGACTCCCGCCGTTGTTGCTGCTGCCGATCCATCGCTGCAGCATTATGTCGGGACGGCGACTGCGCAGGTGGCTGCATGCGTGCTGATCAGTTCGATCCTGGCTCCGTTGTTGGCATCGTATTTCCTGAAGCGTGCGGGTGAATTGAAACCCGCTGATGATGTGGCGGTCATGCTCGGCGAAAACACGCCGGCGGTTGCCGACGCAAAGGTGTAATCGTGACGTTGTTCATCGCTATCGTTGCGGATGACCTGACTGGCTCTGGCGACACCGCTGTGCAATTTGTGCGGGCCGGGTGGCCCACGCAGCTGTCGGTCGGCCGAGCCGAGCAGGCGTTGGCCGATCCCGCTGCCAGCCAGGCCGAGGTGGTCGCCGTCACGACGCATAGCCGCGCGTTGCCGGCCGAGCAGGCCGCGGCTGTCGTGCGCGAGGATGTGGCGGCCCTGCGGGCCGCTGGCGTAAAACGTCTGTACAAAAAGGTCGACTCGACTTTGCGCGGCGCCTTCAAGGCCGAGATCGATGCTGCCCGCCAGGCATGGCGTGACGATGCGATCGCCGTGGTCTGTCCGGCGTTTCCCGATACGGGCCGTACGGTGCGCGGCGGTGTGCTTTATGTGAACGACAAGCCGGTGACGGAGACTTCGGCGGCGACGGATCCCGTGACCCCCGTGACCGAAAGCCATATCCCCACGCTGTTGGGCGGGGCACAGGTCGAGATCGTGGCGGACGAAACGCCCCGTTCATTGGCCGATCGGATTCTGACCGCCGGCGATGTCGTCGTAGTTGATGCCGCGACGGCGCAGGATATGGATCGCCTGGCCCGCGCGCTTGCGTTGATCGGTGAACGTGCGTTGCCCGTCGGTTCCGGCGGCTTGGCTGCGCCGTTGGCCCGTTTGTGGGCCGGTGCTGAAACCCAGGGTTCGGTGGTTGTCGTGGTGACGTCGCAGCACAGTGCCGCACGTCGCCAGGCTGCGGCGCTGCAGGCCGATGGCGCACACACATGGTCCCCGACGCTGGCGCAGTTGGCCGATGATGCGGCTTGGGCGGAGTGGTCTGCCGAAGTTTGCCAATCCGCCGCCTCGACGTCAGCACAAGCAACTTTATTATTACTGGCGCCCGAAGGCCGCTTGGCGGGACTGGATTCGGATGCCGTTGCCGCTCGCCTGGGAGAATTGGCGGGTCAACTGATTCGGCGCGGTTTAAGCACCGATGGAGACAGGTGCGCGAGCGAGGCGGTGGTCAGTCATGTGGACGAGGGCAATGCCCGTCCGGCAGGCGATGGCGCCATCACGCACGCCGAGGGCAGTGCAGCCCGCCTGGGCCGCGACGCGACAATCGCTGCTGCCGCGGATGGCAGTGCCGGCAAAGTCGCAGGTGTGGTCGCCACGGGCGGCGATGGCGCCAGCGCGGTGCTGGCTGCGCTGCAGGCTGGCGGCATCGCATTGGTAGACGAAGTCACCGGAGGCGTGCCGCTGGGCACGTTGACCGGCGGGCCGGCCGCAGGGCTGCCCATTGTGACCAAGGCCGGTGGCTTTGGCACTGACGATGTATTGATCCGGGCCGCGCGTGCGGTCCGCGAACGGAGATTCTGAATATGACGCAAGACGCAACCCCCAACCGTATTCCCACCCTGGCGGTCACGCTGGGTGATGTTGCAGGTATTGGGCCGGAGATCACCGCCAAAATGCTGTTGGGCCATGACGATCTGCGTCAACGTGCGCGCCTGGTCGCGGTGGGCGACGCTGCTGCCTTGCGTAAAGCCGCCCAGGCGTTGGGCGCCGACGCTTCTCGCGTGGTCGTCGTCGACGGCCCGGAGCAGGTGAAAAACGCACCCGGGATGATCGAAGTCATTCAGGCAGGCCCCTCGTTGGAGCATGTTCCCTCTGGTCAGTTGAGCGCCGATGCGGGCGCGGGCTCGGTGCGTTTCGTCACAACCGCCTGCGAGCTGGCCCGCCAGGGCCGTATCGACGGCATTGTGACGGCGCCGTTGAACAAGGCCGCTATGCACCTGGGTGGCCACAAGTGGCCGGGCCACACCGAATTGCTGGCCCACGAATTCGGTGTGAAGACTTTCTCGCTCGTATTGTCCGCCGGCGATTTGTACATTTTCCATGCCACGACGCATGTGTCCTTGCGCCAGGCCATTGACGATGTGACGCCGCAGCGTATGCGCGCCGTATTGCGTCTGGCGGGTTCGTTTGCAAAAGCGCTGGGTCGCAGCGACGAGCCGGTTGCCGTCGCGGGCCTGAATCCGCACGCCGGCGAGAACGGCATTTTCGGTACCGAAGACGCCGATATTCTGGTGCCCGCAGTGGTCGAGGCCAATGCTGCCGGTATTCTCGCCGCTGGCCCAATTCCTGCCGACGCCTTGTTCCCGCAGGCGGTGCGCGGCAAATGGAAGTTCGTGATTGCCTGCTATCACGACCAGGGGCATGCGCCGTTCAAGTCGGTCTATGGTGACGATGGTGTGAACATCACGGTCGGCCTGCCGGTGGTGCGGGTGTCCGTGGATCACGGCACCGCCTTTGATATCGCCGGCAAAGGCATCGCACGTGAAGACAGCCTGGTATTGGCTGCCGAGCGTGCAGCGCATCTCGCCCCGGGTTGGTCGCAAGTATGGGAAACTGCGCGCTCCACCACCGGAGGCTGATTCCATGGCGTTGAGCGCCAACCCCGGGGCATCGCTGGATCGATCCAGCGATGCCCCTCTGCATGTACAAGTTGCCCAGGCGCTGCGCCATGATATTCAGGCGCGGCAATTGGCGCCGGGGACGGCGTTGCCGAGTGAGGCAGGATTGTGTCGTCAGTTTGGCGTGGCGCGCAGTGTGGTGCGCCAGGCGCTGGCGGCGTTGGTGGCCGAGGGCCTGATTCGGCGTGAACCTGGCCGGGCTCCCACGGTGGCGCCGCCGGTAGAGCACCATCGTATGGTGCAACGTTCCACGGGATTGTTCGAGCAGTTTGCCAGTACGGGGACGACCCTGCGTACGCGGGTATTGCGGCTGGAGCCGGCGGCACCTCCTCCCGAGGTGGCGGCGTTTTTTGGTTCTGAAGATACGTTGTTGTTAGAGCGTCTGCGTCGTGTGGATGACGAACCCCTGGCGTTTGTCCGCACATGGCTGCCACGTACGCGCCTAGCGGGGTTGATGGCCGATCACTTGCAGGACGCGTCGTTGCATCGCATCCTGGTTCAACGCTTTGGTTTGCACCCTGGTCGTGGCCGTAACCGTATCCGGGCAGTGGGCGCCGATGCGGCGTTGGCCGATGCGTTAGAGGTCAAGAAGGGCAGTCCATTGCTCATGCTCGAAGGCCAAGGGCACGACCAGCATGGCCAGGCGCTCGAGTGGTTCACGACCTGGCATCGCGGCGAAAAACTGGTGTTCGACGTCGATGTGACGCCCGTCGGTGAGCGTATTCATGCGGCCTTGCCCGACAGCGTCAAACATTCCGCGGCTGGCTCGTCGGCCGAGGCTGTGCCGCCGAGCGCTGCATCACTGGCTGCTGCGGAGGCTGCACTGCAAACCGCGTTGGAAGTGCTGCGTCAATTGCGCGAAGGTAAATAGCCGGAGCGCTGGCTTGCCCGTCATCCTGCGAGATGCGCGCCGATGCTAAGCTTGGCGCATTCCTCTTCGCTCATGGGCCTCCGTCATGACTGCTCGCATACTCAGCCTGCATATCTATCCCATCAAGTCTTGCGCCGCTATTGATTTGTCCGCGTCGTCGATCGACCGAGCGGGTCTGCTCGGTGATCGCCGTTGGATGATCCTGACCGCCGACGGTCAGTTCATGACGCAGCGCCAGTGGCCCGCGATGGCGCGGATTCGGCCGGCGCTCACTGATACTCATCTCGAGCTGCAGGCGCCCGATCAGCCCTCCCTGCAAATTCCGCTCGACGGTTCGCAATTGAGTGACAACGTGCGCGATGTGGTCGTCTGGAAAGACACCGTCCTGGCCCGCGAGGAGAGCTCCGACGCGGCCGCATGGCTCAGTCAGGCGCTAGGCGTGAACTGCGTGCTGGTCAAGGTCGATGTACAAGCGCAACGGCCTGCCAAAACCGACTGGGTTGATCGTTGGCGAGAGGCTCACCCAGAGTTTGCCGAGGCCTTTGCCGGCGATCACGTGTTCGGATTCGCAGATGGCTTTCCACTCTTGATTGCCAATCAGGCTTCGCTCGATGATCTGAATGCCCGGTTGGTTGCCAAAGGTCAATCTCCTGTGCCTATGGATCGATTCCGGCCCAATATCGTCATCGAGGGCGAATGGGAGGCCTTTGACGAGGATGTCACCGCGTTGGTGTCGGTCGGCGATGTGCGCCTGGCCTTGGTCAAGCCTTGCACGCGTTGCCCTATGCCCAATATCGATCAACTGACAGGCGAGCGCTACGAGGAGCCTGGTCGCACGTTGGCGACTTATCGCCAATTGGAAATCGGCGTCGTCTTTGGTCAGAATGCGATTGTGAGTGCGCCAGAGGGCGGGCGATTGAGCGTGGGCGATGAGGTGGAAATCGAGCTCGATTTTTAGCGGTTCTAAAAAACAAAGGGCACCTCTATCGAGATGCCCTCTGCAAACAATAACGCTATAGCGGTTCACCGCAAGAAGGCTCACCCTTCTTGCATCACCCGCCGATACCACTCATGGAAATGCTGCATGCCATCTTCCATTGGTGATTGATAAGGCCCAGTCTCGTTAACGCCACGCAGCATCAAGGCCTTGCGCCCGGCATCCATGCGTTCGGCAATCTCGTCATCCTCGACCGCCGTTTCCATATATGCCGCACGTTGCGCCTCGACGAACTCGCGTTCGAAAGCCGCGATCTCCTCGGGGTAGTAGAACTCCACCACGTTCACGGTTTCTTGCGGGCTCTTTGGATACAGCGTCGACAGTACCAGCACATGCGGGTACAGCTCGATCATGTGCGTCGGGAAATACGTCACCCACACTGCGCCAAAATCCGGTGCATCGCCCTCGCGGAACGATAGCAAGCGATCATGCCATTGCTTGTAGACGTCCGAGCCGGGTTGCGCCAACGCATTGTGTACGCCGACCTTTTGCAGGCTGTACCAGTCGTTGAACTCCCACGTCAGGTCGTCGCACGTCACAAAGCGGCCCAAGCCCGGATGGAACGGGCCGACGTGATAGTCCTCGAGATAGACCTCGATAAAGGTCTTCCAGTTGTAATTGCACTGGTGGATCTCGACATGGTCCAGCACGTAATCGCCAAAGTCGAACTCGGGACGCGAAAACAGCGGCGCCATATCCGAAGCCGGGTCACGAGGACCCTCGAAGAGCAGGCCATGGCAATCGCGCAAACGGTATTTCTGCAAATTCATGCAGGGCGTTTGTTCGAACTGAGGCGCGCCCAACAACTCGCCTTGGTTGTTGTACGTCCAACGGTGCAGGGGGCAGACAATATTGCCGCCTGTGGATTTCAGGTTGCCTTTCGTGTTGCAGTTGCCTGCGACATTTCCGGCCTCGCCGCCGAGCATCAATGCCTGACGGTGACGGCAGACATTTGAGATGAGTTCAACGCTTTGCTGGTTGCGAACCAGCACGCGCCCTCCGTTTTCTTGAGGCAACGTACGCCAGTCGCCGACCTCGGGTACCAATTTCTGGTTGCCGACGTATAGAGATGACTGGTTGAAAATGAGTTCTTGCTCGCGCTTGAAGCGGGCTTCGTCAAAATACGCGTTGACGGGTAGCTGGGTGCGAGCCGGCACAACATGCGCCATCCGACCAATGTCGGTCATGATTCCCTCCGCTCGGATAAAAAAGCCAGGACGGCAGGGTTTCCGTTCTGGCGCGAAGAAAAATCGGTCCGGCCGATCAAACGTTGGAGTTTACCCTATTCAAGGAATCCAGGGGGTAAAAACGGCAGCGAAATGCGAATCAACTCAGAAAAAATGACAAAAGTTAGAGGGGGTTAGGTCAGAAACGTGTCATAAATCACAATATCACACCAGTTTTCGTGTAGCCGGGTGACGCCGCAACAGCCAGCAGCTCGCCGCCGACAGGGCGAATACGGTGACGGTTTGCACCGGCAGACTCCAGGCGGCGCTGGGCGTGATGACCGGTCCTGTGCGGTCTGCCAGATCCAAAAACAGGGGGTGGATCAAATAGACCCCGAATGTCAGCGGCGCCAACGTCGAAAGCGACGGCAGCCGGGGGCTATTCATGATCCATTGGAATGCCGCCAGCGACATGAACGGCACGGTAATGCTGAAATAGTCATAGAAGTACAGGTTCAGCTTGCCTGAATCCGACAAGGTGAAGACCCCCCAGGCGGTAGCCAGCACGCTGAGCACCAGCATCAAGCCGGGGCGCGGAATACGCAGCTCACCGTCGTAGATCATGCGGCCGGCGACAAAATAGCCGAGGTAAGGCAGGAACCATGTCAGGAAAAAGCCCTGTCCGGTGTCCAGCGCCTGCCGATATAACGCGTCCAGAATCGCCACGCCTAAAATACCGACCACCCAGAGGCGCCGCACAGCAGGCTGGCTGCGATGGTAGAGCGCCTTGATCATCGGGGTAAAGAGATACAGCCCGACGATCATGTACAGATACCATAGGTGGTAATAGGGGGCGCCTTCTGCGATTTTGCGTGGCCAGAACGACAAATCCATGCGGCCGTCGTCCCACCAGTCGAGCAGGCTGCGCCATGCCAGATAAAACAAGGTCCAGAAAATCAAGGGCGCGCAGATGCGCGCGGCGCGGCGCGCATAAAACTGCCGGGCATCCAGGGGCTTGTCGTGATTGAGCAGCAGAGCGCCGCTGATCATGACGAATACCGGCACACACCAGCGCACCGCCGAGTCATAGAGATTGGCTGCCAGCCAGTCTTTGGTGCCATACGCATTCGCATCCGATACCGCCTGCGCGGCACAGTGCAGTAACACGACGGCCAGTGCGGCCAGCCAGCGTGCGGCATCCAGCCGATCCAGGCGGTCGTTGAGAGCGGAAGGGGAAAGCGCCTGGGCGGCGGTAGACGCAGAAGAAGCGTTCAGACGTTGATGCATGCGGTCACCATAGCAGTGCCGCCGTGAGGCAGTGTTTCCAGCCGTTAATCGTGGCATATAAATGCAAATACAGGCCCGGGCATGGCGGTTGCTGGCGCGTTTTTTTACAAAGCGTCTCAGGATGAAAAGGGCGTTGAGTGCGAACAGCAGGCCGCAGTTGCGGTATAGAGGCTTTATTTATTTCACACGTCCGTATACGAACGGGCAGGGTTCGCGATCTCGTACAATTCACAAATTAATGACTCTTTTTGCGCTCGGAGCCCCGTTTGGCCATTTCCTCGCACACCGATATTCCTCAAGACGACCGTCCTCTGCCTCAGGATTTCGAGACGGCGTTGGCCGAGCTCGAAACGCTGGTCGCCACGATGGAGGGGGGATCGCTGCCGCTAGAGCAATCGCTGGCAGCCTATCGCCGCGGCGTCGAGCTTACCCGTATTTGCCAAGAGCGCCTGGCGCAGGCGGAGCAGCAGGTCAAAGTCCTCGAGGACGGTCTGCTGCGGCCCCTGGACCCCCATGCGCTGGACGAAGAATAAAATCGAATGACTCAACAACATCTTGCGTTCGCGGATTGGCTGCAGGGCCGCGCACAGCATATTGAAACCGTGCTGGACGACTGTCTGCCGTCGGTGGATACGCAACCCGCACGCTTGCATGCTGCCATGCGTTATGCCGTGCTGGGCGGTGGCAAACGGGTGCGTGCTGCGCTCGTCTATGCGGCAGGCCAGGCGTGCCCGGTCAATGGCAGTACTGTCGCTGTACAGGCCTCGATGGATCGCGCCGCTGCGGCGGTCGAGCTCATTCACGCGTATTCTTTGATCCACGACGATTTGCCGTGCATGGACGACGATGTGCTGCGTCGCGGCCGTCCTACGACGCATGTGCAGTTTGACGAGGCTACGGCTATGCTGGCGGGCGATGCGCTGCAGCCTCTGGCGTTTGAGCTGTTGGCCGAAATGCCCATCGCACCTGCCCTCGTCGTGCAGGCTACGCGCGCACTGGCCCAGGCCGCCGGTAGCCTGGGAATGGCGGGCGGGCAAGCTATCGATCTAGATAGTGTGGGCCGCTCGCTGTCGCGCGATGAGCTGCAAACCATGCACACGATGAAAACCGGCGCTATGCTGGCATGCAGTGTGGCATTGGGCGGCATTGTGGCTGGCGCCAGTTCGGCGACGCGCGAGGCGCTCGACGACTACGCCCATGCCATTGGCCTGGCGTTTCAGGTAGTCGATGATATTCTCGATGTGACTGCCGACACCGCCAGTCTGGGCAAGACCGCGGGCAAGGACGCCGCGGGCAACAAGCCCACTTATGTTTCTTTATTGGGGCTGGACAATGCCCGTGCGCTGGCCGAAGAGCTACGCGCTGCGGCCCATGCGGCACTGGTCCCGCTAGGGGATTCCGCCTCGATGTTGGGCCGTCTGGCCGACTACATCGTACTCAGAGATCGCTGAACCGAGCATGACGACAGAAATACTGGACCGTATCCACACCCCGGCGGACCTGCGCCAACTAGATCGCCGTGAACTCAAGGTTCTGGCGCAGGAGTTGCGCGGCTTTGTGCTGGAATCGGTATCCAAGACGGGCGGCCATTTGTCGTCGAACCTGGGTACCATCGAGCTGACATTGGCGCTGCATCGCGTTTTCGACACACCGCATGATCGCATCGTGTGGGATGTGGGCCATCAGTCTTATCCGCACAAGATCCTGACGGGCCGGCGCGCCGGCATGGCGCATCTGCGCCAGGCGGGCGGCATTTCAGGCTTTCCCAAACGCAGCGAGTCCGAATACGACGCGTTTGGCACGGCGCACTCGTCCACCTCGATTTCGGCCGCGCTGGGCATGGCGGTCGCCTCGCGCAACGCTGGCATCCAACGTCAGCATATCGCCGTGATCGGTGATGGGGCGATGTCGGCCGGGATGGCCTTTGAGGCAATGAACAACGCCGGCGTCACGCCGGATATCAATTTGCTGGTGGTGCTCAACGACAACGATATGTCGATCTCGCCGCCGGTGGGCGCGTTGAATCGCTATCTGGCGCGTCTGATGTCCGGACGCTTTTATGCGACCGCAAAAAATGTCGGGCGGGCAGTGTTGCAACATGTGCCGCCTGTGCTCGAGTTGGCACGCCGCTTCGAAGGGCATGCCAAGGGCATGGTCACACCGGCCACCTTGTTCGAAGAATTCGGCTTCAACTACGTCGGCCCCATTGACGGCCACGACCTGGATGCCCTCATTCCGACCTTGCAAAACCTCAAGGCCTTGCAAGGCCTGCAGTTCGTGCACGTGGTCACGCGCAAAGGGCAGGGGTACAAGCTGGCCGAAGCCGATCCGGTGCTGTATCACGGCCCCGGAAAATTCGACCCGACCGTAGGCATCCAGCAGGGCAAGCCGTCGTCGCGCAAGACCTTTACTCAGGTGTTCGGGCAATGGCTCTGCGACATGGCCGAGAAAGACGAACGCCTGGTGGGAATCACGCCTGCGATGCGTGAGGGCAGTGGTTTGGTCGAGTTCGAGAAACGTTTTCCGCGCCGTTATTTCGACGTGGGCATCGCCGAGCAGCATGCGGTGACGTTTGGCGCAGGCCTGGCGTGTGAGGGTCAAAAGCCGGTGGTGGCGATTTATTCGACCTTTTTGCAGCGTGGTTACGATCAACTCGTGCACGATGTGGCGTTGCAGAACCTGGATGTGACCTTCGCGCTGGATCGCGCCGGTCTGGTCGGGGCCGACGGGGCGACGCATGCCGGCAATTACGATATTGCCTATCTGCGTTGCATTCCCAATATGGTGGTGGCGACGCCTTCTGACGAGAACGAGGCACGGCTGCTGCTGTCGACCTGTTACCAATATCCCGGCCCGGCGTCGGTGCGCTATCCCCGCGGCGCCGGATGCGGTGCCGAGATTACCTCCAGCCTGGATACGGTGCCGGTCGGTAAAGGCTTGGTCCGGCGCGAGGGCAAGGGCATTGCCATTCTGGCGTTCGGCACCCTGTTGCACGCCGCGCTGGCTGCCGCCGAGTCGCTCGATGCGACGGTGGCAGACATGCGTTTCGTCAAGCCTATCGATCGTGAACTGATCCTCGATCTGGCTGCGCGCCACGATGCGCTGGTCACGCTCGAAGAAGCTGCCATCATGGGCGGAGCAGGCAGTGCCGTGACAGAACTGCTCAACCAAGAGGGCGTGCAGGTGCCGGTCTTGCAATTGGGGTTGCCCGATCAGTTCATCGACCATGGCGATCAGGCGGCCTTGCTGGCTGGCGTCGGCTTGGACGCAACGGGCATCGAGAATGCCATCCGCGCCCGTTTTGTGCGGCAAGACGCCACTGCGGACGCCGTGCCGGCCTCGCAGTCATAACCTCCGGAATGGCCGCTTGGCGCCACATGCCGTGGTGCCTGTGCGCCGTCTCGGCGTAAACTCCGGGCTGCCAGTCGGGTGGGCTAACCTACTGGCAAGAGGGTTTTCCCGGCCCTAACGCCATGTTTTCGGTAATAATGGCCCCCTTGACATATTTCAGGGCAGTGGATTTTTCTTTTTTGCCCTGACAGGTAATCCTATGAATTCTCCGATCGATTCCGCCCTCGTGATGCCCGATGTCCAGAGCTCGGCTGATACGCGGCACATCCCGATTCAGCGCGTAGGCATCCGTGGCGTGCGCCATCCCATGCTGGTGGCGACGGCCGACGGCCCGCAGCCTACCGTGGCCAACTGGACCCTGACGGTGGCTCTGCCCGCCGAGGAAAAGGGCACGCATATGTCGCGTTTCGTGGCATTGTTGGAAAAATACCGCACCGTCCCGATGACGCCGGCGCTGTTCTCCGAAATGGCGCGCGACATGTTGCCCTTGTTGCATGCCGAACGTGGCGACATTACGGCAGCTTTCCCGTATTTCATCAACAAATCCGCTCCGGTATCGGGCGTGCAAAGCCTGCTCGATTACGAGGTGCAATGGATCGCGCGTGCTGCTGGTGATCAGGTCGAATTCGAGTTGGTCGTGCAGGTGCCTGTGACCAGCCTGTGCCCGTGTTCCAAGGCCATTTCCGAATACGGCGCGCACAACCAGCGCTCGCACGTAACGGTATCGGCCGTATTGAATGGCGACGTTGCGATGGATCGCATCATTCGCCTGGTCGAAGACGAAGGCTCCTGCGAGCTGTGGGGACTGCTCAAGCGGCCCGACGAGAAATACGTCACCGAGCGCGCCTACGACAATCCCAAATTCGTCGAAGACCTGGTCCGTGACGTGGCTGCGCGCGTGGCGGCCTATCCCGGTGTGGCGCGTTACCGCGTCGAGGCCGAAAACTTCGAATCCATTCACAACCATTCCGCTTACGCTGTTGTAGAAGGCTAAGCGCGCGAATGAGCGGCTCGTCCGCCTCTGGCTCGCCGCCTGTCGGCCAGCCTGCACAGGGGGCGGTAGCCGCAGCTCCGTCTCGCCTAGACTCGGTCGAGGCGGACCCTGCCGCGCGTGACTGGCCGCTGATCGCGCGGCTCGAAGGCTGGGAAACCGGATTGGCTCAGCGCTGGGCTGGCCACAGCCGTGTACGTACGGCTCTCTATGAGTTTTTCCGCTTCGGTGTCAAACAGGCCTGGGCTTGCCTGTTTGGCGGGTTGATGTGCGCTCTGCTGCTGGCCACGCATTGGTGGTATCCAACGGACGCTGCGCTGGCGCGCTATGATTTTCTGACCTTGGCGGCGCTAGGCATTCAGGCCGTGTTGTTGATGCTGCGCATGGAAACCTGGGCCGAGGCCCGGGTGATTTTGATGTTCCATGTGGTGGGCACGATCATGGAGCTGTTCAAAACCTCGGTGGGGTCCTGGATCTATCCAGAGGCCAGTGTCCTGCGCCTGGGCGGTGTGCCGCTCTTTACCGGTTTCATGTACGCCGCCGTCGGCAGCTATCTGGCGCGGGTCTGGCGCCTGTTTGATTTCCAGTTCACTTCTCATCCGCCGCTGGCAGCCACGCTGTTGTTGTCGGCGCTGATCTACGCCAATTTTTTCACGCATCATTACATCGTCGATCTGCGGGTCGTTCTGTTCGCGTTGACTGGCGTGCTGTTTGCGCGCACGTGGGTGTATTACCGTATCTGGCGGGTCCACCGGCGTATGCCTCTGCTGGTGGGTTTCGCACTGGTGGCATTGTTTATCTGGTTTGCCGAAAATATCGGTACCTTTGCGCGGGCCTGGAGTTATCCGAACCAACAGCATGGCTGGGATTGGGTGTCGCCTGCGAAGCTGGGGTCCTGGTTTCTGCTGATGATCATCAGCTACGTCATGGTGAGCATTGTCAACCGTCCTGTCCGCTACCGCTGTGGCGGGGGCGCAGGGCTGCATATTGCTTCATGACAAAAAATCGGCGATAATTAAAAGCTTTCTTGCTCGATTGCCCATGTTTTTTGGGTGGCGGGCTGCCCCTTGGCGGGGAACGGCGTGTTCAGCGTCGCTTTTCGTCAGGACATCCTCAAGGAGTTTTACCTATGCGTCACTACGAAGTAGTGTTCATCGTCCATCCGGACCAAAGCGAGCAAGTGCCCGCCATGGTCGAGCGCTACCAAGCGCTGGTTACTGGCCAAGGCGGCACCGTGCATCGCCTGGAAGACTGGGGCCGTCGCCAACTGGCTTACCCCATTCAAAAGCTCGTCAAGGCCCATTACGTCTGCATCAACATCGAGTGCGGCCAAGCCACGCTGGATGAGCTCGAGCACTCGTTCCGCTACAACGACGCTGTTCTGCGCCACCTGGTCATCAAGACCAAGAAAGCCCAGACCACGCCCTCGATCATGATGAAATCGGTCGAGCGTGAAGAGGCCCGCAAGGCCAGCGCCGAAGCCGCGGCTCCTGCTCAGGCTCAATAACCCGACGATACTGTTTTTTCACCACGATCTGGCGGATGAATACCCTGGAACTCAGCGCCCGCGTTCTCGAATGCGAGCCTTTGCGCCACACTCCCGCCGGCGTGCCAGCGCTGGAAATGCTGCTGGCCCACGAATCGGAAGTCATCGAGGCAGGCCATCCGCGCCGCGTCGAGCTCACGATTACCGCTGTGGCCTTGGGCGATCTGGCACAACTGCTGGCCGGCACCCCTCTGGGGACCGAGTTGCTGATACAGGGCTTTCTGGCCGCTGCTCGCAAAGACTCGGTAAAGGTCAAGCTGCATATGCAGCAGGTCCGTAAAGTCGGTGGTAGTGCAGGGCATGACCCGTTGGTGGCTTAACAGAAACATCGGATTCAGACATCAGATTTTGGGCAAGGCTAAACAACACCTGGCCCAGCTAGACTAAGAGGCACATCATGGCTTTCTTCGGAAAACGCAAAGAAAAACGTAAATTCACGCAGCAGAACCCGCTGTTCAAGCGTCGTAAGTTCTGCCGCTTCAGCGCCGCTGGCGTCGAAGAGATCGATTACAAAGATCTGGACACGCTGCGCGACTTCGTGCAAGAAAACGGCAAGATCATCCCGGCTCGTTTGACCGGCACCAAGGCTCACTACCAGCGCCAGCTGGACAGCGCCATCAAGCGTGCGCGCTTCCTGGCCCTGTTGCCTTACACCGACAACCACAACTAATCCGGGGCACTGAAATGCAAGTTATCCTGCTCGAAAAAGTCGTCAACCTCGGCAACCTGGGCGAAGTCGTCCGTGTTCGCGATGGTTACGCTCGTAACTTCCTGATCCCTCAGAAAAAGGCTCGTCGTGCTACCGACGCCGCCCTGAAGGAATTCGAAGCCCGCCGCGCCGAACTGGAAAAAGTCCAGGCTGAAAAGCTGGCTGCTGCCGAGGCTCTGGGTGCCCGCCTGAACGGCTACCAACTCAAGATCCAACAAAAGGCCGGCGTTGACGGTCGCTTGTTCGGTTCCGTGACCAACGGCGACGTGGCCGAAGGCCTGAAGAAAGCCGGCTTTGACGCCGTCGAAAAGGCTCAAGTCCGCTTGCCCAACGGTCCGTTGAAGGCCGTCGGCGAATACCCCATCCAAGTCGCGCTGCACGCGGATGTGTTGGTGGACGTGAACGTGCTGGTCGAAGGCGACATCTCCTAAGCACCACTCGGTTCACACCTGCAAAAAAGCCGGCGGTGCCGGCTTTTTTGTTGCCGGGCCGTCCCAAGACAAAAAACGCCCCCTCGGGGGGGGGGCAGCAAGCCGAAGGCGCAGCGTGGGGGCTTTTTTTGTTGCCGGGCCGCCCCAAGACAAAAAACGCCCCCTCGGGGGGCAGCAAGCCGAAGGCGCAGCGCGGGGGCTTTTTTTCTTGCCGGGCCGCCCCAAGACAAAGTGCGGCATAGGGCTCTCGATATTGTTTTGTTTGAGAATGGTAGCCTATGGTTTCAGCTGATCGATTACTCGATCTCATGCCCGTCCCATCTCTTTCGACCTATTCCGCGACGCCGGATCCGCATTGGCATACCTGTTGCGGCCTGTGTTCATTTATCTGAGTCCCTCTGAGCCGACCTTTGTCTAATCATCCTGCGACGTCCCCTCATCATCATGCCCCCGCTGGCCTGCAAGCCTGGCTGGACAGCGTCGACGCTGCGCGTGAGCCCTCTGTGCGTGAAGTCGAGATAGATGGCGTGGCGTGCGTGGTAAAGCGCCGCCGGGCGAGCGTGATGCAGGGCCTGAGCTATGGCCTGCGCTATCTGCGGGCGCTGGGTCTGGCAGTGGGCTGCAAAGTGTTTTTGGGCGAGTTTCCGAACCCCAGTGTGCTCTTGCGTAATGGCTTGGCTTACGAGGCCGAACGCCTGCGTCGATTGTCCGAGGCTGGATGCCGCGTCCCCGACGTGTGGATGGAGGCCCCCGGATTGTTGGTGCTGGAGCATGTCGGCGAGGATTTTGCCAATCTGATCCGGCATGCAGATCCTGAACAGCGCCGGCAATGGGTGCGTGATCTGGCCGTGGACCTGGCTCAGTTTCATGCGCAGGGACACTGGCATGGCGGTGCCCAGATTCGTAATGTGACATTGCGCGACGGCCTGCTATGGCGCATCGACTTCGAAGAAAACACCGGCGGGGCGTTGTCGCTGCCGCTCGCCCAGGCCTATGATCTGTACCAGTTATTGTCGTCTCTGCTCGGCTTGCGCAAGTTGGACGATGCAGACCCCGTAGGGCTTGGCAAACTGATGCTGGCTGCGTACTTCGCCGCCTATCCTGCCCCTGAGGTCCGTGCCCGTCTGAAACGCCTGGCGCGCGTCATTTGCGGCAGCACGGCCGTACTGCGTCCTGTGGCAGGACGTCTGCCGGGACGTGATATCCGGGGTTTTTTCCAGGTAGCGGACACGTTGCGTACCTTGTTCTAGCCGTACCGCTGGCGACTACGTGATTTCTCGCGAGAAATCCAGTCGTAAGTGACTTATTATTGACACTGTCTTTCGCCGCCGCCTCAGAGCAGTCGATCCTATCGGGTGTTGAAATACCGAGGATCATTCGGCTTCCCGCGATGCTTCGCCGCCCGCATTCTTGCCTTGCTTATGAATACTCCTGCCGATCCCCAATTAGATTATCTACGTGTCCCGCCACATTCGATCGAGGCCGAGCAGTCGGTCCTAGGTGGATTGTTGTTGGACAACACCACCTGGGATCGCATCGCCGATGTACTGGATGAACAGGATTTCTATCGCCATGATCATCGTCTGATTTGGCATCATGTTGCACGCCTGATTGGTCTGGCGCGGCCTGCCGACGTGATCACGGTCAACGAGTCCCTGGTCAGCGCGGGCAAGGCCGAGGACACCGGCGGCCTGGCCTACTTGAACGCTTTGGCCCACAACACGCCGTCAGCGGCCAACATCCGCCGCTATGCGGAAATCGTGCGCGAGCGCTCCATGCTGCGCAAGCTGGTGTCCATCGCTGACGAAATTTCTGCTGCGGCATTCAATCCGCAGGGCAAAGAGGCACGCCAGCTGCTGGACGAAGCCGAGTCCAAGGTCTTCAAGATCGCCCAGGAGGGGGAAAAGGGCTCTGCCGGGTTCCAGGAGATCCAGCCGCTGCTGACGCAGGTGGTGGAGCGCATCGACGAGTTGTACCACCGCGACTCGGATTCTGACGTGACGGGTGTGCCGACAGGTTTCGCCGATCTCGACAAAATGACTTCGGGCCTGCAGCCCGGCGATCTGGTGATCGTGGCGGGGCGCCCGTCGATGGGTAAAACCTCGTTCTCAATGAACATCGGCGAGCACGTCGCGATCGAGCAGGGGCTGCCTGTCGCCGTGTTCTCGATGGAAATGGGCGCGGTGCAATTGGCCATGCGTATGCTGGGTTCGGTGGGGATGCTCGATCAGCACCGTATGCGGACCGGGAAACTGGTCGCGGACGATTGGCCCCGCGTGACACATGCCGTGCAATTGATGCAGGACGCGCAGGTCTATATCGACGAGACCCCGGCGCTCAGCGCCATGGAAGTCCGGGCCCGTGCACGCCGCCTGGCGCGCCAGTGCGGGCAATTGGGCCTCATCATCATCGACTATATGCAGCTGATGGCAGGCAGCGGCGGGGAAAACCGTGCGACCGAAATTTCGGAAATCAGCCGCTCGCTTAAAGGTCTGGCGAAAGAGCTGGGTTGCCCCTTGATTGCGCTGTCGCAGTTGAACCGCAGTCTGGAACAGCGTCCCAACAAGCGTCCCGTGATGAGTGACTTGCGTGAATCGGGCGCTATCGAACAGGATGCTGACCTGATTCTGTTCATTTATCGCGACGAGGTTTACAACCCCGATTCGCCCGACAAAGGGACGGCCGAGATCATTATCGGCAAGCAGCGTAACGGCCCGATCGGTACCGTCCGCTTGACGTTCCAGGGGTCGAGCACGCGCTTCTTGAATTTCACTGGCGCGCAGAGCTATTGAGCGCTATCAGCGCGGCGGCAGATATCTGCCTCGCCGCGCTTTATCTCATGTTTCCGACTGTGGCCTGTCGTTCGATTGATGGTCGGGGTGGGCATGGGTGTCTTCGATCCCGAACACCGACGTGTAGACGGGATAAAAGCTGCAGTACAGCACGCCGCCGGCCGCGATATTGAAGGGAATCTGCAGCGTGCCGGCTATCTGTGGAGATAGTCCGATGCTGACCAGGATCCCCGCGCACAGGTCGATGAGCAGAAATGCCAGGATCCAGGTGATGCCATACACCACGAACGGCCATTTATTGCGCCAGCACGCCACGCCGGAAAAGAATAGCGCCTGACCCAAGCGCAAGCCGTGCCAGGCCACCAGCGCAGGCGCATGCCAGAATAGTGCCGCGATGATGACGTACAAGATGCCGAACAGTGTCAGCGGGACGGTCATGGCGCTGAGAAAGGGCGTCAAATTCTGCTCGATCGACGCGATGCGCAACCCTTCGGTCAACTCCGCCGAAAAAGGCAAAAAGGTAATCAAGCCCGCTGTAATGCTGAGCCCCGCATACACCGCGCCCATGATCAGCAGTTTTTTAAACACGCCGGGCCGCATCAGCGGCTGAGGCCACATCGAGGGCAGCATGATGCGGCCCGCCTCGATATGTTTGCACGCAGACAGTGTCATCAAGGTCACGACGGGCATCAGCGCGACAAAGAGCAGTGGGCCCACTGGCGGGGTAAAACTGGCAAACATCACCAGCAGACTGATAGCCAAGGCCCAGGTAAAGACCGCGAGCGGTTGCTTCATGAACAACTTCAGGCCGTCTCGTACCCATTGCCAGCCATAGGATGCGGGTAAGGATGCTGCTTGCATAAGTCTCGATTAGCGTTAGATGGATGTCCCCGCAGTCAGGCTTGGCCTGGACTATCCTCAACATGAGGGCGAGGACGTTCGGAATGGCCCAGATTTTCCCGGGCGCACGTTACATTCTATTATGCGGGCCTGTTCATTTAGGGCAAGGCGGGCAGCGCCTCGCGGTGGCGCGCTTGCAACACTCGTTCAAAATGGCGCGGATCGTGCGGCTTGAGTGTCTGGGCCGGGCGAGGCAGATAGTAGTCGTACAGGCGCGAGAGCCAGAAGCGCAGCGCGGCGGCGCGCAGCATGGTCGGCCAGGCCTGCCGCTCGGCGTCGGTGAAGGGGCGCACGTCGGCATAAGCCTGCAGCCATGCCTGTACCAGCTCGGGGATGAAACTGCCCGTCTCGCGCTCGATACACCAGTCATTGACGCTGACGGCCACGTCGAACAGCCAGGTATCGCAGCCCGCAAAGTAGAAATCGATGAAACCGCCCATGAGCGGGCTATCAAAAGTGCCCGCAAACAGGACGTTATCGCGAAACAGGTCGCAATGTGCCGGCCCGGCGGGCATGCTTTGCCACGCGGGGCTCTGGGCAGCCTGTTGCTGAGCCGACAATTCCTGGGTCAGCAACTGAGTTTGGGCCGGGTCCAGAAAAGGCAGGACTTTGGGGGCAGTCTCGACCCACCAGGCTAGACCGCGCAGATTGGGCTGCTGCAGGGGGAAATCCTGGGCGGCCAGATGCGCGCGGGCCAGGGTGGCGCCGGTCAACGCGCAATGAGCCGCACCCGGTGCGGGCTCATAGCCGCCGGGCAGGCGCGTGACGATGGAACACGGCTTGCCATGCAGTGTGGTCAGGCGGCTGCCGTCACGCAATGTCTGAGGCTGCGGCACGGGTACGCCGCGCGATGCCAGATGGTGCATCAGCTCGATGTAAAAGGGCAGCTGCGCCTGAGTCAGCACCTCGAATATCGTCAATACGTACTCGCCACGTGTCGTGACCAGAAAATAATTGGTGTTTTCGATGCCGGCGGTGATGCCGCGCAGCGACACCAGGTCGCCTAGGTCAAAATGCGCCAGCAAGGCTCGGGCGTCGTTATCGGAAACAGGGGTAAAAACGGCCATGGATCAGCGAGTAAGGGTGGACGTGGGGCAGCAGCCCGGCGGGGCGCTGCCTGGAGCGGCGCCACAATTTTAGTCTACGCGCCAACCGGGCCGCCGGGCGATGCGGCCGATTTTGGCGAACGCCGTAAAATACGGCATTCCTCTTGTGCGTTACGTAATGTTGAACCCCTCTGACTGGCGGCTCTGTGTCGCCCCCATGATCGATGTGACAGACCGGCACTGCCGTTATTTCCACCGGCTGCTGGCGCCGCGCGCGCGTCTCTATACCGAGATGATCACGACCGGCGCGCTGATGCACGGCAACGTCGAGCGTCATCTGGATTTTGACAAGGCCGAGCATCCCGTGGCCCTGCAGGTCGGGGGCAGCGAGCCCGACGCACTGGCGCAGGCGGCGCGGTTGGGGCGCCAATGGGGATACGACGAGATCAACCTGAATTGCGGTTGCCCGTCAGAGCGCGTGCAACGGGGCGCGTTCGGGGCGTGCCTGATGGCTGAGCCGGCCCTGGTTGCCGATTGCATCAAGGCGATGCAGGACGCGGTCGATATCCCGGTGACGGTAAAGCATCGTCTGGGTCTCGATTACGACGAGTCTTATGCCTTTGTACGGGATTTCGTGGGCAAGATTCACGACACCGGTTGTCGGGTATTTGTCGTGCACGCGCGCAATGCCGTGCTGAAGGGCCTGTCGCCGAAAGACAATCGCGAGATCCCTCCGTTGCGCTATGACGTCGCAAAGCAGCTCAAGGCGGATTTTCCCGACAGCATTTTTGTGCTCAATGGCGGCTTGGCGGATGCGGATCAGTCGGTAGCGGCTGCGAATGAGTTCGATGGCGTGATGTTGGGGCGCGCCGCCTGGCACACGCCGCGCGTGTTGTCCGAGGTGTCATTGCGGCTTTGGCCGTCCGGACGTTTGCCCACGGACGCACAAGTCGTTGACGCCATGGTGCGTTACGCGGCGGAGCAGGTGAGCCGTGGCGTGCCGCTGCGTGTGATGACGCGCCCTATGCTGGGATTGGTCAATGGCCAGTCGGGAGCGCGGCGCTGGCGGCGCATGTTGTCCGATCCGGCGCGTCTGGCGGGCAATGAACCAGGGTTGATTTACGAAGCGTGGCGCAGTCTGCAGAGCTCATCGCATGTGCCGGCCGCCGTCGCGATGCCGGCCGGCTAGGCGGATAGACCAGTGCTGATGGCGTAATCCGTTCACAGTATCAGGCGCACACAGCCTGGCTGCGTCAGCCCCGGGGGCTGTCTGCAATCAATTTTGATGACAGCCTGGTCCGTACAGGTTGCCTGTACGGACCGCATATGCCGCTCAGGCGGGCTCTGCAGAGGCGTTGTTGCCGTCAACGGGCCAATCGCGGATATAGGCCTTCAGCATGTTGTTTTCAAATTGCTGCGCGGCCACGATGGCCTGGGCCATGTCGTAGAACGAAATCACCCCCATCAGCATGGGGCCGTCCATCACGGGGATATAACGCGCATGCTTTTCCAGCATCAGGCGCTGGACCTCGTCGGCGCTGGTGTTGGGGGACACGCTGACCGGCGCGTCGTCCATGATGGCGCGGATAGTGGTCTTGCCCCATTCGCCGTCCGTGTGGTCATGCAGGTGGCGGATGATTTCGCGAAAGGTCAGCATGCCCGTCAGCATGCCGGACTCCATGATGACCAGCGAGCCGATGTCTTGCTCGCTCATGGTTTGGACGGCCAGGGCCACGGACATATCGGGCGAGGCCGTATAAAGCGTGTCGCCCTTTACTCGTAGGATTTCACTGACTTTCAACATGATGCTTCTCCTGGGGACTGTTGCCCCGATTTGTATTCTGGCTTGCGAGCGGCGGCACGGGCGCAGCCGCGTCCATAGGCGTATTGTGCGCCAGCTGAGAGAGTTCTTCCAGTGTGGGGGTGTCACGTCTGGCCAGGGCGGCCGCTGCGACGTCCAAAATGTGCGGATCGTCCTGCAGCCTGGGCTGTTGCCGATCGAGCAGAAAATGGTCAACCACGGGCGATAGCGGGATCTTGCGCGGATCGCAGGCCAGTATCCAGCGTTGTTCGGACGTGCGGGCGATGATGTCCAGCTGTTCGAGTTTTTCCAGGACGGCATTCAACTCGTCGTGGTGCAGATGCAGGCGCTTGGCCAAGGAGCTGGTGCTGCGGCCGGCGGGCCTGCGTCCCTGGGCAGCATGCAGTGAGCGCAGGACGGCCATGGCGTCGATGTACGGCGCACCGGGACTGCGGTTGATTTCCCAGCGGCCCAGACGGATCAACGGCACGCTGGCCGCCACGGTGGCGCCAAACAGCACCGCCAGCCACGACAGATAAATCCACAGCAGAAAAATCGGCAGTGTGGCAAACGCACCGTAAATCACCGTGTATGTTGGAAAACGTGTCAGATAGTACGCAAACGCGGCTTTCATGAGCTCGAGCACAATTGCCGTCCCGAAACCCCCTGCCATGGCGTCGCGCCAAAACACCTGGCGATTGGGTACCACCACAAACAAGGCCGCAAAGCCCAGCCCCGTCAGGATGACGGGGACAAACGAAATGATCAGGCTCAGGATTTCCGGCACATCGCGCACCAGGCCCATGGATTCGCGAGTCACGAAAGAGGTCGCCCACAGGCTGGCACCTGCCACTACCGGCCCCAGTGTCACGACGGCCCAGTACACCAGGGCGCGCTGCGGAATCGGGCGTTGACGCGTCACATGCCAGATATCGTTAAAAGTCTTGTCGATCGTCATGATGAGCAGGATCGACGTGACCACCAGAAAAGCCCCGCCAATCGCGGTGAGGCGCGTGGCCTGGAGGGCGAACTGATTCAGGTAGTTCATGATGTTGTCGGACACGGCCGGCGGCATCAAGCTGTGCGTGAGAAAATCCTCGAGCGCCAGCCGAAAATCCTGGAACACCGGAAAGGCCGTGAACAGCGACAGCACCACTGCCAACATGGGGACCAGCCCTAACACGGTGGTGAAAGTCAGACTGGACGCCACCTGCAGCAGCCGTTCCTCGTCAGCCCGTTGAGCGGCGAAACGGAACACTCGGCCGACACGCGTGATCCAGGGGGTACGCGTGCGCGTGACTGGGGGCGGCTCCGGCGCAGCGGTAGCGGGCTCGGCAGAGGGGCTCATCGGGCGATAATAGCAGTTTGGGCGTTTCTTTCCCGGCATCTTCCTGGCCTGCGTGCCGGGATGCTTGGGGCAGGTGTAGACGGCTTCGCACAGGATTGAGCCGGGACCTTACTTCTCGAGACCACTGATGAACGTTGAGTTGAATCCCAATCTGCGGCGTCTGGCGTCGGCAGCCTTGCTGGCCCTGATTGTCTTGTGCGTGGCATGGGAAACGGTGCTGGCGCCGATCCGGCCGGGCGGTTCGTGGCTGTTTCTCAAGGCGCTGCCATTGGCCTTTCCGTTGCGCGGCGTATTGCGGGGCAATCTCTATACCTATCAATGGGCGTCAATGCTGGTATTGCTGTATTTGATGGAGGGCGTCGTGCGGGCCATGTCCGACCCCGCGCCGATGTCGGCTGCCCTGGCAGGCCTGGAAATTGCGCTGTCGCTGGTGTTTTTCATCGCTGCTATCCTGTATGTACGGCCTGCCAAGCGCGCGGCACGTGCCCGGGCGCGTGCCGGTGTGCCGCGATGACGTACCTGCTCGGACCCGCGTGTCGCATCGCGGGCCACCCTTGATCCCGCTTCGCGCGTGGATCTCCGTCCACGGGCCGAGATACCACGGCAGCCTCTGCGATTCCTGACGATTCATTTTTCACTATGACCGATTCACCGACCTTGCTGCATCAACTGGACGACTTACGGCTGGACAATTCCTTTGCCGCGCTGCCGCCTGCGTTTTACACACGGCTGGCGGCGCAGCCGTTGACTGCGCCCAGGCTGTTGCATGCTAACGAGCAGGCCGCTGAGTTGATCGGCCTGGCACCCGAGGCCCTGCAATCCGAGACGTTTCTGCGTGTCTGTTCAGGCCAGCAGCCTCTGCCGGGCGGCGACACGCTGGCTGCCGTATATAGCGGTCATCAATTCGGCGTATGGGCCGGGCAATTGGGCGATGGCCGTGCGCATCTGCTGGGCGAAGTGGCAGGACCCCACGGCAATTGGGAATTACAGCTGAAAGGCGCCGGGATGACGCCATATTCCCGCATGGGCGACGGACGGGCCGTGCTGCGTTCGTCCGTGCGCGAATATCTGGCCAGCGAGGCCATGCACGGCCTGGGAATCCCTACCACGCGCGCCTTGGCGCTGGTCGTCTCTGATGATCCCGTCAGACGCGAAACGATGGAAACGGCGGCGATCGTCACCCGCATGTCTCCCAGTTTTGTTCGATTCGGGTCGTTTGAGCACTGGTCCTCGCGTCGCCAGCCGGATGAGTTGCGGGTGTTGACCGACTATGTCATTGACAAGTTTTATCCCCCTTGCCGTGACGCCGAAACGGGCGGCGCATCGGGGGCTGACGGTGCGATATTGCGTCTGCTGGCCGAAGTGACCCGCCGCACGGCATTGCTCATGGCGGACTGGCAGGCCGTAGGCTTTTGCCATGGGGTGATGAACACCGACAACATGTCCATTCTGGGTCTGACGCTGGATTATGGCCCGTATGGATTCATGGACACTTTCAGACTGGATCACGTCTGCAACCATTCAGACACCGAAGGCCGCTATTCCTGGAACCGGCAACCCTCGGTGGCGCTGTGGAATCTCTATCGTCTGGCGGGCAGCTTGCATACCCTGGTGGCCGACGTCGAGGCATTGCGTGGGGTGTTGGATGGCTACGAGGCGATTTTTATCCAGGCCTTTCATCAACGCATGGCCGCGAAACTCGGGCTCTATCGCTGGCAGGCAGACGACGAGGCGCTCCTGGATGCGCTGCTCAAGCTCATGCACGATCAACGAGCCGATTTCACCCTGACATTCCGTCGCTTGGCCGACGCCGTTCGGGGCCGCCCGCAGGGTTTTCAGGATCTCTTCATTGACCGTGAGGCGGCCCGCGCGTGGTACGAGCGCTTGGCGGCACGCCATGTGCAGGATCCCATTGACCGAGATAACGCATCTGGCGGCTCAACGGGCCAGACAACTCGCGAGTCAACCCCTGAGGCCGCTCCCTCGATCGGGGCGAGCCAGCCGGATGCTGCGGCCCAGGCACGGGCCCAGGCGATGGACGCCGTCAACCCGCTCTATGTGCTGCGCAATCACTTGGCCGAGCAGGCGATCCGTGCGGCGAAAACCGGCGACGCCGGCGAAATTGATACCTTGCTGCACTTGCTGCGCGACCCCTATACCGAGAAAGCCGGCTACGAAGCCTACGCGGGACTGCCACCGGATTGGGCGGGGGGAATCGAAGTCAGTTGCTCGTCATAAACGCGTCTTTTGCATCGTCCCGCGCAGGCAGCCGCCCGTCAATGTCATAATCAGGCCTGCCTTCTAATGCTTTTCTGATTCCTTAACGTCCATGTCCGGCAATACTCTCGGTACTCTTTTCTGCGTCACAAATTTTGGCGAATCCCATGGCCCCGCCATCGGCTGTGTGGTGGATGGTTGCCCGCCGGGCCTGGCGCTGGAGGCTGCCGATATCCAGGCCGAACTGGATCGCCGCCGTCCGGGCACCTCGCGCCACGTGACACAGCGCCAGGAGGCCGACCAGGTCGAGATTCTGTCCGGGGTGTACCAGGGCGTGACGACCGGCACGCCCATCGCGCTGCTGATTCGCAATACCGATGCGCGCAGCAAGGACTATTCCAATATTGCCGATACCTTTCGCCCCGGGCATGCCGATTTCACCTATACCCACAAATACGGCCTGCGCGATCCGCGTGGCGGTGGGCGTTCCTCCGCGCGTCTGACGGCGCCTACCGTCGCCGCCGGAGCGATTGCCAAAAAATGGCTGGCCGAGCAGTACGGTATTCGTGTGCGCGGTTACATGAGCCAGTTGGGGCCCATTCCGATTCCATTCGTGTCCTGGGACGAGGTGCCCAACAATGCCTTTTACGCGCCGAATGCCGGCATTGTGCCCGAGCTCGAAGCCTATATGGATCAGCTGCGCCGCGATGGGGATTCGATCGGCGCACGTGTCGAGGTCGTCGCGGAAAACGTACCGGTCGGCTGGGGAGAACCCATTTACGACCGTCTGGACGCCGATATCGCGCACGTCATGATGGGCCTGAATGCCGTCAAAGGCGTGTCGATCGGGGCGGGTTTTGGTTCTATTACGCAGCGTGGTTCCGAACATGGCGACGAGATAACGCCCGAGGGTTTTATCGGCAACAACGCGGGCGGTGTGCTGGGGGGGATTTCCACCGGGCAGCCGGTGACGGTATCTCTGGCGATCAAGCCGACCTCGAGCATTCGCGTCGAGCGCCACTCGATCAATAGCGAGGGCGAACCCATCATGGTGCAAACGCTGGGCCGCCACGATCCTTGCGTCGGCATCCGTGCCACGCCTATTGTCGAGGCGATGTTGGCGCTGGTGCTGATGGACCATGCTTTGCGCCATCGGGCGCAATGCGGCTGATGGCACAAAGGCCATGCAGCGGTGATGCTGATACGTCTGTCCTGCACCTCTGGTCCGGGACGATAGATCGGTCGCCTTCGCGGCGCGTTGCGTTGGTCCGACAACATTGATGAGGAGGAGCACACATGAACACAGGATTTCGAACGGTGTGGCGCAAGCTGCTCGGAGCCATCGCCGTGGCGGGCACCATGGCCGTGACCGGTTGCGCCAGCGTGCAGACCACACAATCCGGCACAGTGGGCGTTGAACGCACACAGTACATGTCCAGCATGGTGCCGGAAAAAGAGCTCGAGCAAGAAGCCAACCAGCAGTATTCCGACCTCATCCAGCAGGCCAAGGCTCAGGGCGCGTTGGATCGCAATGCCGACCAGGTATCGCGAGTGCGTGCAATTTCCAAACGGTTGATTGCACAGGTAGGGGCGTTCCGACCCGATGCGGCCAATTGGGCTTGGGAAGTGCACGTCTTGTCTTCTGACGAGGTCAACGCATGGTGCATGCCGGGTGGAAAAATAGCCGTCTATACCGGACTGTTGACGCAAATCAAGCCCACTGATGCTGAGCTGGCAGCCGTCATGGGGCATGAAATTGCGCACGCTTTGCGAGAACACGCACGCGAGCGTATGTCGCAGCAGATGGTCACCAACGTTGGCCTGTCTGTGCTGTCGATTGCCACCGGCGTATCGACGGATCTGGGCAGCAAGCTTACCGACGTCATGTTTACCCTGCCCAACAGCCGGACTCACGAGAGCGAGGCCGACATGATGGGTGTAGAGCTCGCTGCGCGGGCCGGATATGATCCCCGTGCCGCGGTGACGCTATGGCAAAAAATGGGGGCCGCCAGCAATGGCGCACCGCCAGAATTCCTGTCCACGCACCCCTCTGCGGCGACGCGCATCAGCGAATTGCAGGCTGCGTCGGAACGGGTGATGCCGCTATACGAGCAGGCCAAGGGCAAAAAGTAGCGGTGCGATGACGAGTGCGTCACGCAGGTACCCCCGACTTACGGCCTCGGATCCTTGGCTATTGATAAAAAACCGCCCCTTTTGATGGGGCGGTTTTGTCTGGGACGGCAGCTTTTCCTCTATCGTCGCGTGGGAAAGGGTGGTGCTTCCAATACTAGGATAAATGCTGCCGTTGTACTAGGTTGAGAGCATGGGCATAATGAGACATCGATTCTGATGTCCCTACCGGCCCAGCCGGATATTCCGCGAGTCTATTCATGGCCCAAACCCTCTACGACAAACTCTGGAACGCGCACGTCGTGAACCAGGAATCCGACGGCACCTGTTTGCTCTACATTGACCGGCACCTGTTGCATGAGGTGACCAGTCCGCAGGCCTTCGAAGGCCTGACCATCGCTGGCCGCAAGCCCTGGCGCATCAGTGCCAACCTGGCAGTGGCCGATCACAACGTGCCCACGATCAACCGCAATCGCGGCATCGACGATCCGATTTCGAAACTGCAGGTCGACACGCTGGATGCCAACTGCGACAAATACGGGATCACCGAATTCCGCATGGCCGATCTGCGCCAAGGCATCGTGCACGTCATCGGGCCGGAGCAGGGCGCGACGCTGCCGGGCATGACAGTGGTGTGCGGCGACTCGCACACCAGCACGCACGGCGCCATGGGGGCATTGGCCTTCGGTATCGGCACCTCCGAGGTCGAGCACGTGCTCGCCACGCAGACGCTGCTGATGAAAAAGAACAAGAGCATGCTGATCAAGGTCGAGGGCGAGTTGCCCTTCGGCTGTACGGCCAAGGATGTCGTGCTGCATATCATCGGCATCATCGGCACGGCAGGCGGCACCGGCCACGCGATCGAATTCGCCGGCAGCACCATTCGTGGCTTGTCCATGGAAGGCCGCATGACGGTCTGCAACATGGCCATCGAGGCCGGTGCACGTTCCGGCATGGTCGCCGTTGATGACAAGACCATCGAGTATTTCCGTGGCCGTCCGTTCTCGCCCACGGGCGTGTTGTGGGATCAGGCGGTTGCCTACTGGCGCACCTTGCATAGCGACGCGGGCGCCAAGTTCGACCGCGTCGTCGAGGTCAATGCGAAAGACATCAAGCCGCAAGTCACCTGGGGCACCTCGCCCGAGATGGTCTTGTCGGTGGATTCCCGTGTACCCGATCCCGATCGCGAAAAAGACGATGTACGCCGCAGCGGCATGGAGCGTGCCTTGCAATACATGGGCCTCAAGCCCAACACTCCGTTGACCGACATCCGCGTGGATCGCGTGTTCATCGGATCGTGCACGAACTCTCGCATCGAAGACCTGCGCGAGGCCGCCGCCGTCGCCCGTGGCAAACACGTGGCCTCCAATGTCAAGCAAGCCATGGTGGTGCCGGGCTCGGGCCTGGTCAAACAGCAAGCCGAACGCGAAGGCCTGGACAAGATCTTTATCGAGGCCGGTTTCGAATGGCGTGAACCGGGCTGCTCGATGTGCCTGGCGATGAACGCCGACCGCCTCGAGCCCGAAGAGCGCTGCGCATCGACCTCGAACCGCAACTTCGAGGGCCGCCAAGGGCAGGGTGGCCGCACCCATCTGGTCAGCCCTGCGATGGCAGCAGCTGCTGCTGTAGCCGGCCATTTCGTCGACGTCCGCAACTTCCGCTAAGAGCTCAGACATCATGCAAGCATTTACCACTCACGAAGGCCTGGTGGCCCCGCTCGATCGCGAGAACGTCGACACCGACCTCATCATCCCGAAGCAATTCCTGAAGTCCATCAAGCGCACCGGCTTTGGTCCGAACCTGTTCGACGAACTGCGTTACCTGGATCACGGCGAGCCCGGCATGGACAACAGCAAGCGTCCGTTGAATCCGGATTTCGTGCTGAACCAGCCGCGCTACCGGGGCGCTTCGGTATTGTTGGCGCGCAAAAATTTCGGCTGCGGCTCCAGCCGTGAGCACGCACCGTGGGCGCTGACGCAGTTCGGTTTTCGCGCCATCATCGCGCCGTCCTACGCCGATATCTTCTTTAACAACAGCTTCAAGAATGGCCTCTTGCCTATCGTGCTGTCCGAACTGGAAGTTGCGCGTTTGTTCGATGAGGTCAAGGCATTCCCCGGCTACAAGCTGCGCATCGATCTCGAACGCCAGGTCGTGATCGCGGCGGACAACCGCGAAATGTCGTTCGATATCGAGCCGTTCCGCAAATACTGTTTGATCAATGGTTTCGATGACATCGGCCTGACCTTGCGTCAGTCCGACAAGATCCGTGCGTTCGAGGCAGAACGCCTGGCCCGTTATCCCTGGCTGGAAAGCCGCCCCATTGCTTAAGCCTTGAGGCTCAGTTTCACCACATATAGGTTTTTTTCATGACACATAACATTGCAGTGCTGCCGGGTGATGGCATTGGTCCAGAGATTGTCGAGCAGGCTGTGCGCGTACTGAGTGCACTGAATTTGCCGCTCGATATTCAACAAGCCCCCGTGGGCGGCGCCGCCTATGACCAATTCGAGCATCCGCTGCCGCCAGCGACACTGGAGCTCGCGCGCAAATCGCATGCCGTGTTGTTCGGTGCCGTAGGCGACTGGAAATACGACAGCCTGCCGCGTGAATTCCGTCCCGAGCAAGCCATCCTGGGCCTGCGCAAGGCGCTCGGCCTGTTTGCGAATCTGCGTCCTGCGATCCTGTATCCCGAGCTGGCCAGCGCCTCCTCGCTCAAGCCCGAGATCGTGTCGGGCCTGGATATCCTGATCATTCGCGAACTGACCGGTGATATTTACTTCGGCACTCCGCGCGGTGTGCGTACTGCCGAAGACGGTGTTTTCGCCGGCGAACGCGAGGGTTTTGACACCATGCGCTACGCCGATTCCGAAGTGCGCCGTATCGCGCGCATCGGTTTCGAATCGGCTCGCAAACGCGGCAAGAAACTGTGCAGCGTGGACAAGGCCAACGTGCTGGAAACCTCGCAGTTCTGGCGCGACATCGTCATCGAAGTCGCACGCGACTATCCCGATGTCGAACTCTCGCACATGTACGTCGACAACGCCGCGATGCAACTGGTACGCAACCCGCGCCAGTTCGACGTTATCGTGACCGGCAACCTGTTCGGTGACATCCTGTCGGACGAGGCCGCCATGTTGACGGGCTCGATCGGCATGCTGCCCTCGGCTGCGTTGAATGAGTCGGGGCAGGGCCTGTACGAGCCCAGCCACGGCTCGGCGCCGGACATCGCGGGCCAAGGCATTGCCAATCCCCTGGCGACGATTCTGTCGGCTGCCATGTTGCTGCGTTATTCGCTGAACCAGAACGCCCAAGCGGATCGTATCGAAGCCGCCGTGCGCAAGGTGTTGGCCGATGGCCTGCGCACCGCCGATATTTACGAAGCAGGCACCACCAAAGTGTCTACCTCGCAAATGGGCGATGCCGTGGTGAAAGCACTGGGTTGATTATTTCCCGCTTGATTGAATCGCCCCTGGCATGATGTCGTGCCGGGGGCGGTGCATTATTATACGCAGCGCAGCGGGGTCGAGATTTCTCGCGCGCATTGCATGCTGCTGCCGTCTCGGTGGTGCTTTCACAACGCCAATAGGGGCCATGGTTTGTCCCTAATATCATCGCAGTGCAACATAGTCCCGCTTATTCTGATAAATTGTCGGGATCGTTAGCTTTTTTTCTTATTTATCAACCTCAAGAGCATTGAACATGACGCAAGCAGTAGGCCTGGTCGGCTGGCGCGGCATGGTCGGTTCCGTTCTCATGCAGCGCATGCGTGACGAAAACGACTTCGCCCTGATCGATCCCGTATTCTTTTCCACCAGCAACGCTGGCGGTGCCGCGCCCACGTGGGCTGAGGGCGCTGGTCCGTTGCAGAATGCCTACGACATCGATGCTCTGAAAAAACTGCCGATTATCGTGACCGCCCAGGGCGGTGATTACACGACCGAGGTCTATCCCAAGCTGCGCGGCGCGGGCTGGAATGGTATCTGGATCGATGCCGCCAGCACCCTGCGCATGAAAGACGACGCCATCATCGTGCTCGATCCGGTCAACCGTCCGGTAATCGACGCGGCGCTCAAGCGCGGCGTGCGTAATTTCGTCGGTGGCAACTGCACCGTCAGCTGCATGCTGATGGGTCTGGCCGGCCTGTTCAACAACGACCTGGTGGAATGGATGACCTCCATGACCTACCAGGCCGCATCGGGCGGCGGCGCGCAGCACATGCGCGAACTGCTGACGCAATTCGGTTTGCTGAACCAGGCTGTGAAGCCTCTGCTGGACGATCCGGCTTCGGCCATTCTCGAAATCGATCGTGGCGTGTTGACCGCGCAACAAGACCCGGCTCTGCCGCAAGAGCACTTCGGCGTGCCGCTGGGCGGCAACCTGATCCCCTGGATCGACAAGGACCTCGGTAACGGCATGTCGCGCGAGGAATGGAAAGCCGAAGCCGAGACCAACAAGATCCTGGGCCGCGGCGAGGCTTTTGGTACGCCCGCCACGCCGATCGACGGCCTGTGCGTGCGTATTGGCGCCATGCGTTGCCACAGCCAGGCACTGACCATCAAACTCAAGCGTGATGTGCCGCTGGATGAAATCGAAGGCCTGATTGCCGAAGGCACCCAATGGGCCAAGGTCATCCCCAACACCAAGGAAGACACCGTGCGTGCGCTCACGCCGGTGGCGGTGACGGGAACCCTGGATATCCCGGTTGGCCGTTTGCGCAAGCTGTCCATGGGTTCCCAGTACCTGGGTGCGTTCACGGTAGGCGACCAATTGTTGTGGGGTGCGGCCGAGCCGTTGCGCCGCATGTTGCGCATCGCATTGTCCGAGGCCTGAACGTCATAGGCAACGGCGCCGGCTGCTTGGGCGGCAGCGCCGTTGCGCATTCAGGCTGGCCCGGTTTTGGCCGGGCCAGGTAAAGGCACCTGCGGGTGCCTTTCTGCTATTTTGTCCTTGCCGCAGCCTTGATGGCAGGTTTGTGAATCAAGGTCGATCTATTACACTTTCGCCCAGCATTGGCCGGTAACCCGATTCGTCCAGCAGGATTTCCCAATATGACATTGCGTTCACGTCGTTTTTCGCCGACCCACCGTATCAAAGCTTCGCAATGGGCCATCGCGCTTGCATTCGGTGTCTCGATGGGCGGGGCGGTGCATGCCGCGACTGTGGGGCATTCGCGTGTGGTTTCCGCGCCGGGGGCGCCTTTGCAAGTCGTGGTGCCGCTCGAGAATATTACGGCCGAGGAGCTGGCCTCACTCAAGGTATCGCTGGCCGATGCCGCCGCGTGGCAACGCGCCGGGATGCAGCCTCCTGTGCCCCTGAATACCGCGCGTGTGAGTGTTCAGGATGGCCCGCAGGCCTCAGGCAAAAATATCCGTATTGAGTCCTCGCAGCCCCTGACGACATCGGCTGTGGATCTGTTGCTCGATTTGCAATCCAGCTCGGGCCATCGCCAGGTCCAGGTCACCATTCTGGTGCCGCAGCGTGCGGCCGCTGCGCCGGTTCAGTCGGCGCGTATTGGGTCCGTCAGCGCAGACCGTGCGGCGCCTGCCTCGGCAGAGACGGTGCGTGCGGGCGACAACCTGTTCCGCATTGCCCGTCGTAATGACGTGTCGGACGCCAGTGTCTATCAGATGCTGGTAGCCATATGGCGCGCCAATCCGCAGGCATTTATCCAGAACAATATGAACCTGGTGCGCGCGGGAGAAACGCTGACGATTCCCGACGCTGCCACGGTACGTGCGATTGATCCCGCCGAGGCGCGTCGCATCTATGTCGAACAGGCTGAAGCGTTTGCACGTTATCGGGGCCGCGCTGGCGCAGCCGTCGCGGGTGCGGCTGCGGTTGGCGAGGGCGTCAATGCCGGTGGTGGTCATGTGAGCGCGGCGTCGCCATCGGGCGGCAGCGCGGGTGCGAGCTCGCAAGACCGTTTGCGTCTCAGTTCTGCGGATGCGGCGGGCGCCCAGGCCGATGCACAAGCGGATGCACGTACGTCCGAACAACATGCTTTGCAGGATGCACAGCAGCGCGTTGAGACCCTGCAAGGTAACGTCGAGGCCCTGAACCAGGCCGCGGCTGGCGGTACGGCGGGGAGTGCAGCCAACCAGAATGACGCGGCAGGCACTGGCGCCGCCGGCGCTGACGGTACCTCGGGCAGTGGCGCGACGGGCGCAGGCGCGGGGGCTGCCGGCAGTGGTGCGGCAGGTGCAGGAACGGCTGTTGGCGGCAGCGGTGCTGCGGGCGCCGGAACAGGTACCACGGGTGGCGCAGCCGCGGGCGCAGGAACAGACGCTGCAGGTGCCGGAACGGCCGCAGGCGCAAATACAGGCGCTGCCGGCGGCCCCGATGGTGCGGCGGCTGGATCCAGTGGCGCAGGCGCAGCAGGTGCCGGTACATCAGGCTCGAACGCAACGGGCGCGCCCAACATCGCCGGAACCGAAGCCGCCGCTCAGGATCTCGCTGCTGCTTCGGGCACCAATACCGGGGGGGCCACATCCACCACAGGCAATTGGCTGACCGACAATCTCTTGGTGGTCGTGACCGCCATACTGGCATTGATCGTATTGATCATCGCGTGGCTGCTACGCCGTGCCGGTGCTCGCCGTGCAGATGAAAACGAGGACGAAGACGCGTCCTATGGCGGAGAACCCGTTCTGGACACCACCTTGCTCACTCGCAAGCTGGACGGCATCGATCTGGATCTGAATAAACCTCCCACCGACGAGCCGCCCGCTCGCGGACCGCGCGTCTGACACTCATGGCGCGTATGGCATTGGGGCTGGCTTATGACGGCTCCCCCTGGCAAGGCTGGCAGACACAACCTCATCGTCAAACGGTGCAAGATACGCTGGAAGCGGCGCTGGGCCGTTTCAGCGGGATCGATGGCATCGTACCCACGATTTGCGCGGGCCGTACAGATACAGGCGTGCATGCAGCCATGCAAGTCGTGCATCTGGATACGCCGCTCACGCGCCGCGACGAATCCTGGGTGCGCGGCGTCAACGCCTTTCTGCCGCCCAGCATTGCCGTCCAGTGGGCGCAATCGGTCCCTGATGATTTTCACGCGCGCTTTTCGGCACGCTCGCGCACCTACATCTATTTGCTATGGCGCGGCCGCGTGCGGCCGCCGCTGTGGGCCGCGCGGGCAGGCTGGTGTTTTCAGCCGTTGGATGTGGACGCAATGAGGCAAGCGTCTTCGACGCTGCTCGGCGAACACGATTTTTCCAGCTTCCGCTCCTCGCAGTGTCAGGCTCGCCATCCCGTGCGCACGCTGCATCAACTCGACATCCAGGAGCGCGGTCCTTTTCTTGTATTCACATTGCGCGCGAATGCTTTTTTGCATCACATGGTGCGCAATCTGATCGGAGCATTGCTGCAAATCGGACAAGGCCGCGAATCCGTTTCCTGGATGCCTGCGCTGTTGGCGGCGCGAGACCGCCGTTTGGCCGCACCTACCTTTTCTCCTGATGGACTTTACCTGTCCGCGATCGAATACCCTCCTGAATTCCAGCTGAAAGAATTGGACGGTGGCGCGCATTTATTGTCGCCTTTTACCTCTGCTTAGGGTTATCAGCAGGGGGGCAGCGATCAATTGTCACTATATGATTGCGGACGCAAAAGGCCGACGTTTGCTGCGATGCGGCGACGTTCTGACAAGGCCCCAGCATTACACACAAACAACGGCAGCCCTTACATGAGCTGCCACAATGCGCGGCAGCTCCACACGAGCGGCCTGCGTTTGCAGCGTTGTCCAATCAGGAGACTCCCTTCATGCAACGTCGTTCGTTCCTCAAAAAGGCCACGTTAGGTGCCGCCGCTGGCGGTGCAGCGCTCGCCGCACCCGTTCTCGCACAAGAATCCCCCACACTCAATTGGCGCCTGGCGTCCAGTTTTCCCCGTAGCGCCGACGCGATCTTCAGCGGCGGTGAGAATCTGGCCAAGTACGTTGCCGAGGCAACGGACGGCAAATTCAATATTCGAGCCTTTCCCGCCGGCGAAATCGTGCCGGCGCTGCAGGTGCTCGACGCTGTGCAGAACAACACCATCGAATGCGGCCACACGGCGTCGTACTACTACTACGGCAAAGACCCCGCGCTGTGTTTTGACGGCGCCGTGCCTTTCGGCCTGAATACGCGCCAAATGAACGCGTGGATGCGCCATGGCAATGGCCTGAAGCTCACGCGCGAGCTCTTTCAAAAGTACAACATCGTGAATTTCCCATGCGGCTACACCGGCACCCAGATGGGCGGCTGGTTCCGCAACGAAATCAAAACGGTCGATGACCTCAAGGGGCTGAAATTCCGCGCCAGCGCATTTGCCGGCGCCGTGTTGTCCCGCTTGGGCGTGGTGCCGCAGCAGATTGCGGGCGGCGACATCTATCCGTCATTGGAAAAAGGCACGATCGACGCCGCCGAATGGATCGGCCCGTACGACGACGAAAAGCTCGGTTTCCACAAGGTCGCCAAAAACTATTATTTCCCGGGTTGGTGGGAAGGCACGCTGCAGGTTTCGTTGTATGTGAACCAAGAGGTCTACAACAAGCTGCCCAAACATTATCAGGCCGTCTTGGCGCAGGCTGCCGCGGCTGCCACCAACGACATGATCGCCACCTACGATGCCGAAAACCCGGCTGCGCTGCGCCGCCTGGTCTCGCAGGGCGCCCAGCTCAAGGCTTTCCCCAAGCCGGTCATGGAGGCCTGCTACGCCGAGGCCGTCAAGGTTTACGAAGAGTTGTCCGCCAAGGACCCCACCTTCAAAAAGATCTACGACGACATGGTGGCGTTCCGTGACAACGAGATCCCGTGGTTCCGCGTGGCCGAGGGCAGCTTCGATGGCTTTATGGGGACCATTGGCCGGGGTAAGTAACTCGGCCCTCCAGGGCTGGGCGGCAGGGGAACGAGCGTAACGTTATAAAATCTCAGGTTTCCGCTCGTTTTCGTGTCCGCCAAAAGCTGGGGCGACAGGAGTGGCGCATTGCCGAAGTCTGTCGCCCGGCCACCCCGGGCGAGGCCCCGCATGCTCGTGCGCTATGCCGTATTTGGCTAGTTGCGACCTTCTATCTAGCTCATTATTCCCATCATGAAAGCATTACTCGCTTTATCGCGCGCCATCGACGCGCTGAATGTGCGGGTTGGAAAAGCCGTGACATGGGTCACCCTGTTGGTGGTGCTGGTCAGTGCCGGCAATGCGGTGGTCCGCAAGGTATTCGGAACCAGTTCGAATGCCTGGCTGGAACTGCAGTGGTACATGTTTGGTGCCATGTTCCTGCTGACCGCCGGCTACACCCTGCTCAAGAACGAACACGTCCGGGTGGACATCCTGTCCTCCCAGCTTTCCAAGCGTACGCAGATTTACATCGAGATTTTCGGGGTGCTGTTTTTCCTGCTCCCTATGGCAATCTTGATCATGTACCTGTCTTGGCCGATGTTCATGGATTCGTATATTTCCAACGAACAGTCGTCCAACTCCGGCGGTTTGGTCCGCTGGCCGGTCAAACTGTTGATCCCGATTGGCTTCGCGCTGCTCGTTCTCGCGGGGATATCGCGCTTGATCAAATGCGTAGGCTACTTGCGCGGCCAGGCGCCGGATCCGCTGGCGCGCGCCGAAGGCAAGAGCGCCGAAGAGCAATTGGCAGCTGAGATCGCCCGCGAAGCGCAAGATCGCGAAGCGGCGGCCCTGCAACAACAGAACAAGGGCCAATGATCATGGAGTTTTTCATCGCAAATATGGCGCCGATCATGTTCGGCACCTTGGTGGTGTTCTTGCTGCTGGGCTTTCCGGTGGCATTTGCATTGGCCGCGAACGGCATTCTGTACGGCTTGATCGGTATGGAATTGAACCTGTTCAGCGCGTCGCTGTTTCAGGCCTTGCCTCAGCGGGTGTTCGGTATTGTGTCCAACGATACCTTGCTGGCGGTGCCGTTCTTTACGCTGATGGGGTTGGTGCTCGAACGATCGGGGATGGCGGAAGACTTGCTCGAGACCATCGGTCAGGTGTTCGGGCCGCTGCGTGGCGGCTTGGCGATTGCCGTGGTGCTGGTGGGGGCGATGCTGGCCGCGACAACCGGCGTGGTGTCCGCCTCGGTCATTTCGATGGGCTTGATCTCGCTGCCCATCATGCTGCGTTACGGTTATGACAGGCGCCTGGCCTCTGGCGTTATCGCGGCATCCGGCACGCTGTCACAGATCGTTCCGCCGTCGCTGGTGCTGATCATTCTGGCTGACCAGTTGGGCCGTTCGATCGGAGACATGTACCGTGCCGCGATGGTGCCGGGGTTTCTGCTGGCGGGCTCCTATATCGCCTACATCGTATTGATGTCTTTCATCAAGCCGTCTTCGGCTCCTGCTTTGCCCGAAGAAGCGCGCACCTTTCGTGAGCCGAATGGCTCCCGCGGCGGACGTTCGTTATTGGTGCTGATGTTGATTTCGGCCGTGTCGGCGTATTTGCTGACGCAATGGCTGGAAAAAGACGCTGCACCGGTTGATGAGAAAGTCGTTCTCAGCCTGCTGCTGTGGGGCCTGACCGCCTTCATCATCGCCATGGTCAACAAGGTGTTCCGCCTGAAAATGCTTTCCGCATTGGCCGAGCGCGTCACCTTCGTGATGATCCCGCCGCTGTTCCTGATTTTCCTCGTGCTCGGGACGATCTTCATCGGTATCGCGACGCCCACAGAGGGTGGTGCCATGGGTGCTGTGGGTGCCATCGTCATGGCGTTGATCCGCGGACGGCTGACCCTGGATCTGTTGCGCCAAGCCATGGATACGACCACCAAGCTGTCCTGCTTCGTGGTGTTCATCCTGGTGGGCTCGACGGTATTCGGCTTGACCTTCCGGGGCGTCAGCGGTGACTTGTGGGTCGAGCATCTGCTGATCGGCTTGCCTGGCGGAGAATGGGGCTTCCTGATCGTAGTCAGCGTGCTCACGTTCGTGTTGGCGTTCTTCCTGGACTTCTTCGAGTTGGCATTCATCATCGTGCCGCTCTTGGGGCCGGTCGCCGACAAGCTGGGGATCGATCTGATCTGGTTCGGCGTCATCCTGGCCGTGAACATGCAGACCTCGTTCATGCATCCGCCGTTCGGTTTCGCGCTGTTCTACTTGCGCTCGGTGGCGCCCAAAGACGCCTATCGTGACAAGGTCACAGGTCAGCGTATCGAGCCGGTCACGACGGGGCAGATCTATTGGGGTTCGGTGCCTTTCATCATCATCCAATTGGTCATGGTCGCAGCTGTTATGATTTTCCCTGGTATGGTGATGCACTATAAGGCGGGCCAGTCCACGGTGGATCCCAGCAGCGTCAAGATCGAAATCGACACGACCTATGGCACCAGCATTTACGGTGACGAGAGCGGTGACCCTGCCGCCGCATTCAAGTAACCTTGCTCAACCGGTTTTCAAATAGCGTTATGCGTACTCGCGTCAAAATCTGCGGCTTGACCCGCGAAGCAGACATCGCCTCGGCCGTGCAGGCCGGGGCGGACGCGATCGGTTTCGTGTTCTATCCGCGCAGCAAGCGTTACGTTACCCCTGCGCAGGCGGCAGTCTTGCGCCGCACTGTGCCGGCATTTGTCGACGTGGTGGCCTTGTTTGTGGATCCGGACCCTGCCGACGTTCGCGCCGTGCTGGAGCAAGTCGGTCCCGATCTGCTCCAATTCCACGGTAACGAATCCGTCCAGGATTGCACGCGTTACGGCACGCGCTTTTTGCGGGCCTTCCGTGTCGGCGCCCCTGGGCTCGATACATCCGACGGTCTGGCCGAGACGTGCCGCGCCTACGGCGAGGCGGCAGGGTGGTTATTCGACAGCTACAGTGCGGCCTATGGCGGCAGTGGTCAGGCTTTTGACCATGCATTGCTATCGACCGTCCGGGCTGATACGGCCGCACGGCCCATTGTCCTGTCAGGGGGGCTCAATGCCGATAATGTGGCTGCGGCCATCCGGGGCTTGCGCCCTTGGGCAATCGACTTGAGCAGCGGAGTGGAAACCGCCCCTGGTGTGAAGTCGGCAGACAAGATCGACGCCCTGATGCGTGTCGTTCGGCAGGCGGACGACTGCTGACGCCAATAGCGCATCGTGCCGTTCGCTGGGCAATAGCTGCGGCGCTGATCACTGAGCATCACAATACATTTACCGGCTGCCAGCCGGTTTTTTCGTCTGGGGCTGTTTCATTGTAAAAATGCCTGCCCCCATGGTCAGTCGCCAATGCAGTGCGAACGTTTTTTGCTGACGCGAAGGATTTTGTAACAGTGCTGGATCTTGATGGAATCATTGGCGATGCTGGCTGTCCCTGTAGGGGAATTGTGCTTTTTTTACATCTCCGTGCTGTAATGTAACCAAACAGATCTGCAGGGGTCCTATTTTGTCTGTTCTCTGACCGGTTTTGGCCGCTCCTGGCTTGGTAGAGGTATTTTCAACGCATGGCAACGCTTCTTTCCGGCGCATCTTGTTATCTGGCTGCCGAACATCAGCAGCATTTAAAGCAAGCCACCAGAGTAGCCATACTCATGGCGCCGCGCCTCGGGGATACGTTGCTCATGATGACCATGGCGCAAAACCTGGCCATCAACGGACGTGGCGTGACAGTCTTTGGTGACTATGCGCACCAATTGCGCACCTGGTTTCCTGATATCGATGTTCGTCCGTCTCTGCCAGAGTCTGAGGCCGCTCAGGTTTTGTCCGAATACGACTGCGTGGCTCAAATGCATGTGGGATGGCCTTATGCGCTGCACCGCTATGCCCGGCGTTATTTTTACTATGACGCCCATGTCGTCATCACAGGCAGGGGTTTCGTCAAGCTGAATCAAATCCGGGATTACTGTCGCGATCAGCTGGGTTTGAAAAATAGCGAGGTCGGCAACGGCCTGGTGCCGATGATGGGGCTGCGTCATCGGCAGTACGCCAGACGGGTTGCCGTACATCCTTCATCAACGAGTGAACAACGATGCTGGGCAGCGTCGCACTTCGTCGAGCTTGGCCTGCGTCTGAAGCGTTCTGGCTATGATCCGGTTTATATCCTGGCGGAGCACGAGAGAGCGCAGTGGCGCTGCCTCGAAGACAACGGTCTGGCGATTTTTCAATCGGAATCCCTCTCCGATGTCGCGAAGTTCATTCATGAATGTGGCTGGTTCATCGGCAATGAATCCGGGGTAGGGCATCTCGCCTCCAATCTGGGGATTCCGACATTGACGGTGACCGGCAGGCCGACGCGTACACGCGCCTGGCGTCCCGGCTGGTCGCCATCGCAGATTGTGTATCCCGCATACATTCCCGGAGGCCGATGGCGCGACCTGCTTTGGCGTCGTTGGCTACGGCCGGGACAGGTGTTGACGGCTTTTCGGCGGTTGATGATTCAGTACGAAAGACAAGCCGACTTGCACAGGTAAAAAAACTCGTGCATAATCTCGTTTCTTCGCAGTTCGCAGGCGGTTAGCTCAGATGGTTAGAGCGCTACGTTGACATCGTAGAGGTCGTTGGTTCGATTCCAATACCGCCTACCAGGATTCTGGTAGTTCATCACTACCCTCCAAAAAAGCCGCCAAATCACAACTTGGCGGCTTTGTTGTTTTCGGCGTCTTGGCGCCGCTCTTGGATTCGTTCACGGTTCAGGCGCTGGGCTTCTGCCGTGGGTTTCCAGCTTCCCCAGCAATCGTCTGGAATGGCCGGAAAGTCTTCGCGCCGTATACCGGTAAAGGTCGGTTTGTAGCCCCGGCGCCGCATCTCCTCGATCAGATCGGCATGTCGGCGGGCCAGATAATCCAGCCGCGTGTAAAAGAAAAGCAGGTGGCCTTTTCCGAGCGTATAAGTGCAGGGTTGAGCCTTTATGCCGCGAGCGGCTGCCTTTTGCGCCAGCGCAAAAACGCGGGGCAATTCTCGGTATTCCGCAACCAGGTGGGGGCCGCTGAGTTCTTGTACTGGAACGCAATTGATACGAGTCATAGGTTTATTCAAATCGAAATGGCAGCGATATTTAACTGCGTCATTTTTCGATGATGATCCCATGGATTCGTATGGCCGGAATATAAAAAAGCCGCCATCGATAACCATGGCGGCTTGTTTATTCGGCCGGGTTTGCAATCGCTGCGGCTATCAGCTTTTCGCTATCGCGATTTTCCATATAGCCGGCTTAGCAGGGCGCCCGCATGGCCATAGCGTGTCAGGCTCATTTCCTGCATGTATTCGCGCAATTGATGTTCTGCAGAGGCAGCAGCCGCGGCGGGGGCCGCGGGGGTGGGCTTGGCCAGGAGACGCTCAGCAGCCTGCAGGGTGCGTTGCGCTCGCGCTTCAGCGGAGGTAGATAGGTCGTCTGTCCAGCCAGGATTGGCGCTTGCGATACTCATGGGCGGCTCTCCTTTGCAACTCAATCAAACAGGTTATTTACTGCTTACGACCCTTATTATACTCAGAATATTTCAATCTGTAAGATTGGAAATGGGAGTTTTTATCATTTTGCTGATTAAGCGACTGCTCGCAGATGTTTGCGCGTCGATGGAGCGTTAACCGGGCGGCGAATTAAAAATGCCGGAATGCTGTCCAGTTCGTGACGGCCCGCATGGTTGTCGCTGAGACTGTCGCATAACAACTGCGAGCGTATGCCAACGCGTTGCGAAGCCATACGAATCTGCTTGGCGAGGCCCAATGCTTGCCGCTCTGCCAAGTCTCGGGATGCTGCGGTATTTGTGCAGTATTCGGATTTGGAGGAGGCGGGTACGCCGGCTTGGCGTTCTCGAATATCTACATACCCACGAAACAGACCCGTATCGATTTCGAGTACGCGGGGGCGCAGGGTTTGAATACGATCGGTGCGATTAAATGGTTTCATGTGACTAGCCAAGTGAATATCGACCTGACGAGTCTAGTAAAGGAAAAATATTACGTAAGCATCGAGTTGAAATGAGATGATGCCCAGATACCCGAGATGACACAGAACGTGTCTGAATCGCAAAGATTTCTTGATACTTGACTATCCTTTAGATTTTCAGCGTTTTGATTATTCGCTACGGGCGCCGGTTTTGTTGTTTTCCAGCGTCTTGACCAGGGCCTGTATCGATATTTCCAGGCTCAGCAAAATTGATTCTACGGCTTTGAATGCGCGCCGGACGGTGGCAGGCATCGGTTCGACAGTATGCGGCTGTCCGGACGTATCCCCATGCAGGGCGGTATCAGGCTGGTCGCCATTTGCATTTTTCAAGGCCTGCGTCAGTTGATCGAATTGCTGCAAGGCCTGCTTGTCAGCGCCGAGAAAACTGGCCGTGCCCTTGGCCTTGTGGGTATGGTCCAGGGCCGCCTTTCGATCGCCGGTTTTGATGGCATCGCGCAGCGAACTCAGGTCGGCTTGTGTGTGGGCCAGTGCCTGCGACAGCAGCAACAACCGGGTGGCATCATCCGGATATAGCGACAGGACGGTGTCTATGTGCAGCATGGATCGGCGCTGATAGCGGGTCAGGGGCCGGCAGGCTGATCGAATTTCTCTTTCAGGTACAAGGCCAAAGACAGGTCGTCCGCGACGCCCAGCTTGGCCATGGCGCGGCGTTTGTGTGTGCTGACGGTTTTTTTGCTGCGTAGCAGACGGGCGGAGACCTGTGTGACTGACAGCCCTCGGGAGATGAGGCGCAGGACTTCGATTTCCGCGAGAGTCAGTCGCGTATCGGGGTGGCGAGGCGGCGTCATGTTTAGCGCGCCGTTTTTGTGCGTGATGAAACCGTCGATATTGGCATTGCACGAGGCGCGGATGACCTCGACCAGTGTGGGCAGCGGGGCGGATTTGGGCAGATACCCCGTCGCGCCAGCCCGAAACGCTGCGTATTCGGTTTCGTCAGCAGCACCCGCGGAAAAAGTGATGATCGCCATTTTGGGGTGGTGACGGCGCAGGCGCCGGATGAAATCCACGCCATCCACGGTCTGTCTGGGGAGGTAGAAGTCGACCAGTGCGACGTCGCAAGGATGCTCATGCAAGTTTCGCAGCAGAGCCTCGGATGAGGTGTCGGTATGGACGATATCAAAATCGGGTTGTGCCCGCAGATAGGCAGCGACGCCCAGCGTGATGACCGGGTGGTCGTCCAGTATGGCGATACGGACTCGATGGTTGGTGCCGGATAGCAGCAGGTAACGCCGCTCCACGTATGGCGAGGTCGCAGCGTGCTCGGGGGAGGTCGAAGGCGTAATGGCTGACATAGTCCTGGTGTGTGGCCAGAGGTGGAGAAACGTTCCATTGCGGACCTTATCTAAAACGACGCGGGCGTTGAGGCGCAGGACCTGAATTGACCGATAAATAAGACCTATCTGAAGTTAAGTATTGTTGGGTGTCGAGTGATACAATAGAGGAATCCAGGCACGCGCCCGATGATTGTTGTTCCCGTTTTTGCGTGCCAGCCTCAGGTGGCCAGCACATGATTATTCGCCCGACACGAACTACGACCGGAAACTTCCGCCCCATGCCGCGTTAGTTTTATCCAGCGTCGGGTTCTCGTCAGGTAGACGGCAGGCCCCAACAAGCAACCAGACAAAACGCGGCCGATAGCCGCGTTTGTTGTTTCTTCCCCCAGGAAATTTTCGATGGTACAGATCACATTGCCCGATGGTTCGCAGCGTCAGTTCCCGGCACCGGTCACGGTGGCCGAGGTTGCGCAGTCCATCGGCACCGGGCTGGCCAAGGCCGCGCTGGGCGGCCGTGTCACGCTGCCTGGCAATGAAGCCAAACTGGTCGACACGAGTTTTCGCATCGATCAGGATGCCCAACTGGCCATCGTGACGGCCAAGGATCCCGACGGCCTGGATTTGATCCGTCACTCGACAGCGCACTTGCTGGCCTATGCGGTCAAGTCCTTGTTCCCCGATGCGCAGGTCACGATCGGTCCGGTCATCGAGAACGGTTTTTATTACGACTTTTCCTACAAGCGTCCCTTTACGCCCGAGGATCTGGCGGCTATCGAGAAAAAGATGACCGAACTCGCCCGCAAGGACGAGATCGTGACGCGCGAGGAATGGACGCGCGACGACGCGGTGGCTTTTTTCAAGAGCATCGGCGAGGCCTATAAGGCCGAGATCATCGCCTCGATCCCGTCCAACGAGACGCTCAGCCTCTACCGCGAGGGCGAATTCATCGATCTGTGCCGCGGGCCTCACGTCCCGTCCACGGGCAAGCTGAAAGTCTTCAAGCTCATGAAGGTCGCTGGCGCCTATTGGCGCGGCGATAGCAACAACGAGATGCTTCAGCGCATCTACGGCACTGCCTGGGCGACGAAAGACGAGCAAGACGCGTATCTGCATATGCTCGAAGAAGCCGAGCGCCGCGACCATCGCAAGATCGGCCGCGAGCTGGATCTGTTCCATTTCCAGGACGAGGCGCCGGGCCTGATTTTCTGGCACCCCAAGGGCTGGTCACTGTGGCAGCAGGTCGAGCAATACATGCGCAAGGTCTATCAGGACAACGGCTACCAAGAAGTCAAGGCCCCGCAGATTCTCGACATTTCGCTCTGGAAAAAGACCGGCCATTGGGACAACTATCGTGAAAACATGTTCACGACCGAGTCCGAAAACCGCGTGTATGGCCTCAAGCCCATGAACTGTCCGGGCCACGTGCAGATCTTCAACGCCGGCCTGCATTCCTATCGCGAACTGCCTTTGCGCTACGGCGAGTTTGGCCAATGCCATCGCAATGAGCCTTCGGGCTCGTTGCACGGCATGATGCGCGTGCGTGGCTTTACGCAGGATGACGGCCATATTTTCTGTACCGAAGACCAATTGCAGGACGAATGTGCCGATTTCACGGCGCTCTTGCAAAAGGTGTACCGCGATTTCGGTTTTACCGAGGTGCTGTACAAGGTCGCGACGCGTCCCGAAAAACGCATCGGCACTGACGAAGTCTGGGACAAGGCGGAAACGGCGCTCATGGAGAGCCTGCGCCGCACGGGTTGCGAGTTCGAGGTTTCCCCCGGGGAAGGCGCATTCTATGGTCCCAAGATCGAATACACGCTGAAAGACGCGATCGGCCGTCATTGGCAGTGCGGCACGATTCAGGTCGACTTTTCCATGCCCGTCCGCTTGGGCGCTGAATATGTCGACCAGCAGGATCAGCGTCGTCCGCCGGTGATGCTGCACCGGGCGATCCTCGGTTCACTCGAGCGTTTTATCGGCATGTTGATCGAAAACCATGCCGGTGCGATGCCGCCCTGGCTGGCGCCCGTGCAGGCCGTGGTGTGTTGTATTTCCGAGCCGTCGGCCGAATATGCGGCGGAAATCACGCAAAACCTTAAAAAACAAGGCTTTAGGGTACAGTCCGATTTGCGTGGTGAAAAAATCACCCGTAAAATCCGCGAGCACAGCCTGCAAAAGGTGCCATATATCCTTGTCGTGGGCGACAAGGAAAAGCAGAATGGCACTGTAGCGGTGCGTGGTTTGGGCGGGCTGGACCTCGGCGTCATCACGCTGGAGGCCTTCTCTGACCGCCTGACCCTGGACGTCGCCGCTCGCCGGGACGTCGTCAATACCGATAGCAGTGCTGCTTAAATCTTTTAGGAGTTGTCAACATCGCCACTGAAAAAGCCAATCGCATCAACGGTGAGATCCGTGTCCCCGAGGTGCGCCTGATAGGTCTGGACGGAGAACAGCTGGGCATCGTAAAGCTCGCCGACGCGTTCCGTCTTTCCGAACAAGCCGACGTGGATCTGGTCGAAATCGCGCCCAACGCGGATCCTCCAGTCTGCCGTCTGATGGACTACGGTAAGTTCAAGTACCAGGAACAAAAGCGCCAAGCCGAAGCTCGCGCCAAACAAAAGGTCATCCAGGTCAAGGAAGTCAAATTCCGTCCGGCGACCGACGAAGGCGACTACCAGGTCAAGCTGCGCAACTTGCGCCGCTTCCTGGAAGAAGGCGACAAGGCCAAGGTCACGCTGCGGTTCCGCGGCCGCGAAATGGCTCACCAGGAGCTCGGCATGCGCGTTCTCGAACGTGTCCGCGACGATCTGACCGAGTTGGCCCAGGTCGAAGCCATGCCCAAGCTCGAGGGCCGTCAAATGGTCATGGTGCTTGCTCCTCGCAAGAAAAGCACGCCCGGCAAGGCTGACGCCGCCTGAGGATGCTTTGGGGCATGGCGAGTCGTGCGTGGCGCGACTCGCCATGTTGCCAAAAAGGTCACCATGCCGCCCGGCGCGGGCGGGTCATTTACGCTACGATGGCGGTATGACGCGTGGGGTTGTGTTCCACGCGCGACCGGGATATCTTTATGCATGTCTTATTCGTTATTGACCCCTTGCCGCGCCTGAAGGCCTACAAGGATAGTTCGGTTGCCATGATGCGCGCGCTGGTCGCGCGCGGCCATACGCTGAGCGTGGCATTACAGGGCGATCTGTTCATCGACGCGGGCGTTGTGCTGGCGCGCAGTACCGCGATCGAGCTGGTCGAAGGCGCCGATCTGCACGGCCATGATTGGTGGCGTGACAGCGGCGAGGCTCGTGACGTGCCGCTGTCGCAGTTCGGCGCTGTGCTGATGCGCAAGGACCCTCCATTCGACATGGAGTACGTCTATTCGACGCACATGCTCGAGTATGCCCAGGCCCAGGGCGCCAAGGTCTTTAACGACGCGGCAGCGATCCGCAATCATCCAGAAAAATTGGCGATTACCGAATTCGCCGATCTGGCAGCGCCCACGCTGGTGACGCGCGACATGGAGCGGATCAAGGCTTTTCATGCCAAGCATCAGGACGTCATCGTCAAGCCGCTGGATGGCATGGGCGGCACGGGTATATTCCGCCTGCAGGCCATTGAGCCCAATTTGAACGCCATCCTGGAAACACTCACCGACAATGGCGAGCGCACCATCATGGCGCAGCGCTACATTCCCGAGATCGTCCAAGGGGACAAGCGCATTTTGCTGATCGGTGGTGAGGCGGTGCCGTATTCGCTGGCGCGCATTCCTTTGGCGGGCGAAACGCGCGGCAATCTGGCCGCCGGCGGCCGAGGCGTGGCACAGCCGCTGTCGGCCCGCGACGCAGAGATCGCCGCACAGGTGGCTCCCAAGCTAGCCGCACGTGGCCTGCTCTTGGTGGGGTTGGACGTCATCGGCGATTATGTGACCGAGGTCAACGTCACCAGTCCGACCTGTTTCGTCGAGATCGCCGAGCAAACCGGTTTTGATGTGGCCGACATGTTTGCGGCGGCCCTCGAACGCGCGGTGGCATAGAGGCTCGGTCATGACGGGTATAGTCATTGTCGTGCACGCGCCATTGGGCGAGGCGATGCGTGAATTCGCCGTCCACGTGCTGGGCGAGGCGGGCAACCGCATGTCGGTGCATGATATCCAGCCCGAGGATATGCCCGATGAACAGGTGCCCTCCCTATTGCGCGACATCCGGGCTGCCGACGAGGGGCAGGGGGTGTTGGTGCTGACCGATTTGATTGGCGCCACCCCAGCCAATATCGCAAAGCGTGCCGTGGCAGAGGCCCAGGCGTTGGGCACGCAATGCTGTGTGGTGGCGGGATTGAATACTTCGATGTTGTTGCGGGCCTTGACCTCGCGTGATCAAGGCTTGGCGCAGGCGCGAGCCAAGGCATTGGCCGGCGGCGTGCAAGGCTGTTTACAGGTAGACTGACTCTATGCCTATTTCTGACATCACCATCTCCAACAAGCTGGGCCTGCACGCACGAGCTGCTGCCAAATTGACGCAATTGGCCAGCAAGTTCGGCAGTGAAATCTTCATCTCCCGTGGTGCTCAGCGTGTCAACGCCAAAAGCATCATGGGCGTCATGATGCTGGCTGCTGGCAAGGGGATTACCGTACGTCTAGAGGCCTCAGGAGGCGATGCCGACCAGGCGCTTTCTGAAATTCAGAACTTGTTCGACAGCAAATTCGGTGAGCACGAATAACACCAGCCTGGAATGTCCCATGACGGCGCCTCCTGCTGCCGAGATCAGTGCCGTGGTCGCGTTGCAGGGCAAGGGTGTGGCGCGGGGATACGCGATAGGGCGTGCAGTAGTGATGGGCGCCGCCTCGCTTGAGGTCGCTCACTATCGTATTGCTCCGGAAGACGTCGCCTCAGAAAGCGAACGCCTGACGCAAGCGCTGACCGTCGCGCTGGCAGATCTGCAGAAAATGGCCGATAGCCTGCCGGCGGATGCGCCGCGCGAACTGGGCGCCATGTTGAACGTGCACTGCCTGTTGTTGGCCGATCCGTTGTTGGCCGAGCAGACCCGTGCACTGATCAGCGAGCGCCATTACAACGCCGAATGGGCGTTGGCCGCGCAAGGTCAGATTCTGGGCGAGCAATTCGAGGCCATGGAGGACGAGTATCTGCGCGAGCGTGGCGCCGATGTGCGTCAGGTGATCGAGCGGGTGCTGCAAGTCTTGTCGGGCAATCCTGTGATCCTGCCTGACGCAGGGGCTCTGGATGGCGACGATCCTTTGATCGTCGTGGCGCACGACATTTCTCCGGCTGATATGCTGCGTTTGCGGGGCGGCCGTTTTGCGGCGTTTGTGACGGACCTGGGTGGGCCGACATCGCATACCGCGATCGTGGCGCGCAGCATGGGTGTGCCGGCAGTCGTTGCATTGGGTCATGTGCGCGAGCTGGTGCGCGATGGTGACACGGTGGTGGTGGACGGCGCCACGGGCGCGGTGTTGGTCAATCCTTCGCCACGCATGCTGCAGGAATACCGCGACCGTCAAGTGGCTTACGCTGCCGAGCGCGCCGCGTTGGCGCTGTTGCGCGATGAACCCTCCGTCACGCTGGACGGTATCGAAATTGTGCTTCATGCCAATATCGAATTACCCGATGAGGCCGAGGCTGCCTTGGCGGCCGGCGCCCATGGCATCGGCCTGTTCCGCAGCGAATTTCTGTTCATGGGACGCCAGACGCTGCCCAACGAAGAAGAACAGTACCGGGCTTATTCCTCTGTCGTGCAGACCATGGCGGGGCGGCCGGTGACGATCCGCACGCTGGACATTGGCGCCGACAAAACCCTGGATGACGAAGCTACTGTCGCGATGAATCCTGCGCTCGGGCTACGGGCGATTCGCTACTGCCTGGCGCATCCGGATATGTTTGCGACGCAACTGCGCGCCATTTTGCGGGCGTCGGCGCATGGTCATGTCCGGCTGCTGCTGCCCATGGTGGCGCATATGCACGAGGTCCGGGCAGCGTTCGCCGCGATCGAGGCGGCCAAACGGGAACTGGACGCACGCGGCCAGTCCTACGCCGAACGGATCGAGGTCGGCGCCATGGTCGAGGTCCCTGCCACCGCGATTGCGATTGAGCCCTTTGCGGAGGCCCTGGATTTCCTGTCCATCGGCACCAACGACTTGATTCAGTACACCCTGGCCGTTGACCGGGGGGATCATGACGTGGCGAGTCTGTATGACCCCCTCCATCCTGCCGTATTGCGGCTGGTCGCTAATACGATCAACGTCGGTGCCCGTATGGGCAAGCCTGTGGCCGTGTGCGGCGAAATGGCCGGAGACGCCCGTCTGACGCGCCTCTTGCTGGGACTCGGCCTGACCGAGTTTTCCATGCATTCCCAGCAAATACTGGACGTCAAGCGCGAGATTCTGCGTGCCCATACCAATGACCTCCGGGTCAAGGTCGCGACGCCGTTGAATCGCGCGTTGCGCGTCGATCTGGATCGTCTGGAATAACGAAGCGGCCTGTTTTGCTGCGCCGCAAAAAATCGTAATTCACCGTGCTGTTGCTCGTTTGCCATAGTGCAATACAGTTTATGTTGTGCTGCAACAAAACCCGGCGTAAGATGACTCTTGTGGTTCCCTTTCATTCTTCTCAAGGAGTAGGTCATGGAAGTTTCCACAAGCAGGGCTACGCCGCCGGGCAAACCGGCCGGTGGGGCACCAGGCGGTTGGCGTGGTTTTCGAGATGGCGTGACCCATTTCCTGGAAGCCATCGGAGAAATACTGCACGGTATGGATGAGGCCCGCCAGGCGCATCCGATCATCTCCTCTTGCCGCGTTATACGCCGCTGATCTGGCTTATCTGCCAGCCAGACAAAATGCCAGCGCCAGCGCTGGCATTTTGCTTTTGAGCGGCCTGAGACCAGTTACGGCCGCTGGCAACCCCGATTTCCGCCCAGCCTTCAATGCGTCTTAATTAACTATTTAACGGGGCGTGTCGGCGCGACGACCAGGTTCCGGCAAAATAATGGTTTGTTTTGGATATCATCCGTGGCACGGATGCGCATCCATTCATTATTTTTCACTACTCTGCCGGACTCCCTCATGCCTAACCCTTTATTGCGCCTGGCTGCGTTGGCCACTACTATTGCGCCTTTGCTGTCTTGGTCCGCTCAAGCCGAAGTCGTCATCGGGGTCGATATCTCGTCGACCGGACCCGCCGCTGCGATTGGTATTCAAACCAATAATGCGGTGCGCCTGTGGCCGGCCACATTGGGGGGAGAGCCCGCACGGTATGTCATTCTGGATGACGGCACTGACGTGAGCCGCGCGGTAAAGAATTTCCGCAAGCTGACTTCCGAAGACAAGGTCGACGCGATTGTCGGCCCCAACATTACGGCATCGGCGCTGGCTGGCCTGGATGTCCTGGCTGAGACCGGCACTCCCATGATTGCCCTGGCTGCCTCGGCGGTCATCGTCGAGCCTGCCGATGATCCCAAGCGTCGCTGGGCCTTCAAGATGCCGCAAAACGACTCGCTGATGGCGTCGGCGCTAGTGGATGATATGCGTACGAAAGGCATCAAGAATGTGGCCTTTATCGGATTTGCCGATTCCTACGGCGATAGCTGGTGGGCCGAATTCAACAAGGCCGCCGGCAACGATATCAAAGTCGTCGCCCAAGAGCGCTTCCAGCGCACTGATGCGTCGGTGATGGGGCAGGTGCTCAAGGCCATGGCGGCAAAGCCCGATGCGATCCTGATCGCTGGTTCGGGGACGCCCGCGGCCTTGCCGCAAAAAACCTTGATCGAGCGCGGCTACAAAGGCCCCATTTATCAGACCCATGGCATCGGCACGCTGGAGTTCCTGCAAGTGGGCGGTAAAGACGTCGAAGGCACGTTGTTCCCCACGGGGCCTGGCGTGGTGGCGCGAGAACTGCCGGACAGCAACCCTGTTAAATCGGTGGCAGTCGCTTTTGCGGACAAGTACGAGGCTCAGCACGGCCCCCACAGCCTGACGCAGTTTGCGGGGGATGCCTATGGGGCATGGATGCTGTTGGATTCCGCGGTGGGCCGCGCCCTGAAAACGGGCGCCAAGCCGGGGACCCCCGAGTTTCGGGCGGTTTTGCGCGATGCGTTGGAAACCACGCGGGATTTGGTGGTGCCCAATGGGGTGCTGAATATTTCCAAGACCGATCACCAGGGCTTTGACGAGCGCGCCCGCGTGATGGGGGTGATTCGCGACGGGCGTTTTTCTTACGCTCAATAGGCGATAGGCAGTGTCCTGCCGCTGACAGGCGGCTTAATGGTTTTTGCCCATTGAACACGGCAGCGAGCAATCGCTGCCGTGTTTTTTGTTTTGCCGAGTTCAAGACGTCAAGCGTGCTCGATTTTTGTCATCATATACTTTGTGTTGAAATGATTAATTGACGTACTATTTCGTGTGAATTAGTTCTGTCTATAAATATTTTGAAAGGGAGCCTCGCATGACACACATTCTGAAGACGACCAAATGGGCTGTATTGGCGCTCAGTCTGGGATTGATGGCGGCATGCTCCGATTCGGACTCCGATGACTCTGCCGCGAAACCCTCCGCCGCCAATAATCCCCCAGCGGCACAAAGCACGCTGGAGGCCGCCAAAGCCGCGGGCACCATACGCATCGGCTACGCGAACGAAGCGCCTTATGCATATATGGACAGCAATTCCAATCGCATTACTGGCGAAGCGGTGGAGATCGCGCGCGTTGTCCTCAAGCGCATGGGCATCAACGAGGTCGAGGGCGTGTTGACCGAATTCGGCTCGTTGATCCCTGGGTTGCAGGCCAAGCGTTTCGACATCATTGCCGCGGGCATGTACGTCACCCCAGAGCGTTGCCAGCAGGCGGCTTTTTCGAATCCCACCTATGGCGTGGGTGAATCGTTCCTGGTGCAAAAAGGGAATCCCAAAGCGCTGCACAGCTATGAAGACATCGCCAAAAAAGACGATACGAAATTGGGTGTAGTGGTGGGGGCTATCGAAAGCGAGTACGCCCGCAAGATGGATATTCCGCTTGATCGCGTTGTGGTGTTTCCGGATGTGGTGAGTGCGTTGTCCGGTGTGCAGGCCGGCCGAGCCGACGCCTACGCGGCGACTGCGATGACGGTGAACGACCTGATGAATAAGTCGGCGACTGGCGACCTGGAAAAGGCCGAGCCATTCACGGACCCTGTCATCGACGGCAAGAGCGTGCGGGGCTACGGGGCTTTTGCGTTCCGCAAAGACGATCAGGCGTTTGTGGATGCCTTTAACGCCGAGCTGGCCAAGTTCATCGGTACCGAAGAGCACGCCAAGACCGTTGAGCCGTTCGGTTTCACCAAAGCGGAACTGCCCGGCGACGTGACGGCAGCCAAGCTCTGCGCTGGTGAACCGGCCGCTGGTAAATAAGGCGTGGCTTTTTCAATGGAAGGGTTCGCCACGCTATTGCCGCCGCTGCTCGACGGCTTATGGATGACGTTGCGTATCACGGCAGGGGCGGCGTTGCTGGCCGTCCCGTTGGCGCTTGCAGCTGGCCTGGCGCGGTTGTCTACGCATCGTATCGTCAGCGCCATTGCGCTGGTCTATGTCGAGATATTCCGGGGGACTTCTGCCTTGGTGCAGTTGTTCTGGTTTTATTACGTGCTGCCGTTGTTCGGGTTGAAATTGCCCGCTGTGACGGTGGGCATTGTGGTGCTGGCGGCGAATGCGGGCGCCTATGGCGCCGAGGTGGTTCGTGGGGCGATTTTGGCGGTGGCGCCTGGCCAGCGCGAGGCCGCGGTTGCATTGAATATGACGTCTGCGCAATCCCTGCGCCGTATCGTGCTGCCGCAGGCGTTTCCCGCGATGTTGCCGCCTGCAGGCAATTTGCTGATCGAACTGCTGAAAAATACGGCGCTGGTGTCGTTGATCACCATTACCGATCTCACTTTTCGCGGTCAGATGTTGCGTGCAGAGACGTTGCGCACGACTGAGATATTTCTTTTGCTGCTGCTGTTGTATTTTGCCGTGGCGCTGGTGATCACGGCGGGCATCCGCTTGCTGGAGCAGAGGTTTCGCGTCCGATGACTCCTATTTTCGATTGGGCATTTGCCTGGGAAATTCTGCCGGCCTTGGGCTCGGCATTGATCATCACGATACAAGCGACCGTACTCGGCATGGCCTTGGCCATCGTGCTCGGGCTGGTGCTGGCCATGTTGCGGCGTATGCGTTCGCGCTGGATCTCGGTGCCGGTTGCGGTGTTGATCGAGTTCGTGCGCAGCACACCGTTGCTGGTGCAGATGTATTTTCTGTTTTATGTGTTGCCGCAAAGCGGCCTGCAACTGTCTCCGTTGGTCACAGGCATTCTGGCGCTGGGCTTGCATTACGCGGCCTATTGCGCCGAGGTCTACCGTGCTGGTATCGAGTCGGTGCCGCGTGGGCAGGTCGAGGCGGCGACCGCGTTGAATCTATCGCCGTGGCGCACGGCGGTCGGGGTAGTGCTGCCGCAGGCGATTCCTCCTGTCGTGCCTGCGCTGGGAAATTATCTCGTCGCGATGTTTAAAGACACCCCGCTGTTGTCGGCAATCACAGTGGTCGAGTTGTTGCAGCAAAGCAAGATCATTGGATCAGCGACGTTTCGCTATACCGAGCCGTTGACGCTGGTCGGGGTGCTGTTTTTGCTGTTGAGCCTGATTGCCGCCTGGGGTGTCCGGCGCCTGGAGGCGTGGTTGAAAAAATTCGGAGGATCAAGATGAGCGCGAGCATTCGCCTGAATCAGCTATGCAAACGTTATGGCGAGTTGGAGGTGTTGCGTGGCATCGATCTGGAGATTCCTGCCGGGCAGACCGTGTCGGTCATCGGGCCTTCAGGCTCGGGAAAATCGACTTTGCTGCGATTGTTGATGACGCTGGATCGCCCCACCAGTGGCGAAATTCTGATCGATGATGAGTCGATGTGGAGCGATGCCCAAGGACGTGAGATGGGGCCGAATTCGGCGCATGTGCGGCGGGTGCGTGGCAAGATCGGTATGGTGTTTCAGCACTTCAATCTATTCCCGCACAAGACCGCGCTGGGTAACGTCATGGAGGCGCCTATTCATGTGTCCGGCGTGCCTCGTGACGAGGCTGCGCAACGCGCAAAGGAATACCTGGAACTCGTGGGTCTCGGTGACAAACTCGATGCCTATCCTGCCCAGCTCTCTGGCGGGCAGAAGCAACGCGTGGGAATTGCCCGTGCCCTGGCCATGCATCCGGAAATCATGCTGTTCGACGAAGTCACGTCGGCGCTGGATCCAGAGCTGGTGGGCGGGATTTTGCAGATTTTGCGAGACCTCGCCGCCAAGCGCACCATGACCATGATCATCGTGACGCACCAGATGGGTTTTGCCGAACGCAGCTCGGATCGCACGTTGTTTTTCGATCAGGGCAACATCGTCGAGGACGCAGAATCCAGCGTGCTGTTTTCCAGCCCCAAAGAAGAACGCACGCAGCAATTTCTGCAAACGGTGATTGAGGCGGATTGATCCGGAGCGATTCCGGCCAGTATGACCCGAACGAGCGGGGCGAGACTGCCTGAAACTGCCTTTGCGCGAGGGCGTTGTGGATCGAAGGATGCCGGTGTTCCCAGCATGCGCTGGGACCGGCCGGCATAGCCGGATGTTTTTACGGCACTGATCTAGTGATCAGCGAGTCGCTTCTGCGTAGGCCTGTTGTAGACCCGCATGCAGCGCGTCGGCGAAATCCGGACGGGCCGGGTCCAGCGCCGACATCAAACGAGCGAGGACGACGTTGTCTTCTTCGCCTTGCCAGATCTTGACGTAGGTGCCGGTCTTGTAGCCATTTTCCTGGCGGAACAGGTTCAGCACGTTCTTTGATACGTATTGCGTAAAGGCGTCCTGCCACGTCAATTCGCAGCGCGCCATGGTGTGTTCCAGCGTTTTATAGCTGGCGCGGCCGCAGACGGCCAGGCCGCCGATCAGCTCCAGCAATTGGGGCACATCCAGATCGGGCAGGCGATAGGTGTGGCCGTCCAGCGCAATCGCCTCGGGGGAGGCCAGGTCCGCGACCAGCATGAGCGTGGCATCCGGGGCGGAGCCTGCTGCGGATACGAGAGTGTGCGACAAATAGAAATGCAGGATGTCGATCAACTCCATCTGCACCTGGGGCAGATCGATCGTCTGTTTTTTCCACCATTTCCAGCCGTGGTGTTCGAGGGCTTCGGCGGACTCGACAAAGGCCGCCCGCAGAAAACGTGCGCCTCCGTTCACCCAGTCAGGGTTGATGATGCTGTTGAGGCGGTCTTGCAGGGTCAGCATCGTTGCTGCCTGGGCAGCGGTCAATCCGGCTGGGGTGTGGCTCACGTTCGCTCCGTAAAATCAACTGGCCTGGCGGCCATAGGCCCGAAATGTTAGCACCAACTGTTTGGGCGCCGAACCCCTGTGCCCGATCCGGCTATTTCCCCGGTTTCCGGCCCATGTGGACGGTCGTGAGCGGCGGCAGCTTGACCAGAGGCTTGTTCTGTTTCCGGCGTGCGCCGCGGGCGCCTTTGAACAGCATCCAGGCGCATATCGATAGAAAAACGATCGGCACCATGCTGTCGAGGTCGAGGCTGCGGGTATTGATAGCCGTGATCAGTCTGTGTACGGCGTTCCACAGCGCGATCGCGCCCGCGATGCCCAGGCCTAGCGACAGATGCCGCTGACCGCTGCGCGCCGCCAAAGTGGTCTCTGACTCGTCGTCGTTATCTCTCGTTGCGCCGGGGGACGCATTGCGCGTATAGGCGGTTGACGAGGTATCTGAATCCGGCGAATAGCTCGGCGTCGTCGACTTATTCCGTGGCGCATAGGTATAGACCGATTCCGGCGTGTCGGCTTGTGTCGTCTCGGCAGGCCGTGCGTTCGGCTTGGCATTGCGCTGGCGTGGCAAGACCTGGCCAGGACTGCCGGTCTGCCGATTCAGCGTCTCGATATAGCGTACGAAATCGCCGTTCTTGGGTTCGCCGTAAATGGCCATGGGATTTGTCCGGTGAAAACAGGCGGAAGGATCTGTGCGGTATCTTAACGCTTGTTGCCCCGGGATGGTCTGGGCGAGTCGGCGCGCGGGCGCTGCGTTTTTTAGAACAATATCCTGAAAATATGGATTCGATTACTCAAGCAGTATTGGGCGCGGGCATTCAGGGCGCATTACTGGGCCGCAGTCAGGGCCGCAAGGCTTTGCTGTACGGCGCTTTGCTGGGCACGTTGCCGGATATGGACGTGTTGGTGCGTTATGCCGATCCGGTGTCGCAAATGACGTTTCACCGAGGGTTTTCTCATTCGGTGTTTGTCCTGACGGCCTTGGCCTTGGTGTTGGCGTGGCTGATACGTAAAAAGTGGCCCGATGCGCCCTATAGTGGCGGGCGCTTGTTGCTCACGCTCTGGCTGGTGCTGGTGACACATCCCGTGCTGGATGCATTCACCGTGTATGGCACTCAGCTGTTTTGGCCGTTGGCGCGTATTCCCGAAAGCTGGTCGGCGGTGTTCATCATTGACCCGGTATATACGGTGCCATTGGTCGTGACGGTGCTGGCGGCAGCAGTCGTCGGATGCACGCCGCGAGCCCGGACGGCGCTGGCTGCTGCATTGGTGTTCAGTACGGCCTATCTCGGTATATCGCTGGCGGGGCGTTGGCATGCCGAGACTCGGGTCGAACAAGCGTTGCGGGAGCAGGGGGTGCAGCCGACGGCGGTGTTGGCAACGCCGATGCCTTTTAATACGCTGTTGTGGCGTGTCATCGCCAAGGACGGTGCGAACAACTACTACGAGGCCGTCAGTGGCTGGTTCGATCGCGATCGCCCCGAGATGGTGCGCTTGCCGCTGCATGTGTCACAGGCAGGTGTCCTGGACGGCGTGCCCCTGCATGAGCGCTTGCGTTGGTTCACGAATGACTGGCTGCGCTACGACGAGCTCGGAGATCGATTGGTCGTGACGGATCTGCGCATGGGAATGGCAGGCTATTACACCTTTCGTTTTGTCATGGCCGAGCGAGCCGCCGATGGTGTTTGGCACCCCGTCACGCCGTACATCTGGCCGAGTGAGCGTGGCGGATGGGCCCAAATGAAAATCGTGCTGGCCCGTATCGTCGATAGCGCGACGCCGCTGCCATTGGCGCAATGGGCCGAGCGTGCGATCCAGCCTGCCTTGGCGCAGTAACGTGTCGTCCACACTGGCGTGCGGCGCCTTGTTCTTTCCAGCCGAGCGAGCATCTGACCGCTCGGCGGTTGGCACGTCGCGTGCTGTGTGAGACGCTCTTATCGCCGGGCCGCAGGCAGCCGCGCGGCGATTTCCGCGATGAGCCGGCGCGCGGCGTCCAGCTTGGATCCCGCCGGCATGGGGTGAGACCCGTGGGCGTCAAAAAGCACCAGTTCTGTCGTGTCGGCGTCCATGACTTTGTGCGCGAGATTGCCGACCAGCAGGGGAATGCCTTTACGTACTCGCTTGGCCTCGGCGTGTTCCGCGAGCTTTTCTGTTTCGGCGGCAAATCCCACGCACCAGGGACCCTTGGGTAGCTTGGCCACCTCGGCCAGAATATCGGGATTGGGCTCGAACTCCATGACCGGCGCGCCGCCGCCTTCGCTGGTTTTCTTCAGCTTTTGATCGCTGACATTTTTGACCCGCCAATCCGCTACTGCGGCGACGGCGATAAAGACGTCGGCGTCGTGCACATTGGCCATGACGGCATCATGCATTTGGCGCGCGGTGTTGACCGACAGAGCCGTCACGCCCCGCGGCAAGGGCAGGGCGGTCGCCCCTGTCACCAGGGTGACGCGCGCACCGGCTTCGCGCGCCGCGCGGGCCAAGGCATAACCCGTCTTGCCGGACGAACGGTTGCTCAATACACGTACGGGATCGACGGGCTCCGATGTCGGCCCGGCGGTCAACAGGATATGGCGTCCTGCCAGGACTTTAGGCTGGAAAAAGGCCACCAGGTCGGTCAAGAGCTCGTTGGCCTCGAGCATGCGGCCGTCTCCGGTCTCGCCGCAGGCCTGTTCGCCCGATGCCGGGCCCAGCACACTGACGCCGTCGGCGCGCAACTGGGCCACATTGCGCTGCGTCGCTGGATTTGCCCACATCTCGCGATTCATGGCGGGCGCCACCAGTAGCGGACAGGCACGCGCCAGACACAGTGTCGAGAGCAGATCGTCGGCCAGGCCGTGCACCAGCTTGGCCATGAAATCGGCGCTGGCGGGGGCGATCAAGACCGCATCCGCACCGCGCGTCAGTTCGATGTGCGCCATGTTGTTGCCAATGCGGGCATCCCACGCATCCACAAACACCGGACGCCCCGACAGCGCCTGCATGGTGACAGGCGTGATGAAGTGCGTGGCTGCTTCGGTCATGACGACGTCGACGACGGCGCCTTGTTCGGTCAGGCGCCGCACCAATTCGGCGATCTTGTAGCAAGCAATACCGCCGGTCAGGCCGAGGACGATGCGTTTGCGGGCGAGGTCGAGCATGGGGATATATGAAAATTCCGAATTTCGCCATTATGCGGCAAAAAACCTCCGGCTCGCCCGGCAGCCCCTGGGACGGGTGGGGCTTAGACGTAGCAAGGCCCCTCGATAAGCGGATGTTTGGCGAGGAAATCCGGGTCGGGACGCAAGCCTATGCCCGCGCCGGCCAGCGGTTGTACGCAGCCTTGGGCGTCCAGGCGATAGGGCAGCACGTCCGCCAGATGGTCGCGAAACGGATTCAACTGGGTCACGTCGGCCTCGAAATAGCCCGGATTGTCGACCGCGCACAGATAGTGGATCGAGGTCGCCATATTGATGGCGGTCGCCGATGTATGGGGGTTGACCGTCAGTTTCTGTGCGGACGCCATGGCGGCGATGCGCATGCCCTCTGTGATTCCTCCGGTCTTGGACAGGTCCGGTTGCAGGAACCCGACGCTGCCGTCTTCTAACAACGGGCCGAATTCGTAACGGGTGTAGTGGTTTTCGCCTGCTGCCAACGGGACGCGGCCCAGCCGGGCGGCGTTGGCGTAGGCGTGCCTGTCCCAGGCGGGAAAGGGTTCCTCGAGCCAACTGACGCCGAGTTCTTCGTAGGCCGGCATGACGCGGCGTACGTCATCCAGGGTATAGCCCGTGTTGGCGTCTACCAGCAGATCGATGTCGTCGCCCAGCGCTTGCCGTACAGCACGTACGCGTTCCACGTCGCGGCCTGCCGTGTCGCCCACACGCAGTTTTAACGCGCGAAAGCCCAGTTCCACCAAGGCGCGAGCCTCGTCAACGAGGGATTCCGGCGCCTGCCATCCCAATGCGATACCGCCCGCATAGGCTTTGATCGGCTTGGGCGTGCCGCCGAGTAACTGGCACAGCGGCCATTGGGTCGCCTGGCAGCGGATGTCCCACAACGCCAGGTCCAGTCCACTGAGCGCCAGCGCCGCTGCGGCGCCCATGCCATGGCTGGCCAGTTGCATTTTGTAGACGCGATGCCAGACGCCCGCAACATCCGTTGCGTCCATGCCCAGCACCAGTTCGCGCAGGGTGGTGTCGATGAGGCGTGCAATGGCGCCAGGGCAACGACCGTGATGGGCTTCGCCCCAGCCCACCAGGCCGTCGTCGGTTTCGACGCGCACCAGCACCGCATCGCGCTTGACGCTGCGGCCGATGCCCAGACGTACCGATTTTTCAGCAGGAACAGGAAAGGAGATGGGTACGGCGCGTATGTCGGCAATTCGCATGACGGATCTCACGAGATGGATTGAGGGGAAGACAACACATGAGGGTTGACGATGTTGGGCGCGACGTCGCCGCGCAAGAGCGCCAATAGATTGGCAATCGCGCCTTCGCTCATGCGCCTCATGCTGGAGTCGGTGATCCCTGCAATGTGCGGCGTCAACAGCAGATTCGGGGCGTCGAGAGCCGGGCTGTCTGCAGGCAGCGGTTGAATGTCATGGACATCCAGTGCCGCGCCGCCTAAATGGCCGCGACGCAAGGCATCCAGCAACGCAGCGGTCTGCACGACGGGGCCGCGCGACACATTGATGAGGATTGCGCCAGGCTTCATGCTGTTGATCATGTCGGCATTCGCCAGGCCGCGCGTCTCATCAGTCAACGGGCAGCACAGCACAATGATGTCAGCGTTGGCGAACAAAGCCTCCCGCGTAGCGGGCTGTACGCCCGGCGGCAAGGATTCCGGACGGCGTGTCAGGCCTAGCACCGACATCCCGAGGCCGGCAGCGGCCTGCGCCAGCCGGCTGCCGATTGCGCCCACACCTACGATGCCGCACGTCATGCCGTCCAGTTCGGCGGTGTGATCCGCCAATGGCCGTGCGGCGCTCCAGCCGGCATGGCGCAGCTCGGCGTCGATAGCAGCGAGCGGCCGGCGCAGGTTGAGCATGGCCGCCAGGCAATACTCGACCACGGCAGACGTGTTCGATCCGGGAACATTGGCGACGGGGATTCGATGTTGATTGGCCGCATCCATGGGGATCATGTCCAGTCCGACACCATGCCGAACCACGGCTCGCAAGTGGGGCGCATGATCGAAAATATCGGCGGGCAATTGGGTGCGGACGACGAGACCATGTACGTCCGCAACGTATCGCCGCAGCGTGTCCGCGGACGTGTCGGGCGCGACAATCAGATCCACCTGCGCCGCGAGTTTCGGTTGGATATCGGGATGAATAGGATTGGTGAGCAGAACGCGAGGCTTAGCGGTCATCTGATGCTCCGGCGGCGACGGGATTACTTAATGTGCCCAGTTTGCTGAGCGATATCGACACGCTATTGCCGGCTTTCAGCCATGCCGGGGGCTGATGGGCACCCGCAACGCCGGCTGGTGTGCCCGTGGCAATGATGTCGCCCGGATCCAAGGGCATGCGTGCCGAGGCATACTCAATCAGTTCGGCAATGTTGAACAGCATGCTGCGCGTGCTGGACCGTTGCAGCACACGTCCGTCGACGTCCAGGTGGATATCCAGGGCATAGGGATCCGGGATCTCATCGGGCGTTACGAGCCATGGTCCCAGCGGGCCGGACGTCGGTTGATTTTTCCCCCGTACAAAGCCCCCGTCGGCTTTGACCAGTGTTGTGGCGCTGACATCGTTGATGATGGTGTAGGCGGCCACGTATTCCATCGCCTGTTCACGCGACACGCGCAAAGCGGGTTTGCCGATGATGGCGGCGAGTTCGGCTTCGTAGGTGACATTGCCCGCATCGGGGAGCACGCGAATGACATCATTGGGGCCGATGACAGTGCGCCCCGATTTGACAAAGATCACCGGTTCCGCAGGCGGCGCCATGTCGCGCTCGGCTAACGCGTCATGGTAGTTGAACGCGGCGCCGACGATCTTGCCGGGGCGGGGCAAGGGTGCCGCCAGGCGCAACGTGGACAACGGCAATCGTGCGCTTTTGTCGACAGGTGCAGCGGCTGCAAAACGCTGAGCGATGTTGATCAGCCCATATTCGACCCAGCCCATCAGCGTGTCCGGCAAGTCCGCATAATCGGCCGAGCAGGCGGGATGCCGGACATCGGCCACCCAGGCTTCCGGGGCTGTGGGATCACCTGGCAATATGCCGGGCACGATACGTCCGGCTGCGTCATAGTAGGAAACGAAGCGCATAGTCGTCAGGCCACGCGATATTGGTCGAGGATTTCACGCCGTATATCGATACCCAGCCCCGCGCCGGTCGGCACCTGTACGATGCCTGCTTGTTGCACGATGGGCTCGGTCGACAAATGATCGCGAAACGGGTTCTCGCACTGTTCGAACTCGAGCAGTGGCGGCATGGGGCGAAAGCTCGGCGGTTGATCCGGCAACGCTGCTAAAAAGTGCAACGTTGCTGCCAGCCCGATGGCCGAACCCCATGCATGCGGCACGCATTCGACGCCATGCGCGGCCGCCAGCGTGGCGATCTTGCGGCATTCGCTGATGCCACCGGCAGCACATACGTCGGGCTGCACGATATCCATGGCCTTACGCACGACCAGATCACGAAAACCCCATCGGGTGAATTCGTTTTCGCCGCCCGCGACTGCCATATCCAGCGCGCGCGTGACTTCGACATAGCCATCGACGTCTTCGGGCGAAATGGGCTCTTCGAACCATTCCACATTCAGCTGTTCCAGCTCGCGTCCCAGGCGTATGGCCGCGGGCACGGTGAAACAATGATTGGCATCCACCATCAACCGCACATCATCCCCGATGGCTTTGCGCACGGCGGCCACGCGCTCGATGTCCAGCTTGGGCGAGCCCAGGCCGATTTTCATCTTGATGGCGGTGAAGCCTTCTTCCACGTAGCCGCGCGCTTCGTCGACGGCTTCGTCGATGAGCCGGTCCATATCGATGAAATACAGGCCGGTCGCGTAGGCGGAAACTTCGGTCCGGTAAGCACCGCCAATGAGTTTATGAATGGGCTTGCCGCATACCTTGCCGATGATGTCCCACAGCGCAATGTCGATACCGCTCAGTGCAGAAATCGCCATGCCCTTGGATCCGTAGTCTTTGATACGGTTGTAGAGGTCTTCCCAGATCACCTCTACATCGAAGGCATCGCGTCCGACAATACGAGGGCCGTATTGCGAGTCGATGTAGGCGCGTGCGACCTGGGCGGGACCATAGCATTCACCCCAGCCGACTACGCCGTCCGTGGTTTCGATTTCGACAATGCATGAGCCGCGCGTTTTGTACAACCATCCGCGCGACGAGGTAAAGGGACGCTCGACAGGCGCGCTGACAACATGGCAAGTGACTTTCTTGATGGTGCTCACATCCGACCTCATTTTGCTTTGAAGACTTTGGTTCCAACGTCATCCAGTGTTTTCTGGACGGCCAATACTTCTTTCTCGAGTTGATCTCCTGCCAGGCCATCCACCAGAAAACCGTTCTGTTCGGAAAAAGTCTTGAACGTGGGGCTCAAGATCGCTTTTTCGAAAGCCTGAATGAGCTTGTCGCGTACCGGCCCTGGCAGACCGGCGGGGCCGACTACATAGGCCATCTGTACCAGCGGACCGTAGGGAAAGACGTCATAGCCTTTTTCTTTGAAGGTCGGCACATCCGGCCAGACTTGCAAACGTTGGGTATCGAACACCGCGATGGGTTTGACGTAACCGGCCTCGATCTGGCCGCGACTTTCCGAGGGTTTCAGCACAGCGGCCTGGATTTGCTTGCCGGACAAGTCCGCGATCACTTTGGAGCCGCCGGGGTAGGGCACATTGACGTAAGGCACGCCGGCAACACGGGCCGTCATCTCGGCAAAAATATGGTTCAGGTTATTGGTGCCCGGTGTGCCGATAGAAACCTTACCCGGGTTCTTTTTCATGTAATCGAGGAATTCTTCCAGCGTCTGGGCGGGGCCGGACGCGGGCACCAACAAGATGAGCGGGTCGGTCGAAACCCGAGCAATGTGGGTGAACTGGTCATTGCGCAGGGGCGTCATTTTCTGGGCAATCTGAGCCAGCGTCGAACTCGTGCCCATGCCAATGACATAGCCATCTGGCGGAGCATTGGCGACCTTGGTCAGGCCTATGGCGCCGGTAGCGCCCGGGGCGTTTTCCACCACGATGTTGAACCCGTCTTTTGCCAAAATCTGCTGCAGTGCGCGGGCGGCAATGTCGTTCGAGCCGCCTGCATTCCAGGGCACGATAAATCGAATCTCCCTGGACGGATAAGCATCGGCAGACCAGGCCGGCAGGGATGCAGCAGTCAGTGCAACGGCAAAAAACGCTTTCTTTATCAAGGACATGGTTGTCTCCTCCTTGGGGTTGGCCGATTTTTCGGCTTGCGGTTTTGCTGTGATGCTAGCATTCGTTATAACAAACAACAATAGGGAGGTTGGCAATTTGCCAAGCGAGGCAGACAGTGCGAACATCCCGGTTCGCTATTCGTTGTAACAAAGGGGTTTTACGTGGGCGCAACCGGCCTGAAGCAAATCGAGAAATACACGCTGTGGGACCGGGCGTATGCGGAATTACGGGGCGCGTTGCTGGCGGGACGTTTCGTACCGGGCCAGCGCATATTGCTGCGCGACGTGGCCGGCGAGTTGGGAATCAGCCTGACGCCTGTACGCGATGCTGTGAATCATCTGATCGCGGAGCGCGTGCTCGAGCGTGGTACCGGGGGGCAGGGAGGCGGCGCAATCGTGCCGCCTATCGATCCAGATCAATTCCGGCAGTTGACCATCATGCGTGCGGATCTGGAGTCACGTGCCGCCTACGAGGCCGCGGCTCATGCGACTGACTCGGATATCGCGTTATTGCGCCAGCACCTGGTGCAGATGACGGATCACATCAATGAAGAACGGCGAGATCATTATCTGGAGATGCATCGCCGCTTTCATTTCGGTATTTATGCACTGGCGCGCATGCCGATCATTCAGGATGCCATCGAGACGCTGTGGCTGCGTTGTGGCCCGGTCTTGACCATCGTCTTGCCGGAATATGTACCGTATTTGAAAAAGACGGACTACCATGCCGCGGCGTTGGATGCGTTGCAGCGCAAGGATGCGCAGGGCGTGGCGGACGCCATTCGGCGCGACATCTCCGAGGCGGGGACCTATATCCATCAATTATTGTGCCGCCGGGAGGCCACGGCAGACACACAGGCGGGGTAACAGCCGCCGCCTGTGCAGGCCTCAGTTGCGCGGCTTGCGTGCGCGCAACAGTTCGTCCAGTACCAGCAGCACTGCGCCACAGGTGATGCAGACATCGGCAATGTTAAAGGCGGGGTAGTACCAGTCGTTCCAGTAGAACAACAGAAAATCGATGACGTGGCCGTAGACCACGCGATCGATCACATTGCCGAGCGCGCCGCCCAGTATCAGCGTGAGCGCCAGGCAAAAGCGCGGCTGCGCCGTATTGCGGCGTAGCAGCCAGACAATGACGACAGACGCGACGACGCCCAGCGCGGTGAACAGCCACCGTTGCCACCCGGCTTCGGAGGCCAGGAAACTGAACGCCGCGCCGCGGTTGTACACCAACGTGAAATCAAAGATCGGCAGCACGTTGACGCGTTGGCCGTACGTGTAAGCCGAGTCGAAGTACAGCTTGGTGACTTGGTCCAGGACGATCAGCAGCAGGGCGATCGATAACCAGCGCCCGGTGGTACGCGGCGCTGGTTGGACAGGCTGTCCTGGCTCACGGCCCGGCTGCCGGCTCGCGTTGTTCACGGAGCCTGCCGAGGATTGGCTTGGTACCTCATGCGACATGGTGTCAGGCCTTGTCGCGTGGCTCGCCCGAGCCAAACAAGTTGGACACGCAACGGCCGCAGATCTCGGGATGGTCCGCATCGCTGCCTACATCCAGACGCCAGTGCCAGCAGCGCTCGCATTTCTTGTTCGTGGACGGCGTGATCTCGATGCGCAAATCGCCCGTACCTGCATGGACCGTGGCACGAGAGACGATCAACACGAATCGCAGGTCGTCGCCCAGGCTTTCCAGGATGGCGCGATCGTCACCGTCGGCATGCAGATCGACTTCGGCCTGCAACGACGAGCCGATACCGCCTGCCGTGCGGACCTCTTCGAGTTTGCGTTGCACGTCGGCACGGATGGCGCGCAGACGCGCCCATTTCCCAGTCAACCCCTCGGCGTACGGCGGCAGCGTGTGAAACACCTCGGTGAAAATCGTGACGCGCGGCGCATCGGCTTGGTGCTTCAGTGCGGAATCGGCCAGGACTTTCCAGGCCTCTTCTGCCGTGAACGACAGAATGGGGGACATCAGCTTGAGCAGCGTCTGCGTGATTTCCAGCAGAGCTGTCTGTGCCGAACGTCGCGCCACGCTGTCGGTGGCAGTGGTGTACAGACGGTCCTTGAGAATATCCAGATAGAACGCGCCCAGATCCTCGGAGCAGAACGTCTGCAGACGCGAGACGGCAGGGTGGAAATCATAGCGCTCGTATTGCGCGATGACTTCAGCCTGCATTTGCGCCGTCATAGCCAATGCATAGCGGTCGATCTCGAACAGCTCGTCATATGGCACGGCCTGACTGACAGCGTCGAAGTCGGCCAGGTTGGCCAGCAAGAAGCGCAGCGTGTTGCGAATGCGGCGGTAGCCTTCGACCACGCGCTTGAGGATCTCGTCGGAAATCGACAGCTCGCCGGAGTAGTCTGTCGATGCGACCCACAAGCGCAAGATCTCGGCGCCGAGCGAGTCGGACACTTTTTGCGGGGCGATGACGTTGCCCACCGACTTGCTCATCTTGCGGCCTTGGCCGTCGACCACGAAACCGTGCGTCAACAGGGCCTTGTACGGCGGTTGACCATACAGCATGCAGCCGGTCAGCAGCGACGAGTGGAACCAGCCGCGATGCTGGTCGGAACCCTCGAGGTACAGATCAGCCGGCCAGGCCAGCTCGGCGCCGTGCGAGCCGCCCAGAGCCTGGTCTTTGCCGCCCAGCACGGTAGCGTGCGTGGTGCCCGAGTCGAACCAGACATCGAGCGTGTCGCGATTCTTTTCGTACTGATCTGCTTCGTCACCCAGCAGCTCGCGCGGGTCCAGCGACTGCCAGGCCTCGATGCCGTGTTGTTCAACGCGCTGTGCGACCTGTTCCAGCAATTCGACCGTACGCGGATGCAGGGCGCCGGTTTCCTTGTGCACAAAGAACGCCATGGGCACGCCCCATTGGCGTTGGCGCGACAAGGTCCAGTCGGGCCGGTTGGCGATCATGGCATGCAGGCGGGCGCGGCCCCAGGAGGGATAGAACGCCGTTGCATCAATGCCGGCCAAGGCGCTTTCGCGCAACGTGGGGCCGCCATCGGCGGGCTTGACGTCCATGCCGGCGAACCATTGGCTGGTGGCGCGGTAAATGACCGGGGTCTTGTGGCGCCAGCAATGCATGTAGCTGTGCGACAGTTTTTGCACGTCCATCAGCGACCCGGCGGCCTTCAGGGCCTCGACAATGCGCGGATTGGCGTCCCAGATGGACAGGCCGCCGAACAGCGGCAGGCTCTCGGCATATTTGCCATCGCCCAGCACGGGATTCAGGATCTGGTCGTCGGGCAGATCGTGCGCCTTGCACGACACAAAGTCCTCGATACCGTAGGCGGGAGCCGAGTGCACGACACCGGTGCCGGTGTCGATGGTGACGTAGTCGCCCAGGTAGATCGGCGAGGTGCGCGCATAGCCGGCATCGGCCGACGCCAGCGGATGATGGAAACGCAATCCGTCGAGCGCTGCACCCGCGGTGGTGGCGATGATTTCGCCTTGCAGGTTCCAGGCTTTCAGGCAGGCTTCCACGCGCTCGCTGGCCAACAGCAGCAGTGATCCATGCGCCGTTGCCGGGGTGACGCGCACCAGCGCGTATTCCAGTTCAGGATGCACGTTCAGGGCCTGGTTGGCCGGAATCGTCCACGGCGTCGTGGTCCAGATCACCACCGCGCCATCGTCGACCGCATCCAGGCCGAAGGCCTTCGCCACGCCCGGCTTGTCTGCGAACGGAAACGCCACATCGATGGCCGGATCCACGCGATCAGCGTATTCGACCTCGGCCTCGGCCAAGGCCGAGCCGCAGTCGAAACACCAATTCACGGGCTTCAGACCACGGAATACGTAGCCCTTTTGCAGGATGCCACCCAGCGCACGGATCTCGTTCGCCTCGTTGCTGTAGTTCATGGTCAGGTAGGGGCGATCCCACTCGCCCAACACACCCAGACGCTTGAAGTCCTGGCGTTGACGATCAATCTGTTCCAGTGCGTACGCCCGCGCCTTGGACTGGACTTCCGTCACGGGCAGGTGCTTGCCGAATTTCTTTTCGATCTGGATCTCGATCGGCATGCCGTGACAGTCCCAGCCCGGCACATAATGCGCGTCGTAGCCCGCCATGTTGCGGCTCTTGACGATGATGTCCTTCAGGATCTTGTTGACCGCGTGGCCAATGTGGATGTCGCCGTTGGCATAGGGCGGTCCGTCGTGCAGCACAAAACGCGGCCGGCCACGGCTGGCAGCGCGTATGGCTTGATACACGTGGTTTTCTTCCCACTGGGTGACCCAGGCAGGTTCGCGTTTGGCAAGATCACCTCGCATCGGAAAGGAGGTGTCGGGCAGATTGAGGGTTTTTTTATAGTCCATGAACGGCAAAATAGGCACGCGCGTTTTGCGCGTCGTCGGCGATGGCGGCTGTCAGGGAAGGCAGATCGGGAAATTTTTCTTCGTCCCGCAACTTGTGCAGGAACTCAACGCGTATGAGTTTACCGTATGCGTCAGCCGGGCCATCGAGCAGGTGTGACTCTAATAGCACACGTCCGTGATCCTCGACGGTGGGGCGCACTCCCAGGCTGGCGACGGCGCGGCGCGGTTGCTCGCCCAACCCATGGACTCGTACTACATAAATCCCCGAGCGCGCGGCACAGCGTGGCGCAACGCGCAGATTCAAGGTGGGAAAACCCAGCGTACGGCCGAGTTTCTGGCCGTGGATCACGTGTCCGCTGATCTGGAACGGGCGCCCCAGCAGATGTTCGGCGCGAGCCAGATCTCCCACGGCAAGCGCGGTGCGGACCTCCGAGCTCGATACGCGATGCCCTTGGCGGTCGGTCACGTCAGCGATCGTCTGTACCTCGAACCCGTGCACCATGCCCGCCTCGCGTAGCAGGTCGACGTCGCCGCTGCGCTTGCGGCCAAAGCGGAAATCTTCTCCCACGAGCAGCCAACGCGTCTGCAGGCCGCCCACCAAGAGTTCCTCGATGAAGGCATTGGCAGACATATCCGCGAATCGCGCGTTGAATCGCTCGATGACGATCTGCGCCATGTCCTGGCTGGCAAGCGCTTCGAGTTTGTCGCGCAAACCAGAGATACGCGTCGGCGCGAGTTCCGGCCGCTGGTTCAGCGTGGCGAAATATTCACGGGGATGCGGCTCGAATGTCAGCACCGAGGGCAGCAGCCCGCGTTCGCGGGCCGCCTGCCGCACGCGCGCCAGAATGGCCTGATGACCGCGATGGACGCCGTCAAAATTGCCGATTGTCAGCGCGCAGGGGGATCGCCGCGCAGGCGGCGGGACCGATCGATAGAGTTGCAGCAAGGTTTTCACGACCGAGAGTTTACAATTTTAGGTTGGTTTGCCTTGGAATATCTCATCTTGCCGGAATCCTCACCTTTAAAACGTCGCCTGGTTATCCTTATTTCGGGACGTGGCAGCAATATGCAAGCCCTGGTTCACGCCTGTCGCGACCAGGCATGGCCCGCCGAGGTCTGCGCCGTCATTGCCAGCCGCCCCGATGCGGCGGGATTGTCGTGGGCGCGCGAACAGGGCATCGCCGCCGGCGCGCTGTATCACAAGGATTTCCCTAGCCGGGAAGCTTTCGATACGGCGCTGGCCGAGGAAATCGACCGGTACCAGCCCGATTATGTGTTGCTGGCTGGTTTCATGCGCGTCTTGACGCCGGGATTCGTGAATCACTACGCGGGCCGGTTGGTGAACATTCATCCGTCGTTGCTGCCCATGTTCCCCGGTCTGCATACGCACGCTCAGGCGTTGGCGACAGGGGTGCAGTTGCACGGATGTACGGTGCATTTCGTGACGCCGGTACTGGATCACGGCCCCATCATCGCGCAGGGCTGCGTTCCTGTCCGTGCAGGTGACACACCTGATATCCTGGCTGACCGCGTGCTGGCCGTGGAGCACCAGGCCTATCCCGCAGCGGTTCGCTGGCTGGTCGAGGGCAGGGTGCGCCTGACGGTCGATCATCGTGTCGAGGTCGATGGCGATCCGCAACGTCTGTTTATCGAGGGCGAGGTCTGACGGCCAGGCCGTATCCCCATCGCAACCTCTCGTTATCATCCGCCGAGGCAGTTTGTCTCGGCCCTGAATTTTGACCGGTCAAGGCGCAGCCTCGGCCTTATGGAAAAACAATGAGCAAGAATCCCGCCTCTCGGCAGCGTCCCGCAGGCGCTTTTTCCACGAACCGATCTGAAACCGGTCCGCGTGGTGGAGCCCGTCGCACATCCAGCGGGCCATTTCGGTCCGAAGGGCGATCAGGCTATTCGGACCGGTCTCGGCCCGAAGGGCGCTCGGGTGACTCGGATCGGTCCAGGCCCCAGGGACGATCGGGCTATCCGGATCAGCCTCGCTCCGAGAGGCGATCGGGGTACTCGGAGTCGTCCCGGCCTCAGGGTCGCTCCAGCCAATCTCGGTCGCCCGGTCAATCGCGGTCTCAGGCCGACTCCCAACCGCGCACGCCGCGTGCCGTGATCCGCATTGATCAGGTCCAGCGTGTTTTGGGCGAAATCCTGCAATGGACCTACCCGGCCGATGCCACCTTGTCGCACTGGTTCCGTGCTCACCCCACGCTGGGTGGTCGTGACCGTGGCGAGGTTGCCGAGGCCGTGTACGACGTATTGCGCCACCTGCGCCGTTACCGTCAGCTCGCCGAAAGCGGCAGCGGTCCGGCGTCGCGCCGCCTGGCGATCCTGGGCCTGACTGCCACCTTGGGTGCGGCGTTTTTAGAAGACGGCCTGGACCCCTCCGAGCGCGATTGGCTGGAACGCGTCAGCCGCATAAATCCCGCTACATTGCCCCGTGCTGTTCGTACCAGCATGCCTGACTGGCTGGACGAGCGCCTGGGCACGCTGGACGATCCGGAATCTTTGATGTCGGCGCTGAATCGTCCGGCTGCACTCGATCTGCGAGTCAATCCCCTCAAGGTGGAACGCGACGCGGCGCTGGCTGCCTTGGGCGACGGTCCCGCGGCGCGTTTTGAGCCTCAGCCTACCCCGTATTCCCCGTGGGGTATCCGGCTGGCCGGCCGGCCAGCGGTCAATCGCTGGCCCCTGTTCGAGAACGGCAGTCTCGAGGTCCAGGACGAGGGCAGTCAATTGTTGGCCTTGCTGGTCGGCCCGCGCCGCGGCGAGATGATCATTGATTTCTGCGCAGGGGCGGGTGGGAAAACGCTACTCCTGGGCGCGCTGATGCGTTCTACCGGGCGTTTGTACGCCTTTGACGTCTCGGCTGCCCGGTTGGCGCGTGCCAAACCCCGTTTTGCCCGTAGCGGGCTATCCAACGTGGTGCCGGTGGCCATCGAAAGCGAAAATGACGCGCGCGTCAAACGCCTGGCGGGCAAAGCGCAGCGCGTACTGGTCGATGCTCCTTGCAGCGGAATCGGCACATTGCGCCGCAATCCCGATCTGAAATGGCGCCAGCATCCCGAGGCCCTGGCAGAATTGGGGGCGCTACAGACGCGTATCCTGAATAGCGCCGCGCGGTGTGTTGCCCCGGGCGGGCGCCTGGTGTATGCCACCTGCAGCCTGCTGGCCGAGGAAAACGAGGTCCAGGTTCAGCAGTTCCTCGACACGCACCCCGATTTCGAGCGTCTGGATGCGGCGGAAATTCTGGCCAGCCGCTGCCCGGAACTCGATCTCGAGGGCCCCTACGTCCAGTTGCGCCCAGACGTACACGGCACCGATGGATTTTTTGCCGCAGTGTTGGAACGTAAAAAGGCGAGTGCTGTGGCACCCGTGTCCGATGAGGCTGCGTCCACGTCTGATGGGGCAGAGTCTGCCTCCTCGGATAATGAATCCTTGGCTATAGAGAACGAGGTCGCCGCCGATAACGGGCCCGCTACCGCTCAGACCGAGCCTGCCTCTGTTGACACAGGCTCGACACCCGCAGGAGGCAAACTTGCTGCTCCCGACACCAAGCCGTCCGCGGAATAACCCTGTCACCGAGACGGAAAAGCCACAGTTCGTCCGGTAGTTTGTTGCAAAATGTGTTTTTAGTGGGGCATCATTGACATGCCGCCTCGCCCCGGGGCAGAACCCCTCAGGGGGTCGAAATTCTCCCTCCGGGCCGAGGCGCCGCTGCTTAGTCCTTGATTTATCACAAAAACTATTTTGAAATCCCGCTGTCATAAGCAAGTCAGGTACGCTAAACTGCGTTCCATTCCTTTATGCGAGGGTCGCAAAAAGCTTTATGGATCAATTCCTTTCCTTCCTCTCCGGCGGATTTACCCAAGCCAGCTGGTGGCAGATTGTTCTGTTCACCCTGGGGATGACGCACGTCACCATCGTGGCTGTCACGATCTTCCTGCACCGCAGCCAGACGCACCGCGGTCTCGACTTACACCCCGCAGTAATGCATTTCTTCCGGTTCTGGCTCTGGATGACGACGGGCATGGTCACAAAGGAATGGGTCGCCATTCACCGTAAACACCACGCCAAATGCGAAAAAGAGGGCGATCCTCATTCGCCGATGCTGTTCGGTGTCTGGAAGGTATTGTTCCGTGGCGCTGATCTGTATCGCGTAGAGTCTGCCAACAAGGAAACCATGGCTAAATTCGGCCACGGTACGCCGGACGACTGGCTCGAGCAGAACGTCTATGCCAAGCACAGCCTGTGGGGCGTGCTCACCATGCTGGCCATCGACGTGGCCCTGTTTGGCGCGATCGGCCTGACGGTCTGGGCGGTGCAAATGGCCTGGATTCCGTTCTGGGCGGCCGGTGTGGTCAATGGTATCGGCCACTTCTGGGGCTATCGCAACTACAACAGCCCGGACACCAGCACCAACGTATTCCCGTGGGGCATCGTGATCGGTGGCGAAGAGCTGCACAACAACCACCACGCTCATGGCACGTCGGCCAAGTTCTCCGCCAAATGGTATGAGATCGATATCGGCTGGGGTTACATCCAGGTCCTGAAATTCTTCGGCCTGGCCAAGGTCCGCAAGGTCGCGCCCAAGCTCAAGCTCGAAACGAACACCAAGGCCATCGATCTGCGTACGCTGCAAGGCGTGATCACGCACCGCTACGAGGTCATGGCCCGTTACGGCGAGATCATCAAGACCACGCTGCGCGAAGAGCTCGGCAAGATCAAGCCGGCCCATGACGACCACAGCGCGTCGCGCTTGCAGCGTGTGCGCCGTTGGCTGCACCGCAACGAGGATGTCCTGCATCCCGAGCAGCGCGCCGAGGTCGATCAGGCCATCGCACACAACAAGTCCTTGTCCACCCTGGTGCAAATGCGCCGTGAGTTGGGCCGCTTGTGGGAAAGCTCCAGCGCCAGCAGCGAGCAACTTTTACATGACCTGCAGGCCTGGTGCCAGCGCGCCCAGCAAAGCGGCATCGCCGGGCTCGAGCAATTTGCACAACGTCTCAGCCGCTACGCGGCATGATGCTAGAGCAACTCAATCCCGAACAACGCGCCGCAGTAACGCTTGATCCGCAGCACGCCCTGGTTCTCGCCGGGGCGGGCAGCGGCAAGACACGGGTCTTGACGACCCGCATGGCCTGGCTGATTCAAACCGGCCAGGCCAGTCCATTTGGGCTGCTGGCTGTCACGTTTACCAACAAGGCTGCGCGCGAGATGCTGTCGCGCATGTCGGCGATCCTGCCGATCGATACGCGCGGCCTGTGGATCGGCACCTTTCACGGGCTGTGCAATCGCATGCTGCGTGCACATCATCGTGATGCCGGTCTGCCGCAATCCTTTCAGATTCTCGATACCTCCGATCAATTGGCGGCCATCAAGCGCCTCTTGAAGGCCAACGGTATCGACGACGAAAAATACCCCCCTCGCGACGTCCAGCGTTTTATCAGCGGCGCCAAAGAGGCGGGTGAGCGTCCCGGCGATATCGAGGCCTACGATAGCCATCGACGCCGCTTGATCGAGATCTATCAGCTCTACGAGGCGCAGTGCCAGCGCGAGGGCGTGGTCGATTTTGCCGAGCTGCTATTGCGTGCGTACGAGCTGTTGACACGCAACGCTCCCGTGCGCGAACACTACCAGCGGCGTTTCCGCCACATCCTGGTCGACGAGTTTCAGGACACCAACACCCTGCAGTACAAATGGCTCAAACTGTTGGCCGGGGGTGGGGCAGCCATTTTTGCGGTGGGCGACGACGATCAGTCGATTTATGCCTTTCGTGGCGCCAACGTGGGCAACATGGCGGATTTCGAGCGCGACTATGCGCGCGGCACCGTCATTCGGCTGGAACAAAACTACCGGTCCTATGGCCACATCCTGGACTCGGCCAATGCGCTCATCGGCCACAATAGTGGCCGCCTGGGCAAGAACCTCTGGACCGAACAGGGCGAGGGCGAGCCCATCCGCGTCATCGAGCAACCCTCGGATGGCATGGAGGCCCAATGGCTGGTCGATGAGGTACGCTCGCTCATCAACGAGGGCAGCCTGCGCCGCGAAATCGCCGTTCTGTATCGCAGTAACGCGCAATCCCGTGTGATCGAGCATGCGTTGTTTTCGGCTGGTATTCCCTACAAGGTCTACGGCGGTCTGCGCTTTTTCGAACGCCAGGAAATCAAGCACGCCTTGGCCTATTTGCGTCTGATGGCCAATCCCCATGACGACACGTCGTGGATGCGCGTTGTCAATTTCCCCACGCGCGGCATTGGCGCGCGCACGCTGGAACAGTTGGCCGATGCGGCCCGCACGCTCGATACCAGTCTGTATGGTGCCGTGGCCCGCGTGCCTGGAAAAGGCGGCGCCAACCTGGCGCAGTTTGCGCAACTGATTGGCCGTTTGACTGACGAAACCCGCGAACTGCCGCTGCCAGAGCTGGTCGAGCACATGCTGGAGACCAGCGGCCTCGTCGAGCACTACAAGGCCGACCGCGACGGTGCCGAGCGTCTCGAAAACTTGAACGAACTGATCACGGCCGCGGCAGTGTTCGCCTCGGAGGAAAACTTCGACGGCTTGCCCGCCGGTATCGTGCCCGAAGGCGCCGTCGATAGTACTTTGATGCCCGGTGTGGTCGATGCGCCAGCCGAGATCCCGACCGGCATGACGCCGTTGGCCGCGTTCCTGTCGCACGCCTCGCTGGAGGCCGGTGACAACCAGGCGCAGGCTGGTCAGGACGCCGTGCAATTGATGACCGTACACGCCGCCAAGGGCTTGGAGTTCGACGCGGTGTTCATCACCGGTCTCGAAGAAGGCTTATTCCCCCACGAGAACAGCATTCTCGAGGACTCCGGGCTCGAGGAAGAACGCCGTCTGATGTACGTCGCCATTACGCGCGCACGCGAGCGTCTTTACCTCACTTTGGCACAGAGCCGCATGCTGCACGGCCAGACTCGCTACGCTATGCGTTCGCGGTTCCTGGACGAGATTCCGGAGCAACACCTGAAATGGTTGACCCCGCGGGGTGGGGTGGGTCATGCGCACGCCGGCTTTGGCGAATCGGCGGCTCGTGTCAGCCATGGCGACGCGTTCGGGCGCCGTTCGACCGGAACGATCTCACCGCGTACGCCACGCGGCGTGACCTCTGGCGTGACCGTGGGCGACAAGCAATTCCGCATCGGCCAGGGCGTTCGCCATGCTCGATTTGGTGACGGCACCATCATCGGCCTGAGCGGTTCCGGTCAGGATGCCCAGGCGCAAATCCAGTTTCGCGATGTGGGCGCCAAAACATTGGCGCTGGGCATAGCCAAGCTGGATATCGTCCAAGGCTGAGCTCGCCGTCTCTGCCAACCCAGAAGCAACAGTCAGGTCGACGCGGGAGCCGCATTCCGCGTCGGAATCTGCCCGCGCGAGGCGACGAGATAGGCGTCGCGGGTGCTCTGGATATGGCCTCGCAAAATCGTTTGCGCGCGACGCGTGTCCAGATTGCGGATAGCCTCGACCACCACGCGATGGTTGTCCTGGCAATGCCTGACCTGAGCGTTGTCGACGGGCAGTCGATAGCGCAGAGCCGTAATCTGCGCTGAGACGAGCTTGAATGCGTCCTTGAGGTACCCGTTCTCGCAATGGTCCACCAGCGTGTTGTGAAAATCAGTGTCCAGCCGGGGAAAGGCAGCCTGATCATTGCGGGCAAACGCTGCACCCATATCCTCTAAACATCTATCGAGCGCATGTACCAGCGGTCCGTGGCGGTGCTTCATCGCGTCGGCCAGGGCTTCGCATTCAATCATGGAGCGAAACTGGCAGATATGCGCCACCTCGGTGTCATTGAGCTGAAAAACAAAGGTGCCGCGCTGTGGGTGGATTTCTACCAGTCCTTCGAGCCGCAAGCGTAATAACGCCTCACGCACCGGGGTCTTGCTCATGCCCAGCATGTTCGATAAGACGAGCTCGGACAACGCCTCGCCAAACTGCAGGGGGCCAGTGACGATAGCGCTGCGGATGCGCTCGACAGCGAGGTCGGTGAGCGATTTCGGGCGTTCGACGGGTTCTGCAAAATTCATGGGGCCGCCTACTGTGGGATAGCGTGCATCTTACCATTATTGCGATGAGCGAGTCGGCAGCTGAACATATGATATCTGGTATATCAGATGAAAATATCCGCTCGGCGCTGGACGCCAAAAATAATTATAAGTCATTGTTTTTTAAGTAAATTAACAATGAAAATACGCCGTTTTTACGAGGATTGATATCCCGGGTTTTTACTGATGAAGAATCTGATATATCAGGTACCATGTTCGTTCTTCATTTTCTAAGACGTGACCGACAGGCCCTTGGCTTGATGCGGTCCAAGGCCCCATGAAATATCTGCAGAAATTCAGTGAGATCGTGTTGGTGCTGGGTCTAGGCGGGATGGTCGTGATGGTGTTCGGCAACGTGGTGCTGCGCTATGGATTTTCCTCGGGCATCACGTTTTCAGAGGAAGTGTCGCGCTTCATTTTTGTCTGGATCACCTTTCTCGGCGCCATTCTGGCGTTTGCTCAACGTGGCCATATCGCCATGGAAAGCCTGACGCGCCGTTTGCCGCCTGCCACACAGCGCATCGTGGCAATCGTGTCGGCGTTATTGATGCTCGGGTGTTGTGTGCTGATGGTGATCGGTGGCTGGAACCAGACAGTGATCAATCTGGCGAATTTCGCTCCTGTTTCCGGCATTCCCCGCGGTGCGATCTATGCCGCGGCAGTCGCGGCCGGTATCTGCCTGGGGGGACTCATCCTGCGTGATCTCTGGCGCCTGTTACGCGGAGCCTCGCTGGATCAATTCGAGCAGCATTCGACGACTGAATAGGGCCGGGGCGCAGGACATGACCATACTTGTCTTTATCCTTTCCCTGCTCGGCGCAATGGCGCTGGGTATGCCCATCGCGTTTGCGTTAATGGTCTGCGGCGTCGCGCTCATGTGGCAAGTCGGAATTTTCGACGCGCAGGTGTTGGCGCAGAATCTGGTCGACGGCGCCGATAGCTACCCGCTGATGGCCATTCCGTTCTTCATGCTCGCGGGTGAACTGATGAACGCAGGCGGCTTGTCGCGCCGCATCGTGGACGCGTTGCTCAGCCTGGTCGGCCATGTGCCGGGTGGCCTGGGATATGTCGCGGTGATCGCCGCCTTGATCTTGGCCAGCCTTTCCGGTTCTGCGATTGCAGACACAGCCGCGCTGGCCGCGTTGTTGATTCCCATGATGCGAGATGCGGGCTACAACGTCCCGCGCGCAGCCGGTCTGCTTGCCGCAGGGGGGGTGATAGCCCCCGTTGTACCGCCCTCAATCGGCCTGGTGCTGTTCGGCGCGATCGCGGGCGTGTCGGTGAGCAAGCTCTTCATGGCCGGCATCATTCCAGGCATCACCATGGCTGTTGCACTGATGGTTACCTGGTGGTGGTTATGTCGCAACGATGCGCCGCCAGTACGCCCACGCTGCAGCCGTGCAGAAACCTTCCATGCTATCCGGCAGGCGGGGTGGGCCATGATATTGCCTGTGATCATCATTGTCGGCGTGAAGTTCGGCGTATTCACGCCGACCGAGGCAGGCGTGGTCGCTGTCGTTGCCGCCATGTTGATCGGTGCATTTGCCTATCGTGAGTTGACCTGGAAAAGTATCTATCACTGCATGGTCAGCGCTGCCAAGGTATCGGCGGTCGTGATGTTCCTGGTTGCTGCCGCGTTGATCTCGGCGTGGCTCATCACCGTCGCCAACATCCCCGATCAACTCATCGAGCTGCTGCAGCCGTTCATCGATCGTCCCGTGTTGCTGATGATCTTGATGCAGCTCATCGTCTTTATCGTGGGCACGGCCTTGGATTTCACGCCTACCATCCTGATCCTGACGCCGGTGCTCATGCCCATCGTCAAACAGGCCCATATCGATCCGGTCTACTTCGGCGTGATATTCGTCATGAACAATGCGATCGGCCTGTTGACGCCGCCGGTCGGTAACGTGCTCAACGTGGTGTGCTCGGTAGGCAAGGTGCCCATGAATGACGTTATCCGAGGGGTGATGCCCTTTTTGGTGGCCGAAGCCGTGGTGCTGCTGCTAATGAGTATTTTCCCTTCTCTGGTGCTTGGTCCGTTACGTTGGCTGCACTGATTTCACCGCTGATTCATTCAATAAATAATATCGGAGACTCAACATGCGCAAGCTCATTCTCAACGTCCTGTTGGCCACCGGAGCCGTGGTGTTCAGCACAGGTGTCCACGCACAGATGGTGGCGAAATTCGGCTATGGCGCGACGGAGGATCACCCTCAAGGCGTCGCAGCTCGCAAATTTGCCGACCTGGTAAAAGAAAAGACCAACGGCCGTATCACCGTGAATACCTTCGGCAGTGGCAAGCTGGGCTCCGATCCCTCACTGCAGTCCCAGGTTCAAGGAGGCACGTTAGAGTTCATGACTGGCCCCACGTCGAATCTGGTTGGTCAGATCAAGGGGTTCGCGCTTTTCGATTTGCCCTATTTGGTCGCCAATTACAAAGAGGCCGACGCATTGCTCGACGGTCCGCAAGGCCAAGCGTTATTGGCCAAGCTCGATAGCGTGGGCCTGGTGGGACTGGGCTACCAGGAAAACGGTTTTCGCAGCATTACCAATTCCAAACACCCCATCACCAAGCTGGAGGATCTCGCGGGACTCAAAATCCGTGTCATCCAGAATCCCGTTTTTATCGACACATTCAAAGCACTGGGAGCGAACCCTGTACCCATGCCCTATACCGAGTTGTACGGCGCACTCGAGTCGCGTGCGGTTGACGCGCAAGAAAATCCCGTCGGTTTGATTGCCTCTGGCAAGTTCTACGAAGTTCAAAAGTATTACTCATTGACCGGCCATGTGTACTCGCCCTTTATCGTGATCGGCAGCAAGAAATGGTTCGACAAATTGTCGGACGCCGATAAAGCTGCAGTACGCGAAGCCGGCATCGAAGCCAGCAAATTCATGCGCCAACTCGAGCGCGAACAAGAGGTCAAGCTGCGTGCCTCATTGGAGGCCGAGGGTCTGAAGATCAACGAGCTAAGCCCCGAAGAATTGGCTCGCTTGCGTGAGGCAGTCAAGCCGGTAGTAGCAAAGTACGCGACAGAGCTGGGCGTCGATATCAATCAGTTGCAGAGTTCGCTCAAGTAATCCGCTGAATTAACTCGTTCGTACCGTCATGCGCCGGCGCCATCCGTACAACGCCAGCGCAATCGCTACCAGTACAAAGCCTATCGTGGTCGAGACCGGATCGGGATACACCAACGCGAAACCTGCCACGATCAACATCGTGCGCTCGAATGCGTTGACCCGATCCAGCAGCCATCCTTGAAAGCCAATCGCCAATGCGAAAATACCGCTTGCTGCAGTGAACGTGACAGCGGCGACGCTCCACCAGTCAGCTCCCGCCAGGGCTTTGGTCGAACCCATCAACAACAACCCTTGGCCACTGGGGTCGAGCACGAAAATAAAGGGCACGAGAAAGGCCGGGATTGTGTATTTCCAACACTGCATGGTGGTCTTGTACGGGTCTCCGCCGGTGATCGCCGATGCAGCGAATGGCGACAGGGCAGTGGGCGGTGAAACTTCCGACAAGACGGCGTAGTAAAAAATGAACATGTGCGCGGCGAAATCTGGCACGCCGAGCTTGATCAACGCGGGCGCCGTGATGACGGCGCAGATGATGTATGACGCCGTCACAGGCACGGCCAGGCCGATGATCCAGACGACCAGCGCGGTATAGATCGCCGTCAGCAGCAACGACCCGGCCGCGTAGTCGATGACAATGCCGCTGAATTTCAGGCCGAGTCCAGTCAGCGTGACGACGCCGACGATGATGCCCGCGCCGGCACATGTCGCGCCTACGCTCAGCATTCCGAGCGAACCGGCTTTCAACGCCTGTATCAGCGGTGAATTGAACAGATGATCGGCTACCCGCCCCTTGCCGCGGAACAGATCGCGCGAGATCATCGCCGTTTCCGGACGCAAAAAACTGGTCAGGAAAGACACCACCGTGGCCCAGAATACAGACAGCACAGGCGAGAAACCCAGCAACATGAACGCGATGATGGAAACCAGCGACAGAAAGTGATACCAATACCGCCGCGTCAGATTCCAGACTGTGTCTACGCGCTTGATGTCGACGTTGTGCATCCCGTACTTGTGCACATCGATCTCGACCATGAAAAACAGCGCGAGATAAAAGAGCAACGTCGGGATGACCGCCATCAGCAGCACGTCCAGATACGAGATGTGCAGGAACTCGGCGATGATGAAAGCCGCAGCGCCCATCACGGGCGGCGAGATGATCGCTCCCAAACCACCCGCCGACAGCAGACCGCCTGCCGCATTACGCGCATAGCCGACTTTGGCCAACATCGGCCATGCCACGGTACCTAGTGTCACTGTCGTCGCTACGCCCGAGCCTGACGGCCCGCCCAGCAGGAAAGAGGCCAGCACGACGGTGCGTCCTGCCCCGGCAGGTTTGCCCCCCATGGCCGAAAATGAAAAGTCGATATAGAACTTGCCTGCGCCGGAGAACTGCAAGAAAGCGCCAAAAATCGTGAACAGAATGATCAACGACGAAGACACGTCGACGGCTACTCCGTAGATGCCCTCTAGCGTCATGTACATGAAGCCCACCAGCCGCCCCAGATCGTAGCCCCGGTGCGTCCAGGGATGCGGCAGATAGTTGCCCAGAAAGGCGTACAACAGAAAGCAGCTCGATATGACGGGTAGAATCCAGCCTATCGTGCGACGCATTGCTTCCAGGACCAACAGAATCAAGGCCGAACCGAATGCGATGTCCCAGGCATCGGGCATGGTATTGCGGTCGGTGAACTCATCTCCGCCCAGCAGCAGATAGACCACGATAGCGACCGCCAGCGCCGCCATCAACCAATCCCACCACATGATGCGATGCCGATAACGTTTGGCGATGGGGAACATCAGAAAGCACAGCGCGAGCACCATGCTCACGTGCAATGGGCGCAACGCCTGCGTGGGCACGATCGCGTAGGCAGCATATAGGTGGAAAAGCGACATCAATACTGCCAGCGCTGCCAGAGACACGCCCAGCTTGCCGCCGATATGATTGATCGCGCCTTCTTCTTCCTCGATGTATTGCTCGGCCTTGCGCAAGGCCTCGTCACTGACCTGTGCGGAATTCTGTTCTTGGGATTCGATCATGCCGGGGCCTCTCTTCCAGGATGCGGTTACGGCCGTGGTGTGCCGATGCCGGCCCGCCTGCGGCGAGACCGGCATGATGCGTAGCCTGCTTAATCAAGCGAGGCGCCGCGCTCCTGGAAATACTTGGCCGCCCCGGGGTGAAAGGGAATGGGGCTGGCGGCCGACTTTTGCTTGTCGAGCGCAAAATCCGCCGTGATCTTGTGTACGGCGATCAGATCATCACGGCTTTCAAAGATGGTCTTGACGATGTTGTAGGCCGTCTTGTCATCCATCTCCTCGTTAGCCACCAACAGGTTCATCACGTTGGCATTCTTGTTGTCGGTCTTCATGCCGCGATAGACGTCTTTACCGATGACCGATTGCACGTAGAGTTTGCCGTACTTCTCGTTCATGGCTGGCACCAGTTCGGCGTTGTCTATCATCAACAACGTGGTGCCCGGTGTGTTGGCCAAGTCTGTCACCGCTGCAGTGGGCAGGCCCCCAACCCAAAAGAACGCGTCGATCTTGTTGTCTTTCAGGGCGTTGACCGATTCGGCCACGCTCAGGCGTTCGCGTTGGACATCCTTGTCACGATCCAGTCCGGCAGCCTCCAACTGGCGAAACGCCATGACTTCGGTCGCGCTGCCGGGCGATCCCGTCGAGATGCGTTTGCCTTTCAGGTCGGCGAATTTTTCTATGTTTTTGCCCTGCAGCGTGACGACATGCATGCTGTTCGGATACATGATCATCAGCGTACGCAGTGCCTGTTTATTCCCCTTGAATTTGTCTTTCCCCTGATAGGCGTCCAGTGCGGCATCGGACATGGTCATACCGATATAACTGTCATCTGACCCCACCAGTTTGAGATTGTCCACCGATCCGCCGGTGACTTCGGCCGTGGCCTCCAGGCCTGGGACTTTTTTGGACAGAATGGATGCCATGCCCCCGCCGATCGGGTAATAAACCCCGCCCGTGCCGCCCGTTGCAATGGAGAGGTTCTCGGCCCCTGCCGTTTGCACGGCCAGCAGTGAGAAACCCAGGATACATGCAAACCTCTTTATTGAAAGCTTCATGCGGTCTCCTTGTGCGCTGGGTCAGACATCACCGCTAGAGGGGCGTCCGCCCGTTTGCGCTTTTTGCTTGTGTGGACTCGGGCGAGTCCTGCCCTTGTTTAACTCGCGGCCAAGCGAAGCGTCAATCGGGATTTTCTCGCCGCACGGTGGCACAACAACGCCTTGCCCTCGGCCTCACAAATCCTGGAAGGTCAAAAAATACTATAGTAGTTGCGCGAAAATAGGCGGCGCATACTGGAAAGTATTCCCATATATAAAAATAAACCCATCCATTCAAAAACCGGAGACATGATGGCTGATCGTTTGGCAGGAAAAATCGCGTTGGTGACAGCGGCGGGCCAGGGCATAGGCCGAGCAACGGCCGAATTGTTCATCGCGGAGGGCGCGCGCGTCATCGCCACCGATCTCAAACCGGACTTGCTGAGTGACCTCCGTGGTTGCGAGGCGCGGCAACTGGACGTGACGGATTCCCGGGCGATCAGCGCGCTGGCGGCCGAGTTGGGCGATATCGATGTGCTGTTCAATTGCGCGGGTTATGTCCATGACGGCAATATCCTGGGTTGCGATCGCCAGGCCTGGGATTTTTCCTTTGCGTTAAACGTCACCGCCATGTATGAGACGATCCGCGCGTTTTTGCCCGGCATGCTGCGTCGGGGCCGTGGTTCTATCATCAACATGGCCTCGGCTGCGTCCAGCGTCAAGGGCGTGCCGAATCGATTCGCATACGGCGCCAGCAAGGCCGCCGTGGTCGGCTTGACCAAATCCATCGCGGCGGATTTTGTCGGGCAGGGTATACGCTGCAACAGTATTTGTCCCGGCACGGTCGAGTCGCCGTCCTTGCAGGAGCGCATTGCCGGCCAGGCGGACAAATACGGAAAGTCCGTAGAACAGGTGCGGGCCGATTTCGTGTCCCGCCAACCTATCGGGCGGGTGGGAAAACCGCAAGAAATTGCCGCTCTGGCGTTGTATCTTGCCTCAGACGAGTCCAGCTTTACGACTGGCACCACGCAGATCATCGACGGCGGCTGGTCGAACTGAACCGAGTAGAAAGTCCTGCATCTTGATAAGGAGTTTGTGTTGAAACTGTTGCGATACGGCCCTGTGGGCCAGGAAAAACCCGGTCTGTTGGATGCCCAAGGCGTCGTGCGTGATCTGTCGGGCGTGTTGCCGGATATCACGGCCCAGACCTTGTCACCCCAGGCGCTGGATACACTGCGCAAGCTCGATCCGGGCAGTCTGCCGGCCGTGGCACAGCCCGGCCGCATGGGCACGCCCTATGCCGACCCCGGCAAGTTTGTCTGCATAGGTCTGAACTACAGCGATCACGCTGCCGAGACAGGCGCCGAGCCACCGGCCGAGCCCATACTGTTCAACAAATGGTCCCGCGCATCGGGCGCCAACGATCCCATCGTGCTGCCCAAAGGCTCCGTGAAAACGGACTGGGAAGTCGAGTTGGGCGTGGTGATCGGCACCAAGGCGCGATACGTCACCCTGGAGGAAGCGCTCAAGCATGTTGCCGGCTACTGCGTGATCAACGACGTGTCCGAACGCGAATATCAGATCGAGCGCGGCGGCACCTGGGACAAGGGCAAAGGCTGCGATACGTTTGGCCCGATCGGTCCGTGGCTCGTGACCCCGGACGAGATCGCTGATCCGCAAAATCTGGCCATGTGGCTCGAGGTCAATGGCAAGCGCTTCCAGGACGGCAGCACCAAGACCATGATCTTCAACGTGGCGTATCTCATCCACTATGTCAGCCAATTCATTACCTTGTACCCCGGCGACCTGATTTCCACGGGAACGCCGCCTGGTGTGGGCCTGGGCCAAAAGCCACCTGTGTATCTCAAGGACGGCGATGTGGTGCGGCTGGGTATCGAAGGGCTGGGCGAGCAAACGCAGCGCGTCCATGCTTGGAACGCCGAGTTGCTGGACTGATGGGTGTTCTCGCCGCAGGCATGTACCTGCGGCGAGCGTTGTATGGCGCGTTGCAACGCGGCAATGTGTTGCGGCGTGCCGTGACGTTTTCCAGAAGGGCTGTTCAATCCACCGATGCGCGCGCGCAGCTCAGCTGCCTGCCGCATGAATCATGAAATCCCGAAACGCGCTCGCCGGCCGCGCCATGGCCGCGCGCGGATGCCACAACAACCCGGCATCCATTGGCGGCACCGCATCGGGCAACGGAATCGCTTCGATCTTCTTGCCCTCTAGCGACCAGGGCCGATACACCATATCCGACAGAATCGTGACGCCAAACCCGTGCGCCACCAGGCCGCGCAGCGCCTCCATGGATCGCGTGCGAAAAGCAATATCGGGCTGTAATCCATGCGCCCGCCAATAACCTAGCGTAGAGCGTTCGCCCTCATCCATCTCGAGCAGAATATAGGGCAGCTTGGACACATCGGCGAGGGACGGCGTGGCTTGTTCTAGCAACGGATGACCGGCAGGCACCCACAACTGCCGGCGCGATTTGACCAATACGTGTTTGCTCAGCGTGTTGCGCGTATCCGAATTAGACAGCAGGGTCACACCGAGCTCCACATCGCCGCTCGTGATGGCAGCCTCGATCTCGGGGCGGTCCATATCCACCAGGTCCAGCACGATATCGGGATAGCGGCGGCGAAAGCGTGCCAGCAACTCGGGCAAAAAATAGCCCAGCACCGTATAGGACGCCGCAATCCGGACCGAACCGCGCAAGGTATAGCGCTGGAATCCGGGCTCGCGCAGCGCATCATCGAGAGCGTCCAGGATTTCGCGCGCGCGCTGATGGAAATGATGCCCCTCGGGTGTCAGCGTGACGCCATGCGGATGACGATCAAACAGGCGAATGCCCAATTGGGCCTCCAGCGCCAGGATGGCGTTGGTCACGGCCGACTGCGATACATGCTCGTCGGTCGCCGCCATCGACAAGCGGCTTGTGCGTGCAGCCGCGGTGAAATAACGCAATTGCCGTACGGTGACGTCTTTAGCCATGCGGTCTCCGGATATTAGTTTTATATATACCAGCTAACTGAATATATGAATATACGATAACCAGCGGGCTTTCTACACTCCTAGCAAGCCAATCAATAGGCATCAGGAGACACAGTGAACGCCCCATTGCCCACCCATGTCACGCTGGACGATAAATATACGCAAGAAAGCGGCCGCATCTATCTGAGCGGCACACAGGCCCTGGTACGGCTGCCCATGCTGCAACGGGCGCGCGATCAGGCGATGGGGCTGAACACCGCGGGTTATATCTCCGGCTACCGCGGCTCGCCGCTGGGCGGGCTGGATCTGGCGCTCTGGAAAGCCAAAGGCCATTTACAGTCGAATGACATCGTGTTCCAACCCGGGCTGAACGAAGACCTGGCCGCGACGGCCGTCTGGGGAACGCAGCAACTGAATCTATTCCCCAACGCGACGCGAGATGGGGTATTCGGCATGTGGTACGGCAAAGGGCCGGGCGTCGATCGTTCTATCGACGTGCTCAAACACGCCAATTCCGCGGGTACAGCAGCCCACGGGGGCGTGCTGCTGTTGGCAGGCGACGACCATGCCGCCAAATCGTCAACCGTGGCGCATCAGTCGGAACATGTCTTGATTGCCGCAGGCATCCCCGTGCTGTATCCGTCGAATGTGCAGGAATACCTGGACTATGGTCTGCACGGCTGGGCGATGAGCCGCTATACCGGCTTGTGGGTGGCGATGAAATGCGTCACGGACGTGGTCGAATCCAGCGCCTCGGTCGAACTCGATCCTGCGCGTGTACGCGTGGTATTGCCCGATACCGAACTGCCCGCGGGGGGATTGAATATCCGTTGGCCGGATACGCCCGTGGCGCAAGAGACCCGTTTGTTGAATCACAAATGGTACGCCGCGTTGGATTACGTGCGTGCCAATGGCCTCAATCGCGTCGTGCTGGACGCGCCGGATGCGCACTTCGGCATCATGACGGCGGGCAAAGCCTATCTCGACGTGCGTCAGGCGCTGATAGATCTGGGGCTGGACGACGAGGCCTGTCAGATCGCGGGCATTCGCTTGATGAAGGTCGGCTGCGTCTGGCCCCTCGATGCGCAGGGGGCGCGTGCTTTTGCGACAGGCCTGAAAGAAATCCTGGTGGTCGAAGAAAAACGCCAGATCCTCGAGTACGCACTAAAAGAGGAACTCTACAACTGGCGTGATGATGTGCGGCCCCGTATATTCGGCAAATTCGACGAGCGCGACAATGGCGGCGGCGAGTGGTCCATGCCGCGTGGCACGCCGCTATTGCCCACGGAATACGAGCTTTCGCCTGCGCTGATCGCCCGCGCAATTGCTGCACGCCTGGACAAGGCAGCTTTGCCTGACGAACTCAGGGCTCGCATCGCCGCGCGCCTGGCCATCATCGACGCGAAAGAGCGCGAGGCCGCCAAGCCCATCATGGTCGAGGAGCGCAAGCCCTGGTTCTGCTCCGGCTGCCCGCACAATACGTCGACGCGCGTGCCCGAAGGCTCGCGTGCTGTCGCCGGTATCGGCTGCCACTATATGGCGATATGGATGGATCGCAATACCGATACCTTCAGCCAGATGGGCGGCGAGGGCGTCGCGTGGCTGGGGCAAAAGGACTTCACCAGCGAGCGCCATATTTTTGCCAATCTGGGAGACGGCACGTATTTCCATTCGGGGCTGTTGGCTATTCGCGCCGCCGTGGCCGCCAACGCACCCATTACCTACAAGATCCTGTACAACGACGCCGTCGCGATGACAGGCGGCCAGCCCGTCGATGGCACACTGACCGTGCCTCAGATTGCCGCGCAGGTCCTGGCCGAGGGCGTCAACCGAGTCGTGGTCGTCAGCGACGAGCCCGATAAATATCATGGAGCGCTGCAGTTGCCCGCCAATGTGGCGGTCCACCATCGCCAGGAACTCGATGCCGTGCAGCGCGAGTTGCGCGATATCCTGGCCACGACGGTGTTGATCTACGATCAGACTTGTGCCACCGAAAAACGCCGCCGCCGCAAGCGTGGCGATTACCCCGATCCGCTGCGCCGCGCCTTTATCAACGAGGCCGTATGCGAGGGCTGTGGCGACTGTTCCGTGCAATCCAACTGCCTGTCGGTCGAACCCTTAGAGACGTCGATGGGCAGTAAGCGGCGCATCAACCAGTCGTCTTGCAACAAGGATTTTTCCTGTGTACAGGGATTCTGCCCGAGCTTTGTCACAGCAGAGGGCGCCACGGTGCGCAAGCCCCGTCCGGTAAACACGGCGACGGCGTTGGCCGAGGCCCCCGAGCCGGCCATCGTGCCGCTGAAAGCCGGCCACGCTCATCGTCTGGTCGTAGCAGGCGTCGGCGGCACGGGCGTGGTCACCATCGGCGCCTTGCTGGGCGTGGCCGCCCATATCGAAGGCAAGGGCGTCACCGTATTGGACATGGCCGGGCTCGCCCAAAAGGGCGGCGCCGTGCTCAGCCACGTGCAGTTGGCGTCGACACCCGAGGACTTGCAGGCTACGCGTGTTGCCTTGGGCGAAGCCGATTTGGTGATCGGTTGCGACGCCTTGGTCGCGGCCTCGCCCGAGGTCTTATCGCGTTTGCGCCCCGATGGCGGCCGAGCCGTGGTCAACAGCACGGCTGCACCGACGGCCTCGCTGCTTTCTCAGCCCGCGTGGACATTTCCTGGCGCCCAGGCAGAGGCCGCTTTGCGCCGCAGCACCTCGGGGCAATGCGATTTCATTGAGGCGGGCCCATTGGCAGAAGCTCTGTTGGGCGACGGCATCTATGCGAATCCTCTACTGTTGGGCTATGCCTGGCAAAAGGGCAGCATCCCGCTATCGCGCGACAGCCTGCATCAGGCCATCAAACTCAATGGCGTATCGGTAGAAAAGAACCTCGCCGCTTTTGAACTGGGCCGTCAGGCAGCGCACCATGGCGTGGCTGCATTACGTCCCGCCAAGCCGGTAGCCGTATTGCCTGAATCCCTGGATACCACGATTCGCCGTCTGGCAGATCATTTGCGTGCCTATCAGGATGAGGCCTATGCACAACGCTATGTGAACGCCGTAGCCGCCATCCGTGATCGCGAGTCCCGCTTGCCGGGCGAGGCGATATTGACGCGTGCAGTGGCAAAGAATCTGGCCAAACTGATGGCATACAAAGACGAATACGAAGTCGCGCGTTTGCACACCGATCCGACATTCAAGCAGCGTTTGCGAGAACAATTCGAGGGCGAGCCGGGCAAGGATTACCGTGTGATTTACCACTTGGCGCCGCCCGCATTGAGCGGTGGCAAGAAACGGGCCTTCGGACCCTGGGTCGAATGGGTATTCCGCGCGTTGGCGCCAATGAAGCGTTTACGTGGAACAAGCCTGGATTTTTTTGGCAAAACCGCTGAGCGTCGTATGGAACAAGCCCTGGTGCGCGATTATTTTGACCTGATCAATGAGTTCGGCCAGAGCCTCGACGCACTGAATCGAGATGCCGCAGTCCAGCTGGCCGAACTGCCCGACAGCATCCGCGGTTATGGCCACGTCAAGGCGCGCAACGTAGAGCGAGCCGCCGCGCGGCGTGAGGCATTGCTGCGGCAGTATCGCGAGGGTTCAAGCGTCGCAAAGGCGGCTTAAGCCATCGAGTACCCCGTCGTATGATGCGCTTGCGGTCTCGGCTGACGCCGAGGCCACCCGTTTTGTGTGAGTGCCTGTATGACCATGCCGTGCCGGATTCGCGAGCCTCGTTGCTACCCGTGTAGTACGATCATCTCCTCTGACGAGGACGATGCACGACCGGCGACGGCATGGAAAATTTATTACGCAAACTCGACCTGACGTCGTTGCGGCTTTTCGTAGCCGTTTGCCAAGAACACAGCATCGCGCGCGCGGCCGAGCGTGAGTTCATCGCGCCCTCGGCGGTCAGCCGCCGCATCGCGGAACTCGAATCGCTGATCGGCCTGCCGCTCATTCAACGCCATACGCGAGGCGTGACGATTACCGAGGCCGGGCGGACTGTCTTGCACCATGCGGGCAAACTCATCGGCGACGTCGAGGCCATGGGCGCGGATCTGTCCCGGCTGTACTCAGGCGCCAAGGGGCATGTGCATGTTGCCGCCAACCTGTCGGCCATCGTGCAGTTTCTACCCGAGGATGTCGCCGCTTTTCAACGGCTGTTTCCCGACATAGACATCGAGCTCGAGGAGTGCCACAGCCCCGATGTACTGCGTCGCGTACGTGAGCGCGACGTGGATTTCGGTATCTGCAATAAGACGGCTGATATCGAGGGCCTGCACGCATTGCCATATCGCCGTGACCGGTTGGCCGTCATGTTGCCCGCATCGCATCCCAAGGCCGCTGCCCGTCAACTGAGCTTGCAGGATATCGCGGGGGAAACCTTCGTCGGTCTGGGTCCCGACAGCGCGCTGACGCAGATGTTGGCCGCTCGAGCGCAGACCATGGGCACGACGTTGACCGTCAAGATCCGCGTCACCAGCCTGGATGCATTGTGCCGGATGGCGCATGCCGGATTGGGCATCGCCATCATGCCGCAGCAGGTGGCGGAGCTGTATCTCTCTGCGTTGGATGTGGTGGTAAAGCCCTTGTCCGATTCTTGGGCGCGGCGAGAAATGAGCATCGTCTGTATTGATCCAGAACAACTGTCAGCCAGCGCCTCGGTGTTGCTGCGATTCCTGGCGCAGGACGCGTAATCTCCGCTCACGATGTCAGCCATGCCGAGACGGCACTTCGGATTGTCTCAACGTCTCCTTATAGTCTCAGCCACAGGGCAATAGACCCCGTATGCACCGAATGAGGAGACTCGCTTGATGATCGCTCGAACGTTGGCGGCCTGTACGCTCGCCATTTCAACCGCATTGTTCCAGACACCCGTCGCGCAGGCGGCGAACTATCCCGATCACCCGATCCGGCTGATTGTGCCTACGTCGCCAGGCTCCACCGCAGACGTGGTCGCTCGTGTGGTTGCGGATCATCTGGGCAAGGCGCTGGCCCAGCCCCTGATTGTCGAAAACCTGTCAGGCGCGGCCGGTATCCCCGGCACCCGGCAATTGGTGTCCGCTAAATCCGATGGCTATACCCTGGCGATCGTGTCGTCGAATCACGCCATCAATCCCAGCTTGTACAAAGACATGCCGTACGACAGCGTGCGCGACATCACGCCTATCTCGATGATCGGCACCACACCGCTTGTCGTTGTCGTGTCGGATACCTCGCCGTATCGCGATATCGGGGCTTTGCTGTCGGCAGCACGGACTCACCCCAAAGAGATCAACTACGGCTCATCGGGAACGGGCAGCGTCCTGCACCTGGCCGGCGAGCTGCTCAAGTCGCAAGCGGACATCGACATGACCCACATTCCATATCGAGGCGGCAACGCCTTGATTACTGATGTGATGTCCGGCCAGATTCAAACGGCATTTCTGGCCGTGCCCTCGGTATTGGCACAGATTCAGGCGGGCAAGCTCCGCGCATTGGCCGTCAGTACGCCAGAGCGTCTGACGGTGCTGCCAGACATTCCTACATTGGCCGAATCGGGCGTAAAAAATTACTCCTATGACGCCTGGATCGCCTTGATTGGTCCTGCCGGCATGGCGCCGGAACAAGTGAGTCAGTTGCAATCCGCCACGGCGCGTGTGATGAAAGATCCCGACGTACTAAAAGCCTTGCAACCCCTGGGATTCGTGTCGCAAGGAAGCACAACGGAGCAGGCCCGTAAAGTCCTGGATGATGAGGTCACTAAATCCCAAGGCCTGGTATCCGCCGCAGGAATCTCTGTTGAATAGTGTGAAGCATGTCTGAAACTCTGGTACTAGATCGTCCTGCGCGTTTTCTGTTTTTGTCCCGCGACCCTGCGCAGATCGCTGCGCAGCTCGCCGGGAAGCCCTTGACCCTGAGCCAGGCAAGTCCTTTGCGCGACGATGTGTCCACCGATGAGATCACGCCGGTGACCATCCTGACGCACTTTGACGAAAGCCTGGGGCGATTTCCCTATACCGGGTTGCAGGTCGCAGGTCAGCGCCCCATTGCAGAGAATGCGATTCGTCAGGCAGGGATCAACGTCGTCGTCGGTGGTAACCGCTACGGCAAGGGCTCGTCCCGTGAGCACAGTCCGATGGCGGAAAAGTCGGCGGGGGTGCGTCTGGTCATTGCCGAGAGTTTCGAACGTATCTATCGGCAGAACGCCGACAACATAGGCCTGTATACCAGCACCGATATGGGCCTGGTGGAGCGCCTGCAACGCGGCGAGCGCATTACTGTCGATGACATCGTCGCGGATCGCGACGATTTGGCGGCTGCAGTCGTGCGCGAGGGCGGATTGCTGGCGTTCGGACAGCGACATCTGCGGATAGCGGCGCAGCAGGACTCGACAGACGCGGTGCCACAAACCCTGTTCGAAAAAATCATCCGCCGCCACCTGTTGCGTACGCCCGTGACGTCGACGGCATTGGCGATAGGCGAGGGCGTCTTCGTACGAGCGGATTGGCGATTCATCCACGAGTACTACACCGGCATGGCCGCCCATATGTTGCATGCGCGTTTCGGCCGTCCGTTGACGCTCGTCGATAGCGCCAGCATCGTGGTATTCGAAGACCACACCTCGTATGTGGACGAGAGCCCGAATCATGTGCGTATGGGTTTTGTGCCCAAGGTGCGCTTCATGTGCCAGGCACAACGTGACTTCATCCACGACTATGGTCTGCGACAGCATCGCACTTTGACGGATGCCGAAGCCGCCCTGGATCCGGGCACGAACGTTGCCGGCATTTCGCACGCGATGATGGCCGAGCACTATGCCTCGCCGGGACAGGTGGTGGTGGGGACTGATTCGCATACCCCGCACAGCGGTGCCCTGGGTTGCGTGGCATTCGGTGTGGGCACGACGGATATGGCCAACGCGTTCATGACCGGCACTATCCGATTGACAATGCCCGCGAGTCTGCAGATCGACTTGTGCGGCCGGTTGCCGCCCGGCGTCACCGCAAAGGATGTCGTGCTGCATCTGTTGGCGCTGCCTGAAATCCGGGCAGGGGCGGGAGTAGGAAAAGTATTCGAGTTCACCGGACCCGCTGTCCGGGCCATGTCGATCGACGAACGCGCGACGTTGACCAACATGACGGCAGAGCTGGGCGGTTTGACCGGCATCGTTGCGCCCGACGAGGTGACCTGTGCCTTTTTGCGTGAACGTCGAGGTGTGCAAACGGACGTCGAACCGTGGATGCACAGCGATGAGGGCGCCGACTATGCGGCGACATTCACCGTCGATTGTGCTGCGCTATCGCCCTACGTCGCTGCACCTGGTGATCCCGGCAATGGCATGCCGTTGGCCGAACTCAATGAACGTCCACGCGTCGAGATCGCGTATGGCGGCTCATGCACGGCCGGAAAGCGCGAGGATTTCGATCACTATCACGACGTGCTGGCATGGGCGTTGGAAAACAACCTGCGTATCGCCGACGGCGTGACGCTTTTTCTGCAGTACGGCACAACCGCCGTACGCGATTACTGCCAGGCAAAAGGCTATGACCAGACTTTTGCCCGCATGGGGGCGCGCATCCTGCAGCCATCATGCGGCGCGTGTGCAAACTGCGGTCCTGGCTCATCCACCGACGCGAACCAAATCACCGTCAGCGCAATCAACCGCAATTTTCCCGGCCGCTCGGGGCCGGGCAGTGTGTGGCTGGCCAGCCCGCCGACAGTGATCGCCAGTGCGTTGGCTGGGGAATTGATGTCCTTTGAGGAAATCAAGGCACGCTACAAGGCGGCTTGAGCGGCAGCCACTGCGGCCGATGACTGAATTCGTCAGAGGAAGTGCTTTACGCTAGACGCCATCACCGCAGCTGGCTATCGACACGAGCATGGTGAGGCCCCCATTCGATGCAGCCTCGGACACGTTGAGGCTGCCTATTCGCTCGTTCCCTGCTCAATCTCTTCGAGCTCCGTCTGGATCTCCAGCCATTGCTCTTCGAGATTGTCCATCCGTTTGCCCAACTCGCCATGCTCGGCCATCACCTGTTGGCGCTCGGTACGGCGCGCGTCGGAATACAGGTCTGCATCTGCAATCAGCGCATCCAGCACCTGCAACCGTGCCCGCAGTTTGTCCATCTCGCTTTCCACTTTCGTCAGCTTGCCCTGCAAGGGTTTGCGTAACGCGGCCAACTTCTGGCGTTGCTCGGCTTCCAGGCGGCGTTGGGTCTTGCGGTCTACGGTCGCATTGTCTGCGCCGCTTGATGCAGCTTCCCCGCGTGCTTCTGCCCGCGCTTCCGCGCGAGATTCAGCTTGGCGCGCGTTCAACCAATCCCGGTAATCCTCTAGATCGCCGTCGAACTCGCGCACCTGTCCATCGGCAACAATCCAGAAACTATCTACGGTCGTGCGCAACAAATGGCGATCGTGCGAGACCAATAGCATGCTGCCCGAAAACTCGGCCAACGCTGCGGCCAGCGCTTCGCGTGTTTCCACATCCAAGTGGTTGCTGGGTTCGTCCAGCAGCAGCAGATTGGGCTTTTGCCATACGATCAACGAGAGCGCCAGACGCGCTTTTTCGCCGCCCGACATGGGGCCGACCTTGCCATTGACGGTGTCGCCGGAAAAACCGAAACCGCCCAGGTAATTGCGCAGTTCCTGCTCGCGCGCGTCTGGCGCGAGACGTGCCAGATGCTCCAGCGGCGTGCCATCCAGGTCCAGCATATCCAATTGATGCTGGTGAAAATAGCCGATCGCCAGACCTTTGGAGGCGCGGCGTTCTCCGGCTTGTACCGGGATTTCCTCGGCCAAGGTCTTGATCAGCGTACTCTTGCCGGCGCCGTTAGCACCCAGTACGCCGACACGGGCGCCTGCACGCACCATCAGCGTGACGTCTTTCAAAATGGAAACGTGCTGTCCATCCGCGCCGGTATAGCCCGCTGCCACCTTTTCCAACACCAATAGCGGATCCGGGGTGTGTTCAGGCGAGGGAATACGTATATCGATGCCGGCCTCGGCGTGCAGCGGCGCCAGCGTTTCCATACGCGCCAGCGCCTTGACCCGGCTTTGCGCTTGTTTAGCCTTGGATGCTTTGGCCTTGAAGCGATCAATAAAACTCTGCAGCCGCGCGGCCTCGCGAGACTGACGTTCATGCGCAATGCTGACCAGGCGTAACCGCTCGGCGCGTTGCGTCAGGAAATCTTGATAGCCGCCGCGATAGCGCACCAGCTTGCCGTGGTCAAAATGCAAAATGATCCGCGCCACCGCATCCAGGAACTCGGTATCGTGCGAAATCAACAGCACCGTGCCCGGATACGCCGCCAGCCATTTTTCCAGCCACAACATGGCGTCCAGATCCAAGTGGTTGGTCGGCTCGTCCAGCAGCAGCAATTCGGACGGCGCCATCAGTGCCCGGGCCAGGGCCAAACGCATACGCCAGCCGCCCGAGAAACTCGCGACGGGCTTCATCCATTCATCCGGTGCGAACCCCAGACCTGCCAGCAGTTGCTCCGCGCGCGAGTTCGCACTCCACACGCCGGCTTCGGCCAGCGCTGCCTCGAGTTCGGCGATGCGTGTGCCGTGATCATCATGCACCGCTGCGCGTTCGGCTTGCAGCGCCCGCAGATGCGTGTCGCCGTCAATCACGAATTCGCGGGCAGGGCGTTCGTCGGCGGCGATTTCCTGCTGCACGCTGGCGATGCGCCATCCTGCAGGGACATCCAGCGTGCCGGCATCCTGGTCCAGGGAGCCCGTCAGCAAGGCAAACAGTGAGGATTTGCCTGCGCCGTTCTTGCCGACAAAACCTACCCGTTCGCCAGGGTTCACTACAAATTCCGCGCCATCGAGCAGTACCTTGGTACCGCGGCGCAGCGTCAATCCTGATGCTCGTATCACAACTGTTCGCGGGTCAGTAGCAAGATCTGGTCCGACGCTTCTTCGGTGTCCAGCCAAATGGGTTCAAGTTCGGGGAACGCGGCCTCGAAATGATCGCGCTCATGACCGATTTCCAATACCAGCACGCCCTCGGGCGACAGGTATTGCGGGGCGGCTCGCAAAATGCGCCGCACCAGATCCATGCCATCCGTGCCGCCTGCCAGCGCGAGCGACGGCTCATGCCGATACTCGTCCGGCAGTTCGTCCATTGATTGGCTATTCACATAAGGCGGATTGCACACGATGACGTCATAGGCCGCTGCCGGCAACGCATCAAATAGATTGCTGTGATGCAATGCCAGACGATCCTGCAAGCCGTACTCATCTACATTCCGGCGAGCCACCTCCAACGCATCGGTCGACACATCGACGGCATCCACCTCTGCGTTCGGAAAGGCCAGGGCAGTCAGAATCGCCAGACACCCGGAACCCGTACACATATCCAGCGCGCGCGTGACCTCGAACGGATCGCGCACCCAGGGAGACAGACCTTGATCCAGCAATTCCGCTATTGGCGATCGCGGCACGATGACGCGTTGATCGACATAAAAACGATGACCGCGCAACCAGGCTTCGTGCGTCAGGTATGCGGCGGGCAATCGTTCGGTCACGCGGCGATCAATCAAGTCCAGTACGCGGGTACGCTCATTGGCCGTGACGCGCGCATCCAGAAATGGATCCAGCGTGTCGGGCGGCAGATGCAGTCCGTGCAACACCAGATAGACGGCTTCGTCCCAGGCATTGTCGGAACCATGGCCCAGCGCAATCCGAGCCGCGTTAAAGCGCGACACGCCATAGCGAATCAAGTCACGCAGGGTCTGCAATTCTTGGCGATCAGATGACGACATAGCGCCTCAGTGAGCCAGCAGCAGGTTTTCCAACGTGCGCCGGTAAATATTCTTCAGGGGATCCAGGCTATCGAGTGCGATGCACTCGTTGACCTTGTGGATCGTGGCATTGCAGGGACCAAACTCGATGACCTGAGGACAGATCTTGGCGATGAAGCGTCCATCCGAGGTTCCGCCCGTGGTGGACAGCTCAGTCTTGCGGCCTGTCTCGGATTCGATGGCCGCAGACAGGGCATCGGTCAACGAGCCACGCGGGGTCAGGAACGGCTCACCGCCCAATTCCCATTGCAGGTCGTATTCCAATCCGTGGCGATCCAGTACCTCATGCACACGCGCCTTCAAGGAATCCGGCGTGCTGGCCGTGGAAAAACGGAAATTAAATAGGGCGACTGCTTCGCCAGGCACCACATTCGTCGCGCCCGTACCCGCATTCAGATTCGACACTTGGAATGTCGTGGGCGGGAAATACTCATTGCCCCGGTCCCATTCGATATTCACGATCTCGGCCAGCGCGGGCGCGAGTTGGTGCACCGGATTGCGGGCCAGATGCGGGTAGGCCACGTGTCCTTGAATGCCCTTTACGGTCAACTTGCCCGACAGTGATCCACGGCGTCCGTTCTTGCAGACATCGCCGATCTCTGACGTCGACGTCGGTTCGCCCACAATGCAGTAATCGAGCTGCTCGCCTCGCGCTTTCAAGGCATTGCAGACGATTACCGTACCATCGATGGCGGGGCCTTCTTCGTCAGAGGTGATCAGGAAAGCAATCGAGCCAGAATGCTGCGGGTGGGCCGCCACGAACTCCTCGACCGCCACCACAAAGGCAGCGATCGAGCTTTTCATGTCGGCCGCACCGCGGCCGTACAGAAACCCGTCACGCTCGGTCGGCACAAAGGGATCGCTATTCCATTTTTCACGCGGGCCGGGCGGCACGACATCCGTGTGCCCGGCAAAGACGGTGAGCGGTCCTTCGGTGCCACGACGGGCCCAGAGATTCGTCACACCGCCTTGCGCGATGGTTTCGCAATGAAAGCCGATGCGCGATAGACGCTCGGCCAACAGGCTTTGGCAATCCTCGTCGACAGGCGTGACCGAGGGGCGGGCGATCAGGTCTTTGACCAGATCCAGTACGGCGGATTGACTCATTAAGCTCTCAGCAAATCGTTGATGCTGGTCTTGGCGCGCGTTTGCGCATCGACACGCTTGACGATGACGGCGCAAGCCAGGCTGTGCGAGCCGTCTTCCGAGGGCAACGAGCCCGGCACGACCACCGAGCCCGAGGGCACGCGGCCATAGGTGACTTTGCCCGTGGCGCGATCGTAGATCTTGGTGCTTTGCGACAGGAACACGCCCATGGCCAGCACCGAGTTTTCTTCGACCACGACACCTTCGACGACTTCGGAACGAGCGCCGATAAAGCAGTTGTCTTCGATGATGGTGGGATTGGCTTGCAGAGGTTCCAGCACGCCGCCGATGCCGACGCCGCCCGACAAGTGCACGTTCTTGCCGATCTGCGCGCACGAACCGACCGTGGCCCACGTATCGACCATCGTGCCTTCGTCAACATAGGCGCCGATGTTCACGTACGACGGCATCAGCACCACGTTCTTGCCGATAAAGGCGCCACGGCGGGCCACTGCCGGCGGCACCACGCGATAGCCGCCGGCCTGGAAGGCCGCATTGCCGAAGTCCGCGAATTTCGTCGGCACTTTGTCGTAGAACGTCAACGGAGCTTGGCCCATGACGGCGTTGTCGTGCAGACGGAACGACAGCAGCACGGCCTTTTTGATCCACTGATGCACAATCCATTCACCGGTCGATTTGTCGGCCACGCGCAGGCGGCCCTGATCCAGGGCGGCGATGGTGTGCTCGACCGCATCACGCACTTCGGCGCTTGCGTCGGAGGGTGACAGGTTGGCCCGGGCTTCCCAGGCTTGTTCGATAGTGGTTTGCAGGTCGAGAGTCATGACGCTTTATTTACGTAGAAAAGGTTGATCAAACAGAGGTTTTGACAAAATGCGCGATGCGTTCGGCCGCCTCGACGCATTGCGCCAAAGGAGCCACCAGCGCGATGCGGATTCGGCCCGCACCCGGATTGATTCCGTGCGCCTCGCGGCCGAGGAAACTGCCGGGCAGTACGGTAACACCAGTACGGCCGTAGAGGTCGCGCGCAAAGCTGGTGTCCGACGCTGGCGTGGGCACCCATAGATAAAAAGACGCCTGCGGCATGCGCACGTCCAGCACGCGCTGCAGAATGGGCACGACGGCTTCGAATTTCGCCCGATATTGCCTGCGATTATCGGCAACGTGGGTCTCGTCGGTCCAGGCTGCGACGCTGGCCGCGGCGATCACCGGGCTCATCGCGCTGCCATGATACGTGCGATACAGCAAAAACTGCCCGATCAGTTTGGCATCGCCCGCGACAAAGCCCGAGCGCATGCCCGGCACGTTCGAACGTTTGGACAGGCTGGAAAACGCCACCAGATTGGCATAGTCATCGCGCCCCAGGCGGCGCGCCGCCTGCAGGCCGCCCAGCGGCGGGTTGCCTTCGTCGAAATAGATCTCGGAATAGCACTCATCCGAGGCAATCACGAAACCATGACGATCAGACAGCTCGAACAGCACCCGCCATTCGTCCAGCGACATGACGTTGCCGGCCGGGTTGCCGGGGGAACACACAAAAACCAATTGCGTCCGTTTCCACACATCCTCCGGCACGCTGCCCCAGTCGCAGCCGAAATCGCGCGCCGGGTCGGCATTGACGTAATACGGCGTCGCGCCAGCCAGCAGCGCCGCGCCTTCATAGATTTGATAAAACGGATTCGGGCAGACCACCAGCGCGTCTGCGTTCGGGTCCACGACGGTTTGCGTAAAGGCAAACAAGGCTTCCCGCGATCCCAGCACCGGCAAGACCTCCCGGTCGGCGTCCGGCGCAGGAATGCTGTAGCGCTGTGCCAGCCATTGCGCGATCGCCTGGCGCAACGCGGCATCGCCCTTGGTCGCCGGATAGACCGACAGACCCTGCAGCGCGCCGCATAGGGCTTCGCCCACGCGCGCGGGGGCTGCGTGCTTGGGCTCGCCGATAGACAGATTGATCGGCGTCAGTCCCTCTGGCGGGGTGCCGGCCTCGGCCAGCAAAGCCCGCAATTTTTCAAAGGGATAGGGGTGCAGGGAATGTAATCGGGGATTCATAAGCAAGATTTTAACAAGCAAGCTACAATAGCGGGCTTGGTACCGCGAAGGTGGCGAAATTGGTAGACGCACCAGGTTTAGGTCCTGACGCCGTAACAGGTGTGGGGGTTCGAGTCCCCCCCTTCGCACCACGAATTATGTACGACTCGGTTGGCCTTGTGCTGACTTTCTGACGATCCCCCCTGGCATTCCGATGTCTTTGGGGGATTTTCTTTTGGTGCGCTTGATGATCGGCCGCGCGCCGTTTTTTCATCGCGACCGCCTACTAGCACCTGCCAGCTGCCAAAAAGAGAAACCCGCCAGGGCTGTGTTTTTTCCACAGCCCTGGCGGGTCTTTTGCAGCCCAGACGTGCAGTGCCGGCTCAATGCTCCTTGACCGGCGCCGCCAGCAATTTGTCGACATAGGCAATCCCGACTGCCGACAGAATAAACGTCACATGAATGATCGTCTGCCACATGACCCCGGTCTCGGTGAAACGTGAGTTGGGCGAGCCAATATTGCCTGCCTCGATAAAGGTGCGCAGCAGATGAATTGACGAAATCCCGATGATGGCCATGGCCAGCTTGACCTTCAGCACGCTGGCATTGACGTGGCTCAACCACTCCGGGCTGTCTGGGTGGCCTTCCAGGCGCAGCCTGGACACAAAGGTCTCATAGCCGCCGACGATGACCATGACCAGAAGGTTGGAGATCATCACCACGTCGATGAGACCCAGCACAATCAGCATGATCTCCATTTCGCCAAAGCTTGTGGCGTGTGAGACCAGATGCCAGAGCTCCTTGAGAAAGAGCATCACATAGACGCCCTGGGCAATAATCAAACCCAGATAGAGCGGGAGTTGCAGCCAGCGCGAGCTGAAAATCAATGCCGCCAGAGGAGCCAGGCGGCGGGACGTACGATCAGACGAATTCATGGTGTTTCAGGAATCTGTAAGAAAACAGGCAGGGAGCGATTCTACCAAGCGCGGGCGTCGATAGTGTGATCGTCGTGTGCGAAATGCTACTTGGGGACCAGGCGCCATCGGGTGGGCGCCCAGGTCGATTAAGCTCTCGCATATCTAACGATGCTGATGACGAGGAGTGCCGATGGACATTGAACAACAAATCGCCCAATGGGAATCCGAAGAACAAGCCGTGCGCGCGCGTCTGATGTCCGCGGACAGCCGACCGTCCGCGAGCATCGCCGGCAAGACCGGGATGGAACTGTTGCAGGCGATTTTTGCCGGGGAATTGCCCCCTGCGCCCATCGGTGCGACGCTGGATTTCGTGCCGGTCCATATCGAGCCGGGTGTTGCTGTATTCCAGGGGCGGCCCCAGCGCAAACATTACAACCCGCTGGGCAGCGTGCACGGCGGCTGGTTTGCCACATTGCTGGATTCGGCGGTCGGCTGTGCCGTGCATTCGACCTTGCCCGCCGGCAAGGGTTACACGACCTTGGAGCTCAAGGTCAACATGGTGCGGGCCTTGAGCGACCGAGTGCCTCTGGTGCGAGCGGAAGGCAAAGTCATCCACGCCGGGCGTCAGGTGGCGACAGCCGAGGGCCGGCTAGTCGGCCCCGATGGCAAGCTGTACGCCCATGCCACGACTACGTGTTTGATTTTTGATCAGCCCGGGGCGGCCTAGCGTCCTGATGCCGCGTCATGAGACTGTTTGAGTCATAGCTGGCCTGCGCGCCGAGCGGCCGTGCGCGACAGCGCAGCCCAATCCAGATGTCCCTCTCCATGCGCCAGGCTCTCGATATGTGTGTCACGCAGTGCACTGGCGATAGGCAAGGGGACGTTTGCACGTTCTCCCGCCGCCAGGGTCAGGCGCACGTCCTTCAAACCGAGCGACAATTTGAAGCCTGCTGGTTCGTATCGATCCTGAGCGATGGCCCCCCCATAACCTTGGTAAACAGGCGCTGCGAATACGGTGGAGGTGATCAAGTCCAGAAACTCCGTCTTGGCTACATCATGGCCTTGCACCAGCGCGACGGCTTCGCCCATCGTGCCAATGGCGCTGGCGATCATGAAATTCACAGCCAGCTTGACGGCATTGGCCTGTTCGGGGCGAGCGCCGCATTTCCAGGTTTTTTGGCCTAATACGTCGAATAACGGTTGCGCCGTCGCCAGTGCCTGCGCGTCGCCGGCTGCCAGAATATTGAGTTGACCTGCTTCGGCTACATTCACCCGGCCGAGCACGGGGGCGGCGACATACTGCACTCCCTTGTCCTGATGCTCCTGTGCCAGGTTGCTGGCCAACTCGACTGAAATGGTTGCCATGTTGATATGCAATGCTCCCGTTTTGAGAGTGGCGAGGACTTGCCCATCGAGAATCGTCGCACGTACCGCCTCATCGTCAGCCAATATGGAGATCAGGATATCTGCATCCGCGGCTGCCTCGCGCGCGCTCGCTGCTGCACTGGCTCCACGTTCGGCCAGCGTTGCTAGCGGGGCAGGGGATCGATTCCACGCGTGGACCGTATAGCCGGCCTTGAGCAGATTGCTTGCCATGGGCAGACCCATGGTGCCCAGGCCGAGAAAGGCGATTTTCATGATGATGCTCCTTGTGGAAATTAGGGATTTATCGATGCTTCGTCAGCCCATCGGGCTCCAGCGCTTTCAGCGCCACGTCGACAACGGCCTGCATGTCCTGACGCGAGCGTCCAGTCTTGCCGATAACGCGCATACCTTGTGTGAGACACAACAGCATGCGCGCCGCCGCAGCGCTATCGACGTGCGCGGCAATCGAACCATCGGCTTGCCCTTGTTCAATCACGCCAATCAACAGGCTCTCATTGCGACTCAGCGCGTCCGAGATATGCCGGGCGACATCGCGCTCAAATGCGGACAGCTCCGTCGCACTGGCGACGACCAGGCAGCCTTGGCGGCCAGCGGCACCCTGCGAAGATGCGACATAGAACTCCAATATCCCGCGCAGTCTCGCCAAGCCATTTCCCGTCTCGCCCACGAAATCCTGCAGCTTGCGGGCGCGTGCCGCACGATAGTGCTCAAACGCCGCCAGAAATAGCGATTGCTTGTCCTTGAATGCTTTGTAGAGACTGCCTTGCGTCAAGCCTGTCTCTGTCGTCAGGTCGCTGATCGAAGCGCCGTGATAACCGCGTTTGCTGAACACGCGTACGGCCCGATCCAACGCCTGGTCCATGTCGAATTCGCGGGGTCGGCCTCGCGAACGAGCCGAGGTGTTTGATGCTTGCCGGATTGCAGTCATATCGGTGATTTAGAAAATGATCGTTTTCTAAATTAGTCCAAATCGCCGCCGTTTGCAACGCCCATGCTATTCTGGCCGCCACCTATCATTCACAAGGCGAGTCACTATCGTGCAGTCTTACGAATCCATTTTCTGGGGAATGGCGATTGTGGTGCTGTTGGCGTTGGCTGGCGGCGCGTTGATGGGACGGTCAGCCCGGGTCACGCATAGTCTGGCGGGCGTGGCCGCCCAGTCCCTGGTTGTAACGGCGGTCGTGGCCTATTTGGCAGCCGACGCCGGGGCAGGAGGCATGACAGCGCTGCTGGCTATTGCCTCCTCCATGTTTTCGTTGGTCATCGGCACGGCCGCCGCTTTGTTGACCCGTCGCGTACTGCGCGAGCGACGGGCCTCTGTGAACGGGTCGGATTCCCAGGGGTGATCCAGTCATGCATGCATCCACAGTACATTCGTGCGGAATGTGACTTGATCAGTGTCCGACAGCGTCAATTTTCGTCGTCGTCCTCATCCTCATCGTCATAGTCGTCCTCGTCTTCATCGTCTTCTTCTTGCTCCAGCGCATCGTGACCCTTCCAGGTCAGTCGCCAGTAGGTCTCTGCATCACGGTCATCGGTGGCAGGGACCAGCGTGATCAATCCCGCATCCGACAAGATATCCAGATGGTGCGCGATCAATGGGGCCGGGGGCGCATCCGGCATGCTTCCTTGCACAGCCGCCTCGATGTCCTCTTGCGATAGCGCCGCCGTATCCGCGTCACGCAGTTCGCCCAGAATGGTGACAACCAGATCGAAATCACGTTGCATAGTCTCAGGTCCTTTTCGTTATTGAATGCGCTGTCCAACCCTTTGGGCGACAACAAAGCCAAGTATGGGGCGAGGGCACCCACGGAAAAACAGATTCGGCGATAAATTAGGGTAAATCCGAACCCCATATAACTATCGATTATGACTACATAGTTCGCTCTAGGCTGGTATAGTCGCGTCCCTTGCGTACCAAAGCATGAAGGAGGGGCACGCACATGGACATCATCAGCACACAGACCGCCGAAATTTCAGGCGGCGTTGCGCTGGAGACCACCATAGACGGCGAGCGCATCAGCACTTACGTCGTCACGGGGGTGTCCGACCTGGAGGCCATTGCCGATATCGTGCCTCACGAAAAAGTTGATGCAGGCGCGGAAATTCACGTGACTGTCGTCGACGACATCGATTCGGCGCAAGATCAAATCGACCAAGTGCTCGACAATCTCAATCCTGGCGACGTGGCCGTCTTCCTGTGCGCAGACGAAGACGCCTATAACGCCGCGCTGGATTTGTTGGGACTTCCGGTCGACTGATTCCAAAATCAGCGCACGACCCGTTCTTGCGCAAATAGTTCCGAAAATACGACCTTGCAGTTGCGCTTTGTTGCATTATTGGTACGTATTTTTGAGGATTATGTTGACTTGTCAGGGGAACCTAACGATAGTGACGGCACACGATCTCAAGCGTTGTGATTTTCGATCAGTGCAGTGCCTTTCCGGCCGGCGTTATTGTTCTACTGTCCCCTTCTTGATTGATTCGTGACTCCCGGGCATTTTGCCCACAACATTTAGGAAATACAGTATGGAAACCGGCGTTGTTAAGTGGTTCAACTCGGAAAAAGGCTACGGCTTCATCACCCCGGAAGCGGGTGGCAAAGATCTGTTCGCGCACTTCTCGGAAATCCAAGCCAATGGCTTCAAGTCCCTGGAAGAAAACCAGCGCGTCAGCTTCGTGACGGCTAATGGTCCCAAGGGCCCGCAAGCAACGAAGATTCAAGTTCTGTAATCAGATCTTGATGAAAAAAGAAGCCCCTGCGGGGGCTTTTTTGTTATCTACGCTCGGTTTGTAACGGTCATGCCCTCTTTGGAGGTAGCATTTCGGCAACGATTTGTCGGTTTTGTTGTGTCAATTTGCAAAGTTTGACGTTCTGCAAGACCCCACATACACTGAGCAAGCGAGATTTTCAAGCGACGCGGTCGTTATTCCTGTCGCCGTCATGGTACCCAGTTAGTTGCCCCTCCTTGATCATCTGGCGCTCCCGCGAGCAATCGCTACTAGAAGGTGAAGGACACAGTCATGGCAACAGGTATCGTCAAGTGGTTCAACTCGGAAAAGGGCTATGGTTTCATTACGCCCGATGATGGCAGTAAAGATCTTTTCGCCCACTACTCGGAAATTCGCAGCGACGGTTACAAATCTCTGCAGGAAAATCAACGCGTGACGTTCGAAGTGGGCCAGGGCCCCAAGGGTCCCAGCGCTAAGAACATCAAAGTGACGGCCTGATCTGGCCGGACCAGGCGCTTTGCAGCCTGTTTGCGCTCCTGGCGGCGGCCGCTGCCAGGAGCGTTTTGCTTAGGCCCGTAAAATCCCCGGTTTTCCTTATCTAAAACGAGTCCGGGTCAGGGCTTTCCCGAGGCAAAACCTCTCCTTTGGCAGAGGTCTTGAACTTTCCGGTAAAATCACCTGTTAACCCGTTTGTTCACACTTCACTTATTTCTCGGATAATTTTGATGCAGCCTGTGGTTGAAACCCTCTCTGGTCTGGAACGCCGCGTAGATCTGTCGGTTTCCGTGGCCGACGTCGAAAAGGAAGTCCAGGCGCAATTGAAGCGCGTAGCCCGTACGGCCAAAGTGCCCGGGTTCCGTCCTGGCAAGGCTCCTCTGGCTATGCTCGAGCGCAGCCATGGCCCCGGCATCCGCTACGACGTGATCAATGGCCAGGTCGGCCGCGCTTTCGAACAAGCCGTCGACGGCGCCAAGCTCCGTGTGGCCGGCGCGCCCACGCTCGAGCCCAAGACCGAAGGCATTGCCGATGACACGCTGGCCTTCACGGCCACCTTCGAGGTGTATCCCGAAGTCGCCGTGCCTGATCTGTCTGCGCTTGCCGTTACCCGTTACGACACCGCCGTTTCTGACGCCGAAGTCCAGCAAACCCTCGACGTGCTGCGCAAGCAACGCGCCACCTACGAGGCCCGCGAAGGCCGCGCCGCCGCAGACGGCGACCGTGTCACACTCGATTTCGCCGGCACCATCGACGGCGTTCCCTTCGAGGGCGGCAAAGCCGAAGACTTCCCCTTCGTGTTGGGCCAAGGCCGCATGCTGCCCGAGTTCGAGGCGGCTGCCAAAGGCCTGAAAGCCGGCGAAACCAAGGTGTTCCCGCTGAGCTTCCCCGAAGACTACCAAGGCAAAGAAGTCGCCGGCAAAACGGCTGAGTTCACCATCACCGTCAAAGAAGTCGCCGAAGGCGTCCTGCCTGAGGTCGATGGCGAGTTCGCCAAGGCCCTCGGCCAAGCTGAAGGCGACGTCGAGAAACTCAAGGCCGACATCCGCACCAACATCGAGCGCGAAGTCAAAGCCCGTTCGCAAGGCCGTACCAAAGCCAGCGTCATGGACGCCCTGGTCGAGGCCGGCAAATTCGACGTGCCCAAAGCCCTGGTCGACAGCGACGTAGAGAGCCGTGTCCAGGCTGCCCGCGAAGAGCTCAAGCAGCGCGGCATCCCCAACGCCGAGTCCGTGCCGATCCCGGCCGAAGCCTTCACGACTGAATCCGAGCGTCGCGTGCGCCTGGGCCTGCTGGTTTCCGAACTGGTCAAACAAGCCCAATTGCAAGCCAAGCCCGAACAAGTCCGTGCTCGCATCGAAGAGTTCGCGCAAAACTATGAACAGCCTGCTCAGGTTGTCAGCTACTACCTGACCGACCGCCAGCGCCGCGCTGAAATCGAAGCCATCGTGCTCGAAGACAACGTCGTGCAACACGTGCTCGAAAAAGCCAAGGTCACGGAAGAGCAGGTACCTTTCGATCAGTTGATGGGGATGGCGTAAGCATGCAGCGGTTTACCGATTTCTATGCGGCAATGCATGGCGGGGCTTCGGTCACGCCGACCGGCCTGGGTTACATTCCCATGGTCATCGAGCAGTCCGGGCGCGGTGAGCGCGCCTATGACATCTATTCGCGCCTGCTGCGCGAGCGTTTGATCTTTCTGGTTGGCCCCGTCAATGACAATACGGCCAACCTGATCGTGGCGCAGCTGCTGTTCCTGGAGTCGGAAAACCCCGATAAGGACATCTCGTTGTACATCAACTCGCCCGGCGGGTCGGTGTATGCCGGGATGGCCATCTTCGATACCATGCAGTTCATCAAGCCCGATGTTTCGACGTTGTGCACAGGCCTGGCCGCCAGCATGGGTGCATTCCTGCTGGCAGCGGGCAAAAAGGGCAAGCGTTTCACTTTGCCCAATTCGCGTATCATGATTCACCAGCCCTCCGGCGGTGCGCAGGGTCAGGCCTCTGATATCCAGATCCAGGCCCGGGAAATTCTCGACCTGCGTGAGCGTCTGAACCGCATTTTGGCCGACAACACCGGCCAACCCGTCGACCGTATTGCCGTAGACACAGAGCGCGACAACTTCATGTCGGCCGAAGATGCGGTATCGTATGGTTTGGTGGACAAGGTTCTCGCATCCCGTTCCGAGGGCTAGGCTCGCGAAACACCGGGCCTAAGCAGTGCCGTGACGTCCAAGTAAGCGTTGAATGCGCCGGCCTTGATCGGCGGCGCATTTTCACCAGAGATACGAAACACATATGCCTGATAAAAAGGGACCGGCCGACGCAAAAGTGCTGCACTGCTCGTTCTGCAACAAGAGCCAGCACGAAGTCCGCAAGCTGATTGCAGGGCCATCGGTGTTCATTTGCGATGAGTGTATTGACCTCTGCAATGACATCATCCGCGAAGAAGCGCAAGCTTCAGCGCGTGCCGCTATACGGTCTGAGCTGCCTACGCCGACCGAAATCAAGACCTTTCTGGACCAATACGTCATCGGCCAGACGCTGCCCAAGCGCATGCTGGCCGTGTCGGTGTACAACCACTACAAACGCATTCGCCACGGCGAAATCAAAGGCGACGAGGTCGAGCTCTCCAAGAGCAACATCATGCTCATCGGGCCGACCGGCTCGGGCAAGACGCTCCTGGCCCAGACCTTGGCCCGCATGCTGAATGTCCCGTTTGTGATGGCCGACGCCACCACCCTGACCGAAGCCGGTTATGTGGGTGAAGACGTTGAAAACATCATCCAAAAGCTGCTGCAAAACTGCAACTACGAGGTCGACAAGGCTCAGCGCGCCATCATCTATATCGACGAAATCGACAAGATCTCGCGCAAGTCCGACAACCCCTCCATCACCCGCGATGTCTCGGGTGAGGGCGTACAGCAGGCATTGCTCAAGCTCATCGAAGGCACCGTCGCGTCCGTGCCGCCGCAGGGTGGCCGCAAACACCCCAACCAGGATTTCGTCCAGGTTGATACCACCAACATTCTGTTCATCGTGGGTGGTGCGTTCGACGGCCTGGAAAAAGTCATCCGCGACCGTACCGAAAAGTCCGGCATCGGTTTCTCCGCCTCCGTCAAGGCAAAGTCCGAGCGGGGCGTAGGCGAGTTGTTCAGCGAAGTCGAGCCCGAGGATCTGATCAAATTTGGTCTGATTCCCGAGTTGGTGGGCCGTCTGCCCGTCGTGGCGACCCTGGACGAGCTCGACGAGGCTGCGCTCGTTCAAATCCTGACCGAGCCCAAGAACTCGCTGATCAAGCAGTTCCAAAAACTCTTCGCCATGGAAGGCGCAGAGCTCGACATACGCCCCGGTGCACTCAAGGCCATTGCCCGCAAGGCGCTCAAGCGCAAAACGGGCGCTCGCGGCCTGCGTTCCATTATCGAAGGTGCCTTGCTCGATACCATGTATGACTTGCCTTCTCAGGGCAACGTCAGTCGCGTGGTGCTTGACGAAAATGTCATCGATGGCGACGGCAAACCCTTGCTGATCTACGCCGACGAGACGGTGACCTCCGACAAACCGGCTCAACCCCAGGTGCGAGGCGCAGCTGCTTGATTCGTTGCTTCGTCAAGCAAAGCAAAATCCAGCAAAAAAACCCGTTTTGTAACGGGTTTTTTTGCATTTAGGGGGTTATGCGGACGACGACGGCTTGAATTTTCGGCTATTGTTCCCATATCAGACGTAACGGATTCGGATAACCAGCTCTGCTTGGGATCCGATCTACATTACGCCGAGTCAAATCAAGGAATCCTATATGTCTGCCAGTCAGACCCTGCCATCCGAACCCATCGACCTGCCGCTGCTGCCTCTGCGCGACGTGGTGGTGTTCCCGCACATGGTTATTCCGCTATTTGTGGGCCGTCCCCGTTCGATCAAGGCGCTCGAAGTCGCCATGGAATCGGGCAAAAGCATCATGCTGGTGGCGCAAAAATCCGCCGGCAAAGACGATCCTACGCCCGAAGACGTCTACGAAATCGGCTGCGTGGCCAGCATTCTGCAAATGCTCAAATTGCCTGACGGCACCGTCAAGGTGCTGGTTGAGGGCACGCAACGCGCACGTATCGATACGATCGACGACGCCGAAACGCATTTCGTGTGCCAGGTGACTCCCGTCGAGCTCGATCCTGCGCAAAGCTCAGAGACTGAGGCGCTGCGTCGCGCGATCGTGGCCCAGTTCGAGCAGTACGTCAAACTCAACAAAAAGATCCCGCCCGAGATTCTGACCTCGCTGGCCGGGATCGACGATGCCGGCCGTTTGGCCGACACCATCGCCGCGCATCTGCCGCTCAAGCTCGAGCAAAAGCAGACAATGCTGGAAATCCTCGGTACTTCCGAGCGCCTCGAGGGCTTGCTGACGCAGCTGGAAACGGAAATCGACATTCTCCAGGTCGAAAAGCGTATCCGTGGCCGCGTCAAAAAGCAGATGGAAAAGAGCCAGCGCGACTACTATCTGAACGAGCAAGTCAAAGCCATTCAGAAAGAGTTGGGCGAGGGCGAAGAAGGCGCCGACATCGAAGAGCTCGAAAAGAAAATCATTGCTGCGCATATGCCCAAAGATGCGCGCAAGAAAGCCGACGCCGAGCTCAAAAAGCTCAAGCTCATGTCGCCCATGTCGGCCGAAGCCACCGTGGTGCGCAACTACATCGATACGCTCATCAATCTTCCCTGGAAGAAAAAGAGCAAGATCAACAACTCCATCAGCAACGCGGAAAACGTGCTCGATGACGATCACTATGGCCTGGAAAAGGTCAAAGAGCGCATCGTCGAATACCTTGCCGTGCAACAGCGTGTAGACAAGGTCAAGGCCCCGATTCTCTGCCTGGTAGGCCCTCCTGGCGTCGGTAAAACCTCGCTGGGACAATCCATCGCGCGTGCGACGAATCGCAAGTTCGTCCGCATGGCTTTGGGCGGCGTACGCGACGAGGCCGAGATCCGTGGCCATCGCCGCACCTACATTGGCTCCATGCCCGGCAAGATCGTGCAGAACATGAGCAAGGTCGGTGTGCGTAACCCGCTATTCCTGCTGGACGAGATCGACAAACTCGGTATGGATTTCCGCGGTGATCCCGCCTCGGCATTGCTCGAGGTGCTCGATCCCGAGCAGAACCACACGTTCCAGGATCACTACATCGAAGTCGACTTTGATCTGTCCGACGTCATGTTCGTGGCAACCAGCAACACGCTGAACATCCCGCCCGCCTTGTTGGATCGTATGGAAGTCATTCGTCTGTCGGGCTACACCGAAGACGAAAAAATCCATATCGCTCGTGACCATCTGCTGCCCAAGCTGATGAAGAACAACGGCGTCAAGGAATCCGAGTTGGTGGTCGACGATTCGGCCCTGCGCGATATCGTGCGTTACTACACTCGCGAGGCCGGTGTCCGCGCACTCGAACGCGAAGTCGGCAAGATCTGCCGCAAGGTCGTGAAAGAGTCATTGGCTCAGGCCGACAAGGCCAAGACCGAGGGCAAGGCTGCGTCGCAAGCACTCGAGCCCGTCAAGGTCGACGCCGAGAACCTCAGCAAATACCTGGGCGTGCGTCGTTATACCTTTGGCATGGCAGAAAAGGAAAACCAGATTGGTCAGGTCACCGGTCTGGCCTGGACCGAAGTCGGCGGCGATTTGCTCACGATCGAAGTCGCCGATATGCCGGGCAAGGGCGTGATTCAACGTACCGGTTCGCTTGGTGACGTGATGAAAGAGTCGGTAGAGGCCGCCCGTACCGTCGTGCGCTCGCGTGCACGTCGTCTGGGTTTTGCCGACAGCGTGTTCGAAAAGCACGACATGCACGTTCACGTCCCTGAGGGTGCTACGCCCAAGGACGGCCCATCGGCCGGTATCGCCATCACCACTGCCATGGTCTCGGCCCTGTCGCGCATCCCGGTGCGTGCTGATGTCGCCATGACGGGTGAGATCACCCTGCGTGGCGAGGTCTTGCCGATCGGCGGCCTGAAGGAAAAACTGCTGGCGGCTCACCGTGGTGGTATCAAGACGGTGTTGATCCCCGAGGAAAACGTCAAAGACTTGGCCGATATTCCGGACAACGTCAAAAACCACCTCGAGATCGTGCCGGTGCGTTGGATCGACAAGGTGCTCGAGCTCGCGCTCGAACGCCAGCCCGAGCCACTGTCCGACGAAGAAGTCGTCAAGGAACCCTTGGTCGCCAAAGCAGCGGAAAACGCTGCGCCAAGTGATCCCGTGTTCAAGCACTAAGCCTTAAGCAGTTCGTGCCATGCCAAATGGTATGGCACAAAGGCCCCCGGACTCATTACAAGTCACGTATGAGTCCGGGGGCCTTTTGCTGCTAGCGGCAAGTAGAGCGGTTAATTAATGCAGTGCCTGCGTGCGGATCAGGCCGACGGCAATGCCTTCAAGTGCAAAATCTAGTGTCCCATCCACCACGATCGGCGAGAAGTCTGGATTTTCGGGCAGGAGTTCGATGTGTCCCTGGCGGTGCTGCAGCCGTTTTACCGTAACGTCGTCGCCCAGGCGGGCAACGACGATCTGACCATTGCGCGCCTCGCTGGCTCGTTTGACGGCGAGCAGATCGCCTTCGAGGATGCCGGCGTCGCGCATGCTCATGCCGCGTACTTTCAACAGGTAATCGGGCGTCTGGGCAAACAGCCCCGGATCCACCCCAACCTCGCGCTCGACATGCTCGGCGGCCAGAATGGGGCTGCCTGCTGCTACACGACCTACCAGCGGCAGTAATAACCGGCTCATGGCTTCTGCGGCAAATCCTGCGAGGCTTGGTGGTGCTGAGACGCCGGCAGCCGATGTGGCATGGGAATGAGAAGAACTAGCGGGATCAACGGACTCTATCAGTCGAATGCCGCGCGATGCGCCTGCCGTCAATTCGATGGCCCCCTTGCGTGCGAGGGCCTTGAGGTGGTCCTCAGCGGCATTGGGAGAACGAAAACCCAATGCTCGGGCGATTTCGGCACGAGTAGGAGGAAAGCCGGTGCGTGCCACCGTTTGCCGGATGTGGTTCAGGATTTCCTGTTGGCGTTCGGTAAGTTTGGTAGCCATGGCAATGATCCGCTTCGGACTGTATGAATATACAGCTGGATTTTGGACGAGCCTGTATAAAAAAGCAAGTCAGGTGGGGGCGAATAGGACCGCAGGAAAGATGCACATCGCCAAATGCTCGCCGCAGATGGCAGGCATTTGGTAGGCAGGCCGCGCAGAAAGTAAGCAGAATGTCCGCCTCCTGTAGACGAAGGCGGGTCCCTCGGAAGGGGGGAGGGATGCTGAGATGCGCAGGCTAAAAGAAAAAGGACCCGTTCTTGCGTCCGGGTCCTTCAGTCAGGCGTCGATGCGTCTGCGATTTACTTGATCACCGCCGCGATTGCCTTGGCGACTGTATCGATATTGTGGCTGTTGAGCGCAGCAACGCAGATGCGGCCGCTGGATACAGCATAGATGCCGTGTTCTTCACGCAGGGTGTCGACTTGTGCCGAGGTCAGGCCAGAATACGAGAACATGCCGCGCTGTTCGCGTACGAAGCTGAAGTCTTGCGAGGCGCCCGCAGCCTTGATTTTATCGACCAGTTGTTCGCGCATCAGGCGGATACGGTCACGCATGCCGGCAAGTTCCTGTTCCCACAGCGTGTACAGCTCGGGCGTATTCAACACCGACGACACCACCGTGCCACCGTGCGTGGGCGGGTTGGAGTAGTTGGTGCGGATCACGCGCTTGAGCTGGCTCAGCACGCGTTTGGCTTCGTCCTGATTGCCTGCGACCACGGTCAGGGCGCCCACGCGCTCGCCATACAGCGAGAACGATTTCGAGAACGACGAGCTGATCAGCATCGTCAGGCCCAGATCGGCAAACAGACGCACGACGGCAGCGTCCTCTTGCAGACCGGCGCCAAAGCCTTGGTAAGCGATGTCCAGGAACGGCACCAGGTTGCGCGACTTGACCACCTGGGCGATCTGTTGCCACTGCTCAGCCGTCGGATCAACGCCAGTCGGGTTGTGGCAGCAGGCGTGCAACACGACGATGGTTTGTTCAGGAGCGGCCTGCAGCGAAGCCAGCATGCCCTGAAAATCCAGGCCGTGCGTTGCGGCGTCGTAATAGGTATAGGTGTCGACCGGGAAACCTGCACGCTCGAACAGGGCGCGGTGGTTTTCCCAGCTGGGATTGCTGATCAGCACTTTGGACTGGGGCAGCAATTGGCGCAGGAAATCTGCGCCGATTTTCAGTGCGCCGGTGCCGCCCAGAGCCTGGGTGGTCAGCACGCGGCCTTCGGCGGCCAGCGTGGAATCAGCACCCAGCAACAGCGTTTGAGCGCCCTTGTTGTAGCCGGCAATGCCCTCGATGGGCAGATAGCCGCGTGCCGCGGCGGCTTCGATACGCGCAATTTCGGCCTTGCGCACAGCAGCCAGCAGGGGAATGCGACCGTCGTCATCGTAGTACACGCCCACGCCCAGATTGACTTTACCAGGGCGGGTATCAGCGTTGTATTGTTCGTTCAGACCCAGGATGGGGTCGCGCGGCGCAAGTTCGACGGAATCGAAAAGAGAGCTCATGAGAATTCGCTAAGGGTAGATAGACGCGGAAGGCACTGCTGTGGATAATGGGGGGTTTACCCTCAGACAGTCTAGCATGACAGCTCCTGGATTCGTCGATTTCCCCGACAGCCCCTTTTATTTGTATCAGCCCTATCCGCCCGCAGGCGACCAGCCTGGCGCGATCGAGGGGCTGAGCGAGGGCATTCGTGACGGTTTGATGTGCCAGACCTTGCTGGGTGTGACAGGCTCGGGCAAGACCTACACCATGGCCAATATCATCGCCCGGCTCGGTCGGCCCGCGTTGGTATTGGCGCCAAACAAGACGCTGGCGGCCCAGTTGTATGCCGAAATGCGCGAGTTCTTTCCCAAGAACGCCGTCGAGTATTTCGTGTCGTACTACGACTACTATCAGCCCGAGGCGTACGTCCCCACGCGCGATCTGTTCATTGAAAAGGATTCGTCCATCAACGAACATATCGAGCAAATGCGCCTGTCTGCGACCAAGAGTCTGCTGGAGCGGCGCGACACGGTGATCGTCGGAACCGTCTCGTGTATCTACGGTATTGGTAATCCCGGTGATTACCACGCGATGGTGTTGATTCTGCGCTCTGGGGACCACATTTCCCGGCGCGAAATCCTGGCTCGCCTGGTCGCCATGCAGTACACGCGCAACGATGCGGACTTCACGCGTGGCACATTCCGTGTGCGCGGCGAGACGATCGATATTTTCCCGGCGGAAAGCCCCGAATTGGCGCTGCGCCTGACGCTGTTCGATGACGAGATCGAGGCGCTGGAATTGTTCGACCCGCTGACGGGCCGCGTGCGCCAAAAAGTCCCGCGCTTTACCGTCTACCCGGGTTCGCACTACGTCACGCCGCGTGATACCGTGCTGCGCGCCATCGAGACGATCAAGGAAGAGCTGCGCGAGCGCCTGAAATTTTTGACTGCCGACGGCAAACTTGTCGAAGCGCAGCGCCTGGAGCAGCGTACGCGTTTCGATCTGGAGATGCTGCAAGAACTCGGGTTTTGCAAGGGCATCGAGAACTACTCCCGGCATTTGTCCGGGGCAGCAGCAGGCGAGCCGCCGCCTACGCTGATCGACTATCTACCGTCCGATGCATTGATGTTCATCGATGAAAGCCACGTCACGATCGGGCAACTGGGGGGTATGTATCGGGGGGACAGGGCGCGTAAGGAAACCCTGGTGCAGTATGGTTTTCGGCTGCCTTCTGCGCTGGACAACCGCCCATTGAAACTCGAGGAATTCGAGGCGCGTATGCGCCAGTGCGTGTTTGTATCGGCGACGCCTGCTGCGTACGAGCAAGAGCATGCGGATAACGTGGTCGAGCAGGTTGTACGGCCGACCGGGTTGGTGGATCCTCAGGTCGAAGTGCGCCCCGCGCGTACCCAGGTCGACGATTTGCTGGGCGAAATCAAGCAACGCGTGGCCGCTCAGGAACGGGTGCTGGTCACGACCCTGACCAAACGCATGGCCGAGGATTTGACGGATTATCTGTCCGAGCACGGCGTTCGGGTTCGCTATTTGCACTCCGATATCGACACAGTCGAACGGGTCGAGATCATTCGTGATCTGCGATTGGGCACCTTTGATGTGTTGGTCGGCATCAACTTGCTACGCGAGGGGTTGGATATCCCTGAGGTGTCGCTGGTCGCCATCCTCGATGCTGACAAAGAGGGCTTTCTCCGTTCGGAGCGCAGCTTGATCCAGACGATCGGCCGCGCAGCGCGAAACCTCAACGGCCATGCCATTTTGTACGCCGACCAGATCACTGCTTCCATGCGGCGAGCCATGGACGAAACAGAGCGCCGGCGCAACAAGCAACTGCAATTCAACGTGGACAACGGCATCACCGCGCGTGGCGTGAACAAGGCGGTGCGCGAACTCATCGACGGCATCGTTGCCCCGGTTCGTCACGATACGCTGGAGGCGGCCATCGGCCCCGAGGTCTTGGCCGACGAAAAGGCCGTGGCGAAGGAGATTCGCCGCCTCGAAAAGCTCATGACGGACCACGCCCGCAACCTGGAGTTCGAACAAGCCGCCGCTGCGCGAGACGCGCTGAACGCGCTCAAGCAACGCGTCTTGTTGGATGGGGCGGCCTAGCGGGAGGGCCTGGAACGTGCACCTTTGGGCTCCGCGACGCGGGTCTCATCGTGCCGTTGCGCAGGCTCGAGAGGGGCGGTCAATAGCCTTAACGAGGCGGTGCTTCAGCGCATCGACCGGCGGCAGTTACAGGTCGCTGCTGCGCTGCGGTCAATCCAACGGGTTTGTTACAAGCAATGGTCCAAATAGCTGATGTTTTACTTGTAATTATTGTTTTATGTCATTGACTTTTAACGTAAAAATTACAGTAACACTAAAGAGCGGCCCAGTTGCGCAATTGCAAAAAAAACTTGCTATATTCCGGGTTTTCCCGCAGACTTACACCCATGATGACCAAGGTACTTTTCGTTTGCATGGGTAACATCTGCCGCTCCCCGAGCGCAGAGGGCGTTTTTCGCCATTTGGTGAGCGATGCCGGTTTGGGGGACGTGGTGCGTGTGGATTCCGCTGGTACGCATGCCTATCACATTGGCGAGGCGCCTGACGCCCGCGCCCAGGCGGCCGCTCGCAAGCGCGGCTACGAGATCAACCATTGCGAGGCCCGCCAGGTGACGGCGGACGACTTCCGCGAATTTGATCTCATTTTGGCTATGGATTGGGACAACCTTTCCGCGCTGCAACAGCAATGCCCGAAAATTTATCAGCACAAGCTGATGCTGTTGATGCGCTTTGCCAACGAATTCGAAGAAGCCACAGTGCCTGATCCGTACTATGGCGGCCTCGATGGCTTCGGCAAGGTCCTGGATTACCTCGAGGATGCCTGTCAGGGCGTACTGGAACTGGTCCGCAAGCGGGCTACCCAGTACCAGGCAGCCTAATCATTGGCTATAGCTTAAGCTGGTTCGGCCAGCCCAAAAACCGCGCCTCGGCGCGGTTTTTTATGGTGGATGCGTGCCTCCCGATTCTGGGTGAGGGGCGTTGTGCGGGCTGTAGGGTGTGATCTCTGTGGCCGGCTGCGAGCCGGGTCCGGGTGGTCTCCTCGCTATCTGGCTTATATGTATATTCCCGAAGATGACTTAGCAATTTAGTCGGGAATTTGCTATACTTGACGCAATTACTCAGGTATTGGTTGCCCGGTGATGGGCGCCAGCACGTTTCCACAGGAATCCACCATGCGGCTCACTACAAAGGGGCGTTTCGCGGTTACCGCGATGATCGACCTGGCCATGCGGCAGCACAGCGGTCCGGTAACGCTCGCGGCGATCAGTCAGCGCCAGAATATCTCGCTTTCTTATCTCGAGCAGCTCTTCGGCAAACTGCGCCGGCACGAGCTGGTCGATAGTGTGCGCGGCCCTGGCGGCGGTTATTCGCTGGCCCGTCTCGCGCGCAATGTCACGGTTGCCGACATCATTTTTGCGGTAGACGAGCCGCTGGACGCCACTAGCTGTGGCGGCAAGCACGACTGCACCAGCGGTCGTGACGGCAAGTCCGGCAAGTGCATGACGCACGAGCTCTGGACCACGCTGAACCGCAAAATGGTCGATTACCTAGATTCCGTTTCCCTGCAAGATTTGGTCGATCAGCAACGTCTGCGCCAACTGCAGGAGGCCTCCAAGGCGGCACAAGGTTCCACCGTACGGATGGAGCGGGGGACGGGCGAAACCGTCGCGACCGTGTCCGCCGTAGCCGCCGACGCCACCGTATAAGCAGGAGTAGCACTTCATGACCACTCGCCCAATTTATCTCGATTACTCTGCCACCACGCCAGTCGATCCGCGCGTGGTCGACAAAATGGTGCCTTGGCTGTACGACAACTTTGGCAACCCCGCATCGCGTAGCCACGCCTTCGGCTGGGAGGCCGAAGAGGCGGTCGAAAACGCCCGCAACGAAGTCGCCAAACTCGTCAACGCCGATCCCCGCGAGATCATCTGGACGTCCGGTGCGACCGAGTCGGATAACCTGGCCCTCAAGGGCGCAGCCAATTTCTACGCCGAGCGCGGCAAGCACATCATTACGGTCAAGACCGAGCACAAGGCGGTGCTGGACACCTGTCGGGAGCTGGAGCGCCAAGGCTTCGAGGTTACCTACCTCGATGTGCGTGATGACGGTCTGCTGGATCTGGACGTTTTCAAGGCAGCGCTTCGTCCCGACACCATTCTGGTTTCGGTGATGATGGTCAACAACGAAATCGGCGTGATCCAGGATATCGAGACACTGGGCGAGATCTGCCGCGAAAAGGGCATTATTTTCCACGTGGATGCGGCGCAGGCTACCGGCAAGGTCGAGATCGATCTGCAAAAGCTGAAAGTCGATCTGATGGCGTTCTCGGCACACAAGACTTACGGTCCCAAGGGCATCGGCGCCTTGTATGTGCGTCGCAAGCCGCGTGTGCGTATCGAGGCGCAGGTCCATGGCGGTGGTCACGAGCGCGGTTTCCGCTCGGGCACGCTGGCCACGCACCAGATCGTCGGTATGGGTGAAGCATTCCGTCTGGCGCGCGAGGAGATGGGCACTGAAAACGAACGCATCCGCATGCTGCGCGATCGTTTGTGGGCAGGTCTGTCGCAGATCGAGGAAACCTACCTGAACGGCAGCATGGAGCATCGCGTTCCGCACAATCTGAACGTCAGCTTCAACTATGTCGAAGGCGAGTCGCTGATCATGGCGATCAAGGAACTGGCCGTTTCCAGCGGCTCGGCCTGCACCTCGGCCAGCCTGGAGCCGTCGTATGTGTTGCGGGCGCTTGGCCGCAATGACGAGCTGGCGCACAGCTCCATTCGTTTTACGCTGGGTCGCTTCACTACCGAGCAGGAAGTCGACTTCACGATCGAACTCATCAAGAGCCGCGTGGGCAAATTGCGCGATATGTCGCCTCTGTGGGAAATGGCCCAGGAAGGCATTGACCTGAATAGCGTGCAGTGGGCTGCCCACTAAGCTGCCCCGCGACAGATACAGGAGAAACATCATGGCATACAGCACCAAAGTTCTGGATCACTACGAAAACCCCCGCAATGTGGGCTCGTTCGAAAAGGGTGACGACTCGATCGGCACCGGCATGGTCGGCGCGCCGGCTTGCGGCGACGTGATGAAGCTGCAAATCAAGGTGAACGATTCGGGCATCATCGAAGACGCACGTTTCAAGACCTATGGCTGTGGTTCGGCCATTGCGTCCAGCTCGCTGGTGACGGAGTGGGTCAAGGGCAAATCGCTGGACGAAGCCCTCAACATCCGCAATACGCAGATTGCCGAAGAGCTGGCTTTGCCGCCCGTGAAGATCCACTGTTCGATTTTGGCCGAAGACGCCATCAAGGCTGCCGTCCAGGATTACAAAGACAAGCATGCTGTGCCCGCGCAAGCTGACGCAGCGGCGGTTGCGACGGCGGGCTGAGCGATGGCCGTAACCTTGACCCAACAGGCGGCCTCGCATATTGGGCGCTACCTGCAAAAGCGTGGCAAGGGCGTTGGCCTGCGCCTTGGCGTGCGTACCACGGGATGTTCGGGCATGGCTTACAAGCTCGAATATGTCGATGACCCCGCATCCGAAGACGTGATCTTCGAAAGCTTTGGCGTCAAGGTGTTCGTCGATCCCAAGAGTCTTTCGTATCTGGACGGCACTGAGCTCGACTATGCGCGCGAAGGCCTGAACGAGGGCTTCAAGTTCAGCAATCCCAACGAAAAGGCGACCTGCGGCTGCGGCGAGTCGTTCACGGTGTAGTCTTGGCCGCGGACGATCACTTCAGTTTGTTTGGTTTGCCCGCGCGATTCAATATCGACGGACAGGCACTCGAGAGCGCGTGGCGTACGGTGGCTGCACAGGTGCATCCCGATCGTTTTGCGACGGCCAGTCCGGCCGAGCGCCGTGTCGCGATGCAGTGGGCGGCGCGTGCCAACGAGGCTTATCGGCAGTTGCGGGACCCGTTATTACGGGCGCGTTATTTGTGCGAGCAAGCAGGCGTCGATCTGCAAACCGAAAGCAATACGTCGATGGACGTGTCGTTTCTGATGCAGCAGATGCAATGGCGCGAAATGCTGGACGATGCGCGCAACGATCCTGACGCGTACGCAGCGCTCGGAGCCGAGTTGACTCAGGCGCGCCAGCAGATGCAAGACACCCTCACGACATTGCTCGACGAGCGCCAGGACTACGCCGCCGCGGGCAGCAAAGTACGAGAGTGGATGTTCGTCGAGAAACTGGCGCAAGAACTCGCCGCGGTGCAAGTGACCCACTAGCGGTTATAGTGCCGGCGTTGCGCGACTTGCGCCGCTTTTTCGTTTTTCGATTCGAAGCATAATCATGGCCTTATTGCAGATTTCCGAGCCTGGCGAATCGCCAGCGCCACACCAACGCAAGCTGGCAGTGGGCATCGACCTGGGAACGACAAATTCCTTGGTCGCCGCCGTGCGCAGCAGTGCCTCAGAGGTCCTGCGCGACGCCGATGGCCAAGCCTTGCTGCCATCCGCCGTCCGGTATTTTGCCGATGGCAAAGTCAACATCGGCCGGCAAGCATTGGCGCAGCAGGCTGCGGATCCTTTGAACACTATTGTGTCGGTCAAGCGCTTCATGGGGCGTTCGCTCGATGAGGCTGTGGCCAGCGGAGCGCCGTACGAGTTTGTCGACGCACCGGGCATGGTGCGGCTGCGCACTGTACAGGGCGATTTGAGCCCGGTCGAGATCTCGGCACAGATATTGGCTACCTTGCGCCAACGCGCCGAAGACGTGTTGGGCGATGACTTGGTCGGTGCTGTGATTACCGTGCCCGCGTATTTCGATGATGCGCAGCGTCAGGCGACGCGCGACGCGGCACGTTTGGCGGGTCTGAATGTTTTGCGCCTGTTGAATGAGCCTACCGCTGCGGCGATCGCTTATGGCCTGGATCAGGCTGCCGAGGGCACTTACGCTGTGTATGACTTGGGCGGAGGCACGTTTGATGTTTCCATCCTGCGTTTGACCAAAGGGGTGTTCGAGGTCGTTGCTACCGGAGGCGATACCGCATTGGGCGGCGACGATTTCGATTGGCTCATCGGCGAGTATGCCTACGCGGCTTTGGCGGGTGAGGGCGCTGCGGGAGCAGTGTCCAATGCGTCTCATGATGGTCAATCGTCGCTCAGGTCGTTGGCCCCCGCCGATCGTCGTGCTTTGCTCGTTGCCGCCCGTGCGGCGCGCGAGGCCTTGTCTGACGCTGACAGCGCGACGCTGAACGTGGTGTTGCAAGACGGCCGTGCGTTGAACGTCACATTGAGCCGTGCCCAGTTCGAACAGTTGGCGCAGCCGCTGGTGCGCCGTACGTTGGATCGTGCCCGCGCGGCATTGCGTGATGCGGATTTGACTGTGTCCGAGGTCAAAGGCGTCGTGATGGTAGGCGGAGCCACTCGTATGCCGGTGATCCGTCAAGCGGTGGGTGATCTGTTTGGAACGCAGCCTCTGGTCGATCTGGATCCCGATCAAGTGGTAGCGCTGGGCGCGGCATTGCAGGCCAATTTGCTGGCCGGCAACCGTATGCCTGGCGAGGACTGGTTGCTATTGGATGTGACGCCCCTGTCGCTGGGTTTGGAAACCATGGGCGGCCTGGTCGAACGCATCATTCCTCGCAACAGCACGATTCCGGTGGCACGCGCCCAGGAGTTCACCACGTTCAAAGACGGCCAAGGCGCCATGAGCGTGCATGTGGTGCAGGGCGAACGTGAGTTGGTGTCCGACTGCCGTTCGCTGGCCCGTTTCGAGTTGCGGGGCATTCCCCCCATGGTGGCAGGTGCGGCGCGGATTCGCGTGACGTTCCAGGTCGACGCCGATGGTCTGTTGAGCGTGACGGCGCGCGAGCAAAGCACCGGTGTCGAGGCCTCAGTGTCGGTCAAACCCTCGTACGGCCTGTCGGATGACGAGATCACCCGCATGTTGGCCGATAGCGTGGCGCAGGCGGACAGCGATGCGCGAGCCCGCATGCTGCGTGAGCAGCAGGTCGAGGCCCGTCAACTCGTTGAATCCGTGCAGGCCGCGCTGGCTGCCGATGGGGACTTGTTGGACACGGCGGAACGACAGTTGGTGGACGAGCGTGTCGCGGCTGCCGCCGCTGCGCAAGGCGCTGACGATGTCGACGTCGTACGCGCCGCTGTGCAAGCCTTGTCCGATGCCACCGAAGAATTCGCCGCCCGCCGCATGGATCGTGGTATCCGTGCAGCGCTGGCTGGCCGTAAATTAGACGAACTCGCCTGACGTATGCCTAAACTCACCGTATTGCCTCACCCGGAATTGTGCCCCGAGGGTGCCGTCATCGAAGACGCACCCAAGGGTCAGTCTATCTGCCGTGTCCTGCTCAACAATCACATTGATATCGAGCATGCGTGCGAATTATCATGTGCCTGCACGACCTGTCATGTGATTGTGCGCGAAGGCTTTTCCTCGTTGGAGGATGCGTCGGATAGCGAAGAAGACATGCTGGACAAGGCTTGGGGATTGAGCTCGACTTCTCGTCTGTCGTGCCAGGCGATTGTCGAGGACACCGACCTGACGGTCGAGATCCCCAAATACACGATCAATCACGCGAAAGAGGCACACTGATGAAGTGGGTAGATACATACGATATCGCCGCCGCCTTGGTGGATACGCATCCGGATGTCGATCCCAACACCGTGCGTTTTACGCAGCTGCGTGAATGGGTCATCGCCTTGCCCGGGTTTGATGATGATCCCAGCCGCAGCGGGGAAAAAATCCTCGAGGCGATCCAAATGGCATGGATCGAAGAAGCGGATTGATTTTCCGCGCGGCGTGCGAGGTCACGTCAAAGAATGAAACCCCGACACTGGGACATGCGCTCAGTGGCCGGGGTTTTTTGTTGCGGGCCGCAAGGCACCGATCATGAAGGAGTTCTGCCACACCTTCATGGAGGACTGCTTGCTATCGGTGAGGCATTCATACGCTCTTATCCCAAGCTACCGGCAAAGCGACGTGCGTAGTCTTCACGTTCGAATGCCTCGATCACGAAGTCGATAAAGACTCGCGTCTTGCCCGGGAGCAGGTCGCGACTCGCATAGTAGAGCGAGATTGCGCCCGCATCGGCCCACCAGCGCGGCAAAACTCGCACAAGCTGCCCCGACTCCAATCCTGCTAGCACATCAGGCACGGCCAGCATGGCGATACCTAAGCCTAGCTGCACCGACTCCCTCAGCGCAGCAGGGTCGTTGACCACCAAAGTCTCGCGCATCAACGCGGCAGCCTGATCGCCTTGTGCGTTGCGCATATTCCAGGTACGGATGCGGCCCGACTTGAGTGAACGCATGACGATTCCGTCCAGCTCAATCAGTCCGGATGGGTCAGCAGGTGTCGTGCGTCGGGCCAGATAGGCAGGAGATGCGACGGCGATGATGTGCGCTGGTGCCAATGTCCGGGCGACCATGCCGGGTGTGAGCTCGAAGCCACCACCAATAGCGGCGTCGTAGCCTTCGGCGATCAGGTCCACCTCGCGGTTCTCGAAATGCCACTCGGGCTTGATGCGAGGGTAGCGCTGCAAGAAGTCCGGCAGTAGCGGCAGAATGTGGCTCATCCCGAAGGTTGGCGGCAGGCTGATCTTGAGCACGCCCGCAGGCTGTCCGTCATCTGCCGATACCGACGCAATGGCGTTTTGCAAAGACTCCAGATTGCCGCCGATCGCGCTCAAGAATGCTTCACCCGCCTCGGTCAGCGTCAACTTGCGGGTTGAGCGATGGAACAGCCGTACTTTTAGGTTGCGCTCCAGCATGGCCACGTTCCGGCTTACTGCTGCCGGCGTGAGCGCCAACCGCCGCGCCGCAGCCGAAAAGCTTCCGCTCTCGGCACTGCGCACGAATGACTCCAAGTTGGCCAAGGTCTCCATCTGTGGATATTAAACTAATGCTTGAAGATAATCCAAGTCATTTGATACTAATCAACGAGCAATAAAAGCGCGAAAGTTACTCCACCGAATATCTCGGCATTTAAACGGAGTGACCTATGAACGACACAACTTCTACCCAATCGCTTCCGCTGGTCGGCAAGACGGCTTTCGTCACCGGCGGTTCTCGCTCAATCGGGGCGGCCATCACCAAGCAACTCGCTGCGGACGGCGCCCAGGTCGCCTTTACCTACCGCGGCTCGCCTGACTCGGCCAAGCAAACGATCGCGGATATCGAGTCGGCCGGTGGCCGCGCGCTGGCCATCGTCGCCGATGCTGCGGATCCGGACGCCGTGCGCGCGGCCATCACCAAGACGGTCGAGACATTTGGCGGTCTGGACATTCTGGTGAACAACGCCGGAATCGCGTCGGCGAGCCCGATCGACCAGATTACGTTCGAGGACTATCAAGCGATGCTCGCGGTCAACGTCACGGGCGTGTTCGTTGCCACGCAGGAAGCCGTACGCCACATGAGGGAAGGCGGCCGCATCGTGCACATCGGTAGTTCGGCGACGAAGTATGCCGGTGTGCCCGGCCTCTCGGTGTACGGGCTCACCAAGGGAGCCATCGCTGGTTTTAACCGCAGCTTGGCATACGACCTGGGCCCGCGTGGCATCACCGTCAATACCGTGCACCCCGGGCCCGTAGACACGGACATGAATCCGGTCGATAGCGAGTGGGCCAAGTTGCTCATCCCCGGTATCGCCGTCGGCCGTTACGGCAAGCCGAATGAAATCGCCAGCGTCGTGGCGTTTCTCGCCAGTCCACAGGCATCCTATGTCACGGGTGCCGACATCCTGGTCGACGGCGGTTTCACGTCTTGAGCGCCTCTGGAGTGGACCCGTTAGTCCGCTCCGTACGACTGCAAAGCCAATCTTCATCATCAGACAGCACTTCATCTTCGGTCGAGGAGATTCATCATGAACCCGTCGCTTCCTTCTATCGGCATCATCGGTGCAGGTCATATCGGCGCGGCCTTCGCGCGCGCGCTGGCACGCTGCAACATCCCGGCCATCCTGTCCAACAGCCGCGGGCCGGAGAGTCTGCAAGTGCTGGTGCAGAGCATTGGTCCCGGCATACGCGCCGGCACACGAGAGGAAGCGGCCGCGCAGGCCATCGTGTTGGTCGCGGTGAACTGGTCGAAGTTGCCGGGTGCCCTAGCCGGGCTGCCTGATTTCGAGGGGCGCATCGTTATCGATGCTAACAATCCGATCGAGGCGCCGCTGTTCAAGCCCATCGACCTTCATGGTCGCACATCGAGCCAGTCATTCGCTGATCTGGTGCCGGGTGCGCACGTTGTGAAGGCATTCAATCATCTCCGTCCCCAACTGCTCTTCGCCGATCCAGCGGAGCGCGGAGGGCGACGCGTTCTGTTCTTCGCGGGCGACCACCACCCCGCCAAGGCGCAGGTCAGTGCGTTGATCGATCAACTGGGCTTCGCGGGTATCGATCTCGGCACGCTGGCCGTGGGTGGACGCATGACGCAGTTCCCAGGTGGGCCGTTGCCCTCGCTAGAACTGGTGCAGTTTGGTTGACAACCGCACCCCAATACCCAATCGAGGATCAATGCATGTCTGATACTACCGATTCAACCGCTCTGACCCAGCCTGCTGCTGTGTCGCATGCCGCATGGTTGGCAGTCTTTTCTCTGGCATTCGGAGCTTTCGGTCTGGTGACGGCGGAATTTCTGCCTGTTAGTTTGCTGACTCCAATGGCAGTTGAGCTAGGCGTCTCCAATGGCATGGTGGGCCAAGCCGTTACGGCCACGGCCGTGATCGCTGCCATCGCCGGTCCGCTTCTTATTCTGGGCACGGGCCGACTGGACAGGCAGAAGATCGTCTGGGGACTGATGGGAATGCTCGTTCTCTCCAACGTTCTCTCGGCTTATGCACCCAATATCACGATCCTCCTGATAGCCCGAGCACTGTTGGGGTTCGCCCTTGGCAGTTTCTGGGCCATGATGGCTGCGCTCGCCCTGCGGCTAGTTCCTGCTGACAAGGTACCGCGAGCGATTTCAATCATCATCATGGGCATTTCGGTCGCGACAGTCTTCGCCGCGCCGTTGGGCGCATTTCTGGGAGAACTGTGGGGATGGCGAGCAACCTTTCTGGCTGCGTCCGGCATTGGCGCGGTAGCGCTCGTCGTCCAGATGCTGACTCTACCCAGGCTTCCAGCCACTTCGGCCCCTGGCCTTGCCTCTTTCAAGGCGGCGCTATCGCGCCGCTCGGTGGCAATCGGTCTGGCAACAGCACTTCTTGTCGTCTCCGGGCACTTCGCAGGTTTCACCTTCATCCGCCCCTTCCTTGAGGAAGTGCCTCGTCTTGAGGTTTCGACCGTCTCGCTCGCTCTCCTGGTTTTCGGGCTCGGCGGGTTCCTCGGCAATTTCGCCGGCGGAGCCATCGCCGAGCGCAGTCCTGCGTGGGCGGTAGCCAGTGCATCGTTCCTGATTGCCGGCGTCGCCCTCGCGCTCAGCGTCTTTGGGACGATCGCGGGCGTCGCGTTCACGGCGACCGCGCTCTGGGGGTTCGCGTTCGGCGCATTTCCGGTCTCGATCTCGATCTGGAACGCGCGTGTGGCACCCGATCACGCCGAAAGTGCTGGCGCGCTCTTGTCATCGATTTTCCAGGTTGCCATTGCCATGGGCGCGGTTTTAGGAGGCTTGATCATTGACAGGTCCGGCTCAGAGGGCGTGATCGTGTATGTGATTTTTGCAGCACTCGCCGGGGCTGGCGTGATGTTCATCTCCGGACGCGCTGTAGAACGTAAAAGACGGGATGCATAGCCATTCAACGTCTGCAATCTTCGCGCTGGCGGCCCGCGGCCAGCTCTGCGATATCAAATATCTCGATGGGGACGAGGGACGTACCGGAGAACTTTCAGCCTACGCGAGAGAGCACTCGATCCAGTTCCTCTACGACGATCAGCCAGCACGGAATCGCATTGCTTGGCGTCACCATCCCGCCCCCTGTTGCCAGCCAGCTTTCGTATTACGGTGATGCCGGTAGCCACCGCGTGGGGGGCATCAACGCACCAGGCAAGGTAGCTTGTTATTGAATTTCCAGTTCGGCACGAGATACTGCATGGCCATGGCGTCGTCGCGTGCGCCCAGACCGTGCTGCAGATAGAGTTGATGGGCGCGCTCGATGGCGTCCATGTCTAGTTCGATACCCAATCCTCCGGTCTGCGGCAGCTCGATGTACCCTTGTTTGATCTGTAGCGGATTTTGCGTCAGGTATTGGCCGTCTTGCCAGATCCAATGCGTGTCGATCGCGGTGACACGGCCGGGGGCGGCAGCGCCCACGTGGGTGAACATGGCCAGCGAGATGTCGAAATGATTGTTCGAGTGCGAGCCCCAGGTCAGGCCGAAAGCCTGGCAGGTCTGCGCGACGCGCACCGAGCCTTGCAGTGTCCAGAAATGGGGATCGGCCAGCGGGATATCGACGGATTGCAGTGAAAGCGCATGCGCCATTTCGCGCCAGTCAGTGGCGATCATGTTGGTCGCGGTAGGCAGGCCCGTAGCGCGGCGGAATTCGGCCATGACTTCACGGCCGGAGAATACGCCCTCGGCGCCGCAGGGATCTTCTGCGTAGGCCATGACACCATGCAGGTCGCGGCACAGGCGGATCGCGTCTTGCAATAGCCAGCCGCCGTTGGGGTCCAGCGTGATGCGGGCTTTCGGAAAGCGTTCGTGCAGGGCACGGATAGCTTCGACTTCTTCTTCGCCACGCAGCACGCCGCCTTTGAGTTTGAAGTCCTCAAAGCCATAGCGCTGGTAGGATGCCTCGGCAAGTTTGACGATGGCTTCAGGGGTCAAAGCCTTTTCATGGCGCAGGCGCAGCCAGTCGTCCGCGGCGTCGGATTCGCTGTTGTAGGGCAGGGGCGTGGCGTTGCGGTCGCCGACATAGAACAGATAACCCAGCATTTGCACGGAGGTGCGCTGCACGCCTTCGCCTAGCAGGGCGGCCAGCGGGACTTGCAAATGTTGACCCAGCAAGTCCAGCAGCGCTGATTCTGCTGCCGTCACGGCATGAATGGCGACGCGCAAATCAAAGGTTTGCTGGCCACGCCCCGCGCTGTCGCGATTGGCGAAGGCTTGGCGCATTTGGTTCAACGTGCGGTTGTAGTCGCCGATAGCGCTGCCTACGATGATGTCGCGCGCGTCTTCCAAGGTGTCGCGAATCTTTTCTCCGCCGGGCACTTCCCCCGCGCCGGTGTTGCCCGCGCTGTCCGTCAGAATGATCAGATTGCGCGTGAAATACGGGGCGTGTGCGCCGCTCAGGTTGAGCAGCATCGAGTCCTGGCCCGCCACAGGAACGACGCGCATGTGAGTGATGACAGGAGTTTGGCGAGAGGGAGTGGCAGCGGTCGACATGGTGGTTTCTTTAAACAAAGCCTGCTACGGGAAACGTGGTGGCAGAAAATAACGGCGAGAGGTAATCGGCGGGTGTAGAGTGACGGCGTTGGCAGATATCGGTGTGCAAGGGCGGGTATTGCAAACGACTGGCAGGGATGGCGCCCTTGATCGAGCATCGGGATGATAGATCGCTACGTATGGGGACAGGCCCGGGTAGCGATCTATTTTTACCGCGACCGACGGTGATTTATTGCACGGTAATGTTGCCGGTTTCGATCACGTTTTTCCAGCGTTTGCTTTCGTCTTGCTGGAATTTCGTAAAGACCTCTGGAGAGTTGGCGACGACTTCCAGGCCTACGTCGGTAAAGGGTTTGCTGACGGCTGGATCCTTGATGGCCGTGGCCAGGGCTGCGGAGAGTTTGTCGCGGATGTCTGCCGGCAGGTTCTTGGGGGCAACAATGCCTTGCCAGGCATAGACTTCGACACCCGGGACGTTCAGTTCGGCCAAGGTGGGCACGTTCGGCAACACGGGCGAGCGCTTGTTGCCGGTGATGGCGATGGCTTTGAGCTTGCCCGATTGGATGTGTGGCAGCACCGCATTCACGTTCTGGAACGACATATCGACCTGGCTGCCCAGCAGATCGGAGATGGCCGGTGCACCGCCTTTATAGGGGATATGCAGGCCTTTGGTGCCGGTTTTCTGCCAGAACAATTCGGCCGTCAGGTGGTCGGATGAGCCGGAGCCGGAGGTCGCAAAGCTGATCTCGCCGGGTTTGGACTTCAGCAGAGCCAGCACGTCCTGAATCGAGTTGATGCTGGGCGCCAGTTTGGGGCTGACGACCAGGACGTTCGGCGTTTGTACCGCGACGGTCAGGTAGGTGAAATCCTTTGCCGGATCGTAGCTCAGGCCCTTCATCAGGTGGGGAGCGACGACCAGCGGAGCCAGCGAGGTCACCATCAGGGTGTAGCCGTCAGGGGCGGCGCGGGCGACTTGAGAGGCGCCGATGGTGCCGGTGGCGCCCGCTTTGTTTTCCACCACAAAGGATTGCTTCAGTTGTTCGCCGAGTTTGTTCGCAACCGCGCGGGCCACGGAATCCGTCGCGCCGCCCGGCGGAAAGGGGACAACCATGGTGACCGGTTTGTCGGGCCAGGCTTGTGCAGCGCCGGCTGCCAACATGAGGGTCAGGCCTGTGAACCAGTTACGTGCACGCTGGTGCATGTGTCTCTCCTGTAAGTGTTATATCAATGGCAACGTTACCATTGTTGTTGGTAACGTTGTCATTTGATTTGGTAACGTTGTCATTTGGGTTCGATAGAATACGAATATCAGCTTCGGGCGCGATATCAGTACAAACCCTAGGTGCCTGATCTCCCTATTCGAGAGGCGAGAGGTTAGGCTTGTTGGCCTTGTCACTTCCACATTGAAAATGTCCTCTGAGAAACCGAATCCTTCCCGCTCCAGCGAACGCGCCAGTGTGACGGTGCGCGATGTGGCTCGGGCTGCCGGGGTGGCGATGATCACGGTGTCGCGTGCGATCAACACCCCGCAGGCGGTCTCGCCCCAGACCCTGGAAAAGGTCAATGCGGCGATTCAGTCGCTGGGTTATGTGCCGAATCTGATGGCCGGCAGTTTGCGGTTGTCGCGCAGCCATTTGGTGACAGTGTTGGTCCCGACGATCGCGGGATCCTTGTTCAGCGGGATGATTACCGCATTGACGCGATCTCTGGGGGCAAAGGGTTATCAACTGATCGTGGGACAGAGCGGCTATGACATGCCCAGCGAGGACGCTTTATTGCGCGCCATCATTGGCCGGCGTCCGGATGGCATTGTGTTGACGGGCGTGATGCACTCTGAACAAGGGCGGCAATTACTCAAGGCGTCGGGCATTCCGATCGTAGAGACATGGGATGCGACGCCCGCGCCCATCGATATGCTGCTGAGTCTGTCGCATGATGCGATTGGCGCCGCGGTCAGCAGGTACCTGCATGAACGCGGCAAAACGCGTCAGGCGGTGCTCGCCGGCGATGATGAGCGTGCACGGTTGCGTGCGCAGAGTTTTGTGCGTACGGCGGTGGCGCTCGGCTCGCCTGAGCCGAAGGTGATCCATATGCGTGCGCCGACCACGCATGCGCAGGGTAGAGACGGGTTGCGCCAATTGCAGGCTATGCAGAAAGACATCAATGCGGTGTTCTGTTCCTCTGATTTGATGGCTGCTGGTGTGCTGACAGAGGCGATCGCGCAGGGCTTGCGCGTGCCGGATGATTTGGCGGTCGTGGGTTTTGGTGACATGGATTTCGCCGCATCGATGTCGCCATCGATCACATCGGTGCATGTCGATGGCGTGGCGATAGGCGAGCAGGCCGCCGAGATGATCGATGCTCGCGCCAACGGGCTGTGGCCCGCACAGCAGGTCGTCGAGATTGGCTTTCACATCGTTGCGCGCGAAAGCACGTAATATGGTTGCTGCTGCTGGTGTCTGCTCTGTGCAGATGCTGAAGCCGACGCTTCTGCGGGTCGATATTCAGCATGCGAGCGCGCTGGCAGTATATGATTTCCCTTCTATCTATCTTATTTTCTAGCAATATGACCGTGCCTCATCTCCGCTTCGGCCTGGCTGCCAACCGGCTTCATCACGAGACGCCTGACGCGGCGTTGTTTACTTGGTTGCGTGCGTCGGGAGCCTCTATTCGCGAGATGGGGATCGAGCTGCACACGGTGGGCCGCACGCACGATGCCATCGTGCGCGAGGGAATGCTGCAAGGCTATCGCGGGCTGATCCGCTACCCCTATGGCCGCGAAGGCGGTTTGATGAAACTCGTTGCCCGCGTGACCGAGGGGCGCGATGGGCAAGCGCCGTTCGATGGCGCGATTTACCTGATTGATCCCGTTGATCCTTCCTCGATTTTCCCCGAGGCGCTGGCATTGAAACGTCAATGCATCACGCACGGCCGGCCGTTCATTTCGACGCTCGCTGGTGCAATTGAATGGATAGAGGTCGAGCGCGTATTGGCGGATTTGCCGCCGGATCCTGCTTTGTCGCGATTGTTCAATTTCGAAGGGCAGACCTTGGCATTGATTGCCCACGATGCCTTGAAAGACGAGATGGTGGCATTCGCCGACGAGCATTTCGAGGTGTTGTCGCAGTATGCGCGCCGTGTGGCGACGGGGACAACGGGCGGCCGCTTGAACGACTTGGCATGGTCGAGAGGCTGGCCCAAGGACACGCCCTGGGTGACACGCTACCTGAGCGGCCCGCTCGGCGGCGATGCCCAGATCGCCGAGCTGGTGCTGGAGCATCAATGCCAGCGCGTGATCTTTTTCGAGGATCCTCATGTGGCGCGCCAGCACGAGGCCGATATCCAATTGCTGGAGCGTGCCGTGCGTGTCGTGACGGAAAGCGCTACGTGCGCGACCTCGCCCTCTGTCGCGCGACGTTGGGCAGAGGCGGTGCGTAAGCGGCAGGGAATATGAGGGTCTGCGGGGGGGCTTGTATTGTTTTGATGGCGTGAAGTTTGTGTGCTTATGGACGTCGAGCCGAGGCAATCGGGCCGTGAGGGCTTCACAAAGCCGGTCCGGCGCGCGGGCGCCGGACACCGTATTCGCTCACCTCGTCCGCGCCTTCGCGCTCCCTACGGTGTCCGCCCCACTCGGCTTTGAGGCGCCCTCACGGCCCGATTGCCTCGGCTCGACTCGCAGTATTCAAGCTCATGACATCGCCGGCACGGTTGTCTTGCTCGTCTACGAGAAATCGTTGCTAGAGAGATCTTCTGTTCATCCCCGATGCCAAAGCCCTCGCATGCCGATCACGAACGCTATGCATGGGCGCGCCCGTAGGCGCCCATGCATAGCAGCCCTGCAAGATCTTCATCCTTGCAAAAGCCAGTGCCTACGAAGCCTACGAAGACCAGCCGTCCCAGCGGCGAGGGAATCAGAGATGCTGCGAGTCGAGGCGGGGCAGTGACCGTGTTGGCGCGCCTCGTGGCCGAGCGAGTGGATACCGTAGGGAGCGCGTAGGCGCGGACGAGGTGAACGAAGCGGTGTCGGACGCGCAGGCGGCCGACCGGCCACGTGAAGCGCCAACACGGTCACTGCCCCGCCTCGACGTCCAACAGAACTCATATTCCATCCCACCCCCGCCGCAACACGCAAGAGAACTAATCCCCCCACGCAACGTCGGACTTGCCAAGCTTTGGATCAGCGCGGCCGCTTGGTCCATGCGGCCAGCGCGCAGGCAATGGCGAGGACGAACAGCACGCCGCCGATACGCAGCAGGCCAGTGCCATTGAGCACCTCGCCGCCGCCCGTGATGACGCCCGCCAATCCGCCAAGCCAGAGCAGCAAGCAGAAGAGCGCGAGGATGAATAGCAGTGTGGCCGCGCTGGCGAACAGGTTCAGGGCCAGCCGGCTGCCGCGTGTGGGTGCGGTTGATACGGCAGAGACGCGGCGCTTGGGCAGCACCACGTACATGATGAGGACGATGAAGACCGCGATGATCAGTATTTTGACGAGCATGGCGGTCCGGTCCTATCAGTCTTCGCGTCGCAGGTGAGGGAACAGCAGCACATCACGGATCGTGGGGCTGTCGGTCAGCAGCATGATCAGGCGATCGATACCGATGCCGCAGCCACCTGTCGGAGGCATACCGTATTCCAGCGCACGAATGTAATCGGCATCGTAGTACATGGCCTCTTCGTCGCCGGCGTCCTTGGCTTCGACTTGGGAGCGGAAACGTTCGGCCTGGTCTTCGGGGTCGTTCAATTCCGAGAAACCATTGGCGATTTCACGGCCGGTCATGAACAGCTCGAAACGCTCGGTGATGCCGGGGCGCGTGTCAGAGGCGCGGGCCAGTGGCGAGACCTCGACCGGGTAGTCGATGATGTAGGTCGGATTCCACAGTTTGGCTTCGGCCGTTTCTTCGAACAGCGCGAGTTGCAATGCTCCGAGGCCGGCGCGAGCAAGTACGGGACCCGCGACATCGGCGCCCAGGCGCTTGAGTTCGCCACGGACGAAATCGATGTCATCCAGTTGAGCCTGCGTGTAATCAGGCGCGTACTTGAGGATGGCTTCGCAGATGGTCAGGCGGTCAAAAGGCTTGGACAGGTCCAGCTCGCGTTCCTGGTACGTGAGCACGGCGCTGCCGGTGGCGGCGATGGCCGCTTCGCGGATGACGTGTTCGGTGAAGTCCATCAGCCAGCGGTAATCCGCATAGGCCGCGTAGAACTCCATCATCGTGAATTCGGGGTTGTGACGCGGGCTGACACCCTCGTTACGGAAATTGCGGTTGATTTCGAAGACACGCTCGAAACCTCCCACGATGAGGCGCTTGAGGTAGAGCTCGGGCGCAATGCGCAGGTACATTTCCATGTCCAGCGCATTGTGGTGCGTGACGAAAGGCTTGGCCGCGGCACCGCCGGGAATGGGGTGCAGCATGGGCGTCTCGACCTCGAGAAAACCCGAGTCCAGCATGACCTGGCGGATGCTGCCGATAGCCTTGCTGCGCGCCTCGAAGGTGCGGCGCGTGCCTTCGGTCATGATCAGGTCGACGTAGCGCTGACGGTAACGCAGTTCCTGGTCGGCAACGCCGTGGAATTTGTCGGGCAGGGGGCGCAGCGATTTCGACAGCAGGCGTGCCTGAGTCGCATGCACCGAGAGCTCGCCCTTGTTGGTTTTGAAGACCGACCCTTCGATGGCGATGATGTCGCCGATGTCCCATTGCTTGAACGCCGCGTAGACGTCCTCGCCCAGCGTGCCGCGTTCCAGATAGATCTGAATGCGGCCGCTGCTGTCCTGGACGGTGGCAAAGCTGGCCTTGCCCATGACGCGCTTGAGCATCATGCGGCCGGCGACTTTGACCTGCACACCGGCGTCAGCCAGGGCTTGTTGTTCTTGTTCGCCGTATTGGCGGTGCAAGTCGGCTGCACGGGCATCCGGGACGAAGTCGTTGGGATAAGCGACACCGGTTTCGCGGAGTTTGGCGAGTTTGGCGCGCCGCTCGGCGATCAAGCGATTTTCATCTTGGGCGGACGGGGCGGCGGGCGTGTGGTCGGTCATGGTGATTACTGGTAATTGCGGATATCGTCGATTTCGGTGGTGCCGAAATCGTCACGGTCTAGATAGGCCAGGATGCGAGTGGCGACGTCGGCGGGGGAGGCCAATTTGCCGGTGGCGTGGAATTCCTGGAATTTGGCCAGCGCCGGGAAAGCGGCGGGGTCGCTGGCGCGGAGGGTTTCTTGCATGCCGGTGTCAACGATGCCGGGAGCCAGGGCGACGGTGCGTACGCCGTTGCCGCCTTGTTCCTGTTTGAGCACTCGGGTGTACATGTCGAGGGCGGCCTTGGTGGCGCAATAAACGCCCCAGCCTGCGTTGGGGTTGCGGCCCGCGCCCGACGAGATATTCAACACGCGGCGATCGGCTTGCAGATTCTGTACGGCGGCGATAAAGCGGGCCGTCAACAGGATCACGGCAGACACATTCAGCGTAAAAGCTGTATTGATGGTGGCGCCGTCAGTCAACGCGCCTACGGCCGCGACGGGCTCGACGGTACCGGCATTGTTGATCAGCAGATAGCGCTTGGCATCGCGAGGCAAGGCGGCGCAGACGCGCTCGGCAGTCTGCTCGGCGGCTTGCAGATCGGAAAGGTCGACCTGGATTTGTTCGAGCTCAACGCCCTGAGACTGTGCCAGGGCGGCCAGCTCCGGGTCGGCGCGGCGCGCCAGGGTGATCAGCCGCGTACCTGGACGGACCAGGCCGCGAGCCAAGCCCGCGCCAATACCACGTGAGGCGCCAGTCAAAATTGCAATCGTATCGGTCATGCGCTTGCCCTCTTCAGGAGTGAGGCTTGCACCGTGATGAGGTGCAAGCCTATCGGATCACACGCCTTGCTTCAGGCTGGCCTGGATGAATGGATCCAGGTCGCCGTCCAGGACCTTCTGCGTGTTGGAAATTTCCACATTGGTGCGCAGATCCTTGATACGGCTCTGGTCGAGCACGTACGAACGGATCTGGTGGCCCCAACCCACATCGGTCTTGGAGTCTTCGAGCTTTTGTTGTTCCGCCATGCGGTTGCGCATCTCCAGCTCGTAGAGCTTGGATTTCAACATCTGCATGGCTTCAGCACGGTTACGGTGCTGTGAACGGTCGTTCTGGCATTGCACCACGATGCCGGTAGGCATGTGGGTCAAACGCACGGCCGAGTCGGTCTTGTTGATGTGCTGGCCGCCCGCGCCGCTGGCACGGTAGGTGTCCACGCGCAAGTCGGCCGGGTTGACCTCGATTTCGAACGAGTCGTCGACCTCGGGGTAGACGAACACGCTGGCAAACGAAGTGTGGCGGCCGCCCGACGAGTCAAAGGGGCTCTTGCGCACCAGGCGGTGCACGCCAGTTTCGGTGCGCAAAAAGCCGAATGCATACTCGCCTTCGAATTTGATGGTGGCGGATTTGATCCCCGCGACTTCACCCTCGGATTCTTCGAGCACCTCGGCTTTGAAGCCCTTGCGTTCGGCGTATTTCAGATATTGCCGCAGCAGCATCGAGGCCCAGTCCTGGGCTTCGGTGCCACCGGCGCCGGCCTGGATGTCGAGGAAGCAGTTCATCGGATCGGCGGGATTCGAGAACATGCGGCGGAACTCGAGGCCCTCGAGTTTCTCTTGGAAACCGTCGGCGTCGCCTTCGATGGACTCCAGCGTGGCGTCGTCGTCATCGGCGGCGGCCAGCTCGAAGAGTTCCTGTGCGTCGGCGATGCCGCTATGCAGCGCGCTCAGCGTTTCGACGACGTCTTCGAGGGATTTTTTCTCGCGCCCCAGATCCTGGGCGTGTTTGGGGTCATTCCAGACCGCGGGGTCTTCGAGTTCTGCATTGACGACCTGCAGGCGTTCGGCCTTCAGATCGTAGTCAAAGATACCCCCGTAACGCCAGCTCGCGCTCTGCGTAGTCGGAGAGGCGGGCGGCGAGTTGGTTCTGACGTTCGGCTTCCATGATGAATCCTGATAGCAATTAAGCGAAACCCGGCATTTTAGCGTGATTACTCCGCGTGCTCGACGACGAGCTGGGCGGATACGACGCCATTCCAGACGTTGGGCTCGAGACGGTATGCGACCTGGACGTATTCTGGTAGCGATTGGTCGTGGCCGAACCAGATGGCGTCAAAGCGCTGATGGCCCCGTTCCAGAGACAGTTTCAGGTGCTTTTCGCCCACCAGACGCTGATTGCGGACGATGAATTCGTCCAGAAACAAGGGGGCGGCAAAGCCTGCGCCCCACACTTGCTGTTGCAGCAGGGTGGCCACCTCGGCATTGGCATAGCCGGATTCCAGCGACCCGTCGGTTTCCAGCAGGGGCTCAAAATGATTGCGCCCCGTCAGTTCCTGGACCGCAGCGTCAAATGCGGGGGCAAAAGCCGGAAAATCCTGGCGTCCCAGCGTCAGGCCCGCCGCCATGGCGTGTCCGCCGAACTTGCGGATCAGCCCCGGATGGCGCTTGGACACCAGATCCAGGACGTCTCGCAGATGCACGTCGGGAATAGACCGCCCAGAACCCCGGATTTCGTCATCGTCGGCCGGTGCAAAGGCCAGAGTAGGGCGCCAGAATTTCTCTTTCAGGCGCGAGGCGACCAGCCCTACCACCCCCTGATGCCAGCCTGGATCAAATACGCAGACCGTTGCGCCGGGGGAGGCCCCGGCATTTTCCATGGCGGCCAGGGCCTGTTCGCGCATTTCCGCCTCGATGCCGCGGCGTTCGCGGTTGATCTGGTCGAGTTGGCGCGCCATGTCCAGCGCCTCGGCCTCGTCATCAGTGGTCAGGCAGGCGATACCCAGGCTCATGTCCGCCAATCGCCCGGCCGCGTTGATGCGAGGACCGATTGCGAATCCCAGGTCAAAGCCGCTGGCATTGCGTGGCTCGCGCGAGGCGACGGCAAAGAGGGCGCGCAGCCCGGGCTGCATCCGTCCTGCCCGCATGCGTTGCAGACCCTGGGTGACCAGCAGGCGATTGTTGTTGTCCAGTTTGACCACATCGGCCACGGTGCCCAGGGCGACCAGATCGGATAAAGCGTCCAGGCGAGGGCCGCCATCGGCCGGGTAGACCCCGCGCCGGCGCAACTCGGCGCGGACAGCCAGCATTACATAGAAAATGACGCCCACCCCGGCCAGGTTCTTGGAGGGAAAACCGCAACCCGGTTGATTGGGATTGACCAAGGCCAACGCGTCGGGCAGCGTGTCGCCGGGCAAGTGGTGGTCGGTGACGACCACGCCGATGCCGGCGTCATTCGCCGCAGCGACGCCGTCCACGCTCGCGATTCCATTGTCTACGGTAATGATCAGGTCCGGCTTGCCATTGCGGTGAGCGCAGGCCAGATCGACCACGGCGGGCGACAGGCCGTAGCCGGTTTCAAAACGGTTCGGCACCAGGAAATCGACATTGGCCCCAAAGGCGCGCAACGCCCGTAACCCGACGGCGCAGGCGGTGGCTCCATCGCAGTCATAATCGGCGACGATCAACAACCGTTTCCCTGCCAAAATCGCGTCGGCCAGAATGTGGGCGGCGTGATCTACGTGGGTAAGGCCTCCGGGAGGGATCAGTGCAGGCCAGGCCATGCGGGTCTGATCGGGGTGGGTTACTCCCCGTGCCGCCCATAGCCGGGCTAGTAACGGATGAATGCCCGCAGCCTCCAGCGAGAGCCGGGCATCGTGATTGGTCGAGCGGACGGTTAAACGGGGCGAGACCACCAGGAATTCCAGTTCTTTTTGGGCGCAGGCAGCCAGGCGAGCAGGCGGCTGCGCGGTTGCAGGGTAAGCGTGGCGCGCCGGTCGGCGCCCAGCAATATGAGTTGTGTCGGCTGCTCTGGCAGACCGGAGGAACCGCTGAGCGGTTGAAGATGATGCTTGTCCAGATAGGCCAGAGCATCAAGCCAATTGGCCCAGTCTTCGGTGCGATGGGCGGCATCCAGTTCGGTGAGGATATGCGTCTGGCCTTTCGATGCGACGGAATCACTTGCCGTGGGCGAACTCGTCGCTGTTCCTGACCAGCGACGTGCGCCTCCATATAGCCATAGTGCGTTCACGGGAGGCAACCCTCGCTCTGCCCGGGCCTCGTTGGCCGGATGCTCGTACCAGGCCATCTGTATTTCATTGAGCAAACGCCGCCAGGGCCGCATGGCGGCGTCCTGGCTCCACCAGTCGCGCAATGGTTGGCCAGCGACGGCGGCAGGGCTGCCCGTGCGGGGTTCCAATTCATCGGGTAGCGTCAATCGCCAGCGTTGTGGCGTCAGAACAGTGACCCCAAATCCGGCGGCCTCTATGCTGGGCAGCGCGGTGGCCAACAGTGCCTCGGCTTCGTCGGCTCGGATATCCATCACTCCCGGATCCAGCAAAACGGCTTGATCTGTGCCCAATGAGAGATGCGCCAAGTCGGCCAGCCATACTGGATGATTGTCGTTGATGGCGTCGCCCGCCAACAAGGGCCCTAATCCCGCGCCTGAGGGTGTCCCGGCAGCGGGCCGATAGCCGGCTTGCTCGAGCTGCCAAGCCTCATAGGGCGTACAGCCTTGCGCGCGGACATCAAAGCCGTCCACTTGGGCGGCCGCCGCCAGCAGCCAGCCGTGCAGGACTGGCGCGCGCTGCGGCAGCAAGCGCGCCAGCTCGGCGGCAACAGGCAAAGAGGGCAGAGCGCCCGGAATTACGATCAGCATGGCAACGATTGTAGTCGCTGCCCGTCCATGACTATGTCGAGGCCATTTCCGTCCACATATTTCCGAATGTTGTTTCCTGGAACATCCGGGAACTGCCCCGGCCTTCGCAGCTCAAACTCACCTCCCAGTTAATGCCATAATGCACGCGTGCTGAAAATACCTTACGAACTATGGATCGGCGCCCGCTATGCGGGGATGGCCCGACTCCGCAAACGCCGTGGCCGCCGCGATGGCTTCATCTCTTTCATTTCTGCCAGTTCCATGGTGGGTATTGCGCTGGGCGTCGCCGCCCTGATCGTGGTGCTGTCCGTGATGAACGGCTTTCAGAAAGAGGTGCGCGACCGCATGTTGTCGGTGCTGCCGCATATCGAGCTGTACATCCCGGGCGCTGCGCCCGAGCGCGTCGTCGAGCAATGGCAGCGATTTGCCAGCGTGGCCGAGCGCAATCCCGAGGTCAAAGGTGCTGCACCTTTTGTCGCCGCGCAGGCCATGGTGGTACGCGGCCAGACACTGCGTGGCGCGCAGGTCCGTGGTATCGACCCCGAGCGCGAAGGGCAGGTATCGGATCTGCCCCAGCAAATGGTCAGCGGCAAATTATCCGACCTGAAACCCGGAAGCTTTGGCGCTATCCTGGGTAGTGACCTGGCCAACATGATGGGGGTCAAGGTCGGCGATACGTTGATGATGATGGCGCCGCAGGGCTCGATCAGCCCGGCAGGTTTTGCGCCGCGCATGCGTCAGTTCACGGTGGCCGGCATTTTTTCATCCGGCCATTATGAGTACGACTCCAGCCTGGTTTTCGTCGATGACGAAGACGCGGCAAAGATGTTCCGCGAAAGCGGCACGGGCGGCGTACGCCTGCGAGTGCAAGACATGCAGCGCGCGCCGCAGGTGGCGGTTGAGCTTTCCAAGACCTTGCCGCCGTATGTGATGGCAAGCGACTGGTCGCGCAACAACCGCACCTGGTTCGCCGCCGTGCAAACCGAAAAACGCATGATGTTCCTGATCCTGGCGATCATCGTCGCGGTTGCGGCTTTCAACCTGTTGTCCTCGCTGGTCATGGTGGTCAAGGACAAACAATCCGACATCGCGATCTTGCGCACCTTGGGTGCCAGGCCGAGCGTGATTGCACGCATTTTCCTGGTGCAGGGTATGTTGATCGGGGTAGTTGGGACAATCATGGGCGTGGTGTTCGGCATCCTGATTGCCTACAACGTGGATGTCATCGTGCCATTTATCGAAGGCCTGCTCGGCGTTCATTTCCTGCCTCGCGAAATTTATTTCATCAGCGAGTTGCCGTCCGATCCGCAATCCCAGGATATTGTCGTGATCGCTGTGACGTCGTTCGTGCTGTCGTTGCTGGCCACCTTGTATCCCAGTTGGCGCGCCTCGCGCCTGCAACCCGCACAGGTGCTGCGCCATGACTGATAACGATTTGACACGACAGGCGGGTACCCCCGCCTTGCAGGCCAGCAAACTGAGCAAGGTCTATGACGAAGGTCCCGCCCGCATCCAGGTGCTGGATGACGTCAGCCTGACCGTTGAACGCGGCGAGATGGTTGCGATCGTCGGCGCCTCTGGTTCAGGCAAGAGTACCTTATTGCACATCCTGGGATTGCTGGATGTGCCGAGCTCCGGCGAAGTCACGGTTGACGGCGTGTCAGCCGCTGGGTTATCCGAGGTCCAAAAAAGCGCCTTGCGTAATCGCAGTCTGGGGTTCGTGTATCAATTCCACCATCTGCTGTCGGAATTTTCTGCGCTGGACAATGTCGCGATGCCCTTGATCGTGCGCCGCGAAAATCGTGACACGGCGCGCGAGGCGGCTCGCCAAGTGCTGTCGCTAGTGGGCTTGGCCGAGCGCGCCGAGCACTACCCAGGGCAATTATCTGGCGGCGAGCGGCAGCGTGTGGCGCTGGCGCGTGCGCTGGTCACACGGCCCGCCTGCGTGTTGGCCGACGAGCCGACCGGCAACCTGGATCGTGGCACCGCGCACAAAATGTTCGAGCTGCTGACCCAGGTAAATCGCGAGTCCGGCACGGCATTTGCTATCGTGACGCATGACATCGAATTGGCTGCACGCGCCGATCGGCAATTGCTGATGGAGCGCGGGCAATTGGTTTCGGGGTAACCCACTCATCGGCACGAGGCTGCCATGTTGATCGACACGCACTGTCATCTCGACGCCTCTGAATTCGATCCTGACAGGATGCAGGTGGCTGAGGCAGCATGGGCGGCCGATGTGCGCAGGATCGTGATTCCGGCGGTCGAGGTCGCAAATTTCGCGACGGTACGGGACCTGGCCGCACAGATCCCGGGCGGCGCGTATGCGTTGGGTATCCATCCGCTCTACGTGAGCCGTGCCCAGGACGCCGATCTGGATACCTTGCGCCAAGCCGTCATCAGCGCATTGGATGATCCGCGCTTCGTGGCGATAGGCGAGATTGGACTGGATTTTTTCGTCCAGGACATCGCATCAGGCAAGCCGCGCGAGCGCCAGGAATATTTCTACGATGCGCAGTTGGCCCTGGCCGCGGAGTTCGATCTGCCCGTGTTGTTGCACGTGCGCCGGTCGCAAGACATCCTGCTGAAATACTTGCGGCGCCGCACGGGTGTGCGCGGCGGCATCGCCCACGCCTTTAACGGCAGTGCTCAGCAAGCGCATGCCTTTGTGGACCATGGCTTTGCGTTGGGGTTGGGGGGCGCAATGACTTACCCTCGTGCCCTGCAGATCCGCCGTCACGCTGTGGATGTTGGACTGGAACATCTGGTCCTGGAAACCGATGCGCCGGATATTCCTCCTGCCTGGTTGTATACACCGCATCGGCGCAATTCCCCTGATCAATTGCCACGTATTGCTGAAATCCTCGCCGAGTTGCGCGGGCAGAGTGTGTCCGACATTGCCGAGGCGACGACAGCTACCGCGCAGCGTGTGCTGCCACGCCTGGCGCATTAATTGGTCAGGCCGCTGACGGCGCTGGGAGACAGGGCCAGGGCGGGGCAGGCGATTCGTAGGGGCGTCAAGGAATAATCAGAGATAGCCGTCTTTTACGACGCTTGCTTTTTCAGCGCCAGAATCGATTGCCCACCCTGCAGAATGTCCGTCTGTACGGCAATGCGCGCGGCCTGCCCGTCGCGTTGGCGCATTGCGCCTAACAGCGCATAGTGCCCGTCAATCATGTCGCGGCCTCCCTGCACATAGCATTGGGCGATCAACGGACCCATCTTGAGCCATAGACGTTCCAATATGTCCAACAGTACGGGCATGTTGGCGAGTCGGCAATACTCAAAGTGAAAACGTTGGTTCAACCGGATCGCAGCCGCGACGTCGCCTGCGGCCAGAGCCTGCTCGTTAACGGTGATCAATGCTTCGAGACGGGCGATATCTGCGTCGGTGGCGGAGACAGCGGCGCGTGCCGCTGCCATTCCTTCGAGTTCCAGACGTATGTCGCGGATCTCGAGATATTGCGCCAGGTCCACTTGCGCCACGCGAATATCCCGGGCGCTGCGCATGACCAGCGCGCCGTCTTGCACCAGTCTCAAAATCGCATCGCGCACCGGAGTGACACTTGTCCCGATTTCGGCAGCGAGCTCGCGGATACGCAGTCGGTCGCCTGGCTTGAGCTTGCCTTCGATTAAGGCTCCGGCGACTTGCTTATAGACCCGGTCTCCCATGCTGTCGTATTGCACAGTAGAAAATCGGGACGTTTCGATCTCGGTCTCAGGCGTCATGGTTCTGGTGAGTGAATGGCCTTGAAATTCACGATGATGCATCATAATCGGGAATATACTAGTTCAAACCCCAAAGTAACAGATTCATAATGCATCAAACATTAGGATCTATGAGGGCATGCCGTGGCATCTCAGGGCGTCGCAGAGCAACAAGTACCGGGCGATATCAGAGCATTGTTTACGACGTCACCGCCTCCCGTGTCGTCGGAAGACGCAGAGCGCGTAGCGCGCGCATGTTTTCCCGGCAGCGTCGCCTGCGCGCCGCTATCTGGTGAGCGAGATGCCAATTTCCGGGTGACTCGGGCCGACGGATCGATCCTGACGCTCAAATTCATCAACTGCGCCGAGCAAGTCGCCGAGACCGAGATGCAGGTGGAGGTGCTCAAGCACCTGCGAGACACCATGCCTGTACAGGCGCCTCATCATCAGCCTATCGATCCTGCCGGATTGGCTGCCTTATCGGGTTCCCAAGCGGGACAGGCGAGTACGGGCCCAACCTTGGACTGGATTCAATATCGGCCATTGTCAGGCGGACACCGAATCCGTGTGCGGGCCTATGGATATTTGCCCGGCGCGCCGGGTACCAATCTCCAGGCCGATCCGCGGTCGTGGCGCGCTGTAGGCCGGACTGCAGCCATCCTGGACCGTACACTACAGCAGTTTGATCACCCGGCAGCACACCGGAAATTCCTTTGGGATGCCTGCCAAGTCCTGGATTTGCGACCGCTTTTGAATGCGGTAGAGAGTCTGGCCGTACGGCAGGTGATTGCCGAGTTCCTGGCGTTGTTTGAGCATCGAGTGACGCCGGTGTTGGATAAATTGCCCAGGCAAGTCATTCATAATGATCTGTCACCCAGCAACATCCTGGTCGAAGAGGATGGATTGGAGCTGGCCGGCATACTCGACTTTGGCGATATGGTCTATGCCCCGCGTATTGCCGAGATCGCTATCGCCGGGTCATATTTAATGACCTACTCGTTGGATCCGATGAGGGCGCTCGATGGTGTGGTGACCGGCTACTGCGAGGTGTCTCCCTTGCACGCGATGGAGCACGCCCATTTGCTGGATCTCGTGTTGGCGCGGCTTGCACAACGCATGGTCATTACTGCGTGGCGAGCGGCGCGCTTTCCGGGTAACCGGGATTACATCATGCGCAGTCATGATGCTGCTACGGCTTTGTTCAATCGTCTCTATCCAGATTGGAGAGCCGCGCAGGGCTCGCGATCGTTTCCTTCAAATGCTGAAAGCTGAGGTATGACTCATGTCATCAATGACCCATGCGACTGCCCCTATCACTGAACTGCGGGAAAGACGCCGTATATTGGGCCCGGCTTATCGTTTGTTCTACGATCAGCCAGTCCATCTCGTGCGCGGCGAAGACGTTTGGTTGTTTGATACGGCCGGCAAGCGATATCTGGATGCCTACAACAATGTGCCGGTAGTCGGGCACGCCAATCCTGCGGTCGTTGAAGCACTGGCGCGGCAAGCCTCGGTATTGAATACCCACACGCGGTATTTGAGCGAAGGCGTGGTCGAATACGCCGAGCGTTTGCAGGCACATTTCCCCGCGGCGTTGGACACTGTGATGTTGACCTGCACAGGCAGCGAGGCCAACGACCTGGCGCTGCGCATTGCATTCGAGGCTACCGGCCGTCGAGGCATTATCGTCACACGCAATGCCTATCATGGCGTGACGCAGGCGCTGGCCGACATGTCTCCTTCATTACGCCCCGTTGCGTCGCACGTGCGCACCATTGAGGCTCCTTGCCATCTGGCTGGTTCACCCGAACAGGTGGCTGATCAATTCGCTCTGTTGGTCGACGAGGCCGCGCGCGATTTGGCACGAGCGGGCATCCCCGTTGCAGTGCTGATCGTCGATACGGTATTTGCCAGTGACGGTATTCATATCGGCTATGACGAGGTCCTGTCACGCGCTGCCGCTCAGGTGCGCCAACATGGTGGAATATTCATCGCGGACGAAGTGCAGGGCGGCTTTAGCAGGATCGGCCGGCATTGGTGGGCATTCGAGCGCGACAACGTCATCCCCGATATGGTCTCTTTGGGAAAACCGATGGGCAATGGACATCCGATGGCGGGTCTGGTTGTACAGCGTTCGCTGGTCGAGGCGTTTGGCAAGAACTGCCGCTACTTCAATACGTTTGGCGGCAATACGGTTTCTGCCGCGGTCGGCCTGGCCGTCTTGAATGAGCTGGAGCGCATGGAGATGCCAGCACACGTTGCGCGCGTTGGTGAGGTGATGGCAGACCGGTTGTTGCATTTGGCGAAAACGGTCCCTTGCATCGGAGCGGTGCGCGGACAAGGGCTGTACTGGGGAGTTGACATCCGTGATCCCGGTGGAGACAGCGCGCGTAACGGGCTGCTGGCTCAGGCAATTTCCAATGGATTACGGCGCGAAGGGATCCTGATAGGTGTATCCGGACATCAAGGAGACGCGCTCAAGATTCGTCCCCCACTGACGTTCCAGACCGAGCACGTAGACATTCTCGTGTCCGCATTGGCCCGTCAGTGCCAAGCCGTACTGCCCGCCGTATCGTGAGCGCCGGACAGAACCGATCACAGCGGAAGCGAGGCAATCAGGCTTGTTCGAACCCACGCAACGCGCTCTCCAGATTCAGCCCCAGGTCTTCGCTGAGGTAGCCGCCTTCTTGCACGATGACTGTTGGCAGGCCGAGCTGAGCGATGTTTGCGGTTATGCGAGCAAACCCGGCGGTGTCCACCGCCAAGGCCCGATAGGGGTCCCGTTCATGGGCGTCCAATCCGAGTGCCAGCACCAGCGCACCGGGTGAGAATTGACGGATACTGACCAACGCGTTTTCCAGCGCATCGAGGTATTCGTCTGTTGTCGTGCCGCGGCCTAGCGGAACGTTGATGTTATATCCGAAACCTTCGCCATCACCGCGCTCATGAGCATGGCCCGTAAAAAACGGCGTGCAGAAATGCGGATCGGCATGGATAGATACGGTAAGCACATCGGCCCTGCGCCAGAAGATTCCTTGCGTGCCGTTGCCGTGATGGACGTCAATATCCAATATCGCGACACGCCCATATTTGCCGCGCAAATGCTGGGCAGCAATGGCGGCGTTGTTCAGGTAGCAGAAGCCATTGGCGCGGTCTACGTAAGCGTGATGTCCGGGCGGGCGGCATAGAGCGTATACCGCACGCTCTCCCTGCAAGATCAGTTCGGCAGCGTGCGTTGCGCAATGGGCGGAGTTGATTGCGGCATGCCACGTATGTTCGCCGATGCTGCAGGCGCAATCGCCCATGTGATAGCCGGCCTGGCCCACGATATGATCGGGATAGGTGAAAGGCTGGCCGGGGAAGGGAAATACATTGGGCAATACTTCCATGGCCGCATCGGGCAGCTCGCGCCAGCGCTGCCAGGCTGTTTCGAGAAAACGCAGATAGGTCGGGGTGTGGACTGCTGCCCGTGGGCCGGGCCCGAAATCCTCTGCGAGGATGGGTTGATGCCCCGCCGTTTCTGCCGCGCGTAGCAGAATATCTGCCCGTTCGGGCTGTTCGTTGCTTCGCTTGAGCTGTCCCCGCACCATGAATTGTTGAGGGTCGTGATCGCGGTGCTCGTGACTATAGATGAATTTCATGACTTGGCTGGCTTTGGTCGAGAGGAGGCGCGAGTCGGCTTCGCCTTGGGATCGGCGGGCTGCATGTCGTCGTCTAGAAGTTGAGCGTGGGCCTTGTCGTGAGCGTCGTTCAGATGTATTCGAAGCGCGTCTTCAGCGGCTTGTGCGTCACGGCGTAGAATGGCATCTACGACAGGCAAATGGGATTGCGCGATGAAAACCGGATCGCGATACTGCCGTTCAATAAAGCCCTGGCAGATACGGATTTCCGTTTGCATGTTGGCAAATAAGCGTTGGAGATATTCATTGCCCGACAGGCGGCTGATGGTGGTGTGAATGCCCAGGTCCATGGCAATGCGTTCTACATTGGTGAGAGTGGTCGCACGGCGCAGCATGTCGTCGGCGTAGGCTTTGAGTTCGGCCAGTTGTTCGTCGGTGGCGACTTCGCAGGCCAGGCGCGCTGCCATGATCTCCAGGCTCACACGAACCTGGAACAGATCCTTGATTTCCTTGGTGCTGAAGGTGCGAACCGCAAATCCCCTGCGCGGTTTGGCGGTAAGCACGCCTTGGCTCTCCAGCCTGCGGGCCGCTTCGCGCAACGGCGCGCGGCTGACGCCCATCTGGCGAGAAAGCTCGGCCTCTACGATTCGAGAGCCTGGCGGCAGGCGGCCTTCAAAGATGGCCTGGAGCAATTGCCGTTCCACGAGCTCCACCAGATCAGGCATGCGGATGGAAGAGAAACCTGCGCTGTCTGAGTCTCCATCCGTCAGTGCGAAAAGGGCGTTTTTTGAGGTTGTTGTCATAGTGTTTCAGCGGTCGGGATGCGAATGAACGGCAGGCCTTCAGGCGCATCGGGTCCCGGCGAATACGTCCAGGTTGAATCAGCCATTCAGTCCATCCAGAAATGCTACTAAGCCCGGGCCGATCGCCTCAACCAGATACCCCCCTTCCTGTACGACGACCAGCGGCAATTGCAACGCTTTCAGTTTGCGCCCCACTTCGTAGTAAGCGTCAAAATCGACTCGCAACACGCTGATCGGGTCATCCTTGAAGGTGTCAAAGCCCAGCGCCAGTACCAAGGCTTGCGGCGCATAAGCGCGCACAGCATCAATACCCTCGTCCACGGCAGCCAGGAATTCCAGATTGCCGCTGCCGTGCGCAAGAGGCAGGTTCAGATTGAAGTTCTCGCCCGCGCCACTGCCGCGTTCGCTGGCGTATCCGGTGTAGAAAGGGTAGTAGGTCGTAGTGTCCGCATGTACAGACACAGTCAGGACATCATCGCGAGCATAGAATATGCTCTGCGTGCCGTCGCCATGATGCGCGTCTACATCCAGAATCGCGACACGGCCAAAGTGCTGCACCAACCGAGCCGCCGCGCAGGCATTGTTGTTCACATAGCAGAAACCGCTGGCGCGATCCCGGTGTGCATGATGGCCGGACGGGCGGCATAGCGCGTAGGCGGCAGCCGCCCCATTAATGACTGCATCAGCCGCTGCAACGGCGCTATGCGCGGATCGCAAGATCGACAGCCAGCTCTGCGGGCCTAGCGGGCAGGACAGATCGCCCAGGTAATAACCCGTTTGAGGGATGAGCGCAGGCGACGGGCAGGGAGGGCGGTGATGTCCGGCCGGCACGCCGGCGTAAGGCGAGAGATTTGCCAATACTTCCGGGCCGACGACGGCACCTTGGTCGGCCATGGCTTGCCAGCGCGGCCAGGCCGTCTGCAGATAGTCGAGATAGTGAGGAGCATGGACTTGCTCCAAGGGTTCTCTCCCCATCTCCGGCGGCTCGCTCACGTCAAGGCCGGCCTTTTGCAATGCCAGTGCGAGAGCTTGCGCGCGGCCGGGAAGATCGGGCGCCGGCACGAGTTTTCCCAGCTTCATGAATTGACGGGGAGTGTGCAGGGCTTGAGCAGGGCTGTAGAAAGCTTGCATGTCGCTTATTTCAAGGTGGCTTGCAGTTTGTCGACGGCGCGGTCCAGACGATCAAACATCTCGGTCAACTCTGTATCAGTGATGATGAGCGGCGGGCACAGCGCGACGGCGTCACCCATGGCGCGCACGATGAGGCCTTCTTCCAGCGCATACTGGGCCAGGCGCGCCCCTACTTTGAGATCGGGGGCAAATGGTGCTCGTGCGGTCTTGTCTGCAACCAGCTCTATTGCACCAATCAGGCCTACGCCGCGGGCTTCTCCCACGTGGGGGCGATCGAGATAGCTTTGCAGGCGATTCTGGAATAGAGGACTGATAGCGTTGACATGGTCCAGGATCCGGTCTTCCTCATAGACCTTGAGTGTTTCGAGCGCTACCGCGGCCGCTACCGGATGACCCGAATAGGTATAACCGTGTCCGAACGTGCCGATTTTGCCGCTGTTGACGGCCATGGCGTCATAGATGGCCGGCGACACCATGACGGCAGAGATGGGAATATAGCCGGACGAAAGCGCCTTGGCGCAGGTGAGGATGTCCGGTTGAATGCCGAAAGTCTGCGAGCCGAACATTTTGCCAGTGCGTCCAAAGCCGCAGATGACTTCGTCGGCCACCATCAGCACGTCATATTTGCGCAGCACCGACTGGATCTTTTCGAAATAAGTTTCGGGCGGCACGATCACGCCGCCCGCACCCATGACAGGTTCGGCAATAAAGGCGGCGACGGTCTCGGGGCCTTCCTGCAGAATGCGCTGCTCGAGTGCCTGCGCCATACGTGTGGCGAAATCGGCTTCGCTTTCGCCTGCCAGCCCGTAGCGATAGTGGTGCGGGCACTCTACATGGCCGATATTCGCGATCGGCAGATCAAAGTCTTGGTGGTTTGCCGGGAGCCCTGTGAGACTGGCGGAGGCCACCGTGACGCCGTGGTAGCCGCGCTGGCGCGAGAGAATTTTCTTCTTCAGCGGTTTGCCGATGGCGTTGTGGTAGTACCAGATGATCTTTATCGCCGAATCGTTGGCCTCTGATCCCGAGTTTGCAAAGAACACTTTGGCCATGGGTGAGGGCGCCAGCTGAATGAGGCGGTCGGCCAGTTGTGCAATCGCCGGATTCGAGCGGTGATTGAACGTATGGTAGTAGGGCAGGGTTTGCAGTGCGTTGATGCCGGCCTGAACCAGCCGTGGATGGCTGAATCCCAGCGAACTGCACCACAGCGCTGACATGCCTTCTATATATTTGGTGCCCTTGTCGTCAATGACGTGAATGCCATCACCGCGTGTAATGATCAATGGACCAACGTCTTCGTGTGCGGCCAAGTTGGTGTAAGAGTGCAAGTGGGCGCCGATGTCCAGTGCGCTCAACGTGCGGTTCTTGTCTGCTGTATTCATTTCGCTCTCCTGCCTTTGATAAGTCGATTGTCACTTGCAGCCAGCATGCCGATGCTGGCTCAGTAGCCTCGTTCCAGGTCTACCGCTACTTCCTTTGCTCTGCCCTTGCTGATTGCAGCGAAATTGAGGGCCGTTTGCTGCGCAATGACTCGGGGGGCCGTGCGCGTGGCAATATGCGGGGTGATCAGAATACGTTCATCATTCCAGAATGGATGTCCCGGCGGCAATGGTTCGATGTTGAAGGTGTCCAGTGTTACGGCGCCGACCTGGCCCTCGTCAAGTGCTGTGAGCAGGTCATCCTCGACGAGATGCGCACCGCGGCCCACATTGATCAGGTGTGCGCCACGAGGCAATTGCCGCATCAGCGCCAGATCCAGAAATCCCGCCGTTTCGCCGGTCAGCGGCAATAAGCAGATCAGAGTGTCGCAGCCACCCAGAAACTCCGCTTTTTGCGTTTCGCCATGGAATGCTTTCAGATCTGCCGGCAGGCCCGTCTTTGGCGAACGGCTCCAGCCACGCACGTCGTAGCCAATGGCAAGCAACGCCCTGGCACAGCTCAGGCCCAAGGAACCCATGCCCGCAATGCCTACGCGATGCCGCACCGGAGCAACAATGGGCTCCTCTTGCCAGCGACGGTTGGTGGCGTGCTCGATATATCGATCCATATGACGTTGCCGGTGAATCACAGCCCAACACACAAACGCGGTCATGCCGCTGCCCATTTCGGTATCGATGATGCGGCATACTGGCACAAACGGCGCCAGCGATCCGAGATCGATATGATCGATACCGGCGGCAATTGATTGCACTAGCTTCAGTCCAGAAAGCACAGCCAACTGTTCTGCTGGGGGATGCCAACATACTGCGACATCAATGTCATCACTATGGCCCGAGGCGATCAACGCCTGCAGATCGTCACCCAGATAAAGCGCCGCATCAGGAAACTGTTCGCGGTAGGCGGGCACGAGGAAATCCATCGCGAGCGTCTTGCTCAGGAAGGCAATATGGCGCGGTGCAGACGATTCTCGGACTGGACGAGTATTTTCGGATGTCATGGCATCAAATCAACCGGACAATCATGCAGCTCAAGAAACTGCGGGCGCTTCGGAATCGAATCGTTGCTCCAGCGAAGGAATGGCATCGATCAGGCTTCGTGTATAGGCATGCTTCGGCGAGCCAAAAACCTCTGCCGTAGGGCCATATTCCACGATGCGGCCTCGCTGCATGACCGCCATATGATCGCACATCTGGCTGGCGACTCTCAGATCGTGCGTAATGAACACCATGCTCAGATTAAAGCGCTGGCGTACCTCGGTAAAGAGCTTGAGGACTTGTGCTTGTACGGATACATCCAGCGCCGAGACGGGTTCGTCGGCTACGAGCAGCGAAGGCTCCATGGCGAGTGCGCGTGCAATGCCGATGCGTTGCCGCTGGCCACCTGAAAACTCATGGGGATATCGGTCAGCGGCCTCGGGCCCCAGGCCCACCAGAGCGAGCAGTTCCATGGTGCGTTTCATCGCCTCGGCCTTGGACACGCCCTGTGCGACCGGTCCGCTGGCAATGGCCGGGCCGATCCTGTGCCGGGGATTGAGCGAGGCATATGGATCTTGGAACACCATCTGAATTCTGCCGCGCGCCTGGTGACGCAGCGATTCGCCAGCGCTCAGGTGTTGACCGTCAAAAATAATATCGCCGCTGTCAAATGGCGCCAACCCTACGATGCAGCGTCCGAGTGACGATTTTCCTGAACCGGACTCTCCCACGACGCCCAAGGTTTGCCCACGTCCCAGGTCGAAGCTGATGCCCTCGGCCGCAATTACTTCACGACCGGGCTTGAAAAGGCCGCCGCCGCTGCGATAGGTCTTGTTCAGATTCTTGATCTGCAAAATGGGTGCTGCTGGCGACGGCTGCGTATCACGTACGCGGCCGTGTGGAATCGCTGCCAGCAGTTTCTGCGTATAGGGGTGTTTCGGTTGGCGCAGAACAGCGGCGGCAGGGCCGGCTTCCACGATCTCACCCATCTGCATCACGATCACATGATCGGCGATTTCGGCCACCACGCTAAAGTCGTGGGTAATGAAAAGCATCGCCATGCCGCGCCTTTCCTGCAAGGCACGCATCAGTTTCAGGATCTGAGCCTGCGTCGTGACGTCCAAAGCGGTGGTGGGTTCGTCGGCAATCAGCAGACTGGGCTCCAGCAACATGGCGATGGCGATCATCACGCGCTGGCGCTGTCCGCCAGAAAGCCGGAACGGATAAGCATTGACCAATCGTTCCGGTTCAGGCAACCCGACGTCCGCGAGCGCCGTGATGATCCGGCTGCGTTTTTCGTCCGCGTCGAGCTGTAGATGCGCGTCCAATGCCTCGCTCATTTGTTCACCGATGCGCATGACCGGGTTGAGCGCCGTCATTGGTTCCTGAAAGATCATCGCCATGCGGCTGCCGCGCAGTTCGCGCAACGCTTCTTCCGGGAGCTTTAGCAGGTCATGGCCTTCGAACAGAATTTCTCCTGCCACGGGTTCGACCTTGGGGCGGGGCAGCAGACCCATGATCGCGTTGGCGATCATGGACTTGCCCGAGCCGGATTCTCCGACGACGCACAGCGTCTGGCCGGGAGCAATCTGCAGATTGGCGTTATTTACCGCCAGCGTTCTGTCCGAGCCCAAGGGCAGCCGGATGTCCAGTCCGCGTATTGCGATGACCGGTGCCTGCCGGCTTGTTTGCTTTTGCTCGCCAGTATCGAGTGCATGTCTGGTTTGGTATGCGTGGGCATTCATCTTGTTTTCCCATCCTGACGCGCGTTGAGACCGTCGTTCAGACCTTCTCCGACGAGATTGAATGCGAGAACCGTGAGCAAAATGGCGACGCCGGGGAACACCGCCATCCACCAGGCCTGGCGCAAGACGGTACGGGCCGAGCCGATCATATAGCCCCAGCTCATCAGGTTCGGATCCCCCAATCCCATGAAACTGAGGCTGGACTCCAGCAAAATGGCTGTCGCTACCATGAGCGAGGCCATCACCACGATAGACGATGCCGCATTGGGCAGGATCTGCGTCAGGATAATGCGCGGGGTGCTCTGACCTGCCAGCTGAGCGGCCGCGACGAAGTCGCGCTGACGCAGGGTCAGGAACTCGCCCCGCACCAGCCGCGCAACGGGTGGCCAGGAAACGAGAGCGATGGCCGCGATGATGGAATACACGGAAGGCTCAAAAATCGCCACCAGCACCAGCGCCAGTGCAAAGCTGGGAACAGACTGGAACATTTCGGTAAAACGCATCAGGAACGCGTCCACCCAAGTGCCAAAGTAGCCCGATATCGCCCCGATACTGACACCGATAAGTAGTGACACCAGCGTGGATATCACGGCGATCAGCAGCGACACGCGCGCGCCGAGCACCAGGCCGGAGAAAATGTCGCGGCCCAATGTGTCAGTCCCCAATGGGAGGCTGGCGTTCTCCATCGGTGCGAGAAAGGGTTGATCGACCATATCCCAGGGACTGTTGGGGGCGATGAATGGGCCGATGCACACGAGCAGCGCGACGGTAAACAGGATGATCAGACCAACGAGCGCGCCACGGTTTCGGCAAAAGCGCTTATAGAACGTCGAGCGGTGTTTATTGCTGGCGGGCGGTGTATCCGCGGCCGAGGATGCATGAGTGGTGGCAGTCATGGAGGCTCCGGTTCAGCTCAGCTCGATGCGGGGATCGACCAGTGTGTAGACAAAGTCGGTTATCAGGTTGAACAGCACGGCAACCGCTGCGGCAACGAGAAAGCAGCCCAGCAAGAGGTTGTAATCGCGTTGCAGCAGTGAATCGAACATGAGCCGGCCAATACCGGGCCAGGCAAACACCGTTTCGGTCAACACGGCGCCACCGATGAGTCCGCCCGCCTGGATGCCGGCGAGGGTCACAATGGGCAAGAGCGCATTACGCAGAATGTGGTTGCGCTGGATACGCCCTGCGCGCACGCCCTTGGCGCGAGCCGTCTTGACGAAGTCCATCTGGGCGACCTCCAGCATTGCGGCGCGGGTCATGCGTGCATAGACGGCCATGTAAAACAGCGCGAGCGTCAGCGCGGGCAGTACCAGATGCTGGGCAATGTCCCATACGTGAGCCAGGCCTGTGGCGTTGCTTCCCACCGTGAAATAGCCAAAGCCCGGAAGCCAATTCAAATGTACCGAGAACACCAATACTGCCATCATTGCCAGCCAGTACAACGGCGTCGCATAAAACACCAGGGCGACGAAGGTGATCACGCTATCGAGCCATTTTCCGGCATGCCGGCTGGCCGTCGCACCCAAGGCTATACCGAAAATCAGCGACATGACGAAGGCCGTTCCCGTCAACAGCAGTGTCGCGGGCAGGCGCTCTGCGATCAGATCCAATACAGAGCGCTGCTGCCGGTACGAGTAACCCAGGTCAAGCTGAACAACGTGCGAAAGGTAAGTCGCCAACTGTGTGGTAACCGGCTTGTCGAGTCCGAACTGTTCGCGCAACTGGGAGACGAACTGCGGGTCGGAAGCGCCGGCTTCTCCGGCGATCACCGCGACCGGATCTCCTGGCGCCGCGCGTATGAGCATGAAATTGACGGTGGCAATGCACAGCAGAACGAGCACACCCTGCAGCACGCGGATCGTCATGTATCTGAGACGGTTCATGATTGGAGACCTGACGCTGGACAACAAGTAAAGTGCTGCGAACGCCAGCGTAGGCGGACGTCCGGCACCGGCATACAGTGAAATACTTCGTCAGCCGATCGAAGCCCGGCTCAATCCATCATTCAGGCCCACACTGGAACTGATGGGATTTTTGATTTTGGTGCGATAAAGCGTGGGAAAGTTGATCTCATGCAGCCACGCTACGGGCACCTCATCGGTCAGCAGCTGTTGTACCTCTGCGTAGGCCTTGGCACGGTCTGCGTCTGACAGAGCCTTGGCGCCCGCGTCAAAGAGTTCGTCAGCCTTGGGGTTGACGTACCCTTCGATGTTGTTGAATGGCGAGCCTTTGGCGATATTGTGGCTGGTGTACGTACGCGCGACGCCCAATGCGGGATCTGCGTATTGATAGACATAGATGATCGCCATGTCATAGTCCCACTCTGACGTACGCTGGTTCCAGCCAGCGACATCGGTACCGACGGTTTCCACCTTGATACCGGCTTGAGTGAGGTTCTGCCGGATCATTTCGGCCAGACGCTGCCATGATTCGCCATAGGGCAGGGGAAGCAGCTTTACCGTCTCGCCCTTGTAGCCAGCTTCCTTGAGCAGTGATTTCGCCTTGTCCAGGTCGTGAGGGTATTGGGTGACCTTGTCAGACGCAAATTTCACATGGCTGTTGAACGGTCCCGCCGCCGTTTTCGCAAAACCCTGCCACGCCACCTTGGTCATGGCGTCGCGGTTCATCGCGTACATGACTGCCTGGCGGAACTTTACATTGTCGAAGGGGGCTTTACGATTGTTGAGCACCAGCCAGGAATGCGGCGAATAGAACTCCCATCCCTTGGTAGTTACCGCCGCGCCAGGCAATTTGGACAGACGTGCTACGTCAAAAAATTCTACCGCGCCTCCGGGCACGATATCTACCTTGCCCGACTCGAATGCCGCTGCTCGGGATGCCGCATCGGGAACGACATGAAAGTAAAGGCTTTGCACTACGGGCTCGCCTTTCGTGTGATAGGCCTCGTTTGCGACAAGCTGGATGTAGGAGCCGCGGACCCATTCTTTGAACTTGAACGGGCCGGTGCCAATCGGATTGGCGTTGGCCGGGTTGGTGGCAAAGTCAGTGTTTTCGTAGATGTGCTTGGGCACCATGGGCATGGTCCCCGTCTCGAACATGCTGATGAATGGCCCAAAGGGATATTTGAGCTTGAACTCTACCGTCAGCGGATCCACCGCACGTACAGTATCTAGCGCGGCCAGGCCGGAGCGCAGGCGGGCGTGGGTCTTGCGCAGAAACTTGTCGACCGAAAATACCACGTCATCGGCAGTAAACGGCTTGCCATCATGCCATTTCACATCGGGTTTAAGCTTGAATGTATACGTCAACCCGTCGTCGGATCGGTTCCACGACGTGGCCAATAGTGGCTGCGGATTCAGTTTCTCGTCATATCTGAGCAGGCCCTCGTAGATATTGCCTGACACCAATTGCGTCGGTCCGTTTTGCACCAGACCCAGCATCAGTCCTGAGGGCTCGGGTTGCACCAGTACATTGATAGCGGTCTTATTCTCTTGTGCGAGCACCGATAAGGGGACTCCAGCAATGCTCAGCCCCGCGCTGGCGACTGCGTAGGAAATGAATTCTCGCCGATTGATCATGCTTTTCTCCTGTTCCTAGGAAAGCTTGTCCTGCGTCCCGGTGATAGGACGAGGAATGCCGCCAGGCAGCGCGGCGGTTTGGGGGGGCGTTGCTCAGTCGCGATAGCTGCTGTGTTCAGGCGAGCGAAGAAAACCGAGCAGTCCTTGCCACTCGCGCTCGTTCGGATCAGCGCGGCGCTGTTGATTGGGCATGACATCCGTGTCGCCGCTCTCATACTGCCGGGCAGTCAGCTCGCAGACTTCGGGTGACAGGGGGTTGATTTCTTGTCCACTGGACTGAATGGCCAGTTGTACCTTGCAGGCACGGTCCAGATTGAGCATCAGGATGAATGCCTCTGCCACCGTGCGGCCCAGTGTCAACAAGCCATGGTTACGCAGAATCATTGCCCGGGCTTTGTCGCCGAGATCCGCAACCAGATGCTCGCGTTCTTGCAAGTTCAACGCGATGCCTTCGAACTCATGGTAGGCCACGCGGTTATAGAACTGCAGTGCCCATTGATTGCATGGTTGCAATCCACACTTTAACGACGATACCGCCACGCCTGCGACGGTATGGGTGTGCGCCACGCACATCGCGTCATGGCGGGCGGCGTGCACCGCACTATGGATGGTAAATCCTGCGGGGTTGACATCGTAGGGAGTGTCTTCGATGACGCGGCCTTCGGTGTCTATTTTCACCAGCGAGCTGGCCGTGATGTCCTTGAACAGCATACCGAACGGATTAATGAAGAACTGATCCGTGCGGCCGGGCACTCGGGCCGAGATATGGGTGTAGATGCTGTCGTCCATCCCGAAATGGGCGACGAGCCGATAGGCTGCGGCCAGGTCTTCACGAACCTGCAATTCCTGCTCTATCTGGGACTTCTCCGCTCTGCGTTGAGCTTCGGTATCAGACACTGCTGGCATATAAGGCCCCTTGGCTATGTCGATTGTTATTCATCGACTGTCGTCTGTCGACAGATTGAAAAATAACAGAAAGAACAAGCCCGGGAAAGGGATGGTGACTAGGTGATTTCCTTAGGGTGGCTCGTCACTAATGCGTCGCAAACGCATGCGGCACCGATATCCCTACCGCCGTGAAGCCGCCATCCACGGCAATCACCTGTCCTGTCACGAAACTCGATGCAGCATCGTCCAATAGCCAATTAATGGTGCCGCACAGTTCATGTGCCAAGCCATAGCGGCGCAGTGCGACGGCGGTCATCCAACTCTGGCGCGTTGCTTCGGTATGGACGGCTTTGGTCAGCGGCGTTTCTATGGGGCCGGGTGCGACGGCATTGACGCGGATTCCGTATTCAGCGAATTCGACGGCCATGACTTGAGTCATGGTGAGGATCGCCCCTTTGGACGATCCATAAGCCACGCGGCCGTAATTGCCGCGCATGCCCGACACCGACGCAATGTGCACGATCGACCCTGTGCCGCGCGTTCGCATCCGCCGTGCGGCGGCGCGTGCAGTGATAAACGAGCCGACCACATTGACGTCCAGTATCCTGCGAAATGTCGTGACATCCGTGTCCAGGCAGGGAATCTCCGCCGCGATGCCGGCAGAGTTCACCAAACCCGCGATAGGGCTGAATTCCTTTTCACAGTCATCCAAGGTTTTTTCGATGCCGTGCTCGTCGGTGACATCAACAGTCGCCAGCATCAGCCGGGAGGGATCGGGTCCGTGCAGTTGTGAGCGTGCGGCCTCGATGCGCTCTGGCTGGATGTCCAGCGCCAACACGCGCCAGCCGTCGTCCAGCAGGCCCTGAGCCAACGCCAGGCCTATGCCAGAGGCGCCGCCAGTAACGACAATCGCACCGTCGTGGCTTGCTTCAGCTGTGTTCATGAATTTGCGTCTCCAATCTTATTTATGCTGATGTTGCGGGCAGGTGGCTTTAGTCCAGTGTCAGGGTCTGGTCCACAATCCATTCTTCGATGACGGCCTCGACCGTCATGCAGGCAGGATTGCGTCCACTGACAAAGGCTCCCGCATGGAATTGGCCGTTCATGTCCATGACCGTGCCTGTCACATGCGCCGACGGGGCGCCGGACTCAGTGCAGCGGATCTCTCCGTTCATGTTCAGTATCTCTATCGCGGGCCCGTCCAGCTCCAGCGTGCCGTGCGATCCGCGTTGAAAGCTGCAGTGCGCCAGACTGCCGACACTGCTGCGTACGATGGCTCGGTTCAACTTCGATTCAATAAACGTCTTTTCCAGGCTTTGTACGAGGTCTTCGTTAGGATGGATGCGTATATAAAAAATGCGGCCTGTGTGGCCCTGTTCCATGATGGTCATCTCAGGCCTCCCGGTAGCTGGGCTGAAATACCGGGGTGCGGATCTCGGGGTCTATGCCTATGACCAGATTCATGTAGCTCATCGTGTGCATGTAGGCCACGCCGTCTTCGGCCAGAATGCAATGTTCGGTCAGGAAATGGCCTCCCACCAACAGTCCCGAGTCTGCCACGGCCAGGCCGTGGCAATGGATGGCGTATCGGCCCTGGTCCGTGGTGCCGATGGTGATGCCGGCATTGACCAGCGTCGCGGGCTCATGGAAATCGAGTGGAGTGGTGTAATTCGCGACCGGCTCTACATTGGGATCGCTCACAATCAGAAAATAGCGAATATGGCTGAATGTCGCGCGACCGATGTGCAGCGATGCGGCCGTGGCGCCCGTGCAGGAGATGGTGCTGGCAACGCTGTCATATAGGCTTTCTCCGGCTCGCAGCGTGATGCGGTAGGTCTTCTGATTTTCGCCAACCATGACGTCACGCCTTGTGGGTGCAACCGGGCCGGGATGTTTCAGCAACGGGACTGCAGATGGGGTAATCATCTTTTTGCCTTCTTTGTCGAAACAAGAGCGGATAGCTCTCAGGGTTGAGAAAGAGCTCCCTGGTTCAAGAGCTCTTGGTAAACGATTTTCTTGGTGACTTTGCCATAGCCCGATTTGGGTAGTTCGGGCCAGATGACAAACCGGCGAGGGTGTTTGTAGCGCGCGATATTCGCGTCAAGCCATGCTTGAAAAGCGTATTGATCCCACTGCACGCCGTCTTTGAGCACACCGACCATGACGCCGATTTCGCCCCAAACCGGGTCCGGCACGCCGAGTACGCAGACCTCTTTGATGAGGCCTGCCGCGAGGATTTTTTCCTCTATTTCGCGCGGATAGATATTGGAGCCGCCCGAGATATACATGTCGGATTCCCGGCCGGTAATGTAGAGGTAGCCTTGGGCATCCTGGTAGCCGATATCGCCAGTGCGGAACCAGCCGTCGCGAAAAGATTTGCGATTGGCCTCCGGGTTGTTGTAATAGCCGGCAAACACAGCCGGACCGCATACGCAGATTTCTCCGGTTTGATCCGGGGGCAGGCGATTACCGTCGGCGTCCTGGATGCTGATCTCCATGCCGGTGCGTGCATAGCCGCAGGACCCCAGGCGTGTCATTGCCTGATCATCGGCCGAGTGGTCACACGGAGGCAGCACCGTGATATTGCCTGTCACTTCGCCCAAGCCAAAGTACTGCACCAGTATGGGACCGAGTTTCTCCAGTGCTTGTTTTTGGTCTGCGCGATACATGGGTGCCCCTGCATAGATGATGTAGCGCAGGGTGTCGTGGTTGTAGCGATCCACGCTTTCGTGTTCGATCATCAACTTGAGAATTGTGGGCACGGTAAAGAAATTGCTGACGCGGTGGCGTTCGATGGTGGCCCATGCCGCCTCGGGGGAAAACCTCACGTTGGTGGAGAACAGTGTGCACGCTCCACGTACCAGCTGCGTCAAAAAGTGGATGCCGGCGCCATGCGACAGCGGTGCCACGACCAGACTGCGGTCATGATGTGTGGTGCCAGGCATCAGATCGCACAGATGATTCGTCAGGACAAAGGCCATCTGCCCATGGGTCAGGACCGCGGCCTTGGGTTTACCTGTCGTGCCAGAGGTAAAGAAGAACCAGCAAGGATCATCGTAGTCCACACGTGCCGCGGGCAGGGCGGCTGATACGTCGAGATGTTGGCCAATCAACCCGTTGATGCCGGGTGTATCACTGGTGCAGGCGGTATCGGCCCTCTCCGGCGTCGGCTCGATGCTCGCTGCCAACTTGAGCCCGAGGAGGTTTTTCGCGAGCTGCGCATGGTCTGGAAATCCTGCATGGCAGATGAACGCCGACACGCCCGCGCTTTGGGCGAGATACTCGACTTCGCCGGGCGTGATACGAAAGTTCGTCGGTACCCATATGCCACCAATCCGGAATGTAGCCAGCATGACTTCGATCAGCTCGCGGCAGTTCGGTGAATGTGTGAGGATGCGGTCGCCTTTGACGAGTCCCGCTGCCAGAAACGCTCTGGCAAGGGCTTGTACGCGCTGCTCCAGTGTTTTCCAATCTGTCGTCTGCCCGTCAATGATCAGCGCGGGCTCATCGGGCAGACGCGCTGCCGCCTGGCTGAGAAAGGTGGACAGATTCATGACACGGCGCGACACCGGCATCAAGCCGCCCGCGGGCGTGCTTTGTTGCACTGCTGTCATTTCACGCGCTCCAGAATGCTGACATAGTTGGTGACTGCGGCGCCTCCCATGTTGAAAACCCCCGCTAGTCGCGCGTCTGGAATCTGCATATCGCCGGCGCTATGGGTCAGTTGCATGCAGGCCATGATGTGCATGGAAACGCCGGTCGCGCCAATCGGATGTCCCTTGGATTTCAGTCCTCCGGACGGATTGATCGGCAGTCTGCCGTCTTTTTGTGCAATCCCTTCCCGTACGACCTTGTAGCCTTCGCCGCGCGCGGCCAGGCCCATGGCCTCATATTCAAGCAATTCGGCGATCGTGAAGCAGTCATGCGTTTCGACGAAACTCAGATTATCGACGGTGGCGCCTGCAGTTTGCAGTGCTTGACGCCATGCTCGCGTCGCGCCTTCGAATGCCAGCGGATCACGCCGGCTCAACGGCAAAATATCATTGACATGTTGACGGGCACGAAAGCCGATGGCGCGGGGAAATTCGGCGGCAAGCGATTCGTCGACCAGCACAATGGCCGCTGCGCCGTCAGAAACCAGAGAGCAATCCGTGCGGCGCAATGGCGGGGCCACATAGGGGTTCTTTTCTGACACTTCATCGCAGAACGCTACCCCGAGATCCTTGCGGATCTGTGCATAGGGATTCGCAACGCCGTTGTGATGGTTCTTGGCAGCAATCATCGCCAGTTCGCGGCTGCGATCGCCGTAGCGCGCGAAATACTCGCTGGCAATCTGGCCAAATACACCGGCGAATCCACCTTGGATGTCAGCTTCTTCCTTGCGGTAACTGGCATTGAGCAGCAAGTCGCCGATCTCCGGTGTGGGGCGGGAGGTCATTTTTTCTGCGCCTACTACCAAAGCGATACGGCCGCGTCCAGACTCGATGAAGTCCATAGCGCTATATAGGGCCGCAGAACCTGTCGCGCAGGCGTTTTCCAGACGTGTGGCAGGGACGTGAGCCAGGTCGGGATCAGCAAGCGCCACCAGGGCGCCCTGGAAATCCTGCTTTTGAAATCCATTGTTCATAACCCCGACATAAATGCCGTCGACGTCCTTGCCCGTGATGCCTGCATGCTCGAGCGCGGCACCAGACACGCGCGCCATCAGGCTCTCGGTATCCGGGTCTGCGAGTTTTCCAAAAGGGATGTGGGACCATCCCGCAATTACGGCTTTAGTCATTGTGTCGTCCTCGAAGTAAGTTGATCTTTGTTCGGCCGCATTCAGGTGCGGCCCTCAAGTTGCAAATGCGCGTGGCAGTCCCTGTTCACGCAAGTGTTTTTCCAGCATGTCGGCTTCTTTCTTGAGCAGGCGATATAACAGTGCCTCGCGCTCAGGCGACATGCGGCTCTCTACTGTCGCGATGCTATAGGCGCCAATCACATTTCCGTCGGGGTCCCGCACGGCGACGCCTATGCCCCAGGATCCCTTCAGTACCATGCCCGGGTTGACGGCATAGCCTTGTGCACGGCTGCGATGCACGAGGGCTTCCAAGGCGGTACGGTCAAATTGGGAATACATCAGACGAATGTCGTCCATGTTCAGGTCCAGGCAATACGACACCTGTCCGTCATCCAGCGCGGCCAGCATGGATAGCGTGCCGCCGCCCACGCCAAGCGGATGCCGGTCTCCCGCCTGCAGTACATGTGACTTCAGCGGATAGCTGCCTTCCTCACGTATGAGGCATAGTCCATGGGCCCCTTGCCGAACGGAAAAAAACGCTGCATCGCCGCTTTCTTGTGCCAGCCGTCGAACCGGCTGGTCGACAACGTTGTGCAAGCCAAATCGCGGCGAGGCGACTAAACCCAATGCATAGCATTCGGCTCCCAAGCAATAGCGTCGAGTGTGTTCATCCTGTTGAACGAGTCCCTCGGCAATCAAGGCGGTTGTCAGCCGATGCACCGTAGATTTATTCAGTCCCGTTTGCTGACAGATAACTGACAGTCCTGTACCGCCAGTTCGGCCGCGAGCGATGCTGCGCAGCACGTTGACTGCACGATGTATTGCTTGCGTTCCCGACAAACGCGGGTCATGTAGAGCCACATTGTCTCGTTCCATAATATGAATCTATAACGTGTTTGCTCGTGTTAATTCATTATGTGCGAAATGCGGATTAACGGTACACCCTATGCCGCTCTACTATGGAATGCCCTAATCATGTTGGGTTCACAATCTGGAACTTCGTGACTATTGCGATAACTCGCTGCGTACAATCGAACGGCATCAAATAAAGATAACCACGGAGACAAACCATGCCTATTTCCCGTCGTTCGTTCATGCTGTCAACGGTTGGTGTTGCGGGTGCAGCGATGATTGGCGCACCGATTCAATCTGCGTTTGCGGCCAAGACGTATCGCTATAAATACGCCAACAATCTGCCGCCGTCGCATCCGATGAATTTGCGTGCCAAGGAGATGGCGAAGAAGATCGAGGAGGAAACCAACGGTGCGTTCAAGCTGCAAGTGTTTCCCAGCAGCCAGCTTGGTTCCGATACCGAGACATTGAATCAACTGCGCTCCGGGGCTGTCGAGTTCTTTACGCTGTCAGGTTTGATTCTCTCTACATTGGTGCCGGCCGCGGCCATCAGCGGAGTCGGTTTCGCTTTTCCCGACTACGACACCGTCTGGAAATCCATGGATGGAGAATTGGGTTCCTACATCCGCAGCGAGATCGAACGCCATAACCTGGTGGTGATGGAAAAAATCTGGGATAACGGCTTTCGCGAAATCACCACCAGCAATAGGCCCATTGCTTCACCCGACGATTTTCGCGACCTCAAAATTAGGGTGCCGGTGAGTCCGTTGTGGACCTCCATGTTCAAGGCGCTGCAGTCCTCTCCCGCTAGCATCAATTTCAACGAGGTCTACTCCGCGCTGCAGACCAAGGTTGTGGACGCGCAGGAAAATCCGTTGGCGATCATTCAAACGGCCAAACTGTTCGAGGTGCAGAAATACTGCTCGCTGACGAACCACATGTGGGACGGGTTCTGGTTCCTGGGCAACAAAGATGCCTGGCATCGTCTGCCCAAAGAGATACAGACGGTGGTGGCCAAACACATCAACGAGGCAGGGATGCAAGAGCGTGTGGATGTGCATGCGCTAAACGACGAATTGCAGAAAAAACTCACCACGGAAGGTATGCAGTTCAATACGCCGGATACGGCACCCATCCGCGCGCAACTCAAACAAGCCGGTTTCTATTCTGAATGGAAAAAGAACTTCGGCGACAAGGCATGGGCCATCTTGGAAGGCTCCGTCGGTTCATTGGCATAAAGGTGAGCCATGTTCAATCAAGCCACCATGCCTCGGCAAGCGATCGAGCCGCGCGCCGGAAAGCCCTCCGGATGGATCAAGCAGGTAGACGTTTTTCTGGGATACCTGATAGAGATTCCCGTGGCGCTGCTCGTTGTTGCCGAAGTCGTCATATTGTTTTCAGGTATCTGTGCACGGTATGTATTCAATACACCCTTGATATGGTCTGATGAGTTAGCTTCGCTGCTGTTTCTGTGGCTGGCGATGCTCGGCGCTGCCGTGGCGTTCAGGCGCGGCGAGCACATGCGCATGACGGCTTTTGTTAATCGGGCCTCCGCGTCGACGCAGGCCTTCCTGCACGTGTTCGCCATTTCGGTATCGCTGTTTTTTGTCCTGCTGGTGTTGGGGCCTAGTTACGAGGCAGTTGCAGAACAAGCCGTCATCACCACCCCCGCCATGGGGCTAAGCATGGCGTGGCGGACGGCAGCCCTGCCTACCGGTCTGACCTTCATGACGATCTTTGCGGTGTTGCGTCTGGTCGAGCTTTCCAACTGGCGGCTTGTCGGAAAAACACTGGCATTGATGGTTGTGATCGGGTTGGCGTTGTATGCGATGACGCCGTTGTTTGAGGAGCTGGGCAACTACAATCTGTTGATCTTCTTCGTTGCGCTGGTTGCGCTGGGCGTTTTTACCGGCGTGCCTATTGCCTTCTCGTTCGGCATCGCGGCCTACGCCTATTTGTCGCTGACAACGTTCATGCCCGTCACGGTCTTGGTGGGGCGTATGGACGAAGGCATGTCTCACCTGATTTTGTTGGCGGTGCCGCTGTTTGTGTTTCTGGGTTTGTTGATCGATATGACCGGGATGGCACACAGGATGGTGTCATTCCTGGCGAATCTGTTGGGCCATGTGCGAGGCGGCCTGTCGTATGTGTTGATCGGCGCCATGTATCTGGTATCAGGCATCTCTGGCGCCAAGGCCGCCGACATGGCCGCGATCGCTCCCGTGCTGTTTCCGGAAATGAAGGAAAGAGGCACCGACGAGGGAGAGCTCATTGCATTGTTGTCGGCAACCGGCGCACAGACAGAGACCGTTCCTCCCAGCCTGGTGTTGATCACTATCGGGTCTGTGACAAGTGTGTCCATCACTTCGCTGTTTATCGGTGGATTGCTGCCGAGTGCGGTGCTCGGCGTGATGTTGTGCCTGGTGGTGTGGTGGCGCAATCGTACGGTGGACTTGAAAGGCGTAACTCGTCAGTCGCCTGGCGAGGTAGTCAAGAGCCTGGTGGTCGCGCTGCCTGCGCTGGCTTTGCCTTTCGTCATTCGGGCGGCAGTCGTGGAGGGCGTCGCCACGGCCACCGAGGTATCGACTATCGGTATTGTGTATTCGTGCATCATCGGCGTCTGCGTATATCGTCAATTCGATGTGAAGCGGCTCTATCCCATTCTTATCGATACCGCGGTCTTGTCGGGCGCCATCCTCCTCATCATTGGCACGGCGACAGGCATGGCATGGGCGTTGACACAGTCGGGATTCTCGGCAGATCTGGCTGAGTTCATGGGTAGCTTGCCAGGGGGCGCACTGACCTTTATGTGCGTGTCGATTGTGACCTTTATCGTGTTGGGCAGCGTGTTGGAGGGCATTCCCGCTGTCGTGCTGCTGGGGCCACTGTTGTTTCCGATCGCCGAGGAGCTGGGCATCAACGATGTGCACTATGCCATGGTCGCTATCCTGGCCATGGGCATTGGGTTGTTCGCTCCGCCGTTCGGGGTAGGGTACTACGCAGCATGCGCCATCGGCCGTGTCGCGCCCGACAAGGGCATCAAGCCAATTGTCGGCTATCTGTGCTCGATTTTCATCGGTTTGCTGCTCGTGGCTGCGATTCCGTGGCTGTCCACGGGGTTCCTTGATAAATAGCCGTTTGCTGGCGTCAGGATGATGGTGCAGAGATAATGGACGTTGGATCGATAGCGATGAACGACAGACAATTCGCAGGGCGTGTCGCCTTGGTATTTGGGGCCGGCTCGGTGGGTGAGGGATGGGGCAATGGCAAGGCAGCGGCAGTCGCCTATGCGCGCGAAGGCGCCCATGTCGTCGCCGTGGATCTGAATTTCGAGTCGGCCAACCAGACGCGCGACATCATCGTCAATGAGGGCGGACTGGCCGAGGCGCATACGTGCGACGTCACGCAATCCGAACAACTCAGTGCGCTCGTCGACTCGATCCTTGCGACGCACGGCCGCATCGACATTCTGCACAATAACGTTGGCATGGCGATGATGGGAGGTGTCACCGATCTGTCCGAGGCACAATGGGACAGGGCGATGGACGTGAACTTGAAAAGCGCCTTTCTGGCCTGTAAATATGTGCTGCCTGTGATGCAGGCCCAAGGGCATGGCGTCATCATCAATATCTCCAGCCTCGCTGCGATCCGCTACACCGGCTATCCCTACCCGGTGTATTACGCTTCGAAAGGCGGACTGAATCAGTTCACCGTGGGCTTGGCATTGCAATACGCCAGACAGGGTATACGGGTCAATGCCATCATGCCCGGTTACATAGACACACCCCTGATCTACAAGGACATTTCCGGTCAGTACGCCAGCCGGGAAGACATGGTGAACGCGCGTAATGCCCATTGCCCCATGGGGCATATGGGGACGGCCTGGGACATCGCCCGTACGGCGGTGTTCCTGGCTTCGGATGCAGCGGCCTATATCACCGGCGTATGCCTGCCGGTCGATGGTGGAGTGCATCTGACTTGCGCATAACGACTCATCATCCTGGCATCCTGCATAGCTGATTTGCCGTTCCTCGCATAGCCTGGCCCTGGAATGTCCCCTAACATAGCGGATACTTTCAGGAGGGTCGAATGAAACTGCATTGGTCGCCACGCTCGCCGTTTGTACGCAAAGTCATGATCGTGCTGTACGAAGCCGGCATAGAACATCAGGTGACATGCGTACGCACGCCTGTCGCGATGGACAAACCCAATCTGGATCTGATGCCTGACAATCCGCTGAGCAAATTGCCGACATTGGTGCTGGATGATGGAACGGCCATTTACGACTCGCGTGTGATTTGCGCGTATCTGGATGGCGTGGCAGGAGCGGGGTTGTTGCCCGCTGAGCCCAGGGCACGTTTGATTGCCGAACGCCGTCAGGCATTGGGTGACGGGTTTCTCGATACGTTGTTGTTGTATCGCCAGGAGCGCAATAAACCTCAGGAGCGGCAGACGCCAGCATGGCTGAGCGCCTTCGGCTTGAAGGCGAAGGCGGTCGTGGCCGCGTTGGAAAAAGAGGCTCCCGAGCTGGAGACAACCCCTTTTGACCTGGGCTTGATCTCGATAGGCTGTGCGCTGTCGTACCTGGACTATCGATTTGCCGATCTGCCGTGGCGCGATGGTCATCCGGCGTTGGCGGCATGGCATCTTCGTTTCAACGAGCGGCCCTCTGTGGTCCGCAGCCAACCAGACGATGCCGCAGCATGAGTGCCGGCATAGCCAGGAGAATTTCGTGAGCCGTATTCCATTTCCCTCGCCCGACACGATGAACGAGGCGCAGCGTAGCGTCTACGAACGTATCGTGTCCGGGCCTCGAGGCCGATTGGTGGGGCCGCTGCGCGCCGCGCTGCACAACCCTGAGTTGGCGGAACGCTGGCAGGCCTTTGGCGCCTTGCTGCGATTCGGGACCAGCCTGCCACCCCGAGTGAGCGAGTTGGCCATCGTCGTCACTGCACGGCGTTGGAATAGCCAGATCGAATGGCATATCCATGCACAGGCTGCGCTGGACGCCGGCATCGATGCTCGTGTCCTGGATGCCATCCGGGAACGACGCGTCCCGGAATTCGAAACGGCCGCCGATGAAATCGTCTACGAATATACCCGGCAACTGCAGGAAACCAGTCGCGTGGAATCGGCTCTGCACGCAAAGGCAGTTGGTCAATGGGGTGTCGCGGGCGTGGTGGAGCTGACAGCCGTCATTGGCTACTACACGCTGGTATCGATGACCCTGAACGCCCATGAAATACCCATGCCAGACGAGGCGCCAGAGCCTTTGGACGTGCCGCTCGAATCTGGCCAACCGAGCCTGAGCACGTTGCCGACGATCGCGAATCGGGATAAACCATGACGATCGAATCGCAGGCGATCTCGTACGTTCCCGAGACCATTGAAACGCCTCGCATGCCCGGCCGACCGCGCCATGTACTGCCAGCGCAGGCGTGCGACGCGCATTGCCATGTGTTTGGTCCGTATGACCGATTCCCATTGCAGCATGCGTCATCGTACGCTGCACCGGACGCATCCGCCGAGCGTTACCTGATGATGTTGGACACATTGGGGGCGCAGCGGGGTGTGCTGGTTCAGCCAGCGCCTTACGGCACGAATCCCGCTGCACTGCTGGACGCCCTCGCGCAAGGCCAGGGGCGGTTGCGAGGGGCCGCTGTCGCGGATGCCAGCGTCAGCGATGCCGAGCTTCAAGCGATGGCCGACGCAGGGGTACGGGCACTGCGCTTTGTCGAGGCGAGAGACCCGGCTGGCCGGTTGTTTCCCGGCAGCATAGGTTTTGAACAGGTGGCAGTACTCGCTCCGCGTATGAAGCAGTTCGGCTTGCATGCTCAGCTATGGGGGCCTAGTGATGTCTATGCGCAGCATCTGCCGTCTCTTGCGCGGCTGGACTTGCCGCTGGCGATCGACCATATGGGCAGCCTGACGCCGGCACGCGGCTATACCGACGAGGTGTTTGAACTGCTATGCGCGCAACTGGCCGAGGGAACGATCTGGATGAAATTGAGCGTGTGCCGGGTTGGGACAGCGCCTGGGTATGCCGATGTCAAACCGCTGCACGACGCATTTGTCGCTGCGAATCCGGATCAGGTCGTGTGGGGATCGGATTGGCCGTACGTGCGCATGGGTGCGAATGCGCCAGCTGCTGACGCGCTGATTGATCTGGCGTGGGACTGGCTGGGAACCGATGCGCTGCGTCAGAAGGTATGGGTAGACAATCCGGCGCGCCTGTACGGGTTTTAATCTTGTCGCTGTGGCGCGTCCGCCTGCGGGCTGGCGTGCCAAATTCCCTCATCACCGATTTCCTGCACCAATGCCTCGATTTGATCGGCGACCTCTTTGACCGTGCGGCCAGGGCCCTTGCTGCGAGCGTAAGCCATGGAAATAATCCGCCCCATGGTCGGGTTGCGCAGTGCAGCGACGCTGAGCCTTCCTTCGTGCACCTCCTGCCATACCGCGTGCAGTGGCAGGACCGTGTACATGTTTTCGTGTTCCACGATGGACTTCATCAAGGGCAGCGAATCGGCCTCGATCAGCGGTGAAATAGTGATCTTGCGTGCTCGCGCCAGGCCATCCAGCGTATTTCGCAAACCATTCGGCGCACCCGGCAAAATGAACGGCAGACCGTCCAGCGTATCGAAATCGATCTCAGCGGATTGCGTGAGAGGATCGTTCGCCGCGCCAATCAAATACGAGTCCACATAGGCCAGCGCCGTCTCCCCAGGCGGGCATTTTTCCGCATAACGATACAGGATCGCGATATCCACCCGGCTATCGGTGAGCCATTCTTCGATCTGTCCACTGGAACCCTCGAATATCCTCAGATGGACTTTAGGAAACTGTTTACGCAAACGTGAGAACAGCCTGCGTATCATCGGGTGTGCGGTCGATGGCAGCAGGCCCAGCCTGACCTCGCCAGCGGGTTCGCGAGCCTGGCCGTTGACCTCGAGCTCCAGGCGTTCGGCATCATCCAATAGTGTCCGAACGAGCGGAAAGAGCCGTTGCCCGACCTCCGACAGATGCACGCCGCGGCCGGTACGATTGAACAGGCGCGCATTACACTCGCGCTCGAGCGCGTTGATACGGCGGCTGAGCACGGACTGGTCTTGATCGAGATGCAAGGCGGCCCGTGTGATGCTGCCTAGTTCCGCAATGGCGATGAAAGCACGCCATTTATGCAGGTCGGCAGTCAGGTCCAGACTGGGGCTAGTGGCTTTGACAGAGGGCATGGTCGTTCGCAGAGCAGGGGGCGATCACACTATACGGCAGCACGCGGCGGGGCGCAGCCTCAATAGTGTGTGCCCTCGTTATCAGGACAGTTTCTTTACTGCAGTCCCAATTTGCCTCGGCGGATGACGTCCCCCCATTTCTTTGACTCGGCCTCCATGAGCGAGCGGTATTCGTCCGGCGTGGTGGCTGCCGGCACGGCGCCCTGATCGATCATCTTGCGATGCAGCTCGGGATCGGCAAGTGATTCGGCAATCGCCGAGGCCATTTTGTTCACAATATCCGGGGGCGTACCGGTCGGGGCAATGACACCATAGTTCGATTCGACCTGTACGCCGGGAAATCCCAGTTCCTTGGTCGTAGGGATATCGGGCAGCCCCTCAAAGCGTTCGGTGCTGCCGACAGACAGTGCGCGCAATTTTCCGGCCTTGATGAACCCCAGCACTGCCGAAGCATCGCCAAGGAACAATTGCACCTCGTTGGACAGCAGCGCCGTGACGGCTGGCGCGGCGCCTTTGTACGGAATATGCGCGATATCGATTCCCGTCTGTTGCTTCAGCAATTCCACCCCCAGGTGTGGCGTGGTCACATTACCTGCCGAGCCGTAATTGTATTTCCCGGGATGCTGTTTCGCGACATCGACAAAGGCAGGCAAGGATGTTTCCGGCAATGCGGGGTTGACCACGAACACCATGGGAATACGCGCGACGAGCGACACGTACTGGATCTTGGACACATCGTAGGGCACCTTCATCACGTGCGGTAATCCCGATATCGCGCCTGGGACGCCGAATCCAAACGTCGATCCATCCGGTGTGGCGCGTACCGTGGCGTCTACGCCGATGGTGCCCGACGCGCCCGCCTTGTTTTCTACAACAACGGTTTGGCCCAATTTTTTGCCCAGGGTAGGAGCCAGTACCCGTGCAAGGCTATCGACCGAGCCGCCAGGCGGATAGGGCACGATCAGGCGTATCGGTTGATTGGGCCAGGCTTGAGCCGCCAGTGCGGCAATGGGTTGTGCTGCACCTAGTGCCAGGGCAAAGGCGGCGGCCAGGATGGCGCGAGTGTTTTTCAAGAATGTCTCCTTGTGGCGCGATGGTTGCGCGAGTTATGCCACGTCCAAACCCAGAACCTGTTTGGCGTAGATATTGCGTTGTATTTCGTTGGTGCCGCTGAAAATAGTGGCCGCCATGGCGTTGATATACGGAGCCAGTGCGTACACTGTTCCAGGTGCCTCTTCGATCGCCGCGCCGCCATACTCTTCGGTGGCTTGAATCAACAGCGCGCCCAGACGCTCGTGCGTTTCAGTGGCCCAGATTTTTAGTAACGACAGTTCGGGTGGCAACGGCTGGCCGGCACGAGCCATGTCGGCAAAGACCTCGTACATCGCAGTCAAATCAGCCGCATCCATGCGCAGTTCGGCCAAGCGGTCGCAAAAGGCGGGATCCGTCAGCAAGCCTCGCTGGCGTGCGAGCTGGAATATCTGCTGCAACGTGTGATTGGCATGCTTGGGGCTGCCGCTGAACAAGCGTTCAAAACCGAGCAGGGCCTTGGCAATGGTCCAGCCGGCGTTCAACTCGCCCACTATGTTGCTGCGTGGGACGCGGACTTGGTCAAAGAACACCTCGCAAAATTCTTCGTGGCCCGCCAGTGTCCGGATCGGGCGGCGGGTGACGCCCGGTGTGCGCAGATCGACCAGCAGGAAACTGATGCCCGCCTGTTTTTTGACTGTCTTGTCGGTACGTACCAACATGAACATATGCGAGGCATCCTGAGCCAAGGTAGACCAGGTTTTCTGCCCGGTGACAATCAGATCGTCGCCGTCAATGACAGCCTCGCAGCGGACTGCCGCCAGATCCGAGCCCGCGTTAGGCTCTGAATATCCCTGGGCCCAGACATCTTCGCCTGACAGGATGCCGGGCAGAAATCGGTCGCGCTGTGCCTGAGTGCCGTAGCGAAACAGGATGGGCCCCAGCATGACCAGGCCTTGATCCGGGGCGCGTGCTACGCCGTAGCGTTCGGCTTCTTCGATGTAGGCGATCAACCGCGACGGAGACAAGGCCATGCCGCCGTGTTCCAGCGGCCAGGACGGTGCGATCCAGCCCTGGCGGGAAAGCGTGAAATACCAGTCTTTGATTTCACTCCAATGCAACCGCCGCGCCACATGGCGCAAGTGCGACGGGTAATGGCGCCGGAAAAAACGCTGAAGCAGGGCGCGAAACTCGTCCTCCGGCATTGTGTTCCAGTCGGCATGACGGGGAAAGGACTCGTTCGCGACCGGGGCCTCGTGATCGTCTTCATCCGTTTGTGGGGGAATAGGCGTCAACGCTTGAAACCGCTGCCGATGTGCCGTGGCGTTGCCCAGCCACGAGGCCAGATGCAAAGCGTTGTTGAAATACAGACTGACGTCGCATTCGTCGGTGTATCCGATGGCACCATGCAATTGCACTGCTTGACGCCCGGCTTGCACTCCGGCTTTGGCGGCGCGTGCTTTTACTCGGCTGGCAGTCGCGCGGACGGCAGCGCGATCACCTTGCTCGAGGTTATTCAGCGCATTCAACAGGCTCTTTGCCGCCAACTCGACCTGCAGCGTGGTATCAACGAGCCGGTGTTGCAAGGCTTGGAACGAGGATAACGATTTGCCAAATTGCTGACGCGTATTCAGATAGGCGACCGTGTCCGCCAATACCTGACGAGCCGCGCCTATCAATTCGGCAGATTGCATGAGACGGCTCAGGTCCAGTGCAGTGTCAATCGCGTCTGCCACGTTATGCCGGGCAATCAATGCTTCAGGAGGTACCGCGACGGACTCCAGTACCAGATGGCAGGCCCGGCTGCCGTCTGCACGCGTATAGGGGTGGACGTGCACGCCGGGGGTTCGGGCTGCAACGTAAAACAAGGCGAGCCCTTGTTCTCCGTCGGCGGACACGAGCCAGCCGTCAACATCGTTGCCTGGAATGACGTGGCGTTTTTCGCCATTGAGCACATAGGTGTTCTCGAGCCAGGTGACATTGACGCCAAACGCGCCTGCGGCGTCTTCGGTCTCCAGCTGGCCGTCGGTTTCCTGCCATGCGAGTGCGACGATACGTTCACCGGCGCAGATATCCTGTATCAGAGATTCGCGGAGATGCGCGCCCTGCGGGTCGTCCAGGCGGGACAGGACAGCAGCAGGCAGTATGGCAGCGCCGATCAGGGGTTCGGGCAGCTGGGCTCGACCAGTTTCCTCCATCACGGTTGCCATGGCATGCCAGCCTAAACCCAACCCTCCATGTTGTTCGGGCACTGCCAGCCCCAGCCAGCCGACATCCGCGATGGCACGCCAGTAGTCCCGGTCGAGCGGCGCATGCAGACGTTTGCGCTTCTTTTGATCCAGCCGTTGCAGAAAGTCTCGTGCGCTATCGCGAATTTCTTCGATCAGAGAGGGATCGGGGCAGGTCATACGATGCCGTCCTGTTGTAGTTGCGCGATTTCTTGTGCGGTGAGTCCCAATTCATCGGTCAGGACCTCGGCCGTGTGTTCTCCCAGCAAGGGAGGCGGCCGGTCCGTTGTCACTGGCGTGCCCGAAAAATGAATGGGGTTGCGAATGAAAGGCATGGACCCCAGGCTGGGATGCGGCATCTGTCCCAATACCTGTCTATGCTTGACTTGAGGGTCTTCGAATACTTGATCCATCGTATAGATCGGCCCGCACGGCACCTTGGCCTGTTCCAGCGCGATGATCCAATCACCGACTTTTCTCGTGAGCATGGCCGGTTCTATCAGGCTGGACAGTTCGATCTGTTTCGCTGCGCGCTTTGGATTGGTGACAAAGCGCGGATCGTTGGCCAACTCAGGTAGGCCGATTACGTTGCAGAAACTCTGAAACTGGGTGTCATTGCCAACCGCCACCATGAGATGTCCATCTGCGCAGGCAAAAGCCCTGAACGGCGCCGTGATTTGGGAAGACGACCCCGTACGCATAGGCAACTCGCCCGTCGCCAGATAGTTCATGCCGATATGCGACATGGCCGCGATCTGGGCGTCCAGCAGCGCCAGGTCGATGTGCTGTCCACGGCCGGAATGCTGGTCGCGATGATGCAGGGCGGCCAACATGGCGCACACGGCGTAGAACCCCGCAGTCAGGTCGGATACCGAATAGCCTGCTTTGACGGGGCCGGCGCCCGGTTCGCCGTCGGGGACGCCGGTGACGCTCATCAAGCCACTCATCGATTGAAAGATCGGGTCGTATCCGGGCATATGGCTATAGGGACCGTCCTGTCCGAATCCCGTAATCGAGCAATAGACGAGCCGCGGATTCAGTTCCGATAACGCTGCATAGTCCAGGCCATAGCGCCGCAAATCGCCGGCCTTGAAGTTCTCAATCAGAATGTCCGCTTTCTGCGCCAGGCGGCGAACCAAGTCTTGGCCTTGCGGGCGCGAAATATCGATGGTCAGCGATTGCTTGCCCCGGTTCATGGCCACAAACGACGAAGTTTCACTGCTGGGGGCGCCATCAGGACCTGGCATCTTGTAGCCCTGATGGCGCACGTCGTCACCGCGGCCAGGGCGTTCGACCTTGATGACATGCGCACCGAAATCCGCCAGCATCTGGGCAGCCCAGGGGCCGGAAAACACACGGCTCAGATCCAATACCTTTACGCCGTCCAGCGCTCCTGACATGAATGTCTCCTTGTTTGTTGGAATCGTGGCGGGCAGGGCCCTAAACAGGCTTTTTGCCTCGTTACGGTGCCCGCTCTTGGCGAGCGGATCGGATGACTTATCGACCTTGGAAAACCGGGGGGCGTTTTTCCAGAAAGGCGCGCCGCGCTTCTTGTGCGTCTTCCGTCTTTGCAATGGCGGCCGTCATGTCCTGTTCGTAGCGATAACCATCGCGCAGGCTCATTTCCTCGATGGCATTGAGCGTTTGTTTCGCCAGCACCGAGGCGAGCGGGCTCTTGGAGGCGAGCTCGCGCGCCAATGTCATGGCCTCGTCCATCAGCGTGTCGGACGGCACGGCAGCCTCGACAATGCCCAACCGGTATAGCTCGTTTCCATCGACTCGCAGTCCCGTCAGCATCATGCGGCGCAGCCGTGAGTGGCTGAACAAGCGCATGCCGTGACGGCCGCCGCCCAACAGCCCGACATTGATTTCCGGCAGGCCTACCGTGGCAGTCGTCGCGGCAATCAGGATGTCGCAAGAGGCCACGATCGCCAGGCCGGCACCCAGGGCTGGGCCATTGATGGCTGCGATGACCGGTTTGGCGCATTCCCGGATGGCGTGAAAACACTCTCGCGTCCTGCGCGAGTGCTGGGGCAGGTCGCCCGGTCCTTTGATCGTGGCGGCACGGTTCTTCAAATCGGCGCCGGCGCAGAACGTCTTGCCTTGCCCCGATAGCACCACCGCTCTGACCTCTGGCGTCTCGGAGATGCGGTCCAGCACCCACGACAGTTCGTTCATCATCTCTGTCGAGAGCGCATTGACGGGCGGATTGGCCAGCAGAATCACGGCGACACCGTCGTCCAGCGTGACATCCAGGGCGGTATAGGGGCCTTGCAGAGCGGGGGGCATAGTCAAAGCTGTCTCCTTGTAATGAATCAGATAATTTTTCGGGCGCGCAAATCCTGGATGCGTTCGGCACTCATTCCCAGCTCGTTGAGAATGTCTTCCGTGTGTTCACCCAATAGCGGCGGAGCGCGATCGACACGCAAATCCGAATGGCCGAAGCGCAGGGGGTTCATGACCTGGGGGACCGAGCCCGCGACGGGATGAGGCAGGTGGCGCAGCATTGCGCGATGCTGCACTTGCGGGTCATCGAAGACCTCGGCAACGTTGTTGATAGAGCCGGCCGGCACACCTGCCTGCTTGAGCTTGTCCAGCCAATATGCCCGGGGCTGGCTGGCAAAGACGGCATCCAGTATCGGATCCAGGCTTTCCAGGTTTTTGACACGCTGGCTATTGGTCGCATAGCGGGCGTCCTGGGCCAATTCTGGTTGCTCAATGACATCGCATAAGGCGACAAATTGCGCGTCGTTGCCGACCACAATGATGATGTCACCGTCGGCGCAACTGAACGTGCGCTGCGGTTGAATATTGGGGTGAGCGGTACCAGTGCGTTTGGGGATGCGGTTACCCAGTAGAAAGTTCATTGCCTGGTTGGCCAGCAGGCCTACCTGCACATCCAGCATCGAGACATCGACGTATTCGCCTTGGCCGGTCTGGGTGCGGCGCAGCAATGCCGCCACAATGCCTAGCGCGGCGTAAACGCCTGTACTGAGATCCACAATAGGAACGCCGACCTTCTGCGGGCCTCCGCCGGGTTTATCATCCCGTTCGCCGGTCACGCTCATCAAGCCACCCATGGCCTGGATGAGAAAATCATAGGCAGGCTCCGCCGCGCGCGGGCCGGTCTGCCCAAAACCCGTGACAGAGCAGTAAATCAGTCGCGGATTGATAGCAGACAGTGCGGCATAGTCCAGGCCCAGGCGCGCCAGCGTCCCGACTTTGTAATTTTCCAGCACCACATCGGCGTCGCGGCATAGCGTTTTGACGAGCTCTTGCCCCTCCGGAGTCTGCAGATCCAGGGTCATCGAGCGTTTGCCACGATTGGTCGCAATGAAATACGCCCCATCGCTGGTGTCCTCGCCTGCGCCGTTTTTCAGAAAAGGCGGCCCCCAGGATCGGGTATCGTCGCCGCGTCCGGGCCGTTCCACCTTGATGACGTCTGCGCCCAGATCGGCCAGAATCTGGCTGGCCCAAGGGCCTGCCAACACACGACTGAGATCCAGCACTTTGATATTCGACAACAGCGCAGGCAAGACCCTCTCCTTGATTCCTGTAACGTGTTGCCAGTCTAGGAATTCCCGTTGCGAAAAGGCAGGGGTCCGATAGACAAAGCTGTTATGTGGTTGGCGTCAAGGTGGGGCGATGGTTGGCATGGGAGCCATAACGAGAGGCCTCCGGACACAGGCCAGGACTGACATGCGTATCACGCGCCGTGGATCAGAATAAATTCGACCGCAAAGACCGGGGTGTCGTGCATGACGCAGGGTTTTTATACTGATCTCATCCTGTTAGTCCACGGGGAGGGATACCGGTGAAAACCACAGCCAAACGCGAACGGCCTGCCTTGACCTGCGATTGGGCGGACATCGAACATTCGCTTGATACTCATGGAAATGCGGTACTGCCCGGGCTATTGAACGCAGAGCAGTGCCAAGCCCTCGCCGCGCTTTACGCCAAAGACGACGCGTTTCGCTCGCGCATCGTCATGGCCCGTCACGGATTTGGGAGGGGGGAGTACAAGTACTTTGCTTATCCATTGCCGCCGTTGATAGACCAGTTGCGTCACGAGCTATATCGCGGCCTGGCCCCGATCGCCAATTGCTGGAATCAGCAGCTAGGGATCGATGTGCAGTATCCAGACGAACTGGATGCCTTCTTGCAGCGGTGCCACGACGCTGGCCAAACGAGGCCAACGCCGTTGATGCTGCATTACACCGAGGGCGATTACAACTGCCTGCATCGCGACCTGTATGGCGAGCATGTTTTTCCGCTGCAGGCGACCATGTTGTTGTCCAAGCCTGGCGAGGATTTCACCGGCGGGGAATTTGTGATGACCGGTCTGTCGGCGAGAAGCCAGCGCGTAGAGGTGGTGCCGTTGAAACAAGGCGATGCGGTGGTGTTTACCGTGAATCAACGGCCCGAAATTGGCAAACGCGGCATCCGCAAAGCCGCCATGCGGCATGGCGTCAGCCGGCTTCGAAGCGGAGAACGATACACGGCGGGCTTGATCTTTCACGACGCTCGATGAGACTGTGTGCCTGCTGTTCGGGATTTCGTTTCCAGTAGCTTGTAGTAATAAGTCGTCCCGCTCAACGTCCCATCAGGCATCAATGCATAGTCAGGCACGCTGCCCACCCGTTGCCAACCTGCGCGGGCGTACACGCGCTCTGCGTCCCCGCCTGTCGTGGTGTCCAGCACCAGCACGCTCTTGCCCTCATGCCGGGCGACCTGTTCAATCTCGGCCATCAATAGCGCGGCTATGCCTTGGCGGCGTGCGCGGCGGTGGACCAGCATTTTTGCGATGTCGGCGCGGTGTGGCTGATTCTCTGGCTGGTCCATGATGAGTTGCACGGTGCCGACGGCTTGCCCCTGCGCGTCCTCAGCAACGAGCAGCACTCGTTCACCGCGTGCGACGCTATCGGTCACATTTTTCCAAAACCGTATTGCCTTGTCGTGCGAGAGGGGCAGCATGAAGCTGACCGAGGCGCCGCCTTCTACGCAATCTATCAGAATGTCGGCCAAACCTGGTATGCAGGCCTCGGCGTCATGGCCATCGACTCGGCGTATGTTGATTCCGCTGCTGTTCATGATTGTTTCCGGGGTTTATTAAACGCCAATCGAGCCAGTGCTACGAGATAGCGCGCGGGCTTGTTGGTGGGGTTGTGGTAGACGATAGGGCTGTCCAGACGCATGGCAAGACAGTCGCCGCGTTTCAGCCGCCATTGTTCAGCACCCACTGAGATATCCATGGTGCCTTCGATCAGCCAGACTTGTTGATAGATATCCGTATCGGGAATGGCGGTGTCGTAGGCGACGCGTTGCTTGGCCGGAAACTCGACTTCCACGAGTTGGATAGGCGAAGGAAACGAGGGCGATAAATTGCGGCGTATGTAGCCCGAGGACGGATCGGCCCACGAATGCTGTTCGCCTGCCCGCGACAACGGCGAAGGGGCCGTTTCGCTTTGACACGCATCAGGCTCGAACAGCGAGGCCAGCGGCACATTCAGCGCCATGGCGAGTTTGTCGAGTACGGTGGCAGTGGGGCTGCTTTGTGCCCGCTCGATCAGCGAGATAGCGGAGCGGCTGACCGTGCTGCGCTCCGCTAATTCGTCGAGCGACCAGCCCTGACCATCGCGCAATTCGCGTAATCGCCGGGCGATCAGAGTGTTGACGTCCTGGGATGAATCGGTCATTTCTACAATATTGGAAATTTATTTCTAATATTCTAGATATCTGAGGTGAGACCTGTCAACATGATGTTGCTAGAGCGCTCCCCGCGGCATCTCTGCATTGAAACACTGACAGTTTTTACACCGATGTGACTTTCATTCATGGCAGGCGATATTTTCAGGCTGCGGTATTTACGCACGGATATTTTTATTCACTGCCTCTACCTACGTCTGAACGTACTTCCTATGCTGTGCATTTTGGGAGTCGAACATTACTGGCCGTTTGTTGTTGCTGGGCGTTGTCGCGGGAGCGGGGTGGGTGCAGTGCCTGCCGGTCTTGCCGCAGCAGCGGTGGTTCGCGCCGACGCTATTGGCGTTGACGCTTATGGCAGGAGTGTCGTGGTATATCGCAAGGGCGTGGTTTGCAGCGCCAGTTGCGTCCCCATCTATACATCGATTCACGTCGCTTTTGCTGCTGGCTCGTCTTGGTTGTGCATCGGTATTGGGTCTATGCATCGGCGCTGCTTCTGCCTTATGGCAAGCTCAACTGCGCCTGGACGATGCGCTAGCCTGGGCTCATCATGATGTGGTCAGCCGCTTGATTGTGCGGATCGCTGATTTGCCGCAAGGCGATGGAAAACACTACCGATTCATGGCGGACGTTGATGAACCTCGTCCCGAAGGCATTCCGTCGCGTATTGCTGTGAGTTGGCATGCACAGTCTGGTGCCCCATTGCCAGCGCTGAAGCCCGGTCAGATCTGGCGCATGGCGCTGGTGCTGCGTCAACCTCATGGCGCGCGCAATCCTCACGGTTATGACGCTGAGGGACGATTATTCGCAATGGGAATTCGCGCGACGGCGACGGTGCGCGGCGTGCCTCGCTTGTTGGGGGATGAGCCTTGGCATAGCCCTGGCATCCTGATCGAGCGTGTCCGTCATTGGATGCGGGATGGCATGCGACAGGCGTTGGAGAAACGCCGTTATGCACCGGTATTGATCGCTTTGGCTATGGGGGATCAAGCCGCCGTTGAGCGTGTCGATTGGCAGATATTCAACCGCGCAGGCATTACGCATCTGGTGTCGATCAGCGGCATGCATGTCACCTTGATCGCGGCAGTGGGTGGGGTGGCGACCGCTTTTTTATGGAGGCGCGCACGTTGGCGAACTGTGCGGGTGGCCGAGTATTTGCCTGCGCAGGTCGTAGGTGCAGCTGCTGCGTTATGGGTCGCATTGTTGTATTGCTTATTGGCAGGGTGGGGCGTGCCCGCACGCCGTACCTTTTTCATGCTGGCGGTAGTGGCCTTGGCTGCCATGGTGCGCTTGCCTTTGTCGCCCTCGCGGATTCTGGCGCTGGCAGGTGCCGTGGTGTCGCTATTGGATCCCTGGTCGGTGCTGGCGCCAGGGTTCTGGTTGTCGTTTGGCGCTGTGGCGATCTTGTTGCGGGTAGGGGCATCGATGGATTCAGGCGGGCGACGCGAACGCCCCGATTGGAGGGGGCGGTTGCGCGCGGCCCTTGTAGAGTTCGGCTGGGTACAGTCGGCCATTACATTGGGTCTGGTGCCATTGCTGGCCTATCTGATGCAACAGGTGTCTTTGGCATCGCCCCTGGTCAACGTGTATGCCATCCCTATTGTGAGTTTTCTAGTGACACCACTGGCGTTGGCCTGTGCGCTGTTGAGCACCATACCCGGATTGCAGTGGCTGGCTCATGGGGCCGGCATTCTCGGGCACGGGATTTTCGATGCCATGATGGTGCCAGTAAAGTGGATGAGCGCCTCGAACTGGGCAGTGTTGGATGTCGCCGCCGCGCCATGGCCCTGGATGGCGTTGGCATTGTTTGGCGTGGCGTGGGCCGTGCAGCCGTATGGCTTGCCTTTGCGTACGGCCGCATGGTTGTTGATGCTGCCGATGTTGTGTTGGCGGCCTGAGCGGCCTGCTCCTGGATACTGGACGTTGACGGCGCTGGATGTGGGGCAGGGTAGCGCTATCGTGATCGAGACGGCGACACAGGTGTGGCTGTTCGATACGGGGCCGATGACGCGGCAGGGGAATGATGCTGGAGAACGCGTTGTCGTGCCATATTTACGTGCCCGAGGGCATCGGGTGCTGAATGGGCTCGTGGTGTCTCACGCAGACATGGATCATGCCGGTGGCGTGCGCAGCGTGTTGTCCTCGTTGGTGGTGGACCAATCCTATAGCTCATTCGATTTATCGGCGTTGATACGCAAGCACGGCGCGGGCAAAACGGCATCAGCGCTTTTCACCGAGGTGCGAATGCCTCAATCCATGCAGCGTTGTCATGCTGGACAAGCATGGACCGTAGACGGCGTGCAGTTTCGATTTTTGCATCCCGATGCCGCGATTAAAACCGACGGCCCGGGCAACGCGCGCAGTTGTGTGTTGATGATTCAAGGCAAAGCGCATACCGCATTGCTGCCAGGCGATATCGGCATTGCGCAAGAGCGTCGCATGGTGCATGGCCTGCCGCGCATGGATGTGGTCATAGCACCGCATCATGGCTCAGCGACATCGTCCGGTCAGGCGTTAGTGTGGGCGGCCGATGCAAAGCATGTCATTGCGCAGGCCGGGTACATGAACCGGTTCGGGCATCCTGCGGCCGCGGTGCAAGCGCGTTGGCGCGAGGCTGGGGCGACTTTCTGGCGTACTGATCATCATGGTGCCACTGTGGCTATTTCCGACCGGGGACGAGGACTGCGCATCGAGGCGCAGGCGGATGTCTCGCGCAGATACTGGCATCGGGAACCACAATAGACGGTGGTGCGCTTACATGCTGCGTCGTGCATGCGATTGATGCCTCACAGACTCGACCCGCCGTCCACCACTAAAAGTGTGCCCGTGACGTAGGCGGCTTCATCAGAGGCCAGGAATAACGCGGCATTTGCGATGTCCCAAGGGGTTCCCTGGCGGCCCATGGGGCATCGCGAATCCCGGAATTCGTGGCCTTTTGCTGCCTCGGCCTCATTGGCGTACAGCGCGTCAGCGTGCGGCGTGCGTATCATGCCCGGAACGATGCAATTACAGCGGATCTGTTCATTGGCATATTGCCGGGCAATGACGCGCGTCATGTGGTTGAGGCCGGCTTTCGCCGTGCTATACGACAGAAACTGCATTGGGCTCCATTTCAGGCTGGCCGTAGAAGAGACGTTGATGATCGAGCCACCTGCGTGCTGACGCATGTACGGTACGACGGCGCGGGACATGGCCATTGTGCCGCGCAGATTGACGGCCATCACTTGATCCCACTCGTCGTCTTTGACAGCGAGCAGATCACCCTGAATCTCTATTCCCACGTTATTGTGCAGAACGTCGATGCCGCCGTGACGGCTGGCGATATTCCTCACGACCTCGTCGATCTGCGGGGTGTCGGTGACGTCTAGTGCCAGCGCAGCAGCGTCTCCGCCTTCTGCACGAATCATTTCAACCGTTTCTTGAGCAGCATCCAGCGATCTGTCCGTGCAGATCACTTTGGCGCCTTCTCGCGCGAACCGTATGGCACAGGCTGCACCGTTGCCTACCTGATCGGCAGAGGTAAAGGATTTCTTCAGTGTTCCTGCACCTGACACCAGGGCGATCTTGCCTGCCAGTCTCATTTTTTATCTCAACGTGTTTGGGACTGCGGGATGCACATTTATTAATCGCGCGTGAATTCAGCGCCGCCCTTTGGCCTGATGTAGCGGGGAATAGGCAGGCCTGCCTTTTTGGCAGCGGCGAGGATGGAGTCTTCAATGGCGCCGGCATCCCGGATATTGGCAAACTCGTTATCGACGAAATTGATATTGGCGCCGAATACCACCATGAAACCCTCGGCGTACTCTGTGGCGTCTTCGGGCACAGAGAACGTATGCACGGAGCCGCCAGGTTCGTAGAGATAGCTCCCCGCCGTCTGCGGATCGTTCGGGTATTCGAGGTAGTTCCATTGACCTTTGGTGGTAAAGAAATGAACCACTCCGGTATGGAAATGCGTAGGCAGCCGAGTTCCCGGTGCGAACTTTCCATAGAGCACCCAGACGCCGTTTTCTCGGTCGAGAAAGAGCGGCGTGATGGTCGAGCCGGGGGCGGAACCAGGCAGTTCGACGCCGTCAGCGATGTTGACGCTCAGCAGACGATCCTGGTGGGTGATGGTATCGGGTAATGCCATGACTACTCCTTGAAAAATCAACTGGGTGGTGTGGCAGGGGCGCATGATTCGCGCAGTATCAATTGCGTTTTGATGGCAATGCGGTCGGTCGCGGCGGTGGGTAATTGCCGGTCCAGGTGCTTGAGAACCAACTGCGCTGCGCAGGTCCCCATGACTTCCAGGTCCCAACTCAGCGATGTGATGGTGGGACTGAAAAGCTGGGAGAGATCGGTATCCCCGATGCTGATGACGCTGACGTCTTGCGGAACGGAGTGACCGGTATGGCGGATGGCTTGGAGAACGCCTGAAAGAATTCTCGTACCGAGGCACAGGAATGCGGTTGGACGTTCTGCGTGCGACAGCAGCGACATCGCTTCGGCAAAGGCGAACTGCATGGCAGAGCGTTCGGCTCGAATCAAGGCTGAATCGGGAGTCAGGCCTCGGGCCTCGAATGCCTTGCGGAATCCCGCAATCCGTTCTTTACCCGTTCGGAGTTCTGTCCCTGGCGTCAGCAGGGCGATGCGGGTGTGTCCCAGATTCAATAGATACTGCGTGGCCTGAAAGGCCCCCGCGCAATGATCTACCAGGACGCCGACCGAGCCGGCGCTAAAGTCGCGATCCAGAGCGACGACGGGTAGATCCTGGCTCAGCTTTTCAATGAGCTCGGCAGATTCTCTCTCGCAGGGTCCCAGGATCAAGGCATCGACACGCCTGCCGCGGAAAATCTCGATCAGGGATTCTTCCCGTTTGCGTTCATTGTGTGTGCTGGCCACGAGCAGGGAATATCCCTCTGCCTGCAAGGCAGCCTCGGCAGCGGTGATGATCCTCGCATACAGAGGGTTGGCCAGATCGGACACGAGCAAACCGATGACGCCGGACGAGCGGGTGCGCAGGCTGCGTGCGACGACGTCCGGCTTGTAGTCAAGCTCACGCGCGGCTTGGTTGACCGCGGCGATGGCGGCATCGCTCACCCTGCCTGTACGATTAAGCGCGCGTGAGGCCGTGCCGAGCGAAACGCCGGCCTTCTTCGCAACATCGCGGATAGTGATACGGTCTTTCATGTTTGCATTTGCCCGTGCCAAAATTGGCTAACATACACTGTCTTCAGGCTCGTGACCTACCTTATGATCGTCGGCGAATGGGGGCCGAGCCATCCCAGCCGTCGCTGGCTTTCCTGATCTCATCGAAATATTCGCCTTTACCGCCTTTCATTTCAGAGATTTCGATCATGCCGCTGGGCAGGTCCGGGTGAACGAAATAGGCGAAACGGCCTCTCGTTCCCATTTGCCCGCCATGGCCCTCCACGTAGCCGTGTTCCAGCAACCTGGCGGTAAAGGCGTCAAACTCATTCAGCGTCCAGTACGCGATATGCTGCGCGCATTCGCCAGCCTGCTTTAGCGAGTCCATATACAGTGAAGGCGCATTGTCACGTTGCTGGATGAGTTCGATTTGCAGGTCGCCAGAGTTCGCCAGTGCGATGGACAGCCGAGGCGGTTCAGAGGCTTTGCCGTAGTATCGAAACTCTGTCGTTCCGACCTCTTCTTTATAGAACCAGGGGCCGACGCCGAGTACATCGGACCAATGCTTCATGGCTTTTTCGATGTCTCGCACCACGTAGCCGACCTGGCGTGCGCCTTTAAAGAAAATACTCATATCGGTCTCTCATCAATTCATGTGGGCGCCGCCGTTGATATCCAACGTGGTGCCGGTGATATAGCTGCTCAGGTCGCTCGCCAGGAATAGGCACCCGCCGGCGATTTCATGGGGGCGCCCCGCTCGCTGCAATGGCCAGATCTGTGCGGCCTGGTCTTTGCTCTCGTCGGACCGCCCCGTGCGGGAAAAATCAGTCGTAATCAGTCCTGGGGCAATGGCATTGGCGCGGATGTTGTGAGCGCCGAGTTCTTTGGCCATGGCCCTGGTCAGCCCTTGCACACCGGCTTTGGCGGCGCAGTAGTGTGCGCCGCCAAAGACCCCACCGCCGTTCTGCGCGGACAGTGAGGAGATGCTGATGATGCTGCCGGCAGACTTCTCGATCATGAACGGCACGGTGGCTTTGCTGAGGTTGAAGACACCTTTGAGATTGACGCGGACGAGCCGGTCAAAGTCGTCATCAGCGATGTCCTGGAAGACTGCTTTTTGTGTGATGGCCGCATTGTTCACCAAGATATCGATTCGGTCAGCCGACCATGTGCGGACGTTATTTACCGCGCGTGCGCATTGTTCAGGATCGCCAACGTCGCACGTCAGTGGCAATAGGCTGGACTCGTCTGCGCCCAGATCGCGCGCGCTTTCCCTGATCGCGTCTTCATTCAGATCGACTATGGCGACCCGTGCGCCGTGCTCCAGGAACAAGCGTGCGGTGGCTTTGCCAATTCCTTTGGGATGCGACGCGCCGGAGATAATTGCGACACGGCCTTCGAGCAGTTTCATAGGCATTGGGGATGTCTTCACTGACTTATTGCGGTTTGATTCCGGCCTCTTTGGCGACGGCGCGCCAGGCCTCGATGTCTGCCGCGTTGGCTTTTTCGTGTTTGGGTCCGGATATATAGTTCGCGGTGATCCCCAGGCCAAGCAGTTTCTGGATAACGTCCGGTTCTTTCAGAACCTTTTCCAATGTCGAGGAGAGCCGCTGGACAACGGGGGCAGGGGTACCGGCGGGGACATACATTGCCCAGTTCAAATCCCGGTCGAAATCAATCCCCTGTTCCTTGTAGCTGGGTACGTCCGGTGTGCTCGGGGATCGCTTGGTACAGACTGCCAGCGCTTTTACTTTGTGCTGCGTGACCATGGGCGTGGCCGTGGCCATGTCGACAAAGCCCAGATCGATATGCCCGCCGATCACGTCGGTCATGACTTGCGTGGTTCCTTTATAGGGCACATGCGTGAGTTTGACGTTGCCTTTCTGCGCCATGACTTCACCGCAGAAATGGCCCGTCGAGCCGACTCCCCAGCTGGCATATTGCACGGGTTCTTTCCTGGAATCAGCGAGCTTGCGCAGCTCGGCAACATTGTTGGCGGGGAAGTCGTTGTTGGCGATGACGATGATCGCCGAGTTTCCGATTGCGCCTAATGAGGTAAAGCTCTTGATAGGGTCATAAGACAGATTCTGGTAGACCAATGGGGAAAGCACATGTGTGGTCATTCCGCCGATGGTGATGGTATAGCCGTCAGGCGCGGATCTGGCCACCGTGGCTATCCCGATGGTTCCGCCCGCCCCGGGCTTGTTTTCCACGATGACGGGTTGCTTGAGTTCCGCGGCGAATCGTTCGGCGAGAATGCGCCCCAACGTATCTCCGCCTCCACCGGCGGAGAACGGCAAGAGCATGCGAATCGGACGATCGGGGTAGTCGGCATGTACGGCGCCGGATATGAGCAAGCCCGCCATCATTGCAGCGGCAGATAGTTTCTTCATTTTTGGTCTCCTGAGAGGTCGTTTTTTCCGTGCGCTCGTTGACGCCGGTTTATGTCATGCTCGATAAGCGACAGGCGACGCCGCCTCCTTTTGACAGCGCCGATGAGCTTTACAGCAACCCTAGTGAACGCAACTTTGCGTTCTGACAGCTGTAGGGGCGTTCGCAAATGATTCTGTCGGAATTGGGCGCGAATTCGAATGTCGCAGCCATACGCACGCGAAAGGTGCGGCCTGTGGGCTCATACGTTTTGCCGTCAACGGAGAAGGGGCCCTTATGCGTACCGGTGAGCCAGAACTCAACCAGGACGGTGTCTGTCCCCTCGGCTGCGGCGACCGCGATGATCTCGTTTTTCAGGTCAGGAAAAGAGGCGCGCGAAGAATGAAAGTAGCCCATCACCTGATCGACGCCGTCAAACGTTGCACCGCTTGAGTGCATTTCATAGCGGGGGTGCTCGAACGTGTCGATGACCTTATCCCATTCCTGTACGCATTCGAGCGCCATGTGATCGATCACGGTTTGTACACGAGCCGCCTGGAGTTCCTGATTCATTGTCTGCCTTTGATTGATATTGTGGAAACGTTTCCACAAATTATCATGGCGTTTTAAGCGGCTATTAATTAGGGATAACCATGATTTTGCGGAAACGATTTTATTGTTTCGGCTCAGAGCCGGCCTGGTGGTGACACAGGGGGGGATAGTGGGGGGATATGAGGACGGGGCTGGGATCTACCTGCGATAAGATGTCTGCTCCCCCAAAACGGTCAGGAGCCCCCATGCTGGAACCCAGATTCGATTACGTCACCTGCGCCAGTCCCGCGGGATTGCATCGCATGGCTTATAGCGAATGGGGGGATCCCGATAATGATCGCGTTTTGCTCTGCGTACATGGATTGACCCGTACGGGCCGGGATTTCGATTCTTTGGCCCGGCGAATGGCGGGTGATTTCCGGGTGGTCTGCCCGGATGTCGCGGGGCGCGGCCGTTCCGATTGGCTGCCCACGCCGGCGCTCTATAGCGTGCCGCAGTACGTCTCGGACATGGTGACCTTGATCGCGAGGCTACGGCCCGCCTCGTTGTCGTGGGTGGGGACGTCGATGGGGGGCTTGATCGGGTTGGGCTTGGCCGGCATTGCTACCTTTGCCCGCATGATGCATGCTGTGCAGCCGCGTCCCGAGGCTTGGCCGGCCGATCAGGATATCCGCTTTGATCGGATGGTGTTAAACGACGTGGGACCCAGGTTGAGCCCCGAAGCCCTGGGCCGCATCGGTCAATATGTCGGCCAGCCTGTCGAGTTCGAGTCGTTTGCTCAGGCGGTGCAGGCCGTGCGCGAAGTATCGGCGACGTTTGGGCCGCATACGGATGCCCAATGGGAAGACCTGACGCGTAATGTATATGTCCAGCGTGGCGACAAATGGGTCAAACACTACGATCTGAATCTGGCTGTGCCTCTGGCATCGCAGGCGGTCGAGGCGTATTCCACGGGCGAGCAGATTCTGTGGAATGCCTATGATTCCCTGGATTGTCCTATTCTGATCGTGCGAGGCGCCGAATCGGATTTGTTGAGCGAGGCGACCGCGCACGAGATGGTGGCACGCAATTCCCGAGCCAGTCTGGTCACTGTCCCGGGCGTGGGGCATGCGCCGACGCTCATGGACGATGCGCAGATCGATCCCGTGGCGAGTTTTCTGCACGGGCAGCCGGTATCGTCGTGATGGTAGGTGTGCCCGACGCATACTGAAACACGCGCGACGCGAGAGTCATGCTTCGGTCAAAGCGGTACGGCGCATTATTTGGGTAACAGCGACGGCTCCAGCGTCGCGAGCACATCATCGCGTCTGGCGCGATACAAGCGCGCAGGCCGATGGCCCTCGGTTCTTGTACGGCCGGTTTCCTCCAGCGCGTTCATCTCCTGGATTCGGCGGATGAATCCGCGGGGCTCCAGCGTACCGCCCAGCAGCTGTTCATATGCCCCGCGTAATTCCGAAATCGTGAACTCGGGCGGCATCAGATGAATGGGCAGCGCGGAATAACTGGTCTTGGACTGCACACGCTCGACGGCGGTACGCAAAATCGTGGAATGGTCAAAAGGCAGGGTGCGCTTTGTGATCTCGCTGACGGGTTCCCATCGGAATTTATCGTTGCCTTCAGGCGCGATGTGCGGCGCCACCAACGCGTAATAGACGATGGAGGCCGACCACCCACGCGGGTCGCGTGCCGCGCCCGCGAACGTGGCGAGCTGCTCGAGATAAGGGCTTTGGACGCCGGCTTTTTCCTGCAGGACGCGCATCGCCGTGTGCTGGGCGTCGTGATCGGTTTGCGGATGCACAAATCCCCCGGGCACGGTCCATGCCTGAAAAAAGGGCTCTTGCGGATTGTCACGCCGAACCAGGCCGACCTGAAGGCGGCGATCGAGTAACGTCAACAGTACGACATCGACGGTCAGGATCGGGGTAGGGTGTGAGGTGGAAGAAATATCGCTCATAGCCAAGCCAGAATCGGATTCCAGGATATTAACGGCGAAAACGCGGTATGTCACATATTTCTACATCAATTGGCGTTTATGTCTTATGGCAAATATGCCGTAAGTATGTATAATTTGATCAAGCCTACCCAGATGCCTTTGTGGAGAACCATCATGAGCCAGCAGATTCACCTCTTGATCATCGATCCGCAGAATGACTTTTGTGATTTGCCGGCTGATGCGCGGCCGCAGGTGCGGGGAATAGCCGCGTCGCCCGCTTTGCCGGTTTCTGGCGGGGATCGGGATATGAAACGGCTGGCCGATTTTGTGACCAGAATGGGGCCGCGTCTGCGCGACATTACGGTTACGCTGGACTCTCACCCCCATGTCGCGATCGAGCGCACGACGTTCTGGAAAGACCGTGATGGACAGCCCGTTGCGCCCTTTACCCTGATCTCGGCGGATCGGGTCGCGGCAGGGGATTTCGTGCCGGCCAGTCAAGCAGATCTGGTGTTGCGGCAATTGCGCGCATTGGAGCGCGCCGGGCGATATCAACTGGTGGTGTGGCCCGTACATTGCGTCACGGGCACTTGGGGCCACAACATTCACGCCGAAGTCGCCGAAGCCCTGGCCGCCTGGGAATTGCAGTCACACAGTACGCCGCACAAGGTATTGAAGGGTGAATACCCATGGAGCGAACATTACGGTGCATTCGAAGCCGAGGTTCCCCTGGATGAGGTGCCGTGGACGCAATTCAATATGCCATTGGCTCAGCGGGTCACCGAGGACGTCGATCTGCTTTTGGTAGCAGGCTTGGCCTCTAGTCACTGCGTGGCGGCGAGCGTGGACCAATTATTGGGCGCGTTGCCGCGCCTGCCGCTCAAACCCGGGTTTCAGGTGATGTTGCTGTCGGATTGCATGAGCCCGGTCGGCGGATTCGAGGCGCAGGCGGAGCAGTTCTTGCAGCGCGCGAGCGCCGCAGGCGTGCAGCTGCAGACGGCTCAGCAGGTGCTCGATGCTTGCACGCGCTGATTACCCAACAGTCTATTAAAGAGAATCGCGATGTCCCAATACTTTCGTCCCGTCATTCAATCACTGTTGGAAACTGATCTGTACAAGTTCTCGATGCTGCAAGCATTGCTGCACAAGTACCCGACCAACACTGCGGAGTATCGATTCGTATGTCGTAACCAGCCGGCTTTTCCATTGGCTGACTTGGCCGACGAGCTCAACCGGCAGTTGGATTATCTGTGCACGTTGCGGTTTTCGCCGGACGAGTTGAAATACCTGGCCACGCGCAGCTATTTCAAGCCGGACTTCATCGAGTATTTGCGCATGTTTCAGTTGCACCGCCCGTTTATCGAGGCGCGGGCCGAAGGCGATCAGCTCTCGATCATCGCTCGTGGGCCGCAGGTGCATGTCATGTTGTTCGAGATTTACGTACTGGCGATCGTGAACGAACTGTATTTTCGCCGCTTGCAGATTGAGGACATGTCAGAGGGACGCGCGCGGTTGCGCAATAAGGTAGCGCAATTGCGAGACGCCTTGGCTGACCTGAAGCTGCGTCACCCCTTTGAGTTTTTTGATTTTGGTCTGCGCCGCCGTTTCAGTGGCGCTTGGCAGGAGGAGGTGGTGGCGACCTTGGCTACCGAATTGCCGGCCTATTTTCGTGGTACGTCCAACGTGTATTTGGCCAAGAAATTCGACCTGGTGCCGATCGGCACGATGGCACACGAGTATTTGCAGACCTTTCAAGCGGTAGGCGTGCAACTGCGTTTGTCGCAAAAGGCGGCCTTGGAGGCCTGGGTGCAGGAATATCGTGGCGACCTGGGCATCGCGCTGACCGATGTGATCGGCATGGATGCGTTCCTGGCGGATTTCGATCTGTATTTTGCCAAGCTGTTCGACGGCCTGCGTCATGACTCGGGCGACCCTGTAGTATGGGGGGAAAAGGCCTTGGCGCACTACAAATCGCTGCGTATCGATGCCCATACCAAACGCCTGACGTTTTCCGATGGGCTCGACGTGCCGAAGATGTTGTCGCTATATGCGCATTTTGGCGATCGCTGCCAGTTGGGTTTTGGGATTGGCACGAATCTGACGAACGACGTGGGGGCGACGCCTTTGAATATCGTCATGAAGCTGGTGAGTTGCAATGATCAGCCGGTGGCCAAGTTGGCGGACTCGCCGGGAAAGACCTTGTGCGATGACGAGACGTTCCTCGCGTATCTGCGGCAGGTGTTTAACCGCACGGCGGATTGAGCGGAATTCTTTATATAAGGATCGAACCATGCAAAACCAATTTTCGATCACGGTAGGCCAGATCAATCCCACGGTCGGGGACATGGACGGCAACATCGCTATGATGTTGGCGGTCGCACAGCAGGCGCAGAAAACGGGCGCCGACATGGTAGTGTTCCCGGAACTCGCGTTGACGGGTTACACACCAGGCGACCTGCTGGACGATCCGCTTTTTGAGCGTCGTCGCGCGGCTGCGCAGGCAAAACTCTACGAGACGAGCCGTCAGACGCCGGATGTGTATTGGGTGGTCGGGCTGCCGATACGGCGAGAGGGCACGTCTGGAAAGCCTTTTTATAACGGCCTGCAGGTGCTGTTGAACGGTGAAGTCGTACACACGCAATATAAACAGTTATTGCCCACCTATGGGGTGTTCGATGAACAGCGGCACTTCGCTCCCGGGCCGGATACCGCCAAAATACTGCGTCTCCGGGGGGCGACGATCGGCTTTCTGATTTGCGAGGATGCCTGGAACGATGAGGCTCAGGATTATTCGGTGAATCCTTTTCAGCGCTTGGCAGATGCAGCGCCGGATCTGGTGATTTCTATCAACGCCAGCCCCAGCAGTAAGGGGAAACGCCAAGTGCGCCATCAATTGTTCTCCAAAGCGTGCGCGCGTCACCAACTGCCGGTGTTGTATGTCGCCCAGGTAGGCGGGCATGATCAGTTGGTGTTCGACGGAGCCTCGTTTGCAGTGGATGCGGCTGGGACGGTGGTGTTCGAGGCCAAACGGTTTGAGGTCGATTCGCCTACACTGCGCTTCGATCTGAGCAGTCAGAAATTCTTCGACGCGCAGGGGCAAGCGCTGCAGCCGGTGCCACGCGATGGCCTGCCTGTGCTGGAGTTTTATCGCCAGCAGATCGTGCTGGGCCTGCGCGATTATGCGCGTCGTTGCGGGTTCGACAAGGTCCTGGTGGGCTCGTCTGGCGGCATAGATTCCGCGCTGACGATCGCGTTGGCAGTGGAGGCGCTCGGGCCGGCAAATGTGATTGCCATCACCATGCCGTCGGTCTATTCGAGCGAGGGTAGTGTGTCTGACTCGGTGTTGTTGTGCCGCAATCTGGGGGTTACGCTGCACGAGATTCCCATACGGGACATCGTGTCGCAGTTTTCGGCGTCGATGCAGGACAGTACGGTTGGTGCGGCGCCGAGCGGTTTGGCGCTGGAGAACCTGCAAGCACGCGTTCGTGGCACGTTGTTGATGACGTATTCCAATCAATATGGTCCGTTATTGCTCACGACGGGCAACAAGTCGGAGCTCTCTGTCGGATATTGCACGCTGTATGGTGATACGAACGGCGGCTTGGGTTTGATTGGCGATCTCTACAAGACCGAGGTTTTTGCCCTGTCGTGGCATATCAACAAGACTGCGGGCCGGGAGCTGATTCCGCAGAGCATCATCGAAAAAGCCCCGTCGGCGGAATTGGCTCCCGATCAAAAGGATACGGACTCGCTGCCGCCCTATGAGGTGCTGGACGAGATCCTGAAGGTGCTGATCGAAGGCACCTTGCTTGATGCCGACGATCTGGCGGTCGCGCAGAATACGGTCGATGCGTTGACGCAGACCGAGACAGGACGGCAGACGCTGGACAAGGTGCAGCGGCTCATCGCACGCAGTGAATACAAGCGCCGCCAGGCGCCGCCTATCATTCGGGTACGTGCCCGTGCGTTTGGAACGGGCAGGCAGGTGCCTATCACGGCGCGGCAGTATTGAGGGGCTTCGGTGTTGGCTTCTGTTCAACTCATTTTTCTGAATTGAAACGGATTGGGGCGGACATTGTCTAGAAAATCAGGAATGTTGTGATGTCATCTACTTATCGCTATCCGGTCACTGTCGTTATCGGCCGCTGGCAGTTGCCCCACTTGGCGCACAAGGCGCTGATCGAACACGCGTTCGATACCGGTGAACGCGTGATGATCGTGATTGGATCTTCATTTCGATCACGCAATGATAAAAATCCATTTCGTGAATTCGAACGCCGCGCCATGCTGGAGAGTATGTTGACGCAGGCGCAGCTCGCACGTGTGGAATTTGTGTATGTGCGGGACTATTACGATGATCGGCGTTGGGCGGATGTTTTGCGAGAGGAGGTACGAGCGCGCGCCTCGGGTCAACGTGTCGCTCTGGTTGGTTTCAAAAAAGATGCTTCGGGCTACTACCTGGATCTTTTTCCCGACTGGGCCTATGAAGATGCAGGCAGCATCCAGCCGCTGGATGCGACGCGTTTGCGCGATGTCTATTTTGGCGAAGGCTCGCTGTCCTCCAGCATTCAGGTCTTGGAACCCTATGTCGATCCAGGCGTGCTGGACTATTTGCGATCATGGGCCGCATTGCCGGAATACGAGGTGCGGCGCGCCGAGCACCAGGCGATCAAGCGCTACAAGGCAAAGTACACGGGGCCGTATTTTCTGACGGCCGACAGCGTGCTGCAGGTGAATGATCACGTCCTGCTGATCAAGCGTGGCGGCGAAATGGGCCATGGGCAGTGGGCATTGCCGGGCGGTTTTGTCGATCCGGGGGAGCAGTTCTATGACGCCGCGGTCCGCGAGTTGAACGAAGAAACGCGCTTTGCCGCATTACCCGGAGTGATGAGGGCGGCCCTGAAGAGCAGCGCCGTTTTTGATCACCCGGACCGCAGTCCTCGCGGGCGCCTCATCACACAGGCTTTTCACTTTCGTTTCAGTCGAGATGAACTGCCGCAGGTACACGGCTCGGACGACGCCAAGGAAGCCGTGTGGTGGCGCATCGAGCGTTTGCCTGAAATCGAAGCTGATCTATTCGAGGATCATGCTGTGATTCTGGACCATTTCTTTGGCTTTCGTTGACTGTGAGGCACTAGGGGGATGAACTGAGAGCTGATCAGGTTGGCATGTCTTTGGCTCTGCGTAATCTTGCTATCGCATTATGTAACGCGGTCTTCAGTGATCGAGTGAGTAGGATTTGCAGGAGGTTGGAGTGCTTATTGGACGTCGAGCCGAGGCAATCGGGCCGTGAGGGCTTCACAAAGCCGGTCCGGCGCGCGGGCGCCGGACACCGTGTTCGCTCGTCTCGTCCGCGCCTTCGCGCTCCCTTCGACGTCCGCTCCACTCGGCTTTGAGGCGCCCTCACGGCCCGATTGCCTCGGCTCGACTCGCAGTAATTCAAGCTCATCACATCGCTGGCACGGTTGTTTTGCTTGGCATTTTTATGCTGCTGTGTTGGCAAAGAGAAAGATCTTGCAGGGCTGCGATTCGCGTGTGCCCTGCACACACGCGAATCGCGGTCGGGCCGGGCATGCGACGGGGTGGCGTGGTGCCAGGTTGGAAGATCTGCTTGGTGATAGTTGATGCCTGCGACGATGACGCATGGAACGTACGATGAGATGTAGAGCGTTATGACGCATGGAATGATGGTACGTAGAACGTCACTACACGTAGAGCATCAGGATACGCAGAACGTGCGAAGAGGTGTCTCACCTCTTTGGATATCACGAAATCGTCATTCGAAAGATCTCTTGCTTGTCTGCGAGAAATCGTTGCTCGAGAGATCTTCAAAATGTCACTGATGCCAAAGCCTTCGCATGCTAATCACGAACGCTATGCATGGGCGCGCCCGTAGGCGCCCGTGCATAGCAGCCCTGCAAGATCTTCATCCTTGCAAAAGCCAGTTCCTACGAAGCCTACGTAGACCACTCGTCCCAGCGACGAGGGAACAAGAGATGCTGTGAGTCGAAGCGGGGCAGTGACCGTGTTGGCGCGCCTCGTGGCCGAGCGAGTGGAGGTCGAAGGTAGGCCCGAAGGGGCCGTACGAGACGAACGAAGCGGTGTCGGCCGCGCAGGCGGCCGACCGGCCACGTGAAGCGCCAACACGGTCACTGCCCCGCTTCGACGTCCAACAGAACTCATGTCCCCGTCCTACCCGTGCTGCAACGTCCGAGAGAACTCAAATCCTCCGTCAACGGGCCATCTAAACCGACCAGGCCAGAAAACCAGCACTGTCATAAAGCCGCGTTATTCCGGGCGAGATAAGCCAGCTCAAAAAAGGGGATGACCCAGAAAAACTGGCGAAAATTGAACAGGTGGTCCAAGACCTACCGACGGCCGTACAATAGTGCTCATGTACACCACCACCTTGAACATCGATCTGCACTGCCATTCCACTGTGTCCGACGGCATTTTGCCGCCGGCCGAGGTGGCTCGCCGTGCGCACGCCAATGGCGTGGATGTCTGGGCGTTGACGGATCATGACGAGGTAGGCGGTATCGCACAGGCCGGCGAGGCTGCGCGCGAACTCGGGATGCAGTTCATCACGGGTAGCGAGGTCTCGGTCACCTGGGCTGGGCAAACGGTCCATATTGTCGGCCTGGGATTTGACCCCGAAAATCCCGCGCTGCTGGCGGGCCTGCGCAATACGCGCTCCGGCCGTTCCGAGCGGGCGCGCCGCATGGGGCAGCGTTTGGCGGACATGGGTATGCCCGATGCCTATGAGGGAGCCATTCCCTTGGCCGGCAATCCGGACCTGGTCAGCCGTACCCACTTTGCGCGTTATTTGGTGCAAGCCGGGTATTGCCCGGATGTGCAGACTGTTTTCAACAAATACCTGGGCGACGATTGTCCGGGGCATGTCCCGATGCAATGGGCCACATTGCAGGACGCGGTGAGCTGGATCATTGGTGCAGGCGGACGTGCTGTCATTGCGCACCCTGGCCGCTATAAATACTCGTTGTTGCAGTTCAATGCGCTGTTCGACGAGTTTTTGCAGCTGGGCGGCGTCGGGATCGAGGTGGTGACGGGGAGTCACACCGCCGACGAGGCTCGTCACTACGCGGGCGTGGCTCGACGCTTTGGATTTCTGGCCTCGCGGGGTTCGGATTTTCATAGCCCGACAGAGAGCAAGGCGGATCTCGGTTCGTTGCCCCCATTACCCGACGATTTGAAGCCGGTCTGGCACGACTGGTTCTAGACAATAATGAACAAGGCTTTTGTTAAAGAGTCGGATCGCGACGGCGACGATGATTTGCCCGAGACACAGGCGTTGCCGGCGGGTACTCGCAACTACATGACGCCAGCGGGCTATGCCCGTTTGCGCGATGAGCTGGCTCACTTGATGAATGTCGAGCGTCCATCTGTCGTGCAGGTCGTGTCGTGGGCAGCCTCGAATGGTGATCGTTCTGAAAACGGCGATTATCTGTACGGCAAAAAACGCCTGCGCGAAATCGACCGGCGCATGCGTTTTCTGACCAAGCGCCTGGACATCGCCGAGGTGGTCGATCCCGCTGCGCAACCGAATCGCGATCAGGTTTTTTTCGGTGCCACCGTGACCTATTCGGACAAGGCTGGCGAGGAGCATGTCGTCACCATTGTCGGGGTCGACGAGGCCGAACCGTTGGCGGGCAAAATCAGCTGGATCTCGCCTGTGGCCCGCGCATTGATCAAAGCTCGCGAGGGGGACACTGTTGTCCTGCGCACGCCAGGCGGAGTCGAGGAACTGGATATTCTGGAAGTGCAGTATCCCGAGTAACGGCGGTCGCTGTGTCAATGCCTATGCCGCTAGCGTGGAGCCGATGAGGCGTCGTCCTGGCTACGCAGTGTGATATTGGGATGATCTGCGATGATCTGCTGCACAGTGTCGAAATAGGTGGCGCCTGTGCCGTTTTCCAGTGACTCCAGGTTTTTACGGAAGAGCGCCACGTTGAATTGGTCTGGATGCTTCAGTTTTTCCAGGTAATACTCCCGCGTGGCGGCGATACCGAGATCTGCACGGTTTTTTTCCATGTTTCGCCAGATCAGGACAATCGATTCTTGTCCGTGAGCTGCGCCATAGGCGCCATATAGCATGTCGTCCAACGCATCCAGGCTTGGCCCGAGCTGCCAGTCTTCGTTTGCCATGAACACGCGATTGATCTCCGCGTAAAACGATGGAATATCGTGAATATTGTTTCCGTCGAGAGTCAGGGTTTTGGTCGGCATGGCTGCTACGGCGTGTGGCGTCGGGCGTTGAACATAACAATAAAAAACACGGACGCCGATCGGCGTCCGTGCTGGAGGCGGGCTCTGTTGTCCGTGCCTTCCGGTCGGCGGCTGGTGCCGCCGTATCCCCTTGGGTTGCTGCTTATTTCTTGCGCGCGGCGATGGATTTTTCCGCGAGGTTGACCAAGTCTTCGCCGACACGTGGTTTCCACTTGTCGTAGACGGGCTTGGTCACGGCGACGAATGCCTTATGTTGATCCTCGGTCAGCGAGGTGACCGTCACGCCATGGCCTTCGATTTCCTTGAGTAAGGATGGGTCTTCGGGGGTCACGCCTTTACGGGCGATCGCGATTTCTTTTTTGCCGGCTTCGATGGCTGCTTCGCGGACGATCTTGCGATCGGCTTCAGACCAGGATTCCCAGACTTCGCGATTGACGACGAATACCAACGGATCGGCAACGTAATTCCACAACGTCAGGTATTTCTGAGCGACATCGTAAAGCTTTGCGCCGGTATAAATCGATAGGGGATTCTCCTGACCATCTACCGCGCCGCTGGCCAGGGCGGGCTGCGCATCGGCCCAGCTCATTTGGGTCGGGTTCGCGCCCAGCGCGGTGAAGGTGTCGATGTAAAGCGGCGAGCCGACGACGCGCAGTTTCAGGCCTTTCAGATCCTCGGGCTTGGAGATGGCGTGGCGCGAGTTGCTCAGCTGACGATAGCCGTTTTCACCCCAGGCCAGCGGCACGACGCCGGCTTTTTCAATGACTTTGAACAGCTCTTTGCCGACTTCGCCCTGCACGAGCGCGTCAATGGCGGCGTAGTCGGGCATCAGGAAGGGCAGGGAAAACAGGTTGAGCTGTTTGACTTGCGGCGACCAGTTGATGGTCGAGCCGACGGCCATGTCGATGACGCCCTGGCGGATAGCGGTGAACTCACGCGTCTGATCGCCCTGGACCAATGAGGTGCCGGGATAGACCTTGATGTTGATGCGGCCGTTGGTGCGTTCGCGCACGAGGTCGGACCAGATCACCGCGCCCTGGCCCCAGGGAAAGCTGGTGCCTACGACGATGGAGAGTTTGTATTCCGATTTGTAATTCTGGGCGTGCGCCGGGGTCAACGCGAATGCGGCTGCCGCGCACAAGGCGGCGCCGATCAGGTTGCGTAGCTTCATGGGGTTATCTCCTCGTGTTTGTGAAATTTATGCGTTATCAATGCAACGGCTGGGTGCGATGATCAATACCCCAGCTTGTGCGGCAGCCACAGCGCCAGTTGCGGAAACACCAATACCGAGACCAGCACCAGGAACATCGCCGCCAACAGCCACAGTACCCACGGGATCGTGGATTCCATAGGTACCCGGGCAATGCGGCAAGATACCATCAGATTTACAGCCAGGGGCGGGGTGAATTGACCCAGCGCCACTTTCAGCGTCAGGATGACGCCAAACCAGACGGGGTCCCAGCCATAGGCGTTGGCGATGGGCATCAGGAGCGGCACAAAGATCAAAAAGATCGATATGCCGTCCAGGAACATGCCCATCGTCATCAACAGCAGGATCAACAAGGACAGCACGCCCCATTCACCCAGGCCGGAATTGACGATGGCATGGGTGATCGGGTCAATGATGCTCAGTGTGGACAGCGCCCAGGCAAAGATGCCGGCCAGGGCGACCACCATCATGATGACGGCCGAGAGCTCCGCGGCTTCGCGCAATATGATGAACAGGTCGCGGACCTTGATCGTGCGATGGATGAACATGCCGACGAACAGGCCATAGAACACGGCAACGACGGCGGCCTCGGTCGGCGTGAACCAGCCCATCCGCATCCCGCCCAGGATCAGGACGGGGGCTGCCAGGCCCCAACTGGCCTCGCGCAGGCTGGCCCAAAAGGGCGGACGGGGCAGGTGGGCTTCCTGGATGCCGAGTTTGTGTTTGCGTGACAACCATACCGCGGGCACGATCAGGGCGATACCGGCCAAAATGCCGGGCACCATGCCGGCGGCGAACAGCGCGGGCACGGACGCGCCCGGCACCAGCACCGAATAGATGATGAATGCGATAGACGGCGGGATCAGGATGTCGGTGGCGGCGCCGGCCGCGACGACCGAGGCCGAAAACGGCGCGGGATAACCCGCTCGCGACATGGCGGTGATCATGACGGCGCCGACGGCTGCCGCGCACGCTGGCCCCGAGCCCGAAATGCCGCCCAGGAACATGGCAACGGCAATGGCGATCAGCGGCAGCATGCCGGGGCCGCGCCCGACGATGGCGATGGCCAGATCGACGAGCCGGCGAGCTACGCCAGACCGGTCGAAAATCGAGCCGACCAAGACAAACATCGGAATGGCCAACAAGGGATATTTGGCCAAGCCCGCGTAAAAGTTCTGAGGGACGGCCAGCAGGCCGAACCACGCGACATCGTGATTGGATATCGCAATGGCCAGCGTGCCCGCCACGCCCAGCGACACGCACACTGGGACGCCGATGACCATCAGGATGGCGAAGACGATGAAAAGCAGGGCAGCGATCATTGCGTTTTTCCCTGCAGAAGACGGCGCAGCGTGCCCAGCGTACGCAGCGCAATCGCCGCCGCCATGGCCGGCAGCCAGATCGAATACCACCACGTCGGCACGCCGATGGCGGGCGAGGTCTCCTCGTACATATATTCGTCCAGCACCAAGCGGACAGACAGTACGGTCAGCAAGATGAAAAACAGCAGGACGACGGTGTGCGAAATGATGGCCAGGCGTCGCTGGCGGGCCGGCGAGCCGCTATCGGCGACCGCCTCGATACGGATATGGTGGTTGCGGACAAATGCGCTGCTGCCCCCCGCCATGGTCAGCACGATCAACAGGAACACCGAGATTTCTTCGGTCCAGGCAAAGGACTGGTCGGTGAAATAGCGCACCAGCACGTTGACAAAGGTGATCAGGGCGAGAATGGCCAGTACGCCGACGGCGAGCCAGTCTTCGAGAGCCAGGGGGACTTTGACGTCAGGATCGGGGGCGGCGGGGATGATGGGTTCGGCGGGATTGGCCGAGTCGACGGGGACGTCTGGGAGGGACATGGGCAACAGCAGCTTGGAATAGGGCAGTAATCGGAAAACAGGAAACGCAGATAACCCGGGATAAACAGCAGCCCGGCTAGCGCACGCATGCCTATGCAAACCGGCCGGAGCAAGCCATGCAGGCCATACGGGCCAGGATCGCAGCATCCTACCGTTGACGGCGTCCCGCGTTAGTGCGTGTTTTCCCGTGGATGAAGGGCTTTCGCAACATGTTGCGGCACGGAAATTACCCGCGATTTGGCCTCAGGAGAGGAGATTTTCTGGCCGATCTTCCAGGGGCGGTGATCGTTTGCTGCATAGCGGCATCAGGGGGTGGCGTGATTTTGAATTATTTTGTAACTCCGGCATGAGAGGGTTTCTGCATAACTTTAGGGGGATTCGCTCCGGAAATCCCTGAAAAGGTAAAATGCCTGTTTTGCTTCTTTCCACTTTCCAAACGGCGCCCGCATCGTGTCTCTCGTCCAGCATTTGCCCGGTTCTTCTGTCCTTTCCGCCTTTCGCCGCGAGCGTCTCCTGGCACAGCTGCAAGAGGCGGGCCTGCCTGTCGCAGACGTTTCCGCCCGCTACGAACATTTCATCAGCACGGATACCGCCCTGGATGACGCCCAGCAGCAGCAATTGACGCAGTTGCTGGACTACGGCACCCCCGTAGCCGGCGAGGCGCCGGCCAAGAGCCTGACACTGCTGGTGATCCCCCGCCTGGGTACGATTTCCCCGTGGGCCAGCAAGGCGACCGATATCGCCCACAACTGTGGCCTGGCTGCGGTGCGGCGTATTGAGCGCGGCGTGCGTTATTTCCTGGTGCCCGAGCGCGGCCTGCTGGGCGCGAAAACGCTGGATGATGCGATGTTGGCCCGTGCGGCCGATTGCTTGCACGACCGCATGACGGAAACAGTGGTGGGAGCGGATTTTGACGGTCAGGCGCTGTTTCAGACCCTGGCAGGCAAGCCCATGCGCACGGTCGCCGTGCAGGCCCAGGGGCGCGATGCTCTGGTCGAGGCCAACACGACATTGGGCTTGGCGCTGTCCGAGGACGAGATCGATTACCTGGCGCAGTCGTTCACCAGCCTGGGGCGCGATCCTACCGACGTGGAACTGATGATGTTCGCCCAGGCCAATAGCGAGCATTGCCGCCACAAGATTTTCAACGCCCAATGGGTGATTGACGGCCAGCCGCAGTCGGAAACGCTGTTCGGCATGATCCGCGCTACGCACAAGGCCCAGCCTCAGGGCACGGTCATTGCGTATTCGGATAACGCAGCCGTCATGGAAGGCGGCGCCGCGCAACGTTTCCAAGCCGGTGTGCCGTCGTCTGACGGGCAGGGCAGCGAGGCTGCGCGCTATGTGCGGCGCGATGCCACCGTGCATACCCTGATGAAGGTCGAGACGCACAATCACCCCACGGCGATTGCGCCTTTCCCTGGAGCCGCGACGGGTGCGGGCGGAGAAATCCGCGACGAGGGCGCTACGGGCCGTGGATCTAAACCCAAAGCCGGTCTGACGGGCTTTACCGTGTCGCATTTGCGTTTTCCGGATGCCATGCAGCCCTGGGAAGCCGATCATCACGGCTTGCCCGACCGTATCGCGTCGCCGCTGTCCATCATGATTGATGGTCCCATCGGCGGTGCGGCGTTCAATAACGAATTCGGCCGGCCGAATCTGTTGGGTTATTTCCGGACGTATGAGCAAACCGCGGGCGATACGCGCTGGGGTTATCACAAGCCCATCATGATCGCAGGCGGTCTGGGCAGTATCGATGCCGAGCTGACCAAGAAAGAAATCATTCCTCCTGGTGCCTTGCTGATCCAGCTGGGCGGCCCGGGTTTCCGTATCGGGATGGGCGGCGGCGCGGCATCCAGTATCAGCATGGGCAGCAACTCCGCCGAGCTGGACTTTGATTCGGTGCAACGCGGCAACCCGGAAATCGAGCGTCGCGCGCAAGAGGTCATCGATCGTTGCTGGCAGCAAGGTACGAACAATCCGATTCTGGCGATTCACGACGTGGGCGCGGGCGGCCTGTCCAACGCGTTCCCCGAGCTGGTCAATGATGCCGGCCGTGGCGCGGTGTTCGATTTGAAGCGTGTGCCGCTGGAAGAGTCCGGTCTGTCGCCGGCGGAAATCTGGAGCAACGAGTCGCAAGAGCGCTACGTGCTGTCGATCTTGCCGCAGGATCTGGAGCGTTTCGACGCGATCGCGCGTCGTGAGCGTTGCCCCTATGCGGTGGTGGGCGTGGCGACCGAAGAGCGTCAATTGCGTGTGGTGGATGGCGAAGGCCTGCCGGGTGTGGATACGGCTGCGGTCGGTGAGAGCGCGGCGGTTGTGGACGCTGCGGCCGCGGGCGACACCAATGCACGGCCAGTCGACGTACCGATTGATGTGATTCTGGGCAAGCCTCCGCGCATGACGCGCGATGTGCAGCGCTTGCCTGGCGTGTCGGAGCCCTTGGACCTGGTGGGCATCGACTTGACCGAGGCGGCTTATCGCGTGCTGCGTCATCCGACGGTGGCCAACAAATCGTTCTTGATCACCATTGGTGACCGCACGGTGGGTGGGTTGTCCAGCCGTGACCAGATGGTTGGACCATGGCAGATCCCGGTGGCGGATTGCGCGGTCACGTTGGCCGATTACGAGGGTTTCCGTGGCGAGGCCATGGCGATGGGCGAACGCACGCCGCTGGCGGTGCTGAATGCGCCGGCATCGGGCCGTATGGCTGTTGCCGAGGCGCTGACCAACCTGGCTGCTGCCGATGTGGCACGCCTGGAGGACATCAAGCTGTCGGCCAATTGGATGGCTGCGTGCGGTGTCGACGGTCAGGACGCTGCCTTGTATGACACGGTGTCTGCGGTCAGTGAACTGTGCCAGGCCACGGGGCTTTCGATTCCGGTCGGTAAAGACTCTTTGTCCATGAAGACATCGTGGAATCAGGACGGTGAAAATCGCCAGGTCGTGGCACCTGTATCGTTGATCGTGACGGCGTTTGCGCCGGTCGGCGACGTGCGTGCCAGCCTGACGCCGCAGTTGCGGGCCGAGGTGGGCGACAGCGTGCTGATCGTCATCGATCTGGGGCGTGGCCGCCATCGCATGGGCGGCTCTATCCTGGCGCAGGCCTACAACCAGGTGGGCGAAAGCGTGCCGGATATCGACGAGCCGCAGGATTTGCGCGCTTTCTTCGTGACGATTCGCACGTTGGCCGAGGCCGGCGTGTTGTTGGCGTATCACGATCGTTCCGACGGCGGTCTGTTTGCAACCTTGTGCGAAATGGCGTTTGCCGGCCGCACCGGGATTTCGGTCAACCTGGACATGCTGACCTTTGATGCAAACTCGGCGGATTGGGGCGATTACAAGATCCGTCCCGAGCAGGTCGCGGTGCAACGTGATGAGCTGACGCTCAAGGCACTCTTTACCGAGGAAGCCGGCGCGGTGATCCAAGTCCCCGCATCCGAGCGCGATGCGGTGATGCAGGTTCTGCGCGGCGCGGGTTTGTCGGCGCATTCGCATGTGATTGGCGGGCTGAACGATACCGACACGGTCGAGTTTTATCGTGACGGTAAAAAGATCTGGAGCGAGCCGCGTGCCGATCTGGGTCGTGCGTGGAGCGATGTCAGCTACCAGATCATGTCGCGCCGGGATAATCCTGCTTGCGCACAGGCAGAGTTGGATACGTGGAACGATGTCAAGGATCCGGGTCTGTCGCCGCGCGTGGCCTTTGATCCGCAAGAGGACATCGCCGCGCCGTTCATCGCGACGGGCAAGCGTCCTCGTGTTGCGATTTTGCGTGAGCAGGGTTGCAACAGTCAGGTTGAAATGGCCTGGGCGTTTGATACGGCGGGTTTTGATGCGGTCGACGTGCACATGACCGATTTGCTGTCGGGCCGTATTGATCTGAGCACGATGCAGGGTCTGGTGGCTGTCGGCGGCTTTAGCTATGGCGATGTGTTGGGCGCCGGTGAAGGTTGGGCGCGTACGATTCGCTTTAATAGCCGTTTGTCGGATCAGTTTGCGGCGTATTTCGGGCGTTCGGATACCTTTGGTCTGGGTGTGTGTAATGGTTGCCAGATGATGGCGGCATTGGCGCCGATGATTCCTGGTGCGGAGTTCTGGCCGCGATTCACGCGCAACCAATCCGAGAAATACGAGGCGCGTTTGTCGCTGGTCGAGTTGGCTGCGTCGCCGTCGATTTTCTTCCAGGGAATGGAAGGGACGCGAGTGCCTGTGGCGGTGGCGCATGGCGAAGGCTATGCGGACTACAGTAAGCAAGGCGACGCGGGCAAGGTGCTGGTCGCTGCGCGGTTTATCGACAACCATGGCAAGGCGACGGAGGCTTATCCGTTCAACCCGAACGGCAGTCCGGATGGACAGACGTCGGTGACGACTGCGGACGGACGCTTTACTGTGATCATGCCGCACCCTGAGCGTGTGACGCGTAATGTGATGATGTCTTGGGCGCCTCAGCAATGGGGGACCGCAGATAGTGGTGGTGCTTATAGCCCTTGGATGCGGATGTTCCGTAATGCTCGGGTTTGGGTGGGGTGAGCGTTACCTCTTGAGGTGAAAAAGGCCTGGCTTTTTAGCTAGGCTTTTTTTTTGCCAGGATGACCTAAAACAGAAATGCCCTCCTTAGGGCCGCTAATCGACGGTGCAGAGTCGGTTGTTGTTGGGGTGGTAAAGGCGGTAACGTTGGCGTTCTTTTGGACGTCGAGGCTGCGCAGTGGCCGCGTGAGGGCTTCGTGGGATCGGTCGGACGCCTTCGCGTCCGACACCGCTTCGTCAACCTCGTCGCTACGCTCCTTCGGTTTCCCTCGCTCGATCCCAAGGCGCCCTCACGCGGCCACTGCACAGCCTCGACTCATAGCGTCTCGAGATTGCTGCGTCTCAAGATGGGTCTCAATATCGCTGCGTTTCAGGATTGATGCGTTTCGAGATTCGAGCGTCTCAAGATTGATGCGTTTCGAGATTAGCAGCGTCTCAAGAATTGATGCGCTCAGTATTTGCTGCGGGACATTTGGTGGGGTTAAGGCATTTTGCATTCGGCGGCGAAGGCGTCTGCGTGCTGGGTCAGCGTGGTGCCGACGAGTTTGTTTTGCAGTTTGCCATCCGCGGTGCGCTGGACTTGGCGCATGTAGATGTCCTGGATCGGATATTGGTTGGTGTTGAATTTGAAGCTGCCGCGGATGGATTGAAAGTCTGCGGCTTTCAGGGCTTGCCTGAAGGCGGCTTTGTCCTGCATCTTGCCGCCGACTTTGCGTACGGCGCTGTTGATGAGCATGGCGGTGTCGTAGGCTTGGGCGGCGTACATGGTGGGTGTGCGCCCGTAGGATTTTTCAAAGTCGGCGACGAATTTCTTGTTGGCGGGGTTGTCCAGGTCGGCGGCCCATTGCGAGGCGTTGTACAGGCCTTCCATGGCGTCACCGACGGCACGGATGGTGTCGACGTCGGCAGAGAAACCCGGGGTGAGAATGGCCATTTGCTTGTCCATGCCGGCCGCGCCCATCTGCTTGATGAAGTTCACGCCCAGGCCGCCCGGCAGGAACAGGAATACGGCGTCGGGTTTGGTGGCGCGCAGTTGCGCCAGTTCGGCGGAAAAGTCGAGTTGGCTGAGTTTGGTGTAGACCTCGTCGGCGATGGTGCCTTTGTAGAGGCGTTTGAAGCCATCCAGCGATTCGCGTCCGCCAGGGTAGTTGGGGGCGATGAGGGCGACGCTTTTGTAGCCTTTTTCGGTCGCGAATTTGCCCATGGCGGCGGGGATGTCTTCGTTCTGCCAGGCGACGGCGTAGAAGCGCGGGTCGCATTTTGCGCCGGCGTAGTCTTTGGGGCCTGTGTTTACCGATAGATAGACCGTGTCGCTGCGCAGGATTTCAGGCAGCACGGGCAACAGGACATTCGAGAACACGACGCCGGTCACCACATCGACTTTGTCGCGTTTGAGAAAGCGCTCGACCGCGCGGCGTGCGGTTTGCGGGTCTTGGTGGTCGTCCTCGATTTCCAGTTCAACGGGCACGCCGCCGAGTTTGCCGCCTGCATGCTCTACGGCGAGGTTGAAGCCGTCGCGTATTTCATTGCCCAACGCGCTGCCGGGGCCGGACAGCGTGGTCAGCAGGCCGATTTTGACGGCGTCTTCTGCTTGGGCGGGACAGAATGCCAGGCTGGCGATCAGGGCGGCAGCGGTCGCTGTGGCGCGCACGCGTGGAAAGGAGGCAGCTTTGCTCATGGTGTCGGGTCCAGGTTTGTGGCACTGCAATACGCCGGCGGAAGTCGCCAAGCCTCGTGCAGATTGTGCGCAAACCCGTGGCGGCGGACTATCCGATTTTGGCGGGTTCGCGCTCAGTCTTGTCCGTATCGTGCAGCGAGGCGCATTTTTGCCAAACGTGGATACCGGATTGCGAACTCTGGCTATTTTGTGGACCAGGATGTCTCTAGATTGTCGGGTATCTGGTGTTAGGTCTCTGGACCTTTTGGGAGATTGCGATGACGCTTTCCAATGAAGCACTGGCCGAGTTGGTCCGGCCGGATAGCGTAAACAAGCGGGTATATACGGACCCGGACATCTTTAACCTGGAAATGAAGCGCATCTACGGCAAGGCCTGGATTTATGTCGGGCACGAAAGCCAGGTGCCCAATACCGGTGACTATCACACGACACGAATTGGTGATCAGGATGTCATCATGGTGCGCAGTACAGGCGGTGCCGTGCACGTGCTGTACAACCGATGTCCGCACAAGGGCGCCAAGCTGCTGGCCGATGGGGATGGCAATACCGGCAAGTTCTTTCGCTGTCCGTACCATGCGTGGACCTACAAACTGGACGGCAAGTCATTGGCGGTGCCGTTAAAGAATGCCATGGAGGGCACTTGCTACGATCCTGCGCATCCCGATTTTTCGATGAGGAAAGTCGCCCGGGTCGAGAGCTATCGTGGCTTTGTGTTTGCGAGCCAGTCGGCCGAGGGGCCGGATCTGCGCAGCTTTCTCGGGGGTGTGATCTCGTCGATCGACAATATGTGCGACCGCTCGCCGATAGGCGAAGTCGAGGTGGCAGGCGGGGTGTTCCGCGTACTGCAGCCCTCAAACTGGAAGGTGTTTTACGAGAATCTGCACGACACCATGCATGCACGGGTGACGCACGAGTCCTCGTTTCAGGCAGCGCGCGACGAGGCCGCGGTGTTGGGCGAAATGCCGTTTGAGCTGTTGATCATGGACGGCAATGGCGAGCCCTACGAGTTCTGGGAAAAGCTGGAACTGCGTGCCTATGACAATGGTCACGGCTATATGGAGGGCATCTTCGATCCCGCCGCGGCGACGCGTGATCCTGTGTCGCGCGCGCATTTCGAGTCCTTGTCCTCGGTACACGGCGAGACACGCGCGCGTGAAATCCTGGGGATGAACCGGCACAACACCATTATCTATGGCAGCGGCTCGCCGCATACGGTGTTTCAGCAGTTTCGTGTGATACGCCCGATGGCGGTCAATCGCACGATGGTAGAAATTCAGACCTTTCGCTTGAAAGGTGCGCCGGATGGCGTGTTTGACCGGGCGCTGACCTATGCGAACGTGATCAATTCTCCCTCATCCAATGTCATGCCCGATGATGTCGAGGTCTACAAGCGTTGCCAGGAGGGCAACCAGACCGACGGGGGCGATTGGGTCAGCCTGCATCGCTACATGGGTACCGACAAGGTTCTGCCGGATGGCATGGTGTCCACCAATGGCACCAGCGAATTGCCCATGCGTAATCAGTTCAAGGCATGGCGCCAGTACATGCTGGAGACCGGATCAGAACATATCCAAGGAGCGGGCCGTGCTGTTGCTTGATCGTAATTTTGATGTCTCGGTAACGCCCGTGTCGCCCGCCGCGTTGAGCGCCGACGAAATACGCGGTGTGGAGCAGTTTTTGTTCCAGGAAGTCCAGTATCTGGATGACCGGGATTTTGAGGCGTGGCTCGCGTTGTGGGACGAGGATGGCCGGTACTGGGTTCCCCGGTTTGAACACCAGGCGAATCCCTTTGAACAGGTGTCGTTGTTCTGGGAAGACAAAATGCTGCGCGAGGTGCGGGTCAAGCGATTGAGCAACGCCCGCAACTGGTCGCAGCAGCCACCTACGCGATGTTCGCATCTGGTGGGCAACGTGGCGGTCAAGGGCTTGGACTCGGCAGGGCATCTGATCGTGCGTTCCAGCGTGCACCATACCGAGTGGCGCGGCGAACAGCGGCATCTGGCAGGGACCGTGCATCACAAGTTGGTGCGCGATGGAGCGGGAGGATGGCGCATCCGTCTCAAACGTGTCGATCTGGTCAATTGCGATAGCGTGTTTGCGAACCTCGAGGTCTTTATATGAGCCGAGTCCCGACGGCGTTGCTGGCGCTGCACTATCAGAACGAGGTATTGCATCCCGACGGGCTGATCCGTGTGGGGATTGCCGACGACGAGGTGCGCACAGCGTTGATCGAACGGGCGTCGGCGTTGTTGGCTGAGGCGAGGCTCCGCGATTGGTTGTTAGTGCATGTGCGTATCGCCTTTCGGCCCGACTATGCAGACATGCCGCGCAATATTCCGATTTTTTTGCGGACCGAAGCCCTCGGTGCGGTAAAGGACGGAGAGTGGGGCGCGGAGTTTTATCCGTCACTGGCGCCACTGAGCAGCCGGCGTGAGTTTGCCTTGAAGCACACCAGCATCAGTGCGTTTCGTGGCACGGCGTTGGATCAACTGCTGAGGTCGCATGGCATTGTGCGTGTGATGGCGGCGGGAGTTGCCACGCATTCGGTGGTCGAAGGCACTGTGCGCGACGCTGCGGAGTCGGGCTACGAGGTCACTGTTGTTGCGGATGCCTGTGCCGCAGCGGCTCGTGCGACGCACGAGGCCGCATTGGCATCGATGGCGTTGATGGCGCAGGTGACCACGGTTCAAGAGCTGATCGCATCAGCGGAAAAGGAATGATCATGGAGCAGCACATTGCGCCTGCACAGATTTCTGGCAACGTCCCCGCCCGCTTGGCGGGAAAAGTGGCACTGGTGACCGGCGGCACGCAAGGACTCGGGGCCGACGTGGCCCGCCAGCTCGCCGCTGCGGGCGCCGAGAGAGTCTTTGTCGTGGGGCGGGGCAAGCAGGCCGGCGAGGACGTGGCGGCCTCGCTGGGCGGGGCCGGCGTGGCGATAGAGGCCGATATCACCGACGACACGGCATTGGCCCGTTGCGTGCAGATCGCAACCGGCTATGCCGGCCGCATCGATATCCTGGTCAACTGCGCTGCCGCGTATGACGACGCAGGGCTGGCCTCGACGCGTGAGCAGTGGCTCAGCACCCTGAATGTGAACCTGATCTCGGCGGCCATACTGACACAGATGGTCACACCACATATGCCGCGTGGCGGCGTCGTGATCAATATGGGCAGCATCGGCGGCAAATTCGGCGCGGCAGGGCGAGCCATTTACCCTGCCTCGAAAGCCGCGCTGCTGCAGATCACCAAGAATTTCGCGGTTACCTTGGCGCCAGCGGGGATTCGGGTGTTGTCGGTTTCTCCCGCCTGGACCTGGTCGCCGATGCTGGCGCAGATGAGCCAGGGGTCCATTGAGCGGGCCGATCAGGTCGGAGCAGCCTTGCATCCTCTGGGCCGTGTCGGCCGAGGCGAGGAAATCGGCAAAGCGGTGGTTTTCGCGGTCAGCGACGAGGCCTCGTGGATGACGGGAACGGATCTGGCCGTCGATGGGGGATTCAGTTGTCTGGGTCCCGATCAGGGGATGTCCGCCAGACGTTGGTTCGAGACGGCGCCACGGAACACGGACTAGGGATTTGCACGAATAGTTTAGGGCTAAACTAAGCGTTATCGTCGGATGTTTCATGGCACGCGCTGCCTGATTCAGACTTTATGCATCCGGGGGGAACGCATGATGGACGTCAGATGGAATCTGGATTTATCTAAGATTTATCGTGCCCCGATATTCCAGACGCGTTCGGCCAGAGACGCGCAATACCAGCTCAGCCGCCAGTTGGTTGACCACGGCTTACGGTGGTTTCCGGGCGAGGTGTCGGCCTCGTTGTATCGCCGCGAACTGAATCGCATCAGCCTGATGATTTTGCAATATGGCACTGAGGTCGAGGTTTCGCCCTTGACGTTCGAGGATTTCACCCTCGTGCAGATGCCGCTCAAGGGCGCGGTGCAGATCGAGTCTGCGGGTACCTGTATTCGGGTCGTTCCTGGCGAGGTCGCGGTGGTCCCGCGTGGATGCCCGGTACGTTTGCTATGGGAGCCTGGATGCGAGCAACTCATTTTGCGTTTGCCGGATAGTCTTTTGGCCGATGCTGGCGACACACCTCATGGCGTAGCGTCATTGGCCGGCGCCCGTCTGCCGTCCGGCCTGGCCGCTGGCGTCCATTGGTGCCAGGAGCGCACGAGAGAGGCCCCTGGCTCGCATCGCGGCATGGCGGTTCCTCTGGCGGGCAGCTCCAAACCGAACTGGACGGACTCCGTCTACAAAATCCGGGCGGATCTGATTGATCCTTGGATCGGGATGCTGCAGCAGGCGGTGAGCTTGTTGCCGGCAGGGAATACGCACTTGCTGCATCCTGCATGGCTGAACCAGTTCGAGCAAACACTGGCAGGATTCGTCTATGCCCATCAGCCGACCGTATTGAAGGCCGCCGAGCGGTTCGATGATGGCGGGCCCGATGAGGTGACGCCCGGATATCGTGCTGGACAATGCTCGCAACTGGACCGGCTGGAGGACTATATTCGCAGCCGGCTGTTTGCGCCGCTTTCGCTGGCAGATCTGGCCCGCGCCGCGGGCGTCACCGCGCGGACGCTGAACGTCGTGTGTCATCGGCACCGTGGTGTCGCGCCGATGACGCTAGTGCGCAATCTGCGGCTGGATGCGGCCCGCCAGCGTCTGTTATCAGGCTTGCCCGTCAGCATCACCGAGGTGGCCATGGAGTATGGGTTTGGACATTTGGGCCGATTCTCCGCCTACTACCGTGAGCGTTTTGGAGAGCTGCCCAAGCAAACCGGTCGCGCGCTGAAAGAGGCGCAATGTGCCCAGTCGCCACAATTGGACTCACGGCGTCTTGCTGCCATGGCATCGTGAGGGCAAAACTGGATAACCCTTTGCGTTTTGCGGATAGTTTGCCTGGATCGAGGACGCCATGATTGAGGGCATCAGGCCAGCTGTCATCGCCGGCCGCAACGTCTCTTTCAGCCTCGGCAATCACGCCGGGGATTTTCGGAACCTCTGATGGCGCCATCCTCTGATCCTGTATTCGATGTCATCGTCGTAGGCAGCGGCATAAATTCCCTGGTGTGCACGGCGCTGCTCGCGCGCAGCGGCCGCCGGGTGTTGATGCTGGAGCGCGAGGCGCAATTGGGCGGCTGCATCCGGACCGACGAGTTGACCTTGCCCGGCTTTCACCATGACACCTTGTCGACTGCTCATCCGCTGTTCATGGTGGGGCCAGCGTATGCCGCGCTGGGAAAGGCGCTGCACGAAGCCGGGCTGGAATACTGCAACACATCGCAGCCGACGGCGGTATTGCTGCCGGATGGCCGGCATCTGACTTTGTCGACGTCGCACGAACAAAATCGGGCGGCATTCGAACAGGCACACGCCGGCGACGGGCAAGCGTACGCAGCGGCGCTGGCCAACGTGCAGGCGAACGCACCGCTGGTCTTTGGCTTGCTCGGCAATGCGTTGTGGCGCTTGAAGACGCTGCGCACCGTAGCAGGGGTGGCCTGGAAGCAGGGGCCACGTCATCTGGTCGGATTTATGGGCAGATCACTTACCCCTGCGTCGTCATGGTTGCGTCAGGACTTTAAATCCGATTTGACGGCGGCATTGCTGGCGCCGTGGGTGCTGCACTGCGGTCTGAGCCCGGATGCACCGCTGTCCTCATTGATGGCGCAGGTCGTGGCGATGACACTGGAGGGAGTCGGTTTGCCTATCGTAAAAGGCGGTAACGCCAATACGGTGCGGGCGTTCGAACGGTTGATCCGTGACGCGGGCGGCGCGATTGAAACACAGGCCGATGTCGTCAAGGTGTGCGTGGAACAGGACCGAGCGGCCGGGGTGGCGTTGGCCGATGGCCGCGTCTACCGTGCGGCCAACGTGGTGTGCAACGTGACCCCGACCCAGTTGTATGGGCGCCTGTTGGACGAGGCTGAGGTGCCTGACGCAGTGAGGGCCGAGGCACGGGCCTGGCGCTATGGCAAAGGCAACATGCAGATTCATCTGGCCTTGGACGAGGCGCCACAGTGGAACGTCGAGGCTTTACGAGACGTCGGCTATGTTCACATCACCAGCGGTGTCGATGCGGTGTCCAGGGCGGTGAACGAGGCCGAACGGGGTCTGCTGCCCGCTGCGCCGACGATTTGCGTGGCGCAGCCGACCGTGTTGGACCCAACTCGGGCGCCACTCGGCAAACATATTTTGTGGGTGCAACTGCCGGAATGCCCGCGTCATCCAGTGGACGACGCATTAGGCGCGCTGACGATTCCCGAGCCGGGAAACTGGACCGTTGCATTGCGCGAGGCGTATGCCGATCGCATCATCGACACGTTGGCGCAGCATATCCCGAATCTGCGTCGCAGCCTGTTGGGGCGTGCCGTGTTGTCGCCGGCAGATCTGGCGGCGATGAATATCAACCTGGTTGGCGGCGATCCCTATGGCGGGGATTGTGGCCTGGATCAATCCTTCTTTTGGCGTCCCTCTCGCGTGAATCGCAATCACTCGACATCAGTGCAGGGGCTATGGCACATTGGTGCGTCCACGCATCCGGGGCCAGGGCTGGGAGGCACATCCGGTTTTCACGTGGCGAGCGCGTTGGGGGCAACGTGACGCCGTTTTTTTTCAGTTCGTGCGTGCGCCGATGATGCGGGCCCATGAGCAGACGAATCGCAGATATTTGGATAGGAGTTCAACATGACCGTTTCAATGACGCAGTTCGCCCAGGACGTCGCGAGCGGGGCGTTGCGTATCGTCGATCTGACGCACACGCTGTCGCCCGAGTTTCCCGCCCTGCAGCTGCCTGCACAGTTTGCCCAGGTCAGCGCATTCAAGATCGAACGCATCTCTCAGTATGACGAGGCCGGCCCGGGTTGGTACTGGAATAACTTCACCTGTGGCGAACATACCGGCACCCATCTGGATGCCCCCGTGCATTGGGTCACGGGAAAGGACTATCCCTCGAATACCGTCGAGACGATGGATCCCCAGCGCTTTGTCGGGCAGGCGTGTGTGATCGACGCCAGTGCTCAGGCGGCGCAAGACGAGGATTTTGTGCTGACGGTGGAGTTTCTGCAGCAGTGGGAAAGTCAGCACGGACGGATAGGCGAAGACGAATGGGTGTTGCTACGCACGGATTGGCATAAACGTATGCCTGATGCGGCCGCCTTTTTGAACGTGCGCGAAGACGGCGCCCACACACCCGGCCCGTCACAGGAAGCTGTCCAATGGCTGATCGATGCGCGCAATGTGCGAGGATTCGGGGTCGAGACGATCAATACTGATGCGGGTCAATCCTATGCGTGGCCGATGCCTTTCCCATGCCATACGCTGATGCACGGTGCGAACAAATTGGGTTTGCAGTGCCTGACCAACCTGAATCAGTTGCCCGCACGCGGAGCATTGATTGTGGCTGCGCCGTTGAAGATTCAGAACGGATCGGGATCGCCGCTGCGGGTGTTCGCAGTAACTCCGGCGTGATCATCGGGACAGGAGCGAGCCGGCCCGTGATCATTCAACAGCATCCATACTGTCCATTGTTCTGATCGAGCGACGTTATGGAGCCGGCTCGTTCAATGGCGTTTTGGCGGCTTGCTCCAGATGCGTCAACAACAAGCGGGCTGCGCCAGATAGCGAGGCTTCGTCGCGCGTGACTAAGGCAAAGCGCCGATAGGCCCAGTCATCGGTCAGATCGATAATGCGCAATCCGTTCGCTCTGGCATAAGGCTCGGCAATCTCTCGTGGGGATACGCTGATGGCGAGGTTGGCGCGCACCACCCGAAAAGCCGAGTCCAGGTTCGAGACTGTGACGCGGTGCCGCAGTATTTTCCCGGCGCGAGAGGCCGCCTGTTGCAGCATGAGCAGGACAGCACTGGCCGGCGGCATGTTGACGTGTTCGTAGTCGAGCGTCTCGGCAAAACTGATAGTGTGATGCGCCGCGATCGGATGGGAGGGATGGGCGACGATGGCCAGACGGTCGCTGCGATAAGGCCGGGTCTGCAGTTCATCAAAATCCGCCGCGTCCCAACAGATACCTAGCGAGGCTACGCCATCGCGTATCCCGCGTATCAAATCTCGGGTCACGCGTTCTTCGAGCTCGATCTTGATGTCGCGGTGTTGCGGGTCCTGCAGAAACACGGCGATGTCCTCGGCGAGTGACTCTGCCAACGCCGAGGCCGACGCCAAAATGCGGACATTACCGCGTATACCGGACGCATACGCCGACATATCCCGATCGATCCGTTCCGCACTGGCCAGCATGTCGCGGGCGTGTTCGAGCAAGGTCTGGCCGGCCACGGTCGGCTCGACGCCATGGCGCCGCCTCGTCAGGAGCCGTACTCCTACCGTTTCTTCGAGCTGGGCCAGCCGTTTACTGATGGCCGAGCCGACAATATTGGATTGCTCGCCCGCGCGGGCAATGTTGCGCGTTTCGCAGACGCGTACGAATAGGCGCAGGGTGGTGATGTCCAGGTCGCGCATGGTGGGATCGTTATAGATATTCTGCTTTGGAACTTTTAGGGTTCCAAATTACCACTTTTTTAATTTTGAGGAATATCTAAACTGAGACCGTTTCGATTACGGTGTTACAGCCTCATGACCCGACATACCCGCAACCCACAGGCAGGGCAGTCGTCTGCGCCATTGCCGCAGTCGGACTCAACCGTTTCCCGCAGTGCCACGGCATCACCCTGGCCCGCCCGCGCAGTCGTGCGTGAGGTGGGATTGCGCGATGGACTGCAAAGCATCTCGCTCGTCCTGCCGACACAGCAAAAGCAACAATGGATATGCGCCGCCTATGACGCGGGACAACGGGAAATCGAGGTCGGCTCCTTTGTTCCTGCGCGCCTGTTGCCGCAATTGGCGGATACCGCCGAGCTGGTACGGTTTGCCAAGACGCTGCCGGGGTTGTTCGTATCCGTGCTGGTGCCCAATCTGATCGGTGCGCAGCGGGCGATGGACGAGCAGGCCGACATGATGTTGATGCCGTTGTCTGCCAGTCACGCGCACAGCGTGGCAAATCTACGCAAAACGCCGAAAGAGGCTATTGCCGAGGTGGCGCGTATGCGTGCAGAGCGAGATGCCAGAGGGTCTCGTACGCGTTTGGAGGTCGGCATCGGTACGGCATTTGGCTGTACGTTGCAGGGCAGGGTGGAGCCTGATGACGTATTAGCGCTGCTGCAGGATGCGCTCGATGCGGGAGCCGACCAGGTCAGTCTGGCCGATACGGTAGGACATGCCGATCCGGCCTCCGTGCTGGCGTTGTTCAGGGCTGCTCGCGATGTAGCGGGGAATCGTCTGTGCTGCGGTCATTTTCACGATACGAGGGGGCTAGCGCTGGCAAATGTGATTGCTGCATTGCAAACCGGCATCGAACGCTACGACGCCAGCCTCGCCGGTATCGGGGGCTGCCCGCATGCGCCGGGCGCCAGCGGCAATGCTGCGACTGAAGACCTCGTCTACATGTTGCAGACCATGCATATCCAGACAGGCATAGATTTGCCGCGTCTGCTTACGCTGCGCGAGCAGGTGGCGGGCTGGTTGGCCGGAGAGCCGCTACACGGTACGTTGTGGCGGGCGGGGATTCCTGAGCATCAGGCGCAGGCGTTTTCTTCATCAATTCAGGCACGAGCATCGTCGGCGTTGATTTGATACGCCGTTGCGATCATGACGAGCCAACAATTTTTTGGAAATAGACATGCAGCAACCCAGTGGCACTTCATCCTTTGACATGGCAGCGTCGTCCGGTACGACGGCATCACGTGACGATGCGACCGGCTCTGACGCAGTGACATCGTCGGCGGACGGTCGCCAGGCGGCGCCACGTGCATTGCCGCTGCAAGGGCTGCGTGTCGTCGAGTTTACGCACATGGTCATGGGCCCAACGTGCGGCATGGTGCTGGCCGACCTGGGTGCAGAAGTCATCAAAGTCGAGCCCGTGGGCGGTGACCGTACGCGCCATTTGCTGGGCGCGGGCGCAGGGTTTTTCCCGCTATTCAATCGCAACAAGAAAAGCATCGAGCTCGATCTGCACGATCCCGAGGGCGCCGAGGCAGCGCGCCGTTTGGCGGCCAGCGCCGATGTCGTGGCCGAGAACTTCAAACCGGGCACGATGGCCAAATATGGCCTGGACTACGCGTCCCTGAATCGCGTGAATCCCCGCATCATTTACGTGAGCCACAAGGGCTTTTTGCCAGGCCCATACGAATTGCGCACTGCCTTGGACGAGGTGGTGCAGATGATGGGCGGACTGGCCTATATGACCGGCAGGCCGGGCGACCCCTTGCGCGCAGGCACCAGTGTCAATGACATCATGGGCGGGATGTTCGGCGCGATCGGTGCGATGGCCGCATTGATCCAGCGCGGTATCACCGGGCGCGGCCAGGAGGTGCAGTCGGCTCTGTTTGAAAACAACGTGTTCCTGGTCGGCCAGCATATGCTGCAGTATGCGATCACGGGCAAGGCGGCATCACCCATGCCGGAGCGTATCTCCGCCTGGGCGCTCTATGACGTCTTTACGGTGAAAGACGATGAGCAGATTTTCCTGGCGGCAGTCAGTGACGCGCAATGGCGCACGTTTTGCGATGCATTTGGTTTTGATGATTTGAAATCCGCTGCGCACCTGGCCACTAATAATGATCGCGTCATTGCGCGACCCACGTTATTGCCTGAACTGCGCGAGCGTCTGAAAAACTATAGCGCCAGTGAGCTCTCTGCGATTTTCGAAGCGCAAGGGCTGCCTTTTGCACCCATTGTGAAACCCGAAGAGCTCTATGACGATCCGCATCTGCGCGCGACGGGCGGTTTAGCGGAAATCCGTCTGCCGGACGGTGATCGTGCTGGTGAAATGACCCGCACGACGCTATTTCCGCTAACGCTGGATGGCCAGCGTCTGGGCGTACGACTGGACCCACCCAGACAGGGAGAACACACGACCGAGTTGTTGACCGATCTCGGGTACGACGAACAGAAAATCGCCGAGCTCAAAGCGCGAAAGGCTGTGGGATAAGCTTTTGCTCAGTGAATGGGCACATAGGGCAGGGCCCTGCCAGCCGTAGGGTGGCAAGATCCTTCGATAGAGAGGACGGCAGGGTTGAAAAACGACGGAGGTGACATGAAAAAATCAAAAGACATACTGAATAAAACCGGCGATAACGGCATCAAACTCGCGAACAATCTCTGTTCTACGCAGCAAACCGGATGGTCGCGCCGCCAGATACTGATGCATATGGGGGCGGGCCTGGCTGCCTTGGCTGCGCCCGGACTGCTGCGTGCCCAAAGCGATCGGCCGATCAAATTCATTTTGCCGGTGGGTGTCGGCTCGGGCGTCGATACCATTACGCGCAGTGCCTCGGAGGCGCTATCGCGCGCGTTCGGACATACCGTAGTGGTGGAGAATCAACCAGGCGCCGGTGGCATCGTAGGCACCTCCGCATTGGTGAGGTCCCCCGCAGACGGTTATACGCTCAGCGTAGTATCGAACAACCATGTGATTTTTCCCAGCGTATACAAGTCCCTGCCATTCGATCCGCTGGCCGACATCACCCCGATCTCAGTGGTGGGCACATCACCCCTGGTGCTGGTCACCAATCCTGCACGGATCAACGCCCAGACCGCGCCCGAGTTGATTGCGCTCTTGAAAGCGCATCCGGATGACTACAACTACGCCTCGTCAGGTAATGGCACCATTCTGCAATTGGCCGTAGAAATGTTCCTGCTGCAAAGCGGCACAAAGGCGCGCCATATCCCGTACAAGGGGGTAGGCCCCATGGTGACTGATCTGTTGAGCGGCCAGGTGGACCTGGGCGTGCTGTCGGTGGCGTCGATTCGTTCGCACTTGGAAAGCGGTGCGTTACGGGCCATTGGCTACTGTGGCACCGAGCGCAGCACTGCACTGCCGAATATTCCCACCCTGCGCGAGCAGGGAATGTCCAATTACAACGTCGAAGGTTGGATCGCCGTCGTCGGGCCGGCAAAGCTGCCCGCGGAAAATGTGCAACGCGTGTACCGGGCCTTTACTGAGGCGTTCAACACCCCAGAGGTCAAGGCGGCCATGACGACTCAGGGTAACGTTATTAAACTTATGCCGCCTGATCGCACGAAGGATTTCTTCAAAAGTGAAATGCGGAAATATGCGGAGATTGTAGAGGGCGCGCATATCGAGAAAATGTAGAAAATACTGATGTAGAGCGCACACTGGAACGGCGGCGGGCGTCATCCCCTGATCAAGGGGATAAGGGCTGCCGCTCAACGTCAAAAAATCAAGCTTGCTGAGCAAGCGATGCTTCGACTTCGACCGCTATTTCCAACAGTTTTTCATCGGCGTCAGGAGCAGCCATTAATTGATAACCGATGGGCAGGCCGTCAACAGGCAATGGCAGGGATACGGCGCATAGCCCCAAATAGTTGGCGGGCTGGGTGTTTTGCGTCATGCCCAGGGCCAGTGTCATGCCTTTTTCAGGGTCTTCCAGATCAGACACCAATGGCGCGAAGTCTGCAGTCGTCGGGCTTACCCAGGCATCAAATCCGATGAATCTGTCGGCAACGGCTTTCCTGCTCTCGGTCCTTTTGTCCTCAAGTGCAAGGAATTCATAGGCTTTTACCTCAAGCCCCGACTCTATCCGCTTCGCAATAACGGGATCCATCAGATGCTTTTGCGAGAGAAAATTGTCTTTGCCCAGGATCGACAGCAAGGCGGATGGCATCGAGACGGGGAAATAGCCGGCGCGCTCGGGGGCCTCAGGTACGGCTAGATTTTCAAACAGGCATCCTCTTTCCTGCAGATGCTGATTCGTCTTTTGAAAGGCATTGCGGATCTGCGGATTGACGTTGTCGCCGAAATGGTTTTCAGGAACGCCAAGGCATAGCCGATTCAGGCGGACACCCGATCGGCGAGGCTGATACCCGCAGCCGAACAGAATCGACGATATGGTGTTAAACGCCAGCAACGCGTCTTTGGCTGATCGCGTCAATAGACCGATGGAATCAACCCTCGGATCCAACGGAAATGCACCATCGACAGGCCAGAGACCCGCGGTCGTCTTTAAGCCGAATACGCCATTAAAAGCGGCAGGAACGCGAACCGAACCGCCGGAATCCGTGCCTATGGCAAATGCGCATAGTCCTGCGGCGATGGCTACACCAGAGCCTGAGCTGGAGCCTCCTGGTGCGCGATGGTTCTCCATGTCCGATGCGTTCCAGGGAGTGCCCCGGGGAGAGGAATGGCCGGTGATGCCCAGGCAGAATTCCACTGCCTTGGTCTGTCCCAGAAACACGCAGCCGGCCTTTCTGAGCGCTTTAATGAATGTGCCTTCTTCGGATCCCATGACATCGGGTAGATCGATGTTGGAGCCTACTTTCGGACCAGGCATCTGCGAGATAACGAAGACATCCTTGATCGCAACAGGCACCCCCATCAAGGGGCCCAGGTCCGTTCCCGATTGGATCAACAAATCCATGGCCCGCGCAGTGGCCAATGCTCTATCAGCAGCGACGGTCTCGTATGATCCGAGCTTGGCATCTATTGTCCGGATACGTTCGAGATAGATCTTCGTGACGGCTTCCGAGCTTACCTTTCCTGCGCGGAAGTCCCTTGCAAAGCCCTCCAGGCCGCCCTTGTTAAATGGGTCAAGCGGCAGATCATCCATTGTTTTCGCCTCCGAAAAATCGAATCGTTTGAGTATTGCTCTATAGACCTAAATAAGCTTTCCGAATCATGGGATGGCCCTCCAGCGTAGAAGAGGCACCCTCCAACACCAGTTTGCCGTTTTCCAGAACATAAGTACGGTGGCTGAACTGAAGCACTTGCTTGATGTTTTGCTCGACGAGCAAAACAGGAAAACCGAGATCGGCAATCTGACGGATCGCCTGCATCACCTGTTTGACGTACAAGGGCGATAGACCCAGACTCGGCTCGTCCATGATCAGCAGATCGGGCTCGAGCATCAGCGCTCGGCCGATCGCAACCATCTGTTGTTGCCCTCCGGACAGGGCGCCTGCTGCCATATCGGCAAATTTCTTGATGTCGGGAAACAGGGCGAAAACCTTATCCAGGTTCCTGTTTCTGTTTTTTCGCAGACGAGGAAGATATCCTCCTAGAAGGATATTGTCCTTGACGGTCAGATTGGGAAAGAGCTGCCGGCCCATCGGTACGTGGGCCAAGCCCCGTTCCGCCATTTGGTGAGGTTCCAGTCCGGCGATTTCCTCACCCTTGAATAGAATCTTGCCGTGCCATGGCTTGATCATGCCGGACACCGAACGCAGGATGGTCGATTTGCCGCTGCCATTGCCACCGACCAGGCCGACCAATTCGTTCTTTTTGACTTCAAGAGAGACGTCAAAGACGACCTGCAGCGTTCCGTATCCGAGGCTGACTCCCTCGACTTTCAATACGGCTTCATCTGTGTTGCTCATGTTTATCAGTCCGTTCCCAGATAAGCTTCAATGACTCTTGCGTCGTTAATGACATCCGTAGCGGAACCTTCTGCGATCTTGTTCCCACTGGCCAGGACAATCACATGGTCGGCGAGTTGGATGATCGCCTCCATGATGTGTTCGACCATGACAATCGACATGCCTGTAGTGGTGAGCGTTTGCAGGAACTCGATCATCTCTTTTAGCGCCGGCGGATTCAGGCCCGCCATGATTTCATCCAGAAACAGGACCTGGGGCTCCAGCGCCAGGGCTCGAGCGAGCTCCAGCCGTCGCAATCTCGCCAGATTCAGATCGGACGACAATTGGTTCGCTCTATCGAGCAGGCCCACTTTCTCCAAGGCGGACAGCGCAACCTTTTCGGCATTCTCGCGTTTTGGATGTTTCAGGAATGCCGCAACCAGTACATTTTCGAGCACGGTCAGGTCGTCGTATGGCCGCTCCGTCTGAAAAGTGCGTCCCATGCCATTTCTTGTTCTGAGATAGGGTGGCAGCCTTGTGACGTCTTGCCCCAGAAACGAGACAGTGCCAGAGCGCACGGGAGCAAAGCCGGTCATGGCGTTGAACAGGGTTGATTTCCCCGCTCCGTTCGGCCCGATCAGTCCAAGGATTTTGCCCTTTTCCAGCGAGAGCGAGACGTCATTGACAGCGATCAGGCCGCCAAATTGCACTGTTACGCTGTCAGCCTTGAGCACGGTTTGCATATTGTCTCCTGATCAGCTTGTGGGCGTACTCGCCTACCACGCCGCGTGGCAGAACCAGTATGACGACTAATATCAGCACGCCATAAACCAACATATTGGCTTGTGCAAAGGCCGTTCTGAATATTTCCCCGGATATCACCAGCAGGGCGGCGCCGACGGCCGGCCCCCAGATGGTGCCGCGCCCGCCGATGATCACGGTCAGCGCTATCTGTATGGAAAACAGCAGGTTGAAAATGATGTGGGGCTCTATGAATGACAAGAAGATGCCATAGATCCCGCCACCTAGAGCCGTCATCGTGCCGGACAGGACAAATGCTTTCAGCTTGACGGCGTTGGGATTGATCCCCGCTGCCATCGCGGCTTCTTCGTTGTCCCGGACTGCCTTCAATTGATAACCGAAGCGCCTGCTGGAAATGAATATCGTCACGGCTATCGTGATCGCCGCGTAGAGCAGGGCGAGATAGTATTGGGTTTTCTGATCGAAGAGGTCCACGCCAAATGGCTGCGGCAGAGTATCGATGAACACGCCCGATGCACCGCCGGTCAGCCAGCTCTCATTGATCGCGACGAGTCTGAGAATCTCGGCAATAGCGATGGTGGATAAGCTGAAATAGGGGCCTCGCAGGCCGAATGTCAGCTTCCCCCAGATCAGGGCCATCACGGCTGCCACGGCCATCGCTATCAGTATCGACCACCATGGTGCCAAGCCGAATTGCGCTGACCCAATGGCGACGAAGTAGGCTCCCATGCCGACAAAGCTGGCGTGTCCCAGGCTGAGTTGCCCGGCCCAGCCCCCGAGCAGATTCCATGAGGTGGCCCAACCGGTAAAGAGCAGCACCGAGATACCAACGGTGATATAGGCCGACGACGTGATGGGATAAAGGGCGGCGATGATAATGAGACCGGTAAGAAATAAGAAGTTCTTGTTCATAGTCTTTTCACCGATTTACCAAAGAGGCCTTCGGGTTTGACCAATAGCACGACGACGAACGCCAACAGTCCATACGCATCGCGATAAGCTGAGTCGAGATAGGACGCGCCCATTACTTCCACGATCCCCAGTAGTACGCCGCCGATAATCGCGGCACCAATATTTCCCAGTCCACCCAGCACCGTCACGACAAACGCCTTTAGTGTGAACAGCGCTCCGGTAGTCACCGGAGACGCGAAAAGCAGCGGAATCAACGAGACCCCGGCTGTTACGGCTAACGCCATCCCCAAGCCAAAAACGATGGCCTGAATTCTCTTTGTGTTGATCCCGATCAGTTCTGCGCCTAGCCTGTTCTCTGCCGTTGCTTTGATGGCTCTGCCTACCTCTGTTTTATTTAGCAGGAGATAGAGCGCAACAATGACGGCCAGGGTCGCCAGGCCCGCAAAAAGGAGTACTACCGAAATATTGATGGGGCCTAACGTCAGCGTGCTGGATGAATACGGCACGTTGACCGATTTGGGCTCGCCGCCGAAAGCCAGCAACAAGAGGTTGGCGATGACAAGCGAGAGGCCAAGCGTTGCCAACATCATGGTCTCCGGTTTGGCATCAATGACGCGCGTCAATATGGCTTTCTGGATCAACGCACCAACGAGAAACCCCAATGGAATGGCGGGAATCAGGGTCAAGTAGGGGTCCCATCCGAACGCGTAATTAAGTGTCACGGCGAAGTACATGCCTAGAACCACAAAATCGCCATGCGCAAAATTGATCGTTCTCATCACACCAAAAACCAGCGTAAGTCCGACGCCGATCAAGGCGTAGACAGCGCCGATCAAAATCCCGTTTGAGAGATTCTGAAAAAAGGAAACGTAGTCGATCATGGAGCACCTTTGGCCGATCTACATTGGCCATCAGATTTAGACAGCGATAGCTGCCAGGCAGGCATCGCCGCATATTGGCGTATAGCCAATACGCGGCATTTCTTCTTTATTGTTGTTGATCAGTTGGCGAGTTGTGCTTTCTGCGAAGCAAGATTCTCGGGGAACACGGTCACATGCTTGCCATTCTGAATTTGAATGATCACGCTCTTGATGGGATTTTGTCCCTTGAAGCCGTCGTAGTTTTCGAACTTGACATCAGTGACGGGAGTCTTCAGATCCGTTTTTGTCAGCGCGTCCCGTACTGCATCCCGATCCAGGGATTTCGCTCTACGCAGCGCGTCTGCGGCAACCGTCAAAGCGAGATAGCCCTCCGCTTCATAAAAAGAGGGGTCTTCTTTGGCTTTCTGTTTGAGGCGTTCGTATAGCTCTGGCGTGCCCTCGTATTTGACGTCGGGGCTCCAGCTGACGGCGGAGACAATATTCTCTGACGGATTTCCAACTTGTTGGATGAAGCTCACCATGGACGACGCCGTATCGATCGCTACCACCTTGGTATTAAGCCCGACTTCTTTGATCTGACGGGCAATCGCGATGCCATCGTCGGCATACGAGCTGGTGAGCAGGATATCCGGTTTGGCGGTCCGGAACTTGTTCAGAATCGGCCTGAAATCGGTGGTCCCTTGGTCATAGGCTTGTTTCCCGACGATTTCGTAGCCTCGCTTTTCTGCCTGACGGATGCCTTCTTCACTCATGGACGTAGGCCACGCGCCATTGCCATACATCACCGCGATCTTCTTGATCTCGGGATTATTCTTACGAAGGTTGTCGAAATAGTCGAAATAGGCCTTTGCGACAATCGTAGAGTTATGCTTTGCGCGGAATACCCAATCCGATCCGGGCTTTGTGATCGAATCGTCAGCGCTGCCGAGCACAATCAACGGAATTTTCTGGCGAGTGGCGACCTTGGATATCGGTCCGGTAATGCCGGATGCATAAGAACCGATGATCAATGGAACCTGTTGCTTATTCAGCGATTCGACCGCTGCCAGTGCGCTTTGCGCTTCCGAGCGATCATCCTGAATAATCAGCGCTACTTTTTCGCCGTTGATTCCGCCGTTCGCATTGATTTCTTCCAGGGCGACCTGCATGCCAGTGTTGTACCGCTGGCCGAATGCCGCGAAGTTGCCGGATAGGCTATTGATGACTCCGATCTTTACGTCTGCCATGGCTGACGTGGACAATATAGATGCGCACAGAGCTGCCAAGACGCCGACTTTCAGGGATTTTGTTTTCACTTTCACGCTTGTCTCCAGTACTTATCAAAAAAATGAGTTCATGAAGCATGCATTGATGAAATGACCGTTTCCTACCTCGTGTCAGCCGCCACCGTGGAATAGGGGCCACGAATGCTTTTTATAGGGTGTCTATTTCCATTCGATGTGGCATGCTCGCAATCTTATTCGAATACACGGGTCAAAGCGATCTGCTGATCAACGGATCACGTTTTCCCTAGGTCTAGGCGTTGTTGACCGCGCAGGGGATCGCAAAGATGTGAAGGGCCGTGACGCACAAGATGGTGCATCACGGAGGCTCCGCGCTAATCCCTTCAGACGATTTCGTCGAGAACCGGTAACAGGTAACTCAAGAATCGCTCCGGATCCTCGCTCATGGGGAAATGGCCCATGCCTGTCATGATTTGCCACTTTGAACCTGGTATGGATTTCCCCAACAACGCAGTGTCTTCGGGTGTGCATGAGTAATCGTACTCACCCGTCAGCAGCCATAAAGGACAGTCCTGCGTATTGATCAGGGTCAGGTCCTTTCGAATGTCGCCATCGGCCGTGTAGAAATGCAGATCGCCCTTGAAAACACCGGGTCCGCTTTGCATGTAGTGCCAAAGCGTTTCCCATCGATGTTCTGTGGGACTGGATGGGCCGACGAGCCCGGAAACGATGCCGGCACACATCTCGCCGCCGTGGACATCGGGGCGATGCAGCCAGTCCAGATCGTAGTAGGGATCGACGTGAGCCCCGGATTGCAGGCCGATCAGGCCCCGGAAGTTTTTCGCATGGTGCAAGGCCAGGTGCAGCACAATCCGGCCGCCGATCGAGCATCCCATGACCACCGGCCGATCCAGCGAGAGTGCATTCGCGACGGCTAGAATGATGCCTGCATACTCTTTCGACCCGAGTTGGTAGCGTTCTTCGTGCCAACCGGCGGGAGGGGAGGATTTGCCATGCCATGGCAGGTCGAAACAGATCACTCTGAATCGCTGCGTGACCTGCGCCTCGTTCATGAGCGCCCGATATTGGCGGGTATCGGAACCTGCGGTATGAAGGCAGAGCAGGGGAATGCCTGCTCCCGCCTCTTCGAAATAAATCCGATGCGGCTTGCCGTTGAGCGTGATTCGGAGATATCGGCCGATGATGGGTTCGATTTCAACGCCAGAGGTGCTCATTTCGTTGCTCCCGGGATCCGGACGGTTGACAGCAGTTCCTTGAAATAAAGCAGGTTCGACATGAATGGGTAGATGTTTCCTTGAATCGACATTCTGCGCGCCTTGGACAGCGCCATGACGTCGTGATATCCGGGCGGGGGATGAGGTGACCAGAATGCCTGCCACGTGTCCTCGTCCGCTCGAATGCAAAAGTCCCACTCGCCCATGATGAAAGGTCCCGTCTGGACCGCGGCTACCTTGCCTTCCACAATCTGAATGCGATAACTGGCGTCACCCGACATTAGCAAGAAACGGGTGTTCAGCCGTTTTGCATGCTGTACAAAATAGAGTTTCTTGTTGAATCGTTCTGGTAACTGAGCCAGCGACTCCTGGATATCGATCACTGTTGTTCTCCTCATGGATTCTGTTCGAGAATCTCTGTGTAGCGCTATCTGTGGCGTACTAGGCCGGATCCTGGTGCAGGCAGTAAATCTCGCTGCCGTCGCCGCCTATGGCAGGATATTGCTTGGCGACGAGCGGATCGTGGCCGGGTCTATCAGTTCTTGAGCAAAGGGCATTTGCTTTCAGAGGGCGGCATGAATGCCTGCTCGCCGCCGACCGTTTTTACGATGTTGTAGTAGTCCCAGGGCTCTTTAGAGTCCGCTGGCGATTTGATTGAAACGAGATACAGGTCATGCAGCAGCTTGCCATCTTTCCTGAGCCGGGCGTTTCTGGCAAAGGCATCGTGGATTGGCATATCCTGCAGGGTTTTCATGACGTCTGTCACGTTGTCGCTGCCTGATTTTTCGACAGCTCTTAAATAATTGAGAACGGCCGAGTACTGGCCCGCTTGCAATGCCGTCGGCATTTTGCCGAATTCTTTATAGAACTTCCGGGAAAATGTTCTTGATTCATCGTCGAGATTCCAATAGAAGGTCTCGGCGAAGTTCATGTTCTTGGCGGCATCCAAGCCCACACCGTGAACGTCGGTGATGCTCATCAGCATGGCGACGATTTTCTGCGATTCTGTCAGCCCGAATTCGTTGGCCTGTTTGATTTCGTTCTGCAGATCCGCGCCTGCGCTCGCCAGAGCGACACCTTGGGCGCCGCTGGATTGAGCGGAAAGCAGGTAAGACGCAAAATCAGACCCCGGAAAAGGGTATCTGGACGAGCCCAGGACCTTGCCTCCGGCCTCTTTGATAAACCGGGAACCATCATTTTCCAATGAGTGGCCGAACGCATAATCGGCGGTAATGAAATACCAGCTCTTCGTACCCGACTCGACCAGCGGCATCGTGCCCACCTTTGCGAGGGCATAGGTGTCGTATACCCACTGTACATTGGTGGGCTTGCATTCTTCGCTGGTGATTCGGGTTGCACCGGCTCCGGTCACCATCGTCATGCGTTGTTTGTTCTCCGCGATATTCATTACGGCTAGCGCCACGGCGCTGTTGCCCAATTCGGTGATGACATCCACCTTGTCTTGATCCAGCCATTCCCGGGCCTTGGCCGAGCCGATATCGACCTTGTTCATATGGTCGGCGACGACCAGTTCGATCGGTTTCCCGAGCACTTTCCCGCCGAACTCGGCGATGGCCAGCTTCGTGGCCAGCACTGAGCCGGGTCCCACGTTGCCCGAGTAGGCGCCCGACAGATCCGTGAGGACGGCGATTTTCACGACATCATCGGAAATCGCTGCAGACGCTGCGGCGGACGTAGCCCCTAATACGACGAGCAGGCTGGCTAAAGGCAATCGTTTGTTGGCAGGCATGTGCTGTCTCCTCCGTGTCGGCGCGGGGTCCAGGTTTGGCTCGCGCTACAAAAGTTTTGTGCTTATTGTTTTGATGTTTGGTAGTGCTTAACTCAACCGCGGCTTGGCGCAGTTGTTTACTTCGGCCCAGAAATCAGTGAGGCATGAGGTGTCTTGGCCCGCCTTTCCTGCGGCTAGCGCCATGCGGAAGATATTCTTGGTGGTGTCGCATACCGGTAGTGCTATCTGGCTCGATGCCCCGGCGTTGGAGGCCAAGGAAATGTCTTTGTAGCCTAGCGCGAGATCAAAGCCGGGCGAGAGATCGCCTTTCAAGACTTTTTCAGGCCATTTTTGTTTTAACTGTCCGTTGCTGGCGGTAGTGCTGGTCAGCACATTGAACGTATTGTTCAGATCCAGTCCCAACGACTGGGCCAGGACCAGGGCCTCGGAGTTGATCTGGCAATAGCACAGGACCATCATGTTATTGATGAGCTTGGTGCGAGTGCCCGTTCCCGCGCCGCCGCAGTGATAGACGGTGGTGCCCATCTTGTACAGCACGGGTTCGACCTGCGGGAGATGCTCACCGTCAATGCCGAGCATGAAGAGGGACTCTCCCGTGTCGGCATGCATGGCCAGCCTGCCGACTGGTGCATCGCCGAATGCGATTCCCTTTGCGGTGAACGCCTGCGAAAGCATGTCGACTGTATCCACATCGACGGTGCTCATATCGATATATATCGCGCCATGGGGGATGTGATTGATGATCCCTTCTGCGCCCAGCGCGACTTCTTTTACTTGCTTCGGCCCTGGCAGCATCGTAAACACGATGTCAGATTGTGTGCACAGGTCAGCCACAGTGCGGGCACGTTGGGCGCCTTGCGCCTCCAGCTTCTTGGCGGCGTCCTCATTCAGGTCAAAAACGCAGACTTTTTCGCCTTTGTTGACCAATGAACGTGCCAACGAAAATCCCATTCTGCCCAAGCCGACAAACCCTATATTCATGATGCCTCCTGTTTAACGCGCAAAGTGTATCGACGTTCGATCGCACCTTGCGGGGACTTTTTGTCCCCTTGATAGTCCTTTAAGGAATATCAATCGTCTGGCGTAATGGGTCCTCCGGAGAGCAGGTTGCTGATAGTCCAAAAAGGCATATTTGGCAGACGAAAAGTGAGCCCAGGCCGCAGCGCTTGATTGATAGACTGCGGCGAAATTGCACTGAAACAATGGTGCGTCTCGTCAATAAATCAACAATGAATCAGGAGACTTTTGTGGCCATCAATCGCCGTGCCATACTCAGCCTTGCTGCTGCTTGCGCAGGTGCCGCTGCGCTCAGTATGTCGTCTATCGCTCATGCTGCCGCGTACCCGGAAAAGCCCGTTACGCTCTACATTGGTTTTTCTGCCGGCGGGCCCACCGATATGGTCGGTCGTTTGTTGGCGGACAAGCTCAGCCAAAAGCTCGGGCAGACATTTGTCGTTGAAAACAAGGTCGGAGCCAGTGGCGTCGTCGCTGCCAATCTTTTGAAGAAAGCCAAGCCGGATGGTTATACGCTGATGCTCGGCAGTAGCAGCACGCTGTCCATCGTCCCGTACGTCCAGAAGGGTATCCAGTATGACGCGCTGAAAGATTTCACGTCCATCGCGCTGGTGGCCAGTTATCCGTATTACCTGGTAGTACCGGCAAATTCGAAGTTCAAGACCTTTGACGATCTGATCGCTTATGGCCGTGACAAGAACAATCGGCTGACCTACGCCTCCGCCGGCACAGGGGCCGTCAATCATCTGGCCGGCGAGTGGCTGAAGGATGAGACGAAGATCAACGCCTTGCACGCTCCTTACAAGGGCGATTCGGCGGCGATCCCCGACCTGATTGCCGGACGGATAGACTATGCATTGCTGGCGGGGATTGTCGCGCTGCCTCAGGCTGAAGCAGGAAAGCTCCGGATTCTGGCGTCGGCGAGTTCGTCCCCCGACAAAGGTGCTCCGAATATCGAAATCATCGGACAGAAAAAAGTCCCGGGATTTGAGGCTGAGCCATGGAACGGCCTGATGGGCCCGGCCGGTTTGCCACAGGAAGTCGTGACTACGTTGAATACGGCGGTCAACGAGGTGCTGTCTGATCCAGAGGTAAAAGCGCAGCTTCTGAAACTGGACCAATATCCTTTTTCGAGCACGCCGGATGAGCTCAGAGAGCGCATCAAGGATCAGTCCGCCCGTTGGGAAGGAATCATCAAGAAAGCGAACATCGTGATTGAGTAATCTGGGAGCCTACAGCATGCGGTATTCACAATATATTGGCGGCAAGTTTCGTGACGGCACTGATAATGCCGAATTGACCGTTGTATCACCGGGAACCGGGCAGGAACTGGGGCGATATCGTGGCGCGTCTCAAGGCGACGTAGAGCAAGCCATCGCCTGCGCGCAGGATGCGTTTGATGCATGGCGCAAAACCGGGGTAACGCGGCGCTCGGAATTGCTGCGCAATGTGGCAAACGAAATGCGTCGTGATCGAGACAATCTGGCTCGCCAGATCTCGGCGGAGCTGGGAAAACCCTTGTCCGAGGCACAGAAGGAAGTGGACACCGCCGCCGAAATGTTTGAGTGGTCGGCGGAAGAGGCGCGCCGCTTGTACGGCAGGCTGATTCCCGCCCGGGCGCCCGGCATACAACAGTTGGTGCAATTAGAGCCATATGGTGTCGTGGGTGCATTCTCGGGATGGAACGCGCCAGCCATCACGCCCGCTCGCAAGATCAGCGCCGCGCTGGCCGCAGGTTGCACCATTGTGTTGAAACCGTCTGAGGAGACAATCGGAGTCGCGTTGTTGATCGCGCAGGCCATCGAGCGGGCAGGATTGCCTGCTGGTACGGTGAACATGGTGTTCGGCGATCCTGCGTTTATTGCCGATCAGCTTTGCACATCGCCATTGGTCTCCATGATTACGTTCACGGGCGGCACCGACGTGGGCAAGCAGCTCGGTGCCAAAGCCGCGTTGCACATGAAAAAAGCTACCCTGGAGCTTGGCGGGCACGCGCCAGTTGTGATCTGGAAGGATGTCGATATCGAGAAGGTTGCCCGGGCCTGCGTAGCAACGAAATTCCGGAATGCGGGCCAAGTATGCACGTCGCCTACGAGATTTCTCATCCAAAGGGAAATCTACGACGAATTCTGCGAACAGTTTGTCAGGCACGCGAACGGCCTGCGGGTAAAGGATCCATTTGATCCCGACTCAACGATGGGCCCGTTGAAAAACAAACGGCGTCGGGATGCGATTGATCGATTGGTCAATAACGCGGTGGAGTCGGGTGCCAAACTGCTGACGGGCGGTAAGGCGATCGAAGGACCCGGCTATTTCTACCAACCGACGGTACTGGCTATTCATGACAGAAAGGCGGACGTCTGCAGAATCGAGCCTTTCGGCCCCGTAGCACTGCTGATCCCGGTAGAAACCGCAGATGAGGCGATTGCCGAAGCGAATGCGTTGCCATTTGGTCTGGCTGCGTACGCATTTACTGAGAACATGAAGCTGGCTCATCGATTCGCCAACGAAATCCAAAGCGGGGTCGTTTGCATCAACGAGCTGCAGGCATCGCTGCCCGAAACGCCATTTGGCGGCTACAAGGACAGTGGCCTGGGCTCCGAAGGCGGAATCGAAGGCCTGCGGGAATTCCTGCGCGTAAAGTGCGTGCGCCAAGGAGGACTGGCATGAAGACTACCCTGGGGTTTATCGGCTTGGGCGCGATGGGCGGCGGCATGTGTATGAACCTCGCGCAGAAGTCAGGATGCGAGGTGTTGGCCACTGACCTGGACATGCAAAACGTTTATGCCTTGTCCTCCTTTGGCGTCATCGCAAGCAACATAGCCGAAATAGCCAGCCGGGCGGATACGGTCTTTCTATCGTTGCCTTCGATTAATGAAGTGGAGCAGGTCTGCCTTGGAGAGCAGGGGCTGTTGGCGAACTCCGGATCCTTGAAGACGATTGTCGACATGAGCACAAGTGAGGTCGAGCGTGTTCGCGCGCTGGCTTCTACACTGCAGGAGCGTGGGGTCAGCCTGATTGATGCGCCGGTCGCAAGAAGCCGTGCTGCCGCAAAAAGCGGAACGCTATTGATCACCGTCGGCGCACAGCAGGATCAATTCGACCGGTTGAAGCCCTATCTCGACTGTATGGGCAGCGACGTTTTGCTGTGCGGCCCGACAGGTGCAGGACAGGTGGTCAAGGCCATGAACAATATGGTCCTGATCAACACCGTGCATGCATTAGCCGCCGCGTTTGCGATATCGGAACGCTCAGGGGTTTCAAAGGACCTGTTGGCCCAGGCCCTGGGGCTGGGTTCGGCAGCGTCGTTTGCTTTGAAGCTCACCGGCGAAGACTATCTGGCCAAAGACACGTTCCCGGAGAAAATGTTCTCGGCATCCTATGCGCTCAAAGACCTGAAACTGGCGCTGGGGCTATCTGCTTCTGTGGACGTCGATAATGAACTCACGGCAGTGACGGCCAGGAAGTTGCAGCAGGCGATCGATGCCGGCTATGCAGACAACTACTATCCCGTCATGTACAAGACAATGTCGTTGAACGCTGAAAACAGCCTTTAACAATCCGGCAACAAAGACTGGGTCGTCGCTGCCTGTGCGAGGATCCAGTCTCTGAACAGGGCCGTTTTCCGGGATTCTCGTCGAACTGTGGGCCGCAGCAGATAAAAGGAAAGGCCGGTTCTGACGGGTTGATTGAATGGCGCGAGCAGTTTTCCTTCGTGAAGGTCTTCGAGTATCAAGGCCTTTTGGCCTATGGCAATTCCTAGACCGTCCATGGCCGCTTGCCAGGTCAGCACCGAGCTGCTGAAGTTCATTTGCGGCGTATCGGAAATTTCCGACGAGTATGCGCATGCCTGCGCCCACATGGCCCATTCACCTTTTGGACGATAGTGTGAAACCAGCAGTCGTGTGCGCAACAGGGCTTGGGGGTAGAGTGCTTCCGGGGCATGCTTTTGCAAAAAATCGCGGCTGCATACCGGTTCGATGATGTCGTCGAACAAGCGGTCGGCTATGGTGTCTGTCTGGTCTCCCGTTCCCAACTGGATGCTGAAATCGATGTGATCCTTTTCAAAATCGGTATTGTGTACCGAGTTGGTGATCAGTACCGACAGGTCCGGGTGCTGTTTGTGAAAATCCTCGAGCCTGGGGATCAGCCATTTGGCGGCAAAGGTCGTGTAGGTACGCACCCGGATTTTGTTGTCATCGCCGTGTTCCAACAGGCTGTCGGTTGCACCAGATATCTGCTCAAAGGCCGGAATAATGCGATCGGCGTATTCCTGCCCCATATGAGTCAGGCTGATTCCTCGTTGTTCACGGCGGAACAGTTTTACGCCCAGATACTTTTCCAGTACATCCAGTTGCTTGCTGATGGCCGATTGACCAACATGAAGCTCTTTCGCCGCTTTGGTCAAGCTCTTGGCGCGCGCTACGACGTAGAACGCACGGAGAGGATTCATGGGAGGAAATTTTTTTGACATAAAAGGCGTACTGGCTGTTAGGCTCAAATTGTAGTTATTGCACTGCAAGCGCTTGTCGGCAGTAACCCGGGCTATGCGCCATAGCTCGCTATGGACGGACTTGACGTTCGGGCATTCACATCGTTGCTAATGATAGGCGATAGCATAAAATCCAGGTTTACCCCTTTTTTCGTACAGGATCTGCGCCATGAACGCTCGCATTCCCGACGACGCTTTGCCGCCTACCTTAGACCCCGACGCCCTGCAGGCGTTTGTGGACCGCCAATGGGACGACGAAATCATCCCGGCCCTGACCGACTACATCGCCGTGCCCGCCAAGAGCCCGGCATTTGACGCGGATTGGGAAAAAAATGCTTACATTGAGCGCGTCGTGCGCGATGCGGCGCAGTGGGTCGAGTCGCGCAAGGTCGCTGGCCTGAAGCTGGAGGTCGTGCGTTTGCCTGGGCGTACGCCTGTGATCTTTTTCGATGCACCAGCAACGCGCGCCGACAACGGGGACACCGTGCTGTTGTATGGTCACCTGGATAAGCAGCCTGAGTTTTCGGGCTGGCGTTCGGATTTGGGCCCCTGGACGCCTAAATACGAGGACGGCAAACTGTATGGCCGCGGAGGCGCCGATGACGGCTATGCCATCTATGCGTCGATCACGGCCATCATGGCGCTCGATGCGCAGGGCATTCCACGCCCTCGCTGTGTGGGTATCGTGGAGACCTGTGAGGAGTCGGGCAGCTACGATTTGCTGCCCTACGTCGACGCGCTGCGGGACCGCCTGGGAAATGTGGCATTGGTGGTCTGTCTGGATTCCGGGGCCGGCAACTACGATCAATTGTGGATGACCACGTCGCTGCGCGGGATGGTCGCCGGCACGCTCGAGGTCCAGGTGCTGGACGAAGGCGTGCACTCCGGCGATTCGAGCGGTGTCGTACCCTCGAGTTTCCGCATTCTGCGTCATTTGCTGGATCGCCTGGAGGATAGCGGCACAGGGCGCCTGTTACCGCAGAGCCTGCATTGCGAGATTCCGACGGCTCGCCGCGAGCAGGTCAAGGAAACTGCCCGTATCCTGGGTGATGAAGTCTGGCGCCGTTTTCCCTGGAGCTGTGGCGCTGACGGCAGTTTCGTCCTGCCGATGACGACCGAGCCCGAAGAAGCCTTGCTGAATCGCACCTGGCGTCCGACGCTGTCGGTGACCGGTGCCGAGGGCTTGCCGCCGCTGATGAGCGCCGGGAATGTGCTGCGTCCGCGGACGTCGTTCAAACTATCCTTGCGTTTGCCGCCGCTGGTGGATGCCGCTGCGGCGTCGGATGAAATCAAACAGTTGCTCGAGGCCGACTCGCCCTATAACGCGAAAGTCATTTTCGACGCCCAGCATGGCGCTACGGGCTGGAATGCGCCTGAGTCCGAGGCTTGGCTTACCCAGGCGCTGGACGCGGCATCGCGCCAGTATTACGACGCACCTTGCGGCTATATCGGGCAGGGTGGCACGATTCCTCTGATGAGTCTGCTGCAAGAGGGTTTTCCCAAAGCTCAGTTCATGGTCTGCGGCGTGTTGGGGCCACGCTCCAACGCGCACGGTCCCAACGAGTTCCTGCATGTGCCATACGGTAAACGCCTGACGGCGTCAGTGGCGCAAATCATGGCGGCGTTGCCGGTTTGATGTCTGGCGATTGAGTACATTCCTATGATTCATATCGACGGCGCTTATCAGCGCATCATCGACGAAACTCGTCTCTGGGTGGAACGGGCCGTGATCGGCCTGAACCTGTGTCCCTTTGCCAAAGCTGTGCAGGTGAAAAACCAAGTTCGCTATGCGGTCAGTGACGCTACGGATGCGGAGGGCGTGCTGACGGACTTGGAAAGCGAACTATTGTTGTTGTCCGAGACGGATCCAGATCAAACCGACACGACGTTGTTGATTGTGCCGGATGCGTTGAACGATTTTTATGAGTTCAACGATTTTGAGGATTATTCCGATCGGCTGCTCAAGCGTATGCGGTTGGTGGGGGAACTGCAGGTGGCGACGTTTCATCCGGATTTTCAGTTCGCGGAGACTGAGCCGGATGATGTTGAGAACTGTACCAATCGGTCGCCTTATCCTGTTTTGCATATCTTGCGAGAGGATAGTATCGATCGTGCCGTGGAGGCGTTTGAGGATGCGGCGGAGATTTATGAGAAGAATATTGCTACGTTGAGGGGGCTGGGGTGGGAGGGGTGGCGGAAGTTGATGGCTGCGGAGTAGATGACGGAGTAGAGGTTCTGTTGGTCGTCGAGCCGAGGCAATCGGCCCGGCCGGGCTTCACAAAGTCGGTCCGGCGCGCGGGCGCCGGACACCGCGTCGCTCACCTCGTCCGCGCCTTCGCGCTCCCATGCGGCCGCTTGGCAAATCGGCTAGCCAGCATCGCGCAAACCATCAGTTGAATCTGATGAAACAACATCAATGGCAGCACAATGGCTCCCACTGCCTGTCCTGCAAAAATGACCTGCGCCATGGGAATTCCGCTAGCCAGGCTTTTCTTTGAGCCGCCGAATAATAGCGTGATGCGGTCTTCGATATTGAATTTGAAGATCTTGCCCAGAATCACGCATCCCAGCAATGCCAAGGCCAGCAATACGGCGCAGGAAAATACCAGGCCGACCAAGGCAGGCGCGGGGGTGTTATGCCAGAGCCCTTCGTTGACCGCTTCTGAAAAAGCCGTATATACCACCAGCAAAATCGAACCCTGGTCCACGAATTTCAGCAACGCCTTGCGTTTGTGTACCCACGCACCGATCCAGCGGCGCATGATCTGGCCCAGGATAAACGGCAGCAACAGCTGCAACATGATCTGGCCCACGGCATCAAAGGAAATCGGTGCGCTCGCACTGGCTACCACCACAGTGCCCGCCAACAGCGGCGTGAGGAAAATGCCCAACAGGCTGGATGCCGACGCGCTGCAGACCGCAGCGGGCACATTACCCCGGGCCATCGACGTGAAGGCGATCGCGGACTGCACCGTCGCGGGCAGGCAGCATAGGAACAGGATGCCGGTATAGAGCTCTGGCGTGACCAATGGCTGCAACAGCGGTTTGAGCGCCACCCCCAGGATCGGGAACATGATGAACGTCGCCGAAAAGACTGTCAGATGCAGCCGCCAATGCATGACGCCTGCAATAATGGCCTCGCGCGACAGACGTGCGCCATGCAGGAAAAATAGCAGTGCGATTGCTAGATTGGTGATCCAGTCAAATGCCACCAAACCCTGGCCATGGGCGGGAAGCAGACTGGCAAGCAGGACGGTCGTAACAAGGAGGAGGGTAAAGCGGTCGGGCAAAAATCGGGTGTAGCGGGACATTGGAGATAAGCTGCTAAACGATCGCCGACGTGGCGGTCAAAGGCCGTTATTGTAGACCGCCACGTCAGGTGCGATATTCAGCTATTTGTAGGGTAATCGTCCCGGCGGATTATTCGATTTTGATCCCGGCCCGGTCGATGACCCCCGTCCATTTCTTGACCTCGTCATGGACCAGCGTTTTGAATTCCGCTGGCGTGCTCGCGACAATTTCAACGCCCTGTTTGCCGAATCGATCGACGACATCCTTTTCATGCAGCATCTTCACCATGTCGGCGTTGATCTTCTGCACGATGTCAGCGGGGGTGCCGGCCGGTGCTTGCATGCCGAACCAGACGTTGACTTCGTATCCAGGAACGCCTGCTTCGACAACGGTGGGAATGTTGGGCAACAATGCCGGGCGCTTGGCGCCAGTCGCTGCGAGCGCGGTCAATTTGCCTGCCGTGATGTTGGGATAAACGTTCGGCAAGTTATCAAACAACACGTCGATGTCCCCAGCCAATAACGCCGTGACCGCTGGAGCACTGCCTTTATAGGGAATGTGCGACATCTTGGTGCCGGTCAATTCCAGAAAGAGCTCCATGGAGAGATGGTTCGACGAACCGGAACCCGTTGATCCGTAATTGAGTTTGCCGGGATTGGCCTTGGCGTATGCGATGAGCGATTTGACGTCTTTGAACGGGGAGTCGGCGCGTACCGTCAGGATATTCTGTGTGCTGCCTGCCCAGATGATGGGCTCAAAATCTTTGAGCGCGTTGTATTTCATCTTGTCTCGATACAGTCCGGGCAGGGCCGAAAACGGCAACGGCGTGATCAGCAGGGTATAGCCGTCCGGCTTGGATTCTGCGACGAATGTATTGCCAATCAGGGTATTCCCCCCGGGTTTATTCTCGACAATGACAGATTGCTTCCATGCCTTGGTCAGATACTCGCTCGCGGTCCGGGCAAGCGTGTCGTTGAATCCTCCTGGCGTATAGGGAACGACAATGCGTACGGGTTGGTTGGGATAAGGCGACGCGGCTTGGGCCGCTGGCGCGACGGCAGCGGCGATGATCAGGCTCAGGCTGCCCAGCATTACACTCAGTTTTCCAATCGTCATGATGTGTTATCTGACCGCCTTTGGAGCTGGCATAGCGGTGTGACGAAGGCAGGATGGGATAGGGGTGCAGCGTCAGATCCAGCCTGTATTTGCCTTCGCATCCAACTGCTATGCAGCGCTTCGGCGATCTGTCTCCGTTGATGTTGTTGTGGATCGATCGTCATTCAGCACAGTCAGTCGTGCGGACTGGCATGGCTGTGCCTTGGTGCTGCAATGGACGGGCGATATGCCCGTCCGGTGTTGCTGATTCAGAACTTCACTACATAGCCGGGGCCGTCAACCATGGGGAATTTGTCGAACAGGGATTCGTCGACTTCTACGCCCAGGCCCGGACCCGTGGGCGGCTCGACGCAGCCATCCTTGCCGATGGTGAACGTCGGTCCGAACATGTCCCGGAATGGGTTGAAGTGAGAAACGCAGGCCTCGAAATATCCCGCGTTTTCGGTCGCCGCGAGAAAATGCAAGGTCGCGGCATGGTTCAACCCTGTTGCTGAACTATGCGCGTTGATGGGGATACGGAAGGCCGATGCCATCGCGGCGATCCGTACCGACTCGGTGATACCGCCCGTCTTGGACAGGTCCGGTTGCCACACCTGGACGGCGCCTGCCTCCAGCATCTGGGCGAACTCGAACCGCATGAAATGGTTCTCTCCTGCGGCCAAGGGAACCAGCGGCGTGATCTTGGCGGCCTCGCGATAGGACGCAAAATCGTTGCAGGCAAAGGGCTCTTCCAGCCAGCCTGCCTGAATGTCGGCCAATGCTGGTAATACGCGGCGCGCCTGGGCAATGGTGTACGCGGTGTTCGCGTCGGTCAGGATATCGATCTCGTCGCCCACCATTTTTCTGACGTGTACGCAGCGGGCAATGTCGTCTTTCACCGTATCGCCGATGCGCAGTTTGACCGCGCGATAGCCTTGCTCGATGTATGACAGTGCTTCTTCGGCAAGCGTTTCCGGGGCCTGATAACCCAATGCGATCCCGCCGGCATACGCAGGCAGGCGTTTGCGCGAGCCGCCGAGCAGTTCGTATAGAGGCATGTTGGCCGCCTTGCCGCGGATGTCCCACAGGGCCATGTCGATACCGGACAGCGCCAGGGCAGCACCCGCGCCCAGGCCGTGGCTCGAGAACTGCATGCGGTGTATGCGTTGCCATGCACCGACGACATCGGTAGCGGACATGCCGACCAGCAAGGGTGACAAGGTGTTGTGGATGTGGCTGACGATCGCGCTGGGACTGCGTCCCGGATGCGATTCGCCGTATCCGGTGATGCCTTCGGACGTTTCGACGCGCACGATGATGGCGTCGCGTTTCAAGGTGCTGCCTACGCCCATCGTCACCGTTTTGCCTTCAGGCAAGCGGTAGGAAATGGGGATCGCAGTAATGCGGGTAATTTTCATATTGTCTCCTCGTTGATGTCGTTTTGATTGTTGACGGCATGATCGGGGTATCCCTGGCTGCAGGCTTGATAGCGCCATCAGCCAGGGTACGTCAATCAGACCTGTCGGGACCTGCAGTAGAACGTCGTGACTATTTCGCCGTGCCTGTCGGCGATGTTGCCAAATAGCTGACGAGGGTAGGCACGGGCGATTGGCTCAAGCCCGTCTCCGCGGCCTGCTCGTACAGCCGTTTGACACCGCTGGCCAGCGCGTTATGCGAATCCTGTTCTTCAGCCATGGTGCAGTAGTAGCCCATGTCCTTCAACGCGTTGGAAATAGAGAACACGAAACCCGATGAGTCTTCCGACTCGATGTAGGGGCGCAGTCGATTGAGCACCACGCCGCCACCGCCGCCGGCGGCCAGGATGTCGCAGAACACTTTCGGATCGGTCCCCGCCTGACGCGCGCAGGCGGCTGCCTCGGCCAGGACGGCGGAAAATCCGAGTGACACGTAGTTGTGCAGCAATTTCATCTGATGGCCGCTGCCCACACCGCCTGCGTAGGCGATGTTTTCGGCGTAGCTCTGCAGCACGGGCAGGCATTTTTCAAAGACGTTCTTGTCGCCGCCGACGATCAAGTTCAATCGGCCCTCCGCGGCTTCTTTGGGCGTGCGCGTCATTGGGGCGTCCAGGAACGCGCAGCCCGCCTCCTGGACCGCTTGAGCGATTTTGCGTGTGGAAGAGGGGATCGCGGTCGAGCAATCGATCACCGTGCTGCCGGGACGCAGGCCTTGCAACGCGCCGTCTGCGTCAAACAGTACGGCCTCGACCTGAGGTGAGCCCGTGACGCAGATGATCAGGATGTCCGCCTCGGCGGCCAGTGCGGATGCCTTCGGCAGCGTTTTTGCGCCGGCCGCAAGCAGTTTGTCCAGCGGCTGGTTGCCCGGATGTTCGAGGATGGTCAGTGGGAAACCGTTGCGCAGCAGGCTGGCGGCGATGCCCGATCCCATCAGGCCGGCGCCAATCAGGCCAATTTGCGGTTTATTGGATGTCATTCATTGCTCCGGGAATCCCCGGCAGGAATGCCGGGGAGGAAGGAGGCGCAGCCATCAGGCTGCGAGCCTCGTCGGGTTTGAGTGGTATGCGGGTTCTATGTGCAGTGTGAGTCGAGTTCTGCTCAGGTGTTGGAGCAACGCTCAGACCTTGCCCAGGCCGCCCGCGCAGATGTATTTGATTTCGACATAATCATCGACGCCGTATTTGGAGCCTTCGCGGCCGACGCCGGATTCCTTGATGCCGCCAAACGGGGCCAGCTCGGTCGAGATGATGCCTTCGTTCAAACCTACGATGCCGGTTTCAAGCGCCTCGGAGACGCGCCATGCGCGGCTATAGTCCGACGTATAGAAATAGGAAGCCAGGCCAAACGGCGTGTCGTTGGCGAGGTCGATGACTTCTTGTTCCGTGCTGAATCGGATGAGCGGTGCAACCGGACCGAAGGTTTCTTCCTGCATGAGCTTGGCGTCTCGCGAGACGTTCAACAGAATCGATGGCTCATAGAACAGGCCTCCCAACGCATGGGCGCGGCCGCCGGTCAAGGCGGTGGCACCGCCTGCGATGGCATCGTCCACGTGTTCCTGGACCTTCTCGACGGCGGCCTGGTCGATCAGCGGGCCCAGGTCGATGCTGTCTTGCAGGCCGTCACCGACTTTCAGTGCCAGCACTGCCTGTTTCAGGCGCTCGGCGAAGGCATCGTAAATGCCGTCCTGCACGAAAATACGGTTGGCGCAGACGCAGGTCTGGCCAGCGTTACGGAATTTGGACGCCATGGCACCGGCCACGGCCAAGTCCAGATCTGCGTCATCGAACACGATGAATGGCGCATTGCCGCCGAGCTCCATCGAGACCTTTTTGACGGTGCCGGCGCATTGCTCCATCAGCAGTTTTCCGACGCTGGTCGATCCGGTAAAGGACAGTTTGCGCACCAATGGGTTGCCGGTGAGTTCACCACCGACCGTGCCAGAGTTGCCCGTCACGACGTTCAGCACCCCTGCGGGAATGCCTGCTTCTTCTGCCAATTCAGCCAGTGCCAGGGCGGAATAGGGCGTTGCCGTTGCCGGTTTGATGACGATGGTGCAGCCCGCAGCCAGCGCTGCGCCGGCTTTGCGCGTGATCATCGCATTGGGGAAATTCCACGGCGTAATGGCGGCGACGACCCCGACAGGCTGTTTGATCACGACGATACGGCGATCGGCCGAGGCGGCGGGAATAATGTCGCCATAAATGCGTTTGGCTTCTTCTGCGAACCATTCCAGGAACGACGAGCCGTAGGCAATCTCGCCACGCGATTCTTTCAGCGGTTTGCCTTGTTCCAGGGTCAACAGCGTGGCCAGGTCTTCCTGGTTCGCCATGCACAAGTCGAACCAGCGGCGGATCAACTGTGAACGTTGCTTGGCAGCCATGGATCGCCATGCGGGCAGTGCCTTGTTTGCCGCCTCGACTGCTTGCCGTACGTCCTGTTGCGTCAGCGAGGGGACGGTGCCGAGCGTGGAGCCGTCAGCGGGGTTGGTGACGTCAATGGTCTTGCCGCCGGAGGCATCGATCCATTTTCCTCCGACGTAGCATTGTTGGCGAAATAGTGAAGGTCGTTGCAAATTCATCGTAAACCTCATGAAAAAAGGGCATCTCAGCGTGGGCTGAGCAAGTTGTCGGGAGTCGTGCCTTGGTACAGGGCGTCCAGGCCGTTGATCAGCAGCCATCCCATGGCGTCACGGGTTTCGTGTGTGGCGCTGCCGATGTGCGGAGACAGAAACACGTTGTCCAATTCACGATATCGTGGGTCGATATTCGGTTCGTTGGCGTACACGTCCAGACCCGCAGCAAAAAGCTTGCCTGAGGACAAGGCCTGGATCAGGGCATCGTCGTCCACCAGTTCGCCGCGTGAAATGTTGATCACTACGGCGTTTGGGGGCAGTTGCGCAATGCGTTCGGCATTGATGACGCCTTTCAGTTCGGGCGAGCCAGGTGCGGCAATGACCAGTACGTCGGCATTGCGCAGCCCATCGTCAAAGTCCGCGTGGTAGATCGCGCCATGTGCCAGATCGTCGGAGAGCGGGCGGCGATTGTGGTAATGGATTTCCATGCCAAAGGCGCGCGCCCGGGTGGCGATTTCCCTGCCGATGCGGCCCATGCCGAAAACCAGCACCCGCCTGCCTTTGAGGCCCAGGCCCAATAGTTGGGTGGGGCTCCATCCGGGCCAGCGGCCGGTACGGACCATACGATCGGCTTCGTATCCGCGGCGGCAGGCATTGAGCATCAACATCATGGCGATCTCTGCGCACGCGTCGCTCAACACGTCGGGCGTATGCAGGACGCCAATTCCCAATGCCTGGGCCGTCGCCATATCGATGTGGTTGTACCCCACGGACAGTGTGGCGACGTAACGCAGCGTCGGGGCCAGTTGGCGCAGCACGTCTGCGTTGATTTGCTCGGTCGCGCTGGCAAACAGGATTTCGGATCCTTGCGCGGATTGCGCGATCTGGTCCGGCCGCAAAATGCTGTCGTCCGTATTGACCTGAAGCTCATAGCGCCCGCGCAAAGCGGCTTCGACCGCTTTCGGAAAACGGCGGCATAGATATGCCTTGGGTTTGGTCGCAGTAACTGTCATTGCCTGCAATGCCTCCTTTGTCTGTTTTTTGGTACTATCAATTTGTACGACAAATTTGTCAAGAGGGAATCCGTTACCCCAGCCATGCCAGAAAAAAAAACACCCCATGAAAGGACGCTATCCGATCAGCTGACGGATATGCTGGCGCAGGAAATCCGGCGTGGTGCGTACCCCGTCAATGCCAGGCTGCCCACGGAAAAATTCATGATGGAGCAGTATGGCGTGAGCCGCACCGTGATCCGGGAGGCGATTTCGCGCCTGAAATCCGCGGGCTTGGTGGACACGCGTCAGGGCAGCGGCACGGTGGTGCTGGATCCGGCGTCCAGCGATGTGTTTCGGCTGGGCACGCCCGACGAGGATCCCGCGCGCGGGGTGTTGCGCATCATCGAGTTGCGTCGCGGCCTGGAGGCAGAAATGGCCGCATTGGCCGCCGAGCGGCGCAGCGACCAAGATATGGCGCGCATCAATCAGGCACTGGCGGAGATCCATCACGCTGTCGCCAAAAACGGCGACGGGGTGGAGGAGGATCTGGCGTTTCATATCGCGATCGCGCAGGCGACCGGCAATCCGCATTATCCGGAACTGTTGGGGATGCTGACCCGCGCGCTGAAAGACGCTATCCGCGTGACGCGTGGCAACGAAGCGCGCCAGGAACAATTGGCCGATCAGGTGCGTAACGAACACGAGGCAATACGTGCCGCCATCGAGCGGCGCGATATCGAGGCGGCCAGAGCCGCGGCCTTTCATCACATGCTCAGCACAGCGACTCGCATACAGAATGTCGACGCTGAATATTGGCAGGGATCGAATCGCGCGGCGGCAGGCAGACTGGCGCGAACCCGATTGGTGTCCGAGATCAGGAAAAGCAAGTAGGCCGAGTAAGAGTCAGCCGTTAACCGTCAATGGCCGACAGTTCGCGAGTAGCGGGCCTGGCCAGCGACCGTCTGCCGGTCATCGGCAGACGTCATTAATAGCCAAGCACGGATCAGCATGGCCGGCATCAGGCCAATCGGTTTGTGGCCGGCAACAACTACGGCGTCATGGCCAACGCCAGATCAAACGCTGCAACCAGCGACGCATGATCCGCGATGCCTTTACCGGCAATATCAAAAGCGGTGCCGTGATCCACGCTGGTGCGTACGAAAGGCAGTCCAACGGTCACATTGACCCCATGATCCACGCCCAGGTACTTCACCGGGATCAAGCCCTGGTCATGATATTGCGCCACGACGATATCGAATTCACCGCGTCGCGCCCGCATGAAGATCGTGTCGCCGGGCCACGGACCGGAAACCTCCAATCCCTCGGCACGGGCCTGACCGATTGCCGGGGTAATCACATCCAGGTCTTCGCGACCGAATTTCCCGTCTTCGCCAGCATGAGGGTTCAGCCCAGCTACTGCGATGCGGGGGCGTGCAATGCCCATTTGCCGGCAAGCCAGATCGGCCAGGCGAATGGCGCGAATCTCGGCTTGCGGTGTGACAGCTTTGGGGACGTCCGCCAACGCCATATGGATGGTGACCAGCAGCACGCGCAACTCGTCGTTGGCCAGCATCATGGCGAAATCGGTCGTGTTTGACCGTTCTGCCAGGATTTCGGTGTGGCCCGGCTGATCGATGCCTGCCAGATGCATGGAATGCTTGCTCAATGGCGCGGTGACAATGGCGCGAATCAAGCCCGCCTGCGCATCGTCGATCGCTGCGCAGAGATAGTCGTAGGCCGCCTGTCCGGCGGCCGCGCTGGTTTTTCCAATAGGTAAATCGGGGGGCAGCGGGGCGCCGCAGGGAATGACGTCGATGCGGCTTGGCGTTTTGCTGGCTTGGCTGGCATCTGCAATTTCGACCACGTCCAGGCGGGCCCCGAGTTGACCCGCCGCACGGCGCAAGGCGCCTGCGTCGCCGTAGACGACCACGGGGGCGCGCAAACCCTGCGCACAGGCTTTGACGATAATTTCCGGGCCTATGCCGGCGGCATCGCCCATGGTGATGCCAACAGGAAGCAATTCAGACATGATAGTTAGATGATTATTTCAAGGTAATGCTGGCAGGCATCGCAGCTCTCTTCATGCATCGTACGCCTCTTGATCGCACCTGTGTCCAGCATGAAACAGAACAGCCCCCTCCAACGTAGAGGGGGCTGTGCACGATTGCTGCTTGTCCTGTCTGTGATGAAGCAGTCTGGCGCACAGTGACGAGGCGCGCCAGACTGCCTTAATCGTTACAACACGTCGCCTGCATAATCCGCCAGACGCGAACGCTCACCACGTTGCAGCGTGACGTGTCCCGCGTGCGGCCAACCCTTGAACCGATCCACTACAAACGTCAGGCCCGAGCTGCCTTCGGTCAGATAGGGCGTATCGATCTGTGCCACGTTGCCCAGGCAGACGACCTTGGTGCCGGGGCCTGCCCGGGTGACCAGTGTCTTCATCTGTTTGGGCGTCAGGTTCTGGGCCTCGTCGATGATCAGATATTTGTTCAGGAACGTACGGCCGCGCATGAAGTTCAGCGATTTGACCTTGATCCGCGAGCGGATCAGATCCATCGTCGCAGCACGGCCCCAGTCGGCACCGCCTTCGCTGTCGTTCATGTTGAGCACGTCGAGGTTGTCTTCCAATGCGCCCATCCAGGGCAGCATTTTTTCTTCCTCGGTACCCGGCAAAAAGCCGATGTCTTCGCCAACCGGAACCGTCACGCGGGTCATGATGATTTCGGTATAACGCTTGGTTTCCAGGACCTGGGTGATCCCGGCGGCCAGCGCCAACAGCGTTTTACCCGTGCCTGCCTGACCCAGCAGCGACACAAAGTCACAGTCGGGATTCATGAGCAGGTTCATGGCGAAATTCTGTTCGCGGTTGCGTGCGGTAATCCCCCAGACGTTGTTTTTGCCATGGGTATAGTCGCGCAACGTAGCCAGTACCGCGGTCTTGCCGCTGACTTCGCGAACCTGTGCATACAAGGGCATCTGGCCCTCGAAATACACGAATTGATTGACCATGAACTGCGAGCATAGCGGACCATGGATACGGTAAAACGTGGTGCCGCCTTGTTGCCAGGACTCGACGTCCTTGCCATGGCGATTCCAGAAATCCTCGGGCAGTTGCATCACGCCCGAGTACATCAGATCCGAGTCTTCGAGAACGTGATCGTTGTAGTAGTCTTCGGCCGCCATGCCCAGGGCGCGGGCCTTCAGGCGCATGTTGATGTCCTTGGACACCAGCACCACCTCGCGCTGCGGGAATTTTTCCTGCAGCGCGCGTACGACGCCCAGAATCTGGTTGTCGGCCTTGCCCATCGGCAAGTCAGAGGGCAGCGTGCTGTGGATCGCCGTGGTCTGGAACATCAACCGGCCGGTGGCGTCCTTGTTGCCCAGCGCGCTGAGTTCCAGCCCTTCGTCCAATTGCTCGGCGTCATTGACCAGGGCGTCCAGCGAACGGCTGACTTGGCGCGCGTTGCGCGCGACCTCAGACATGCCTTTCTTTTGATGATCGAGCTCTTCGAGCGTCATCATGGGCAGGAAGATATCGTGTTCCTCGAAACGGAACAGCGAGCTCGGGTCATGCAGCAGGACGTTGGTATCCAGCACGAACAGCTTGCGTACCTCGGACTGGGCGCGAGCTTTGAGTTTGCGGGCCGGGGCGGCGGGCTTGGCTGCGCGAGTTGTGCGCGATTTGGCCGCCACGGGCGCAGGGGCAATACTAGGTACCGTTGCAGGTGCGCTGGCCTGGGATTTGAGGCCGTCTAATTCGGGTTGTACAGGGAGGGTGTTGACCGCCTCGGCGCGTGCCGAGGGTGCCGTTCCCGCAGCTTTGCTGGGTCGGGCTTTGGGTCGGGCGGTTTCGCCCGAGGGGAATGTCAGGATAGCTGCGGGTCGGGAGGGCAACTTGGGTAGCGGCATATAGGGGGTTCTCCTGGTGGGCCGGCTCTAGCGCCTGACGATGATGCTCAGACAGACTTAACCAATACTGCGGGCAGCTTGCAGGACTTCATTGGCGTGATTGGGCACCTTGACCCCGCGCCATTCCTGGACAAGCCTACCGTAAGCGTCGATCAGAAACGTACTGCGTTCGATACCACGTACCTGTTTACCGTACATGTTCTTCTGCTTGATGACACCGTATAGATTGCAGACGGCCTCATCGGTGTCCGCGATGAGGGGGAAGGGCAGCTCGTACTTTCCCTGGAAATTCTGGTGCGATTTCAGCGAGTCGCGCGAGATCCCGATCACGACGGCGCTGGCCTCGAGGAAGTCGGCATGCAGATCGCGGAAATTCTGGCTCTCGGTCGTGCAGCCCGGGGTGTTGTCCTTGGGGTAGAAATACAGCACCACGGCGCGGCCCTGGCATTGTTCGAGGCTGATCGGGCCGATGGTGCTTTCAGCGGTAAAGAGAGGGGCAGGTTTGCCGATGAGCGTGGTCATGTGGGGAGATCTCCTTGGGTCGGCAGCAGGGCGACGACCACGCGTCGGCCCTCGGCCATCAGGATGTTGTAGGTGCGTGCGGCGGCCTGGGTGTCCATGACTTCGACCCCGATACCGGCCGCCAATAGCGGGCGCAGGACGTCCTGGCTCAGCATGCGCTGGCGGCTTCCTGTCCCGACGAGCAGCACCTCGGGGCCGATACCCTTTGCGAGCGTGCCGGTTTCAGGCTCGTCCAGAAACGCCAGCGGGTCGCGCTTGGCCTCGGAGAGTCCGGCGGCTTGTTGCAGAAGAGGCGCGGTAATGTCCGCGGCGCCTTGGACAGGCCATTCGGAGACCGTGCCTTCGGGGCCGAAGGCGACGGCATGGGAAAATCGTACCTGGTTGACTTCAATGTACCCATCACCGTAGGCGGTGACGGTATTCAGGGCCGATGCTGGGTCGGTGTGCAGCTTCAATAAAAACTCCAACTTGATGCTTCCGATAATAGCGCATCGGGATGTCGGTTTGTTGCCGGGTAACTACCGGTAGAGGGACAGAACGTGTCAATTTGCCGACGGGGCCTGCATGCGCTAGATTACTAAGTTTTGCTGCGCTGCAAATCCGCGTCATCCCGCCCCATATCAAGGAATGGTCCCCCATGAGGAAGTTCTCCCGCATCGAGCGTCTGCCCCCGTATGTGTTCAACATTACCGGCGAGCTCAAGATGGCCGCCCGTCGGCGGGGCGAGGACATCATCGATATGTCCATGGGCAATCCTGATGGCGCTACCCCCAAACACATCGTCGACAAAATGGTTGAGGCCACGTTGCGGCCCACCACTCACGGCTATTCCGTGTCCAAAGGCATTCCGCGCCTGCGCAAAGCCATCTGTGATTGGTATCAGCGCCGCTATGACGTCGAATTTGACCCGGATAGCGAGGCCATCGTCACCATCGGTTCGAAAGAAGGCCTGGCGCACTTGATGCTGGCGACGCTGGATCGCGGCGATACCGTTCTGGTGCCCAATCCCAGCTATCCCATCCATATTTATGGCGCGGTGATCGCCGGCGCCAATATCCGCTCGGTGCGTATGACGCCGGGCGTGGATTTTTTCGAAGAACTCCAGCGCGCAGTTCGCGAGTCGATTCCGAAGCCCAAGATGATGATTCTCGGGTTCCCCAGCAATCCGACCGCGCAATGTGTCGACCTGTCGTTTTTCGAGCGCGTGGTGGCGCTGGCCAAGGAGCACGACATCCTGGTCGTGCACGATCTGGCCTACGCCGATATCTGCTTTGACGGCTACGTCGCGCCGTCCATCATGCAGGTCCCGGGCGCGCGCGATGTCGCGGTCGAGTTCTTTACCATGAGCAAAAGCTACAACATGGCTGGCTGGCGCATCGGCTACATGGTGGGCAATCGTGACCTGGTCAATGCGCTGGCGCGGATCAAGAGCTATCACGACTACGGCACGTTCACGCCGATTCAGGTGGCCTCTATTGCCGCCCTGGACGGCCCGCAGGACTGTGTCAACGAGGTCGTCGAGCAATACCGCAATCGCCGCGACGTGCTGGCGCGCGGGCTGCACGAGGCCGGCTGGAACGTAGAGATCCCCAAAGCATCCATGTACATCTGGGCGCAGATTCCCGAGCCATACCGAGCCATGGGTTCCCTGGAATTCTCCAAGCGCGTGTTATCCGACGCCAAGGTCGCCGTATCGCCGGGCATCGGCTTTGGTGAATACGGCGACGAGTACGTACGCTTTGCCCTGATTGAAAACGAACAACGCACGCGTCAGGCGGTGCGTGGTATCAAAGAAATGTTCCGCAAGGACGGCTTGTTGAAATGAACCTGGTTGTTGCCGATCCCGGCATCACAGACCAGCCACCGTATTCTGGAAATTGGAAATGACAAACGCTGCAAGTACCCAGCCCGCCTCCGGGGCAGTTCATCCGGGCGCCGACCTGAAACCCATCAAGATTGGCCTGTTGGGCTTAGGTGTCGTGGGCGGTGGCACCTGGAGCGTGCTCACCCGCAACGCCGAAGAAATCGCCCGCCGTGCCGGACGTCGCATCGAGATCAGCCGCATCGCCGTGCGTGACGTAGCCAAGGCGCGCGGCCGTATCGGCGAGGCCATCCCGGTGGACACCGACGTGCAGGCCTTGGTGCGTGACCCCAATGTCGACATCGTGGTCGAGCTCATCGGCGGCGACACGCTCGCGCGCGAACTGGTGCTCGAGGCCATCGCAAACGGCAAGCATGTCGTTACCGCCAACAAGGCCTTGCTGGCCAAACATGGCAACGAGATTTTTGCCGCCGCATCTGCCCAAGGCGTGATGGTGGCGTTCGAGGCCGCTGTCGCGGGTGGCATCCCCATCATCAAGGCCATTCGCGAAGGGCTGACGGCCAATCGCATCGAGTGGGTCGCGGGCATCATCAACGGCACCACGAATTTCATTCTGTCTGAAATGCGTTCGCGTGGCCTGCCTTTTGCCGACGTCTTGGCAGAGGCGCAGCGTCTGGGTTATGCCGAGGCTGATCCTACCTTCGACGTCGAGGGTGTCGATGCGGCCCACAAACTCACTTTGCTGGCATCGCTGGCCTTTGGCGTGCCGGTGCAATTCGACAAAGCCCACATCGAGGGCATCTCGCAGCTCGCCCAAGAAGACATCGCCCACGCCGAGCGTCTGGGTTATCGCATCAAACTGCTGGGTATCACCAAGCGCCGTGCCGATGGCATCGAACTGCGCGTGCATCCGGCATTGGTGCCCGCCGAGCGTCTGCTGGCCAATGTCGAGGGCGCGATGAACGCCGTGCTGGTCCGTGGCGATGCCGTCGGCCCGACGCTGTACTACGGCCAGGGCGCGGGCGAGGAGCCTACTGCCTCTGCCGTGGTCGCCGATCTCGTTGACGTGACGCGTCTGCATACCGCCGATCCGGGTAACCGCGTCCCGCACCTGGCATTCCAGCCTGACGCCCTGTCGGATCTGGCCATTCTGCCTATCGATCAGATCAGTACCTCGTATTACCTGCGTTTGCGCGTCGACGATCAGCCTGGCGTGTTGGCCGATATCGCACGTGTGCTGGCCGATCTCGAAATCTCCATCGGCTCGATGATCCAGCAACCCTCGCACATCGGTGGCGCCGACATCATTTTCCTGACGCATCAAGCCACCGAAGGCAACGTCGACAAAGCCATCCACAGTATCGAACAACTGCCGTTTGTACGTTCCAGCGTCACGCGCCTGCGCGTAGAAACCTTGAATTGACAATGTTCCTTTATCTTTCCGGCATGAATATCGAGGTTTCTCGAGGCTCCCGATGAAATATATCTCTACCCGCGGCGGCATGGCGCCGCAAGCGTTCACCGACATCCTATTGGAGGGCCTCGCGCCCGATGGCGGATTAGCCGTTCCTGAAACGCTGCCGCAAATCTCTGCCGATACGCTCGAATCCTGGCGCGGCCTGTCCTACGCCGATCTCGCCTTCGAGGTGCTATCGACGTTTGCGACCGACATTCCCGCCGACGACCTGCGTCGCTTGACGCGTGCCGCGTATCGCGAAGGCATCTTCAGCAGCGCAGACATCGTGCCCTTGCGGCCGCTGGATGGTGGCTTGCAACTATTGGGCTTGTCTGAAGGGCCCACCTTGGCTTTCAAAGACATGGCCATGCAGTTCCTCGGCCAGGTATTCGAATACGTCCTGACGCAACGCGGCGCGACATTGAACATTCTGGGTGCGACCTCCGGCGATACCGGGTCGGCTGCGGAATATGCCCTGCGCGGCAAACGCGGCGTATCGGTGTTCATGCTGTCGCCGCATGGCCGCATGAGCGCGTTCCAACGCGCACAAATGTATTCGCTGCAAGACGAGAACATTCACAACATCGCCGTGCGCGGTGTGTTCGACGAGGCGCAGGACATCGTCAAGGCACTGGCCGGCGATCTGCAGTTCAAGACCCAATATCGTCTGGGCGCAGTGAATTCCATCAACTGGGCGCGGATTGCAGCGCAGGTCGTGTACTACTTCCACGGCTGGTTGCGCGCCACGACAGGCCGCGGCCAACAAGTCTCGTTCGCCGTGCCGTCGGGCAATTTCGGCAACATCCTGTCGGGCCACATCGCCCGCAGCATGGGCTTGCCCGTACGCCGTCTGGTGTTGGCCACGAACGAAAACAACGTGCTCGAAGAATTCTTCCGCACGGGCATCTACCGTCCTCGCGGCGCAGAGCATACCTACGCGACCTCCAGTCCCTCCATGGACATCTCGCGCGCGTCGAACTTCGAGCGCTTTGTGTTCGACTTGGTCGGTCGCGATCCGCAACGTGTCAAGGCTCTGTGGGCCGATCTCGCGCGCGATGGCTATTTTGATCTGTCCTCGCTCAAATCCGCATTCGAATCGCAGTATGGCTTCGTCGCAGGTACAAGCACGCACGACGATCGCTTGTCCGTGATTCGCGCCACGCATGCAGCAACCGGCGTATTGATCGATCCCCATACCGCCGACGGCGTGAAAGTCGCACGCGAGCATGTGGAGCCAGGCGTGCCAATGCTGGTCCTGGAAACCGCCTTGCCCGCGAAGTTCTCCGAAACTATCGAAGCCGCCCTGGGTAAAAGGGTCGAACCCCCGGCGGCCTTGGCCGATCTGGAGTCCTTGCCCCAGCGAGTCGAGGTCATGGATTGCGACGCACAGTTGGTGCGACGCTACATTGAGGCGAACGCCAAGGTGTAAGAGGCGTTGCAGGCTGTTTTATGACACCGCCCGCCCGGGCGGTGTCATTACAGTCTTATGCATTTTGGCCACATCCGGTCACGGAATAGGCGGGGTTACGACCTAAAGTGAAGCTTCGTTCAAGATTGACGGAGTTACCGCTATATGAAATTCAAAACCCTGATGCTCGCTTCGACCATTACCGGAATCGCTGTTCTGGCTGGATGCTCAACGCCCTCAGTGATCCAAAAGCGCGATGGCAGTCAGGTTATGACTTCTGACAAGCCTGAATATAACGAGGACACTGGCTTTTACGAGTACGATAAAAACGGCCAGAGAGTGCAAGTTAACAAGGACGATGTGAAGACCATCGAAGAAGTTAAGTAGTCTTGGCTTTGTGTATTAAAGAAAGACCCGAGCGGGTAGTTGCTTGCTTGGGTCTTTTTTATGCGATTCGAATCTGCCAGTCAGTTGGGTGCATAGGTCTTCTCTGTGAAGACGTCCCTGTCGGGCGCCTGGAAGCCACACCGGGCCTATCGCCGCGACTCGGCCCATGACCAGGGGCCTCGGCCCGCTTCGCGGGCTAAATCGCGGCTCAACGGCCCGGTGTGGCTTCCAGGCGCCCGACAGGGACTCGCATGAAGGCATGCCGCGGATGCTGGCTGTTGAAGGCCTGAGTGTCGTCGGCAACGCGAGCCGGGGGCCGTCATGTAAAGGCTGTGCCGGCCCGTTGAGTCCGCCGAACCATCCTTGTCAGGCGGGGGGTAGTCGGCTGGGCATGTTTGAGCGCAGCGTAGCGGAGCGAGTTTGCCCAGCCGCCCCGCCTGGCGAGGATGGTGAAGGGCAGTCTGGTCGCGCAGGCGACCAGACCGGACGATAGGGCCGGCGCAGCCTTTACATGACGGCCCCCGGCGTTTTAAGAACTCTTACGCCGCATATCTGCGACGCCCAGAGTCCCCGTCAAGCTCCCGCAGACGCCTCAGCGTGATACCGCCCCACACGCTCGACTTCATTCTTCGACCCGAGCACCACACTAACCCGCTGGTGCAGTTTCTCCGGCTGAATATCGAGAATCCGCTGATTGCCGTCAATCGATGCACCGCCTGCCTGCTCGACGATCCAGCTCATCGGATTAGCCTCGTACATCAAGCGCAGTTTGCCCGCCTTGCCCGGTTCACGCGCATCCCAGGGATACATGAAGATCCCGCCACGCGTCAGAATGCGATGCACATCCGCCACCATCGAGGCGATCCAACGCATGTTGAAGTCTTTGCCCAAAGGCCCCGTTTTACCGGCCAGGCATTCGTCGATATAGCGTTTGACCGGCGGCGCCCAGTGACGCATGTTCGACATGTTGATCGCGAATTCCTTGGTGTCCTCGGGAATGCGGATGTTTTCATGCGTCAACACCCACGAACCCATCTCGCGATCCAGCGTAAAACCAACGACGCCATTGCCGATGGTCAGCACCAACATCGTTTGCGGCCCATACACCGCATAGCCAGCGACAACTTGTTGGCTGCCCGGTTGCAGGAAATCCTGTTCGCAGACTTCGTCCGCACCGGACACGCGATGCGGTGCGCGCAAGACCGAGAAAATCGTGCCGATCGAGACGTTGACGTCGATGTTCGAGGAGCCATCCAGGGGATCGAACAGCAGCAGATATTCGCCCTTGGGATAGCGGTTCGGAATCAGGTGGATGGTTTCCATTTCTTCGGAAGCCATGGCCGCCAGATGACCGCCCCATTCGTTGGCTTCCAACAGAATTTCATTGGACAGCACATCGAGTTTTTTCTGGACTTCGCCCTGAACGTTTTCGGATTCCAGGGCGCCCAGCACGCCGCCCAGCGCGCCCTTGCTGACAGCGTGGCTGATGGCCTTGCAGGCGCGCGCCACGACTTCGATGAGCAACCGGACTTCCGGCGCCAGGGCCTGGGCAGAGCGCTGCTGCTCGACCAGGTGTTGGGTAAGGGTTTTGCGTTTCAAGAGGGATCTCCGTAATCAACGTAAAACAGGTGAGCCGCACAAGCTGCCGCGAATAAGCAGGCAGGGGGCAAGACCGAGGGCCGGGACATCTGCGCCCTCGGTGACGTGGTGTTAGGCCGCAAACTCCAGGGCCTTTGATACGATCTCCAGCACGTTGCGCGACAAGCCGGCGTGGTTGCGCACGCGTTGCAGCGCCGCTTGCATGGGGGTGCGCAACTCGGGCACGAAGCGTGCCCAGTTATCCAGCGCACGCGTCAGGCGGGCAGCGATCTCAGGATTCAGGGCGTCGAGCGCCAGGACTTGTTCGGCCCAATAGTCGTAACCAGCGCCATCAGCCCGATGCAGCCCGCGCGCATTGTTCAGGCAGAACTGAAAAACCAGCGCTCGAGCGCGATTCGGGTTGCGCAGCGTAAAGGCGGGATGAGCCATCAGCGCGCGCACGCTGTCGACATTGCTGCTCAAGGCAGTGGCTTGCAGCATGAACCATTTGTCGATGACCAGTGGATCGTCTTTCCAGCGCGTATAGAACGTGTCCAGCGCTTGCGCCGCAAGCTCGCCAGGGGCGTAGTTCACAAGGGCGCCGAGCGCGGCCAGGCTGTCGGTCATGTTGCCGGCCTGGTCGAATTGCGCCTGGGCCAGCGCCTGCGCACCGCCGACCTCGGCCGCCATCAAATGACCGAGCGCCTGATTTTTCAGGGCGCGCTGGCCGGCGGGGCCAGGGGCGGGGCTGTAGGTGCCAGGCGTCTGGTTGGCGTCGAAAGCCTCGCGCCATTGCGCCGCCAACTGCCGTCCCAACTCCCTGCGCAGGAAGTCCCGAGCGGCTGCGAGGGCAGGAGGGTCGATGGCTTCCTGACGCTCTGCCAGGGTCTTTTCCGAGGGCAAGGCCAAAGCGCGTGCGCGATAGCCCGCATCCAGGGCAGGATCTGTCAGCAAGGCGCGCCACGCGTCGATAAAGGCGGCGTTGACCTGCAGCGGCGCACCAGCCTGATGCTGGGCCGCCAGGGCCAAAATCTGGCGAGTTGCCAGTTCCTGGCCGGCTTCCCACCGGGCAAACGGGTCGCGGTCGTGAGCGGAGAGCAGCGCCAGCTCTTCATCCGTCCAGTCGTACTCCACAATGACAGGCGCCGAAAAACCGCGCAGCAATGAAGGAATCGGTTTAGCGGGAACGTTCTCGAATACCCATTGCTGACGGGGCTCGGTCAGTTCCAGCAGCGCCGTGTCCTGTGGTTGCGAGGAGCCGTCGAGATGCAGCGGCAGGGCGCGTCCCTCGGCGTCGAGCAAGCCCAGGGCAAAGGGGATGTGGAAAGGCGCCTTGACGTAGTCGCCACCTGCGCGTTTTTCCACGCCGACCAGCGGGCAGCTCTGGCTCAACGTTACCGTGCAACGTTGTGCCGCGGCATCGTAATCCAGTGTTACCGCGACGCGGGGCGTACCCGCCTGGCGATACCAGCGACGAAATACGGACAGGTCGCGGCCCGGGTTCAAGCGGGTATAGACCGACTCCATGGCGGCGACAAAATCATCGCACGTGACCGCCTGGCCATCGTGGCGGCGGAAATACTCGTCGATCCCTGCACGGAATCCCTCTGCGCCCAACAGCGTATGCTGCATCCGGATGACCTCGGCGCCTTTTTCGTACACCGTCGCGGTGTAGAAATTGCCGATCTCCTGATAGCTTTCCGGGCGAATCGGGTGCGCCATGGGGCCCGCGTCTTCGGGGAACTGGGCCGCTCGCAGCGTCACGACATCGTCGATGCGCTTGACGGCACGGGCGCTGGCCGCAGCCGCCGCGTCCAGGCCGCGCGCCATCATATCGGCAGTGAACTCCTGGTCACGGAAAACCGTCAGACCCTCTTTCAGGCTGAGCTGGAACCAATCACGGCACGTGACGCGGTTGCCGGTCCAGTTGTGGAAATATTCATGGCCAATGACTGCCTCGATGCCCTCGTAATTGGCATCTGTCGCCGTGTGCGGGTCGGCCAGCACGTAGGCAGCGTTGAAGATATTCAGGCCTTTGTTTTCCATGGCGCCCATGTTGAAGTCGCGCACGGCGACCACCATGAAGCGGTCCAGGTCCAGTTCCAACCCGAATCGGGTTTCGTCCCATTGCAGCGCACGTACGAGGGACTCCAGTGCCCACTCTGTGCGATCCTCGGCGCCCGGATCGCTATAGACCTGCAGCAGGACAGGGCGCCCGGACGCCGTCTTGACGGTGGTTTCCCGGTGTGTGAGCTGCCCGGCCACCAGGGCAAACAGATAGCAGGGTTTGGGAAAGGGGTCTTCCCATTGGGCTTCCTGGCGGCCGTCGGGCAGGGTCCGCGTGGACAGCAAGTTGCCGTTGGACAGCAGCACGGGGTACGCGTCGCCAGCCCGCAAGGTCACCTGATAGCGCGACATGACGTCGGGCCGGTCGGCAAAATAAGCAATGCGGCGAAAACCCTCGGCTTCGCATTGGGTAAAGAAATTGCCACCCGACACATACAGACCCATCAGGGTGGAGTTGGCGCTGGGCTGGCAACGGCTGACGATCTCGACCGTCGCCTGGGCGGGCAGATTTGACAACACCAAGGCCGCGTCATCCAGCGTGTACTGTTCGGTCGGCCAGGGTTTGCCGTCGACGTGCAGCGACACTAATTCGAGTTCGGCGCCATCCAGGACCAGCGGCGCGTTGGCCGGCGCGTCCGCTTTGCGCTCGACCTGCAGCGTGCTATGCACCAGGGTGGCTTCGGGATCCAGGTCGAACGCCAGAGCCACCGTCGGGATGGCATAGGGGTAGGGCTGATAATCTTTGCGATATACGGTTACAGGCGTTTCGGTGCGCATGCCTAGATCGGATCAGAATAGGTAATGCCCTATTGTAGTAGTAGGCTGCCAGGCATTCGGTGGATAGAAATATCCAGTTGAAAAACTTTTGCTCGCCGGAGATGTCGAAGTCTGCCCAGGTATGATGAGTTTCGTGTGCCCACGGAGACGCTGGACGGATCCACGCCCGGCCCTGGGGCCTCTAGGAGACCCGCTATGTTTGAATCCCGCAAATGGCTAGGCCTGTGCCGTCTGGCGGGTGTGGCCACCGTGTTGTCAGCGACCATTCTGGTGACGGGATGCGCCACCCCGACAGTACAGGCCAGAGTGACGTCGTTCCAGCATTGGCCCTCTGATGTGGTGGGGGCGACCTATCGGTTTGTGGACGCCACGCCCGGCCAGGCGAATAATCTCGAATATCAGGCTTACCAGGACGCGATGCGCGCCAGTATCGGGCCTACGGGTTTGGTCGAAGCGCCACCGGGCGCCTCAGCGCGGTTTAATGTGTCATTCAAATACGGCACTGAGCAAACTCAAGTCATGACGCGGCAGCCGTACGATCCTTATTTCTATGGCGGATTCGGCGGCTTTTATGGGCCGCCATGGTGGGGCCCAGGCTATTGGGGGCCTAGCTGGGTAGACGTGCCGACCGTGGCCTATCGTAATCGTTTGACGGTTGAAATTTACGACAACGCCAACAAGGGAGCGGAAGTTTACCGTTCGTCGGCCTATATTTTGAGTGGCCGGGAGAACCTCGTGCGCACCATGCCCTATTTGACGCGGGCGATATTCGATAATTTTCCCGGGAATAATGGATCGGAGCGCGAAGTCGAATATCCCGTTAATCGTTAACTGTTTTCCATTAACAGCAATAATCAGGCTGAACCGCGCGGGGAATAATCCCTATGTAATATGTCGGACTATGTCACGGCGCAGCTTAGGCGAGCCGATTTATTCAAGGATTTAGGGACGGATTAAAACTGGGATTGGTCCGAAATTACTGCCCCAGGGGTGGCCTGGGGCAGTAATTCATTCGGTAATGAGAAAGGTTTCGCGGCTATTGCCGGCGGCTTCTTCGGCAGCGAGCCAGCGAGGCGCTTTGCCGCGGCCGCTCCAGGTTTCACCGCTCTGGGGGTGACGGTATTTGGGAGCCACTTGGCGCTTGGCTGCCGTGGGTGCCGAGGCCTTGCGGCCGCCGGAGGCGCGGGGGGGTTTGGCAGCACCACTGAATGCTGCAGCGATTTCTTCCGGAGTGATATTGTATTCACGCATGGAAGACACAATCGAGGCAATCACCGGCTTACGGCGTTTCGTTTGGAGTGCTTCAGCTTTTTTCTGCAACTTGCTGATTTCTTTTTCTATTTTGGCTTGCAAGGTGGCGTAAGTTTCACGGGGCATGACTTGGTCCTGACGAATAATCAGACAGTTTTTGAATAGGGATATTGTGCCGGATATTGTTTTGATACGGCTATATCACCAATAATACCTAAAATAACCCATAAATGGATAGGTGAGTCAAGCTCATCGCATTAAAAGTAGGTGGTGAATGAGTAACTCCAAATTGAATTCGATATCAGTAGCTGCTATTCAGATGGTTTCCAGCCCGGACGTGCAGGATAATCTGCGCCAGGCTGGCGAATTAATTGAAATGGCAGCTGATTCGGGGGCAAGGCTGGTGTCATTACCCGAATATTTTTGTTTTATGGGAACCGCTGATCTGCAAAAACTTGAGATTAAGGAGCAACCCGGTTCCGGGCCGATTCAAGACTTTCTGGCCGAACAGGCTGCCAAACACCAGATCTGGTTGGCAGGCGGCACCCTGCCTCTGGCGTGTCCGGATGCCGGGCGCGTGTTCAATACCACGTTTGTTTATGGGCCAGACGGAAAGTCCGCCGCCCGATACGACAAAATCCATTTATTCAATTTTCAACGCGGCGCGGAGGCTTATGACGAATCGATTGCGATTCGCCCCGGAGACGCCGTGCAAACCGTGCAGACCCCCTGGGCGCGTGTCGGGCTGTCGATATGTTACGACCTGCGGTTTCCCGAACTTTATCGGGCGTTGGGCCAGGTGGACTTGATTTTGGTGCCGGCCGCCTTCACCTACACTACAGGGAAAGCCCATTGGGAATTATTGTTGCGTGCACGTGCCATCGAGAACCAATGCTATGTGCTGGCGGCCGCCCAGGGTGGGCATCACGTCAATGGCCGGCGCACTTGGGGGCATTCCATGTTGATTGACCCGTGGGGCGAGATAATTGACGTGTTACCCGAGGGGCCAGGCGTGGTCAGCGGTACGATAGAGCCTGAGCGCCTGACGCAAGTGCGCGCCTCGCTGCCTGCGTTGCGCCACCGAGTCCTGTAAAACAGAGATTTTATGAACCTGATCGATCCCGATATCCAATCGTTGGCTACGGCCAAGTCATTATTGCTGGACCCCTGGGGCTTGACTGAGTCCGACATGGCGCGCGCGCTAGGGGAAATTTTCACCCACAAGGTCGATTACGCCGATCTGTATTTTCAATATACCCGTAGCGAAGGCTGGAGCCTCGAAGAAGGTATCGTGAAAACCGGCAGTTTTTCGATCGGGCAGGGCGTGGGCGTGCGTGCCATCAGCGGCGAGAAAACCGCGTTTGCCTATTCCGATTCCCTGTCGCCGGATGCCTTGTTGTCGTCGGCTCGTACGGTGCGCGGCATTGCCCGCCGTGGCGCTGGCAAGGTCAAAGTCGCAGCCCAGGTTCCTCCCCTGGCTGGCCGTAGCCTGTATGCCGACCTGGACCCGCTGACGACACTGAGCGCCCCGGACAAAGTCGCATTGCTTGAGCGCGTGGAGCGGATGGCGCGCGCGCGGGATCCGCATGTCATTCAGGTCATGGCTGGCCTGGGGGCGGAATATGATGTGATTCTGGTGGCGGGCAGCGATGGCCGTTTGGCTGCTGATGTGCGCCCGCTGGTGCGTTTGTCTCTGACCGTGATCGCCGAGCGTAATGGCCGTCGCGAGATGGGGCACTCCGGCGGCGGCGGCCGCACAGGGTTGGCCTATTTCTCGGACGAGATCCTGCAAGGCTATGTAGAACGCGCCGTGCACGAGGCCATGGTCAACCTGGAAGCGCGTCCCGCTCCTGCCGGCGAAATGACGGTGGTGCTGGGCTCGGGCTGGCCGGGCATTTTGCTGCATGAGGCCGTCGGCCATGGCCTGGAAGGCGATTTCAATCGCAAGGGTTCCAGCGTGTTTTCGGGCCGCATTGGCGAGCGCGTCGCGTCCAAGGGCGTGACCGTGATCGACGACGGCACGCTGCCGGATCGTCGTGGCTCGCTGAATATCGATGACGAAGGCAATGCCACGCAACGCAACGTCCTCATCGAAGACGGCATTTTGCGCGGCTACATGCAGGACACGCTGAACGCCCGGCTGATGAAAACGTCCGCCACAGGTAATGGCCGGCGAGAATCCTTTGCTCATCTGCCCATGCCTCGCATGACCAACACTTATATGTTGGCAGGCCAGACGCCGCCTGAGGAAATCATTGCCTCGGTCAAGCACGGGCTTTATGCCGCGAACTTCGGGGGCGGGCAGGTCGACATCACTAACGGTAAATTCGTGTTCTCGGCCTCTGAGGCCTACATGATCGAAAACGGCAAGATCACCTACCCGGTCAAGGGCGCGACCTTGATCGGCAACGGACCGGATGCCATGAACCAGGTCAGCTTGATCGGCAATGACCTGCAATTGGATTCCGGTGTCGGCACCTGCGGTAAAGACGGCCAGAGCGTGCCGGTTGGGGTCGGGATGCCTACTGTGCGCATGGATGGCCTGACAGTCGGCGGAACCGCCTGATCAGCGGCCGGGGGGATGTTGTGCCGGGGATGGGATGGCCGTCCGATCCCTGAAGCCCCCTGGTTTTCAAAAGTCGTAGACGATGTTTGGAAATTTGTGCTAGAGTCCCTCCCTATGAAATTCGCGTCCCCCGCTTTTTATTTTTATTTTTTTGGTTTTCTGAAGCCGCTGGCGGAGGAAGGGACGCACTTAAACTAAAGTCGTACAAAATTCCTTAAAAAAGCCGCCAGCTGCCCTGGCGGCTTTTTTGTGCCGCCAGCCTGGTGGGTCACCCAGGAGTCTCTCGTGTCACACAACACCGACGATCTTCGCATCCGCGAAATCAAAGAACTGAATCCGCCCTCGCACGTCATGCGCGAGTTTTCCTGCACCCAGGAGGCATCCGAAACGGTATTCGCCGCGCGACAGGCGATGCACCGCATTCTGCATGGCATGGATGACCGTCTGATCGTGGTCATCGGGCCATGTTCGATTCACGACACCAAGGCCGCCCTGGAATACGCCCAGCGCCTGAAGCCCGTACGCGATCGCCTGAAGGGCGAGCTGGAAATCGTGATGCGTGTGTATTTCGAAAAGCCTCGCACGACTGTGGGCTGGAAGGGGCTGATCAACGATCCGGGCCTGGACGGCAGTTTCGACATCAATCGCGGCATTCGTGTCGCCCGTGAGTTGTTGCTGGACATCAATAGCCAGGGGCTGCCGGCAGGCTGCGAATTTCTGGACATGATCACGCCGCAATACATCGCCGACCTGGTGTCCTGGGGCGCCATCGGGGCGCGTACGACCGAAAGCCAAGTTCACCGCGAGCTGGCTTCCGGCCTGTCGTGTCCGGTCGGTTTCAAGAATGGCACGGATGGCAATGTGAAGATCGCCGTGGACGCGATCAAGGCGGCATCACAGCCCCATCATTTCCTGTCGGTGACCAAAGGCGGGCATTCGGCCATCGTCTCGACGGCTGGCAACGAGGACTGCCACGTTATTCTGCGCGGCGGCAAGGCGCCTAACTATGACGCGGCCAGTGTTTCGGCAGCCTGCGCGGATATGGCGAAATCCGGTCTCGCGCAGCGCGTGATGATCGATGCCAGCCATGCCAACAGCAGCAAAAAACCGGAGAACCAACCCTTGGTTGCGGACGATGTCGCGCGTCAGCTCGAAGCAGGCGATACGCGTATTGTCGGCCTGATGATCGAAAGCCATCTGGTCGCCGGCCGCCAGGATATGGTGCCGGGAGAGCCGCTGGTGTACGGCCAGAGCATCACCGACGGCTGCATCGATTGGGATGCTTCGGTGGCGGTATTGGAGCGGCTCGCCGGTGCGGTGAAAGCCCGGCGGCTGGCCGCGGCAGTTGTGGGGAAATGAGGCCGCGCAAGGCGTAGAATAGGTTTTTTACTTTCTACGCCGTTGCCTGCCATGAATGCTCCTGCCCATACCGAATCCTTGCGCCGACCTGTTCCCGCTGCCTGTCTGGATGCGCTGCGCGAGCGGTTTGCGGATCGCCTCTCTGTGGCCGAGGCTGTGCGCGAGCATCACGGACGCGACGAGTCGCCGTATCCGCCTATGCTGCCCGATGCGGTGGTCTTTGCGCAAAGCACCGAAGAGGTAGCTGCGGTCGCGCGGTTGTGCAATGAACACCGCGTGCCGCTGATTCCCTATGGCGCAGGGTCGTCGATAGAAGGACATTTGCTGGCGATCCAGGGCGGTATCAGTATTGACCTGTCGCAGATGAACCGGTTGCTGGTGGTGAATGCGGAAGACCTGACCGCGACGGCGCAGGCAGGCGTGACACGCAAGCAGCTGAACGAAGAAATCCGCGATACCGGTTTGTTTTTCCCGATTGACCCGGGCGCCGATGCCAGTCTGGGTGGCATGGCGGCTACACGAGCCTCGGGCACCAATGCGGTGCGTTACGGCACCATGCGCGAAAACGTGGTGTCGTTGACGGTGGTGACGGCCGATGGCCGTATCGTTCGCACCGCGAGCCGCGCCCGCAAATCCTCGGCGGGCTACGACCTGACGCGTATCTTTGTCGGCAGCGAAGGCACGCTGGGCATCATTACCGAAGTCACGGTACGCCTGTATCCGCAGCCCGAGGCGGTGTCCGCTGCGATCTGCAATTTCCCGTCGTTGAACGACGCGGTGCAAAGCGTGATCGAGATCATCCAGATGGGCGTGCCGGTGGCTCGCGTCGAGTTCATGGACGAGGCCGCCGTGCGTTCGGTCAATCTGCACAGCAAACTGACGCTGCGCGAGACTCCCTTGCTGGTGTTCGAGTTCCACGGCAGCCCGGCGGGCGTGCAAGAACAAGCCGAGATCGTGCAAGGCATTACGGCCGATCATGGCGGCATGGATTTCGAATGGGCCGAGCGTCCCGAGGATCGCAGCCGATTGTGGGCGGCACGGCACGCTGCCTATTTTGCAGGCCTGCAACTGCGGCCGGGCTGCCGGGCGAGCACGACCGATGTGTGCGTGCCTATTTCGCGTCTGGCTGACTGCGTGCGCGAGACGGTTGACGAACTGGACCGCGCCAGCTTTCCCTATACGATCGTCGGCCACGTCGGGGACGGTAATTTTCACGTCCTGATGTTGCTGGATCCCGACAATCAGGCGCAGTGGCGGGAATCGGAAACGATTAATCACAATTTGGTCAGACGTGCGATTGCAGCCGATGGCACGTGCACGGGCGAGCATGGGATCGGCCTGCACAAGATGCAATTCATGGCAGAAGAGCACGGCGAAGACGCGCTGGCGCTGATGCGTAGCCTGAAACACGCCTTCGATCCCAATAACATCCTCAACCCCGGCAAAATCATCAACTGGTAGACCGTGGCGCCGCGGCTTGTAGAGCTGCCGGTTTGGACAAGGATGATGTGGCGGATGCGGGTAAATCCGCTCTGCCACGATTGATAGCGACACGCTATTGTGTAGAGATGAACTCATTGGTTGAGCCCAATTTGCGTCACACTGAGCAATCGTTTTCCGCGAGTCCGGTCCTGGACGCGCTGCGCGGTGTGTTACCCACGCATTGCATCCTGCATCGCGAGGAGGACACGCGTCCTTACGAATGCGATGGCTTGTCTCTCTACCGGGCGTTGCCGCCTATCGTGGTGCTGCCCGAGACCGAGGAGCAGGTCATTGCCGTCATGCGAGTTTGCAAACGGTTGAGTGTTCCTATCGTGGCGCGCGGCGCAGGAACAGGTCTGTCCGGCGGCGCCATGCCGCACGCACAAGGTGTGCTGCTGGGCCTGGCGAAATTCAACCGCATTCGGCGCGTGGATCCCGTCAGCGCCACGGCGGTGGTTGAGCCTGGTGTACGCAACTTGGCGATTTCCGAGGCTGCAGCGCCTCATGGTTTGTATTACGCGCCCGATCCGTCCAGCCAGGTCGCATGTTCCATCGGCGGTAATGTGGCGGAGAACTCCGGGGGCGTGCATTGCCTGAAGTACGGTCTCACGGTTCACAACGTATTGCGAGTGCGTGTGGTTACCGTAGATGGCGAGGTCGTCGAGTTGGGATCCGAGGCGCCGGATGCGCCGGGTCTGGATCTGCTGGCCTTGTTCATCGGTTCCGAAGGCATGCTGGGTGTGGTGACGGAAATCACCGTCAAGCTCATACCAAAGCCCGCATGTGCCCAGGTCGTCATGGCCAGTTTTTCCAGTGTCGAGACCGCCGGACAGGCCGTGACCGACGTGATTGCGGCTGGAATCATTCCTGCCGGCCTGGAAATGATGGACCGCCGCGCCGTGCAAATGGTCGAGCCTTTTGTGAAGGCCGGTTATGACGTGACGGCCCAGGCCATTCTGCTGTGCGAGTCCGATGGCACGGTCGAAGAGGTCGCGCACGAAATCGAGCGCATGGAGGCGATCTTTGGCCAGGCAGGCGCGACGCGTTTGCAAGTCTCGCGCGATGAGGCCGAGCGCTTGTTGTTCTGGGCCGGACGCAAGAATGCCTTTCCTGCAGCAGGGCGTATTTCGCCTGACTACTATTGCATGGACGGCACGATTCCTCGCCGTCATCTGGCGCGCGTGCTGGGTGCCATCGAGCAGATGGAAGACGAGTTCGAGCTGCGTTGCGCGAATGTCTTTCATGCGGGCGACGGCAATCTGCATCCACTGATCTTGTTTGATTCAAACAAGCCCGACGAGGTCGAGCGGGCAGAAAAATTTGGCGCGGCAATTCTCGAATTGTGCGTGCAAGTAGGAGGCACCCTGACTGGGGAACACGGGGTGGGTATGGAGAAGATAAATCAAATGTGCGTGCAATTTTCGCGTGATGAGCTGGAGGCATTCCTGGCTGTCAAGCGGGCGTTTGATCCGCCCGGTCTGTTAAACCCTGAAAAAGTCATTCCGACCCTGGCACGCTGCGCCGAATACGGCAAGATGCATGTACACGGCGGAGAGCTGCGCTTTCCTGATCTCTCGCGCTTTTAGGCCCGGCGCGTATGGAATTCGTTCTGTCTGAGCTGTGTGATCAGGTCATGACCGCGCACGCCGGTCACAAGCCGTTATTCGTCTGTGGCGGCGGCAGCAAATCGTTTTACGGCAACCACCGCCCGGTGACGCCGCAAGACGGGCACTGCCTGTTGGATATGACCGCCTATAACGGCATCATCAATTATCAGCCGTCTGAGCTCGTCGTGACGGTGCGTGCCGGCACGCCGCTGGCGATGCTCGAGGCCGAACTGGCCCAACAAGGCCAGATGCTGGCGTTCGAGCCGCCCCATTTTAGCGCCACGGCCACGGTCGGCGGATGTGTGGCGGCGGGCTTGGCGGGGCCGCGCCGCATGACGGCAGGCAGCGTGCGTGACTTCGTGTTGGGCGCGCGTCTGCTGGATTCACAAGGCCGTCTCTTGTCCTTTGGCGGAGAGGTCATGAAAAACGTGGCAGGCTACGACGTATCGCGCCTGCTCGCGGGATCGTTGGGCATCTTTGGAGCGATCGTCGACGTTTCTCTCAAGGTCCTGCCCAAACCCTTCGAAGAATGCAGCTTGCGATTCGAGGCGACGCAGCAAGAGGCGCTGACGTACTTTGCGCAATGGCGTAGTCAACCGTTGGCGATCTCGGCGACGAGCTGGAGTCCCGCTGATGGATACGACGCTGGCACTGCACAGGCGGATCATGGCGCCAACGCGGCCATTGGTGCTGATGCTGCGAATATGGTCAACGCTGCCGGCAACGCCAACACCGCAGGCTATGTCACCGTGCGGCTGTCGGGGGCACCGCCCGCCATCCGTGCCGCCAAGGCAAGCATAGGCGGTGACGAGTTGGACGCCGAGCAAGCCCATCTGTGGTGGACGTCTTTGCGCGAACAAGTGCATCCTTTTTTCAAACAAGATCGACCGCTGTGGCGCGTCGCGTTGCCTCCGACCACACCGGCCCAGGACTTTGGCGTGCCGACCTTGGTAGAGTGGGGCGGTGGCCAGCGTTGGCTGAGCGGCAATCTCGATGCGCAGGCCGTGCGGGCGAGGGCGGAGCAATTGGGCGGGCATGCCACGTTGTTCCGCTCTGCCGGCAGTGCGATTCCGGCCGATGGGGTCTTTCATCCCCTATCGTCCGGTGTTGCCGCCATCACACGGCGATTGAAACAAGAACTGGATCCTGCGGGATTATTCAATCCTGGCCGAATGGTGTTGGAGCTATAGCGCAGCATGCAGACTAATTTAGCTTCCTGGGTGCGAGACACGAATGAGGGCCGCGAAGCCGACGCCATTCTGCGTCGTTGCGTGCACTGCGGATTTTGCACGGCGACGTGTCCCACCTATCAGGTGTTGGGCGACGAGCTCGACAGTCCACGCGGCCGTATCTATTTGATCAAGCAGGTCCTGGAGGGCGCCGAGCCGACGCAGGCTACGCAGCAGCATCTGGACCGCTGCCTGACATGCCGCAACTGCGAGACCACGTGCCCGTCGGGTGTGCAGTACGGGCACCTGATCGATATCGGCCGCCATCTCGTCGACCAGAAAGTCAGCCGATCCTGGTCGGATCGTATGCGCCGCCTGGTGTTGCGCAAAGGCATTAATTCGTCGTTGTTCGGCCCTGCGATGCGTCTGGGGCAGGCGCTGCGTCATGTGTTGCCGGATGCGCTCAAGCGCAAGGTTCCCGTGCGTCGTGATCCTGGGCAGCTGCCCACTGTGGCACAGCACACACGCCAGGTGTTGATGCTGACTGGCTGTGTGCAGCCCTCCATGATGCCGACCATTGACTCCGCGACGATTCGCGTGCTCGATGCGATAGGCATTGGTGCGCGATTGGCACCTGGCGCAGGATGCTGTGGCGCTGTGAATTTTCACCTCGATGCGCAAGCAGACGCGCTCGATCAGATGCGCGCCAACATCGATGCGTGGTGGCCACTGATCGCAGCGGGCAACGTTGAAGCGATTGTGATGAATGCGTCTGGCTGCGGTGCGATGGTGAAGGAATACGCGCACCATTTACGCCATGATGCCAATTACGCTAGTCGTGCGGAACATATTGTGTCTTTAGTCAAAGACGTTGCGGAAATCGTTGCGCCTCATGCTGAGGTGCTGCGTGCGCGACTGGCGCCGGGCGGGCGGGCGGCGTTTCATCCGCCATGTACCTTGCAGCATTGGCAAGGGTTGCGTCCGTTGAGTGAAAGGCTGCTCCGTGATTTGGGTTTTGAGTTGCAGCCGTTTGCGGATACGCATCTGTGCTGTGGGTCGGCGGGGGCGTATTCGGTGCTGAATCCGGAGATGGCGTTGACCTTACGGGCTCGCAAGCTTGCGGCGATTTCTCAGGCGGAGCCGTCGGTGATTGTTTCGTCGAATATTGGGTGCGTGTCTCATCTGCAGAGTGGGACGGATGTGCCGGTGCGGCATTGGATTGAAGTGGTGGATGAGAGGCTGGCGGCGCGGGGGTGAATAGGTCTTTGCGCATAGGGCTGGTGGCATGTGTAATTCTGGGTTCTTAAAGCGCCGCGTATTGGCGGGCAAATGCCATGCCGGCCCTATCGCCCGGTCTGGCCGCCTGCGCGGCCAGACTTCCCTTCACCTGCCTCGCCAGGCGGGGCGGCTGGGCAAACTCGCTGCGCTCAAACATGCCCAGCCGACTGCCCCCCCGCCTGACAAGGCAGGTTCGGCGGGCTCTACGGGCCGGCATGGCATTTGCCCGCCAACACGCGGCTCACGTTGTCTTCAGGTTGCGGATGCTTGCACGGCATTGAGCATCAGACTTCCTCGGCGGGCTCACTGAAACAAAAACACCCTGTTATCCGCATGGGAATACAAACAAGGGAATCAGGCAAGACGCGATAAAATCCCGTCATCATGTCTTTAACTTCCCATTCTCCCTCCGGCAAAGGCCGCGTCGTCGTCGGCATGTCCGGCGGCGTTGACTCTTCGGTAACCGCTTGGCTGCTCAAGCAGCAGGGTTACGAGGTCATCGGCCTGTTCATGAAAAACTGGGAAGACGACGACGATTCCGAGTACTGCTCGACCCGCCAGGATCTGCTGGACGCAGCCAGTGTGGCCGATTTGGTCGGCGTGGATTTCGAATACGTCAATTTCGCTGCCGAATACAAAGACCGCGTCTTTGCGGAATTTCTGCGTGAGTATTCCGCAGGGCGTACGCCAAATCCCGACGTCTTGTGTAACGCCGAGATCAAATTCAAGGCGTTCCTCGATCATGCCATGACGCTGGGCGCTGACCACATCGCGACCGGGCATTACGCGCGCGTGCGCGCCGTCGAGGGTCAGCACGGCCCCGAATACCAGTTGCTAAAAGCCCTGGATGGCAGCAAGGACCAGAGTTATTTTCTGCATCGCCTGAACCAGGCGCAGCTGTCGCGCACGTTATTCCCCTTGGGCGAAATCCATAAAACCGAGGTCCGGCGCATTGCGCACGAAATCGGTTTGCACAACGCGGCCAAGAAAGATTCCACCGGCATTTGTTTTATCGGTGAACGGCCTTTCCGCGAGTTTCTGAATCGCTATTTGCCGACTGAGCCGGGCGATATCCTGACGCCAGAAGGCAAACGGGTCGGACGCCATCACGGTTTATCGTTTTATACCCTGGGTCAGCGCAAAGGCCTGGGCGTGGGCGGTGTCAAAGGCAGTCAACGCGACGACGGTACGGCGGACGCCTGGTATGTCGCCCGCAAGGATCTGGCGCGCAACGTGTTGTACGTCGTCCAAGGCCATGATCATCCCTGGCTCTTGTCAGACCGTTTGCAGGCGCTCGATGCCAGCTGGATCGCGGGCCGGCCGCCCGAGGCAAAGGATTACGGTGCCAAAACGCGCTATCGGCAGCCCGATGCGGCCAGTCGTGTGGTGTCGGCCGACTTGAGCGCGTTCGAGTTGTCGTTCAGCCAAGCGCAATGGGCTGTGACACCCGGTCAATCGGCGGTGTTGTATGACGGAGATGTCTGCCTGGGTGGAGGGATTATCGCGTCCTCCGAGACGTAGTTTGATGACGGAGACGGCGCGTCGCTCATGATCTGGCGCCACAACGGGCAGATTGGCGCAATGTACTTTCCAATGCCATGACGGACAATACGCGTTGTCCGTCATTACGCTATAAACCGGGATCGCTCGATGCGTTTCCTGGTGCAATGCCACGATGCAGCTTGAGCGCATCAGATGATTTGATCCGCCGTCCGGAGGGGACTGCGTTGTTACCTGAGTCACGGCACATGCTGCGATGGTCTCAGGTGTGTCGTTAACGAAGAGGAGGTCGAAGTGGATGTCAATGTCGTGCTAGTGGTGTGCTTGCTGGCGTTGGGGGCGGTTGCCGGGTTTGCGGCAGGGTTGCTGGGCATCGGCGGTGGAATGTTGTTGGTGCCGTTCTTGACGATGTTGTTTGCCTGGAATGGCATGCAACCAGACTTGATCGTGCATGCTGCGATTGCCACGTCGATGACCTCGATTCTGTTCACTTCGCTATCGAGTGTGCGGGCGCACCAGCGCAAGGGCACCATCCAGTGGAAGATCGTCCTCGCCATGGCGCCTGGCATTATCGTGGGCGGCCTGTTGTCGGGCGGCGCGGCATTTGCCGCGATCAGCACTGCCTGGCTGTCGCTGTTTTTCGCCTTGTTCGTCAGTTACTCGGGCTGGAACATGCTGCGTAACTCCAAGCCCAAACCATCTCGTCAAATGCCTGGCATCGTCGGTACCTCCGCCGCGGGGGTGGGGATAGGGTTCATATCCGGCCTGGTGGGGGCAGGGGGCGGCTTTCTGTCCGTGCCTTTCATGGTGTGGTGTAACGTCGCTCTGCATGCGGCGGTATCGACGTCGGCTGCCTTGGGCTTTCCGATTGCGCTGGCAAATAGCGCGGGATATATCATCTCGGGCCTAGGCCAGAGCATCTCGCAGCCGGGTATGCTGGGTTATATCTATTGGCCCGGTTTGCTGGCGTTGGTGGCTACCAGCGTATTGACGGCCCCCGCAGGCGCCCGTATGGCGCACCGATTGCCGGTCAGCACGTTGAAGCGGGTTTTTGCCTGCCTGTTGTTCGCCCTGTCGGCCTACATGCTGTTCAAGGCCGTGCAGGCTTTCAGTCACTGAGCGATGAGCAGGGCGCGGGCTGTTTTTTCACGAGACGGCCCTGCGCAGACAATCAAGTTTCAGGAAAAAGCAGCCCACACTGTGCCGTGTTGGCGGCCCGCTCAAAAAAAAGCCCCGCAGACCGGACTCGACATCCGGCATGCGGGGCTTTTTTTAGCCTTGCTCAGGCTGCGGGAGGCGGCGGGACGCTATCGATAAACGATTGGCGTGCCGAGAGTTTTTCGTAATGGCGTGCCAGGTTGGCATGGCTTTCGCGCCAGTTCAGGTGCGAAAAACGCAAGTCCAGATAGCCGAGGGCGCAGCCCACGGCGATGTCCGCCAGGCTGTAATTGATGCCCATGCAGTGAGCCTGTTCGCCCAGGCTCTCGTCCATGGCGTGCAGGGCGGCGTCGATTTTGCCATATTGGCGTTCGATCCAGTCAGCGCTGCGTAGCGCCTCGGGGCGCAGGTTTTCGCGAACGATCAGGATGCCGGCGTCCAACAGGCCATCGGCGATGGCCTCCCAGCATTTCACCGCGGCGCGATCGCGGCCAGATTGAGGAATCAGCCGCGCTACAGGCGAGAGCGTGTCCAGGTACTCGACGATCACGCGCGAATCAAACAGCGCGCCGCCGTCTTCCATGACGAGGCACGGCACTTTGCCTAGCGGGTTGTAGGTTTGGATTTGCGTGTCGGGTGACCAGACATTTTCGAGTTCGAGCTGATAATCCAGCTTTTTCTCGGCCATGACGACTCGCACTTTGCGAACGTAGGGGCTAGTGAGTGAACCGATTAGTTTCATGAGGGCCACAGGCGAAGTCGAAAGCGGGCGAAGTATAGCAGGGCAGACCCCGCAAAAATGCAAAGATCGGCCTACGTGACGTTTTTACCGCATGCTGGCCCGGTCCTGGGTGATAAAATCACAGGTTGCCTATCTCTTTTTTCATCCGTTCACGCCATGCAGATCGCCGACCAAATCAGTCACCTCAATGCTCTTTCGCCGCTAGATGGCCGCTATGCCTCGCGCGGGGATGCGCTGCGGGGCTTGTTGTCCGAAGCCGGCTTCATGGCGCACCGCGTCGAGGTCGAGGTCGCCTGGCTGGTGGCGTTGTCGGATGCCGGCCTTCCCGAGCTGCCGAGCTTTTCGCAGGGCGCACGGGCGCGCCTGGCCCAGTTGGTCAGCGACTTTTCCGAGGCCGACGCCGCTCGTATCAAAGACATCGAGCGCACCACCAATCATGATGTAAAAGCGGTCGAATATTGGCTGAAAGAAAAGGTCGCCGGCGATGAAGAACTGGCCCGCGCCGCCGAGTTCATTCACTTTGCCTGCACTTCCGAGGACATCAACAACACGTCCCACGCCCTGATGTTGACGCGCGCTCGCGCCGAGGTCGTGGTGCCGCGTTTGCGCCAGATCGCGGACACGCTGGGCGGCATGGCACGCCAGTATGCCGACCAGCCCTTGCTGTCGCGGACCCACGGTCAACCCGCCAGCCCCACCACGCTGGGCAAGGAATTCGCCAACGTCGCCGCGCGTCTGCAACGCGCGATCGTCGCGATCGAGGCCGTCGAACCGCTGGCCAAACTCAACGGCGCCACGGGCAACTACAACGCGCATCTGTCGGCGTATCCCGAAATCGATTGGCCCGCTTTCAGTGCGCGCGTGCTCGGCGGACTGGGTTTGACACAAAACCGTCATACCATTCAGATCGAACCGCACGACTGGATGGCTGCCTTGTTCGATGCCGTGGCTCGCGCCAACGTCATCGTGCTGGATCTGGACCGTGATATCTGGGGCTATGTGGCGCTGGGCTATTTCAAGCAGCGCTTGAAAGAAGGCGAGGTCGGTTCGTCCACCATGCCGCACAAGGTCAACCCGATTGATTTCGAGAATTCAGAAGGCAATCTCGGCCTGGCCAACGCCGTGTTGCGCCACTTGTCGGAAAAACTGCCCGTGTCGCGCTGGCAGCGTGATCTGACCGACTCGACGGTGCTGCGCAACCTCGGTGTGGGCTTGGGTTACTGCCTGGTGGCATGGGATTCCTGCCTGCGTGGCCTGGGCAAGCTCGAGGTCAACGCCGCCGCCATCGATGCCGACATCGACGCCTGCTGGGAAGTCCTGGCCGAGCCCGTGCAGACCGTGATGCGCCGCTATGGCCTGCCGCAGCCGTACGAGCAACTCAAGGCCCTGACCCGCGGCAAAGGCATTACCGAAACCGCCTTGCGCGAATTCGTCAGTGGGCTGGCCTTGCCTGACGAGCCCAAGGCACGTCTGTTGGCCATGACGCCGCGTTCCTATATCGGGCTGGCCGCAGGTCTCGCACGAGAGGTATAGTCGTGTGTGCCGGCTGGTCCGGCACCTCGTCGCACCTATCGGGAGATCCCCCTATGAAGCAATTCCCCTTGCTGGCCGCTGCGGCCTGTACGATCGCTGTGTCTTTGTGGTCCGCGCCTGCGCAGGCGCAGTTTGCCAAGCCGGCTGACGCTATCAAGTACCGCCAGGCCGCTTTGACACTGATGGCCTCGCATTTCGGCCGCATGCAGCCTGTGATCAAGGGGCAGGCCCCCTATGATGCCGAACAGATCAAAGCCAATGTGAAATTGCTCAACACGCTGGCCGAACTGCCCTGGGCAGGTTTCGGACCGGGTACCGAGGGCGGCGAGGCGCGCCCGGAGGTCTGGAGCGACGCCGCGGGTTTTCAGCAAAAGCGTGACGCACTGAAAGAAAATCTGGCCAAGCTGCAGGTGGCGGCCGACTCCGGCGACCTGGACAAGGTCCGAGCGGCGTTTGGCGGCGTAGGCTCCAGCTGTAAATCCTGCCACGACAGCTATCGCGAAAAGAAATAAGCATGTAGCAAATGGCCTGTAGACCCACCCGCTGCATCAGGCATGGGTGGGTTTTTTCATTTCACACTGACTCCAGTACCGCATTTCGCTGGACTGCGCCGAAGCTCGATACAGCAGGTTTATCAATAGCTTAGGCGCGTGCACCATATGCCGGTGCTTTCCGAAACCTGACCCGGCTTCCCTGCTGATGGTCCTCATGAGGCTCCTGGGAATCGGGTCGTTCCGAGGAGTCATCATGGCGAAAATCAAGCTCACCAAGTCCGCAGTCGATGCGGCACAACCCCAAGCGCAGGCCATCGAACTCCGGGATACGCTGGTGCCCGGCTTCTTGTGCAAGATCACCCCAGCGGGCCGCAAGGTGTTCATGCTCCAGTGTCGCACGAATGCGGGCGAGCGCCGCAAGCCTGCCTTGGGCCAGTACGGGGAATTGACCGTCGAACAGGCCCGCTCGCTGGCGCAGGAATGGCTGGCCCAGGTGCGCCGAGGCGGCGACCCCGCCGCCGACAAGGCAGCCGCCCGCAAAGCGCCCACGGTCAAGGAATTGTGCGCGAAGTTCATGGAGGACTACTCCAAGGTACGCAACAAGCTCAGCACGCAGGAAGGCTACCAGAGCGTTATCGACCGCAACATCGTCCCGCTGCTGGGCCGCATGAAGGTGCAGGAGGTGAAGCGCCCGGATGTGGCCGCGATGATGAAGAAGATGGCCCACAAACCCGCCGACGCGAACCGGACATTCAGCGTCATGCGCCGCATGTTCAATCTGGCCGAAGTGTGGGGCTATCGGCCCGACGGCACCAACCCGTGCCGTCATGTCCCGATGTTCCCCAACGGTAAGGCCACCCATCTCATCAGCGACGAGGACATGGGCAAGATATTCCGGCAACTGGACAAGACCGATGCCGAGGGACTGGAGAACTACGCCGTCCCGCTGGCGATCCGGCTGCAATTCGAGTTTGCCGGTCGGCGCGGCGAAATCGTTACGCTCCAATGGGCCTGGGTGGACTTCGAGAACCGGCGTGTCGTCTGGCCTGACAGCAAGGTCGGTGGTATGTCCAAACCCATGAGCGAAGAAGCCCATCGGCTGCTTTCGACAGCGCCACGCGTGGAAGGCGGCCTCTATGTCCTGCCGTCCCCGACCCATCCCGGCCAGCACCTGACCACGGGCGAGTATTACAACGGCTGGAGCCGTGTACTCAAAGCCGCTGGCGTAACTCATGTGGGCACCCACGGCATCCGCCACCGCTCCGCAACCGACATTGCCAATTCGGGTATCCCGGTCAAGGTCGGGATGGCGCTGACGGCGCACAAGACCGTGGCGATGTTCATGCGCTACAAAGTGCCACTGTGGCTATGTGCTGTAGACATGGAAGTAGGCCGCATCGAAGACGCATCGATCCGAGCTGCCTACCACACCGGGAAAAAGCTCAGCCTATGTATGCGAGTGTAAGGAATATTCAGTAGAATGCACTAATCGTCAAGGGGACGATTAGTGCATTGACGTAATAATACGGATAGCAATGGTCACAAAAACAGCAGCCCAAAAGGCACCTTCCAATAAGCGGCCCCGAAGCACATCAAACTTACATCGCTTTGAGCCGGCAAAGCTTGACTCGCTATTTGTTGTACTGGGCGAAATGGAGTTCTTCGGCAACGGCCAGGAAACAGCGAAGATGACGTAGCTCCATTGAGCACCTCCTCTGCCTCAAAGGGTCATTGCGTCGCCGCTGTTTCTGCGGCGGCGCGTTCGTCAGGCTCCGGGACCAACACCGTGTCCGTCCCTCCCGCGCCCAGCGCCTTGTACAAGGCAATGCCGCCTTGCAACTGCGCCAGTTGGCTGAGGGCAAGCGCATCGCGTGCCTGGTTCAGGCTGCGCTGCGCCACCAGCACCGGCAAGTAGGCGCTCAATCCCCGCGCGTAGAGTTGGGCGGTCTGTTCCAAAGCTTGTTGGCTGTCGACCAGTGCTTTCTGTAACGCTGCTTGCCGCTGGCGTTCGCTGGTCCATGCCGTCAAGGCATCTTCGACATCGCGCAGCGCCGATCGCACGTCCCGTTCGTAGACACGCCGTACGGCGTCGGCGTTGGCCTGCGCCGCTGTAACGCCGGCTTTGGTGCGTCCTGCGTCGTAAAGCGGCTGGCTGCCCTGCATCGCCGCCGACCACGCCAGGCTGGCGCCGGAGAACAGATCATGGATGACGCTGGCTGTCGTGCCGATTCCCAGAGGAATGCGGAACGTGGGAAAGCGTGCGGCCTCGGCTACGCCGATCTGCGCGGTGGCGGCGGCCAGGCGTCGTTCGTCCGCACGCAGGTCGGGGCGTTGGCGAATCACTTCCGAAGGGAGTGACAGCGGCAAGTCGGCCGGCATGGGCAATGCCGGTGCAGACGTGGCGAGGTCGGCATGCCAATCCCCGGGAAAGCCGCCCGCCAGCACACCGATGGCATGGCTGAAACGCGCGATGTCCGCTTCCAGCAAAGGCGGTTGCGCCTCGGCCGTTTCTCGCTCAGCGCGGGCCTGAGTGACGTCGGCCAGCGTGCCCAAGCCGCCGCGGTGTGCATGTTCGGCCAGGCGTTCGGCTTCGGCCAGCGTACGGATACTGTCTTGCGCAATGGCCAGACGCAGTTGCGCGGCGCGCAGCCCGGCGTAGTCGGATACCAATTCGGCCACAAGACTCACTTGCAGCGCGCGATGGTCTTCGGCGAGCGCCTGGATGCCGGCGTCAGCGGCTTCGACCGCGCGGCGCGTGCCGCCGAACAAGTCCAGTTCCCAACTGGCATCGAATCCCAGGTGCCAGGTTCGTGCCCGCCCGCCGGGCTGCGCGCTGAGTGCCTTGCTACTGCGCACCGCCTCGCCGGCGGCGCCGACCGAGACTTCGGGCATGGCGGCTGATGCGATCTGCACGCGTTCGGCGCGTGCCTGGCGCAGGCGTGCCAAGGCAATATCTAGGTCCTGGTTATGTGTCAAGGTCTGATCGACCAGGCGGTCGAGCAACGGATCCTGCAAGGCGCGCCACCAGGTACTACGTAGGCCATCGTGGTCGCCCTCGGACATGGCGGCGTCGGCCTCGATCCAGTGCGCGGGCACATCCAGCGTCGGCGTGCGGTAGTCCGGGCCCACGGTGGTGCAGCCGGCCAGGGCGGCCAGCAGTGAGGCCAGCATTGCCTGCCGAAGGCGCGGCTGTGTGCAGGGGATGGGTGCATGCATGGCTTTGTCCTCACATCCAGCGGTGTAGCAGCGAAATCAACCGGCCTTGCGGTACCGGCGTGCCTGCCGAAGGCGTGACCTCAATGCTGCCGGTCATGCCTGCGGCCAGCACGACCTCGTGCGGGACATGCTCGAACTCGACGCGTACGGGAATGCGCTGCGCCAGCCGGACCCAACTGAAGCTGGGCTCCACGCTCGGCAGGCCCTGCGCGTCGGCCTGCTGGTTGCTGTCGGTGATGCCGCGCCCGATGCTGGCCACCCGTCCTGGCAACACTCGGTCGAAGCCCATCAGGCGGATTTGCGCCGCCGCGCCGGGCTTGATGCCGCGCAATTTGGTTTCCTCGAAATAGCCGGTAATCCAGAAGCTATGGGCGTCGATCAGGGCCAGGTTCGGCTGGCCCGCCACGGCGTAGTCGCCCTTGTTCAAGCGCAGGCGCGTGACGTAGCCATCGGTTGGCGCACGCAGTTCGGTGCGCGCCATATCCAGCTTCGCCCTGTCCACGGCGACCCGTGCACCGCGAAGTTCGGCCTGGGCGATGGCTACGGCCTGATTCGCTCGCTGGATGTCCTCGGCAGGCACCAGGCTTTCCATACCCCGGCGGCGGCGCGCCTCCTCAGTCTTCTGGCGCAAGGACACCTCGGCCGCCGCCAGCTGCGCCTCGGCCTGGGCCAATGCCAGCGCGAAGCTGGCATTGTCGATGCGGTAGAGCACCTCACCCCGTTTGACATATTGATCGTCCGCGACCGAGACCTCGGCGACGGTGCCCGACACCTCGGGAGCGATGCGCACGATCTGCGCGCTGACGCGGCCATCGCGGGTCCAGGGGGCTACGACGTAGGCGCGCCACAGCGCACTGACCAGAAACCCGGCGGCAACGACCACCGCGAGAGTGAGTCCTGCCCGCAGCAGGCGCTGGGCGGAAAATGAGCGTTCAGACATAAAGCACCAACAGGGAAACGAGGCAAAGGGAGATGGCGAACTCGAACAGACCTGGATGCCACACCCAGCGCAGCACCCCGCTGCGCGCGAGCACGAAGCGAAGGCCCAGATAGACCGGCAGCGCCAGGCAGGCGTAGGCAAAGAACGGCGGCAGGTAGATGCCGCCCAACGAGAATTCACTGAGCATGGGTTTGGCCTCCAGAGGGGAACGGAACGTCGTTCGCATGACGCTCCAGCAATGCGGCGATGTCGAGCAATACGGCCGTCACGCGCCGCACGTCATCCATCGCGGCGCTGGGCCGTACCGGCAAACGCGCCAAGGAGGCCGCCGCGTGGCGGGCATGGCGTGCGGCCCGCGCGGGGTCACCGGTCCGCTGACGCATATGGAGCAGCGCGCGCGTCGCCACGCGCGGCCACTCGGCGTCCTGGGGCGCCTGGCGCAGCCAGCGGCGAAGGCGTAGCACCTCTCGGCCCAGGTGCAGACTGGTCAGCGCCTGGGCAATGGCACGATCCATCGCCTGCGGCTGCGCTTTGAGCAAGGCGCCGAGTTGCGCGATGCGGTGCTGCTGACGCCATTGCCAAGCCGGCGCATCCGTCGGCTCCCCGCGTAAGGTGCCCAGCGCCGAATCGCGGATTCGCAGGCGCAAGCGCGTGACGTCACGCCCCCCGTTGCGCGGCAGCACGATCCTGAAGCCCAACAGCGTGAAACACGTCGCCAGGATCCAGGCCACAGCCCCATTGAGGAACACTGCAAAGTCGTAGCGCATCGGGTTGTCCGCCGCTGCGAGTGTCGTGAATGCCACCAGATAAGCCACGCCGGCCAAGGCATAGCGTGGCATCGTGGTGGCAAGCACGCCGGGCAGCCAGAACAGGCTCAGGGTTACCAGCAGCAGCGGCAGGCCCGAGACGTGCGGCAGCACGATGAAGGTGCACAGGAAGGCCATCGCCACGGCGGCCACCGTACCCTTGATGAATTCGACCGCACCCAGTGCGGGATTGGGCGCGGTGGACAGCAGCGCGCAGGCCGCCGCCAACCCCGCCAGCATCATGTTGCCTTCCGTCCAACCGGTGGCGATCCAGAAGGCGCCGCCCATCAGCACGGTCAACAAGGCGCGTGCGCCGTTCTGGAGGGCTGCCACCGTGTCGCGGTGGAACGGCACGGACACGCGAGCCGGCGCCGGCCTGGGTTGGTGGAAACGTTCGATGCCTTCGAGGGCTTGCAGGTAATCGTCGAGTTGCTCGATCAAGCGATCGCCCGCGATCATCATTGTGGCTTGCTCGGAGGCGTCGTCGAACGAGGTGGCAGTGAGCGCGTCCACCAGCCGGGCGCGCAGGTCGGTCAAAAGCCGGATAGCACGTGCTCTTTCGGCCGTGCCAGATTCCTGCCCCAGCGAGTCGCCGACCTCCCGCCATGCCTTTTCCCAGTCCGGCTGCAACCCTTTCAGTACAGCGAGGCTGGCGCTTGGCCCGTGCAGGGGCGGCGCACCGCCCACAAGAGCGGAAAACAGCGACACCATTGCGTGCCGCACCGTGCCGGCACGATGGGCCAGGTCGGCGGATTCGGCCTTGCCCAGAGCCAGCAGATCGTCCACGCCATAGACCTCGGTGATGAGGGTGCGCCGTGCGGCATCGAGGGGCTTGGCATCTGGTCCGTCGCTACCTTGAATGGCCTGGTGATGCGTCGCAAGCACGCCGGCCGTGGCGCCCGCAAGGCGGTCGAGCACCGCGGCTAAGCGGCTGTGCACGCTGCGGCTGCTGAACAGGGCCGAGACCAGCGCCAGGCAGACCACGCCGATCATCACGGATGCCCCGCGTCCCATTACCTGGTCGAAGGTGCGTTCCGGATGCTGCATGGCGCCGTAGGCCGCCAGGCCCACGGTATAGCCTGCCAGCGTGGCACCATAGGCCCGGAAATGACGCAGCAGGGTCATACCCACCACACACACACCCAGCCACAGGCCGAAACCGAGCAGGAACAACCAGGGCATCTGGCCGAAGGCGCTCATCAGCACGAAGGCCGCCAGCATGCCGATCAGCGTGCCCAGTACTCGCCACACCCCCTTGCCGATCACGCCGCCCTGGACGGGGTTGATGACCAGCAGCACGCTGGAAGCCGCTGCGTAGGGCGCGTGCAGTTCCAGCAGATAGGCCGCTACCAAGGCCAGGCAAGCGGCCAGGATCGAGCGCATCACATAGGTCGCTCGTGGCGTGGTCAGATCGAGATAAGGCAGGCCACGCGCCAACCGCTGCCGCAACCGGGAGAGGTGTAAGGAGACGCCTGAATCCGCGTCAGGCACGTTTGCCGAATGCACGATGCAACCCTTCCACAGTGATCAATATGCATCACTGTAGGCAGGGTCGAGCATTCCGAAAAGTGAATTTATTGCACTCAGATGAGTGCGTAAAACGCATTCATAGAGCCAGTCGCCTAGTTAGGGCTTGGCGCGTTTGGCCGCTTGCGCCTGGCTCTCGTTGCATAGTGTATGGATGGTCTGCCGCAGCCATTGATGGGCCGGGTCGCCCTCCAGGCGTGGGTGCCATGCCTGTGTCAGCAGCACCGTTTCCAGCGGGGTCGGCAGGTCGAACAAGCGAATACGCAGGCCCGCGGACAGCGCAGTACTGGCCAGATGCCGGGGCATCGGCAAAAGCAGATCCGAATCTTGCAATGCGAACAACGCCGTGTACGGATTGGGCAGCACCAGCGCAACGTGTCGGCGCAGCCCCTTCGCCTCCAGCGCGGCATCGACCGGCCCGGCGGCCTTGCCACGCCGCGACACGTTGATGTGCTCCCAATGAGTGAGGCGTTCGGGCGTGATTTCTTCGTCGAAAATCGGATGGTTGGCACGCGCGACACCCACGAACGTGGTGGTGAACAGGGACTGCACGCGAATCTCCGGCACCAGCTTACGCGAGGCGCTGATGAACAGGTCGATGCGACCGCTGCGCAACGCTTCTTCGTCCACATCGTCTTCCTCCGGCGAAAAGCGCAGCATCGCCCGAGGCATCTCCCGCGCCATCGCATCCAGGAGATGGCCCAGGTGGATGCTCACGAACTCATCGGTAGCGCGGATATTGAACCGCCGATCCAGCGATTTGAGGTCGATCTCGGCGTCGGAGGCGAACACCTGCGAGGCCTGATCGACCGCTAGCCGCACCTGCTCGCGCAGCGCCAGCGCCCTGGGCGTGGGCACGAGCTTGCGGCCGACCTGGACGAACACCGGATCGCCAAGCGCCTCACGGATACGGCTCAAGGTGCGGCTCATCGCCGGCGCGCTCAGATGCATGCGGCGCGCGGCGCCGATGACGCTGCCCTCGTCGAGCAGCGCATCCAGCGCCAGCAGGAGATTGAGATCAGGACGCGACATGGCTGGCCCTCCTATAATTTACCTTCATGCAATCATAGGCTCTTTCGTATAGCGAACGAAGCATTCAACGGCAAGCCTGCCTTCAGTTCATCATCAATTGATGAATGCGCACCAGCGCGCGGCAAAAAGCATCACAGACTGATTGCCGCGATTCCGATCAGCACGACGACCGCACCCACGATGCGGCGCGCGAGATGGTCTTCACGAAAGAGCAGATACGCGAAGAGGGAACCGATGATGATGGACGACTCGCGTAAGGGTGCGACGAGTGCAAGGGGAGCCGCCAGCATGGCGTTCAGCACCAGGATGTAGGCCAGTGGGGAGAAGATAGCCACAACGAGAATAGGCACGGCATTGGTACGAAGTGCTGCGGGGATGTGCCGTTGATACCGCAGTGCGCCCGGCGTCAGAGTCAGGCTTTGGAGCAGAAGCGTTCCCGCGTAGTAGCTCACTGGCGCGACATGCAGCGACGTGACCGCGTAACTGTCCCAGACGGTATAGCTGGCGATGGTGGCACCTGTGGCGGCCCCCCAAAACATGCCCTGGAGCGGGCGGCGACTGCCGCTTCGGAACGGGTTGCCTGCGACGACAAGCACGCCTGAGACGACCAGGAGCGCTCCGAACAGCGCGACGACGTTGAGCCGCTCGTCCAGAACAAGTATCGCGAACAGCATCGTCAGCACTGGCCCCGCGCCACGGGCGATCGGATAAACCACCCCAAGGTCGGCGCGATCGTAGCCAGCCTGCAAGGTCAGCGAGTACGCAATGTGCAATGCCGCCGAAACAGCCGCTGCCACCGCCAACTGCCCATCTATCGTCTGCTGCCCTTGCTCCATGAGACCGACCGCGATAGGGATCCACAACAGTGTCGAAGCGCAGCTGTAGGCCCAGACGAATAGCAAGGTGTTTCCCCGCTTGTACTTCGACGCCAGATTCCACACCGCATGCGCTACCGCTGCGGCAAGAACCATGGCAATGGTGTCGGGCTGCATCAGGGCATCAGGAAATGTCAGGCAGATCAATGCCTGCCCGCTCCGCCAAGCGGCTGCGATCTGGATCGCGCAGCGCAAGGGTGGCGACCAGCGCGTCAAGAACGACGAGTTGCGCCAGCCGACTTCCCGCAGCGGCCATCTGTGCCGGTAGCGGCGCGCCGCCGACGACAAGTGCGACGTCCGCGAGGGTTGCTAAAGGCGTGTCGTACTGGTTGGTGATGGCAATCAGCGAGGCGCCGGCCGATGACGCTGCGTCGGCGACGGCAAGCGTGGATGACGTGCGGCCAGTCGAACTGACGGCGATGACGACGTCCTCGGCGCCCAGGAGCCGCGCTGCAATCATGGCCGACAAGTGATCTGTGATGCCCACCGTCATCACGCCGACCGCGCGCAGACGGAAGACAGCATCGGCGGCCACCGTCGAGGAAGGGCCGGCACCGAACGCAAAGACCTGCCGAGCGTGTTGGATCAAACCCACGGCCTTATCCAGCGCAGAGAGTTCGATGGCCCCGCCCAGCGCAGTGAGTGCATCGGCACCGGCACGGATGGAGGTTTCCAGCACGGAGGCCAACGTCGCATCCGCGCTGAGCACTTCGGGCGGAGCGAAGAACCGGGCTGTACCGCGAGCACGGGCAATTTCGATCTTCAGTTCGGGAAAGCCGCTGAACCCAAGCGCACGCGCCGCGCGGATCACCGTCGGCGGCGAAACGCCGGCCCGGGCAGCAACCTGGGCGGTCGTGCTGGCCCCAATAAACAAAGGATCGGTGAGCAGCAGATCGACAACCTTCGCCTCGCTCGCGGCGAGGTCACCGCTCCGCGCTTGAATGCTGCCGATCCATTGCTGCAATCGTCGCTCGCCTTCTGTAATTTCATTACCAATATCTTTATTCATGTGTAATATATTACATGCTCAGCATGAGTGGCACAACGGTCCCGTGCACAGATGCCGTTAAAGGAATTCGCTTTCATGAACACTGAAATCAACACTGCTGTCGTGGGGCCCGGTGCGATTGGAACCACGCTCGCGGCGATGCTGCATGAGGTCGGCCGCACGCCCTTGCTGTGTGGACGGACACCCCGCGATCACCTGACTTTGCTGGAGGGAGGCCGCTCCATGACCATCCCCGGTCCGGTTCGGACGAGCCAGAAGCAGATAACTCGCACGGCTGATCTTGTCTTTCTGTCGGTCAAGGCCACGCAGATCGAGGCGGCGGCAGAATGGCTGGCGGCACTGGTCGGCCCGCAAACCGTCGTGAGCGTCTTGCAGAACGGTATCGAACAGGTGGCAAGGGTTCGCTCACACGCGCCTGGCGGGCGTATCGTTCCCGCTGTCGTGTGGTTTCCGGCACAGGCGCAATCCGATGGCTCGGTCCGCCTGCGCGGCAAGGCGCGTCTGACTCTGCCGAATACGTCTGCCGCGCACGTTGTGGCCCAGGCACTGCAAGGCACACGGTGCGCCGTGGACTTGGCAGAAAACTTCAGCGCACTCGCCTGGCGCAAGCTGTTGCAGAACGCGGTGGCGGGCCTCATGGCACTCACGCACCGTCGCTCGGGCATGTTCGGCCGCGCCGACATCGCCGGGCTGGCACTGGCCTATTTGCGCGAATGCCTGGCCGTGGCACGCGCAGAGGGCATTGAACTTGGCGAGGACGTGCTGCAAGAGATCCTCGGCAAGTTCCAGTCGGCCCCAGCGGACATGGGCACCTCCATCCTCACGGATCGGGAAGCAGGCCGGCCACTGGAATGGGATATCCGCAACGGCATCATCGCGCGTCGCGGACGGGTTCATGGCGTTCCGACGCCGATCAGCGACATCCTGGTGCCGCTGCTTGCGGCTGCGAGTGACGGTCCTGGCTGACCCCTTAGGGTCGATGCTCTCCTAACGCTTATTTTCCTCCTCGCCCTTGGCGCAGTCCTCAGCGGTATGACCCATAAAGCTTTTCCTGCACCTGCCCGGCCCTCAAAAAGTCTTGACACCGGACATTTTCATTGTCGGATGGTGCAGGATGGGCGTGGCGACTCTGCAGCCTATGAAAACGAAAAATCCGCCACGATTTCCAGCGAGCGGATCCACAGCACCAGGGCGGTTACCGCGGCCGCGATGATCGCCGCGCGCAGCCAGATCATGGGGCCATCCTCGGTTGGCGGCGTGCCGGCCGGCAGGTCCTGAGGCCGGGCGTTACCGGTAATCATCGGACCTACGATACGCCGCCGGCGCATCGCGACGTACCAGATGATGGCGACCAGATGCAGGGCAACCAGCGCGATGATGATCCATTCATTACGCTCATGCCATGAGGCGAGCCAGGACGAGATCCCCTCATCGACTCGGCCGTATAGCGGGCCCTGCGTCATGATGTCGTCGGTGATGAACAGGCCGCTGACCGCCTGAAAACCGAGTACCGCCAGTATGGCGATGACGGACAAAGCGCCCAGGGGATTGTGGCCGGCAGAGGCGGCAGCGCCTTGCAGATAGCGTTTGATAGCGCCGGGACCTCGGACAAAAGTGGAAAAACGCGCGTAGCGTGGCCCGACCAGCCCCCAGATCACGCGGAACATAATCAGGCCCAGCGTGGCCAGTCCGAAGCGGACATGCCAGTCCATGTACAGGCCGCCCAGCTTGACGCTGACGTAGGCGCCGGTGACGCAGATGGCTAAGGCCCAGTGGAATAGGCGAGTGGGAAAGTCCCAGATACGGATACAGGAACGCGTGTGCAGCATGGGCGGAGCCGGCTCGGAAAAGGGAAAACCACTTTATCACGGGCTCGTTGCTTTCTGCGCTCCGAGGTCAGTGCTTAATCGTCCAACGCAGGCAGTGCGAGGCCCAAGCTTGCCGTATCAAGTGCCGTGCGCTCGGGCCGGCTGCCGTTGGACTGAACCGATCATTTGATGGGAATCAGGCCGCCTGTTTGCGGACAGGTTCGATCCGATGCACGTGTTCGTGACGGAATCGAATGCGCATGCCTGACTGATCCGAGCAGCCACGAGGGCGCACGACGTCGGTCGTGTAGGTCACGGTACCGTTGATCGGCGCGTTGTAAATCACCGTGGCGCGAATTGCTGGGCCATTGGCCGGACGCAGGTGCACGATATCGCCGACGTGGATCGGCACCTGATCGAGATTGGTATGTGCGCGGCGAGGCAGCAGTTCAGACGGCGTAATGGGGTGAATGTAGTGGTTCATTTGAGTTCTCGTTATGGTTATGGAAATGCAATGACAAGCCTTGAGCAAGCTGCGTAAAAGCAGGAATGACAAAAGGGTGTCAATCTCTAGTCGCAAATGCTGCACGGACGTTGGCCGTATGCGTTGCGGCGTATGCCTCGGTTGGGGCGGGGCGATTTAAACAAATGGCCAATGGCCACGGAATCAAGGCAGGATGGCGGATTGATGTTGGGTATATTTCGCCAAGACTGCCGTCGGGGATGGATTATGGATTTAAATAATGTGCCAGGCGTTTTGCCTGGCGTATCCCTGTGGCGCTTACTGCCAAGCTTTCTAATATAACGCTAAATTATTGTTTTGGCAAGAGTTTTCTTGGCTGGGTGGCATCATGGACCTGCTGGCGCAAGTCCACGGCAATAAATGACAAAATATTACTGACCGATTGCGGCCTGCTGGTGCGCCAGGCGTTGGGCTTCGATGATCTGGTCTTCGAGCTCCGGCGACATTTCCAAGGCGACTTGGGGCGTGGCGCCAGGCGCCGTCGTATCCAGTTTCAGGAGGATGCGCTGGCCATTGAACGCCGCGGGCGCAGCCTGGATATCGACATACCGTTGCACCAGAGCGTCGACCGCTTGTTGTGCGCGGGCCATGGCGGGGGCGTCCAGCGATTGGCCGGCTAACTCCTGGTTCACTACGCGAGCGAGATCCGATGTGAAAAACAGGAATGCCGACGAGCCCCGGCAGTCGGGATGGGTGTAACCCCAGGGTTGCGATTCGCTGGAGCCGGTAACAGAAGGCGAAGAGTTGGATGCGTTCATGTAGCCATTGTAGGGTAGTCTATGCGGCGTAAGCGATCCGGCTGCGGCGTGAGCGCCCCGCGGCCGGCGCAGTATCGGCGTATTTCAGGAGAATCATGCGGATCGCCTTTCAGTTCATCAGCATTGTCCTGCTGAGTATGGCCATTGCCGGCTGCGTCAATAAAGAGCCGGAGCAACGTGCCGCGTTTATTGCATGGCTGCAGACACAGGTAATTGATACGGCCGATCGCCGCGTTCCCGCCCTGGACGAGACACAGCGTGATGCGTTGGGTGATTATGCCGACCAATATGCGGTGCTGAGCGCCGTGGACAATGCTGTCCAGCAACAGATGCAGAATCTGGCGAATGCTTTCGAGCACGAGGAGCTGGTATCGCTAGCGCAGCTGCAGGCTCGCCAGCAGACCCTGCTGGCAGACCGCCAAGCCTTGGCTGCCGGACAAGAGGCACTGCACCAGGCACAGGCTCATGCGCAGTCCGAGCGTGCCGAATGGGAGCAGCCTGCGGATCTGCAGCCGGTATACACCAACGCCTACGACAAAATCGTGACCCAGCCTGTCGGCGTCCTGGACGAGCTGACCGCCACGGCCCTGGCTTCTTTGGACGACGCCCTGCGTGCAGCGGATTTCATCACCAAGCACGCGGATCAGATCACGATCGACGCCGACTCTGCCGCTGTGCGCGATCCCTCTGTACAACGCGAACTCAACCAACTGCTCGATACGTTGAATAGTCACGCTGCCGCTATCGAGCAGGCACAAGCCCGTCTGCAAACCTTGCAGCCCCTATGATCCGACCATTTGTACAATCGCAGCAATCGCGGCCAACGCCGCGCATGGAATTCACGCTATGAATGGCTCCAGCCTGCATTACCGCTTTTTCTTGTTTCTCCTGGTGGTCGTGTCGATCGCCTTTGTCTGGCTATTGTGGCCGCTGTATGGCGCCGTGTTCTGGGGCGCGATTCTAGCCATTATTTTTGCGCCGATTCATCGGCGCATCGCCGCCAAACTAGGCGGCAGGCGCAACCTCGCGGCACTGATCTCATTGATGCTGGTGTTGGTGGTGGTGATCGTACCGGTGACTTTCATTGCCGGCTCGCTGGTGCAGGAGGGCAGCAGCCTGTATCAACGCGTCAAGTCAGGGAATTTGAACTTCGGTTCTTATGTGCAGCAGATCCTGGATGCGATGCCTGCCAGCGTGCAAAACATGATGGACCGTTTCGGGATCGGCGATCTATCCAGCATGCAGGACAAGCTGACCGCGGGCGCCATGCAAGGCAGTCAGTACATCGCCACGCAGGCGTTCAATATCGGCCAGAACACCTTTGAGTTTCTGATCAGCTTTGGCGTGATGTTGTATTTGTTGTTCTTTTTGCTGCGTGATGGCTCGGTTGTGTCGGCGCGATTGCGTGAGGCGATTCCCTTGAGCGACACACACAAATTGCACTTGCTGCGCAAATTCACTACCGTGATCCGGGCAACCGTCAAAGGCAACATCGCTGTGGCGGCTGCGCAGGGTGCGTTGGGCGGCGTGATTTTTTACATACTTGGCATCCAGGGGCCCGTGTTATGGGGCGTAGTGATGGCATTTCTATCATTGCTGCCCGCCATCGGCGCAGGCCTGGTCTGGGGGCCGGTTGCAGTCTATTTCCTGGTCTCGGGCGAGCTGTGGCAGGGCGTGGCGTTGGCCTTGTACGGTGTGCTGGTGATCGGCATGGTCGACAACGTATTGCGTCCCTTGCTGGTCGGTAAAGACACCAAGCTCCCCGACTATGTGGTGCTGATTTCCACGCTGGGAGGGATGGGGTTGTTCGGGCTGAACGGTTTTGTAATCGGACCGTTGATCGCCGCGTTGTTCATTGCGTCGTGGGACTTGTTTTCGTCGGATTTTGCGACCTTGACGGGTCAACGAAAGACGGGGCAGCGTTCGCAGCGGCGTGACAGCCATGAATGGCGTATGCCGCATGATGGATCGTCCAGCCAAACTCGTCCGTCTCAAGCGCCTCGTGTGGCCCATGCGCAACGTTCTACAGATACAAAATCGGCGGATTCCACGTCGGAATCGCAACATTCCGACCAAAATAAACAGTCCCGTCAAAGCGCTCACTCTCGGGGAAGACGGCGGTCCAACAAGATTTGACGTCAAAAATCGGGCGCGAATGTACTGAATTATGGCTTATGTAACTTTTTCGTAATGGTTTTCAAAGATTGCAAATGGCCATAGTTTGATCATCTTATTGATCTACTCTGAATGGGCAGGACATCATCAGGGAGATCCGCTATGGACACTTATGCTGCGTTCGCTTCCAAGGTGAGCTATACCATTCGTCCTCGTGTGCACGAAGCCGACTTGGGCGAATATCGGGGATGTGTCGAGGTCATTGGCCGCGAATCCGATTGGACCGTCAGCTTTACGCGTTTTTGCGAGGTTGCCCGTCCCAGCCGTGAGCGGGCGGAACATGACGCCATGCGTCTTGCACAACATCTGCGGGACACCGAGTGCGGTGATGGCAAGAGCTGGATCTTGCCCGGGCAGATCAGCCAAGCAGGTGAGCAAGCGCTGCTCGCTGATATCCCGAGCAGCCTGCTCAATCCCAGCCCCACCCCGGTCACGGGCCGCCGCGGCAAGCGGCATCTGCGTGTGGCGGCGTAATCCTCGGAATCAGGCCGTCAGTCCAGTTTGAGATTGGCTGCCTTGATGACCGGTTTCCATTTTTTGAGATCGTGCTCGATCGTTTGCGCAAATTGTTCGGGCGTCGTCGGCATTGCCGTTGCGCCTTGAGCCGCCAGCGCGTCTTTAATGTCCTGGAGCGCGAGAATCTTGTTCAGCTCCGTGTTCAACGTCTGCACGATATGCTTGTCCGTCTGAGCCGGCGCCAGCAAACCGTACCAGACGCGCACGTCGAAATCGGGATAGCCCAGCTCGGCAACGGTCGGTACGTCTGGCATGGCGGGGCTGCGCTTGGGTGAGGTGACCGCCAAGGGGATCACGGTGCCTGCTTTGATCTGCGGCGCTGATGAAGGTATCGACGTAAAGATGATGGGAATCTGTCCACCCAACAGATCGGCCATCGCCGGACCCGAGCCCTTGTAGGGCACATGCACCAGTTTGATATTGGCCTTTTGTTGCAGCAGTTCCGCAGCCAGATGGGTAATAGTGCCTGCACCGGGCGAGCCATAGTTGATCGTGCCGGGTGCCTTCTTGGCGGCTGTGATCAAATCGTCCAACGTCTTGTAGGGGCTGTTCTTGCCCGCCACGACGATCAGCGGGGCTTCGCCTACGATGCCGATGGGCGCAAAGTCCTTGATCGGGTCATAAGTGAGTTTGCTATAGAGCGAGGGGGCGACCGCCAGATTGTCGGTCTGGCCCATGACGATTTCGTAGCCGCTGGGTTGCGCGCGTGCTGCGGCCGAGATGCCAACCGTGCCGCCTGCGCCTGCGCGGTTTTCTGCGACGACGTTCCATTTAGTGGTCTCGGCCAATTTGGCCGCAACGGTACGCGAGAGAAAGTCGGTACCTCCGCCAGGGGTGAACGGTACGATGATGCGAATCGGTTGGTCAGGATAATTCTTTTGCGCAACGGCGGGCATTGCAAGGGCCATAAAGCAGCCCGCTAGTAGGGTTGCACGTAGCATGATGTCGATCTCCTTTGGGGTTTGCGCTGGTCGTGGCGCCAGTGTCGTGTATTACTCGATGCAAATAAGGCCCTGGCACAGGCCTTGTGTAGTATTTCAGATTTTGCCGGCTTGGCGCAGTTGGGCGATGTACTCGCGAGCAAGCCCCAGCTCGGTGAGCACGTCGTCGGTGTCACCACCGAGTTCGGGAGATGCGCGATACGCCCGGCAGGGGGCTTCAGTGAATTTCACGGGAAAGCCCAGCATACGCACCTGCTGGCCGTCAGGATGCGGGACGTCAATCGCCATTTCCTGATCCGCGACTTGAGGATCGGCAAAGACTTCTTGCAGGTTCATCACGTGTCCGCACGGGACGCCATAGCGATTCAAGCGTTCGATCCAGTAGTGTGTAGCTTGTTGCCGGGTGCGCGCCTCGATGATGGCTTTGATCGAGGTCCGGTTCAGCATGCGATCGGCGTTTGCCTGAAAGTCTGGGTGGGTGCGCAATTCCTGTAATTCCAGCGCATCCAGCAATTTTTCATACATGGCGTCGTTCGACGGCGCAATCGCCACCTGACCGTCTGCCGTTTCGAACAGACCATAGGGCGCGACGATGCCGTGATCGTTGCCTGTGCGGGCAGGTAATTGTCCGTTGGCGAAATAGTTTGCCGCGTGAAAACTCAGCAGGCCTATCATGCTGCTCAGCAGGCTGACGCTGACCGTGTCTCCGCGGCCCGTGCGCTCGCGCCGCAGCAACGCTGCCATGACACCCAACGCGCCGTTCATCCCTGCAATCAAATCACTGATGGGCGGTGCGGCACGCATGGGGGGATCGCTTTCCGCGCCATTCAGGCTCATGAAGCCGCTCATGGCCTGAGCGATGAAATCGAACGACGGCCGGTCACGATAGGGACCCGATGTGCCGAATCCGTTGATACTGCAGTGAATGATATCGGGCCGCAGGGCCTTCAGTGCGTCGCTGCCCAATCCCATTTTTTCCATGATACCGGGGCGGTAGTTCTCGATGATGACATCGCAGCGTGGGATCAGGCTGCGCAGAATGTCTTTGCCTTCCTGGCTGTACAAGTCCAGAGTCACGGACTTTTTGTTGCGGTTGTAGTTCGCGAAATACCAGCTCAGGCCGTCGCGGATGACACCTTGGCGGCGTACGGGATCACCTTCGCCCGGTGTTTCGATTTTGATCACCTCGGCGCCCATGTCCGCCAGAATCGACGTGCAGTAGGGGCCGGAGATAATTCGAGTCAGATCGAGAACGCGAATTCCCGATAATGGCATGTTCGTGTCTTGTTCAGATGGATGCATGTGTCAGCCGCCCAGGCTGGGTAGCCATAAAGTCAGTGGAGGAAAGGCGCAGATCAACGCGAGTACGATCAGCGCCCAGATAAAGAATGGAATGACCTCGCGTACGATGGGGCCGATAGGCGTGCGGCCCACAGCAGACGTCACAAAGAGCAGAATGCCGACGGGCGGTGTCAGCATGCCGGTCATGAGATTCAGGATCAAAATCATCGCGTACTGGATCGGGTCCATGCCTAGTTGCGCGCCGATCGGCAATAGCGCGGGCAACGTGATGATCATGGCGGGCAGGGGTTCCAGGATCTTTCCCACCAGGATGAGAAACACATTCACCGTCAACAGGATCACCCAGGGTTGATCCGATATTCCGAGAATGGCATTGGCAATCGTGGCCGCGACACGCGATTCGCTGATCAGCCAGCTGAAAGGGCCTGCCGCCGCCAGCAGAAACAACACCACTGCCATGGTGCGCCCGGCCGAGTAAAACACTTCGCTCAAATTTCCCGGCTTCAGTTCGCGGTAGACCATCAGGCCCACCAACAGGGCATAGACTGCGACAAAGGCGGCTGCCTCGGTGTCCGTCAACAGGCCGAAACGAATCCCCACAATGATCAATATGGGCATCATCAGCGCCCAGATCGACGCACGCGTCACGCGAGCGCGCTCAGGCCAGCTGGCTTTAGGCCGCGAACGATAGTGATGACGGCGCGCCTGCCATGCGCATATCGCCATATAGCCGGCCAGCAGCATGAACCCCGGAATGATGCCTGCGAGGAACAGGCGGATGATCGATAAATTGGCCAGCACCGCATACACAATCATCGGGATGGAAGGCGGCAGGATAGGGCCTAGCATGGCGCCACAGGCGATGACCGCTTCGGGATAGCCGCGCCGATAGCCCTCCTGTTTCATGGAGGGAATCATCGCTGTGCCAATGGCGCTGGCATCGGCAACGGCCGAGCCGCTGATGCCGGCCATGACCAGATTAGTGGTCAACGAGACTTGCGACAGGCTGCCGCGCAGATGGCCCACCATGGCCATGGACCAGTTGATCAAACGCAGGGTGACACCGCCGCGGTTCATCAGCTCGCCTGCCAGAATAAACAGGGGAATGGCTACCAAGGCCGTTTCGTCGATGCCACCGAGCATCGTCAGCGGCGCCTGCACAATGTCGACGCCGCCGCCCGATTTGAACAGCATCCCTACCATCGCTGCCGTGATCATCGAAAAGCCAATGTCCAGGCCCATCAATATCAGCACGATGAACAGAATGACCGAGCCGATGATCATGATGGGTCTCCCGGCGATACGGTCGTGTTGCCCATGGCCGGCTCGGTGTGAAAGATATCCTCTGGAGCAGGCGCCTGGGGAATGATCAGGCGCAGCACCAAAAACAAGATGAAAAACACCATGCCCGTTGTCAGCGAGGCATAGCTCACGGCATAGGTAAACGGCGTACCGACGATGTCTTGAAACTGGCCGACGGCGACGACATCCAGTCCTTTGACGAATAGCGTGATGGCCAATACGAGCAACAGCGCGTCAAAAAGTTTGTCCCGGACGTTACGCACGCGTTCGGAAAGGTGGCGGTCGATGATATCGATGACCACGTTGCGGCGTTCCCTCAGTGCCATCGCTGCGCCTACAAAGGCGGACCACAGCATGCCGATACGGGCAATCTGATCCCATGCATCGAATTGAGTCTTCAACGCGTAGCGGTCCAGCACCTGGCAAAAACATGAAACCAGCACCACGGCCAGCGTCAGGACGACGCTCAATCTGCCGATCCAGCAGATCACGCGGTCCGCGCGCAGTACCCACGAGCGCCAGCCGCTGGGGGTTTGCAGGGCGGCGGAAGATGGTGCAGTGGCGCGTATCGGCACGCTCATGGGCTACTCCTGCATTTTCTGAATGCGTTCGACCATGCCTTCGGGCCAATCTTTGCCTTCGTATTGTTTGTAGACGTTCGCCAGCGCGGCCTGGAACGCGGCTTTGTCGGGTTGCGTATAGGTTACGCCGGCATCTTTCAGCAGCTTGATGGCGTTGTCGTCCAGCTCTTTGTCCAGTTTCGTCGCGACCTGGCCGCCGGCCTTGGCAGCGGCGACCAGAGCAGCACGCTCTTTGTCGCTCAGGCCCTGCCAGGTGCGTTCGGAAATGAACCAGCCTGTGAGTTCATAGGCATGGTCTGTCGCAGCCCAGTATTTGGCTTCCTCGTGAAAGCGCAGCGGGATGGACAGATCAAAACCGTTATCCTGCCCGTCTATCATGCCTCTGCCCAGGGCGGTATAGATTTCTGTCATTCCCAACGGTACAACCTGGGCGCCCAGCGTTTCGAACGTGGTCTTCAGGATAGGAATGGACGGAATGCGCAGTTTCAAGCCTTGCACGTCTTCTGGTTTGTTGATCGCGCGTGAGACGGTTTGCAGCGCGCGGGGCGAGCGAATGCCGAACGCGGCAAACACCCGTACGCCGGACTTTTTGGCGACCTCGTCGAAAAGTTTCTGAAATTCTTCGCTGTTGACGATACGTTCGGCTTGTTCGCCGCTTTTGAATAAGTAAGGTGCGTACAGAATGTTCAGGGGCTGTGCGCCGCGTAGAAAGACCACCGAGCCCAGACCAAAATATCCCATGTCCAAGGTGCCCAATTGCATGGAAGAGAGGATCTTGCTGATATCTCCCAGTTGCCCGTCGGTATAGACATGCACCTTGAGGTCGTCTTGTGATTGTTTGGCCGCCTCGTCAGCAAAGGCACGCATCGCGTGATCCCATGGACTGTTCGATGCGGCGATGGTGGCGATCTTCATCTCGCGCGCCTGCACATCGTCTGCGAAACCTAATGTGCCTGCGACGAGCGCGGCGGCCACCGATACAGTCAGGAATATTTTTTGTCTGCAGGCCTGCGTAAGCCGTTGCTGTTTCATGATGTCTCCTCCTTGGGGGCTCGTCGTCTACGGACGTATTGCCTTTGTGATGCGCATTAACATTGCGCCGATCTTTACCAGTTCCAGTGCACGGGTTTCAGCCCAGCGACGGGGGCGTCGAATATCGCTAACGAGGTGCCGTTGATGCAACCCATATACGCCGTTTTTCTATCAGGTCCGCCAAAGGCCAGGCTGGTGATGTTCTGCAGCTTTACGCTGTGGTTGTCGTACACCAGGGGGCGGCTCAGGCGATTCGCCAGGTATTCGGTTTCCAGCTTGTCGATATGTGCGGCATCGAGGTCTTCGATGATCAGTTGTTGTTTGCCTTCGGGACTGACGCGGATGACTCGGTTGGACACGACGCTGATGATCCAGATATGGCCTTCTTCGTCTACCGCCATGCCATCAGGATAGGCGCCTTTGCCAAATTCGGTAATGACGGTGCGCTCACTCAGCGCGCCGTGCGCCCCGATGCGAAAGCGCAGCAGGCGGCGGCCAAAAGTCTCGTTCACATAGAGGTACTGTCCTGTGGGATCCGTACGGCATTCATTGGTCCAATGTATGTCCTGTGCGACGACGCGCACGCCTTGCTGGTCCTGTACCGCGATGAATCCATCGGCAATATCACGGCGGAACTGATGATCGCCTTTACGCACCGTGCTGACACAGATCCATAGCCGTTCGGCATCATCCAGCCAGACAAAATTCACACTGGGCAGGGCGATGCCATCGATCTCCTGGATATGGGGCGCGGCCTGCCCATTGCGGGTAATGCGCCATACACCGCCGTTATCGGCCAGATTGGCGACGGTAAAAGATCCGTCGCGCATCAGCGCAAATCCATTGGGAATCAGGCCAGGCTGGGCACCGATCAGGCGCGCGTCGCCATTGGACTGGATGTGTCGAATACCGCCAGCCTTATCCGAAACATAAAGATCTCCCGCGGCAGTACAAAGCACGCATTCCGGACGGTTGAGGTTGACGGCAGTTTCACGTATTGCGGAGATCGGCAGTGCGGCAGGCGAGAGACGGGTCGTATCGTTCATCGGAGCTCCTCGACGTTAACCCACAGCGGCAGTGGCGGCATGCACATCATGCAAATTGAGACGGGGGCCCGCCTTCATCAGTTGCCCTGGCAGGCGCCTTCCCACCACGGTTTCCAGGCGCTGTGCAATGCGGATCAACGCCTGCAGGTCAATGCCGCTGTCTATGCCCATTTCGTCCAGCAGATAGACCAGGTCCTCGGTACAGATATTGCCTGTGGCGCCGGGTGCGAACGGGCATCCGCCGAGGCCGGCCAATGAGGACTCATAGGACGTGATGCCTGCGCGCAGGCCTTCGACGACATTGACCAGGCCAATGCCGCGCGTGTTATGAAAATGCAGGGATATCTTCATGTCGGGGGCTTCGGCGCGCAGGGCTTCTACCGTCTGTCGTACCAGTTTCGGTGTCGCCATGCCCGTGGTGTCGCCCAGCGTTACCGCGTTGAATCCGAGGTCTACGAAGCGATTGAAGATTGTCTTGACTACAGCCAGGTCCACGTCGCCTTCAAATGGACAGCCAAAGGCGACGGCGATGGCGCCATTGCGTCGCAAAGGTTTGTCCTTGAGCACTTCGGCGATCTCTTCGATGTCGCGCAGCGATTGCTCGATAGGGCGGTTCAGGTTCTTCAGGTTGTGGCTTTCCGTGGCCGATAAAAACACGACCACTTCGTCTGCCTGAGATTCCAGCGCACGCTCGACGCCTTTGCGGTTGGGGGCCAAGGCGCTCAGTACCACGCCCTGTTTTTTGCGCACCCCTGCGAGTACGTCGACTGCATCGCGCATCTGCGGGACGGCGCGCGGAGATACAAAGGACGTGGCCTCAAAATGCCGCACACCGGCGTCTATCAAGGCGTTGAGAATATCGACTTTCGTTTCGGTAGGCACAAACTCGGATTCGATTTGCAATCCGTCGCGCAGGCCTACCTCCACGATGTCGACTCGATCGGGAAGCGTCACGATGTCTGTCTCCTGATGGCCAGGCTCGCAGCGTCGAGCCCGGCGTGCTGATGTCGGTTTTTATGTTCGGAGATCAGCGCTGATGCGACAATTCGTGAATATTCGACGGGCCATCGCCAAACGCGATGGCTGATGCAGCAAAAATGGACCCGCTGCTGCTTCAGAGCCTGGAATGGGTGGCCTGGATACTTGAGTGGGTTGGCGTACTACAGCGTTATAGTAGCGATGCGTCATTAGCGTAAGACCCTTTACACATGGCTCGTCGCGACTTACTTCCTCCCCTGAATCCCGCCCGGGCCTTTGAGGCCACGGGACGGCTGCTTAGTATTTCCAAGGCAGCCGACGAACTCTGCGTGACACCTGCGGCGGTCAGCAGGCAGGTACACGCTCTGGAAAGCTTTCTCGGGACACCCTTGTTCGTTCGCATACGTGGCGGGCTCGAACTCACTCCCGCGGGCGCGCGTTATCTGTCTGATTTGATACCGCTATTCGCCGCCCTGCGGGAAGCCACACTGGCTATTACTGGCAGCGCCCAGGGCCGCAACACCTTGCGGATACGGTCGCCCGCCACATTCGCCGTGCGGTGGCTGATTCCGCGCCTGGCAAGTTTTCATCAACTGCACAAGAACATCGACGTCCAGGTCATGACGTCGTTCGCTCCTCTGGATTTTCAGCGCGAAGACATCGACGCCGGCATACAGTTGGGCGAGGGGCGTTGGCCGGGGATGCGTACGTTGCGGCTGGTGCGCAACGAGCTTATTCCCGTAGCGGCGCCCGCCATGCGTTTGACGAACAAGAAGCAGCTGGCGACGCAGACGTTGCTGCATTCCATGGCCCGCCCCGATGACTGGGCCACGTGGTTGCAGGCTGCCGGCCTACGCAACGTCAACCCAGCGCAGGGCATGAAGTACGGGACATCCTTGCTCGCCTATCAGGCCGCCATAGAAGGGCATGGCGTCGCCATTGCACAGAAAGCGCTGATTGAAAAAGAACTGGCCGACCATACCCTGGAAGCCCCGCTCGGCCTGGTGTTGGATCGCGAGGACTATACCTATTACTTCGCGTGGCCCACCGGTAAGCCATCGTCCGGGGCGCTGCGCGCGTTTCGCGAGTGGCTGTCCAGCCTCGTCACCCCCTGAGCTGCGACTGCATTCACTGCTGCTTATACAAAAAGTCAAAGCGACGGGCGATAAAGTCGATTGCCCGCCTGGATTCTCCGGCCGTACGGAGCTGGCGCCGAGTTTTTCGCTCTCAATCCACTTGGGAAGCCGCCTGCAATATCAGGTGGTCCAGCAGTAGCTTTGCCGCGCCTGACAGTGTTTCGTTGCTGCGCACGCACAGTTTCAACTGGCGCTGGGCCCAGCCGTCTTTGAGCGGAATGATGCGCAGGTCCTCAGCCGCGTGGATGGACAAGGCCTTTACGGGCACGATGCCCAGTCCCAGATTCGCTCGTACCATGGCAACCAGGGCATCGTAGGAGGTGACCTGGAAACGTAAGCGTAACGTTCGATTGATCGCCGCGGCTTCCCGGGTAAATAGGTAGTTTGCGGCGCTGCCTCGGTGCATGCCGACGTGGTCGAAGTCCAGGGTTTCCGCAAAAGCAACGGACTTGCGACGTGCCAACACGTGGCTGCGCGGGACCACCACAGCCATCACATCGCGATGATAGGGATAAATGTCCAGGCCCTCTTCATCGTCGGATTGTGTATACACGCCTATGTCGGCGGCATTGTCGGCGACCGCTCGGGTGACGCCCGAGCTGATGGATTCTTCCAGGTCTATCTGCACATGCGGATGCTGGTCCATGAAGCGCCGCAGCTCCATAGGCAGAAACTGTGCGATTGACGATAGGTTGGCCGCCACCCGGACACGGCCGCGCAGGCCGGTGGAATAATCCTGTATCTCTGCAGCCAGGTCTTGTGTTTGATGCAGCAATGCACGGGCACGCCGAGCAAGGGCGCGAGCGGCGCTGGTAGGTTCGACACCGCGCGCATGGCGTTGGAAGAGGATGACGTCGAGCGTGCGTTCCAGTTCAGACAGGCGCTTTGACAGTGCCGAGGGGGCGATGTGTTCGCGCACTGCGGCAGCAGCGATGCTGCCTTCTTCGAGTACTGCCAAGAAGACCTGCAGCGAGTAGAGGTCCAGCCGAGTCGTCATACTTCGCAAGTTTACGTGCCATGCGCCCCAGAATCCAGACGCTGACGTGGGGGGAAACGTCAGCGGTGGCCTGCGATATAGCGGTTACTTGATCCCGATGAACGGCAGGGCAGATCCTGGCACTTGCGTTTCCGGAAGCTTGCCGTCCCATTTCTCGACCGCGTTCAAGTTCACGAGATTGGTGTTGGTGGCCAATGCGCGGGCCTTGGCCTCGATCGCGGCTGCTTCGGCATCGCCGCGCAGCTTGATCCCGTCGGCCTCGGCTTTGTAGGAGGCCACGCGGGCGCGGGCGGCAGCCTCTGCCTGAACGACCTGGATTTCTGCCTGAATTTCCGCGGTCTGCTTTTGCTGGCGGGTCGTTTCGATCTGCACCTGGGCCAGCATGCGTTTTTCGATACTGTCTTCGTAGGCCTTTGAGAAGCCGACTTCTTCGATTTGTACGCTCACGACGTTGATGGGCACGTCCTGCAGCGCCGCACGCATGGCAGTGTTGGCATCCATGCCCATTTTCTCGCGCTGTTGAATCGCGCTGGCCGCGGTGTATTTACCGAAGACGTTCTTGATCACGTCGAAGGTGCGGCGCTCGATCACGCGCTGTTCCACGTTTTCGAGGGTTTGATATTCGGAATACAGTTCAGCGACCTTGGCGGGCGGCACCTGATAGGTGATCGACACGCGCAGCGTGGCCGGTTGCTGGTCATAGCTGTAGGCTTCCAGCGGCGCCGAATGCTGGCCGCCAAAAGTAATGGTGTGATCTCGCACGGAAATCGGATGCACCGCATCGATGACCGGTATTTTGAAACCCAGGCCGGGCTCGGCCACCGCCACGATTTTGCCGTTGCGCAAAACCACACCACGATCGCCTTGATCCACCTGGAACCACGATCCGAAAACGAGCATCAAGATGATCGCAAAGATCACGATGCCCAGGAATCCCCATTTCACTGCCCCGCGCGCCTGCTGTGCGACGTTTTCCATTTGCTGCTTGGTTGCCATGAGGCTCTTCTCCGATTATTTGAAACGGTTGCCGTTGCGTTCGGCAAAATAGGCCTTGATGCCTTTGACCAGAAAGAAAGCGACCACGGCTATCCCGATCAATATGAATACGGTACGCATGCGTATTATTCCTTTTTTGCTGGTACGGGCCGAATCATACGTCATCTACAATAGGGCGCTGTGCAGGCGATAGAGACGCGCCGGCCCGCCGCCTCATAAAGCAGTATGACCCGCCCCAAGAAATCAGCCCCGAAAAAGAAACGTTCAACTTCCAAGAGTCAATCCAGACCCGCCAATCGCCTGATGCGATTTACGCGGGCGTTCGTCGTTGCCGGGATAGCCGGTTTCAGTGCCGGCACGTATTTCCTGAATCCGCAATGGGACATGCCGTCTCAGTGGCGGTTGCCGAGTCAATGGCAGCTACCCGCATCGGCAAAGGAAATTCTGGCTCATTTGGGCTGGCCATGGGAGCGACTGACTCAGGGCGTCGGGCACGGGACATCCGCCCAGAGCGCGCCCGCCGTCAAACTGAGCGGCCCGTCGGTTCAAACTCAGTTTTTCGCGTGCCCGCAGTTTTTCCCCAGCCAGCATCCGCCCATCGTTCCGGCAACACAAGGCTTGCGGGAACTGTGTTTTTCCGGATTTGCCATCCTGCATAGTGGCCAGACCAAAACCCCGGTTTTTGTGGCCGAGCGCTTGAATCGCCAGTTGTTGACACAGGCGCAAGGATTGCAACGGACCGATAAGTTCTATAGCGAAGCGCGTTTGCCTCAGGCCGAGCGAGCGGATCTGGACGACTACAAGGGTTCGGGTTATTCGCGTGGCCATATGGCGCCTGCTGCGGATATGTATAGCTCGCAGACCATGGCGCAGAGTTTCTCGTTGGCCAATATGGTGCCGCAGGACCAGACGCATAATGCCGGTCCTTGGAGCCGTATTGAGCAGGATACGAGAAAATATGTGATGAGGGCGCCGGGCGACGTTTATCTGTTTACCGGGCCCGTTTACACCGAAAATCCCAAAGCCATCGGCGCCGGGGTCGCGGTGCCTGGCTATCTCTACAAACTCGTCTACGACGCGACGACAGGGCGGTCCTGGGCATATTGGCAGGCCAATAGCGCCAATACCAAGGCAGGCCCACCGATTACTTACGACGAATTGGTCAAACGAACCGGGATACAGTTTTTGCCCACAAGGGCCGCCGGAACTGCATCGGCAATGCGGGCCGGCGGGGCCGCTTCAGCCGCGTCAGCTCACTGACGGCCGGCGCCGTTGGGCGTCGGATGAGTATTTTCTACAGAGATGCTTCAAATGTAATCTTTGTTAACTGTCATATGGCTGGCATCTCGAAAATCTAGCATGGTCCCGAAAATGTCATAGTCGGATCAGGGTTATCCGCACTCATCTAACACCTGGATCGAGTTAGGGTCATGAATAGAGTCGTTGTTGCAGAGACCGCCCTGGGCGCGGTGCTGGAATTCAAATGCATGCATGGACGGGAAGCGCTGTCCGAACTGTATGAGTTTGAAGTAGAGCTCGTCGCGAAGACAACGGCCATCAGCGGCACCTCAGTATTGGGCAAGCCGCTGACGCTGGAAATAGAGACCGAGGGTGGCGCAAAGCGTTATCTGAGCGGCGACGTGGTCCGGTTTGCTTATGTGGGACAGGAATCGGGCGGTCGGCGCCTGGCACGCTATCGCGCCACTGTCAGCCCTTGGCTGTGGTATTTGACGCGCAACCGCGACTGCAAGATCTATCAGAACAAAAGCGTCGTCGAGATACTGGACGAGGTGCTCGGTTCATATGCGGGCTACGTTTATGAGAAACAGCTGCAGGGCAGCTATCGGACCCGCGAATATTGCGTCCAATACGAAGAAAGCGATTTCGATTTCGTCAGCCGGCTGATGGAACACGAAGGGATTTACTATTATTTCAAGCACGAAAAAAATCAGCATATCCTGGTGCTGACCGACGATATTGGCGAGCACAAGCCTTTGCCGGATTATCCTGCTTTGGATTATTTTCCGCGGGACAGGAATGTCCTGGCCAGCGAGCAGACGATTCATGCCTGGAGCAGCGGCGAAGAGTTGCGCGGCGTGGAATACGTCGTTAATGACTATAACTTCAAGAAATCCAGTTTGAACCTGCATAGCCGTCTCAAAGAGGCTTATCCCGTAGCGCAGGCCAATCGCGAGATCTATGAATGGCAGGGCGGCTACGCCGATATTCAGGACGGCGAGCATTACGTCAAGATTCGGCTCGAGGAAACGCGCTCGGCCAGTGAGCGCAGCAGCGGCAGCGCCAATGTGCGCGGGCTGGCTCCCGGCTATACGTTCCAGTTGCGGCGCAGCCCGCGCAAGGTGGATATCAAGGAATATCTCATTGTCTCGGTCGAGTATTTTCTGACCGAGGCGGGCTATCACTCTGGCAGCGATGACGGTGAATATCGATTCGACTTTACGGTTCAGCCGACGAGCTTGCCGTTCCGGGCGCCCGTGATCACGCCCATTCCCAAAACCACTGGCCCGCAGACGGCGGTCGTGACGGGCCCATCGGGAGCAGAGGTTTATACCGACGAATACCAGCGCGTGAAGCTGCATTTTCGCTGGGACCGGTATAACCAGCCCGATGAGAACAGCTCGTGCTGGGTGCGCGTCTCGAATGATTCGGCGGGCAATGGCTATGGGGCGGTCAGCACGCCGCGGGTTGGCCAGGAAGTCGTGGTGGATTTTATCGGCGGCAATCCCGACCGCCCCTTGGTGACGGGGCGCGTCTATAACGATCGCCAGATGCCGGCGGGCGGATTCACCCCGTCACCGACTATTGTGGGATTCAGCAGCCGTTCCCACCATGGCACGCCTGCCAACGAAAGCTATTTTTATATTGAAAACAAGCTGGGCGGCGAGTACGTGCGACTGCACTCGGAAAAAGATCTGCACGTGGTCGTCGAGGGCCTGGAGACGCGTGATGTGGGGGAATCGCGTACCACCACGATCGGTGATTATGAGGACAATACGGTTGTCGGATACCAGAAGAACCTGGTCAAGTCCTATCGGGATACGACCATCGAGGGATACGACAAGCTGACGGTCACCGGTGGTGATCGAGAGGAAATCTTCAAGCACAAATACAAGAACACGACGACATCGGACATCGACATGACGTCGACCTCGGGTCATGTCCACATTAAAGCGGACAGCGGCTATGGCGTATTCGAGGCGGATAACTATATACGCGTCAAATCGACTGGCGACAATAGTGTCTGGCTGCAAAAGGGCGGACCGGATCATCAGTTGGAATTCGCCGGCGACAACGCCACCCTGAAAGCGCCTACGGACGTTTACCTAGATGCCACCGGCGGCAAGGGCGAGTTCACGACGGCCACCAGCATGAAGCTGTTCTCGGATGCCGGGCCGCTGGATATTCAACGGGGTAGTGCAGCGCATTCGATCAATATGACGGGTGACGATATGACGCTGAAGGCGCCTACCAGCATCACCTTGTCGTCGGACAAGATCGTGATGGATGCGCCAACGGTCAAAGAAACCCACAAGAAACACTTCACCTACGGTATATGGAAGGGGGAAGCGTTCGTCGAGATTTTCCAATTCCGGGGATTTCATCAATCCGTCACGGGGTTTCGCCATCAGGCCAGCATTTCACAGAACACGTATTACGCAAAGAAAACCGACCTCGGAGCGCTGAAGATCGATTGCGGTTTTATTGGTGTCAAAGGCTTTTCCCAGGAACATGAGTTCGGGGCACTCAAGACGGTGTTCAAGGCGCTTTTTCTGATCGTCTGAGTATTCGCCGATTAATGAAAGTCATTAAACCCAATCGTCTGTCTTGTCTGACTCGACCCTACAGGTATTTGAACAACGATTATCTGGCCATAACTGGCTATGTGATGGTGGAATTTTCCTCGGAGTTCTACCTGGAGACTGAACAACGGTTATGGGGCGTCTTTAATGAAGAGTCTGTACTGAATTTCGGTGCGGAAGCGCTGGATTTTGGTATCCCGAAGCGCACTCCGGAAATTATTCTGAATGCCTACGGTTTTGGAGAGTACGCTGTCAACGGACGGACGGCGGTATCGGTGACCGTCAACAATGTCAGAAAGGATTTATGGGTGACGGGGGATCGCTATTGGTCGGATGGCAAACCCAGTCGAGCGCTTCCTTTCAGGAAAATCCCGATTAATTGGCGCAATGCCTACGGCGGTGCAGGTTTTGAACAAAACCCTCTGGGAAAGGGTTTTCAGGAAACGGACGTCAATGGCCTGCGTGCCCGATTTCTGCCGAATATCGAAGAGCCCGCCAATCCCATTATTCGCGAAGGCCAGCACTGTCGCCCGGCGGGATATTCAGCGATTGCCATCGAGTCACCGGACAGGAATAGGCTGCTGGGGACCTATGACGAGCAGTGGCGGATTCAGGAGTTTCCGGGATTTGCCCGCGATATCGATTGGAGCTATTTCAATCAAAGCCCGGATGGGCAACGGCTGAATCGTCTGGAGGTCGGAGACGAGATTACGTTCATCCATATGCATCCGGAAAAGGACAGGCTGGTCACGGCTGTTCCACCGCTGGCTGTTAAAGCGTTGATCAAGCGAGAGGCAGATACCGCAAAAAATGACTTTCTGAAAGATGTTCCGATGAGTCTCAGGACCTATTGGGCCTACCCGCACCTTGAAAAAGCGATACTGGTGTATCAGGGCGTTGTGGAGATCAGTGAGGATGACGCCAGTGACATTAGCCATATTGTGTATGCGGTGGAGCACTGCGACTCGCCCAAGACATTGATGTACTACGAGGACATTTTCCGCAAGCGCACTCATCCTCAAGAGGGAGGGTTTCATGCGCTGCTGGATAAGCAACTCGTTGATGCCCGTTGGATTCGTGCGACCTCGCTGGACGAGGTGGAGCTTTCTCCGCTGCTGCACAACAAGCTCAGGAAACTGGAGAAAGAGCTGACGAACAACGTTCTGCAGTACGTACCCAAATCAGAGAAATCCGCAGCGGTTCTAGAGGTCGAGTCAGAGCTCGCGTGGCTGAGAAAAAGCCAAAACGGAAAAATCGCGCAGGACGACATCATTGAAGAGATGCTCACTCGGCAGCGGGAAACCATGACGCTCAAGGCCGCCAAGGAGCGGTTCCGCAAGGGGCGTCAAAAGCCCAAGCCCACCTCCGATGAAGTGCCTCAATCGATGACCGACGCGCACCAGCGCTTTCTGAAGGAGCAGCAAGAAGCACTATTGGTGTCCCTCAGGGAAGAGGCCCGGAAGCAAGTTGAAGCCGTCGGGGGTGCGCAGGCCACGACCACTGGCGCCGCGCATATTCAATTGCAACAGTTACGGCAACAGCAACTCGAACAGTTCGAGGACACCGTGGCAAGAGCGCCCGGCGCACGGACCGGAAAGCGCGATTATTCCGGTAATCCGAGGAACTTGTATCGTATTTTTGGGTTGAATCAGCGCAATACGGAGCCGCTGCCTGCGGGTTTTGATGGCTACGGGTTGCACGAATTTATCGCAACCAGCGCCTCCTACTCGGGCTGGGACGTGAGCGGCTTGGTCATCAGTGATAGCCGAATCTCTGATTGTGATTTCAGCAAAGCGAAGATGGCGTGCTGTGATTTTGATCGCGTCGTTTTTACGGGATGCGATTTTTCATCGGTAGACTGGAACCGGGCGCACTTTAATGAGTGCCAGTTTATCGATTGCCGACTGTCTGGTGTGCAATCGGACAAAGCGAGGTTTGAGGGCTGCCGCTTTGTTCGGTCGGATCTGCAGGAGTGGATGCATTTCAGGATCAGGCTGAAAGACTGCCGTTTTGAGCACTGCCGCTTTGTCAATTTCCCCGTCGTGCGTGGCAGATTGGAGCGTGTCGCTTTTGAGCATTGCCATTTTTTGAGGCACACCTTTCTCAAAGGATCGATCGACGGGCTGCGCATGGAGGCTTGCCATATCGATTCGATGACATTCGTCGAGATGCAGAAGTTGCGGGCGTTTCACATGATCGAAAGCAATGCATCCAAACTCTATATTGCCCCCTCGACCACGATCGACGAGCTGGAAATTTCCCACTCGATTATTTCGGCATCGAGCTTCAGGAAACTCGATCTCACCCGAGGAAAGGTCATGGCCAGTGATCTGAGTACATGCGATTTCTCAGAGACGAGGATGCATGACGTCAGTCTGGCGGATAGTTTCTTTAAACAGAGCCTGTTTATCCGAACGGATTTGTCTGGCGCACACATTAGCAATTCGGATTTTAGCGAGGCGCAAATGAAGTCCGCCGATTTGCGTGCTGCGCGGATGCAGCACGTGTCTTTTTTCAGTGCCGAGCTGGCCATGATCAAGGCCGATTCAGGCACAGTTCAGCGCGATATGTTGATGGAACGATCCAACATTTATCCGTTGCGTAAATAAATCATGGAGCAAGCAGTAGTACAGCAGCAGTTTCTATCTAAAGTGAACGATGGGGAATCCATCGAGGGTTTGCTATGGAAAGACCTGCATTGGCAAGGGGGCGAATGGCACGGCGCGGAAATCCGGAAATGCATTTTTGAGCACAACAGATTTATCGGGATGGACTGGTGGTCATGCCATGTGGACACCGTCGTGTTCGCCGGTATCCGCTGGTCGGAAACAACGCTCAGGGATTGCGTATTTACGAGCTGCAGATTTGTGAACTGCATTTTTGAGAGAACGATTTTTAAAGCGCATCAATTTGTCGAGTGCGCGTTTGATGCCTGCGTATTCACTGAGTGTCAGTACCTCGAGGGGACGCTGGCCAATTCGCCCATGCTGGATTTGAACATAGAGGCCTCGCGGATCGAAAAGTTGGTCGTGACCGGCAGCAGGCAGGTAAGCCTGCGGTTCAAGGAGTCGACCTTTACGCATCTCGTTCTGACGGACTTTGATTTCACGTATCTGACCTTGGAAAATGCCGCCTTCACGAATCTGATTGCACTGGAATGCACGGCGAAGAACTATAGTTTTCAAGGCGTACAGTTGACCCAAAGCCAGTTTACGGACAGCGACATGTCGGGCAGCGATTTTTCGCACGCGAACTTAGTTCAGGCTTGCTTCAAGGGATGTGGTTTACAGGAGTGCCGATTCGATCATGCAGATATGCGCCAGGCCTTAATGATCGACGCCAATGCTGCTCACGCGGTTTTTGCAGGTGCGCAGCTAGAGTGCGCTAATCTGTCCGGCACCAACGGCGAACGTGCCGTATTCCGTGGTGCCAATATGACGATGACAGCGCTCAATCGCTGCAATCTGCAGTATGCGGATTTTTCCGATTGCAGCATGGAATTCACGGATTTCTCGTACGCCAATATCAGTCATGCTGATTTTCGTGGCGGGCGTTTCATGCGCAGCAAACATCATGCGGTGATCGACGACGGAACTCGTTATGGGTCCAAGCAAGGCATTCTCCCGCCGGATCACGAATTATTGCGTGCTGAACAATGGGTGAAATTGTGATGAATCATCGTCAATCGGATAGCGACGTGCAGATTGGTCTCGATAGCGAGGCGGGCAATCAGGTGGGGCGGCCGGATCCGTTGCAGCCGCTACTGCAAAAGAGGGCGAATACGCTCAATGGCGATACGCATGTTCATAGCGCGTTTCTGGTAGAGGCGCATGACCGTGCCCATTTCACGGTCAGCAATCGTGAACACGGACGTCAGTACGAGGTCAAGCGCGCGGCGAGTTGCCTGTTGTTGCCCGAGCCGGGCGACAAAGTCCTGGTATCGGGAGACGCCGCAGGCGGGCTGTATATCATTGCCGTATTGGAACAACGTGTGGCCGGCAACACGACCTTGCAGGTAGATGGCGCACTGACCGTATCCGCCGACGAGCTGTCGTTGCAGGGGGGGCGCCGTCTCGCGATGAATACGGAAGCCTTCAGCCTGGCTGCCGGTGCTGGGACCGTGGATGCGAAAAGCTGGGCAGTCAAAAGCCATTACTACATGCTGGCCAGTGCTGAGCTCAACGTCGTGGCGACGGCATCGAAATATAGCGGCGACCAACGAGAGTCGTATTACCGGTCGGTCACGGAAACGGTGGGCCAATCGTCACGATACGTGGCAGGCACGGACACGGTCAAAGCCATCAATCTGGACTATGCAGCGGATTTCGTCGCCCGGCTCAGCGGCAACACCACGCTCATCAACGGTGAGACGGTGGTGAAGGCCGACGGCAAACAAATTTTGGTGGGTTGATTAACTCCCGCAAAGGAAAACGTCATGTTTGCAAATGCACAGTTTGGCGGAATGGATCTGGGTTTCCCGGATGTCTGCAAGACGCCTATTCCACCGATTCCCTATCCGAATATTGCGCTGGGGCCGTTGACTATCCCCATCGCGTTCAATGTCTTGGCCGGTGGCGGACCATGGCATAACCTGATGAGCGCCCGTCCGTTGACGATGGGCGATACGCCGGGGATTGGCCTGGGGCTCGTTTCACAAACCGTGATGTCCCGGCAGCAGCATGTCACGGGCGCATTTACGGTTATCGTGAGGGGGACGCCGAGTACGCGGGTGACCAGTATCGGTCCGGCAAACCTCATCAATTGCCCGCTGTCATGCCGCATCGTTCCCAGCCAGCTGAAAGTGCTGGTGTGTGCGCCTTGATGAGTATGCAGGCGGTGTGATGGCTATCACGGATTCATCGCAATGACCGAAACACTGATTTCGTTGCTGGTGTGGATGACGGACGAGGTATGGCCGTTTCCAGTTTTTATTCTCGTTCTGGTGTTCGCTGTATTGTTGATTGCCAGGTTGATGCGCGTGCCTCAATCCAGCAAGTCGCTGCTTGCCGTACTGGTGGTGTTGATGCTTTTCATCCCATTTGGCACGCCGGCCTTGCTTATTTTTGGCTCCAGCCTGACCGCGCCATTGATCTATCACTATGGCGTCCCGGGGCAGGCGGTAATCGTCTCCAGCGCGGAGACCAGCAACATCTATAACAACCAGCCTGTAGAGCGTTATACCGTCGAGCTGCAAAAAGCCGACGGGCAAAAGATGGCAACGCACTTTGATAGCTCGGACTTCAACGTCTATCCGCCACGAAACCAGGTGCGTTATCCGGCAGTGGGCCAACCATTCGCGGTGCATTATCTGGCCAGCCGTCCGCAGAGTTTTGTGATTTTGTTTGAAGAACGGCAGGGGCTCTATAGAAAATAGATGCGCTGATGCCAGGGCGAAAAAGGGCGTCGCTCCTCCTTGCAGGATTGGTCCGGTTCCAACGTTATTCTGGATAAATAACCAGTTATTTGGTTTGGCATGGATAGTATCTCGGGGATGCAAACTAAATGCGTCTACCGATTCCGGATCGATCCGACTCTCGCGCCAGTATGATCGCCTTGGGTTACATCGGCGCGCGCTTGTGTTGCGCAATATATGTTGATCGTGACGATGGGCGTTGAGTCATCAGTTTGCGCGAGGCGAACTCTAGAAAGGTTAAAAACGACTTACAAGCGAATAGGCCTATGGGGCTATAAATGACTGAACAACAGATCCAGATTTTTGTCAGCGGGGATGGCAATGCACAGTTGGAAGTCACTGTAGACCAAGACACAGCCTGGCTTAGTCTTGATCAGATGGCTGCTTTATTTGATCGTGATAAATCAGTAGTCTCACGCCACATCCGTAATGTGTTCAAAGAGGGAGAACTTGAGAGGGGTTCAGTTGTTGCAAAAAATGCAACAACTGCGTCTGATGGCAAAACTTACCAGGTCGATTATTTCAACCTTGATGTCATCATCTCTGTAGGCTACCGAGTGAAGTCCCAGCGCGGTGTGCAGTTCCGACAGTGGGCCACCCGTGTGCTCCAGAGCCATTTGATACAGGGCTATAGCCTGAATCAGCGCCGCTTGGCCGAGCGTGGCATTGAGTTTGAGCAGGCGGTTAACTTGCTCAGCCGTACGCTTAGTAGTCAAGGGTTGATGTCCGCTGAGGGTGAGGCGGTGGCCAGAGTCATTAGCGACTATGCGCGCTCCTGGAGTTTGTTACAGGGCTACGACGAGCAAGCGCTTGGGGAAATCGCCCTCAATCAGTCGGACATGCACCCGCTGGATCTGAGCGAGGCCTTGCCCGCCATTGCCGAATTAAAGCAAACCTTGATCGCTAAAGGCGAAGCGACCGAACTGTTTGGACTGGTGCGTGGCAATGGCCTGGCATCTGCCTTGGCAACAATTGAACAGGGGTTTGACGGGGAGTTGTTTTACCCCAACGTGGCTAGTCGCGCGGCGCATCTATTGTATTTTCTGATCAAGAATCATGCTCTAGCCGACGGCAATAAGCGCTGTGGTTCTTTCTTGTTTCTTTGGTACCTGCGTCGTAACCGGCATTTGCTGGCTCGGTCTGTGGAGCAATTAATCAATGACAATACCCTGGTAGCGCTGGCATTGTTGGTGGCCGAAAGCCTGCCGGACCAGAAGACTCTGATGATCCGGCTGATTGAGCACTTTATCCTGTTAAAGGAGTCTGCTTCGTGACAGCGTAAAGCAAAACAAAAGGCCCACAATCGCTTGTGGGCCTTGGTATTCTTTGGTGGCGCATCCCTGATTCGAACAGGGGACCTGCGGATTATGATTCCGTCGCTCTAACCGGCTGAGCTAATGCGCCTTTGCATCCGAGGTGGCCAATGATGTCGGCTGGGCCTCTGCTGCAGTCTTGCGAAGCGTCGTGCTAAGCAAGAACAAAATTCTAGCACGAAAATTTTTACGTATGCAAATCGACATGGCCTAAAAGAAAAAAGATTCCTCTAGTAAAGGTCGTTACAAAGTGGCCCGCCTGGTTTCCTTATTTGGCAATACACTTGCGTCGCCTCAAATTTTCGGAAATAGGTTGATGAAACTCCTCTGTACCTTGGCCGTACTTGCCGGCCTCTTGGGCGGTTGTGCGGTCTACACACCGGACGGCGCCGTGATCGTGGACCCGCAAGGTGTGGGCGGTGGCGGCGGTGGTGGGTTCTGCCCGCCGGGCCAGGCTAAAAAGGGCAACTGTTGATCGGGTGATGTAGGCAGGCGCTTTGCCTACACATCCCGCGCCAGCCGTATCCCTGAGAATTGCCAACGTGCCTCGGGCGGAAAGAAGTTCCGATACGTCGGCCGGATATGGCTGGCCGGCGTTACACAAGATCCGCCGCGCAGCACATATTGATTGCACATGAATTTGCCGTTGTATTCGCCAACGGCGCCGGCGGGGGGTGCATAGCCAGGATAGGCATCGTAGGCGCTGCAGGTCCATTCCCAGACGTCGCCGAATAGCTGTGCGGGATTGCCGCCCGCAGGGGCAGCGGACGCAGCGATGGGACGCAGATGTCCGCTTTCCAGCAGATTGGCGGCCTGGTTGTGATCGCCGGGCATTTGCTGCGCCGCATGTTCCCATTCCGCCTCGCGCGGCAATCGCACGCGCGCCCAGCGTGCATAGGCGTCGGCTTCGAAATAACTGACGTGCGCGACGGGCGCCTGAGGCTCCAGGGGGCGCAGGCCGTGCAGCGTATAAATCTGCCAATTGTCCTTTTGCCCTTCCCAGTACAACGGCGCGCGCCATTGTTCGGCGCAGACTCGATCCCAGCCTAACGACAACCAGAGATCGGGACGTCGATATCCTCCGTCACGAATGAATTCCAGATATTCGCCTTGTGTGACGAGGCGATCAGCCAGGTAGAAGGGCAATAATAGGACGTCATGGGCAGGACTTTCGTTGTCAAAGGCGAATCCTGCGGATTGGTGGCCGATCCGTGTGCGGCCGCCTTCGTAGCGCACCCAGCCTGGCGCCGCGCTCGTGGCGGCAGCAGTGTCGTTTTGCGGCATGTACGCAGGCTGCAGCGGATTCAACGATAGCGCGTGCTTGATATCGGTCAGGATCAATTCCTGATGCTGCTGTTCATGATTCAGGCCCAGTTCCACTAATTGATCAAAGACAGGATCGGTGCCGGCCATGCGAATGAGCAGGCGGCGCATCGCCTCATCGACGACATTGCGATAACGCCAGATATCGTCCAACGGTGGGCGGGACAGCAGTCCGCGCTGGGGGCGCGGATGCCGGGCGCCGATCGCGTTGTAGTACGAATTGAACAGCATCCGGTACTGGGGGTGAAAGGCCGGCCGGTCAGGTTGGAAACGGCTCAGGATGAAGGTTTCAAAAAACCACGTCGTGTGTGCCAGATGCCATTTGACGGGGCTGCAATCAGGCATGGACTGTATCTGGCAGTCTTCGGGGCTGAGTGGTTCGGCGAGCAGGCGGGTCTGCTGGCGTATCTGCTCATAGCGAGCGGCCAGCGCGCGTGGGGAGTCTTGGCGCGTCATCGGATGGGTCAGCAGGCAGGCGGGATCCATGAAAGGAAGGGTTCCTGTTCTGTCGCAAGTGGCATGCCTAGGGTCAGGCGCGTGCGCTGAATACGGAAAACCATCCGCACGCATCCGACCAGTGTTCGACGTACGAAAAGCCAGCTCGCGTCAGGAGATTGCGAAAACCCTCTGGCGTGTATTTGTACGAGTTCTCGGTATGGATGCGTTCGCCTTTGCAAAACGCTCGATGTCCATGGGGCCACTGAATAGTCACGTCGGTTTGGGCTTGCAGGTGCATTTGAATTCGAGAATGGGCTTCGTCGTAATGCGCGACGTGTTGCCAGTGCTGTACATCAAAATCACTGCCAAGCCGTTGATTCACGTGACGCAATAGATTCAGATTGAACGCGGCGGTCAGATGCAGCGCGTCGTCGTAGGCAGGCTCCAGGATGTCACGCGATTTGACGCGGTCTACGCCTATCAGCAGGCCACCCTCGTCACAGTATGTCCGGATGCGGGTCAGCAGTGCCAGCGCGTGATCGGGGTCCAGATTCCCGATGCTGGAGCCAGGATAGAAAAACAATCGACCCGATTGTGGAATGGTATCGGGGAGCCTCAGATCATGATGAAAATCTTCACCAATCGGAGCGATTTTCAGATCGCGGTACGTGTTTTTTAAACGTTGTACGGCGCTATGAAGATACTCGACCGAGATATCAATCGGGACATACATTTCAGGACGCAGTGACGGAAACAGCTTTTCCGCCTTGATGCAGTCGCCTGCGCCCAAGTCAATCAATGTTTTGACTTTGCCTACGTGCCGAGCGATGCCTGCGGCATGATCTCGCAATATCTCAGCTTCGCATCGAGTGGGGTAATACTCGGGCAACTGCGTGATCGCGCTGAACAGACTGGATCCCAGTGCGTCGTATAAATACTTCGGCTCGATGTGGGCAGGGCGGGCTAGCAGTCCCGCCTGCAATGCTTCGATAGCGTGCGGAGGGCCGTGAAAAGGCGGCGCCACATAGTCGGACGGCGCCGTGGCTAGCATGCTGCTGGACTGGAACATATGGTGGTTCCTTGCAGAGTTGCATTGGCGAAGCCTATTGTGGCCTAACCCCCCTTTGCATTGTCAAGTTCTGCGGTGCTTTGGCACGCCCATTGGCATTTTTGTTTACTGCTGTTTCATACTGTTGTGCGCTGCCCGTCGTAAATGGGATATGGCCACGCTGCATTGGGGTACTGTGGTCGGTACCTCAATGCAGCGCAGGATGCTCCCGCAATACATTAGGGCGTCGCCGGTGCGGCAGCATTTGGCGTGATCGCGGCGGGAGGCGTCGTCGCGTTGGTCTGGGCCAAATGTATGGCGGCCAACGCTGCCGTCACGTCGTGCGCAGGCTTGAACGAATCTGCGCGCGCCATCGACCAACCCACTCTGAATACCGTGTGGCGGAACTCTCCGCGCAACAGTTCGCCCGGCTCCAGCTCGGGAAATAACGCAGACAGCAGACGAACCTCGCTGGGCGAGATGCGGCGGGCGATGTGATGCGGACGCAACTGATTGGGATGCGTGAGGCCGGCGGCTTGCAATAGCTCGGCCAGCGCGTGCAGGCTGTTGCGATGAAAATTCGCAGCGCGTTGCGCCTTGTCGGGGACGACGAGGGCGCGTTGGCGCACAGGGTCCTGGGTGGTGACGCCGGTCGGGCATTTGTCCGTGTGGCAAGCCTGTGCCTGGATGCAGCCCACGGCGAACATGAAGCCGCGCGCCGCGTTACACCAGTCGGCGCCCATGGCCATCACGCGGGCCATATCAAATGCGGTGATGATTTTGCCTGAGGCCCCCAGGCGGATGCGGTCACGCAGATTGACGCCGATCAAGGTGTTGTGCACGATGCGCAGGGCTTCGCGCAACGGTGTACCGACATGATCGACGAATTCGACGGGCGCTGCACCCGTGCCGCCTTCGGCGCCATCGACGACGATGAAGTCGGGCGTAATGCCGGTTTCCAGCATGGCCTTGACGATGGCGAACCATTCCCAGGGATGGCCCATGCAGAATTTGAATCCGACGGGTTTGCCTCCGGACAGCTTGCGCAACCGCGCCACAAATTGGAGCAGGCCGATAGGCGAATCGAATGCGCTGTGACTCGACGGCGAGTTGCAGTCCTGGCCGATGGCCACGCCGCGGGCTTCGGCAATTTCTGCGGTGACCTTCGCGCCGGGCAGGATGCCACCATGGCCGGGCTTGGCGCCTTGTGACAGCTTGATCTCGATCATCTTGACCTGCGGCGTACAGGCGTTGCGGACAAAGGCTTCTTCGGAAAAGGCGCCGTGTTCGTCACGGCAGCCAAAATAGCCCGAGCCGATGTTCCATACCAGTGCGCCACCCGGTTGGCGGTGATAGCGGCTGATGCCGCCTTCGCCAGTGTCATGCGCAAAATTGCCTTGGCGCGCACCCTCGTTGAGGGCGAGAACGGCATTGGCCGACAGGGCGCCGAAGCTCATTGCCGAAATATTGAACGCCGACATCGAGTAGGGCTGCTCGCAATCGGGGCCGCCGACGGTGACGCGAAAGTCGGGGTCGTTGATCTGTGCGGGGACCAGGGAATGGTTGATCCACTCGTAGCGATCGCCGTACACGTCCTCCTGGGTGCCAAAGGGCCGTTTGTCGACATCCTGCTTGGCACGCTGATAAACGATCGATCGCTGCGCGCGCGAGAACGGGGCGGCGTGTGTGTCGTCCTCTAAAAAGTACTGGCGGATTTCGGGACGAATGAATTCGAACAAAAACCGCAGATTGCCCAGCACGGGATAATTGCGCCGGATCGCATGGCGAGGCTGGATCAGGTCGTAGACCCCTAATAGTGCCAACAGGGCCAAGGGGACGGCGGCCCACCACCATGCGGCGGATAGCGACAAAGCCAGCGTCGATGTGACGAGGGCGCCTAGTAGTACCAGAATAAATGTCGTGTACCGGCCGGCAATCCAGCTCATTGGGAACTCCAGGGCTTTCGAATGGTAGGCAACCATAGCAGGGTGGCCGCCTATCGGCTAGCCCTGAGCCTATTTCTGGCAGGGAACAGAGAGTTCCATTGTTGACAACGATTATTGCAAACGCAAGGCCAGTGCAGCCAAGGTGACCAGTAACACCGGCAGCGTCAAGACAATGCCCACCTTGAAATAATAGCCCCAGGTAATACGCAGGCCCTTGCGCGCGAGGACGTGCAGCCAGAGCAGGGTGGCCAGACTGCCGATCGGCGTGATTTTGGGGCCCAGGTCGGTGCCGATGACATTGGCGTAAATCATGGCGTCGCGAATGACATCGGTCGCTGTTGTGTCGGCAATCGCCAGTGCGCCTACCAGCACGGCAGGCAGGTTATTCAATACGGAGGCCAGAAGGGCCGTTACCAGCCCCGTGCCCAGCGAGGCGGCCCAGACGCCATGGTGGCCGAAGACCTCCAGCAATTGCGTCAAGTAGGCCGTCAGGCCTGCGTTGCGCAGTCCATAGACGACCAGGTACATGCCCAGCGAGAACACCACGATATGCCAGGGGGCCTCGCGCATGACGCGACGTGTGCCGACGATGTGCTGTTGGCCGGCGACCAGCAGCAGTACCAGTGCGCCCACTGCTGCGATGGCGCTGACGGGGATGCCCAGAGGCTCCAGGATGAAAAATCCCGCCAGCAGCAATGCCAGGACCGCGATACCGACGCGAAAGGTAGTGCGGTCACGGATGGCAGACTGCGGGGACGGGATTTGCGCGACGTTGTAGCGCGCCGGAATCTGTTTGCGGAAATAGAGGAACAAGATCGCCAGCGATGCCGCGACCGCTGCAAAATTGACCGGGACCATGACCGATGCATATCGATCGAAGCCGATACCGAAAAAATCGGCCGATACGATATTGACCAGATTCGACACCACTAGAGGGGTACTGGCCGTGTCGGCGATAAAGCCTGCCGCCATGACAAAGGCCAGTGTTGCGCCCAATCCAAAGCCCAACGCCAGCAGCATTTCCATGACGATGGGGGTCAGGATCAGGGCGGCGCCATCGTTGGCAAATAAGGCAGAGACGGCTGCGCCCAGCAGCACGATCAACGCAAACAGCCAATGGCCGCGCCCGCCGCCCCAGCGGGCGACATGCAGTGCAGCCCATTTAAAGAAACCCGCGGCATCGAGGATGATGCTGGTGATGATGATGGCGATAAAGGTGGCTGTTGCATTCCACACGATGTGCCAGACGGCGACGACGTCGTTCGGTTGAACAACGCCGGTCAGCAACGCAACCACAGCGCCTGCCGAGGCGCTCCAGCCGATGTTCAGGCCTCGAGGTTGCCAGATGACCAGAATCAGTGTGGCAATGAAAATGGCGGCGGGCAGCAACATGATGGGGCAGGTGATTAGAAGGGAAAATTGTCAGGAAACGCAGTTTGTTGGTGCAGGCGATGCTTTATGTGACGCAATGCATGCTTGACTGCCTTAATGCAGAGCTTGTTTGCTGATCCACGCCACCAATAATGAAACCGTGATCACGGACAGTATCGTCGACAGCAAGATTGCGCGCGATGTGGCACGCGCATCGCGTCCGTAGAGTTGAGCCAGCATGAATGGTCCGGTTCCTATCGGCAGAGCGCTCATGAGCACTGCGCTCCAGGCCCATAGCGGTGGCACGGGAAAGACCCAAAAGACGAGGATGGCTGTGGCTGCGGGTTGCAGCAGCAGCTTGCCGGCGACGAGTTTACCGACGGCCTCGTGATCGCCGCCGGGCGTTGCCTGGGCCAGGAACAGGCCGATCGTCACTAATGCGCAGGGGCTGGCCGACGCGCCCAATAATTCGACATAGCGATCAATACCCAGGGGCAGCGTCAGGCCCGATAAGGCCCAGGCCAGTCCGGCCAGAGGGGAAATCAATAGGGGATTACGGATCAGTGCGCGAGCGACTTTCAGCAGTGTGGTTCCGAGGCTGCGATCGCGATGTTGATCAAATTCGATCAAGGCGATGGCAACGCCGAACAGGACGCAGGCCGTCATCAGGGTGCAGATGATGGCGGGCGCCAGGCTGGCGGGTCCGAGCAATGCCAGGCATAGCGGGATGCCCATATACCCCGCGTTGGCGTAGGAGGCAGCCAAGCCGTGGATGCTGAGATCGGTCAGGCGGATGTCGTGCCGGCGCGAGACCAGGCAGGTGATTGCAAAGGTGATGGCGATGCCGCCGGCCACCGACACCACGAAACGCCACGACATAAGGCTTAAGTCGGCCTGCGCCATGGCGCGAAACAGCAGCGCGGGCAGCGACAGATAGGCGACGTAGCGATTGAGCGCGTCAGTTGCTGCCGGACCGAGTACGCCGCAGCGGGCCGCCAGCCAGCCTGTCAGGATGAGGGCGAATACCGGCAAAGCGGCGGTGACAACGGCGTCCATGGTGCGGGGCGGAAGGAAAGAGCGGACATTCTACTGTGGCTTTATCATTAGCCATGCGGCGGTGTGTACGCCGGGTATCTGTTTTATGAGCAACGCAGGAGAACGTCATGCCTAAACCCCTTCCTATCCGTATCGTCTTGGGAACCTGGGATCGTCTGCGTGATGATGCGTATCTTGTCCGCCACGAGGTCTTTGTGGTCGAGCAGGCCGTGCCGGCCGAGGTTGAGCTGGACGATGATGATCCGTTGTCGGTGCATGCCGTGGCCTACGGGCCTGACAATGTCCCGGTCGCGACGGGCCGCTTGTTGCCCGATGGACACATCGGCCGCATGGCAGTGCGCAAATCGGCCCGCGGGACGGGGGTGGGTGGTCAGGTGCTGGATGCGCTGATTACCCAAGGGCACGGCGATGGACATCGGATGCTGCTGTTGCACGCACAGACCCATGCCCGTGGGTTTTATGAGGCACACGGTTTTACCGCCAACGGCGAGGAGTTCATCGAGGCAGGTATCGCGCACGTCGCCATGACCCGTGCTCTGGGCAACTGAAAAAGAAAAACCCCGATGCGGTTAAGCAATCGGGGTTTTTTCGGCGCACCGCGAAGGTAAGTCGCAGTGTAGTAATTGGTGCCCAGGAGAGGACTCGAACCTCCACACCTTGCGGCACATGGACCTGAACCATGCGCGTCTACCAATTCCGCCACCTGGGCGCTGTTGTTCTGGCACACTGTTGTCAGTGCGTTTGAACATCAGAGGACGCGCATTATGCACACTTTTTTTGAAGTGTGCAAATAGGCGGGCAAAATAATGTGAAAATTGCCGCCCTTAACAGGTAGGGCCAAGCAGACAGGGCCAAGGTGGCCATGGTTCAGCCTGTACGTCAGGCGGGGGTATCGGTATTGATGGCGGCGAATGGGATTGGCGGGAACGGGTATGCAGGCGGCGGTGGCGCGGATGATGCGTCGGCGAACAAGCGGCCCAAGTGCGAGCGTTGTCGGCGGCCGATGACGCATTGTTTGTGCGCGCTGATTCCTTCCCTGGATAGCCGCACGCGCGTGCTGGTGCTGCAGCATCCCGAGGAATCCCGTCACGCGCTGAATACCGGGCGGTTGGCGGTGCTGGGGTTGCGTAACGCGGCGCTGCATGTAGGGCGGAAGTTTGATGCGGCGCTCTGGAGTGCAGGGCAGTACGAACCCTGTTTGCTGTTTCCGGGCGAGGAGGCGCGGGTGTTGGTTCGCGACGCTGCCGTCCCGGACGGCGCAGCAAGGGCGTCGTCACGAGGTGCGGCGTCCGGTGGGCGCGGGGGTGATGCGCACGCAGCCGCCGCAGAACCCATCGGACCAGGCGCTCGCCTTGGCGCAGTGGCGCGTCCTGTTTTACTGGTGGTGCCTGACGGTACCTGGCGGCACGCGCGCCATTTGCTCGCGACGCATGCTGATCTGGCGGCGTTGCCAAGAGTGACCTTGCCAGAAGGCATGACGACGCGATACCGGGTGCGTCATGCAGGAGAATCGGCGGCCCTGTCCACCGTCGAGGCGATTGCGGCCGCGCTGGATGTATTGGAGGCGCCGCGATCGTTTGCGGCATTGTTGGCGCCGTTCGAGGCGTTGGTCGCCGCGCAGATCGCCGCCATGGGGGCTGAACGTTATGAGAGGCACCACGTGAGGCGGGAGGGTAGCCGTGAGGAGCGCACAAAAACAAACCCCCGGGAACCATAAGGTTGCCGGGGGCGTGCGACGATCGAATCGTCTGAATTCCGTGGTGCCCAGGAGAGGACTCGAACCTCCACACCTTGCGGCACATGGACCTGAACCATGCGCGTCTACCAATTCCGCCACCTGGGCACTGTGCAAAAATCTACGGGTTTGTGTGATACGCTTCGAAGAAATAGAGACGCATCAGCAGCTCCCAGACCAATTAGTGTTTTAAACTTTAAATCACCGCTTGGTTTTTGCTACAGTGATCAGCCTAGGGCAGACCACAGAAGCAAAAGATTATATACAGGATTTTAAACTTTGGCAAAACGATCGAATAAAGACTCCAATAACAATAACAACGGCAGATCCGGATCCGTCTTGCCCGAACCTCCCCCAGACTTTGATCCCGATGTGCCGAGCCGAGAGACCATTCTCAAGGCGCTGCGCTCGGCCGGGGCACCCCTGTCGCCGACCGAGCTGGCCGAGCGCATGGGCGTCGAACGGCCAGCGACGCTGGTGGGATTCGAGCGCCGCCTGAATGCCATGGAGCGCGACGGGCAGCTCATGCCCAATCGCAAGGGAGTGTTGCTGCTGGCCACGAAGCTCGATTTCGTGGCGGGCAAGGTGCAAGGGCATCGGGACGGTTTTGGATTTTTGTTGCGCGACGATGGCGGGCAGGATCTGTTTTTGTCGCCGCGGGAAATGCTCAAAGTCCTGCACGGCGACCGTGTGCTGGTCAAGCCGTCGGGCGAATACCGCGGCAAGCCCGAAGGCGTGATTGTCGAGGTCATCGAACGCCGCACCAACAAACTGGTGGGGCGTTTCCTGCATGAGCACGGTCTGTCGATTGTGGTGCCGGAGGACCAGCGCATCAAGCACGACATCCTGATTCCGCCAGGCGATACCAATGGTGCCCAACATGGCCAGGTCGTGTCGGTGCAGATCATGGAGCAGCCCACGCGTCATACGCAGCCGTTGGGACGCGTTTACGAAGTCCTGGGTGAAATCGATGATCCCGGTATGGAAATCGAAATCGCGGTGCGCAAGTTCGATGTGCCGGTGGATTTTTCCGAAGCGGCTGCCAAGCAGGCTTCGCGTTTGCCGGACGTGGTGCGCAAGGCCGACCTGAAAGACCGATTCGATTTGCGCGATGTGCCGTTGATCACGATCGATGGCGAGGACGCACGGGATTTTGACGATGCGGTGTACTGTGAGCCTGTCGAATTGGGCACCGGGCAGCGCAAGCGTCCCGGATGGCGTCTACTGGTGGCGATTGCCGATGTCAGTCACTATGTGACGCCCAACGACGCGTTGGACGATGACGCGCTCGAGCGTGGCACCAGCGTGTATTTCCCGCGCCGGGTCATTCCCATGTTGCCCGAGTCGCTGTCCAACGGCTTGTGTTCGCTCAATCCCAACGTGGACCGCCTGGTGCTGGTCTGCGATATGGTGATCCCGGCGACAGGGGCCAAGGCCGGTACGATTTCGGCCTATCAGTTTTATAACGCCGTCATCCATTCCCATGCGCGCACGACGTATACCCAGATCTGGGAGGCTCTGCAGCAGCCAGGCGGTCCGGTCGCCAATAGCTTGAGCGCGGTGATGCCGCATGTGCGCCATTTGCATGAGTTGTACCTGTTGCTGGTGCAGCAGCGTAAAAAGCGCGGCGCCATCGATTTCGATACTGTCGAGACCAAGATCGTGTGCAACGAGCTGGGCCGCATCGAACAGATTGTCGGGCTGGTACGTAACGACGCTCACAAACTCATCGAGGAATGCATGCTGGCCGCCAATACGTGCGCGGCGGATTTCATGACTCGCAGCAAGCACCCTGGGTTGTATCGGATCCATGAGGGCCCGACGCCCGAGCGTCTGACGTCGCTGCGTGAGTTCTTGCGCACGATGGGACTGTCGCTGGGCGGCGGCGATGCGCCCACGGCCAAGGACTACGGCGAGTTTCTGGATTCAGTGCGCGGCCGTCCTGACTTTCAGCTGTTGCAGACCATGTGTCTGCGCTCGATGCAACAGGCGATCTACAGTCCGGATAATGTCGGCCATTTCGGGCTGGCGTATCCGGGTTACAGCCACTTTACGTCGCCCATCAGACGTTATCCTGACTTGTTGACGCATCGCGTCATCAAGGCGCTGCTGGCAGGCAAGCGTTATGTGCCGGGTCTGGAGGATCAACCGCTGGTCATTGGTCGTACTCAACGTGAGCACGAACACGCCACTTGGGAAAAACTGGGCTTGCTGTTGTCTGCCAGCGAACGCCGTGCCGATGAGGCCTCGCGCGATGTCGAAGCGTGGCTCAAATGCTGGTTCGTCAAAGAGCGCGTGGGCGAGGATTTCAGCGGCACAGTGACGGGTGTGGCCAGCTTCGGCATATTCGTGACGCTGGACACGCTGCACGTCGAGGGTCTGGTGCACGTGTCTGAGCTGGGCGGCGAGTATTTCCAGTTCAACGAGGCGTTGCACGAGCTGCGTGGCGAGCGTACGGGCCTGCGATATCGCTTGACGGACAAGGTGCAGGTCCAGGTTTCGCGGGTTGACCTGGAGGCGCGCCGTATCGAGTTTCGTCTGGTCAAGGGCACGAGCTTTGACGCCTTGCGCAAGGCCGCGTCGCGCAATCCTGACGAACCGCGCAAGATCAAAAAGGCCGCCGCTCCCAAGCCGGCCGCCCTGAAAGGGCAGACCGCCAAGCAGAGGCGCGCTCAAGCGAAAAAAACGGCCAAACCCGCTGCGCCGGCGAAAAAGCGTTCCGCAGTCAAACAGGCACCGGCGCGCGGGCGTCGTTGAACTTTGCCTGATGCCCCGTTCGCGGGGCTTGCGCGCCGGCGGTATCTTTCTTCTGCATGCGTGTGATGCGCCATGGCCTCGCGGACTCGCGAGGCCTCGTTGGCCGGTCAGTTGCCGGCAGGTTGCGCACGCTGGCGGGCCACGCAGTAACATGACGGTTGCGCCGGGGATGCGTAGGCATCCGACTCGGCGGGCGGGCGCATTGGCGCCGGCTTTTCTTTACGCATATAAGGTGAATATTCATGGCGTCAGCCCAAGTCCTGGCGGGGTTTCATGCGGTGGTGGCGCGACTGCGGCACGCACCCGAATCCGTCAAAGAGATCTACGTCGAGGCCTCGCGCCGCGACAAACGCATGCAAGGGCTAATCGAGCAAGCCGAACGCGCGGGGCGCCGTGTGCATCCCGTGACCATCGAGCGGCTGGACGGTCTGGCGCGCGGGACGCGCCACCAGGGCGTGGTTGCACTGGCCGAGGAACGGCTCTTGGCAGTGGATGTCGACGAGGTATTGGACACCATCGAAGGTCCCGCGTTGCTGCTGGTGTTAGACGGCGTGACTGATCCGCACAATCTTGGGGCATGTCTGCGTACGGCCGACGCGGCTGGCGTGCATGCGGTGATTGCGCCGCGGGATCGCGCGGTCGGCCTCAACAGCACTGTGCAGCGCGTGGCTTGCGGTGCGGCCGATACGGTGCCTTACATCATGGTGACGAATCTGGCGCGGACCTTGCGTGCGCTGAAAGAGCGCGATGTCTGGGTGGTTGGCACGGATGATCAGGCGAGCGAAAGTCTTCATGCCGTTGACGCACGCCGTTCCATGGCGTGGGTCATGGGGGCCGAAGGCGAGGGGATGCGCCGCCTGACGCGCGAGACCTGCGACCAATTGGTGACGATTCCGATGCTGGGCTCTGTCGAGAGCCTGAACGTCAGTGTGGCCAGCGCGGTGTGTCTGTACGAATCCGTACGGCAGCGGCAGGCGTAAACTTTCACACGTAACACGCAAGGAACCGGGCATGCCCGGTTCCTTGCTCCGTCGTGGGGCCGTTTGAGTCGAGCCCGGTCCCGCGTGCCGTCATCGGCCATTTACTTTTCTCAGTCATTCATCATGCATAAGAACGGCTTTACTACTACGATTCTTCATTCTGATCGTCGCCTGTCCGTCGAGCACGGCGCTGTGCATAAGCCTATTCACACCTCGTCCGAGTTTGCCTACGCCGATGCACGCGAGCTGGCGGCGGTGTTTCAGGGCAAGGCAGGCTTCACCTATGGCCGCCAGGGCACGCCGACGACGACTGCGCTGGAAGCGAAAATCACCCAAATGGAAGGCGGCGCGGCAACGGTCTCGTTCGCAACGGGGATGGCTTCGCTGGCGGCGGTGTTTTCGACTTTGTTGCGCAAGGGCGATCATCTGCTGTCCAGCCAGTATGTGTTCGGCAACACGAACAGTCTGTTGGGCACGTTGATTGAATTGGGAATCGAGATCACCTACGTGGATCCTACCGATCTGGATCAGGTGCGTGCGGCGTTGCAACCCAATACGCGTATGGTGTTTACCGAGACGATCGCCAATCCGGGTACCCAGGTGGCAGACCTGGCGGGTATCGGCGAGCTGTGCCGCGAGCGCAATCTCGTTTATGTGATCGACAATACCTTGACCTCGCCCTGGCTGTTCCAAGGCCGTTCGGCCGGCGCATCACTGGTGATGAACTCCCTGTCCAAATACATCAGCGGCCACGGCGATGCGCTCGGCGGGACGATCACGGACACGGGCCTGTACGACTGGGCAAGCTATCCCAACATTTACGATAGCTACCGCAAGGGGCCGTCTACCGGCTGGGGGCTGTTGCAGGTCAAGAAGAAGGGCCTGCGCGACATGGGCGGCACGTTGTCGGCCGATTCCGCGCATCGCATCGCCATCGGCGCGGAAACCTTGGCGTTGCGTATGGCGGCGCATTGCAGCAATGCCTTGGCGCTGGCGCAAATGCTCGACGCCCATCCCGGCGTGACCAAGGTGCATTACCCCGGCTTGCCCACCCATCCGCAGCATGAGCGTGCGGCAGCATTGTTCGGCGGCCGATTCGGCGGGCTATTGGGCATAGAGCTGGCAGACGGAATCGATTGCTTTGATTTCCTGAATCACTTGCAGATCGTGCTCAACGCGACCCATTTGGGTGATACCCGCAGTTTGGCGCTGCCGGCTGCGCACACGATTTATTATGAAATGGGTCCGGAGCGTCGTGCCCAGATGGGTATTGCGGACAGCCTGATCCGGGTGTCCGTCGGGATCGAGGACCAAGCGGATCTGCTGCACGATTTTGATCAGGCCTTGCAGGCTTGCATGGGCTGAGGCTGGTGCACCCGACCGGCGTTCCATGGGTTTGCAGCGTCTTGCGAGATTGTTGCGGAAATACGCGCAGATTGGGTGCATATTACGAAAACACCTGGAAGCCAGTATCCACGCGGCTTACAGCGGAGTCTTTCCCCTTGACGCCGTCGCAACGAGGGGCCTAATATGTTCCTGCGTCGCTGATGTTTTAGCACTTTCTCTGGTGCGAAAGACATCCGCGACGTAGCAATTTTGCCGTTGCGCTTGGCAAGGCACTGGGATATGCGCAGTGCCCAAGAAGCATATCTACCTCCGTTTGCCGGCACCTTGATTGTTCTGGTGTCGGCGCGCATCCGACAGAACCAACACCTTGAGGGGTAAACCTGAATGAACAAAACCGAACTCATCGATCATATCGCCAGCAAGGCCGATATCTCCAAAGCTGCCGCCGGCCGTTCGCTTGATGCCCTGATCGGTGCCGTAAAAACCACGCTCAAAAAGGGCGGCACAGTGACGCTGGTTGGCTTTGGCACGTTTGCTGTGTCGGCACGCGCTGCTCGCACGGGCCGTAACCCTCGCACTGGCGAGACCATCAAGATCAAAAAGGCCAAAGTGCCGAAATTCCGTCCGGGCAAAGCCCTGAAGGATGCCGTCAACTAATCGACGGTCGCGATCCTGCGGCGAGCACCATCGCCGCAAAACACGAAAGCCCTTGGAGACAGCGTGCTGCGCTGAATATTCAAGGGCTTTTGTGTTTGTGAGCAGGTAGGGACGGACGGCGGCCGGGCAAAAAAAAACCGCGCTGCGCCATGCTGCCCCCCCGAGGGGGTGTTTTTGCCTTGGCAATCAAGCAATCAGTTCAGGGCATCGTAATGCAAACGGCGGGCTAGACTCCTTCCGTCAGCATCCCGCGGAGTCGTGCACGCCGCTGCTCAAGATCCGCGATCTGTCGCTCTATGGAAGCGAGTCGTCGGCGTTGCACTTCGGTCGTTTCGGGGCACGCCGCAGCGCCTTCGATCATGCGCATGCAATCGGGAAACCCGCGGATTTCCACCAGGCTGAAGCCTGCGGCGATCAGCCTCTGGATCTGGCGAACTTGCGTCACGGCTGCCGGGGGGAACAAACGATAGCCATTTTCTGCGCGTACAGAGGTCAGAAGTCCGTTGTCGTCGTAATGCCGGATTGAGCGCAGGCTTGCTCCTGTCTTATGGGCAAGCTCGCCAATGGTCATAGGGCCTTGGGGTTTGGACATGGACACACGATACCACTTTTCCGCTTGACACTCACATCAATGTGAGGCTTGAGACTGTGCGCATCCCAAAAACCCAGGAGTATTCGCTCATGTCTCTGTCGAAGCTTCATAGTGCACTCGGCGCACTGATCGTGGCACTCGCGGTCCTGGCAGCCTCGCCGGCTGCGTTTGCCGGAACCAAGGACTACACCGTCACTGCGCCCGATGGCGTGGTGCTGGCCGTGCAGGAAGCCGGTGATCCCGACGGCGCTCCCATCATTTTCGTTCATGGCCTGCTTGGCAGCCGGCTGAACTGGACCAAGCAACTGCACGACCCTCGATTTCAGCACTACCGATTGATTACCTACGACCTGCGTGGACACGGCCGGTCAGGCAAGCCAACCGAAGCCGATTCCTACACTGACGGACGCCGGTGGGCTGACGACTTGGCCACGATCATCGAATCGACGCACGCCCACAAGCCGGTGCTCGTGGGATGGTCGTTAGGCGGTGCGGTGATATCGAACTACCTGGCCGCCTACGGCGACAGCGGCATCGCCGGTGCCGTATATGTCGATGGCGTGATCGAGCTGAAGCCCGACCAGATCGTGGCGCATCCCGAGGTCTATCGCGACATGATCGCTTCGGACTTGAAAACCCATTTGGATGGCGAACGCGCATTCCTGCGACTGTGCTTCTATCGCCAGCCCGATGCGGCCACGTTCTCACTGCTGCTAGCCAACGCTGCACTGGCGTCGTGGGATATGCAACGTGCCGTGCAATCAATGACGGTCGACGCAGCCGAGGGGCTGGGCAAGGCCGACGTTCCGTTGCTGCTGATCTATGGGGCCCAGGATGCGCTGGTGAAGGCCAAGCCCAGCATCGCCAGGGCCAAGAGCCTCAACCCACGGATTCAGAGCAAGCTGTATGCTGCCTCGGGACATGCGCCGTTTCTCGAAGAGCCAGACCGCTTTAATCGCGATTTGTCGGATTTCATTCGTTCGGCCGTGTCGCGTTAGCAACTGGCAGAGCGAGTCGAGTTCGGTCTTGAGCGTGGCCCGGTAACAAAAAAGGCACCTGGAATAATCCGGTGCCTTTTTCACATCCAGCCCAGTGGCCGGGTGTTTTATTCGGGGGACTGGTGGGTGCTACAGGGGTCGAACCTGTGACCTACGCCTTGTAAGGGCGCCGCTCTACCAACTGAGCTAAGCACCCCCGAGTGCTGCGTGATGTCGTGCATCACGTTCAACGAGGACGGCAGTATACCGGAGCAAAACGAGTTCGGCAAATGCAGTGCGGCGTTGATCATGATGCATGACATTCACACGTGGCATTACATGCCGGGCATCGGGTGCATCATGTTGGCGTTCATGTTGTGCAGCACCCAGACCGAGCCCACCACGATGATCGCGATCACGAACACGGCGAAGATGAAAGCCGACAGATTGTCGCGCTGGGACTTCGAGGTGCCCATGTGCAGGAAGAACACCAATTGCACCAGCAGCTGTGCCACGCACAGCACGATGATGCCGGGCAGGATAATGCCGCGCGGGACGCCTTCGACCATGAGCAGACCGAACGAGCCCAGGGTCAGGATGATGGACAGGATGAAGCCTACGATGTAGGACTTCAGCGAGCCGTGATCGGCGCTGTCGTGGCCGTGATCACCGTGACCATGGCCTGCAGTAGAGGTCGTGTGGTGCGACATTAGATCGCTCCCATGAGGTAGATGAAGGTAAAGACGCAGATCCAGACGATGTCCAGGAAGTGCCAGAACAGGCTCAGGCACGCCAGGCGACGTTTGTTGACCGAGTCCAGGCCGTGGCGGCGAACCATGTCGATCATGATGATGATCCAGATCAGGCCGAACGTGACGTGCAGCCCGTGGGTGCCGACCAGCGTGAAGAACGCCGACAGGAAGGCGCTGCGATCGGGACCGGCGCCGATGTGGATCAGGTGATGGAATTCATAGATTTCCATCCCGATAAAGCCTGCGCCGAACAGGAACGTCACCATGAGCCAGCCGATCACGCGGCCTTTGTTACCGGCGTGCATGTTCAGCATGGCCATGCCGAAGGTGAAGCTGCTGATCAGCAGCAGCATGGTTTCGACCAGCACGAACGGCAGTTCGAACAGTTCTTTACCGGTGGGGCCACCGGCGGTGGCGTTGAACAGTACGGCGAACGTGGCGAACAGCACGGCGAAGATGAGCAAATCGCTCATCAGATAGATCCAGAATCCAACTACGGTCTTGGATCCATCGTCGTGATGCTCGTCATGGTGTCCGGCGTGAGCGCCGGACCCGTGGGGGAGGGATGTTGCAGCGTGAGTCATGACTCAGACGGCCTTTTGAATAGAAGCAAGATGGGCGGAGTCGATGCGCTCGACTTCTTTTGCGGGCACGTAGTAGTCCACGTCGCGGTCGTAGGCGCGCACGATGAACGAGCCGATCATGCCGACGAAGCCCACGATGGCCAGCCACCAGATGTGCCAGACCAGGGCGAAGGTCATTACCAGGCCAAAGAAGCCGATGACGACGCCAGCACCGGTGTTACGCGGCATATGGATGTCTTCGTAGCGGGCCGGACGGGCATAGGCCGTGCCGTTTTCTTTGTCTTCCCAGTGTTGATCCAGATGGTCGACCTTGGGCAGGTGGGCAAAGTTGTAGAACGGTGCGGGCGAAGCGATCGACCATTCCAACGTACGGCCGCCCCAGGGGTCACCGGTGACGTCCAGGTTTTTCTTGCGGTCGCGGATGCTGACGAAGATCTGCAGCAGGATGAAGCCAATACCGGCGGCCACGAAGCAAGCGCCAATGAAGGCCACGATCAGGTAAGGCTGCCAGGTCGGGTCGTCGTAGTGGTTGATACGGCGCGTCATGCCCTTCAGGCCCAGGATGTACAGGGGCATGAAGGCCAGGTAGAAACCGATGAACCAGCACCAGAACGAGTATTTGCCCAGACGCTCATTGAGCTTGAAGCCAAAGGCCTTGGGGAACCAGTACGTCATGGCGGCGATACAACCGAACACCACGCCACCGATGATCACGTTGTGGAAGTGAGCAATCAGGAACAAGCTGTTGTGCAGCACGAACGACACGCCCGGGATGGCCATCAGCACGCCGGTCATGCCGCCGATCACGAAGGTGACCATGAAGCCGATCGTCCAGAGCACGGGGGTGGTCATTTCGACACGGCCGCGGTACATCGTGAACAGCCAGTTGAAGATCTTGACCCCGGTCGGGACCGAAATGATCATCGTGGCGATACCGAAGAACGTGTTGACGTTGGCGCCGGCACCCATGGTGAAGAAGTGGTGCAGCCACACCATGAACGAGAGCACGCCGATGGCTGCCGTGGCATAGACCATCGATTTGTAGCCGAACAGGGGCTTCTTCGAGTAGGTGGCGATGATTTCCGAGAACGCACCAAAGCAGGGCAGGATCAGGATGTAAACCTCGGGGTGGCCCCAGATCCAGATCAGGTTCACGTACATCATGACGTTGCCGCCGAGATCGTTCGTGAAGAAGTGCATGTCCAGATAGCGGTCAGCCGACAGCAGGGCCAAGGTACCGGCCAGCACAGGGAAGGCGGCCACGATCAGGATGTTGGTCACCAGCGCGGTCCAGGTGAAGACCGGCATTTTCATCAGCGTCATGCCCGGCGTACGCATACGCAGGATGGTGACGACGAAGTTGATGCCGCTCAGCGTGGTACCTACCCCTGATATCTGGAGCGCCCAGATGTAGTAGTCGACCCCGACGCCCGGGCTGCCCTCCAGGCCGGAGAGCGGCGGATAAGCCAGCCAGCCGGTCGCGGCGAATTCGCCCACGAACAGCGACAGCATCATCAACACGACACCGACACAGAACAGCCAGAAGCTCAGCGAGTTCAGGAACGGGTAGGCCACGTCGCGCGCACCGATTTGCAGCGGTACGACGACGTTCATCAGGCCCGTGATGAAGGGCATCGCCATGAAGAAAATCATGATGACGCCGTGGGCCGTGAAGATCTGGTCGTAATGGTGAGGGGGAAGGAATCCGACTGCGTCGGCAGCTGCGACAGCCTGCTGGCCGCGCATCATGATGGCGTCGGCAAAGCCGCGCAAGAGCATGATCAGCGCAACGATGATGTACATGACACCAATGCGTTTGTGATCGACGCTGGTGAACCATTCGGTCCACAGGTATTTCCATTTACCGAAATAGGTAATCGCGCCCAATAGCGCAACGCCGCCCAGTATCACGGCAGCCATCGTCACCATGACGATAGGCTCGTGATAAGGAATGGCCTCTAGTGTGAGTTTGCCGAACATCAGTTGTTTCCTGCGATCAAATTCTTCGACGTGGGCGTGCAGCTAGCCGGGTCCAGGCCAGCTATCTTGCTCATCGTGTTGTGCATGATGTTGTCGAACATGCCGGTCGGGGCGCTGGAATACAGCGTGACGGGGTTGTGTTCGCTGGGCTGAACCAGGGCCTGGTACGACTCGGGCGTCAACGGGTTGTTGGCTGCCTTGGCCTGGTTGATCCAGTCCTGGAATCCTTCGTTGCTGGTCGCGATGGCGCGGAAACGCATGCCGGAGAAGCCGGCGCCGCTGTAGTTGGCCGAGATGCCGGCGTAGTCGCCAGCCTCGCGGGCGATCAGGTGCAGCTTGGTTTCCATGCCGGCCATCGAGTAGATCTGGCTACCCAATTGCGGAATGAAGAATGAATTCATCAACGACGACGAGGTGATGCGGAAATTCACCGGTGTATCGACCGGGAACGCAATCTGGTTGACAGTCGCGATGTCATAGTCGGGGTAGATGAACAGCCATTTCCAGTCCAGCGACACGACATCGATGTTGATCGGTTTGACCGAGGACTCGATGGGTTTGTAGGGGTCCAGCGCGTGCGTCGACTTGTAGGTCAACACGCCCAGAATCGCCACGATGATGCAGGGGATGGTCCAGACGACCACTTCGATACGCGTCGAGTGCGACCAGCGCGGCATGTACACCGCTTTGGTATTGCTCGCTCGGTATTTCCAGGCGAAATACAGAGTCATGATGATGACAGGCACCACGATGAGGAGCATGAGCCCCAAAGAGGTGAGAAGCAGCGTTTTTTCCTGGGCGCCGATGTCTCCCTTGGGCGACAGCACTTCCATTGTGCAGCCGCTGAGCAGCATGAGCGCACCAATACCGAGCGTGCGCCCGACGGTGGTGAAGTGGGGGTGTTTCACGTACAACCTTGAGGGTTAATTGCCGAAGCCGGCAAGAATGCACAACGCGTCTGATGAGGACGCAAAGATGCGGTGAAGCCGCAATGCTAGCCGTTTGTTGCGGCGCAAACCTGCGACGAAAGGTCGCATCGCGGGAAAAGCGCGGGCATTGTAAACGGCAGTAACGCCATTAGGGCAAGGTATTTGTGCGCAGCAGCAGGGGTGCGACAATGTGTCGCATTGAATTTGAGGGGTGGCGCCGGGGCGTCGCCGAATCCGACGCGATCCGTTGAATGGGGCGGCGGAATTGACGGTGGGGCAGACCGCGGCCCGCGCGCGAGGCTGTCAACGCGCTGAATGCAGCTGGAAGGTATCCAGAGAATCAATCAAGGACGAGATCACGTTCGGGGCCGGGCTTTTTGGCGAGCTTGCGTTGCAACGAACGCCGATGCATGCCCAGCAGTCGGGCGGCGGCGGAGACATTGCCACTGCACTCGTGCAGTGCCTGTTGAATGTGTTCCCATTCCAGGCGGTGCAGAGGCGTCATGGTGGCTTCGATGGCGGTCGATTCGGCTTTTACCAGCCCCAGGGCGCGCAGGATCATGGGGGCGGTGGCGGGCTTGGGCAGGTAATCGTCCGCGCCGCGCTTGATGGCCTCGACCGCAGTCGCCACGCTGGCGTAGCCCGTGACCAGCAAGATGCGCATGTCGGGACGCAAGGCGCGCAGCGGCCGGATCAGTGTGAGTCCGGAGTCTTCGCCCAGGCGCAGATCAACCAGCGCAAAAGCGGGCAGGGTTTCTTCGGCCACACGCAAAGCCTCGGCAATGCTGGTGGCGACGCGCGTGTCCAGGTGGTGCCGCGTCAGGCTGCGCTGCAAGGTGCGCACATAGAGTTCGTCATCGTCGATCAGTAGGCCGACATCAGAGGCATTCATAATTGGGTTCCGGTGCCACGCGTCGCGAGTGGCGTCAGAGGCAAGTGAAAACGGATGCGAGTGCCGCCGCCCTCGGCGGGGGCCATTGTCATGTCGCCGCCGAGCTGTTCGACGGTGGCGTGTGACAGGGCCAGCCCAACGCCGAGTCCGCCCGGTTTTTCGCTATTGAATAAGCTGGTGGCGGGCAGCAGCGAATGGTCGGGATCGAAGCCGTGACCGTGATCGCGCACCTCGCCTTCGAGGGCGCCGTTGCGATATTCCAGGTGCAGGTCGACCCGCGAGTGACCCGCGGTTTCGCCGGCATCGGCGGCATTATTGAGCAGAGCTTGTATCAGGTGCGAAATCGAGGGTTCCACCCGTAGCGCAGCGGGCAGCTCGCCCGTGCGATGCAGGTCGATGGTAGGGCGCACGAGACGCCATTGGCTGACTTCGCGCACGAGATCGACCTCGGTGGGGACGGCCAGATTGCGGATGCGCTCACGGCACAGCGCCAGCAGTTGGCCAAGCAGCTCGGCGTCGGCGCGCAGATCGTCTGTGTCGACTTCGGCGGCGATCTCGTCGGCCAACAAGGTCATGGTGGCCAACGGCGTATTGAGCTCGTGCGCCATGGCGGCGGCATGGGTGGCCAGCGCGACAATGCCCTCGTTGCGGGTGAAACGCTCGCGCAACGCTGCCAGTTCGCGTTCCCGGCTGCGCAGATCGGCCGCCAGGCGACTGGAGAAATACAAAACCACCATGGCAGAGATCAGGAAGCTGGCGGCAATGCCCGAAACGATGAGTGCATAGGGGTTATGGTGACCCTCGAGCGGCCGGCCCAACAGGCCCGAAACGAGATAGCCGATCAGGCAAGCCATCGCTGCGGCCAGGGCCCAACTGCGCGGCAGCGCCAGGGCGGCCAGCGCGATCAGGATCAGGAACATCAGCCCAAAGGGGTTATGGATGCCGCCGCTCCAGCCGACCATCCAGCCCAGGACGATGATATCGACGAGCAGGTGGGCGAAGGCGACAGCCGGGGAGATCTCGCCGCGGCTGTGCAGCACTCGCAGCGTGGCATACAGGTTGAACGCCACCAGAATGCCGATGCCGCTCCAGAGGGCAACCAAGGGCAATTCCAGATCCAGCAATTCGCTGGCGACGAGCACGGTCGTGGCCTGACCAGCGATGGCCAGCCATCGCAGTGTGCATAGAGAGCGCAGGAACGAATTGGCGGAACTACCAGGCATAACAAAATTCAGGGCCAAGCGTAGGCGCGAACGCCAGGCGCGGGGGCTCTGGAGAAGCAAGGACCTGCAGTGATGGGGCAAAGCAGGGGCGACGCCCTGGGGTAGGCAAGCAGACCCTATTGTATTGCGATTCGATGCGCACTGCTGCGCTGCAATGAGGGACGGTTGCCGGCCACTCGCTGGCGCAAGCATACTGGCGGCTGTGGCATCGAGTGGGATTGCCGTAGAGTCTGGCCCGGAGTGTTTCATGACTGTCGAATCAAATCATCCTCAAATAACGATCACGTACTGCACGCAGTGCCAGTGGCTATTACGGGCGGGATGGATGGCGCAGGAACTGCTGTCTACGTTCGGCACCGATCTGGGATCGGTGACCTTGGTGCCTGGCACCGGCGGTGTTTTCCGTATTCATTACGATGGCGACCTCATCTGGGACCGCACGGTGGACGGAGGGTTCCCGGACGCCAAAATATTGAAACAACGTGTACGCGATCGCCTCGATCCTCAGCGGGATTTGGGGCATATCGATCGGTAGGCATAGGGGGCGCCGCTTTTTGCATAGAAGCATGTGCGAATCATTCGCATTTAAGCTATCATGTCGGACTTGGAATTTGCCGGTTCTGGCGTTTCCGGCGTGGTGCCGGTTGCGTGGCCGGCGACACTTCGACGTTTTTTGGCTGATTCATGCCTCGTCTTCAACACGGTTGGTCTTCTGGTCCACAATCCTCTGCTGCTTTACGTATTGGCGCCGGTCTCACGGTGCTGGCAGTGCATTTGGCGGTGGTGGGGGCGATTTACTGGATGCCCGACGAAACTCCGCCTGAACTGCTGGAACCCGAAGCAGTGATGGTCAGCGTCATTGAAGCGCCGGTGCCTGAAATGGCAAAGGCTGAACCTGCCGTTGAGCCGCAACCGGAGCCGCCGCCACAGCCCGAGGTAGAACCGCCGCCTCCAGAGCCGGAACCGGAGATTGAGCCGGAGCCGGAGCCCGAGCCTGAGCCCGTGGTCGAACCTGAGCCCGAGCCCGAACCGGTCATCGAAAAGCCTGTGGAGCCTGCTCCCAAGCCAAAGCCTAAACCGAAGCCCAAACCCAAACCTAAACCCAAGGTCGAAAAACCGGTCGAGAAACCAAAACCGCCCAAGCCTACGCCGCCGTCCGAGGCGCCGCCTACCGGCGCGCCCGAAGGGGCCAAGGTGACGCAGGCTCCGGTTCAGGGCCCGCCGCCCGATGAGCCGATCCTGGTGTCCAGTGTCGAGTATGCAGGGCGTCGTCCGATGCCGAACTACCCGACCATGTCCAAACGCTTTCGTGAAGAAGGGCGGGTCGTGATCTTGGTCGAGATCAACACCATCGGTGTCGTGGAAAAGGCAACGGTGGATAAAAGCTCGGGCTTTGATCGTTTAGATGAGTCTGCTCTGGCAGCGGCGCGTAAAGCACGCTTTAAACCTTTGATGCGCAATGGCGTGCCGTATCCCGCCAAGGCCAAATTACCGTTCGATTTCGTACTAAGGAACTGAGATGTCCAACGCTATGCATAATGCCATCCTGGTGGCGCAGGCAAGCACCACGCCGACAGCGCCCGCGGCCTCTGGCGCTGCGGCGGCTGCAGGCTCTGTCGCTCCAGCCGCTTCCGGCGCCGCTCCTGCCGTGCCTGGCGCGCAACAAGCCGCCGATGCGCTGCATCAGGCAGGTCCCGCCCTGTCGCAGGCAGGCGATACGTTGCAGCAGGCCGCTGGCGCGCTGCCGCCCATGCCCACGGTGCCGGACATGGGTTTCCTGCATTTTGTCGCGCAGAGCGATTTTGTCGGCAAGACCTTGTTCGCCATCCTGATCATCATGTCGCTGGTGACGTGGTATCTGATTCTGGTGAAGTGCGTCAGCAATGTGCGCATGCGCCGCCGTTCCTCTGATTTTCTGAACAAATTCTGGAATTCCAGTTCGTTGGAACAGGTGGAAAATGAGATCGTGACGCACGGCGCGCGTGATCCATTCTCGCATTTGGCCAGCCATGCCATGCATGCGCAGGCTCACCACGCCAAGTTCGGCGCGACCAAGCTCGAAGAGTCGGGCGCCAATGGCGAGTTCGTGACGCGCACGATGCGTAAAGTCATCGACGAGGAAACCGCCAAGCTCGAAAACGGCTTGACGGTGCTGGCCTCGGTCGGCTCGACAGCGCCTTTTGTCGGCTTGTTCGGTACGGTGTGGGGGGTGTACCACGCGCTGGTCGGTATCGGCCTGGCCGACGGTGTGACGATCAACCGTATTGCCGGCCCCGTGGGCGAGGCGCTGATCATGACCGGTCTCGGTCTGGCAGTCGCTATCCCGGCAGTGTTGGCCTATAACGCATTTGTGCGTAATAACCGCGTGTTCCTGTCGCGTCTGGACGCGTTCGCACATGATTTGTTTGCCTTCCTGAGCACGGGCCAGCAGGTGGAATTGTCTGATGGCAAAGTGCGCGCGTTGCGCCGTCATGGCCAGGGCGGGAACGGCCGAGGAGCGGAATAATGGCTTTTGGCAGCTTTGACAGTAAAGGTCCGGGCAGCCACGCGGTGTCGGAAATCAACATGGTGCCGCTGATCGACGTCATGTTGGTGCTGCTGGTGATTTTCATCATCACGGCACCTTTGATGGCGCACTCGGTGCGCATCAATATGCCGCAGGTCAGCTCCGAACCGATCGACCAGGAACCCAAAAGCGTGGATCTGGCTATTGATCCCGCCGGGGCATTGTTCTGGGACGATAAGCCCGTGGCGATGGATGATTTGCCCAACCGTTTCTATACGATGGCGCAAACCAAGCCGCAGCCCGAGCTGCGCATTCGCGCTGACCTGAATACGCGCTACGAGACTTTGGCCAAGGTCATGGCGGCGGCGCGGCGCTCGGGCCTGTCGCGGATAGGCTTTATCACCACGCCGGCGGCCCAGGGCGGCGCGCCAGGCAGCGCTGCACCAGGCGGTGCACCCGCCGGTGCCGGAGCGCCGTCTAGCGGATCGCCCGCACCGTCTGCCGCGCCTGCGGTACCGGCGCCCGCGGCGGCACAGTAAACCGCTGCCGAAGGTCGGCATGACACACGCTGTGATGTTCATGCCCAAACGTGCCAGACTCACCGGGTCTGGCACGTTGCGTTTCAGCCCTTTGTCAGCGCGGCGGCGCGCTGGCATGTCCCGTTTCGGCATCTGGGCATGAATCTGGGCATGACTGTCACAAGTGTGACGCAGTGCATTTCAGCGGCTTGGCATATCATGTCGCGGATTTGGCGCTTGGTTTCCAGAGTCTTTGCAGCGCCCATCTCAATCTTTAACCGCGGCAGATACGGCCGGGCGCCTCACGGCGAATTTCTTCTAAACCATACTTCGCGCTAGAATTCCGCCATGCGAGTACTTGTAATCGAAGACGACATGACCCTGGGCCACGCGCTCCAGGAGTTTTTGGCCGACCAGGGTTATGCGGTCGATTGGTTAACCGACGGAGACAAGGTGCTGGGCGCCTTGGCCGGGCAGACCTACGATCTGCTTTTACTCGATTTGAATCTGCCGGGCCGCAGCGGGCTGGATGTATTGCGCCAACTGCGCCAGGATGGCAATCAGGTTCCCGTGTTGATCGTGACGGCCCGCGACGGGCTGGATGATCGGGTGGCGGGGCTGGATGCCGGGGCGGATGACTACGTGACCAAGCCCTTTGATTTGCCAGAGCTGGCCGCACGCGTACGTGTTTTCGGACGCCGCCGCTCGGGTCAGGCACAGCCGTTGATCGAGGCGGGCACGCTCAGTTTCGATACGGTCGGGCGCGAGGTTCGCGCCAATGGTCAGCGTTTGTCCTTGTCGGTACGTGAGCTTTCCGTGCTGGAAATGCTGATGGCGCGCGCGGGACGCGTGGTGACCAAGCGCCAGATCGTCAATTCTCTATCGGCCTGGGACGCAGACTTTAGCGAAAACGCGGTCGAGGTCTATGTCTACCGTTTGCGCAAGCGCCTCGAAGGCACGGGCGCCAGTATCCAGACGGTACGGGGTTTCGGCTATATGCTGGAAACGCAAGCAGCGTGAATACCCATCGCAGGTCCGCGCACGCTGTGCCCCGACCTGCGTCTTCCACTATGCTGGATTCTCATTCCTCTATTTCGGACGCGTCTGCGACGGGGCGTTGGCATTTTGCGCGCGGTTCGTTGGCGCGCTATCTGGTCAAACGGCTGCTGCCGCCCATCCTGGTGCTGGTGGCGCTGGATTTGCTGGCCACCTGGGTCATCAGCCATAAATTCGATATGGCCGGCTGGATGCTGGAGGATTTTTTCTGGGTCATGGTCCTGGGCCAGGCGGTACTGGTGGGGGTGTTCGCCGCCGTGATCGTGCAGGGCGTGCGATCAGGATTGCGTTCGGTCAATCATCTATCCGAAGAAATCCGTCAGCGATCCATCGACGATATGCAGCCGCTGGAGGTCGCGGGCGTGCCGGCCGAGATCGCGCCCTTGGTGACGCACACCAATGATCTGTTGCTGCGCCTGGACGCTTCATTGGCCGCGCAGCGCCGGTTCATCGGCCATGCCGCGCATCAATTGCGTACGCCGTTGAGCGGGCTGCGCATGGAATCCGAACTGATGTTGGCGCGTCCGCTGCCGGACGATGTGCGGGCACGTGCCGAGCGTATCAAAGCCGTCAGCGACCGCATGATCCGGCTCGGGCAGCAACTGCTGGTATTGGCGCGATCGGATCCGAACGCGCGTCCGCAGGACAGTTTTGTCCGCATCGACCTGTGTGAATGGGTGCGGGTGAGCGGCGCGGAATGGATACCGCATGCCCATGCGGCACATTTCGATATTGACCTGGTGGCGCCGGATCATCCTGTCTGGATCGATGGCGATCCATTGCTGCTGGATGAGCTGCTGGGCAATCTGATCGACAATGCGGTGCGCTATGGCAATGGCAGTGGCCGTATTACGCTGACAGTCAGCGAGAATCCGCCGACATTGATTGTCGAGGACGACGGCCCCGGGATCCCTGGCGAAGAACGCGAGCGGGTATTCGAGGCGTTTTATCGTTCGCCCGGCAGCACTGCCGGCGGTTCGGGATTGGGGTTGGCCATCGTGCGCGAGATTGCGCATGCTCATGGCGCGTGGTGGAAACTGACCAGTCGGCCTGAATATCCCGGTACGCGTTTGTCTGTCGCTTTTCCCGGCCCTCGTAAAGGGGCGCAATTGACCCGTCAGGATCGTACTGTTTGACTCACTGGGAGTAACGGATGAGTTCGCCTGTGCAGGCCCCTATTTCAGGCAACGAGCATGTTGCGTCGTCGAAAGCCATGCTGATGCTGGGGGCGCTGGGGGTGGTTTATGGTGATATCGGCACCAGCCCGCTGTATACCTTGCGCGCCTGTCTGGTCGGCTTTGCCGATGTTGAACCTGATCATATTCTGGGTGTGCTGTCGATTCTGTTCTGGCTGTTGATGCTGGTCGTCTCGTTCAAGTACGTCATGTTGGTGCTGCGCGCCGATAACCGGGGCGAGGGTGGCACGCTGGCATTGCTGGAGCTTGCCGTACGCGGGCGGTCGGAGCGCTCGCGGTGGCTGTTGGTGGTGCTGGGGATTTTCGGGGCATCGCTGTTTTACGGCGATAGCATGATTACCCCGGCTATTTCGGTGTTGTCCGCGCTGGAAGGCATCGGCGTGGTGTCGCATACGCTGGATCCCTGGATCGTCCCGTTGGCGCTGGTGGTCCTCATATTGCTGTTTGTGATCCAGTCCAAAGGCACCGGGGCCATGGGCAAGTTGTTCGGCCCCATCATGGCGCTGTGGTTTACGACGCTGGCGATATTGGGCGGATGGCAGATCTGGCAGGCGCCCCAGGTGTTGCAGGCCTTGAATCCCGCGTGGGCGCTGAGCTTCATCGATGAGTTTCCTTTGGGTAGTTTCCTGTTGCTTGGCGCTGTGGTGTTGGCGCTGACCGGGGCCGAGGCGCTTTATGCTGACATGGGCCATTTTGGCCGTCCGGCGATCCGGCGTGCCTGGTTCTCGATGGTGTTGCCGGCTTTGGTGCTGTGCTATTTCGGTCAGGGCGCGTTGTTGTTGCGTGACCCGCAGGCCATTCGCAATCCGTTTTTCCTGATGGCGCCGGAATGGGGGCTGGTACCGCTGGTGATCTTGGCGACTATTGCTACGGTCGTAGCGGCTCAGGCTGTGATTTCTGGTGCGTATTCCGTGACGCGCCAGGCGGTGCAATTGGGCTTTTGGCCGCGGATGCAGATTTTGCATACGTCGGCGGTCGAAAAAGGCCAGATCTATTTGCCGCAGGTCAACGCGTTGCTGCTGGTGTCAGTGTTGGTTCTGGTTCTGGTGTTCCAGGATTCTGAAAACCTCGCTGCGGCGTATGGTTTTGCAGTCACTGGCACCATGTTGGTGACAACGGTGCTGGCATTTGCGGTATTGCCGCGCGGTGCGACTGGCGGCAAGCGGATGTTGTGGCTGGCGACACTCGGTGTGTTGCTGGTGGTGGATATCCTGCTGTTCGGCGCCAATATTTTCAAAATCCACGAAGGGGGTTGGCTGCCTTTGTTGGTAGGTGCGATCGTCTTTTCTTTGATGATGACGTGGCGCCGGGGCCGCCAATTGCTGGCTCAGCAGCAGCGCCGCGACCAGCAGCCGCTGAAAGAATTCATGGTGCAACTCGAAGAGTTTCCGCCTGCAAGGGTGCCGGGTACGGCAATTTTCATGACCATGAGCCCAGGTCTGGTGCCGGCTGCTTTACTGCATAACCTGAAGCACAACAAGGTGCTGCACGAGCATGTGTTGTTCTTGACCGTCGCGGTCGCAGATGTGCCGTATGTGTCGGCGCATGAGCGCTTTACGGTTGAACAGATCAGTGCGTCGTGCTGGCAGATTGTGGTGGATTATGGGTTTAAAGAAGATCCCAATGTGCCTGATGTCTTGAGACAGGTGGCAGAGGCTTATCCTGAAATTGATCTGGAGCCTATGCGGACGTCGTATTACCTGTCGCGTCAGACGGTCGTGGCGGCGAGAAAGCCTGCGATGTGGCGTTGGCGGCGCGGGGTGTTTGCATTTATGGCGCGCAACGCGACGCGCAGTACGAAGTTTTTCAAGATTCCGCCGAATCGCGTGGTGGAGATGGGGATGCAGGTCGAGGTTTAGGCGGGGCTGCGTGGTGGCGGAGTTCTTTAGCCGTCCCCGGCGACCGGCAGGAACTCATAGAGGTGGCTGGCAAGCGGCTGGAACCCGTCGTGATCGAAGCGCATAAAAAAACCGCACATCAGTGCGGTTTTTTTATGGGAGGACGTTTACTTCTTGTTGTTGTCCTTCAATTGGGGCAACGCCGTGCCAGAGGCGGCCAGCAGGCCGGTTTGCACGTAGGTGAAGAGCTTGGCGCGTGTGTCGGTGATGTCGAGGTTGCGCATGGTCAGTTGGCCGATGCGGTCGGCGGGCGTGAACGGTGCGTTTTCGACTTTTTCCATGGACAGGCGCTCGGGCGCGTAGGTCAGGTTGGGCGACTCGGTGTTCAGGATCGAGTAGTCGTTGCCGCGGCGCAGTTCCAGGGTGACTTCGCCAGTGACGGCGCGGGCGACCCAGCGTTGGGCCGTTTCGCGCAGCATGATGGCTTGCGGATCGAACCAGCGGCCTTGGTACAGCAGGCGGCCGAGCTTGCGGCCGCTTTCGCGGTATTGCTCGATGGTGTCCTCGTTGTGGATGCCGGTGACCAGGCGCTCGTAGGCGATGAAGAGCAAAGCCATACCGGGGGCTTCGTAGATGCCGCGGCTCTTGGCTTCGATGATGCGGTTCTCGATCTGGTCGCTCATGCCCAGGCCATGACGGCCGCCGATGCGGTTGGCTTCGAGCATCAGTTCGACGGGGTCGTCGTAGGCGACGCCGTTCAGCGCAACGGGCTGGCCTTCTTCGAAGCGGACGGTGACTTCTTCGGCTTTGACGGCGACGTCATCGCGCCAGAACGCGACGCCCATGATGGGCTTGACGATGCGGATGCCGGAGTTCAGCTGCTCGAGGTCTTTAGCCTCGTGCGTGGCGCCCAGCAGGTTGGAGTCGGTCGAGTAGGCCTTTTCGGCGGACATTTTGTAGTCGAAGCCAGCCTGGCGCATGTACTCGGACATCTCCGAACGGCCGCCGAGTTCGTCGATAAAGCGCTGGTCGAGCCAGGGCTTGTAGATCTTCAGTTCCGGGTTGGTCAACAGACCATAACGGTAGAAACGCTCGATGTCGTTGCCCTTGAACGTGCTGCCGTCCCCCCAGATGTTGACGTTGTCTTCTTTCATGGCGGCCACGAGCATGGTGCCGGTGACGGCGCGACCGATGGGCGTGGTGTTGAAATAGGTGATGCCGCCGGTGGAAATGTGGAACGCGCCCGATTGCAGGGCGGCGATGCCTTCGGCCACGAGCTGCGGACGGCAATCGATCAGGCGGGCGCTTTCAGCGCCGTAGGCGAGCGCCTTGCGCGGGATTTCGTCGTAGTCGGATTCGTCGGGTTGGCCCAGGTTGGCGGTGTACGCGTAGGGGACGACGCCGTTATTGCGCATCCACAGCAGGGCCGCGCTGGTATCCAGGCCGCCCGAAAAGGCGATGCCGACTTTCTGGCCGATGGGCAGATTGGGAAGAATAGTGGTCATGGTGTGTAAATCGCCTACGGGACGACGGACGAATGAAACGGAAGAAGAACCGCTGGACGCGCTGCGGCAAGGCAAAGCGGTGCGTACGCGGAATTTTCCATTTTAACGCGTTTGTCTGGAGTGGTCGTAACTCGTCTCCGGACGTGGTGCTTCTTGTTTAAGCGTCCACTTTTCAACGCCCTTGAGAGCAAAAAAGCAGCCGTTCCTAATTGTGAGTTTGCCGCAGCCGGGGGGCAGTGGCGGGCAGGCCTGTCGGAGGCTGCCGAGTCCGCGAACCATCGGCGGGGGTAGTCCGGGGGCCATGTTTGAGCGAAGCGAGTTTGGCCCCCGGCCCGCCGATGGTTCGCGGACGTAGGCCGAGTCCCCGTTGAGGGGACGAGTCAGCCGACCAGGCCTGTCCGCCACTGCGCCCCGGCTGCGGCAAACGGCTCAAGAACTCGCTTTTCCCGCCGCACCGAGGGCGTCAAAACCTATGTGCCGAGGGCCAAGAGCTCAAGCATCTCGCGCCCGAACGGATTTCAATCGATTTTGCCCAACAACAGGAATTCCATCAGGGCTTTCTGCACGTGCAGTCGGTTCTCTGCCTCGTCCCAGACGACGCTTTGCGGGCCGTCGATGACTTCACCGGTGACTTCTTCGCCGCGGTGAGCGGGCAGGCAGTGCATGAATACGGCCTGGGGATCGGCGGCAGCCATCATTTCCGCGTCGACGCACCAGTCGGCAAAGGCGGCGCGGCGGGCGTCGTTTTCGGCCTCGTAGCCCATGCTGGTCCAGACGTCGGTCGTCACCAGGTGAGCGCCCCGGCAGGCCTCGATGGGATCGGCAAACTGGCGCAAGACGCCCTCGGGCGGGGTGCCAATGCGATTGGGCTCGAGCTCATAGCCCGACGGCGTGGACACATGCAGCGTAAAGCCCAGCATTTCGGCCGCCTGCAGCCAGGTGTACGACATGTTGTTGGCATCACCGATCCAGGCAACGGTCTTGCCGGCGATCGGGCCACGATGCTCGATGTAGGTGAAGATGTCGGCCAGAATCTGGCAAGGGTGGAATTCGTTGGTCAGCCCGTTGATGACCGGCACGCGCGAATGCGAGGCAAAACGCTCGATGCGGGTCTGCTCGAACGTGCGGATCATGACGATGTCGACCATGCGGGAAATCACGCGGGCCGTGTCTTCGATGGGCTCGGAGCGGCCCAGTTGCGAATCGTTGGACGTCAGGTTGATGACAGAGCCGCCCATTTGGTACATCCCGGCCTCGAAGGAGACGCGAGTGCGGGTGCTGGCTTTCTCGAACACCATGGCCAGAGTGCGGTCGTGCAGCGGCATATGGGGCTCGTAGCGCTTGAACTTGTCTTTGATCAAGCGGGCACGGTCGAGAACATAGGCGATTTCACTGGGGGAAAAGTCCCGGAACTGCAGGAAGTGCCGCAACGGGCCAGTCTGGTGCGCAGGAGGTGTCATGATGAAAAGGGCGAAGCCAAAACATCAATCATATACAATTCGCGGCGCGGGCCGCATCTTTGTCGTTTGTCCGATCCGGACGCAGCGCACGCCGCCCGTGGTGAAAAATTCATGACAAATCGCGTCAAACAATTCGTTATTCACGGTGTCACCGAGAGTGGCTCCCGTTTTCGTCCCAGTGATTGGGCCGAGCGCCTGGCCGGCGTGATGGCCCAGTTCCGGCCGCCCGGCTCGGCTGGCAGCCATCTGACTTATTCGCCCTATGTTTTACCGATGTTGATCGATGGAGTGCGGGGCGTGGTGGTGGATCTGCGGCTGCGGGACCTGGAGCCGCTGGCCTACAAATTCGTGGTGGACTTCGCCCGCGACAATAACCTCAGGACCGAGGAGCGCGAGGTGTGACGCCTCGGCCTAATATTGGTACCCCAGTGTCAGCATGGCGGTGCGGCCGTCTCCCAGCGCGACGGCGTTACGCAAGCCGCCGGTGAAGTAGTCCTTGTCGAACAGGTTTCGCACGGTCAGCGCCGCTCGCCAATGTGCCGCGTGATACGCGACACCGACGTCTGCCACGGCGTAACCGGGAATTTCGTACCCGTAGGCATGACGGGGGCTTTCTCCCCGTACGGCGCCGTTGAGTTCCCAGCCTAGCAGCCGGTCCTGCAGGCGATATCGCGCCGTCAGATTGAAACTGTGCCGCGGCACGTTGTCCAGCCAATCTCCCTCTGTGGAAGGCGATTGACCGCCGTCGTCGGTGATGATGGCAGCGGTATAGGCATAGCCTCCCATCAGGCTCAAGCCGTTGCCCAGATCGGAGGCAAAGCCGATTTCCGCACCCCGGGTACGTTGTTCACCTACGGCGATACTGAAGCCGTCGTTGAAGGGGTCGGATTGCAGGACGCTGCGACGGCGCAAATCGAAGGCGGCCAACGTCAAGCTGGTGGCCCCATCATCCAGATCGAATTTCACGCCGATTTCCCATTGCGATCCTTTTTCGGGATCAAACACATTGCCATCGACGTCGGTTCCGCTGTTGGGATAGAACGAGGTCGCATAGCTGATATAGGGACGCACGCCTGGCCACATTTCGTACATGATGGCTGCAGAGCCGGTGGTGGCTTGAGACGGATTGTCTGCGCGCTCGCCGTTCAAATGGTTGGTGGAGTAGGTCGCGGCTTGGTCGCGCCTCAGGCCTGCTACGAATTGCCAGCGCTCGCCGAACTCCATCTGGTCGCGTAGATAGACGCCCAGTGTGCGTAATGTCGACGTGGTATCGGTTCGGGGATTGGCGGGGCAGGTGATATCGCTGCCGTAGACGGGGTCATAAACATCCAGCGTGCCTACGCTGCAGGTGTACGACAACGCGTTTTCCCGTGACCGTAGATAGTCGATCCCGACGGTGACGGTATGGCGGCCCAGCGGGGTGTCGAAAAGGCGCTGGGCATTGGTGTCGAGGGAAAAGGTGTCGCCGTCCCAGGCCTGGTCTGTCGCCGTGCGCCGCAGCGTTCGATTGTCCGCATTCAGCGTGCCGTTGGCGATCAACTGACCCGTGACCGAGAACTGTTGCCAGCGCAGATTTTGATTGAGAGTCCAACCATTGGCAAAGCGATGGGTGAGGGCATAGCCGATGCGGCTCTGGAATGCCCGATAAGGGTCCTGGTCCGGTTCGCCGATGAATCGGCTGCGGGCGATGCTGCCCAAGGGGTTGGGCAATACGGAGCCCGCCAGTGGTAGACCCTGCTGGCGGATGTAGCGGCGTTCCTGGTAGCTGGCCAAAATCGTAAAGTCGGTGGCGGCGCCCAGGTCCAGCGATAACGAGGGGGCGATCCAGCGATTTTTGAACCACACATAGTCGGTCGCGTCGTGGGAGTTCATCGCGAGTGCGTTCAAACGAAACGCTGCCTTGCCGTTGTCGGAGAGCGGAGTCCCCATGTCCAGCGTGCCCTGGTAGAAATCATGGCTGGCCACCGTGACATCGGCGCGGGCAAAGGCCTCGGCTTGTGGACGTTTGCTCACCATGTTTACCAGTCCGCCCGGCAACACCAAGCCATACAGCAATGACGCGGGCCCTTTGAGGACTTCGACTTGGTCGACGCCGAACAATTCTTGTGCGACACGGTTGCTGTCTGAGACGCGCAGGCCGTCCAGAAAAATGGAATCCGATGCCACTTGACCGCGAATGATCAGATCGTCCCAGCCGCGGCGACCAAATTGATTGCTGACCACGTCCGGCACATTATGCAGGGCATCGGCCAGGGTCTGCGCCTGTTGGCTGTCGAGCACGGCGCGTGGTACTACGGTGATGGATTGCGGTGTCGCCGATAGCGGAATAGAGGATTTATTGACTTGTGGCGGGGTGACCGGATTGAATGCCTCGGTATCGTCATTGCCGGTTATCTGTACTGCCGGCATTTGCGCGATGTCATTATCGGGATGGCCTGTAGTGGTGGACTGCGCGATGGCGAGGGCGGGGACGAGTACGATCAGGCAAGCAAGGGGACGTTGCGGCAACGGCGAGGGCATGGCGTGATTTGAAAGGCAGCGAGGTGAGGGGGGCGAGGCGAGAGCAGAGGTCGATATCTACTCGGGAATAATAATTATTGCACTAATAACGATAATCGTTTTTATTTAGCATTTTGACCCATCGTCGATGAGGTGTAATGATGTTGGACGGTCTTTGAGGGACGCGCCTGAGTCCGTAAGGAAAGAGACCGGATTCAGGTGCAATAGCGGGCGTTGCACCCGCTTGGCAGACCAGTGCCGGCACGAGAGTGAGCCGTTGCACGGCTCACTGTGCGGCTGAGGTGTTATTCGACCGGCGTGACCAGTTTGCCGTTCTGGAAATACGATGCCAGGTTTTCCAGCATCAGGTCTTCCATGGCAAGACGGGTTTCGTAGGTGGCGCTGCCAATGTGAGGCAGCAAGACCGTGTTATCGCTGTCGATGAGGGCCTCGGGCACTTTGGGTTCGTATTCGAACACGTCCAGGGCGGCGCAACCGAGTTTGCCGTTCTCGAGGGCGGTTGTCAGGGCTTGTTCGTCAATGACGGGACCGCGCGCGATGTTGACGATGATGCCTTTGGGACCCAATGCCTCGATGACCTGCTGATTGACCAGATGGCGGGTTTCCGGGCCGCCGACGGTCGCAACGACCAAGAAATCGGCCCAGGTAGCGAGATCGATCAGCGAGGCTTCGTAGCCGTACGGCACATCAGTCCGTGCACGGCGGTTGTGATAGCGGACTTCCATGTCGAAACCGTCACCGCGGCGGGCGATGGCCTGGCCGATGCGGCCCAGGCCGATCACACCCAGTTTTTTGCCGCTGACGCGGGTGCCCAGCGGGATGTTGCCATGGACCTGGCCCCAGCGGCCGGCGCGTACAAAACGGTCGCCCAGGCTCATGCGGCGCGCCCCGGCGATCATCAGCCCCCAGGCCAGATCGGCCACGCAGTCGGTCAGGACGTCGGGCGTGTTGCTGACGAGGACACCACGGGCACGGGCGGCTTGTACGTCGATGGTTTCGTAGCCCACCCCCCAACTGCAAATGGCTTTCAGATCAGGCAGCGCATTGATCAGGTCGGCGTCGGCGCCCATGGTTGCCGAGGTGACCACGGCGGTGATGCCTTTGCCGTGGTCGGTGAGGGCGGCTTTGCGATCCCCGTGTTTCCAGAGCTCGAAGACGTCGTAGTCGTTGGCGAGCCGTTGGTTGGCAGAAGGAGAGCCGGACAGAGAGCCGACCTGAAGAATGCGTGGCTTGGTGGTCATGTCGTTGATGATTGGGGTGGGAAAAAGCAAATGCTACTTGATTTATTGCAACTCAATGCCGCCTTCTTTGATGACCTGTTTCCAACGGGCGACCTCGGCTTTTTGGAAGGCGGCGAACTCTTCGGGTGTGTTGGCCACGACCTCAAAGCCCAGGCCTTGCAGCGTTTTCGTCACGCCGGGATCACGCAGCGTGGTGCGCAGTGCGTCGGAGAGGGTTTTCACGACAGGGGCGGGAGTGTCTTTGGGCACGGCAAAACCTTGCCACGAGTACACCACCATGTCTTTGATGCCGGCCTCGGCCAGCGTGGGCACGTTGGGCAATTCCGGTGAGCGGGTGTCGCCGGTGATGGCCAGGGCCTTCAGTTTGCCAGCCTGTACATGTTTCTGTACTGCGCCGAGGTTCTGGAACGAGACGTTGACCTGGGCGCCCAAAAGGTCGGCAATGGCCGCGCCGCCGCCGCGGTAGGGGACGTCTACACCGGTCGTGCCGGTGCGCTGACGAAACAGGATGGCAGACAGGTGGTCCGAGGATCCTGTGCCGGATGAGGCGTACGAGACTTTGCCGGGATTTTTCTTGGCGTATTCCACCAGTTCGGCGACGGTGTTGGGCGGGAACGAGGGCGGTGCAACCAGGATGTTGGGGTTGCGCACGGCCTGAGTCAGATAGGTAAAGTCCTTGCTCGGGTTGTACGAGAGTTCTTTGTACAAGGCCTCGTTAATGGCAAAGGTGCCGATAGAACCGACCATCATGGTGTAGCCGTCTGGCGTGGAGCGTGCGAGAGCCTGTGCGCCGATGGCGCTGTTTGCGCCGGGTTTGTTTTCGGCTACGAAGGTCTGGCCCAGGAGCTTTTGCATCCCCGGCAGGACCGAACGCGCCGTGATGTCGGATGAGCCGCCAGGGACAAAGGGCACGATGACGGTGACGGGCTTGTCGGGATACGAAGCCGCATGGGCAGCAGTGCCGCCGAGCAGGGTGAGGCTGGCGGTTGCGATGGCGCTAATCAGTTTCTTCACGATGTCTCCTGTGCGCGTTGGGCGCATCTTGTGAGAAGGGAGTCTTGTAAAACAAGACCAAGCGTTGAGAGTATGCTTGTCAAACAAGTATACTTTCCGAGGCCGTATCGTACGGTGATAAGCACGGCATTTTTAGCAGTAGATACCCTAGTGTGAGCATGCTCGCACTGCGAAGATAACGATAAGCCGGAGACAACTTTATGCGTGATATTCCTGCTCCACAGTCCACTGCCGTATCCGAATCAAAGCAGACGAATCCTGAAGCCGAGACATTGGCCAGTAATGGGCGTCGCCGTTGGTTGGCGGGGGTCGGCGCAGCGGCGGTGACGTTGCCCGCATGGGCGCGTGCCTGGGAGCCTGCTGCAGCGTATCCCGACCCTTCGGTACAGGTGCTGGACGCTACGTTTGAGCCCTATCGGTTGTTCAATGCGGGCGTGGAGCGCATTGCGACAGGCATGCGCTGGAATGAGGGGCCGGTGTGGTTTGGCGATGGGCGGTTTTTGCTGTGGAGCGATATTCCCAACGACCGCATCATGAAATGGGATGAGTCCACGGGCGCGGTCAGCGAGTTTCGCAAACCCTCGAATTACTCCAATGGCAATACGCGCGATCGGCAGGGCCGTCTGGTCACGTGCGAGCATCTGACGCGCCGCGTCACTCGTACGGAATATGACGGTTCGATCACGGTGCTGATGGATAGTTACGAGGGCAAGCCGCTGAATTCGCCCAATGATGTGATCTGCCATTCGGATGGCTCGATCTGGTTTTCGGATCCTCCGTTCGGGATTGGCGGTAATTACGAGGGCCGCAAGGCCAAGGCTGAATTGCCGCATACGGTCTATCGTATCGATGCGCAGACGGGCAAGGGCGAGGCCATGATCACCAATCTGAAGGGAACCAATGGTCTGTGTTTTTCCCCTGATGAGTCGCTGTTGTATGTGGTAGAAGGGCGCGCTACGCCAAATCGCTTGATCCATGTGTATGACGTGACCGAGGGCGGCAAAAAGCTGTCTGATGGCCGGGTGTTCCTGGATGCCCAAGGTGGCACCATCGACGGGATGCGCTGCGATGTGGACGGCAATCTGTGGCTGGGTTGGGGCATGGGCGAGGGCAAGGACGGCGTGATGGTCGTCTCGTCTCAAGGCAAACGCCTGGGCCATATTCATTTGCCCGAGCGCTGCGCCAATCTGTGCTTTGGCGGTGCGCAGCGCAATCGCCTGTTCATGGCCTCGTCGCACTCCATTTATGCCTTGTATGTGAATACGCAAGGGGCGGTTGGCGGTTAGTGCGTCATGTCGCCTACACGTAAACGAACAGCGAGGCCGGGGGCGGGCACAACGAATGCCAGCTCCTTGATTCCAGCCGCGCAGGCGGGGGTCGGTGCACTCGCTGACGAGGCGAACGCACCCGCGGCTGAGAAGCAGGGCAGCGGTGCCTTGGTCCTGGAGCGAGGCCAGCGCGTGCGTCTGGCAGACCAGCTGTATGGCCAGATCTTTGAGCAGATTGTCGAGGGCGGGCTGAATGTCGGCGACAAGCTGCCATCGGAGCACGAGATCTGCGAGCGTTTTGGCGTCTCGCGGCCGGTGGTGCGCGAGGCGCTGCTGCGCTTGCGTGCTGATGGGTTGGTGACAGCGCACCAGGGTTTGGGGACGTTTGTCAGTCATCAGCCCGCACCGCGTTTAAAGACGTTCAGCGATGTGCGGAATGTGGGAGCGTATCTACGTGCCCAAGAGATCCGTGTTGCGCTGGAGGGCGACGCCGCACGTCTGGCCGCCATGCGGCGCACGGACGAGGAATTGCATCAGATCGAACAGGCGCATGCAGCGTTCGTGGATGAACTGGAGCGTGGCCGTATTTCGGCTGAGGCGGACCTGGCCTTTCATGCCTGTATTGCACAGGCGACGGGTAATGATTATTACCTGGGGGTGCTGGAATCGATTCACGAGTCGATCAGCGGTTTCATGCGCCTGACATTGAGCCTGACGCGTACCGGGTCGCGTCAACGTGCACAACGTGTTGTGGACGAGCACGCCGCCATTTTGTCGGCGATACGCGAGCAGGACGGAGAGCGGGCGCGGGTGGCGATGCAGTTTCATCTAGGTCAGGCGCGTCATCGACTGGTGGATCGTGAACGGGATCAATGAGAATCGAATGGCTGGGCGCGGCTCAGCGTGGTTCAACGCATGTATGGTGGCAATACGAGTGGAATGCCTGTTGAGAACAAGGGTGTGAAGCCCGAAGGAGAGCGGCAGTGAAGGGTGGTAGTAGCCAAATAATCAATGTGCCGGCGCAGCAGGTGCGTCAGCAGATACGGTTGGTGTTGATGGCGTGGGGGATGCCGGAGGATCTGGCCGTCACCACATCGGACCTGATGGCGGAAACGGATTTGCTGGGAATCGATTCGCACGGCATTTCCATGTTGCCTGCGTACGAGGCCAAGTTGCGTGCGGGCACGTTGCAGATCGGTGCGCGGCCTCGTGTGGTACGTGAGGCTACGTCTACTGCGTTGCTCGATGGCATGGCGGGTCTGGGGTACCCCGTGGCGGCGCAGGCGATGAATCTCGCGGTAGACAAGGCCTTGGAGCATGGTGTAGGCGCCGTTTCGGTACGAAATTCGCATCACTTCGGCGCGGCGGGTGTTTACGCGCGTATGGCCGTGCGGCGTGGCACAGTGGGATTGGTGACCAGTAGTGCGACGACGCTGATCATGGTTCCCACGCATGGCGCGTTTCCGATGCTGGGGACCAATCCGATTGCGTTTGCAGCCCCGGCGGCACAGAACGAACCCTTTGTGCTGGATATGGCCACGACCACGGTCGCTGCGAACAAGGTCAAGGTGTACGACTTTCATGGCAAGCCCTTGCCCGAGGGGTGGGCAGTCGATGGCCAGGGCGGCAATGTGACCGATTCGGCTGAAGCGATGCGCTATATCTTTGATCGTCGCGAGGGCGGCTTGACGCCGTTGGGCGGCACCGCCGCCATGAGCAGCCATAAAGGCTATGGTCTGGCGATGATGGCGCAAATCCTGGGCGGCACGTTGAGCGGCAGTGCGTTGGCGGCGCGGCAGGCCGCGGTGCGCCGGCCGGGCGATCCCGATGATATCGGGCATTTCTTTTTGGCACTGAATCCGGATGCATTCCGGGACTCGGGGTCATTTGAAGACGAGCTGGACGAGGTGATCGACACCTTGCATGAAACGCCACCGGCCGATCCGGCCAAGCCCGTGCAGGTGGCCGGAGAGCCCGAGGCGGTCGAGCGGGAGCGGCGTTTGCGCGAAGGTATTCCGATTCCATTCGCGTTGGAAGAGCGCCTGCGCGCTATTTGTGAGCGTAGCGGCGTGGACTATGTGCTGAGTGCCGCCAGCGCAGCCTGAGCCTCTGACGCCGCGCTTGATGGACGTTTTTCCAGGAGCGCATGTCGCGCCACGTTTTTGGCTCTCGTTGCCGGATTCCGTGCAGCCACGAGGGCTTTCTACTTAGCCAAGGAAGTGATTATGAATTCACCGTTGCCTAACCGTTTTCGCCAGCAGATCCTGGCTCGCGAGCGGCTGATCGGCTTTTGGATGTGCATGTCCAACCACATTACTGCTGAACTGGCAGGCCTGGCCAACTACGATTGGTTGCTGATCGATGGCGAACATTCGCCCAACGAAGTCCCGTTGATGTTGCAGCAGTTGCAGGCTCTGCAGGGCAGCACGAGTGCGGCAATTGGCCGGCCTTCTTGGAATGATCCGGTCGAGATCAAGCGTTTGCTGGATATCGGGTTTTATAACCTGTTGATCCCGTTTATCGAGACGGCGGAAGAGGCGCGCCGCGCCGTCGCTGCTACGCGCTATCCGCCGCAGGGGATCCGGGGTGTGGCGGGGGCACAGCGCAGCAACCGCTATGGCACGGTGCCGGATTATCTGACGACGATCAACGACAACGTCTGCGTACTGTTGCAGATCGAGAGCCGAGCCGGTGTGGATGCCGTCGATGAGATCGCGGCGGTCGAGGGCGTGGACGGCATCTTTATTGGACCGTCGGATCTGGCGGCGGGCTTGGGGCACCTGGGCAATCCAGGGCATCCAGAGGTGCAAGAGGTCATTCGCCATCTGTATGAACGCGTCACTGCTCAGGGCAAGGCTGTAGGCACCTTGGCGCCTGTGCAGGCAGATGCACGCCGCTATCTGGACATGGGGATGCACTTTGTAGCGGTGGGCACGGACCTGGGCGTGTTCAAGCAAGCGACCTTCGCGCTGCGTGAGGCGTTTGCGAAGTAAGTGAAATCGGCCGGTAATCCGGCCGATTTGTTTGCTGGCGCATGTCGTGCAGGCACGCATTGGCTGGCAGCGGGTTGCGATCAGTCATGACCAGCGAAATCCATTGCTGCAATAACAAAAGGATGCCCACGGGCATCCTTTTGTTTTGCCGTATTCATGCAGCCCTGCAGAGCAGGGGCAGCAGAATGGCTTAGGCCAGCGCCTTGATGGCGGCAGCCAAGCGGCTCTTGTGGCGAGCGGCCTTGTTTTTGTGAATGATGTTCTTGTCAGCCACGCGATCGATCACGCTGGTGGCTTTTTGGAACACTTCGCTAGCCGCCGCCTTGTCGCCGGCTTCGATCGATTGGCGTACGCGCTTGATGGCGGTGCGCAGCATCGAGCGCAGGCTGGAGTTGTGCTTGTTACGCTCGACGGATTGGCGAGCGCGTTTGCGGGCTTGGGCGGTATTGGCCATGTGTTAATTAATTAAGTGAATTCGGCAAAGTCCAACATTGTAGCAAGTTTGCCGGGGATTGCAAGGAATTTCTAGTGTTGTGTCTTAAGAGTCTGCCCTGAGCCCCTAGACGCGTCGCACGGCAGCCGCCTAGGCAGTGTTACGTCAGGCCGAGGCAACGGCTATGGAGGTGACCCAGGGCGTGAAACGCTGCACGGTGATGGGCAGATGCTGTTCGAGGCTGCGTAATGTTCCACTGACATCATCTAGTGAGTATTCGCCGGAGACGGGTAGTCCCCCTGCCGCGACGGTAACGCGTAACGTCCCCGAATAGTAAGGACGTAAGGTCTCGACAATTTCATTCAGTGTAACGTCCCGCGCCACGATGCGTCCATGTTCCCAGGCGGCTCGGGTAGCCATTTCTCGGCTGGGTTCACCCAGGCGAAGTGCATCAAAGCGTATGCCCATGCCGGGTTGCAGAACAGTATGTGCGCCAGCACGGGTCTGGATTTCGATAGGCTCGTCATGAGCGACAACCAGGGTGCGGTGCGACTGTTGGCGCACCATGTAGCGCGCACCATGCGATCGGATCAGCCCCTCGGCCGTCTTGGTCAGGAATGGCCGGGATTCATTTGTAGCGGCTTCGATCGTGACCGCGCCGCTTTGCAAATTGAGCTGGCGCAGGTAGGGGGTGTAGCTCAAGTCCAGGGAACTGCGTGCATCGAGCAGCAGGCTGCTGCCGTCGGTGAGCGTGTAACGGCGCCGTTCGGAGGTACCGGTCGCAGCGTCCGACGCCAAGTTTTGCAGCGGGTAGACCGCGTTGCACGCATACGCTGTAGCGCCGCCAGCGAGCACCGTCAGCCCCGCGCGAGTCAGGAAGCGGCGCCGGCTATACGAGGCGGTCGTGGATGGGCGAGACGAATCGTCCGCTTGATCAAAGGCCGCACCATCGATGCTGGTGGTCAAATTTTGCCAGGCTTGATGGTGCTGAGGGTGCGCGTCGCGCCACGCCCGAAACTCGGCGTAGTCGTGCTGCGTGGCACGACCTGATCGCAGCAATAACAGCCAGTCGATGGCTTGGTTTGCCAGAGGGGATGCGTGGCTGAAGGGAGGCATCATTCCCATAAGCGAATCCGAACGGCTATGGAAGGTTAAATAGTAATGCTATTTTTACTTTAGTTTACATTAATTGTGAAAATTCTTTTAAATGAAGTTAAAAAACTTTTTGTTATTAACAATGCAAGGGGGATTATTTGCTGCGCCGACGGCCGAAATCGCGTAGGCGGAAACCAAAAATGAACAGCGCAGCAAAATACGCGATGCCGCTTGCGGCCAGGACGGCAGCTAACCACAGCGCGCGTTGCGCGGGGTGGCTTTGTAAGGCTATCCAATCCAGATGATGATCAGCGTAGTAAAGAACGGCAGCCAAGGCTGCCAACGCCGGCACCAGGCGCAGCGCGAATGTCAGCCAGCCCGGACCGGGACGGTACGTCCCTCGGCGCAAGAGGCCGAACAATAACGCCAGGGCGTTGAGCGTGGCGCCCAGACCGATAGCCAGCGCGAGGCCGGCGTGAGCCAGTGCCGGGACCAAGGCCAGGTTCATGAGTTGGGTCACAATCAGCACCATGACAGCGATTTTGACCGGTGTGCGGATGTCCTGTTGGGCATAAAAGCCGGGCGCCAGGATTTTCACACTGAGAATGCCGATCAAGCCGACGGAATAGGCCATCACGGCCAACCGGGTCTGTATGACGTCCTGGGCCTGAAAGGCGCCGTAATGAAAGAGCGTGGCGACCAGCCCGTCCGATAAGAGCGCCAGGCCCAGCGCGGCAGGCAAGCCCAGCAATATCACCAGGCGCAGCCCCCAGTCCAGCAGGGCGGAATAGCCAGCCTGGTCTTGTTTCGCATGTGCGGCCGACAGGCTGGGTAACAGTACGGTGCCCAACGCGACACCCAGCAGTGCAGTGGGAAATTCCATCAAGCGATCGGCAAACGATAGCCATGTGACACTACCTGGCGTGAGCCACGTGGCGATATTGGTATTTATCAACAGCGATATTTGCGCGACCGATACGCCGAGGGTGGCGGGCGCCATTTGTTTCAGGATGCGTTTGACGGTGGCGTCGCCCCAGGCCAGCCGCAGATTGGTCGCAAAGCGGGGCGTCAGGCCCAGACGCGCCAGGGCAATCCATTGCATTACCAGTTGGGCCACGCCGCCCGCCATGACGCCAACCGCCAGAGCGTATATCGGGATATCCATGCGCGGAGCCAGCCATAGGCAGGCTCCAATCATGGAGAGGTTAAGCAGAACAGGAGTGAAGGCCGGCACGGCAAAGCGCCGCCAGGTATTGAGAACCCCCGAGGCAAAGGCCACCAGCGACATGCACAGGATGTACGGGAACATCATTCGCGTCATCCAGACTGCTGCGCCGAACTCCGTGCCGCGGGCTTCGCCGCGCAAGCCGCTGGCCATGGCGGTGACAACCCACGGTGCGGCGAGAATGCCGATGAGTGTGACGGCCATCAGGGCCAGCGTCAGCAGCAGCGCCACGCGATCGAGCAGGGTGCGCACCTCGGCGTCTGTGCGTTCGGTGCGGGCGGCACCCAGGATGGGCACGAAGGCCTGAGCGAATGCGCCCTCGGCGAACAGGCGCCGCAACAGATTCGGAATCCGGAAAGCGACCCAGAAGGCGTCTGTCAGCGGCCCGGCGCCAAAGGCGCGTGCAACCAGAATGTCGCGAACCAAACCGGTGATACGCGACAACAGCGTGAAGCTACTGACCGTAGCGGCCGAGCGAAACAGACTCATGGGGTGACAAGAAAATTAAACGGTAAAAAAGGCCCCACGCTGCACCTTCGGCTTGCGGCCCCGCAAGGAGGCTTTTTTGCTTTGGACTCGGCCCAGCGGCAAAAATCCCCCTGACGCGGGTTGCCGCCAGGGGGAGTGTTGTTCCGGGCGCGCCCGGGACGACATGGTGCGCACCCGCAGCGTCGGCGCGCAGGGCTTGTATCATTTTGGCGGCATGCGGATCGCGCCATCCAGACGGATGGTCTCACCGTTGAGCATGTCGTTGGTGACGATACTGTGCACCAGCTTGGCGTAGTCCTCGGGACGACCCAGGCGTGCGGGGAACGGGATGCTGGCAGCCAGGGAGTCCTGGACCTCTTGGGGCATGCCGAAGATCATCGGTGTGCCGAAGATTCCCGGCGCGATGGTCATGCAGCGGATACCGGCTTTGGATAGATCGCGCGCGATCGGCAGGGTCATGCCCGCGACGCCCGCCTTTGAGGCGGCGTAGGCGGCTTGGCCGATCTGGCCGTCGAATGCCGCCACGGAGGCGGTGTTGATCAGGACGCCGCGTTCGCCGGTGGGCTCAGGGGTGTTGGCGCTCATGGCCTCGGCAGCCAGACGCATCATGTTGAAGCTGCCGATCAGGTTGATCGAGACGACTTTCTGGAACAATTCCAGCGGATGGGCGCCATTTTTGCCGACGATCTTGGCGGCGGGGGCAACGCCTGCGCAGTTGACCAGGCCGAACAGTGCACCGAGTTCCAGCGCAGCAGCGACCGCTTGCTGACCGTCAGCCTCTTGGGTGACGTCGCAATGCACGTAACGTTGGCCCAGTTCTTTGGCCAGGGCTTCGCCGGGTTCGTCTTGAACATCGGCGATGACGACTTTCGCGCCGTTGTCGACCAGCATGCGCACGGTGCCGGCGCCCAGGCCAGAGGCCCCGCCAGTCACAATGAATACCTTGTTCGCGATTTCCATACGAGTTCTTCAGAGGGAGAGGTTCAAAGAAACGCCGTGGCATGCCACGGCGCCCAGGGGGGAGCGCGAGAGCCTTAGCTGGCCAGCGCCTCGAATAGGCGGGCTTTGATTTCGTCAACCGCGCCTACACCCGAAATCTTGCGGTATTTGGGTGCTTTGGCATCGCCTGCTTCGGCCCAGGACGAGTAATAGTCCACAAGCGGGCGCGTCTGGCTTTGGTAGACAGCCAGACGGTTGCGTACGGTGGCTTCGCTATCATCGTCGCGCTGGATCAATGCCTCGCCGGTGATATCGTCAACGCCCGCAACTTTGGGCGGATTAAAGCGTACGTGATAGCTGCGGCCGCTGGCCGGGTGGACGCGGCGGCCGCTGATGCGTTCGATGATGTCTTCTTCAGGGACGGCGATTTCGACGACGTAGTCGAGTGCGACGCCCGCGCTTTTGAGTGCATCGGCTTGGGGAATCGTGCGCGGAAAGCCGTCAAACAAGTAACCGTTGGCGCAATCCGGTTGTTTCAGGCGGTCTCGCACCAAGCCGATGATGATGTCATCAGAGACCAGGCCTCCTGCGTCCATGACCTTTTTGGCTTCCAGGCCGAGCGGGGTGCCGGCCTTGACGGCCGCACGCAGCATATCGCCGGTGGAAATCTGCGGGATGGCGAACTGCTGGGTGACGAAGGCGGCCTGGGTGCCTTTGCCGGCGCCGGGCGGACCGAGCAGGATGAGACGCATGGGAGGAGCTCCTGAATAGTGGATGAATTTTAAGAATGAGGACGATTATGCCGCAACGCGGTGGACGGTGTGATTACGAGAATCAGGGAAAACCCGTCATTGTGGGCGATTGGCATACCAGGCACGGACTCTTTCGAGGTCTGCGGGGGTATCTACGCCAGCCATAGGCGGTTGCGGGGTGCGATGTACGACAATGGTGTGGCCGTGCTCGAGTGCGCGCAGTTGTTCGAGGGCCTCGAAACGCTCCAGCGTGCCCTGGGGCAGATTCGGAAAACGCCGCAAGAAAGCTACGCGGTAGGCATACAACCCAATGTGATGCAGTGCCGGTAATCCTGGGGTCAGCACGCGTTCGCCGCTGGCCAGGGCATCGCGAGCCCACGGAATCGGTGCGCGGGAAAAGTACAGGGCACGCCCATCGGCGCCGCAGACGACCTTGACCACGTTGGGATTGAAGAGGGATTCGGCATCGGCCAAGGGGCAGGCGCACGTCGCGATGTCGGCATCGGGATGATCGCGCAGCAGCGCCGCCACGGCATCGACGAGGGTGGGATCGATTTGCGGCTCGTCGCCCTGGACATTGACGACGATGGCGTCGTCGGCCAGACCCAGTTGTTCGACGGCCTCGGCCAGGCGATCGGTGCCGGTGGGATGATCTGCTCGGGTCAAGACGGCCTGGTGACCGTGCTCGCTAGCCGCCTGCTGTACGCGAGTATCGTCAGTGGCGATGATGACTTGCGCAGCCTGTGAGGCCGCGGCTCGCTCCGCGACGCGCACAACCATGGGTTTGCCGGCAATATCGGCCAGTGGCTTGTCGGGCAGGCGCGTGGACGCCATACGCGCGGGGATGAGGGCGATGAAACTCACGATGTCGCCGTGTCGGGGCGAGGGGTGTCCAGCGACCGCGCTTCGGATTCGAGCATGACGGGAATGCCGTCGCGCACCGGGTAGGCCAGGCGGTCGGCGCGGCAGGTCAGTTCGGCCTGGGTGCGGTCGTAGTCGAGACGGCCCTTGCAAAGCGGGCAGACGAGCGTATCAAGTAGGCGGGATTCCATAGGCGTAATTCTAAAGCAGTTTGGGGCCAGAACGGACGCTGCACTACCTGAGATGCGAGCTTTGGTGTGACGTTTTTAGCCTGGGGAGCCGTGGTGTCAACGTGCGTCGGCGATTCTACGCAGGCGCTGGTCGAGCCAATCAAACAGGGTTGGGTCGGAGAACTGTGCCTGGACCGGGATTTCCCAGAGGCGCGCGTCACAGTGATCCCGGCATTTGATGGCGTCTTTCGAGGTGATCAAGATGGCGTCGGCCTGCACGGCTTCGAACGGAGACTGCCGATAGTCGTAATGATCGGGCAGCGCCAGGCACGGGGTAGGCTGTATACCGGCCGCCTGCAAGGTCGCGAAAAATCGGTCGGGATTACCGATGCCGGCTGCCGCGGCAACGCTGCGAAAGGCTGATGGATCGGCAAAGTCGGCCAGGGGCCGTTCTACGCCCGTGGAGATCTGGCGGGCAGCGTCGGGGCGCAACTGCATGTCGGTCTGTCTGGGGGCAGCCGGGCTGTTCGCCGTCGACGGTCCCGAGGATGACTCAGTGGCATTTGACGCGGCCGACTGTGTCGGCTGCCAAACATGGGCACCAGGCGGCGAGGGCTGGCGGTCCGAGGGAAACGACGCCGCGGGTGACGCGTGTAGGTTCGTGCCGTTGGCCGAGCGATTCGTGATGATGGCGTCCACCGTATTCAATCGGGACGCGGGTTCGCGCAATGGCCCGGCCGGCAACAGGTGCCCGTTACCGACGCCGCGTTCATCCTGCACCACGATTTCTGCGTCACGCGCCAGCGCCAAGTGTTGCAACCCGTCGTCGGACACGATGACATCCGTTTGCGGGTACCGCTCAAGCAGGGCCTGGGCGGCCAGGGCGCGGCGCGGATGCACGGCCACAGGGGCGCCGCTTGTGTGGGCGATCAGGGCCGGTTCGTCGCCAAAGTCAGCGGGATTCAGTTCGCCATGGCCGACTCGCGGTTGGGGGCCGATCTTGGCGCCGTATCCGCGGCTGACGACGCCGGGTGTCCAGCCACGTTCGCGCAATGCCTGTACGGTCGCGATCACCACGGGTGTTTTACCGGTACCGCCGACATAAATGTTGCCGATCACGACCACTGGCACGGGGGCGCGATAGACCGGACGCCGGCCATTCACGTACTGCGCACGCCGTCGTTTCACATGCCAGCTCGTCAGGGCCGCAAGCGGGCGCAGCAGCATGGCCAGCCAGCCGTCATGCTGCCATTGGCGTTGCATAAAGCCTGAGGCAGACGGCGAGGCGGACGAGCTGTTGCGCGGCACGGAGGGAGTCACCGGGCGTTCTGAGCCGCAAAATTGACGCGGCTGATACCTGCCAGGCGAGCCGCCTCCATGACGTTGACCACGGCCTGATGGGTGGCTTGCGCATCGGCGTTGATCAGCAGCATGGGGGATTCTTTCCCCGCAGCGGCCAGGGCGAGCATGTTGGCGATGTCGCTGGCGTTGGCGGCGTCGATCACGGTTCCGTTCAAGGCATATCGGCCATCGCGACTGACGTCGAGCGTGATCTCGGGAGCCGTGTCCTGCTCGATGGCGGCCTCGGGCAGGGTAATCTGCAACTGCGTATAGCGGGCAAAAGACGTGGTGGCGGCCAAAAAAATGAGGATTACCAACAAGACATCGATCAAGGGGATCAGATTGATGTCGAGTTCATCACGGTCGCCGCGCCGGCTGCGAAAATTCATGGCTGGGCCCTGGGCGGAATGGTAGGGCGGCTCAGCCGTGCGAGGCGCGCCGCGGCTTGTTCCATATCGTTGAGCAGGTTGTCGGCCCGGCTGCGCAGATAACGATGGCCAATCATCGCGGGGATGGCGATCAGGATGCCGAAGGCGGTGTTGTACAGCGCAATGGAAATGCCGCGCGCCAACTGGGCGGGGTCGCCTCCGGCGGGCGTGTACGACGCAAAAATCTCGATCATGCCCACGACGGTGCCGAACAGGCCGAGCAACGGGGCGATGACGGCAACTGTGCCGAGCGCGGCAATGTACCGGTTCAGGTCGTGTGCGACGGCTCGGCCCACGTCTTCGACGGCAGCGCGCTGGACTTCGCGTGGTTGATTCCGGTGGCGCAGGACTTCGGCCAGAATGCGTCCCATGGGCGAATGCTGTTCCAACCGGGTCAGCGCCTCCGGGCTGTCTTGGCCGTTGCGCTGCATTTCCAGCACTTGCTCGGCCAGGCCTTTCGGCAAAATCAAATTACGGCGCAGGGAGAGCAGCCGTTCGACGATCAACGCCAGGCCCAGGATAGAGGTGATCAGCAGCGGCCAGATTGGCCAGCCGGCTTCGCGGAAAATGGACAGCAAAAGAGGGCTCCGGGAGAGAGCTGCGGTAAAGGTCGCAGCCGATTTAAGCGCGCACTGTACCGGTCAGAAGGGGACTATGGCAAGGCCGGGACGAGGTCGGGGGATAACCGCCAATCTATCCACAGATTTTGTGGATAATTCTGTGCAAAACTAAGGCTAAACATGGATAGATGCTGGCTTTGCGCTGGATTGTGCCCGCCGCCGTTATTTTGTTTGCGCGAATTTATTCATATAAAACAAACTCTTAGTACGAATTTGCTAGCGTTGCGGGCAGCGCTGCACGATTTGCGTGCTTACGGTATCATCGCGGCCCACTTGGCGCGCCCTGTGGACAGTTATCTCTCTGGAAAGCCTTATGACAATTGAATTTCCCGTCACAAACGACGTATTTACGCGGGATATCCTCACAGTCGCCCAGTTGAACCAGGCTGTAGGCCAATTGTTGGAACGCAATGTCCCGCCGTTGTGGGTGCGCGGCGAGATTTCCAATTTCACCCAGGCAGCGTCAGGACATTGGTACTTCACCTTGAAGGACAACCGGGCCGCTGTGCGGGCAGTCATGTTTCGCGGCCGCGCGTCCGCCGTCGGGTTTGTGCCCAGAGCCGGCGATCAGGTCGAAATCCGCGCTCGCGTCTCGCTATACGAGCCCCGAGGGGACTACCAATTGCAAGCCGATGCCATGCGGCGGGCGGGCCTGGGCAATTTGTACGAGGCATTTCTGCGTCTGAAGACCCAACTGGCCGCCGAAGGCTTGTTTGAGGATAGCGTCAAGCGCAAGCCGGTCGCTCTGCCGCGCGCCATCGGGGTGATTACCTCGTTGCATGCGGCGGCATTGCGGGATGTGCTGTCCGCTTTGGCACGCCGTGCACCGCAAGTGCCGGTCGTGATTTATCCCGCTCCGGTCCAGGGCGCTGATTCGGCGGCCAGATTGGCGGCCCAGGTGCAATTGGCGAATGCCCGCCAAGAAGTCGACACGCTGTTGTTGGTGCGTGGCGGAGGCAGTATCGAGGACCTATGGAGCTTTAACGACGAGACCCTGGCCCGGCTGGTGGCAGCGAGTGCCATTCCTATTATTAGCGGGGTGGGGCACGAAACCGATTTCACGATCGTGGACTTTGTGGCCGATGTGCGGGCGCCGACGCCGACGGCGGCCGCAGAGCTGGCCTGCGTGCCGCGAGCGGATTTGCTGGCACGTATCGGCCATGCCGTACAGCGTTTGAGCCGGGGGCAGCAGCGCCGCCTAGATCAGGCGGCGCAACGCCTGGATCGCGCCGCGGCGCAGTTGGTGTCGCCCGCGCGCCGCCTGGCGCATCAGGCCGAACGCCTGAATACGCTACGTCATCGTTTGCATTCTGCGTGGCAAGGTCCTTACGGCCGGCGGACGGCGCGCTTGGGAATGTTGGTACAACGCCTGGCGCACGCTACCCCGGATACCGGGCGGGCAAGTGAGCGCGTGGCCGCGCTGGCCCGCCGCCTGCATCAGGCCCAGGAACGCCAACTGGCCACCCGCCAGGCTCGGACTGCTGCCGTCAGTGCGCATTTGCGTGCCCTGGACCCGCAACACACCTTGGCGCGAGGCTATGCCATCGTGCGCGACGCCGAGGGCCGGATTCTGCGTGACGCTGCGCCGTTGACCAAAGGTCAGGCGCTGAATTTGACGTTCGCGCGTGGCGGGGCTCAGGTGGAAGTGCTGGATACGCAAGACACGTGATGTCACCGCCTCGGCGAGTGCGGCGCAGATCGCTTAAGACTGATTCTTCTTTCGCGTAACCCCGCGCGGCACTGGGTTAACCCCGAATGCAGGACAAAGAGCCGATACAATCTATCTGCTTGATCGTGCAATCAACCAAGAAGGAACTCTCATGGCATTTACGCTTCCTCCCCTGCCTTATGCGCTGGACGCCCTGGCGCCGCATATCTCCAAAGAAACCCTCGAGTTTCACTACGGCAAGCACCATCAGACCTACGTCACGAACCTGAACAATCTGGTCCCGGGCACCGAGTTTGAAAACGCTTCGCTCGAAGACGTCGTCAAAAAGTCCTCGGGTGGCGTATTCAACAATGCCGCACAAATCTGGAACCACACGTTCTACTGGAACAGCCTGGCTCCCAACGCTGGCGGCGCACCCTCGGGCGCACTGGCCGATGCCATCAACGCCAAGTGGGGCAGCTTTGACGCTTTCAAAGAAGCCTTCAACAAATCGGCTGCCGGCAACTTTGGTTCGGGCTGGACCTGGCTCGTCAAGAAGGCCGACGGCTCGCTGGACATCGTCAACACCAGCAATGCCGCTACCCCGCTGACCACCGCAGACAAGCCTCTGCTGACCTGTGATGTGTGGGAACACGCCTACTACATCGACTACCGCAATGCCCGTCCCAAGTACCTGGAAAACTTCTGGGCACTGGTGAACTGGGACTTCGCTGCGAAAAACTTCGCCTAAGTCGTATCCGGTTTCGATGAAAACGCCCAGCCTAGGCTGGGCGTTTTTGTTGAGCCGTATCACTGCGTTTGCACCAATCTGGCCTCCATCGACATGGCACGCAGTGTTTTTCTTGCGCCATACTTGACGGCCCAATCCGTCTGTTTCGTGACGATTCTGGCAAAATGCGGCGATGTCCACGACCTCGCCTCCTCGCAGTCTGTTCTCACGCGTGTCTCTACTCGCCCGTCGTAAGTTGCGGCAGTTCGGCCGTCTCTCGCGCAAGAGTCTGCAGCTCAGTTTGCTGTTGGGCGGCGCAGCCTTGGTGGCTCTCGTGTCGCTGGGGTTTGCATGGTTGGCCGATCTGGCGCTGGAATGGAACCATGCGTGGACTTCGCGTGCAGGTTGGCTGGCGTTCATCGTGCTGCCCGTGGCCTTTGGGATTCTGCGCTGGATGACGATCCGTTGGGCGCCCAACGCGGCAGGCAGCGGGATTCCGCAAGTCATCGGCTCCTTGTCGTTGCCGCCCGGCGCTGCGCAAAGCAGCCTGGTTTCGATGCGGCAAACGCTGCTGAAAATTCCATTGACCTTTTTTGGGCTGGCGGCGGGCGCTTCCGCGGGACGCGAAGGCCCGTCCGTGCAGGTGGGCGCGGCGGTCATGCTGGCTTGGGGAAACTTTTGGCGCAGCAAAGGGGTCCCGTTACGCGGTTTTCATGCCAATGAGCTGATCGCGGCGGGTGCGGCCGGAGGTCTGGCAGCCGCTTTTAACGCGCCGTTGGCCGGCGTCATTTTTGCGATCGAGGAGCTGGGGCGCGGCACCATCTTGCGTTGGCAGCGCCTGGTATTGATCGGCGTGCTGGCCTCCGGGTTTCTCGTTGTCGCCGTCGTTGGAAATAACCCGTATTTCGGCACCTTTGGCGGCGAGCCGCTGCCGAACTATATGGTGTTATGGGTGTTGCTGTGCGGCCTGGCTAATGGTGTACTGGGCGGTCTGTTCAGCTGGTTGCTGAGCAAGGGGGTCTCAGGGGTTGCCCCCATGAATTGGCGTGGCTGGATCCGGCGGCATCCTGTTTATACGGCTGCTGCCATGGGATTGATTCTGGCGTGTCTCGGCGTATTGAGCGGTCAGACTGTCTATGGCACGGGATATGGCGTGGCCAGCGGCCTGCTCTCAGGCGAGACCGAGGGGCCGGCGGCCTTTGGCCTGGCGAAACTGGGGGCGACCGTGGCGTCATACTGGGCTGGAATCCCAGGCGGCATTTTCACTCCAGCGCTAACGACAGGGGCGGGCGTCGGCCAGCATATCTGGGAACTGACCGGTGGCGAGATTGACCGCCGTGTGCTGGTGTTGATATCCATGGCGGCGTTTCTGGCGGCGGCAACGCAGTCTCCGTTGACGGCGAGCGTCATCGTGATGGAAATGACGGGCAGCCAGCCGATGCTGTTCTGGCTATTGGTGGGCTCGCTGTCGGCGTCGGTGATTGCGCGGCAGTTTTGTCCGCGGCCGTTTTATCATTTTGCTGCAGGACGCTATCGTCGCCAGGCTCAGGTTGAGGCCGGACGCACCACGACATAGGGCGGCCGTAAAGCAGGTGTCCATACACTGGACTGCGTCCATGTGGTGGACGCTCGGGCATGGCACTGCGCCGGTGCACGGTCGCGTGGCGTAAGATCGCATGCTATCTTTTTTGTCATTCACTTTTCTTACGAGCTTCGATCCATGACCGTGCACGCTTATATTTGTGATGCCATCCGTACTCCTTTTGGCCGTTACGGCGGCGCTTTGGCGCCCGTGCGCGCCGACGATCTGGCGGCTGTGCCTATCAAGGCCCTGATGGCGCGCAATCCGGGCGTGAACTGGGAAGAGTTGACCGATGTGATCTTCGGCTGCGCCAACCAGGCCGGCGAGGACAACCGTAACGTCGCCCGCATGGCGGCATTGCTGGCCGGACTGCCCGTCGATGTGCCCGGCGGCACGGTCAACCGCCTGTGCGGCTCGGGTCTGGACGCCGTGGGTACGGCGGCTCGCGCCATCCGTGCCGGCGAGGCTGGCTTGATGTTGGCGGGCGGTGTCGAAAGCATGAGCCGTGCGCCGTTCGTCATGGGCAAAGCCGAGAGCGCATTTTCTCGCAGCGCCTCGATTTATGACACGACCATCGGCTGGCGCTTTGTCAACAAACTGATGAAGGCGCAATACGGCGTGGACTCCATGCCGGAAACCGCGGAAAACGTGGCGGACGATTTCAAGATCAGCCGCGAGGACCAGGATAAATTCGCGCTGGCCAGCCAGTCCAAAACGGCCCGCGCTCAAAAAGAAGGCTATTTCGACGCTGAAATCACCCCGGTGTCGATCGCTCAGAAAAAGGGCGACCCTATCGTCGTGAATACCGACGAGCACCCGCGTGAAACCAGTCTGGAGGCCCTGAGCCGCCTCAAAGGCGTGGTCCGCGAAGGCGGCTCGGTGACGGCCGGCAATGCGTCGGGCGTGAATGACGGTTCGGCCGCGCTCTTGCTCGCAGACGAGGCCAGCGCAGCGCGTCATGGCTTGACGCCGCGTGCGCGCGTCGTAGGCATGGCTACCGTCGGTGTGGCTCCGCGCATCATGGGCATGGGCCCCGCACCGGCCACACGCAAGGTCTTGGCGCTCACTGGCCTGACCTTGGATCAGATCGATGTCATCGAGCTCAACGAAGCCTTTGCCGCGCAGGGCTTGGCCGTTCTGCGAGACCTGGGCATCGCCGACGACGATGCGCGCGTGAATCCGAATGGCGGCGCGATCGCGTTGGGCCATCCGCTGGGTGCCAGCGGCGCGCGTCTGGCGACGACCGCCGTCAATCAATTGCATCGCACCGGCGGCCGCTATGCGCTGTGCACGATGTGCATCGGGGTGGGGCAGGGCATCGCCGTCGTGCTCGAGCGCGTGTAATACCGTGGCAGCGGCGGCGTTTCGGCGTCGCCTGCCCAAATAAAAAAGCCGGTTTTACCGGCTTTTTTTCGTTAGATCACCCCACCCACACGCTGACGCCATTCACCCGTCGCGCATTCCGGCAGCGTATCAAACGCGTTTACTGGGAAATGCCTCCCAGCCGCTGGCCCGCTGCCACGCCATGGGTGTCGAACCAGCCTTGCGCCATTTCCAGCGCATAGCGCACCGGCTGTTCCGAACAATGCGGATCATCGGTCTGCGGCGCCATATCGGCCATATTGACGATAGTGCCATCATCGGCGATGAATGCGATGGACAAGGGCACCAGCGTATTGCGCATCCAGAAACACTGCATCTCAGGTTCTTCGAACACGAACAGCATGCCGTTATTGTCCGGCAGGCTTTTGCGCAGCATCAAGCCGACGCGCCGGGTCTCGTCGGTATTGGCGACTTCGGCTCGGATCACGTGGATCCCTGCGGTCAATTCGGTGATGGGCAAGCCGGTTTGCGGGCCGGCAGGTGTTTGCGCTGCCGCGGGGATGCTCGCCGTGGTCAGGAGCATGCACGTTGCCAGCGTGGTCACCGTGCGGGCGTTGCGCAGCGGCAAGTGAAAGGAAGATTGCCCTGTGACCAGACGGGAGAGGGCGCGTGCAAACTGCGTGAAACGATGAGTCAACATGAGGCCGAAAACAGCAAAAAATAACAAGGCGGGGCATGTCGCCCCGCCTGGGTAATGACGCCGCCTTCTAAAACAATCCCACCGTAGGTCTGGTTTGTCTATCGTTCGGCGCGATAATGATACTGGGCGTCAGGCCGCCGTAATATTCAGCGCCTGTTTGCCTTTAGGTCCCTGAATAATTTCGAATGCCACTTTCTGGCCTTCTTTCAGGGTTTTGAACCCATTCATCTGGATCGACGAAAAATGTGCGAACAGATCTTCACCGCCATCGTCAGGCGTAATGAAGCCAAAACCTTTCGCGTCGTTGAACCATTTGACGGTGCCCGTCGATTTGGGATTGTCCCCTTGGACGGCGGTTGCGGTCGTATCAGACATGCGGACTGCCTCATTTTGAATCGTATATTTGACAGAAACTTTTGGCCTAAACCATTGCCTCCCGGCTCCGAAGACGCTTGTTGACACAAGATAGCCCTCGGATGCGTGGATAATGCTCTGCTTTTCTTTAAACCGTCAAGTGTGGAAATTACGCATCTGTACGTGTAATTTTAAGTAATACGCGGCGTTGCCGCCCATTGTTTCAATACAATTCCGCCTTATGAGTTCGACCTTTGATACACAGCATGACCTCGTCGTGGAGAAACAGACGGCCCGTACCGCGCCGCCGCCCATGTACCAGGTATTGTTGCTCAATGATGATTACACCCCCATGGAGTTCGTGGTGAAGGTCCTGCAAAAGTTCTTCGGCAAGAATCAAGAAGACGCTACCCGGATCATGCTGCAGGTGCACCATGAAGGGCGCGGCATCTGTGGTGTTTATCCGCGAGATGTGGCGGCGACGCGTATTTCCCAAGTCGCGCAGTATGCGCGAGAACGCCAGCATCCATTGCAGTGCGTGATGGAGCCTGTCTAGCAGCTGCACAAAGAACAGTAATGACAGCCAACGGGCCGTTCAGATAGGGACGAACATCGCGGGGTATCAGACCTGTTGCGACGGGTAGCACGTTTATGCCTGATGGGCGCTTGGTACGTAGTAGTGATCTTGTAATTGGCGTATAGTCGCGGCGCGCTGGCGCGTGCCGGGCGAGGATTCGTGGGCGTGTGGCGCCCTAACATGTTGTACAGAGGCAAAGCCATGGGTAAAAAGAGTGGCGTGATCGGAGTCGTGGCGCTGGTGATTGCCATCGCTGTGGGTGTCGGGGTATGGCAATGGCGCAGTGATGCGCCGCCTAGTGCGGATCCTCCCGCGGCCCCTGCGTCGCAATCCGGTGCGGCGAGCGGCACAACCCAAACGGCGAGTCCCTCGGCATCAACGCCACAGCCATCGGCCAGCTCTACGGCCACTATTGGCCAGAACGATCCCTTTGCCATGCTGGATTGCAAGCCGCGCCAGTTCCGCGATGCGATGGCGTTGGCCGTCACCTTTACCCAGCCGGTGGGCCGCGAGACAGACCTGACCCGCTATTTCAACGTGATCGACACTGGCGAAGCCAAGCCCGCCGAGGATGGCGAGCAGTCGACCGTCGGACAAACCGCCACTGTGGTGCCACCGGGGCAGGCCGCACCCGCAGGCAAGGCTGTCGAGGGAGCATGGGCGGTTGGCGACAATCCGCGCATCGTCTATTTCCCGTATGTGCAACCGCAGCGAGCCTACACCATCCGCGTGCGCTCCGATTTCCCGGCTGCCCAAAAAGACACCACGTTGGGCGACGAGCGCCAGTGCAGCGTGCAAACCGAGGCCATGCCGCCGTCGTTTTACTTTGCCAGCCGCGGCGTCGTGCTGCCGGCGGGCCAGAATGGCGGCTTGCCCGTGGCGACCGTCAATATGCCCGAGGTCGATGTGCAGTTTCTGCGCGTCTCGCCCGAGCACATGCCTGAATTTTTCGACGATGTCCTGGGCCTGAGTCCTTCCAACGAGGATGACGAGGACGATTGGCGTTATTCCGACAACCGCAGCCTGAAGGGCCTGGTCAGCAACTGGGACCTGGATCGCCTGCATAGCCTGACGACCAGCGTCTATCAGGGCCGTTTCATCACCGATGACAAGCCCAATCGCCGTCATGTGACGTTCCTGCCGGTTGAAAACATCCAGGAATTGCGTCAGCCCGGCATTTACGTGGCGATCATGAGCGAGCCCGGCCGGTTCCGCTACGAATATCAGGTGACCTATTTCTACATCAGCGACATGGGTCTGCACGTGCGTCGTTATACCGATCGCACCGAGGCCTATACCATTTCGCTGAAAACGGGTCAGCCTATCGCCGACGCTGAAGTCGAACTCGTCGATGGCTCGGGCAAAGTCCTGGCAAAGGCCGCGTCCGACAAGGGTGGCCACGTCCGTTTTGACGGCGATTCGTCGCGCGCGCGCCTGATCCGCGCCGTGCGCGGCAGCGAATTGACCATGTTGTCTCTCGGCGAGCCTGCCCTGGATTTGTCCGAATACGACATCGGTGGCCATACGTCCCGGCCGAATAACCTGTTCGTGTATTCCGGCCGTAATCTCTACCGTCCCGGCGAAACATTCCACGTATCCGTATTACCGCGTGACCTCGACGGCCAGCCGCTGAAGGCCGCGCCCTTGACCGCTGTCCTGAAACGCCCCGACGGCAGGGTGGTGCGCAGCGAGCTCTGGCAACCAGATAGCAAGGTCGCGAACTATATCGAACACGCGATCACTCTGCCGGTCGATGCCCAGACCGGTAAATGGCTGCTCGAACTGCGTGTCGACCCGGCCGCCAAGGTGCCTGATGCTGCCTGGTGGTTCCAGACCGAGGAATTCCTGCCCGAACGCATGAAGCTGCATCTGGACTCCAAGCAACCGGTGCTGTCGCCGGGAGAAGCCTGGACAGTGGATGTGCAGGGCGATTACCTCTATGGTGCGCCCGCCGCTGGCAATCGCCTGTTGTCGAGCTTCCAGGTCAAACGTAATCGCTATGCGCTCGCGCAACAGTGGCCTGGTTTTATCTTTGGCGATGTGGCCGACGACACGCTGCGTCACTACGAGGAAATGCCCGAAACCACATTGGACGACAGCGGATCCACGCAACTGACGATCGATCCGCAGTCTGCCGGCAAGGCGAAATCGCCGCTGAGCGTGCGTTTGTCCGCGAGCCTGTTGGAATCCGGTGGCCGCCCGGTCGTGCGTTCGATCGAACGCAGCGTCTGGCCTGCCGACAAACTGATTGCTGTGCGCCCGTTATTCAACAATGACGTGACCCGCGAAGGCTCGCCTGCGAGTTTCGAGGTCGTGCGCGTCAATGCCTCGGGCGAGGTAGTGCCGCTGCCGGAAGCCCAGGTGCGTCTGTTCCGCGAAAACCGCAATTACTACTGGCGTTATGACGACCAACGCGGCTGGAACAGCGGCTATACCGATACCGAAGACCTCGAGGACTCGCGCACGATCGCGTTGCCCAATCGCACCGCGTTGACTCTGCCCGTCAGTTGGGGCCGCTATCGTCTTGAAATCACCGATCCTGAAACCGGCGAGGTGATGCGTTACCGTTTCTACGCAGGCTGGGACGCCCAGGATGCCGATTCGGTGGGTAACCGTCCCGACCGCGTCCAAATGAAACTCGAGGGCGTGCCCGCACGCCCGGGCGACAAGGTCAAGCTGACTGTGACGCCGCCGCATGACGGCCAGGCGTTGGTCACCGTCGAAGGCGATCGCATGCTGTGGTCGAACTGGGTGGACGTCAAGGCGACTGGCACCGAGGTCAGCATCCCGATCGACGAATCGTGGAAACGTCACGATCTTTACGTCTCTGCCGTGGTGTTCCGTCCGGGCAGCGCCGGGGATCGTGTGACGCCTGCGCGTGCCGTCGGTCTGGCGTTCCTGCCCATTGCCAGCGACGATCGCAAGCTGAACGTCACCCTGACGGCACCCGCCAAAGTCGAGCCTGAAAAGCGGACCACGGTGCGTGTGAAAGTCGACGGTGCGAAAGGGCAGAGCGCCCACGTCACGCTGTCTGCGGTGGATGTCGGTATCCTCAATATCAATCAGTACGCGACGCCGGACCCGATGGATTTCTTCTTTGGCAAACACCGTTATGACGCCGAATTGCGCGACATGTACGGCAAGCTGATCGAGAAAATGGACGGCACCCAGGGCCGACTGAAATGGGGCGGCGATGCCGCCATGCGCGGCGACAGCCGCAGCCTGCCCAAAAAGGTCAAACTGGTCGATCTGTACTCCGGTCCGGTCAAGCTGAACGATCAGGGCGAGGCCGATATTCCTCTGGATCTGCCCGATTTCAATGGCACGCTGCGTTTGATGGCAGTCGCATTTACCGACTCGCACTACGGCCATGCCGATCAGGAAATGGTAGTGGCTGCGCCTATCGTGGCGGAACTGAACATGCCGCGTTTCATCTCGCCGGGTGATCGGGCGACGGTGGCGGTCGATGTGGCCAACCTGAGCGGATCGGCACAGCAAGTCACCGTGACGCTGCAGGCCTTGGACCCCTTGTCCATCGCCGACGGCGGCACGCGTACGCTCACGCTGAAAGATCGCCAACGCACCACCGTGCGCTTTACGGCTACCCCGACGGGTTCCTATGGCCTGGGTCTGATGCGCCTGGTGATCGATGGCAAGGGCGGTGCAAAACCGATCCATATCGAACGCGAGTCCGTGCTGCAGGTGCAGCCGTCGCATGCCGCCGAGCATATCGTCAAACGGGTGCGTCTGGCCCCGGGCGAGAGCTTTACGCCGGGTGCTGGGGTGATGGCGGGTTATTACCCCGACTCCGTCACCGCCAACATCAGCCTGTCGAATCGCCCGCCGATCAACGTCTCGCGTCTGGTGCAGGACCTGTTGCGTTATCCCTACGGTTGCACCGAGCAGACCATCAGTTCGGCGATACCGTGGGTGCTGCTGGACGAAACCGACGGCAAGCGTTTTGGCCTGCCTGTGCAGACGAAAGAACAGCGCGCCGAAAAAGTCGCCGTCGCAGTGGGACGGCTGGCCGGTATGCGTAACGCAGCAGGCGGATACTCGCTGTGGGGCAATGAGGCCTCGGCGCGGGATGTCTGGCTGACCTCGTATGCGGTCGGTTTCCTGCAGGACGCGCGCGATCAGGGCTTTGACGTGCCCGAACAATCGCTCGATCGTTCGCGGCAATGGCTGCAGGAGCAATTGCAGCAGAGCTCGGGATCGTTCGGCACGTGGCCGGATGCGTTGCGTAAGTCGCTGCAGAATGGCAGCGTCGAGAGCGGCTATATCGACATGATGCGCGGCGATCATCGCCGTTTCGCAGGCTATGCTGCTGCCGCACTGACCTTGGCGCGCGACAAACAGGCTTCATTGGCGACGGTGCGTCAGCTGTTCGATCGTTACCAGGAGCGCGCCTTGTCGCCTCTGCCGTTGATTCAATTGGCGGCGGCATTCCAGTTGATGGGCGACACGGGACGTATGGAAAAAGCCACGCAGCAGGCCATGGAGCGAGCCTATGGCTACCCGATCAAGGGCAGCTACTACTATGGCGCCTGGCTGGGCGACTACGGCAGCCCCGTGCGTGATTACGCCTTGGGCTACGCCATCGCGAGCAAGTATCAGCTCTCGCCGCAACGTCGCGAAACCTTGATGATGCAACTCGATGACCATTTGCGCGGCCGCTCATACCTGTCGACGCAAGAGCAAATGGCGCTGGTGCTGGCGGCCCGCGCTGCGGGCGGTGATGCGGCGAAGCCCTGGGCGGCGACCATGGCTGCGGCATCGGGAACGAAAAACCTGACTAGCGCCGAAGACGAAACCGTCGCGTTGAAAGCGGACGATTTGTCTTTGCTGCAAGTGACCAATACGGGTTCGAATGTCCTGTTCGCCGAGTTTGATCTGCAAGGCACGCGACAGGATCCCCCGGCGCCGCGCAGCGACGTGATCTCCTTGCAACGTCGTTGGTACACCCCCGACGGCCGTTCGTGGGATGGCGGTGTCCTGCGCACGGGCGATATGCTGGTGGTCCGCCTCACGGCAAGCGCGAACCAGACGATTCCTGACGCGCTGATCGTGGACCGGGTGCCGGCAGGCCTGGAAATCGAGAACCTCAACCTGTCGCAGAGCCCCGACATGCAAGAGTGGGAAATCGGCGGGGTGCGCGTGGCCGAGGCCATGTCGAATTCGGCGATCAAGCATCGTGAGTTCCGCGACGATCGATATGTCGCTGCAGTATCCTTGACCCGTAGCAGTGTCGACGTGTTCTACATGGCGCGCGTGGTGACGCCGGGACGCTATGCAGTGCCGTCCACGGTGGCCGAGGACATGTACCGACCCGAATTGCGAGGCGTGGGCGAACGGTGGAGCCCCATCGAAGTCCGTGATCGCGCGGCCGCTCGGTAAGGGTATTTGAGGGACCGGTTTGGTGAAATATTTCCGCCGGGGGGTGATAGGGCTGGCCGGCACGCTCGTCGTACTGGCTGCACTGCTCTTCATCCTGGATCGGCTGTTTCCTTTACCGCCGGTGGGCAGCGGCGGCGCCTCGGTCGTGATCGCTGCCGACGGCACGCCGCTGCGTACCTATCCCAGCCGCGACGGCATCTGGCGTTACCCCGTGACGCCGGAGCAGGTCTCGCCGTATTACCTGCAAACGCTGCTGGGATACGAAGACCGTTGGTTCTACTGGCATCCAGGCGTCAACCCCGTCTCGCTCATGCGTGCTGCGTGGCAGTGGGCCGCGCACGGGCGTATCGTGTCTGGCGGGTCAACCATCACCATGCAGGTAGCGCGTTTATTGGACCCCGAACTCGCGGGACAGCCCTCGCGTTTTCTGTCGGCCAAGCTGCGCCAGATGGCGCGCGCGGTGCAGTTGGAACTGCACTACAGCAAAGACGACATTCTCGGCATGTACCTGACGCATGCGCCGATGGGCGGCATTGTCGAGGGGGCGGAGATGGCCTCACGCATGTGGCTGGGCAAATCGGCGATGGACCTGAGCCCGGCCGAGGCCGCGCTGCTGACCGCATTGCCTCAATCGCCATCGCGGTTGCGTCCGGACCGCCATCCACAGGCCGCCCAGGTCGCGCGCGATAAAGTGCTGGATCGCATGGCAACCAATGGCATCTGGAGCGTTGCCGAGGTCGCCGACGCCAAAATCGAAAACGTGCTGGCTCCGCCGTTGCGCGCGCGTTGGCTGGCGCCATTGGCAGCGCAGCGCCTGCAAACCGAGCAGCGCCGCAGCGGTGAACGCGCGGCGATCGTGCAATCCACGCTGGATGCGGATATTCAGACGACTGCGGAGCACATGCTGCTGGATCGTGTCGACGCATTGCCCGCCAAAGTCTCCATGGCGGTGCTCGTCATGGATAACGACACGCTGGAAATCAAGGCCTATGCCGGATCGGCGGATTTCTCCGACGAGAGCCGTTATTCCCATGTCGATATGGTGCGCGGGGTACGTTCGCCCGGATCTACGCTCAAACCGTTTTTGTATGCGCAGGCCCTGGATGACGGGATCGTGCATTCCGAAAGCATGTTGCTGGATGCGCCACTTTCGTTCGGCGGTTACGCGCCGGGGAATTTCCAAGCCGCATTTTCCGGCCCGGTCAGCGTGGCGCAGGCCTTGCAGCGTTCGCTGAATGTGCCGGCCGTCGATCTGCTGGACCGTGTCGGGCCGAACCGATTTGCGTCGATGATGCTGGCCGGTGGCGTGCAATTGCGCTTGCCGGCGGGGGCGTCACCGAATCTGAGCTTGATTTTAGGCGGGGGCGGCACCACTTTAGAGGAACTGGTCGGTGCTTATCGTGCGTTGGCGCGTGGCGGCCTGGCCGGGCGGCCGCGTCTGTCGCCCGATCAGCCTCGCGTCGAGTCGCGCATGATGAGCGCTGGCGCGGCCTGGATTGTGCGTGACATCCTGGAGGGCGGCGGGCATCCCGACCGTCCCCTTGAGCAGACCGGACGCCGATTGGCCTGGAAAACGGGCACCAGTTTCGGTTTTCGCGATGCCTGGGCGGTTGGGGTGACCGACAATTGGACCATCGGGGTCTGGGTGGGGCGACCGGATGGCACGCCTAATCCGGGTTTTTTTGGCGCCAATGTGGCCGCACCGTTGCTGAGCGATCTAGTAGCCGCGTTACCACCAGGGCCATTCTCTGCACGTACCCGACCGGTTAGTGTAAAACCGGTAGTGACGTGTTGGCCTTTCGGATGGCGGCAGGGCAGTCTGCAGGCTGGGCAGTGTGCGCAGCCGCGTGCAGCCTGGTCGTTGGACGAGACGGTGCCGCCGACCTTTGCGGGTTATGCTGATGTGGCGAATGGTCCGCTGCGTTTGCAGGGCATTGCGACCGGGTCGGTGTTGCGTCCCGTGCCGGGGCGTCATGGTGTGTCAGTGGATGTCAGTGTGCAAGGTGCACGCGGACAGGTATGGTGGATGCTGGATGGGCGTGTTCAACAACGTGGCGAGGCTTCTGAGTCAGTGAAACTATCTATGGTGCACAATGGCCGGTATACCTTGACCGCGATGGATGAACAAGGCCGATACGATCGTGTGGTTTTTGAAATCACTGGCGTTACGCCCTGATCAGCTTAGAATATGAATCGTGTATTTCGATCGCTTCAATGCGTTATGGAGGAAGCGTGATTTCCCAAGAGCTTGAAGTCAGCCTGCATATGGCTTTCGTCGAGGCCCGTTCGGCCCGGCATGAATTTATTACCGTCGAGCACCTGTTGTTGTCGCTGCTCGACAATGCGTCGGCCATCGAGGTGCTGCGCGCCTGCTCGGCCAATCTCGATGATTTGCGTCGCAATCTGCGTCAGTTCGTGTCCGAAAACACGCCGGTCATTCCCACCGGCGCCGAAGTCGACACACAGCCGACGCTGGGTTTTCAGCGCGTGATTCAACGCGCCATCATGCACGTATCGGCGGGCGGTACCGGTAAAAAACCGGTCACGGGCGCCAACGTGCTGGTCGCCATTTTTGGCGAAAAAGATTCGCATGCGGTGTATTACCTGCAACAGCAGGGGGTGACACGGCTGGACGTGGTCAACTTCCTGTCGCATGGCATCACCAAGCAGCCCCAGGAAGAATCCGCCTCCGCCACGCCGAAGGAACAACCTGGCGCCGAAGAAAACGCCGAGTCGCGCCAGTCGCCGTTGGATCAATACGCCACCGATCTGAATGCCGCTGCACTGGCGGGGCGTATCGATCCGCTGATCGGCCGCGAACACGAAGTCGAACGCGTGATCCAGGTCTTGTGCCGCCGCCGGAAAAACAATCCCCTGTTGGTGGGCGAGGCTGGTGTGGGCAAAACCGCGATTGCCGAGGGCTTGGCCTGGCGCATCACGCGCGGCGAAGTCCCCGAGGTCCTGCAGGCTGCTCATGTTTACGCATTGGATATGGGCGCGTTGCTCGCTGGCACCAAATATCGCGGCGATTTCGAACAGCGCCTCAAAGGCGTTCTGAAACAGATCCGCGGCAATCCCGACGCGATTTTGTTCATCGACGAAATCCACACCCTGATCGGTGCCGGATCGGCATCGGGCGGTACGCTGGATGCGTCCAACCTGCTCAAGCCTGCCTTGTCGTCCGGGCAGCTGAAATGCATTGGCGCCACGACCTATACCGAGTTCCGCGGCGTCTTTGAAAAAGACCACGCGCTGTCGCGCCGGTTCCAGAAAATCGACGTGCCCGAGCCCAGCGTCGAGCAGACCGTGCAGATTCTGCGCGGCCTGAAGAGCCGCTTCGAAGAACACCACAGCGTGCGCTATTCCGCCGCGGCGTTGAGTGCTGCTGCGGAACTGTCCGCGCGCTACATCAATGATCGTCATTTGCCCGACAAGGCCATCGACGTCATCGACGAGGCAGGCGCTGCGCAACGCCTGCTGCCGCGCTCGCGCCAGAAAAAAGTCATCGGCAAGATCGACATCGAAAACATCGTGTCCAAGATCGCGCGCATACCGCCGCAATCCGTGTCCAACGATGACCGCAGCAAGCTCGCCACGCTGGAACGCGATCTGAAGACCGTCGTGTTCGGTCAGGACAACGCCATCGAGGCGCTGGCGGCCTCTATCAAGATGGCGCGTTCCGGCCTGGGTAAACCAGAGCGCCCCATCGGGTCATTCCTGTTTTCCGGCCCCACGGGCGTGGGTAAAACCGAAGTCGCCCGTCAACTCGCGTTCACCTTGGGCGTCGAGCTGCTGCGTTTCGACATGTCCGAGTATATGGAACGTCACGCTGTGTCGCGCCTGATCGGCGCGCCGCCGGGATATGTCGGGTTTGACCAGGGTGGCCTGTTGACCGAGGCGATCACCAAGCAACCGCATTGTGTGTTGCTGCTGGACGAGATCGAAAAAGCGCATCCCGATGTGTTCAACATCCTGCTGCAGGTGATGGACCACGGTACGCTGACCGACAACAACGGGCGCAAGGCCGATTTCCGCAACGTCATCATCATCATGACGACCAATGCGGGGGCCGAAACCCTGAATCGTCCCACCATCGGCTTTTCGAACAGCCGCGTGGCGGGCGACGAGATGGCCGAGATCCGCCGCGTGTTCACGCCCGAGTTCCGCAACCGTCTGGACGCCATCATTCCGTTTGCCGGTCTGTCGCGCGAAATCATCCTGCGCGTTGTCGACAAATTCCTCATGCAGCTCGAGGACCAACTGCACGAACGCCGTGTCGAGGCTGTCTTTACCGAGGCTTTGCGCGCTCATCTGGCCAAAGAGGGCTTCGATCCCCTCATGGGCGCGCGGCCGATGCAGCGCTTGATCCAGGACACGATCCGTCGTGCCTTGGCCGACGAACTGCTGTTCGGCAAGCTGGCCGACGGCGGTACGGTGACAGTCGATTTGGATGCCGACGGCAAGGTGCAGCTGAGTTTCGACGGCCGCAAATCGTCGGACTCAGGCGCCCGTGATCGACAGGAAGTCGAGTTGGTCGATTGAGCCTGCCCACAGAACCGCTGATTGCCTGCGAACATTGCGGCAATATTTTCCGGCGGCACGAGTTGCAGCGCGGCGAAACGGCGACGTGCGCGCGCTGCGGCACGGTTTTGTGGAAGTATTGCGGAATCAGTCTCTCGAGCTGGTTGGCGTTGTGCCTGACTACGTTGATCGTTTTTGTCGTGGCCAATGCCTATCCCGTCATGAGCATGTCGGTGCAAGGCATGACCCGCGACGCCTCCTTGCTCGACGCGGTCATCATGACTTGGAACCAGGGGTACGTGCTTACAGCCCTGATGACGGGGTTGGCCGGGTTCGGCGTGCCGTTGGCGAGCCTGGCCCTGTTGCTGTGGGTGTTGTTCCCGCTGACGATGGGACGAGAGCCCGTCGGCTTTCGTCCCATCATGCGTTTGTTCGGCGCATTACGCCCGTGGGGCATGGTGCCAGTCTTCTTGCTTGGTGTGTTGGTGTCCGTGGTAAAGCTCGCGGGCATGGCGTCGGTCAGTCCGCAGCCGGGACTGTTCGCGTTCGGGGCATTGACCATCCTGATGACGATCCTCTCCCGCCTGTCGCCGCATGCCTTATGGCGTTATGCCGAGCAGGAAGGCGTAGTGCCGGTCTATGCGCCGAGACGCGAGGCGGGCAAGGTTCTGACCGGTTGTCACGTGTGCGGGCAAGTGCAGACGGTGCCCGCTCAGGCCGGTGACCATTCGCACAGCGAGATGCATCATTGCGTCCGTTGCAACGCAGTAGTGCATCAGCGCAAGCCCGCCAGCCTGGCGCGCACCTGGGCACTGCTGTTGGCTGCCGCGGCGCTCTACGTGCCGGCCAATGTACTGCCCATCATGAACATCAACTCGGTTTTCCTGGGCGATAGCGGCCATACCATTCTGGGTGGGGTGGTCGAGCTTTGGCATACCGGGTCGTGGGATATCGCGGTGATTGTTTTCATCGCGAGTATTGTGGTGCCATTGACGAAAATGTTGGCCCTGGCGGTGTTGGCCGCTGGCGTAGAACGCTGCATCCCGTTTAATTTGCGCCAGCGGACGCGTATGTACGAGATGATCGAATTCATTGGCCAATGGTCCATGTTGGATGTTTTCGTTGTCATTCTGCTGGCGGCCTTGGCCCATTTCCAGGGGCTCATGGAGATTTCAGCGGGCCCCGCGGCGGCATCTTTCGGTCTGGTCGTGGTGTTGACAATGCTGGCAGCGATGAGCTTTGATCCTCGTATCGCGTGGGACAAGGAAGTGCAAGATGAATCTGATAATGTGTCACCCCAGCAGGGGACTCAGGACGGGCGGCGTCATGAGTCTTTGAGTGCTGAATCTCAGATTGGGCGTGACTCCGGACGCCAGTCTGCGGCTTCCTTGCAAGACTCTGCATAGCAAAAATAACAGGCGCGCATTCATACTATGGCTGAACAAAACCCTTCGAATCCCGACGACGAGATCGCCGCCCCCGAGGTCGTACGTAAAAAAACACGGCGTATCGGCTGGATATGGTTGGTGCCGGTCGTCGCTGCCGTCGTCGCGCTCTCGCTGGTGTTGCGCACCTGGATGCAGGAAGGCCCGGAAATTTCCATCGTGTTCAACACGGCTGAAGGCCTGGAAGTCGGTAAGACCCAGGTCCGCTATAAGGACGTCGTGATCGGCATGGTGCAGGGCATTCATTTCAACGAGGATCGCTCCAAAGTCGTTGTCAAGGTTCAGTTGTCCAAGAACGCAGCGGGCTTGGCAACCTCCGGCACTAATTTTTGGGTGGTTCGGCCACGCCTCGGGTTTAGCGGTGTGTCAGGTCTGGGGACACTGCTGTCGGGGGCGTATATCGATGTCGATGCCCGGAATGCTGGCGGTACGTCGACCTCGGCCACGCAATTCGAATTCGTTGGTCTGGAGACGCCGCCGCCGGTGACCCACGATCGTAGCGGCAAACGCTTTATCCTCAAGGCCCGTGATCTGGGGTCCTTGGACATCGGCTCGCCGGTGTATTTCCGGCGTATCAATGTCGGGCGCGTCATTGGGTATAACCTCGATGAGAGCGGCGACTCGGTGAATGTCGAGGTCTTTGTCGATGCGCCCAACGACAAATTTGTCACTGCAGGCACACGTTTCTGGAATGCCAGCGGTATCGATTTGCAGGTGGATGCCGGGGGAGTGCAGTTGCATACGCAGTCCTTGCTGTCCCTGGCGCTTGGCGGTGTGGCTTTTGCGCCCGTCAATGTCAGCCAACAAGACATGGCCAAGCCGGGTGCGAAATTTGAACTGTATGACAGCGAGAATGCAGCGAAAGCCAATCCCGACGGTGATCCGTTCCCGATCCGGATGCGTTTCGATCAGTCTATCCGTGGGTTGGCCGTCGGAGCGACGATCGACTTCCAGGGTATTACCTTAGGGCAAGTCACCAAGATCAGTATCGACTTCGACAACGACAAAAAACGGTTCTTCGCGGTGGTCGATGCCGTCACGTATCCTGAGCGTCTGGGTCCGGTCTACGACAGAATGCACGCGCGTGCCGAAGCCGATGGCGACGCGGGCGGACGCCTGCTGGGTGTCATGATCAGATACGGCCTGCGTGCCCAACTGCGAACCGCCAACCTCCTGACGGGCCAGTTGTACATCGTGCTAGAGAATTTCCCGAAAGCCGAGCCAGTGGATTTCAAACTCACGGATCCTGTGGTGATCCCCACGGTCCCGGGCAATCTCGAACAACTGCAGCAGCAGATCACCAACATCGTCGACAAGATCGACAAAATCCCGTTCGATCAAATCGGTCGCGATTTGCGTACGACCTTGTCGAGTACGTCACGCTTGCTCGAGAACCTGGACCAGCGCGTCGCGCCCGATCTGCGCAATACCCTGCAGGCCGCGCGTAAATCGCTCGATAGCATTAATGAACTGTTGGCGCGTGACGGGTCGCTGCCGGTTAACGCCGAACAGGCCATGACGGAGCTGGGGCGTGCAGCGCGTTCGCTGCGTAGCTTGGCCGACTATCTGCAAGTCCATCCCGAGGCCTTGATCCGTGGCCGTGGCGAAGACCCGATACCCGGTCAAATCAGGAACTGATCTATGTCTGCTACACGACGCATTCCGTTGTTGTCCGCCTTGATGCTCTCGGCCCTGCTGGCTGGCTGCGGGGGCTCGCCTTCGGTGCGCTACTACACGCTGCAATCCGACCCGCAAACGGCGGCGCGCAGCGTGCCGCGCGTGGATTATCAAATCGAGGTTGCGCCCGTGAACGTGCCGCAACAGGCCGATCAGCCGCAAATCATGTTGCGGCCGGGGCAGGGCGACGGCGCCCTGACGCCCATGTATTCCGACCGCTGGAGTGCGCCGCTGGCCGATGAAATACGCTCAGCCTTGGCCGACACGCTGACGCGCACCCTGGGCGCGCTGGATGTGCAGACACTCACGCCTGCGCCGGACGTGCCGGTGTGGCGGATCCAGGTCGATGTGCAGCGCTTTGACATGGTCGTGGGCGGCCCGGCACGGTTGGATGCCACCTGGCGCGTGCGGCCGCTCAACATGAAAGGGGGGCGCGCGTTGCTATGCCGTTCGGTGGTGCAGCTGCCGGCGGATCAGTTCAACGCCGTGGATTCGCTGGTGCAGGCCCAACAACAGGCTGTGGTGCTGCTGGGAAATACGATTGCCTCGGCGATTCAATCCGGTGGTGCGCGCGCTACGCCGGCAGCAGAGCAGGTACAAATGCTGGGATGTACTTGAAACACGGGTTAACCCTTAAAGGTTAACCATTATTTCAAACCGGTTGTATCTTCCTTAGTATTCGGTTTTACCGAAACAGCAACTCAGTGCCGTGGCGCGCGACGTCTACGCACGGGCTGCTTCACTGAGGATTTGCGTCATCATGACCAGCACCACACTGGGCGTCAAGGTGGATGACACCTTGCGCGATCGCTTGAAGGCCGCTGCGCGGAAACTCAGCTGCACCCCGCATTGGCTGCACAAGCAGGCGTTGCTGGCCTATCTGGACAAAATCGAGCGCGGCCAATTGCCGGCCGAAATTTTGCATCTATCCTCTGACGAGCCGGATGCCGAGGACGCCGACGCGGCGACGCAGGCCATGACGCCGCCGTTCTTCGAGTTTGGTCAGGACGTGCAGCCGCAATCCGTCCTGCGTGCTGCGATTACGGCCGCTTATCGCCGCCCCGAACCCGAGTGCGTACCGTTGTTGCTCGGTCAGGCTCGCATGCCCCATCCCGAAAAAATCCACGCCATGGCTACTCACCTGGTAAAAGCCCTGCGCGACAAGCGCGGCGGCGGCGGGGTCGAGGGCCTGATTCAAGAATTCTCGCTGTCCAGCCAGGAGGGCGTTGCGCTGATGTGCCTGGCCGAGGCCTTGCTGCGTATTCCTGATCGTGCGACGCGCGATGCGCTGATACGCGACAAAATCTCGCGCGGCGACTGGCGTTCGCATATGGGCGGTTCGCAGTCCTTGTTCGTCAACGCCGCGACGTGGGGGCTGATGCTGACCGGCAAATTGGTTGCGGTCAACAGCGAGCAGTCCCTGTCCAAGGCCTTGACGCGCTTGATCGGCAAGGGCGGCGAGCCTCTGGTGCGCAAAGGCGTCAACATGGCCATGCGCATGATGGGCGAACAATTCGTGTCGGGCCAGACGATTTCCGAGGCCTTGGCCAACAATCGCAAACAGGAATCCAAAGGTTTCCGCTATTCCTACGACATGCTGGGCGAGGCCGCCACGACCAGCGAAGACGCGGACCGTTACTACGCCTCGTATGAGCAGGCCATTCATGCCATCGGCAAAGCCGCCGCGGGCCGCGGCATCTACGAAGGCCCCGGCATCTCCATCAAGCTCTCGGCCTTGCACCCCACGTACTCGCGCGCTCAGCGCGAGCGCGTCATGCGGGAATTGTTGCCGCGCGTGCGCTCGTTGACGATCTTGGCGCGTCAATACGACATTGGCCTGAACATCGATGCAGAGGAGGCCGATCGCCTGGAAATTTCCCTGGATCTGCTCGAAGCGCTTTGCATGACCCCTGAACTCGAGGGGTGGAACGGGATCGGATTCGTCATCCAGGCATATCAAAAACGTGCGCCGTTCGTCATCGATTACGTTATCGATCTGGCGCGCCGCAGCCGCCATCGCATCATGGTGCGGCTGGTCAAGGGCGCCTATTGGGACACCGAAATCAAACGCGCGCAGATCGACGGCCTGGAGGGCTACCCGGTCTATACCCGCAAGGTCTACACCGATGTCGCGTACCTGGCTTGCGCACGCAAGCTCTTGGCCGCGCCAGAGGCTGTCTATCCGCAGTTTGCGACGCATAATGCGTACACCTTGGCCGCGGTGTATCAACTGGCCGGCCAGAACTACTATCCCGGCCAGTATGAATTCCAATGCCTGCATGGCATGGGCGAGCCCCTGTACGAAGAAGTCGTCGGCCCGGTCGCCAATGGCAAACTCAACCGGCCGTGCCGCATCTACGCGCCAGTGGGCACGCACGAAACCCTGTTGGCCTATCTGGTGCGCCGTTTGCTGGAAAATGGCGCGAACACGTCCTTCGTCAACTTGATTGGCGACGAAGACATCTCGATCGATACGCTTGTTGCAGATCCCGTCGATGTTGCCATGCGCATTACGCCGTTGGGCGCGCCGCACGAGCAGATCCCGTTGCCGCGCGAACTCTATGGCCCGGCCGGCAGCGGCGCCCGTCTGAACTCGGCTGGCCTGGACCTGACCAACGAACATCGCCTGGGCTCGCTCGCGGCGGCGTTGCTGACCAGCGCGGCGACACCCTGGCAGGCCATGCCCATGCTGGGCGAATCTCATGGCGCCTGGGATGCCGAGCGTGCGATCGAGGTGCGCAATCCGGCCGACCATCGCGATCGCGTCGGTTATCTGATCGAGGCCCAGCCTGCCGAAGTCGAACAAGCCCTGCGCGTCGCAGAAAGCACGGCACCGATCTGGCAAGCGACGCCTGTGGGGGAGCGCGCCCAATGCTTGCGCCGTGCCGCGCAACTTCTTGAAGAGGGCATGCAGCCATTGTTGGGCCTGATCGTGCGCGAGGCGGGCAAATCTCTGCCCAACGCCATTGCCGAGGTACGCGAGGCCGTGGATTTCCTGCGGTATTACGCGGACCAGGCCGAACGCGAATTCAACAACGATACTCATCGTCCATTGGGTACCGTGCTGTGCATCAGCCCCTGGAATTTCCCGCTCGCCATCTTTACCGGCCAAGTCGCGGCTGCCCTGGTTGCCGGCAATAGCGTGATCGCCAAGCCCGCCGAGCAGACCTGCCTGATCGCGGCTCAGGCCGTACAGATTCTGCGTGCGGCAGGGGTGCCGAGCGGCGCGGTGCAATTGCTGCCCGGCCGTGGCGAAACCGTCGGCGCCCAGTTGGTCGAAAGTCCTGCGATCGATGGCGTCATGTTCACCGGATCCACCGATGTGGCGCGCCTGATTGCGCGTACCCTGGCGCGCCGCCTGGACGATCAGGGCCACACCATTCCGCTGATCGCAGAGACGGGCGGGCAAAATGCCATGATCGTGGATTCGTCCGCCTTGGCCGAGCAGGTCGTGTTCGATGTCCTGAACTCGGCCTACGATTCCGCGGGCCAGCGTTGCTCTGCGTTGCGCGTGCTGTGCTTGCAAGAAGACAGCGCCGATCACATCCTGCACATGCTGCGCGGCGCGATGCGTGAATTGCATGTCGGCAATCCCGATCAATTGGCCGCCAACGTCGGCCCCGTGATCGATGCCGAGGCGCGCGACAACATCCTGCGCCATATCGAGACCATGCGTACTGCCGGCCATCGCGTCGATCAGGTCGAGCCTGACGCCAACTGCCGTTATGGCACGTTTGTGCCGCCGACCTTGATCGAAATCGGCAGCATCGACGAGCTCACGCGAGAAGTCTTCGGCCCGGTATTGCATGTGCTGCGTTACCGGCGCGATGCCCTGGACCAGGTGCTGGATCAGATCAATGCCACAGGCTACGGATTGACCTTTGGCGTGCACAGCCGTATCGACGAAACCATTGGACATGTCACCGGGCGCGTGCATGCCGGCAATATGTACGTCAATCGCAACATCGTCGGTGCGGTGGTGGGCGTGCAACCGTTTGGCGGCGAGGGGCTATCAGGGACGGGGCCAAAGGCCGGCGGCCCGTTGTACCTGTATCGTCTCCTGGCCGTGCGCCCCGCGGGGTTGCCGCCCTGCGTGGACGGGACATCCTTGCCTGCCGTGCAGATCCTGCCTGGTCCGACAGGCGAACAGAACACCTATCAGTTGCAGTCCCGCGGGACGGTGCTGTGTGTGGCCGCTACCGAGACCGGCGCACAGGCCCAGTATGCGGCCGCGCAGGCCTCGGGGAACAAGGCCATGTTCCTGGATACGCCAGCCGCCCAGGCGTGGCGTGCCGCAGGGGGCGCAGGCGCGAATGTGACGCTGTTGACTGACGACAAAGTCGACGACACTGCATTCCAAGGCGTATTGTTCGAAGGGGACGGCGACGATCTGCGTGCCTGGAACGAGCGCATTGCCGCGCGCAATGGCCCGATCTTGATTGTGCAGGGCTTGACCCCGGATGCTCTGGCCGCTGGTGCTGCCTATACGCTGGAGCAGCTCGTGGCCGAGCGTTCCATCAGTGTCAATACGGCCGCGGCAGGGGGCAACGCCAGTCTGATGTCTATCGGGTAATCGCAGTTCAGCCGTCTGACGCTGCGCATCAGTTTCGGCGTTGGCGGCAATGGTCTGCAGTCGTACGGCTGATCGCCGTTTGGTTGTAGAACAACGCGCGGGTTATCGCCAATAGCCGAAAGGTTGTACTCGATCAAAAATCCGGTGCAACTTTTTTCGGTACAAATCCAGAAGAGTCAGGCCGCTGCGCCAAAAGCAGTAGTGTGCCTATGCAGTACCTTATTCACACAGGAGGGTATAGAGATGACATTCGCATTTTCCCGGCCAGTTCTACTGGCAGCGTTGGCCGCAGCCAGCCTCGTCAGCGTGGCGCACGCCGAAGACATCAAATTCGGTTTTGCAGCGCCCTTGACCGGGCCGCAATCGCACTACGGCGAAGACATGCAGAACGGGCTGACGCTGGCCCTGGAAGAAGCTAACAAAAAAGGCATCAAGGTAGATGGCGAGACCGCCAAATTCGAGTTGGTGTCGCGTGACGATCAAGCCGATCCGCGTACCGCTGTGCAGGTCGCGCAGCAACTGGTCGACGAAGAAGTCGACGGCATTCTCGGCCATTTCAACTCAGGCACCACGATCCCGGCTTCGCGCGTCTACAACGAGGCCGGCTTGCCGCAGATCGCGATGGCGACCTCACCGGAATACACCGCCCAAGGCTACGACACGACGTTCCGCATGATGACCAGCGACACGCAGCAGGGCGCTGCCGTGGGCCAGTTCATCGTCGAGAAACTCAAGGCCAAAAAGGTCGCCATCATCGACGACCGTACCGCCTACGGACAGGGCTTGGCCGACGAGGTCGAAAAAGCCGTCAAAAAGGCCGGTGGTGAAATCGTGCGCCGCGAATACACCACGGACAAGGCCAACGATTTCACCGCCATTCTGACCAATATCAAGGCCGCCGCGCCGGACGCGATTTTCTACGGCGGCCTGGACGCGCAGTCCGGTCCCATGAAACGTCAATTGGTCAGCCTGGGTGTCAAGGCGCCATTGGTATCGGGCGAAATGACCCGCAGCGACACCTTCCTGAAACTGGCCGGCGATGCCGCAGAGGGCACCTATGCGTCGCTGGCTGGCGTACCGCTGGACAAGATGACAGCCGGCAAGGATTTCGCGCAACGCTATGAGGCCCGATTCAAAAAGGCTCCTGGCGTCTATGCCCCCTACGCCTATGATGGCGCCTGGACCATGATCACCGCGATCGAACAGGCAGGTTCCGCAAATCCCGACGACTATCTGCCCAAGCTGGCCAAAATAGAGCGCAAAGGCGCCACCAGCGAACACATTGCCTACGACGACAAAGGCGATCTGAAAGAAATCTCGGTCACCATTTACGAAGTCAAAAACGGTAAATGGGAAATGGTCGAGACCATGGTCAGCCAAGCCAACTAAGCCTGGCTTCGTCTGCGGGCGCCTCGTGCCCGCAGCGCCGCATCAGTGCCGCGCGGCATGGCGTCCGCGCGGTGCGGCAACCTCTCTTTACGAGCACATCACAGGCTCAGTATTCCTATGGATATTTTCATTCAGCAGCTCATCAATGGCCTGACGCTGGGCAGCGTATACGCGCTCGTCGCGCTGGGCTATACGATGGTGTACGGCATCATCGGGCTCATCAATTTCGCGCACGGCGATGTGGTCATGATCGGGGCCATGGCGGCCACCATGATCGCCACCGCACTGATCGGCGGCGATCCCACTGTCTCAGCCTTTGCCGTGCTGGGAGTGGGCTTATTAGTGTCGGTGCCTTTGTGCATGGCCGTGGGCTGGACTGCCGAGCGCGTGGCCTACCGGCCGTTGCGCCGCGCGCCGCGCCTGGCCGCATTGATCACGGCCATCGGCGTTTCGATCATTCTGCAAAACCTCGCCATGATGGTGTGGGGGCGCAACTATCTGAACTTTCCCCAGGTCCTGGAACCACGTGTGTTCGAGCTGGCCGGAGCGCGCATGAGCTCGCTGCAGATGGCCATCGTGCTGATCGCCGCGTTGATCATGGGGGCGCTGCTCGCGGTCGTGCATAAGACGCGATTGGGCACCGCCATGCGCGCCACTGCACAGAACCGTGAGGTGGCGGGCCTGATGGGCGTCAACATCAATACGGTGATCTCGGCAGCGTTTTTAATCGGTTCCGCCTTGGCCGCAGTCGCCGGCATGATGGTTACCACGTATTACGGGGTGGCGCAATACACCATGGGGTTCATGCTGGGCCTGAAGGCCTTTACCGCTGCGGTGTTAGGCGGGATCGGTAATCTGGTCGGCGCGATGGCGGGCGGCTTGCTGCTGGGCATCATCGAGTCCCTGGGGGCCGGTTATATCGGCGACATTACCGGCGGATTCCTCGGCAGCCATTACCAGGATGTGTTTGCCTTCGTCGTGCTGGTGCTGGTGTTGATTTTCCGTCCGTCGGGCTTGCTGGGCGAACGGGTAGGGGATCGGGCATGACGAACGCGACATCTTCGAGCGGGAAACCGGGCATGCGGACTGCGGCATCCTCTCGCGGCCTGTCGAGCCGCAATCTATTGGGCGTCGTCCTGATAGGCGTTGCCTTGGCCGTGCTGCCATTTGTGCTGGGCATTGCCGGGCAAAGCTGGGTGCGTATCGTCAACTTTGCGTTGCTATACGTGATGCTGGCGTTGGGTCTGAATATCGTCGTGGGTTTTGCGGGCCTGCTGGATCTGGGCTATATCGCGTTTTATGCCGTGGGCGCCTATGCGTGGGCGCTATTGGCGTCGCCGCATTTCGGCCTGCATTTGCCATTCTGGGCGATTCTGCCCATCAGCTTGGGACTGGCCTGCGTGTTCGGCGTGTTGCTGGGCGCGCCGACATTAAAGCTGCGCGGCGATTATCTCGCTATCGTTACGTTGGGCTTTGGCGAGATCATCCGCATCTTTCTCAATAACCTGAACGCCCCTGTCAACATCACCAACGGGCCGCAAGGCATCAATCGCATCGATGGATTCAAAGTCGGCGAATTCATGTTCAGCCGATCAGAAACCATCATGGGCATGCGGTTCACCAGCCCCGAGAAATACTACTACCTGTTGTTGGGCATCACGCTGTTGATCGTGCTGGTGTGCATGCGCCTGCAGAATTCCCGCATCGGCCGCGCCTGGGAGGCCATACGCGAAGACGAGATCGCCGCCAAGGCGATGGGCATCAATACCCGCAATGTGAAGCTCCTGGCATTCGCCATGGGCGCCTCGTTTGGCGGGGTCGCGGGGGCGCTTTTCGCGTCGATGCAGGGCTTTGTCAGCCCCGAGAGCTTCAGCCTCACCGAATCCATTTCCGTGTTGTGCATGGTCGTGCTCGGTGGTATGGGCAATATTCCGGGCGTCATTCTTGGTGCGATTCTGCTGGCGGCGTTGCCCGAGTTCTTGCGCGCCGTTGTCGAGCCCGTGCAGCGTTTGATTTTTGGCGAGGTCGTACTCGACCCCGAGGGCATCCGTATGTTGTTGTTTGGTTTGGCCATGGTGTGCGTCATGCTGTTCCGCCCCGCAGGGTTGTGGCCGTCTGCTGTGCGTAAGCGCGAGTTGGCCGGCACGAACGGAGGCCAGGCATGAGCATCATTTTGCAAGCCGAAGGCCTGGGTAAACGCTTCGGCGGCTTGCAGGCGCTATCGGGCGTCAGCTTCGATATCCAAGCCGGCGAAATCTACGGCCTGATCGGCCCGAACGGTGCGGGTAAAACGACACTGTTCAACGTGTTGACCGGCCTGTACATCCCTGAAGAAGGCCGCTGCACGTTCAACGGCGAATCCCTCACCGGCCGCAAGCCGCACGAGGTCGCCGAAGTCGGTCTCGCACGTACCTTTCAGAACATTCGTTTGTTCGCCAATCTGAGCGCGATCGAAAACGTGATGATCGGCCGTCACGTCCGCACGCATGCGGGCGTGTTTGGCGCGGTGTTTCGCACTCGCGCCACGCGTGCAGAGGAGTCCGCCATCGAACAGCGTGCGCACGAGTTGCTCGACTACGTCGGCATTGGCGCGCGCGCCAATGATGTAGCACGCTCGTTGTCGTATGGCGACCAGCGGCGCCTGGAGATTGCGCGAGCGCTCGCCACCGAGCCCAAGCTGCTCGCGCTGGACGAACCTGCCGCAGGCATGAATGCATCTGAAACCGTGGTCCTGCGTCAACTGATCGAGAAAATCCGTAACGACGGGATCACCGTACTGTTGATTGAACACGATATGAAACTCGTCATGGGACTGTGCGATCGCGTGCTGGTCCTGGAATACGGCAAGGTCCTGTCCATGGGCAAGCCGGCGCAGGTCCAGCGCGATCCCAAAGTCATCGAAGCCTATCTGGGTGCGGGCGCGGCCCAGGATACCCAGGCGATTCCTGCGGAGCATCCCCAATCATGAGCGCAACCCAACCTTTATTGGATCTGCGCAGCCTGGAGGTTGCCTATGGTGGTATCCGTGCCGTGCGAGGTATTGACCTGCACGTCGATGCGGGCGAACTCGTTTGCCTGATCGGGGCGAACGGCGCAGGTAAGAGCACGACGCTGCGAGCGATATGTGGCCTGGTGCCGCTGGCAGGCGGCGATGTCCAGTACGATGGCCAATCCATCAATGGCCGGAAATCGTTTGAACTCGTACGCCGCGGCCTGATAATGGTTCCCGAGGGACGAGGCATTTTCGGCCAACTCACCATCGAAGAAAATCTGGCGATGGGCGCCTATACGCGGCGCGATGCCGCGCAGGTACGGCAAGACACCGAGCGTGTGTTCACGCTGTTTCCGCGCTTGGCCGAACGCCGCAAACAGGCGGCTGGCACGCTATCCGGCGGTGAACAGCAGATGGTCGCCATGGGCCGCGCCATGATTGCGCGTCCCAAATTGCTGCTGCTCGACGAGCCTTCGATGGGCCTCGCACCCTTGATGGTGGAAAAGGTCTTCGAAGTCGTACGCACCATTGCCAACGAGGGCGTGACCATCTTGCTCATCGAGCAGAATGCCAAGCTCGCGTTGGAACATAGCCATCGTGGTTATGTCATGGAGTCTGGTGAATTGACTCTCTCGGGACCGTCAAAACAGTTGCTGACGGATCCGAAAGTCCGGGCGGCGTATCTGGGCGAGGTGTAAGTTGGTTGTTGCGCTGATTAAACCTCTTTTTTGATAGAGTCGGCTTTTGCGCTGTTGCGTTGGGGTGGGTTGCTGATGAGGGGATGAGTTCTTATGGACGTCGATGCGGGGCAGTGGCTGCGTGGGGGCTTCACGTTGGCGGTCCGGCGCGCGGGCGCCGGACACCGCGTTCGTTCGTCTCGTCCGCGGCTTCGCGCTCCCTTCGACATCCACTCCGCTCGCCAACGAGGCGCCCCCACGCAGCCACTGCCCCGCATCGACTCGCAGTAACTCAAGCTCATCACATCGCTGGCATGACTTTCTTGCTTGGCGTTTTTCTGAATCAGCCTGGGTGAAGAGAAGGATCTTGCAGGGCTGCGATGAGCGGGTGCCCTGCACACCCGCTCATCGCGTTCGGGATTTGCATGCAGAGGCTGTGGCACCGTTGCTGGGCAAAAGATCTCTCGAGTCACGTTGACATAATGTCACGCACGGCGCTCGTCTAAGCCGTCGCACCCTCACGATCAATCGCCGCCACGACTCCTGCATTGATCAAATCATCAATCTCAGACTCGCTATAGCCAAACTCCCCCAGAATAGCGACCGTGTCCTCACCCAGCTGCGGAGCAGGCCGATGGTACTGCGCCGGCGTGGCCGACAACTTGACCGGCATCCCCACAGTACGCACCGTGCCCGCGACGGAGTGTTCCTGTTCCACCACCATGCCGCGCGCCAATGTCTGCGGATGCGACAGCGCTTGTGCGATGGAATGCACGGGCCCGGCCGGTACGCCAGCTTCATCGAAAATATCCAGCCATTCCTGCGCACTGCGGGTTTTCAAGATAGCGGACATACTTTCGACAAGCTCATCGCGATTGTTCATCCGGTCCCGGTTGCGTGCAAAGCGCGGATCCTCGGCCCATTCAGGTTTGCCCAACGCGGCGGCAATACGCTGCCAGTTCTTTTCGTTCGCCCCGCCGATGATGATCCAGTCTGTTCCTGTCGGAAACGCCTGGTACGGTGCGCTCAAGACGTGCGCCGACCCGGTAGGTCCAGGCGATACGCCGCTGCCAAAATAAATCGCGGCATGCCAATACAACTGCTGCAGGCTAGCCTCCAGCAACGAGGTCTCGACGATCTGGCCTTCGCCTGTGCGTTGTTTGTGTTGATATGCCGCCAACACGCCAAATGCCGCTAACAAGCCCGCATTGATATCGGCCACCGAATTCCCCGTACGCAGCGGCGGCCCGCCAGGTTCGCCGGTGATGGCCATCAAGCCCGAGAAACCCTGCGCGACCAGATCAAAGCCACCCTTGTCCGCATAGGGACCCGACAGGCCATAGCCCGATACTGCGCAGTAAATCAGGCCCGGATTTTCCTTGCGCAGCGTCTCGTAGCCCAGACCCAGCTTCTCCATCGTGCCTTTGCGAAAATTCTCCGTCACCACATCGGCATCGCGGATCATGCGCAGCAGGACTTTCTTGCCCTCGGGATGTTTCAGGTCCAGCGCGATGGCGCGTTTGTTCCGGTTCAACATCAAATACGGCGCCGAGATCCCATTGATCTGCGGGTCGCGATACTGCCGCGAATCGTCGCCGCCGTTGATTTTTTCGACCTTGATCACGTCTGCGCCCAAGTCGGCCAACATCATGCCGCAGGTGGGGCCCGCCATGATCTGTGACAGCTCGATCACGCGCATGCCTGCCAGCGCGCCTTTCGCAGCGCCGGTCGCGGAGGAGGGATTGGATGCGTGCTTTTCCATAGTGTTTCCTGAAACGGGATCAGCGTCCGTTGAACTGGGGTTTTTCTTTCGCCAAAAACGCGCGATAGCCGGTGCGGAAGTCTTCCGTATCAAAACAATCGAAAGCCTCGTCGCGATCGGCATCGGTCAATGGCGTGCCCGCCATCAGATTGCGGACGAATTTCTTGTGCCAACGCGCTACCAGCGGCGCGCCTTCAGCGACGCGGCGTGCGGTTGCCTGGACTTCGGCGGCGACCTGATCGTCCGCTGCTACCCGCGTGACGACGCCCAGCCGCAGGGCCTCGCTGGCGTCGAAAATCGTGCCTTCCAGCAGTACCTGCAACGCTACCGTGGGCCCCACCAGACGTACCAGGGGCGACAGTTCCGAGTATGACATCACCAAGCCGAGATTCTTGATCGGCACGCCAAAACGCGAGCTCTCGCCGCAGATGCGGATGTCGGCCAGGCTGGCGATTTCCAGCCCGCCGCCCACGCAAATCCCGTGAATCTGGGCCACGATCGGATGACGGCAGTTCGCCAGTGATTCGATCGTGCGGCGCATGACAGCCCCGTACGCGACGGCTTGTTTTTTGTTGCTGCGCGAGGTTTCGAATTCGCTGATGTCGTTGCCGGGCGAAAAGGATTTTTCCCCAGCGCCGCGCAATACGATGCAGCGTACGCTGTCATCTTCATTCAGTTCCAGAAAGGTATCGCCCAGCAATCGCCAGCCATCGATGGTGAAGGCATTGAGCTTCTCGGGACGATTCAGGACGACGGTCACGATGCCGCCATCGCGTTGCACCTGGACCAGCGATTCGCCGGCGGCGTTGGTGGTGGAAGTTGTGTTCATGGGTTCTCCGATCGGGCTCGATATTGATACCGGGTGGGGAAAAGGGCGCAGCCGCCAGGCTGCAGGATCAGTCAAAAATGTTGCGTATGGCATCTAAGGCTGGCAGCCATCGAGCTGCGCCGGCAGGGTCTACTGCTTGCTCAAGCCCAGGCTGCTGGTGATTTTTCCGTATTTGCTCCATTCGTCCTTGATGTAGCTGGCGAACTCGGCCGGCGTCTCGGGGCCGTCGCCCAACTCCATGCCTTGGTCGGCCAGTTTCGCCTGGATATCAGGATCGGCCAGTGTCTGTGCCATGGCTTGGTCAAGCTTGTCCAGGATCGGTTTGGGTAATTTGGCAGGCGCCAGCAAGGCATACCATTGGATGATGTCCATTCCCTTGATGCCGGCTTCAGCCAGGGTGGGGACCTCAGGCAAACGCTTGCTGCGCTTCGCGCTGGTGACCGCCAGCGGGCGCAATTTGCCGGCCTGGACCTGGCCGATCGCGCCTGGCAGCGTATCGAAATTCATGTCCACATTGCCGCCCAGCAGGTCCGTCATCGCCTGGCCGCTGCCCTTGTACGGCACGTGTTCCATCTCCACGCCGGCAATTTGCGAGAACCGCGCGGCGCTCAGATGTTGCGGGCTGCCCTGGCCGGATGAGGCGTATAGCAGTTGTTTGGGATGAGCCTTGGCGTCGTCGATCAGATCCTGTACCGTCTTGTAGTCGTGCTTGGTGGGGTTGATCACCAACACATTCGGCACCGACCCGATGTAGCGCACGGCGGTGAAATCCCTGATCGGATCGATATCCGACTGGACCACATAGGGTGCGGACACCGTCGACTGCATATTGGCCAGCATCAGGGTATAGCCGTCGGGATCCGCCTTGGCCACATAATCGGACGCGATCAAGCCCGAGGCGCCCGGTTTGTTTTCCACGACGATCTGTTGGCCTAGAACGCTGGAAAGTTTCGCCGACAGAATGCGCGCCGATACATCGGTGCCGCCGCCGGGTACAAACCCGACAACCAGGCGGATCGGCCGTTCAGGCCATTTCGACGCGTCCTGGGCTAGAGCAGGGGCGCCGGCGGAAATCAGCGTGGTGATCGCCAGGGCGCGGGCCCAGGCACGAACGGGGGTATGCATAGGGTATGTCTCCTCGGTAAGTGAGCCTGTCCGGGCATTGCTTGCTCTATGATTGGTACAGGCTTGGTATTCCTTTGGTGTTTGGTATACCAGATACAACAATAGACGATTTAGGACGTGCGAACAACCCATGGCTAACGCTGAAGCTTCGGTTTCTGACCAATCTCCCCTGGATTTGGCCATTCACCATCCCACTTTGCCGGCCGTCGTGGCTGAACGGCTGCGCCAATTGATCATCGATGGCACGCTCAAGCCGGGCACCTGGCTCAACGAGCGGGACTTGTGCGACCGCCTGAAAATTTCGCGTACGCCGCTGCGCGAAGCCTATCGGATGCTGGCTTCTGACGGGTTGTTGACCCTGCAGCCCAAGCGCGGCGCCATGGTGATCGAGCTGTCTGCCGACGACGTTGCGAATATCTTCGATGTATTGGCGGTACTGGAAGGCTTGGCCGCCCGCAGTGCGGCCGAGCGGGCCACGGACGAAGAACTCGCGCACATCGCGCAGTTGCACGAGCAGACCCGCGACCACTACAACAACCGGGACATCCGTGCCTATTACGCCACCAGCATGGGCACGCACATCGCGATCAATCGCGCAGCGCACAATCCTGCGCTGACGCATGCCTATGACCGGTTCAATCTGCAAGTCCAGGCACTGCGATATCGCTCAAACTTCGATCTGGACGAATGGACCAAGGCGATGAACGACCACGAGGCATTTGTGGGCGCCCTGCTGCGGCGCGATGGGGAAGAGGCGGAGTCCTTGATCCGTGGTCATCTGAAGGGGCGCAAGTCCTATCATATGCGGACAGTGCGTACGACGCCGGCCGCGGCATCGTGAGCTGTGCCATCGTGCGTGCCCCGCGCCCGATAAAGGGGGGATAACCTCATCGCCGATTGCGCACGATCGGCCTCGTTGTTTCTACTCGTCCGAATTCTTGCCTCGTGAACCCCTTTTGCTATTGACCGGATGCGGTATTGACCACAATCACGCCCATAGCAATACGCTCGGCGGCATGGGGAATGAGTTCAAGAAACGCTACCTTCGCGTTCAGATATACGTCGACGATAGTGGTATCGGTATGCGTATTGGCGATGGTGTTCAATACGGTGCGGGCGCAGCCTTCCAGCGACAAGCTTAGACAAAAAACTCGTGTTTTTCTTGATGGAAACAACAGAGTTGTATGGCGGGTGGACCTCGATGAGGTTAGCGAGCTGCGCCTACCTTCCTTCTCGGTTCCTGATTGGCCGCTTAAAGGCACCATTACGCCGCCTCCCGTTTATGCGTCGGATTTCACCGGAGAGGGAGTCAAGGTTGGGATATCCGATTTTGGTTTCGATACGCTGCGAGACTCCCCGCATTGGCTGGCGTTGAGCGGAGTGATACACGAGAATCTACCGATTAGAAAGATTGGCGACCCGTCCGTTCATGGTGCGATAGTCGCCCGCATCGTAGCAGGCAAACCCCTCGGAGATGAATACGCTCAGGGTATTGCTCAAGGCAGTCGTCTATACGTGACCGACGCCCGTACCACATATAAGAAATTATTCGCCAACGATGTCACTATCATCAATCATTCTTGGGTGTTGACTGGTCGTGGTCACGACGGGATTCGAGAACTAGGCAATGCCGACGAGGCGACTTTGTTAAAGAGGTTCGTTGGTGAAGAGGAGATCACGCTGCACCAGGCCGTTTGGATAAATGACGTCCTCATGATTTGGGGCGCCGGGAACGCTGCAGCGTCCGCCCCTTCATACCCCGGACTGCTTCCCGGTCTGCTGCCTACGCTGCAAAAAGGATGGCTCGTCGCTACGTCGATTCATTCCGATGGGACGTTACGTTCCTATGCCAACGCGTGCGGCGAGGCCGCTAATTGGTGCATCAGTACGGTGGAGGGGCGCGCCGGCGACTACAAGGGAACGTCATTGGCCGCGCCGGTGGTGACGGCCACAGCGGCGTTGGTTTCCGAGGCACACCCTTGGATGGATAACAGCGCGTTGCGGCAAACCTTGCTTTCCACGGCGGATGATCTTGGAAAACCTGAAATCTATGGATGGGGGCGTCTGAATCCGGATCGTGCCGTGCGCGGCCCGGCCTTGTTTGATTCGCGGCTTACCTTGGGTGGGGATTTCATTGCCGATATCCCGAGCTCCGCACCGTCATCCGGTTTTTACAACAATATCGCCGGTGATCGTGGGCTGATCAAAAAGGGCGGCGGCAGATTGGCGTTATGGGGGGAAAACACGTACACCGGCGGCACGCAAGTTTTGGACGGAATTCTGGAACTCCATGGCAGCGTTGCAGGTTGGCTGTCTCTTTCTCAGGGGGCCATACTCATCAGCAACGGAGGCAGGATCGGCGGGGATTTCGTGAATGCCGGAAAGGTGTATCTCGAGGGAAAGGGCTTGCACGTGCAAGGCGATTACATCGAGATGGGACGGACGCGGCGCGTCTATATACCCGTCGACGCCGTATTCGAAATTGACGGGCGGGCGTATATCGGCGACTCGAGCTTGCATATTTTGTCGCCTAGTCAGATCTACATATCAACGGCGGCCCGAATGTTAATGCGTGCGGGCGAAATCATTGGCGAGTTTGGCGCTGTCGCGATAGATGGCTTGTACCAGGCCACGGTGAGGTATGGTTCCGAACAGATCGATGTGCTGATCGACAGATATAACGTTGCTACCGCGGCGCGGGCGTCGTTCGCTGAGGGGCGCGTATTGCACGCCAGTGCGCTTGCCGTCGAGACATCATTTGCAGCAGTAGATCGCAAGTTGCAAGGCGAGTCCGTCGATGTGAGCGATGCGTTCATATCGCAGGCAGCGATACTGCAACACATCGATTCCACGGAAACCTTTGAAATCACATTGAATAGTCTCACGGGCGAGGTCTACGCCTCGTCCCAAGCATTGAGTTTTCAGCAAGCGCAGATTGTCAATCGCGCATTGTCCAACCGTGTCGATGCGTTGAGTCGTACGCACGACGGCGGCGGACTATGGATCAACATGCTGGGCGCCGATGGCAAACTGCAGCAATCGGGTTATGCCAGCGCCGATACGCATCTGTTTGGCGCGCAGCTCGGGGCCGACTATCGCTTGAACCCGCATACGATCATCGGCGCGGCATTCTCATGGTCGCAGGCGAATGCGGTATTTGATGGACCAGGCGGACGTTCCAAGGGGCGCAGCGTAGGGCTTTCTGTCTATGGCCGCCATGGCGGAGCTACGGGAAATTATCTGGTTGGCCGCCTGGGTCACGATTGGATTCATACCGACGTTTCACGCGACATCATGATTGGGCAGAGCGAGCATATCGCCAGCAACCGTCATGACGGTATGACGTCCGCCTACGCAGAGCTGGGCTATGTTCTGTCCGCGGGATCATCGACCTACACGCCTTTCGCAGGCATCGAATACAGCCGTCTGCATCGCGGCGCTTTTCATGAAACCGGCAGCCAGTTTGGATTGAGCGCCCGACACGCCTCGTATGAACAAGGCGCGGCATTGTTCGGCATGCGACATCAATCCGGGCCGATGCGATGGACGGCTGGTGAGACGACATTCACGGGGTCCGCTGCTTATCGCTACGGCAATCCGGGCAGCCTGAGGTTTTCCGCGGCGTTCAACGGTGCGCCCGATGCCAGGTTCACGCTGCAGGGGATCGGGCTGCCGCGACATAGCGGTTGGCTGGGTTTCGGCGTTGTCACGCGGCAGGACTCCTCCCATCTCGACTGGTTCATCAATGTCGATATGCAGCTCGACCATCATGGTGTGAACAGCAAGGCGATTTCGGCAGGGCTGCGCTACGAATTTGGATAGATGGGCTGCGCTTGCCGCGGCGATGGGGCGTTTGTTGCCGTGCGCCGTGGTTGCAATGAGTGGGCTGGCACTGTCAGTTCGTCTCATTTCTGGGCTTGAGTCGGCACATTCCCACGGTTTTCGAAACGTCGTGGCTCAATGGTTCGCGTCATCTAACTGAGAGGGAGCGAGCTAATGATCACGATCTGCAAACTCAAACGGAACTCGAGTGTCCGCGGATGGGTGGTGTCCCCGGCAATGCGTAAGCGCCGACCAAAGCCATCCGCAGTGGCCGCGTCGTACGTATTGCTGGCATCGTTGTCTCTGCCCTGCGCCGCACAATCCGTGATGGGTCCGCATGTCGGTAATGATGTCCGCCGGTCTCATGTGGTTCCTTTTTCTGAGCTACACAGTGAAGAGCAGTCTTGGTCTGACTGGGTTACCTTAAAACGACCCAAGGTTTTGTTCGGCTCTCAAACCGTGATCGTCCGTGACGGTATGCGTACGCGCGATGATTTCTCGTTCGACGAAGTGCACGTTGTCGGAGATAGCCTCAGCAAATTGATCACCAGGGGCGGGGACGCTTCCAGGCCACTGACCATGCATGACAACGACTTCAACGGAGAAATCATCGTCAAAGCGGGCGCACTACAGGTGGACGATAGCCGCATCGCTGCAAAGCGGATCACGGTACAAAATGAGGCGTCGTTACTAGGGAACGGCGTGGCTGCACCCGACTATGGGCCTGGACGGCAGCGGGATCAGCACATTCTGATAGAGCGCGGAGGGTCGTTGCAGGTCGGCTCGTTAGCGGCGAGAACAAAATATCAGGCAGAAAGTTTCGTTATTAAAGGCAATCTCGCCGTCCATGGGGACGTATGGATTCATAATTTGCCAAGCGGAGCCGGCAGTACGCTCTATGTGCAGGGGGATTACCATGGGGAGAAAGGGAGTGTCGTGCATATGGCAATTGACGAGCGTGCTCGTTTGGTGAAGTTGATCTCCCCGTCGCGCAGCATGGCTCACGACAAATTGGTAATCATGGGAAATAGCAGCGGCGAATCCCAAGTCAGAATTATCAATTTGGGTAGCGGCGCCGATATTGATTACGCTCGGGGCGTTATCAAGCTGATTACCGTACGCGGGGATTCAGCGGCGGAGTTCACCCTGGCGGGGCGCGCCGTGGCGGGGTCCTATGAGTACCGTCTGGCACGACGAGATGATCGCGACCCAGCCTCCGGCTCAAGGAAGGACTGGTACCTGGTGAGTGATACGTCGGAAAATAAGGATCAATCAGACGGATCCGCAGGCGACTCATCCAGTTCAGAGGGCCGCACGTCTCCCAAGCAGATCTCCGAACGACCTCCCTCGGACGAACAGAGCGCTGCGGCTGATCCTGGTAATTCATCAGACTCAAAGCCCGACACCACAAACGAGAATGCCCTCATCATCCGGGCACCTCTAGCGCCACGTACCAAAGTCATCCGCCCCGAGGCAGGCTCCTACAACAGCAATGCCCTGGCAGCCAACACCATGTTTCAGATGAACCTGAACGACCGGCTCAGCAGCTACTACCAGGGCGAGGCCCCCGGCCATCATGGCAGCGTATGGGTGCGGTACAACGGCTCGCGCAATCACCTCAATGACGCCTCGGGGCAACTGCGTATCCGGGGTGACAAAAACATGGCGATGCTAGGCATCGATATGCTGGCGAGCTCGACCAACCTGCTCGATCAGATCACCCTCGGTGTCATGGGCGGATACGGACAGTACCATGGACACACGACATCGCGTGTGTCGGGCTATTCGAGTCACGGCAAGGTGGACGGTCACAGCGTGGGGATCTATGGCACCTATCAGCAAAACGCCGATATCCAGAGCGGGATATACCTGGACAGCTGGGTGCTATGGAACCGCTTCAACAACAAGGTCAAGGGCGATGACTTGCCGCTCGAAAAATACACCTCAAAAGGCGTCACGGCGTCGGCAGAACTCGGCTACAACGCCAAGATCGCCGAACGGAATAACGTAAAGTACGTGCTGCAGCCCCACGCGCAGATCATTTATCAGAACGTACGCTCCGCTAATCTGCAGGAGGCGAACGGTACGCGTGTCCACTTCCTGAATCGTGGCCGTACGCAGACAGTCGTTGGTTTACGGGCGGCCGCACACATCCCCAGCGGCTTGACCTCGACCATCACACCGCACCTCGAGCTCAACTGGCTGCGCTCCAGCAAAAACTACGCGGTGCGTATGAATGGTGTGGGCGCCGAGATGCATGGCGGGCGCAACACGGGTCAATTGAAATTGGGCGTAGAGGGCGACATCAATCAGCGTGTCTCACTCGATGTTGCCTTGTTCCGCAATCAAGGCAACTCGGGATATCACGAGACAGGGGGAAATCTGGCGTTGAAGTATCGCTATTAATCTCAGCTCAGGTTGCTGCCAGCGGAATCGGCTCGGGCGCTCTGCCCGAGCGCCGAATCATCAGCGCCAGGATGGCCGCGATGATGCCGGTCGCTCCTGCCAACACAAACGCCACCAGATAGCTGCCTTGCGTGTCGCGGATATAGCCCGCCATCCATGCCGCCGACGCAGCGCCGACTTGATGGCCCGCGACGATCCAGCCAAATACGATCGGCGCATCGCGTTCACCGAACGCCTCGGTGGTCAGGCGCAATGTGGGCGGGACGGTCGCGATCCAATCCAGACCGAAAAATATCGCAAAAATCGACAGACTGTAGAACGAGAAATCGGAATAGGGCAGATACATCAGCGCCAATCCGCGCAGCCCGTAGTAAACAAACAGCAGCTTGCGCGGATCATAGCGATCCGTCAGCCATCCGGACGCCGTCGTGCCGATCAGATCAAAAATCCCCATGACGGCCAATAGTCCTGCGGCACGCACCTCGGGAATGCCATGGTCGCCGCACAGCGCGATCAGATGCGTGCCCACGAGACCATTCGTCGTAAAGCCGCAGACGAAAAACGTTGCGAACAAATACCAGAATGTGCGTGTGCGAATCGCACGATTCAACGCACCGAATGTCGCGGCCAGTAAACCGGTGCGCGGTGCCGGTGCCGCCAATGGCGTATCGGGCGCAGAACCATAGGGCGTCAGGCCCACGCTGGCCGGCCGGTCACGCACTAGCCACCAAGCCAGCGGCACCAATGCTGCTGTCGCCGCAGTCACCGCCCACACCGCACGCCGCCAGTCGCCAGACGAGGCCAGGGCGGCCAGACCGGGCAAAAACAGCAATGTCCCGGTCGCCGTACTGGCGGTCAGCAATCCCATCATCAGGCCACGGCGTGAAGCGAACCAGCGGTTGACCACCGTCGCACCCAACACCACCGCCACCGCGCCCGAGCCAATACCGGAGAACACACCCCAGCTCAGTAACAAATGCCAGGGTTCGGTCATGAAGCTGCTCAGCCCTGTAGATATCGCCATCAAGCTCAATGCAGCGACCAACACACGGCGCACGCCAAACCGTTCCATCGCTGCCGCAGCGAACGGCCCCACCAGGCCATACAGAAAGATCCCCACGGCGGCCGACAATGAGGTAGTGGCGCGGGTCCACCCAAAGTTTTCCTCCAACGGGATGAGCAACACGCTCGGGGTAGAGCGCAGGCCAGCCGAGACTAATAGGGATAGAAAGATGACGGCAACCACCACAAAGGCGTAGCGTTGCCCATAGTGCTGAAAGGGGCGAGGGAGCTGGGATATACTCATGTTACTGACTGGTACGTATCGGGAACTCGTATGCTACGTACCGGTCAGTAACATCGTCAAGTAAAAAATATTGATCCGATGTCAGGAGTATCGCCATGACCCGTAAAACTGCTTCCTCTGCCGCGGCTGAGTTGTCCCCCCAATCGGCGCCCCCCAAGCTGGCGTCCGAGCGTATTCGCGAGACCGCGCGCCGCATGTTCTATGAGGATGGCATTCGCGCGGTGGGTGTGGACGCCTTGGTGGCCGAGGCGGGTGTGACCAAGCCCAGTCTGTATCGCAGTTTTTCGTCGAAAGACGAATTGGCAGCGTCGTATTTGCGCGACTACGAAGTCGAGTTCTGGGCCAAGTTCAATGAGGGAGCGCCCCTGCACCCCGATGACCCGCGTGCTGCGTTGATGGTGTATTTCGAAGGCCTGGCTCAACGCTCGGCGGGCAGACCCGTAGCGCCGACCTCGGATCGCGTCGCGCGAGACGAGAGCAGCCTGCCTGTGGCCACCACACGTTATCGCGGTTGCGGCTTGACCAACGCCGTCGTCGAGTATCCCGAGCCCGATCATCCTGCGCATCAAGTCGCTGTGAGGCACAAGGCTGATCTGCGTGCGCGTATGGTGGAACTCGCGGTGGACATGGGGGCCGCGGATCCGGATGTCCTGGCCGACGGATTGATGTTACTGCTGGAGGGGGCGTTTGTGTCTGGCCAGATATTCGGCGAGGGCGGACCGGCGCGCTATCTGCCCGAAGTTGCCAGCCGTTTGATAGATGCCAGTATCGCACCACCGCAGCCGGCGCCGCGCAAAAGCTGAGGCGGCCAGCGGTTCAAGGGCGCGTCACCGCGCATGCGCCAATACCGGCTGAAACCGCGTCGCATCACGCCCATCGCATAAAGGCGTGAGATCGGTGTTCTTCTGCGATAAATATCGTAGACAGCAAACACGCAAAAACGACGCAAAGCTCATCGGCATATCCCCGTGGCGAGCGAGCAATTCATCATGCAATTTGATCGCAAACTGACTCGTCGTCAGGTCTTCGCGTTCCGCGATTTCCTGCAAGACGTTCCAGAACAGATTTTCCAATCGGACCGTCGTCACCACGCCGTGAATGCGTAACGAACGCGTGCGGGATTCGTAAAGAATCGGATCCGTATTTACATAGATCTGGCACACGATTGTCCTCCTATCTTGAAAAAGCGGGACCCGGTCGAGCGCCGGGCTTGCCGCATTGATGTTACGCCGATTCCGCGGTTCCCGGTGCCGGGACGGCAATCGGCGTCCGTGCTGCCGGCTGGCGCGCTCGGGCGCCCCCTCTCTGTGATGGCCTCAAGACTTTAGATCGCTCCGTGCTTCATCTGTTCAGCAATGTAATCCGCTTGGCGAATTGCCAACGATACGATAGTCAGCGTGGGATTTTCCGCTCCACCCGTTGTGAATTGACTGCCGTCCGAAATAAATAGATTGCGGATGTCATGCGCTTGGCCATGCTTGTTCACGACACCGTCTTCGGGTTTGTCGCTCATCCGTGCCGTGCCGAGATTATGCGTGGAAGGATAGGGCGGTACACGATAGGTATCCTTGGCCCCCACCGCTTTATACAATGCCTCGGATTGTTTGAAGCCATGTTCGCGCATGGCAACATCGTTTGGATGGTCGTCGAAATGTACGTCTGCGGTCGGCAGGCCGTATTGGTCCTTCAGCTCGGAGTTCAAGGTAATTCGGTTGGAGGCCTGGGGCATGTCTTCGCCCACGATCCATAGTCCCGCAGTGTGCGCATACTGATCCATCGCATCCGCGAATTTCGCACCCCATGCGCCCGGATCTAGAAACGCCGCGTAAAACGACAATCCTAGAGATATCGTCTCCATGTGATAACCGCCTGCAAACCCGCGCGACGTGTCGTGGCGCGCCTCGTCCTCGACGATGCCGGCCATCACCGTGCCCTTGTACATGTCGACTTTATTTGCAAACGTGGCATAGACCGAACCAGTCGTATGCCGCATGTAGTTGCGGCCCACCTGATCCGAGCTGTTTGCCAGTCCATTGGCAAACTTCGCCGAGTGCGAGTTCAGTAACAGACGGGGCGTCTCGATGGAGTTACCTGCGACCGCAACCGCACGGGCTTTTTGCCGTTGAAGCGCTCCTTTGGAGTCGTAGTACAGCACGGCATTGACCTTGCCCGCCTCATCATGTTCGATACGCGCCACATGTGCCTCGGTACGCAATTCCGCATGCCCGGTTTCAATCGCGCGTGGCAGCTCCGTATACAAGGTGGACCATTTCGCGCCGAATCGACAGCCTTGAAAACAGAACCCGCGCTGATAGCAGTGAGCCCGATCATCGTTGGCCACGCTATTGATCGCCATGTGGCCCGTGCTGACATGCTTGTAGCCTATCTTGGTGGCGCCTTCGTGGAATATTTTGAAATTGTTGTTGCCCGGCAAGCCTGGCAAGCCATTCGTACGGGTCACACCGAGTTTCTTCTCGGCACGAGTGTAATAGGGATCCAGATCCTCGCGCGTGATCGGCCAGTCGAGTAATGTCGCACCATCGACTTTTCCATATGTCGTCAGCGCCTTGAATTCATACGGCTGAATACGCAGACTGGCGCCGGCCCAGTGCACCGATGTGCCTCCGACGGTTTTACAGATCCATGCAGGCAGGTTGGGAAAATCTTTCGCGATACGCCACGAGCCAGATGCAGTACGCGGGTCGAGCCACGACAATTGCTGAAACGACGCCCATTCATCAGCCAGAAAATCCGCTTGCGTATGCAATTTTCCGGCTTCGAGGATGACGACGTCTACGCCTTTCTGCGCGAGCTCATTGGCCAATGTTCCGCCGCCTGCGCCCGAGCCGATCACTACGACGACATGATCATCGTCGAGGGAAAATTTTTTGCCGGGCTGTTCTGGAGTATTTGTGTTCGCCATGTCTGTCTCCTCGTTCTAATTAGTTTGCCGGGATAGGGCCGCTGTCTTGTTCCGGGGGATTCGGCAGCCACGCCAGATCATTGAATCCCTTGTATAGATAGCCGCCATCTCCCGCCTGTGCGCCATAACCGAAATGGGCATAAGCCAGCGCATTGGAGTAAAGCGAGACCACTGCTGTCGAACGTACGGTCTGGAAAAATGGCGTGTCCGCCAACGCGGCCACGTCACGGTCCTGGTCGACGACAGCACGAGTGGACCAATCACCACCTGCCTGCGTATCGAGTTTGCGTATACCCTCGGCCAGTTGATCCCGTACCGCGGCAGCACCCGCAGCTTTGCCGTCAAGGTCTTTGACGACGAGTGCATACACGGCGTCATCCAATGTGGTGTGAGGATAGATGCGCTTGATCAATGCAAGCAGGACCTTTCCCTGATGCTCATCGAGGCTTTTTAATTCCAAGGCCCAGGCCCGGCTCGGTGCGATGAGGGTCAGCGCGGACGACATCGCCAATGTGCCAAATAACACGCCCGTGCCTTTCAACAGGGCTCGGCGTGTGAGCGAAATACAGGACTTTTCTGTGGCGGGTGACGGCTCTCGCTCAAGGGCGAGAGCGATGTGTTTGGATTGCATGTGTGTCTCCTTATCGTAGCCTTGAGCAGGCTTTTCTTGGTCACGGGCTCGGGTATTGCCATAGCCTGGCATCGTTGAGCTACTGATAGTGCCCGTGGCGTTCGAGCACTTCGATCTTGTAATTGTCAGGGTCTTGAACGAAGAAATAGCGCGCGATCAATGCGCCGTCTGCGGCGAAGAATTCTTTGAGGTCATTGGGGGTGAATCCCAGTGCAGTCAGGCGTTCGCGCTCGTGGACGGCATCGTCCACCACAAAGGCGACATGTCCGTATCCATCGCCGTGCGTATACGGTTCGCTTTTGCCCTTGTTCCACGTGAGTTCGATTTCCGTTTCGCTTTCGCTATTGCGTAAATACACGAGCGAGAAACTGTCAAAATCCAGTCGATAGCTGGGCTCGAGCCCAAATGCGGTTTGATAGAACGCCAGCGATTTGTCGAGATCGCGCACACGCACCATCGTGTGAATCAGTTTTGCCATGATGCAGGTCTCCAGTCATTTTTGTGGTGAGCAATGCGCTTTGCCATTGCGGTATGGAGAGCAGTCTAGGCAGATTTGATCGAGGATAGGTAATAGCGGGCTAAATACTGACGCAAATAAAAAACCACCGATGCTTTCACATCGGTGGCTTTTCCCCTTGGGGAGACCGTTTGCCGCCATATTCAGCGCGGCGTCAGCCCCTTCCTTTTAACTGTGGTATGCCGATTCGCCGTGGCTGGTTACGTCCAGGCCTTCGCGCTCCTGGTCTTCCGGTACACGGACACCGCAGAGCATGTTGGCGATCTTGTAGGCCACCCATGCCACCACGCCCGACCACACAATGGTCAACAGCACGCCTTCCAACTGCACCCAGAGCTGAGACATCACCTCGCCGGTGCCGGCACCGAGACCGCCGAGCGCCTTGGCATTGAACACACCGGTCAGCAGCGCACCGACGATACCGCCGACGCCGTGCACGCCGAACACATCCAGCGAGTCATCTGCACGCAACATGCGCTTCAGGCCATTGACACCCCATACGCAGACAATGCCAGCCAGCACGCCGATGATGAGCGCGCCGCCCGGGCCGACGAAACCCGCTGCCGGCGTAATACCCACCAGGCCTGCGATAGCGCCAGAAGCAGCACCCAGCATCGAAGGCTTGCCCTTGATTGCCCATTCGGTGAACAGCCAGGCCAGAATCGCGCCAGCGGTCGCAATCATGGTGTTAAAGAATGCCAGCGTAGCGCCTTCGTTTGCGGCCAGTGCCGAGCCACCATTGAACCCGAACCAACCCACCCACAGCAGGGCGGCGCCGATGAAGGTCATGGGCAGGTTATGGGGTTGCATTGCTTCGCGGCCATAACCCACGCGTTTGCCGATGACATACGCACCAACCAGACCGGCGATCCCCGCGTTGATATGCACCACCGTGCCGCCGGCGAAATCCAATGCTTGGCGGGCATTGAGCAAACCAGGCGCGGTCTCCGAGGCGAACCACACCATGTGCGCAATGGGCACATAGGCAAAGGTGAACCAGATGACCGTAAACACGAGCACGGCGGAAAAGCGTGCACGTTCAGCAAAACTGCCCACGATCAGTGCGCATGTCAGCCCGGCAAACGTCGCCTGGAACGACGCAAACAGCAGTTCGGTCAACGAGCCGGACATGGCGTAGGTGCCATCTGCGGAATTGAACATCCCCGAGAAAAACGCGCGCGACAGTCCGCCAAAAAAGGCATTGCCCTCGGTAAAGGCCAACGAATAACCGTAAACAAACCACAGCACGACGCCCAATGCGAACGTGCACAACACTTGCAGCATGACAGACAGCACATTCTTGCTGCGCACCATGCCGCCGTAAAACAATGCCAATCCGGGCGCTGCCATCATCAGTACCAACAGCGTTGATACCAGCATCCAGGAGATATCCGCTTTATCCATTTTTCAGGCTCCAATGCTTCTTGCTTTGTTGTTGTGCTTACAGGGCGGCTTCGCCGGATTCACCTGTCCGAATACGAATGACTTGCTCCAGCGGAGCGGTAAAGATCTTGCCGTCGCCGATCTTGCCGGTACGGGCGGCTTGCTCGATCACGTCGATCACTTGGTCCACCAGGTGATCCGGCACGGCGGCTTCCACGCGCAGCTTGGGCAAGAAGTCCACGGCGTATTCCGCGCCGCGGTACAGTTCTGTGTGTCCCTTTTGACGGCCAAAGCCCTTGACTTCGGTGACCGTCAGCCCCTGTACGCCGATCCCGGAAAGCGCTACTCGTACTTCGTCGAGCTTGAACGGCTTGATGATGGCGATGATGAGTTTCATGGCAGTTCCTCTGATGGTTGCATTCACGCATGAGCAATAAAGCAATATGCGTGCCATCTTTTGGCTGCCGCGCCGCCGCAGGATAAAAAAACCCTGTCAGGGCGCAAATTCGCTATGACTGCAGTGGGAACGCCGACCGGCGACACCGTTGATGCCGGGGACGCGGCGGGCGCCGATCAGTTTTTGACCAGACATAGTGCGTCATTGCACTATTGTGGTGCATTCATGCCCTGAGATGATCCCCTGATTGGTGCGCGGCACCGGGGTAGGGACGGTTGAAACAAAACATTTGCCAACGGCTGGGGTTGTATCGAATTGCTGCGTCTGTTTCGGCGTTTCGCAGCAATGTATCGAATTTGTTGATACGCGGCATTACACCCAGTGGCTTGTTGTCGGCGGCAACGTCAGGAAGAATCGAACCGTACCAGATGCAGTGCGACGGGCACTCGGACAGTGTGTCTATCGCAAGCAATGGCTCTGGTGCAATTCGATTTTCTCCTGTGCTTTGAGGCGGTGCCGTGTACGGCCCGCCCATTTTTTTTGTTGTAGGGTTTGGTAGGGCTAGAGCGGCTACACTCTATACATTCAGAACATCGAATGCGAGGACGTCATGAACCGCACCCAATGGCTCGAAGATTTCCAGAAAAATCTTTCCGACTTGATCGCGCGCAGCCCGGCCGCTGATCTCGAACGCAATGTAAAGGCGATGATGGGGCAGGCCTTTACGAAAATGGACCTGATCACCCGCGAGGAATTCGACGTACAGGCGGATCTGCTGGCTCGTGCGCGCGAGCGTGTGGATCAACTGCAAGCTCAGGTGCAACAGCTGGAGTCGCGTGTTGCGGCTTTGGAGAGCAAGCCGGAATAGGTTGGAGTTTGTCCAGGCCGCAAAAGGCGCGCACGAATAGATAGCGATCGCTGTCCCCGCCTAAAAGGCAGGCCGAACGCACAGATTGGCCGACTTCAGCCCTCACAGCGCGGCGTGCCGATCTCCGTCAAGCAGTCTCTGCGCCATTTTTCTGAGTTCGTGCTTCTGCACCTTGTTCGAGTTGGCGCTTTGCACCATTGGAAACTGCTGCACAAACGCGACTCGTTCAGGGACTTTGAATTTTGCCATTGAGGCTTGACAGGCGCGAATGATGGCCGCCTCGGTCACGTCTGCCCCGCACGAGGCAATGGCAAATGCCACCGGTACGGTTTTTCCCTCGCGTTCGGCGCCCACGACTTGCACTGCTTGAACGCCGTCGAGCTCGCGGATGAACGCCTCGATTTCCATCGGGTTGACCAGAAAACCTGCCAGACGCAGATGTTCTCCGTCTCTGCCCTGAAAAACAAACGTGCGTTCATCCACCGTGAAGCCCAGATCGCCTGTGCGGAAAAATCCATCGGGATGGATGGCTTTGCGGGTGGCTTCAGGATTGTCCAGATACTCTGACATCAGGCTGGGGGCCTGGATTTCAATCTGTCCGATGGCGCCGTGCGGCAGCGTGTTGCCATGCTCGGGATCTACCGCACGGACCCTGCCGGCTGGCGAGGCCAGGGTTCCTCCGGCGGCACGTCGATATTGCCAGTCCATATCGAGCCGCTGGCCCGCCACCAAGGCTTGGAGTTCGCTGGATCCATATAGCCCGGCAATGGGTATCCCCGCCTGTAGCGCGCGTTCGGGCAGATCGTCCATAGAGGGGGCAAAGCTGGCATAGCCCACATACTGCAGCGTAGGGAAGGGCCGGCCATTGCCCGCCGTTTCCTTCAGCAGCAGATCAATGAGTTCGTTATTGGCAAAGGTGTGGGTCACCGCGTGATCGGTGATTTGCCGCACGGTAGTGCTGGCATCGAATACTGCCAGCGATACCAAGGAGGCGCCGGGAACCAGGCCACTGAGCATCGTGGAAAAGCCAAACGCGCCGCACATCGGCGCAGCAATGAGCACCACGCTCTGCGCAGTGACACCATAGGCCGAGGCCGCAATGGCTCCGTGATTGATCAGCCCCTCTTGCCGATGCAGGACGAGCTTTGGCTCGGATGTGGTGCCCGAGGTGGTGTAGACCAATGCTCCGTCACGGGCTTGTCCAGGATCCGAAATGGGAAACGTGGTGTCAGTGTTCGCGTATGAGATCAGGTCAAGCGCCGGCCACGCATCGCGCAAGGTATGGGCGACGTCTGCGTTGGCTTGAACGGCAATGACGCCTTTCAGTTGGCCAACGATAGCAGCGTCCACGCATTTGAGCGTATCGACAAACGGCAACCCTTTAAAGGCCGGCCAGAATGCCAGCCAGCGGCATTGCCCGCGTTGCAGCAGTTGGCCGACTTCATGTTCCTTGAACCGGGTGTTGACTGCGACCACCATCATTCCCAATCTGGCACATGCGAGAAACGTCACGAGCCATTCGACACAATTTGGCATCCACAGCGCCAGACGGTCTCCGCGGCGAGCCCCGCGAGACGCCATCAGTGCCGCCATACAGTCCACTTCAGCCAACAACTCCGCGTAGTTCAGCTGGCGGGCGTTATCTTGAAATGCGATCCGTGCCGGCGCCGTCCGAGCATGCTGTGAAAGCAGGGAATAGAAGTCCACTTTGCACTCCTTAGACCACGGAGATCAGCGTCATGAGTCTGTGTCCCATGGCTCGGCCGATACCCTTGCCGGCACCCGTCACCGGTACTCGCTTTGTGCTCATGCGCGTCTCCTTGAGTTCTTGCCGCTTTTACTTTATTGGTCCAACTCTACTAGATTGCTGCAGCATCTTCACGAAAGGCCGAATCGGTTTTTTTTAATCGGCCTTTTCTGCACCGATGGTATAGCCAAAGCCGCGGGCGGTGCGCAGTAGCGGCAGTTCTCCTTCCTGCTCGATCTTGCGCCGCAGATAACGGATATACACATCTACCACCTTGGTGCCGGGATCGAAGTCCATTCCCCAGACGTCGCGCAATATCCGTGCGCGGCTGACCACTGTGCCGGCGTGTTCCATCAGATAGGCGAGCAGCGCGAATTCGCGCGCGGTCAGTTCGATTCGGCGTTCGCCCCGATGCGCAGTTCGGGCTGCGAAATCCAACTGCAGATCGCCGACGCTGAGAGTCGTGTCCAGGGCACGGCCATCCTGGCGCCGGCGCAGCAGGGCCTGCATGCGTGCCACCAGTTCGTCGAATGCGAACGGCTTGGCCAGGTAATCGTCGGCCCCTTGCTTTAATCCCTGGATGCGCTCTTGCAGTTCTGCTTTGGCTGTCAGCATCAGAATCAGGCAACGACAGCCCTCCGCGCGTAACCGGGCGCAGACCTCGACGCCTTCCATCCGCGGCAACATCCGGTCCAGGATGATGAGATCGAATTCGCCGTCGCGAGCGGTTTCGTACCCGTGCAGCCCATCGCGCGAGACTTCGACGCTGTAGCCTTCGGCTTGCAGGCCGCGCTGCAGGAAAGAAATAATGCGAGGGTCGTCCTCGATCAGCAAGACTTTGGCGTTATACATGTTGATGTCTCAATGGCAGCCGAACGGTGAATGTCGAGCCTTCCCCGACGGTACTGCTGAAGTCGACGGTTCCGTGGTGCTTCTGCACAATCCAGCGAGCGATCGACAGGCCCAGGCCGCTACCAGCCGCCCAGCGCTCGCGCGCCGCCGTACCGCGGTAGAAGCGGTCAAAAACATGGGGCAACTCTTCGGCAGCGCAGCCCACGCCGTGGTCACGGATGACCAGCTCCGCCCGTGCGCCTGCGCGCACCGCGATCTCGACCGTCGTGCCGGCGGGCGAATACTTGATCGCGTTGTCCAACGCGATCATGGCGGCCTGCTTGAGCCGTGCCCGATCGCCCCATATGGGCACGCCTTCCGTTGGCGTATCCTGGCCCATCATCAGCCGCACCTCCCGGTGGCGTGCCAGCACGTTGGTGTCATGGATGGCCGCCAGCGCGATTTCCTTCAGGTCCAGGGCGTCTTTTTCGAACGCGATATCATCGCCTTCCGAACGCGCCAGGAACAGCAGGTCCTCGATCAGATGTCCCATTTCCTGCGCGCGCGCCACCACCGCGGTCAGAGCCTCACGGTACATCGTTTCGTGCCAGGCCTTGCCGCGCAGCGCAATCTCGGCCTCGCCCCGCAACGCGGTCAGCGGGGTGCGCAGTTCGTGGCTGATATCGGCTAGTAGGCGCACGCGCTGCTGGTCTACCAGGGTCAGCCGATGATTGGCCTGGGCCAGGTCGCGTGTGCGTTGTGCAACCTCTCCTTCCAATTGGCTCTTGGAGGCGAGCAATTGCGCGTGCTGCGCATGCAGTTGCTCGGCCATTGCATCGAAGCTGCGCGACAATACACCCAGTTCATCACGCGCCTGGCTGCCGATGCGGTAGTGCAGCGAGCCTTGTTCAATCGCGCGTGTGCCTGCTGCCAGGGCACGAATAGGGCGGCCAATGGAGCGAGTCAGCAAATAACCCGACACAGAGATCAATGCCAACAGGGCTGCCAGCAAACTCAGCATGGACACCGTCACCTTCTGTCGCAATTGTTCGGTGACAGACTCCAGCGCGTCGACCTCGGCCTGTTTGCTGCGGACATTCTCGGCAATCAGATATTCGAGCTCCGAATCCAGCCGGTTCTCGATCTGATAACGGAACAGAGCAATGGCCTCATCGCGCTTGCCGATCAAGGACAGCGCGAGCAACTCATCCACGGAGCCGCCAATGCTGTCGATGAGCAGATGCATGCGCTCATAGAGCGATAGCGTCATGATGTCGTCGCGCTCCGATTCTGCCTTGATGCGCAGATCCAGCTGCTTCAAGTCGAAGAACGATTTATAGACGTCGGCACGGGCGCTTTCGAAATCAGATAGTTCCGCAGGGCCGATCAATATCAGTTCGGCGATCTGCTCCGCGTAGCGATTCGCGTTGATCGCCAGGTCAGACGTCAGGGCCAGTTCTTTGCGTGCATGCAAAAGCCGATCGAAATAGTCCTCGGCCGTACGCGTGGCAAAGACAGAGGTGATCGCCATGACAATGACGGAAAAGGCGACTATGGATTGGAACACCCAGATCCGAGTCTTGATACTCAAGTTGTCCTCATACACTCAGAGTGCGCGAATGGGCCGCGCATCATACTTCTGCGGAGGCGCCCGGCGAGGGCATCCTTTTATATATTTACTTCCGCACATGTATGTTCTGATGTATGTAGATGTTTCGTCTCTTTAACTGATTCGAGTTGCCCTGCATCCAGACGCCATACGGCGTCGGCCGCCGACAGCCATTGCGGATCGCTGGTGACCAGCAGAATCGTTGTGCCGCGCCGGCGCAGCACTCGCGCAAGCGTACCGGTACGTACCTCGTCGAGCATGGCGTCGGCATCATCGATCAACAGCAGGCGCGGCTCACCCATCACGGCTCGTGCCACGATCAGCCGTTGCCGCAGCGCTGCGGGCAGATCGGCGCCGCGCTCGGCGATCCGAGTGTCCAGGCCACGCGGCAGGGCAGCAATGGCCTGGTGCAATTCGCACAGCTGCAAGGCGTCGGCAATCTCGGCATCATTGGCGGCACTCGCCCGGTAAGTCAGATTGCGCCGGATAGAGCCGCGCAGCAGCGGCAGGTCGGGCGAGATCATACCCACAGCCTGGCGGATAGAGGTGAGGTCATGCTCGGCCAGCGCTTGTCCATCCAATCGCACCGTGCCTTGGTCGGGATCGAACATGCGGGCAGCCAGTCCCAGTATCGTTGACTTTCCTGCGCCGCTGCTGCCTGTGACGGCGATCAGCGAACCTGCGGGCGCCTCGGCGCTGACCTGCGTGAGCGCACCCGCCACCGATACCTGGTCCAACGCCAGATGGCCCGGCCCAGGGCTCAAGGGCGGCAAGCGCCGGCCGGATGCCAGCGTGGGCAGGCGCAAGAAGCCGCCCAGCACATCCCGCGCCGCGCGGAAATTCTGCCAGAACACGAAAATACGCCCCAGATCGCGTAACGGCGAATCCAGCAGGTTGACGACCAGAATGGCCGCCAACAGGGTGCCCCAGCCCGCCTGCTGCACGCGTAGCAGGCCCGCCGCCAGCACCAACGCGGTCAGGATGGTCGATGCGGCATCCGGCACCGCACGCAGCAAAGCGGCCAGGCGAGCCTGGGATACGGCCGCCTGGGCCAGCCGCGAACTTTGTTTCTGCAGGCGCGAGCGCTCGCCGCGGGTGCGGCCGAATACGCGCACCGGCGAATAGACATTCAGTTTTTCACCCAGATTGGCAGCCATGCGGCCGCGCGCGCGCCGCAGTTCGCGCACGCGCAGGTACAGCGGCGATCCGGCGGCCGCCAAGGTTGTCACCGCCACCGCGATCGCCCCGGCGACACAGGCTGCAATGAGCGGATCGAGCCAGGCCAACACGCCCACGGCCGACACGATCGTAATCGCCGCCACCGCCAGCCGAGCCAGCCCGCGACTGACCCAGTCATTGAGCGCATTGAGGTCGGCGACAAAACGCACCATCAGGACACCCTGAGTGCGTTTTTGCAGCACGCGGCTGGGCAGATTGTTCAGATGATCGAAAAGCCGCAGACGAGTCGCCGTCAGATAACTCTGGCCCAGCCTTTCCGCCGTGGTCCGCTCTGCCATACGCAGCCACATCAGCGCGAGGCCCAGCACGGCAATTGCCGCGGCATGGGCCAGCACCACATTCGGCACAACTTCCGGTTGATGCAGCCCGTCAAAGCCATGCCGTGTGGCGATCGCGATACCCGCCATGGTGGCCGCTTGCGCGATCCCGTTGGCCAGCAGCCACGCCATCAGTCCCCGCCGGCTGCCCGCCAATACGGCCGGAAGCGGCCCGCGGCGCTTCACAGGACGGCCTGCACCGATTCCGCGCCGGTCAATTCTTCCAGCATGACCGGGTCGCCCAACGCATCCAGGCCCAGCACTGGCAGCCCGACCGCCTCAGTGGCCTCTTGGATGGCCAGGGGGGCAATGGTGATAATGCCGCTGATCGCCAGCGTCTTGAGTTGATGCCGCGCCAGCCAATCGACGCCGGCCTTGGCACCGAGCGCGTCGCGCGCGGCAAAAAACACGCCGTCGACCAACTGCTGGAATTCCGGTGATTGCAGCAGCATCGCCGTTTCCCGCTGATATAGCCCGTCGGCGATTTCCAGCACCAACACATCGATACCGGTCCTCATGGCATGCGAAGCCAGGGTGAAGCAGATGCGCAGCAGCTCAGCGTGCTCTACCTTATACGTGGACACCACGCCGGCAGAGGTGAAGTCCAGCGCAGGGCGGGCGCCGGCGTCCATCATGCGCCACAAATCGCCGCCTGCTCCGGTCCCCGTGACTTTCGCAGAACCGACGCGATATCCCGCGGCGCGAAAGCCACGTATCAGGCTCACAGCGGTCGTGGTCTTGCCGGCGTTCATCGACGCGCCGATGACGGCGTAGACGCGAGCGGTCTTGGGCTCACGCAAAGCCGGCAACGCCGCATCGGCCACGTTCAGCACCCGGCCTGTGCGATCGGCCAGCAATCCCACGGGCGTGATGGCAGTCGCAGCACCGGTTTTCGCGCTGCGCGACAACACGTTGGATGCGATGCCGCCGGCCGCGACCAGATCGCATGGGCCCAGGTCGCCGCGGATTTCTGCTTCGAACTGATCGGGGGCGTAGCGATTACCGTAAGCCACCACGATTTCGTCGCCGACAAACAAGGTGGAGCGCCGGCCATCGCGCGATTCCAGCGCCTTGTGATGGCCGAGCTTGCTCACAACCGCGAGGACCAGGTCGCCGGCGCGCGGGCTGGTCGTGGTGACCAGATCCGTAGCCATGGACAGATCCACATGGCGGGTGCTGTATGCCGTCTTGCAATGCTGCAATCGCTGGTGCAGGTCGATGTCGTACATGTCTATCTCCGCAAAATATTCGATCGTGAAAAGTTGATGTACTCACGATATCAAGCCCACCGCGCGCGCAATTGAGAAATAGAAAAGCGCCAGATTAAAAACAGGTAAGAGCCCCACGAGCTTCAAATCCGCGTGCTACAACGATTTCGCATCATCAATTCGCGCGGCACGGTGCCGCGCTGCGCACGAGGTAGGAGGCGAATCCGGTTTGAACCTGCGACACGTTTCAGATGCCGGGCATGCGCGCCGCCTCTGGCTGCGCGAAGGCCTGGCTTGCGTCTATATCAGCGACAGCACGTTGGACGAACCCCAGCCTGGCATACGTCGTGCAGTACTGGTCGTCCATGGCACCGAGCGCGACGGCCACCGTTATTGGCGAGCCTTGGACCGGGCCGCGCGCCTGGCGGGAAGCGGCATCCGCGACCAGACGTTGCTGGCTGCGCCGCAGTTCTACACGCGACGCGAGGCCCGTGCGCGGGGCCTGGGCGCATCCACGCTGGCCTGGGCGCCGCAGGCCTGGAAACAGGGCGATGCATCGCGCCACGGCACAGGTGTCAGCGCGTTTTCAGTGCTCGACGCCATGGTCCGGCGCCTGGCGTGCCGAGAACGCTTTCCCGATCTGGAACGCCTCGTTATCGTGGGGCATTCGGCGGGAGCACAATTCGTGCAACGCCACGCGGCAGCGAGTTCCGTTCCTACGTTGGCCAGAGAGCTGGGCATCGCGCTGCGCCACATCGTAGTGGGACCGTCGTCGTACCTATACCTGGACGCCGCTCGCCGCGGTCACGGACCCGGTGGCGCGTACGGCCAGCCATCAGGGCAGGCCTTGCTGCACTGCCCGGATTACGATCACTACAAATACGGCTTGCAACGGCCCAACGCGTATGTCGCCTGTGTGGACCCGGACGAGCTGCGCCGCAGCTATGCCGGCAAAGAGGTCGTCTATCTGGTGGGCGAGCACGACAATGATCCCAACGATCCGCACCTGGACCGCAGCGCAGCGGCCATGCTGCAAGGCAGCGACCGGCGCGATCGCTGTCTCGCCTACCGAGACTATCTGGCGTATTTGTATGGCGGTCTGCCGCCCAGTCATGTGTTCGAGATCGTGCCGCGACTGGGGCACGAAGGCGCTCGCATTCTGCGCTCTCCGATCGGTTTGCGCTGGCTGTTTGATATGGCGTGATGGCGGGGCGCGTTTCGTTGCGTAATTCAGGAACGCCATCCATTGCCGCCGCAAATCAGATGAAGCATTTCCTGCGCCACAAAAAAAATGCCTGAAAAGCGTGACATCGCTATCACCCTGGCACTGCCCAAACCGAGTGCATTTACGCATACTGGCCGTCGTTTTCACTTCAGACGCCGCCATGACTCTAGCCATCCTTGCCAGCCGCGCCTTGTCCGGCGCCGACGCGCCTGCCGTGCGCGTAGAAACGCATTTGGGCGTGGGACTGCCGGCCTTTACCGTGGTGGGTCTGCCAGATACCGAGGTCCGCGAGAGCCGTGAACGGGTGCGTGCCGCGATCATCAATAGCGGCTTCGAATTCCCGAACGGCCGTATCACGGTCAATCTGTCGCCCGCCGACCTGCCAAAGGCGTCCGCGCGTTTTGATCTGCCCATTGCCTTGGGCGTTTTGTTGGCGTCGGGTCAAATCGCGGTGCCAGGTGCGCATGGCGATGCCGCGCCATCGGGATTACAGAATCTGGTGTTTGCCGGGGAATTGTCGTTGACCGGGGCGTTGGTGCCCGTTGGGGCTCCCCTGGCATTGGCGCTGGCCGTTGCCCGCGATCAGCCCGGCAGCACTATGATCTTGCCTACAGCCAGTGCCGCCATGGCGGCGTGGGTTCCGGATTTGTCGGTGCTCTGTGCTGACACTCTGGCCGACGTGGCGGCGCATTTGACCGGCAGCGCGACACTATCGGCGGCGCAACCCAGTCCCTGGACCGAGGCGGTGCATCCGCCTTGCCTGTCCGACGTACGGGGCCAGCCTCTGGCCAGACGGGCGTTAGAGGTTACTGCAGCAGGCGGGCACAGCTTACTGATGGTCGGTCCGCCAGGCGCTGGCAAGAGTATGTTGGCGCAGCGGTTGCCTGGCCTGCTGCCGCCGCTTTCTCGAGTACAAGCCCTCGAAACCGCAGCATTGTCGAGTTTGGCAGGAGCGCTCGCTGCTGCATTGCCGGGCCAGCCGCCGTTTCGCGCGCCACACCATGGCGCCTCAGCCGCCGCCTTGATTGGCGGCGGCGCTTTTCCCAGGCCGGGCGAAATCAGCCTTGCCCATCACGGCGTCCTTTTTCTGGACGAGCTTCCCGAATTCAACCGCAGGTCGCTGGAGTCGCTGCGAGAGCCGCTGGAGACGGGCAGGGTGGTCATCGCCCGGGCCAGGCATACCGTCGAGTATCCTGCGCAGTTCCAGCTCGTTGCAGCCATGAATCCCTGTCCTTGCGGCTGGCGCGGGCATCCCAAACGTCCCTGTGCGTGTACTCCCGATCAGGTGGCCCGATATGTCGGCAGATTGTCCGGCCCACTCGTTGACCGGCTCGACTTGTTGATCGAGTTGCCGGCCACAGGCACAGACTGTCTCTCCTTGCCGGCCGGCGAACCCTCCGAGTCCATACGCGAACGCGTCGCCCGTTGCCGCGAGCATCAACAGCAGCGTCAAGGATGCACCAACGCCCAACTCCACGGCCCCGATATCGATTCTCACTGCGAGCTGGATGCCGAGAGCCAGCAGTTGCTGATTCAGGCCATACAGCGTTTGCACGGCTCTGCCCGGGCCACCCACCGCGTGCTCCGCGTGGCCCGCACGGTCGCCGATCTGGACGAACAGCCCCGTATACAGGTCCGCCATGTCGCCGAGGCGCTGCAGTATCGTTGTCGTTTGCGATAGGCTGCTGCAGCCAGGATCCTGTATCGGCCCCCCGTGAATGAGGAATAGGGGACATAGTGTTCCCGGGATTGAGCGCTGCCTTGGACATTGGCCGCAATCAAATTAGACAAAAATCCCAAAACCACCATATAATCAAAGGCTTTCCCGGATCTTTCGGGGAAAACCAGAAGTGGATCCAGGTTCGGCAAGCCTTGCCGTGCCGGCAGGCGATGTGTCTGCCAGCCCGTCGAGCACCTGTGCGTCCATATTAAATTAACAAACGTAGGAATCATCATGCCCAAGATGAAAACCAAGAAAAGCGCATCCAAGCGCTTTCAGGTTCGCGGCAGCGGATCGATCAAGCGTGGCCAGGCTTTCAAGCGCCACATCCTGACCAAGAAGACCACCAAGAACAAGCGCCAACTGCGCGGTTCGGCTGCGGTCCATGAAACCAACGTGGCTTCCGTGAAAGCCATGATGCCTTTCGCTTGATAACGGAGATCTACTATGCCTCGCGTCAAACGCGGCGTTACCGCCCGCGCCCGTCATAAAAAAGTCATTGCCGCCGCCAAGGGTTACCGTGGCCGCCGCGGTAACGTATTCCGCATCGCCAAACAGGCGGTCATGCGTGCTGGCCAATATGCCTATCGCGATCGCCGCAACAAAAAGCGCACGTTCCGTGCTCTGTGGATCACCCGTATCAACGCCGCTGTGCGTGAGCAGGGTATGAGCTACAGCGTGTTCATCGCCGGCCTGAAAAAGGCTTCGATCGAACTCGACCGCAAGGTTCTGGCCGATCTGGCTGTGCGCGACAAGGCCGGCTTCGCCGCCATCGTGCAACAGGCCAAGGCAGCATTGGCCGCCTAACGTGCGCTGATCGTATCGCGCATCGCTGCAAACGGGGCTTTTTGGCCCCGTTTGCGTTTTGTCTGGGGCTGTTCTTGGACGAAGCACCCTTGTGGGGCAGCAGGCCATCGGGCGTAGTATCAGGGCTGAAGCGCCCATCGAACTGCGTCTTTAGGCAAAATGCCTCTTCGAGGCTTAGTTGCGTTTTGCCGTCGGGCCGCCCCAAGGCAAAACAGCCCCCCAGGGGGCAGCAAGCCGCCAGGCGCGGCGTGGGGGCGCATTTTATGGCACTGACTCCATGACTTTATTGGCTGAAGACCTGGTCTCCCAGGCCCAAGAACGATTCGCCGAGGCCACCGACGCCGCGGCTCTGGAAAATGCCAAGGCGCGTTTTCTGGGCAAAGAGGGCGCTCTCACCGCGTTGCTCAAGGGTCTGGGCAAGCTCGACCCCGAACAGAAACGCGAAATGGGTGGCCGTATCAATCAGGCCAAACAGCAGATCGAAGCCCTGCTGAACCAGCGTCGTGCTGAACTGGTTCAGGCCGAGCTCGATGCTCGCCTGGCTGCCGAAACCATCGATGTCACCTTGCCCGGCCGTGGCCGTGGGATGGGGGGCATCCACCCTGTGGCCCGCAGTTGGGAGCGTGTCGAGGAAATCTTCCGCTCCATTGGTTTCGACGTGGCTGACGGTCCGGAAATCGAAAACGACTGGACCAACTTCACCGCGCTGAACAACCCCCTGGACCACCCTGCGCGATCCATGCAGGACACGTTCTACGTCGATCTGCAAGACGGCGATGGTTTGCCGCTGCTGTTGCGCACGCACACCAGCCCCATGCAGGTGCGCTATGCCCGCATGAACAAGCCGCCCATCAAGGTCATCGCTCCAGGCCGTACGTATCGCGTCGACAGCGATGCGACGCACTCGCCGATGTTCCACCAGGTCGAGGGCCTGTGGATCGCCGAGGACATCTCCTTTGCCGACCTGAAAGGTGTCTACACCGATTTCCTGCGCCGCTTCTTCGAGAGCGACGATCTGGTCGTGCGATTCCGCCCGTCCTTTTTCCCGTTTACCGAGCCCTCGGCCGAGATCGACATGATGTTCACCTCGGGCCCGAACCGCGGCCGTTGGCTGGAAATCTCCGGTTCAGGCCAGGTGCACCCGCAAGTCGTGCGCAACTTCGGTCTGGATCCCGAGCGTTACATCGGCTTTGCGTTCGGCTCCGGCCTCGAGCGCCTGACGATGTTGCGCTACGGCGTCAACGACCTGCGCCAATTCTACGAAGGCGACCTGCGCTTCCTGCGCCAGTTCAACGTATAACCGACGGCTGATCATGCAATTTCCTGAATCTTGGCTCCGCGCCCTGGTTAACCCCACGATCACTACCGACGAACTGGCCCATCGGCTCACCATGGCCGGCCTGGAAGTCGAAGAAACCACCACTGCTGCGCCGCCGTTTACGGGCGTGGTCGTCGCGCACATTGTCTCGATTGCGCCGCACCCCGATGCCGACAAACTGCGCGTCTGCCAGGTTGATGACGGTTCGGGCGAGCTGCTGCAAATCGTATGCGGTGCTCCCAATGCCGCCCAAGGCCTCACTGTCCCCCTGGCCCGCGTCGGCGCCGAATTGCCCGGCGGCATGAAAATCGGCGTTGCCAAAATGCGTGGCGTCCCGTCTGCTGGCATGCTGTGTTCCGCTCGCGAACTGGGCCTGTCCCAGGATCACGCCGGGCTGCTCGAGTTGCCCGGCAGCTTGACCCCCGGTCAGTCGATCCGCGAGGCGTTGGGTCTGGATGACACGCTCTTTACCCTGAAGCTCACGCCCAACCGTGCCGATTGCCTGTCGATCCTCGGTGTCGCACGCGAGGTCGCGGCCCTGACCGGCGCTGCGCTGTCGGTTCCCACCGCCGTCGCCGTACCGGTCACCTTGCAGGACCGTTTGCCCGTGACCGTATCCGCGCCGGACCTGTGCGGCCGTTTTGCCGGCCGCGTGATCCGTGGCGTCAATGCGCGCGCCGCGACGCCTGAGTGGATGAAAACCCGCCTCGAGCGGGCAGGGCAGCGCTCGATCTCGGCGCTGGTGGATATTTCCAACTACGTCATGCTCGAATTGGGCCGTCCGTCCCACGTCTTCGATCTGGACAAGATCGGCGGCGATATCGACGTACGCTGGGCTCGCGAGGGCGAAACCCTCGAGCTGCTCAACGGCCAGACCGTCGAGCTCAACCCCAAGGTCGGTGTCGTCGTGGCCGGTGACCAGGTCGAAAGCCTGGCTGGCATCATGGGCGGCGAGGCGACCTCTGTCACGCTGGACACCACCAACATCTATCTTGAGGCCGCGTTCTGGTGGCCCGAGTCCATCGCCGGCCGTGCACGCCGCTACAAATTCAGCTCCGAGGCCAGCCACCGTTTCGAGCGTGGCGTCGACTACGCCAGCATTCCCGAGCATCTGGAATTCATCTCGCGCTTGATCATCGACATCTGCGGTGGCCAGGCCGGTCCCGCTGACGACCAGATCGTGAATCTGCCCACTCGCCAACCGGTGCGCATGCGCCTGTCGCGTTGCCATCGTGTGTTGGGCGTCCCCGTGCCTCAAGCCGAGGTCGCACAGATTTTCAACAGTCTCGGTCTGTCGTTCCAGGTCGACGGCGACGACTTCATCGTCGAGCCTCCTTCGTATCGCTTCGACCTCGAGATCGAAGAAGACCTCATCGAAGAAGTCGCCCGCATCTACGGTTTCGAGCGTCTGCCCGATGTGCCGCCCATCGCGCGTGCCCAGATGTTCTCGCAGCCCGAGCAACGTCGCGGCCCGCATACCTTGCGCCGCATGGCCGCCGCCCAGGACTACCAGGAAGTCGTCAATTACAGCTTCGTCGAGGCCGACTGGGAGCGTGACTACGCAGGCAATAACGAGCCTGTACGCCTGCTCAATCCCATTGCCAGCCATCTGTCGGTCATGCGTTCCAGCCTGATCGCGGGTCTGGTCGCCAACATCCGCTACAACGCCAATCGCAAGCAATCGCGCGTGCGCGTCTTTGAACTCGGCCGCGTGTTCCTGCGCGACGCGGCGCATCAGGATGGTCCGCTTGATGTGGCTGGTGTGCGCCAGCCCTTGCGTCTGTCGGGCGCTGCCTGGGGCCCGGCCGTTGAGGAACAGTGGGGCACGCCGACTCGTCAGGTCGATTTCTTCGACGTCAAAATGGACGTAGAGGCCCTGTTCGGCGCGCGCGCCAGCGATTTGCGCTTCGAGGTTGCGACGCATCCTGCGTTGCATCCTGGCCGTAGCGCTCGCATCGATCTCGATGGCCAGCCTGTAGGTTGGATTGGTGAATTGCACCCGCGTTGGGCGCAGCAGGCCGACCTGGCGCATGCTCCCGTGGTTTTCGAACTCGACGCTCAGGCCCTGTCGCAGGGGCAATTGCCCCAGGTGCGCGAGCTCTCCCGCCAGCCCGTGGTCGTGCGCGACTTGGCCTTGTGGGTCGATTTGTCCGTCAGCGCCCAGGCGATGCTGGACACCGTTGCCGCAACCGTCGCAGCAGATGCTACATTGGCTGTGGTGCAGGACACGCGCCTGTTCGATGTATGGCGCGACAAGCCCCAAGACGGCAAGCCCGTCACCGAGAAAAGCCTTGCTTTCCGTTTCTGGCTACAAGACACTGAAGTCACGCTGGACGAAGCTCGTGTTGCCGACTGCCTGGCCCGCATTACTCAGGCGCTCATCAGTGAACACGGCGCGCGTCAACGCACTTGATCATGGGAACCTCTATGCTTGCTGAGCCGCGTACCTTGACCAAAGCCGAACTCGCCGAATTGCTGTTCGAGCGAGTCGGCCTGAATAAGCGCGAAGCCAAAGACATCGTCGATACATTCTTCGAGGAAATCCGCGATGCCCTGGCGCGCGGAGATGCCGTCAAGCTATCGGGATTTGGCAATTTTCAGGTGCGCAACAAACCTCCCCGTCCTGGGCGCAATCCCAAGACGGGCGAGACGATCCCCATCGCTGCGCGGCGCGTGGTTACGTTTCACGCCAGTCAAAAATTGAAGAGCGTGGTCGAGCAGACCGAGCCGACGTGTGCGGACTCCAACGAGGAGTGATACGCTTTGTCGGCAATTGTTATCGGCTTAACGTCCATCACGGCATAAAATCAATCCATGACTCGTCCCGAACCCACCGTTGCGCTTCCGCCCATTCCCGCCAAACGCTACTTCACCATCGGTGAGGTCAGCGATCTGTGTCTCGTCAAGCCTCACGTGCTGCGTTACTGGGAACAGGAGTTCACGCAACTCAGTCCGGTAAAGCGTCGCGGCAACCGCCGCTATTACCAACACCACGAAGTCCTGCTGATTCGCCGTATCCGTTCCTTGTTGTACGAACAAGGCTTCACGATCAGTGGCGCGCGCAATCGTCTGGGCGATACACGCGACACACCGCATGATCAGGATGCTGCAGTGCGCTTGAGCGGGGCAGAGCTGCAGTCGCTGCGTACCGAATTGGGCAACATCTCAACGATGTTGGCAGAGGCGCTGAATTCCTCATCGGGTGGCGCTGCTCCGGCCGTTCCGACGGGGCAAGCCGGTAGCAATGCATAAGCCAGGTTGGCATATCGAAGGCATCAAGTCGGTATCGCGAAAGCCCTAAAAAATTTTCGTATTTTTCTTAAAAAAAGCCTGCATTTCGATGCAGGCTTTTTTTATCTCTGCTATACTCTTTTTCTTTCGGGGCGTAGCGCAGCCTGGTAGCGCACTTGCATGGGGTGCAAGGGGTCGCGAGTTCGAATCCCGCCGTCCCGACCAGCAATACCGAGGGCCTACAGAGTTTTCTCTGTAGGCCCTTTCTAGTTTCTGAGCGAGCAGTTCTGCGGCTATCTCACTCGCTGACATGCAGAAATTTCACCGAATTCGGATCGACGCCTCCATGTCGCAGTCGTGCATCGATATCCTCTGACTGTCCATCATTGGTCTCCACCACAGGCAGACCCTTGGCATGGGCCAATTCGCGTTTGGCGTGTACCAGGTCGGAAATGGCTCCATCGACAAGCGCTACGCCATCGCTTCCATCAGTGCTCTTGAAGCTAATCTGCGTCTTCATTTTTGTCTCCTTGATGGGTGTTCGCACAATAACCGTAACACCATTTGGGGTTGAGACCCAACTCGGTACGACGATCAACAATCCTGATCCACCGATGCCAAAATTCTATTTGAAGGATCAAGGGATTGATTCCTACTATTGCAGCTCCGGCATCCTGATCCTTGCTGCTTCTGCCATGGGATGCATCTATTACCTATACAAAAAACGGAGACATCACCATGCAGAATCCCTCACGCCGCCAGCTATTGCAGGCTGGCGCTTCAGCGATGTTCGGGCTGGCATTCTCGCCAGTCCTGGCGCGGTCCTCTGATTCTGTACTACCCAAAGGACCCATTAATCTGGTCGTCCCGTTTGCCGCAGGCGGTGCCACCGATGTCGTTTCCCGTCTGGTGGCGCAAAAGCTCGGGGACCGTATCCAGCGCACCGTGGTGGTGGAAAATCTATCCGGAGGCGGCGGTGCAATCGGTGCGGCGAAAGTGGCGCGTGCGACGCCCGACGGTCATACCTTATTGATGGGCACCATCGCCACGCACGTGATCAATCCGCTGTCTATGGGGCAGCAGTTGCCATACCGTGCTCAGACCGATTTCACGCCCGTGTCGTTGGTCGTCACGGTGCCCAACGTGCTGCTGGTAAACAAGTCGGTCAAGGCCACCAACGTACGAGAGTTGATCGCTTTGGTGAAGGCGCAGCCGAATCAATTCAGTTATGGCTCGTCGGGTGTGGGAACGCCACCGCATCTATCCGGCGAGCTGTTCAAATCAACGATGGGATTGCAGATGACCCATGTGCCATACAAGGGCGGTGGCCCTGCAATGACCGATCTCATCGCAGGCCATATTCCGATTCTGTTCGACGTATTGAGCGGCGCGGCATCGCATATACGCGCGGGCTCGGTGCGCGCGCTCGCGGTGACCACCAGCGAAAGAGTAGCGTCTTTTCCCGATCTGCCCACGATGGTGGAATCCGGTGTGCCGGGCTACGAGACATGGACATGGAACGCCGTATTCGGGCCGGCCGGCATGCCGCGTCCGATGGTCGACGCGCTGAGCGGCGCCTTGCATGAGGTGGTCGCGCAACCAGATGTGCAGGCCCAGCTCAAGGATCTGAGCGCCACTCCCGTGGGCTCAACGCCTGACGCATTGACGCAATTGGTCGATTCCGAGACTCAAAAATGGCAGGCGGTGATCAAATCGATTGGGGGGCTGAAGAAGGATTGATGGATTTGCTATGCTTGATGGCATAGCTACTTGGAGCAGCATCATGCATATCCATCGTTTGACATCATCGCGAGTCCCGTTGGCGATAATGTGTGCGTTGCTAGTCTCATGCGCCAATACAGCGTCCGAGCCTGCCGAGGTACAGGGTTCATCGCCGCCGGACTACACCTATACTGCAAAGGACGGCGATACCGTACATGTTGCGCCGAAGCCCCGGCTGACGATCCAGTCGGGTGAGGGCGAACGATTAAATCTCCCATGGTTCATCAGGGATGCACAGAACTTGGTCAACGAGTAGTTGCTGCGTTCAGAAGCCACGGTTTGCAGGTTGTTCCTATTGAGGCTAGGGGCTTCGGATTTGTGCCCGTTCACGATGTACTGCGCGAGCGAGTGTTGCGCCGAATGACTCCAGTCGGCCTCACTGCTTGCTCAGCGCCTGTGCCGCGTTGATCACCAAAGGCCCATAGCGTTGGGCGAAATCCTCTGGCTTCCATTGAGACAACAGGCCGTAGATGTGAATTGCCGCGATGGGCTGGCCCGTGATATCCAGCACAGCCGACGACACGGCGAGTTCACCCAGCAACGATTCTTGAACGGTCATGGCAAAACCGTCCTGGCGGGCCTGTGAGATTTTTTTCCAAATGGCGCGCGGCTCGATGAGCGTATGCGGCGTGGCTGCCACGAGGTCGGAACGCGCCAGGATGTCATTGACCTGCTCCTCGGACAAGTGCGCCATGATGGCTCGGCCCGCGCATGCCCGGTACATCGGCATCGTGCGTCCGACCAAGGTCGCGAAATAGTAGCGGCGCCGCGTTTGCCGGCGCAGTGCGTACACAATGTTCAGATCATTCGGCAGGCTCAGGTCTACCCCTTCGCCGGACTCTTGCTGCAGTTCGATCAGCACCGGATTGGCGCGCTCGATCAACGGGTTGCCGCGCAGATAATCGAACGTCCGGTGCAAGATTTTTTTCCCCAGCGTGTAGCCGCGTTGGTTCGGGCCGCGTTCGAGATAGCCCAATGCCACCAACGTGTGCAGCATACGTAATGTCGAATTGCGATCCAGATTTGAAATCTCGACCAGCTCATTCAAGCTCAATATGCCGGGCTTCACGCTGAAGGCTTCAAGGATGTCGAATGCCTTGGCTACGGATTGATTGAATCGAGTATCCACACTGCTCATTTATTTGTCTCCTGCTGACAGGGTAGCGATTGTCGTACCACTGTCGATGTTAGGGAAATCTCTCATTCCCCAGACCTTGCCCGGTTTTATATACGATCCTAAGATATCACTAATAGGCACGTAAGTATCAATATCTGATACTAGTATTTTACCGACAAAATCATGGAGGTGAAATGAACGAAGTCCAGGCGCAAAAGTTGTCCCCACAGGACATCGAAACGGCAGTCGACAGGTTGGAGCACTACATGACCGACACCTTGTCGCGTTTTGTGCAATGTCGCAGCCTCCTAGGCGAAGAAATCCCGGCAGCCGAGTTCCTCGAGGCCGAATTGGCAGCGTTGGGCCTGCAGAGCGAACGCATCGCGCTGCGCACCGAGGACATCGAAGGACTGCCTCTCTATTCACCGGCCTGCTGCCCCGATGGCGGGCGTTTCAACGTGTTGGCATGTCATGAGCCGACGCGCAGCACGGGGCGATCCGTGCTTTTCAACGGCCACCTGGATGTCGTTCCCACGGGGCCGGAGCATCTCTGGGCAGAGTCGCCGTTTAAAGGCAGCCTGCATGACGGCTGGCTCTTTGGCCGTGGCGCGGGAGATATGAAGGCGGGCATCGTGTGCTCGCTGGCTGCATTCAAAGCATTGCAGGATCTAGGCATGCAACCCGCTGCGCTCGTCGGTTTTAACGGCGTGCTCGAAGAAGAAAACACCGGTAACGGTACGCTGGCCACGATATCGGCGCTGAAAAGCGCGCTGGGCGTCGCCAAACTCAGCTCGTTCGACGCAGTGTTGATTCCTGAACCCACGCAAGAGGGCCTGATGTCGGCTCAGGTGGGCGTGTTCTGGATGTATGTAGATATCATCGGCAAGCCGGCCCACGCGTCTTTGATGACGACGGGGATCAATCCGGTGGACCTGGGCGTGCGCGTCGTGGATGCGATCAAGCAAATCGAGCATGAATGGAATCTGCCCGAGAATCGCCATCCTGCATATCGGGATCATGCGCACCCGATCAACTTCAATCTCGGCCAGATCCATGCCGGCGATTGGAATTCGTCTGTGCCCAGTGTCTGCACGCTGGGCCTGCGCCTGTCGTGCTATCCGGACATGCCGGTGGAAACGGCGAAGGCTCGCATCGAGGCCTGCATACGCCAGGTCGAACAAGAAGTCGCACAACCCGACACTCAGTTCATCATTCGCTACGAAGGTTTTCATGCGCCGGGATGCGAATACGACCTGGACGTGCCGGCGTTGCGGCTATTGGCCGATATGCATCGGCACGTAGCGGGCGAGGCGCCTGAATCGATTGCGCTGACCGGCACGACTGACGGCAGGCATTTCCATTTCATGACCGATGTGCCGGTTACCTGCTATGGGCCAGTCTCGCGCAACTATCACGGGTTCAACGAAAGCGTCAGCGTGCAGAGCATGCTGCGCGTTGCCAAGACGTTTGCGCTCTTTCTGAACGAGTGGTGCGGGGTCGAACCCAAGCGCAGTTGATGCTTTCCGTTGATCCGCGTCTTTCATGGAGAACAGGATGAAACTGGTCAGTCAGGCCCGTCGGGCCATTGTCAAATGCGGGTTTGCGTTGGCCGCTGCCGCTACGCTGGCACAGCTGCCCGCGCACGCTGCCGAAACGCCACAATCCGGTGGCGTACTCACGGCAATTTTGCATCCGGAACCGCCCAGCCTCATCCTGGCACTCCAGCAGGTGGCCGGGACGCAGATGGTCGGTGGCAAGATTTTCGAGAGCCTGCTGACCTATTCGTTTGATCTGAAGCCATTGCCCAGCCTTGCTAAATCCTGGGAGATTTCGGACGACAAGCTGACGTATACCTTCCATCTGCAGCAAGGCGTGACCTGGCACGATGGCCAGCCTTTTTCCTCGGCAGACGTCGTGTTTTCGTATGAAAAAGTGTTGTCCCAGACACCTCGTACTCGTGGCCTGATGCAAAACGTCGAGTCGATCACGGCGCCGGATGCGAACACCGTCGTGTTCAAGTTAAAGGAACCCTATGCGGCGTTCCTGTACGGACTCGACATCGGCGGCGGTGCCATCTTGCCCAAGCATCTGTACGACGTGGACACGCCCATCGGCCAAAATCCGAATAACGCGCATCCGATCGGCACCGGTCCCTTCAAGTTCAAGAAATGGGAACGCGGCTCGTATGTGGAGCTGGTCAAGAATGAGCATTACTGGAAAGCCGGCCGCCCGTACCTGGACGGTATTACTTATCGCGTGATCCCCGATGCCGCTTCGCGCCGATTGGCCATCGAGCAGGGCACAGTGATGCAGGCCTGGCTGCAAGACCTGGAGCCGATGGATGTGCCGCGCGTGGCAAAGCTGCCCAACATGACCCATACCAACAAGGGTTACGAATACTGGTCAACCATGCAATGGATCGAGTTGAACAACGCGAAAGCACCGTTCAACGACAAGCGTTTCCGCCAGGCATTGATGTACGCGATCAACCGCAAGTTCATTGCGGAAAAGATCATGGTTGGCCAAGGGATACCCGCCACCGGGCCGATCCACCACAATACGCGCTTTTACGATTCGAACGTCAAGAAGTACGACTACGATCCCAAGAAAGCCATTGCTCTGCTCGACGAAATGGGCTTGAAACCGAATGGCGATGGCGTGCGGGTCACCGTCAGCATGATCCCATTGCCCTATGGCGAGATGCCGCGGCGCGTGGCCGAATACATCAAGCAGAACTTGTCCAAAGTCGGTATCGCGTTGAACCTCGAGAGCACCGACGTAGGCGGATGGGTGTCGCGTGTCGGCAACTGGGACTACGACATGGCGGGCAACGGCGTTTTTCAATATGCCGATCCCGCCATTGGTGTGGCGCGTACCTATGTGAGCACCAATATCCGCAAGGGCGTGATGTTCAGCAACACGTCCCAGTACAAGAACCCGAAAGTCGACGAACTGTTCAACCTGGCTGCGAAAGCCGGCGACGATGCGCAACGGCAGCAGTATTACTCCGAGGTGCAAAAAATTCTGGTCGAGGACGTACCGCTGGTGTGGCTGGTGGACACCAATTACGGCACAGTCTTGAACAAGCGCGTGCATGACGCCATCACCACAGGCCTAGGCGTGGTCGACACCTACAGCGACGCCTGGTTGTCGAAAGAATGAGCAAGGTCGCCGGATTTCTGGGCAGGCGCGTGATCAAGAGCATCCTGGTGCTCTTCATGATCGCTATATTCAATTTCTTTCTCGTTCGCGCCGCACCGGGAGATCCTGCCGAAATCCTGGCAGGACAGTCCGGGGCAGCCGACGCCGAATACATCGAAAAGCTGCGCCAGGATTTTGGACTGGACAAGCCCTTGGTGGTACAGCTCGGGTCTTATCTCAAAGACGTGGCCACGTTTGACCTGGGCTATTCCCATCGGCAGCAAGCCCCCGTATCAACACTGATCCTGGCGCATTTGCCCGCCACCCTGGTGCTGGCATTAACGTCGTTTGCGTTCGCGCTTTTTGCCGGAGTGGGGTTGGGTATCCAGGCCGCACTACGCGTGGGCAAATGGGGCGATACCGTCATCACGACACTTGCCATGCTGGCCTACGCGACGCCGATATTTTGGGTGGGGTTGATGCTGGTGTTGGTGTTTTCGGTGCAACTGCAATGGTTGCCGTCCTTCGGCTACGAAAGCGTGGGCGCCAATCTGACGGGGCTGGCACGTGTCGCCGATATAGCGCGCCATTTGATCCTGCCGACGATCACGTTGGGCATGTTCTACATGGCGGTGTATGCACGGTTGACCCGCGCCTCCATGCTGGAGATCCGCCAGCTCGATTTTGTGAAGACGGCGCGCGCCAAGGGGCTGGCGGAACGCACGGTGATCATGCGGCACGTCTTGCGCAATGCCTTGCTGCCCATCATCACCTATGCGGGCATCCAGGCGGGCCACCTGATAGGCGGGTCTTTGCTGGTTGAGACCGTGTTCGCCTGGCCTGGCATAGGGCGGTTGGCGTTCGATGCCCTGGTGCAGCGCGATTACAGCGTGCTGCTTGGCGTGTTCTTCGTGGCGTCCATTGTCGTTGTCGTCGTCAATCTGTTGACCGACATTCTCTACACGATTGTCGATCCCAGGATAGAGCTGAAATGAAAAGCTTCTTTCGCGCGTTTTGCCGCAACAAGGGCGGCCTGATGGGCTTGGCTGTGCTGGCACTGGTCAGCCTGCTCGCCCTTTGTGCCAGTTGGCTATATCCCGACAGCCCATGGGACATGGTCAACGCGCCATATATGCCTCCCATGTCCGAGGATGCGCTATTGGGTACCGATACCCTGGGCCGAGATATCGCGAGCGGCATTGCCTATGGGGCTCGGGTCACATTGGTGCTGGCGCTGATTTCCACCGCGGTGTCGGTTTTGGTCGGCATCACAGTTGGGGCCATTGCCGGCTTCTATGGCGGCAAGGTGGATCAAGTCATCGTCGGATTCATCGAGCTGTTCCAGACGATTCCCGGGTTTTTTCTGGCTGTCGTGCTCGTGGCCATTTTGACCCCCAGTATCGGCACGGTGATTTTTGCGATTGCGCTGGTATCCTGGCCACCGCTGGCGCGGCTGGTCCGCGCCGAATTCATGAGCATGAAACATCGGGAATTCGTCGAGGCAGCAGTCCTGAGCGGTCAGTCCAATCTCCGCATTATTCTGACCCAGATACTGCCCAACAGTCTGTCGCCTGTCATCGTGTCCGGCTCATTGATGGTCGCCAGCGCGATCCTGCTGGAATCGGCGCTCAGTTTTCTGGGGCTGGGCGATCCCAACACCATGACATGGGGATACATCATCGGAGCATCGCGCAGCGTATTGCGCGATGCATGGTGGATGAGCGTGTTCCCGGGCATTGCCATCCTGATCACGGTTCTGGCTTTCAATTTGGTGGGCGAGGCACTCAACGATGCGCTCAATCCCAAACTGGCCCGTAAAAGGACTGGCTGATGTCTGCGCTACTGGAAATCCGCGATCTGTCTGTCTCTGTGGTGCAGGACGGTCCCTCGACGCGCGTCGTGAAGAACGTGTCCTATACCGTTAACCGAAACGAAATCCTGTGCGTGGTCGGCGAATCCGGTTCAGGCAAATCCGTGACTGCGCATGCCCTGATGGGGCTGTTGCCCGACGGCGAATTGCGGGTCGACTCGGGCAGCATTCTTTATCGCGGCCGCGAGCTGGTCGGGCTGACGCCGAAAGATTGGTACGGCTTGCGAGGCAAGTCCTTTGGCATGGTGTTCCAGGAACCCATGACGGCACTGAATCCCATCATGCGCATTGGGCGCCAGGTCGACGAAGTACTCGAACGCCATACCAGTCTTTCTGTCGAGGCGCGTCGTGCCAGGATATTGCAGCTGTTTCGCGACGTCATGCTGCCTGAGCCCGACAAGTTGATGAATGCCTATCCATTCCAGTTGTCGGGCGGCCAGCGTCAACGCGCGGTCATCGCGATGGCGCTGGCGATGGAGCCGGATATTCTCATCGCCGACGAGCCTACGACGGCGCTGGATGTCACCACGCAGGCGCAGATCCTGGCGATGATCAAAGACATCCAGGCACGGATGGGCATAGGCGTGATTTTCATCACCCACGATTTTGGCGTCGTTGCAGAGATTGCTGATCGCATCGTTGTGATGCGGCATGGCCAGGTGGTAGAGCAGGGCGCCGCCGACGACATCCTGAATCGGCCGCAAGCCGCCTATACCCGCCAGTTAATTGCTGCCGTTCCGCATAAGCCCCAGGGCAAAGCCGAGGCAGCCGTGGCGCCGCCGCTGATCGTGATCGACCAATTGCGCAAGATCTTTCGTTCGGACAAGGGACGTCAGGTACTGGCGCTGGACGATATCTCTCTGACGATTCAGCAGGGCGAAACGGTCGGGCTGGTCGGCGAATCGGGATCGGGCAAGTCCACCCTGGGCCGCACGCTCACTGGCTTGATCACTCCCGATAGCGGCAGCGTGAAGCTCGACGGGACGGAGCTCGTGGGCCTGTCTGCCCGTCAATGGCGCGAGCATCGGCGTCAGATCCAGATGGTTTTTCAGGATCCGTATGCCTCATTGAATCCGCGCCATCGCATCGTCGATGCCGTGGCGCAAGGACCTATCGCGTTTGGTGAGCCACGGCGCAAAGCGTTGGCCCACGCGCGCGAATTGCTCGAACTCGTGGGCTTGGGGGGCGATGCCGGTGATCGCTATCCACACCAGTTTTCAGGGGGGCAGCGGCAACGGGTAGGCATTGCCCGCGCATTGGCGTTACGCCCTAGGCTGCTCGTGGCCGATGAGGCGGTGTCGGCGCTCGACGTGTCCATCCAGGCGCAGGTGCTGGAACTGCTCAAGACCGTCAGCGGGCAATTCGATCTGTCGGTCCTGTTCATTACGCACGACTTGCGCGTCGCCGCCGAGATATGCGACCGCATTGCGGTGATGCGGCAAGGCGAGCTGGTCGAGCAAGGACGGGCCACCGATATTTTCTATCGCCCACAGCACGAATACACGCGTCGATTGATCGACTCCATTCCCGGTAAACAGTGGTCCAAGCCGGATCTCTCCCGAGCCGGCTCCTCAGAGGAACCTACAGCATATGCAACATGACGACTATGAATCATTGGACGGTTTGGATATGGCAGCCCGACTTCAGTCGGGGGACGTTTCCTCCGAGGAATTGATGCGCTGTGCAGTGGAGTTGGCGCGCAGTCGCGGAAAGGCACTGAATGCGCTGCGCTACGAACAGTACGAAACCTCCATCGAGTTGGCGAAAACCTGGCAACAGAGGGGAGCCTTCGGTGGTATTCCTTTTTTGTTAAAGGATTCGGGGCTGCCGTCCACGCGGTTTCCGTCAAGTGTGGGTTCGCGCCTGCTAAACGACACGACCTACGACTGCAATGGCACGCTCACGGATCGTTTCGAACAAGCGGGCCTGATTGCGTTTGCTCGTACCACCGTGCCGGAGTTCTGCATGGTGGCGACGACCGAGGCCGTGATAAACGGGGGGCCCACCCTCAACCCCTGGGACCGAAGCCGCTCGGCGGGTGGCTCTAGTGGCGGTGCGGCGGCTGCAGTGGCGGCACGTATCGTCCCGGTGGCTCATGGTAGTGATGGTGGTGGTTCGATTCGCATCCCGGCTGCGTGCTGTGGCGTGTATGGTTTAAAAGCATCCCGTGGTCGCGTACCGATGGGGCCTTTGCGTGGCGAGGGATGGGGAGGCATGGCGACCGACGGCGTGCTTAGCGTGACCGTCCGGGACACTGCCGCCGCCATGGATGCCATCTCCGGCTACGAGCCTGGTGCGCCGTACGCGGCGCCGCCCAAGACAGGGGCTTATCTGGATGCGGTGGCCGAGTCGGCCGTCAAACCATTGCGGATCGCTGTATGGCGTTCGGCGTGGAACGATATCGCGATTGCGCCAGAGCCATTGCGCGCCGTGCAGCACAGCGCTGACTTGCTGAGCAGCCTGGGGCATACGGTCATCGATTCTGCGCCGCCCGTCATCGACTATGACGCCTTTGTGTTGGCGCATGCATGTATTTTGGCCAGCAATATCGTGCTTGCGGTGGACACGCGCCTGGCATCGACGGGCAGGGCGCTGCAACGCGACGATCTGGAGCCCATCATGCTCTCGGGTTACGAACTGGGCAAGCGCCTGATGGCAAAAGAATACATCGCCAGTGTGAACCGTTTGCACGCCATCGGCCGCGCGATGGAAGCCTACATGAGTGACTTCGACCTGATTTTGACGCCGGCATTGACCGAATTGCCAGTGAAGCTCGGAGAGCTGTCCACGCAGCGCGGAGAGTTTCTCGATCTGCGTAAAAGGGTCTCGCGATATGCGACCTTTATGGCGGCATTCAATGCGTCCGGCCAGCCGGCCGCCAGCCTGCCTTTGTTCGCCACGGCAGAGGGCGTGCCTGTTGCCACGCAGCTCGTGGGACGCTTCGGGCGCGAAGACCTGATATTGAGCGTTTCAGCTCAACTTGAACGGGCAGCGCCATGGCAACACCGTAAACCTGCCTTTTAGCGTTTGTTGTTTCAGCTTTGGGGCCGTCAATACCCCCGTAAAGAATCGACGAGCCCATGAGGATCTTCACCCGCCAGTATCCGCTGTATATTGGCGACCGTCGCTGCAGCTGCGCTGTCAGCGCGCGTATGCGCGGCGATATGCGGCGTCAGCACGACCTTTGCGTGAGACCACAGCGGATGATCGGCGGGCAGCGGCTCTGGCTCGGTCACGTCGACGAACGCGGCTTCCAATTGTCCGCTATCGAGCGCTGCCAATAGCGCATCTTGGTCCATGTGCTTGCCACGACCCACTTGAACGAGCGATGCCCCGCGAGGTAATTGCGCAAAGCATTCGGCGTTCAAGATGTGGGTGGTTTCGTTGGTGAGTGGCAGCAGGCAGATAAGGATATCGGTTGCGGCCAGCATGGCCTGCAATCCATCAGCGCCATGATATGAACGGATACCCTCGATGTTTTTTGGGCTGCGGCTCCAGCCGGCGAGTTGGAATCCGAACGGCTTGAGCGCCTCGAGCGACGCACGGCCGAGCTCGCCCAGGCCCAGTACCGACACACGGCGTTGATCTGCCCAGACGAACTCGAGATTTATCCATTCATGGCGCCGCTGTTGCTCCAGATAAGCCGGCAGGCGGCGATGCAGCGCCAATACGCTCATCACGACATAGTCTCGCATCAGACTAGTCAGGCCGCTCTCTATCATGCGCACCAGCTTTGCCCCAGGCGGGATCGGCGTCTGAGCGACCTGATCGATACCCGCACCCACAGAAAAAATCACTTCGAGATTCGGATAACGGTCAGACAGATCATCTGGAAACGTCCAGGTCATCAGATAGCGCACGGCATGCGGGTCGACCTGCGCCGCGTCGCTGTAGAAGGGAACGTTGGGCAAATCATGGGCGAAAGCGCGGCGAAACACTTCGACGCGTTCGGGATAGGACAGCATGAGAAAGGCCATCAGACATCCTTGTGAAATCAAAGCAGCCGAGCACGGGCCAGGCTGGAGCCACGCAGGCAGAACGTATTCAGCGCTCGGCGCGCGCCAGCGCGAGGCGATCCTGCAGCCGATAGACCTGGATCAGTGCAGGCATAAAGTATGGCTTGCCGGCGTAGAGAGGAATGGCTGGGATAGGCCGGAAATCAAAAGCCGATTTCCGTTGATCGTCCGCCAATAGCTTGTGCGCCGCGCGGCTGCCGATCCAGGGTGCCCACACGACGCCCGAGCCGCAAAAGCCCGTGGCGTAAGTCAGCCCATTGTGTTCAAAGATTCGAGGCAGCATGTCGCGGTGCATGGCGACATTGCCAAACCAGCTGTGGCTCAGCTTCACATCCGCGAGCTCGGGGAAAAGATTGATCAATCCGTCGCGCAGTTGCACGGTTGATGCCGTGGGGTCTCCGCTTTGCGATGCATCGCGACCGCCCAGAAGGATGCGTTTTCCGTCGGGCGAGGGGCGATAGTAATAGCCAAGCACCTTGCCTTCGCCGCACATCATTCTGCGTGGCATCAGCTCTGCCATCAGTTCTGAGGGCAGTTCCTCGGTGGCGATGATGCGGCTGCGTACGGGCACCAGGCGGCGCCGCAGCCACGGATTGGCGCCATCGGTATAGCCATTGGTGCAGATCAGCACCTGACGGCCAATGATGGTGCCGGCCGCGGTCTCAACCCGAAAGCCCGCACCATTGTTCGTGATGGACTTGACTGCCGTGTCGGAATGTACGGTGACGCCGGCCGCCAGTGCCACGCGCAGAATCTCTGCATGGTATTTACCGGGATGCAGTCCGCCTATATCCATGCGGACCGAGCCGCCTCGATAGTAATCGGTGCCCACATACTGGCGCTGCTCGGCATACGGAACCGCATAGGACTCGATTCCCAGCGTTTTCTGCAGCTTTTCGGCGCTGCGGGCCATGGTCTCGTATTGCGCCTTGCCGATGGCGCCGTAAAAACGACCGGTCAAACTGAAGTCGCAGTTCAGGTTTTCGGTGCGAATAAAGTCGTAGATGAATTCGCGCGCGGCCTTGCCCTCGGCTTCGATAGCCATGGCGCGGGCTTCACCATATTTCCGCACCAGTTCGGCATAGCTCAATCGGATGTTGCCGCTGGTGATGCCGCCATTGCGCGACGATGCACCTTCGCCGGGATTCATCTTGTCCAGCACCACCACGCGGCGGCCCGCACGCGCCAGCGTCAACCCCGCTGTCAGCCCAGCGTAGCCCGCGCCCACGATCACGACATCGGCTTGTTTGTCCAACGGTTGTGTCGGCAGCGGTCGGACCGGTGCGGCTTCCCACCAAAAAGGGGTGCTCTTGTGGGCGATGGGGGGCTGTTGCATGGAGAATCTCCTTGTGCAGGAATAGGGGGCTAGAGGAAACGATCGAACTGGACTGCTCCGATGATCCACAGAACCTCAGTCGGAACATCGCTGGTGTTGCGCAGGGAATGCGGACGGTTGCTGTCAAAGACGAAGCTGTCACCGGTCTCCAACTCAGAGGCTTCATCATCGACGGTGAGAACCACCTTGCCTGACAGGACAAGGCCGCCTTTCTCTGCCGGATAGCTCAGGGCATGGCCGCCCGATTTACCGCCAGGCTCCAGCCGCAGGATCATGATCTGCAGGTTTTGCCGGTCAGGTGGCGTGAGGAGTTCTTTGTGCAGCATGCCCAGGTCGATGACTGGCCGCTGTGCACGGCGACGCACAAAAGAGGGTTCCCCCGTCTTGAGCGCCTCGCTTTTTGTTTCGCCAAATAATTCCTGCATGCTGATGTTCAGCGCCCTGCGCAGCGAGGTCAGCAGCCGCATCGAAGGGTTGGCGATACCGCGCTCGACCTGGCTGATCATTCCCATCGAGACCCCCGAGGCCTGAGCGAGGCTCTCGAGCGACATTCCCTTTTGCTTGCGCAGTTTTCGCAGATTGGCGCCGACATGAAACTCGGGCGCATCCGCATGATGGGCGGTGGCACGCTGATCTGCGTTTTTCCCGGATGCCGGCATCGAAATCCCCTATTGACAGGAAATGAGCGTTTAGCAAGATAATGAAGATATCTACCAGATTTTCAATATATCCTAAATTTTTACTAACACGCCATCACTATCACTACAGGGTAGGGGGATTTGTGGCTTCTATACCGGCAAGCAGTACAGCAGCCTCTGAGGCGACACTTTCGGTGCGCAATCTGACCGTCAGTCTGCCCGCTGGCATGGAACGCGCTCATGCCGTGGACGACATTTCATTCGATCTACTGAAAGGACAGATTCTTTGCATCATCGGGGAATCGGGCTCCGGCAAGTCCGTTACCGCCAATGCCATCATGGGCTTGCTGCCCAGGGTGATTCGTGTCACTGAGGGTTCGATCCTGCTGGGTGATACCGAGATCATCGATGCCGCACCCGAGCGGTTGCGCGACTTGCGTGGCCGCGTGGTTTCCATGATTTTTCAGGATCCGCTGTCGGCATTGAACCCTCTGATGACGGTAGGCGAGCAAATTACCGAGGCCCTGATGGCTCACGCCGTGGGCACCGCGGATAGTCGCAAGGAGCGCGCCCTCAAACTGTTGACCGAGGTCGGTTTGCCAGACCCGGCGTTGATGTTTCACCAGTATCCGTTCCGTCTGTCCGGCGGACAACGGCAACGGGTGATGATCGCGATCGCACTGGCGCTGGAGCCCGCCATCCTGATCGCGGACGAGCCGACGACTGCACTCGATGTGACCACGCAGGCGCAGATCCTGGACCTGATCCGCGATATCCAGCGTCGCAAAGGGATGAGTGTGATGTTCATCACCCATGACTTCGGTGTGGTTGCAGAGATCGCCGATAGCGTGGTGGTGATGGAAAAGGGAAAAATCGTCGAGCAAGGGCCTGCAGACCGGGTGCTAAAGACTCCAGAGCACCCCTACACCCAGCGTTTGATCGCCGCCGTCCCGCATCTGACCGGGACCGACCGCGTGCTGTCGCGCACGGCCGAAACGCCGATTCTGAAAGTCGAGAATCTGGTCAAGACCTATCGCAGTGGCAGCCGTCTGCTGCGCAGTGAACGCATCGTCAAGGCCGTCGACGATGTCTCTTTTGAGCTGAAACCCGGTCGCACGCTTGGCGTCGTGGGAGAAAGCGGTTCGGGGAAAACCTCGCTTGGGCGGTTGCTGATCAAGCTGATGGACAGCGATAGCGGCCGGATCTTCTTTGAGGGCGCGGATATCGCCCCGATGAGCGAGGACAAGTTTCGTGCGATGCGCCCAAAGATCCAGATGATTTTTCAGGATCCTTTCGCGTCGCTCAATCCGCGTTCGACCGTTGCACATATCCTGACCGTCGGACCGGTCGCGTATGGCATGCCCGTCGCGCAGGCCCGCGAACAAGCCAAAGCGCTGTTGTCGCACGTAGGCCTGGATGCGGGAGCTTTCGAGCGTTATCCGCATGAATTTTCTGGCGGTCAGCGTCAACGTATCGGCATCGCCCGCGCGTTGATGTTCAAACCCAAGCTGCTGGTGGCCGATGAGTCCGTCTCGGCACTCGATGTGTCGATTCAGGCGCAAATCCTGATGTTGCTCGATCAAGTGCAACGCGAGACCGGCGTATCGATGGTTTTTATCACCCATGATTTGCGCGTCGCCAGTCAGATTTGCGACGAGATCGTCGTGATGCAGAGGGGCAAGATCGTCGAGATGGGACCACCCTCGCAGATCTTTCTCAATCCCCAATCTGCCTATACCCGCGAGTTGGTGGCTGCCATTCCGGGCCAGGAGCCGGGCCAGCGGGAGCCGGTCACTGAAGACTTCAGCGCTAACCATGCCGTATTCCCACGGAGGAATTCCAATGACTGACACAACCACCTCGATGAGCCGTCGTTCCGCCCTGAAACTGATGGGGCTTGCTGGCGCGACGGGTTTGTTTGCAACGAATCTGCTGGGCAAGCCTGCTTTTGCCCAGACGCCGCCTGCCGCGCCGACAGGGCGAGTCATCGTTGGACTGTCGCAAGAGCCAACGGTGTTCAATCCGTTGATGTTGAAGATCGAAGTCGATGATGGTCTGCATTTTTCGGTGTTCGACGCGCTGTTTCGCACCATGCCGGATGGCTCGATTGTGCCCAACCTCGCGACAGAGGTGCCGAGCCAGGAAAACGGTGGGCTGTCTGCCGATGGTCTGCAATGGCGAGTGAAGCTGCGCGACGATGTGAAGTGGCATGACGGCACGCCCATGACAGCCGAGGATGTCAAATTCACCCTCGAGCTGATCGTCGATCCGAAATTCCGCAGTTGGCGCACCGCTGGGCACAATCTCGTGCAGGACATTACCGTCGTCTCTCCGACCGAATTGACCTGGAAGATGAAAGAGCCTTTCGCTCCGTATATGTCGTTCCTGACAGAGACGTTTATCGTTCCCAAGCATGTGCTGGAGAAAGAGGCCGACAAGAACACGGCTGCATTCAACCAAGCCCCGATCGGCACTGGCGCGTTCAAATGGGGCCGTCGCGTCGCAGGCGACCACGTCGAGTTGGTCGCTAATGCCAACTACCACGGCGAAGGGCCCTACATCGAGCAGCTGGTATTCAAATACATCCCCGATCTGACGGTGTTGTATACGCAGTTCAAGAGCGGCGATATTGATCTGGTGGGACGTCAATACATCACGCCCGATAACTACGCAGAGGCCAAAACGCTGAAAAACAGGGTCGTTGAACTGCAACCAGCGCCCACCGTTGAGCAGATCTATCTCAATCTGGAACGCCCGGTATTCAAGGAGCTCGCCGTTCGCCAGGCGATCTATGCCGCCATCGATAAACAAGCGATCATCGACGCGCTGTACTATGGCTTGCCCGAACCCGTCGAGTCTTATATGCCGCGCGGTTCGGTCTACTACAACCATGATTTGCCCAAACACGAATTCAGTCTCGATAAAGCCCGCAAGCTGCTCGATGATGCCGGCTGGGTAAAAGGCTCGGATGGCATTCGTGCCAAGAACGGCGTACGGCTCGCCTTCAGTTGCTCCACCACATCGGGCAATCACCTGCGCGAACAACTGCAGCAGTTCGTCCAGCAGACCATGAAGGAAATCGGCATCGAGATGAAGATCTCGAATCTGCCGGCGGCTGTGATCTGGGGAGATTTCTGGACGCTGTCGCAATATGACTCCGTCGTGGTGGGAATCAATTATCTGGTGGGCTCCGATCCCGATGTATTCAACCGGTTCCATACGGGTGCGATCCGCGCCAAGGGCGGGCGCGGCTCCAATACGGCGCAATACAGTAATCCGCGTGTAGACAAATTGCTGGAAGAGGGCGCCCGCACCTTTGATCAGAAGCGCCGCATTGAGATCTACAAGGAAATCCAGGCGCAGGTGCGTGCCGATCTGCCTTTTCTGCCGCTCTTCTCCGAAAACGTGGTCCGGGGACGGAAATCCGATATCCAGGGTACGGCCAGCAATAGCAATACGCGTACCGAGTCCTGGCATGCGGCTGGGTGGTTTCGGGGCGCTTGATGAGGCTCCTGGTAGTGCGTCTTTTGTAATCCGTCGTGAGGGATGAATGGCCGGATTTCTGCTTAATCGTTTGTGGCAAAGCATCATTTTGCTGTTGATCGTGTCGATCATCGGCTTTGGGGTGCTGAATATGATCCCTGGTGGCCCGCTGTCGCAATTCGCGCTCGATGCGAGTATGACGCAGGCGGATATCGATCGCCTGACGCGCCAGCTGGGCCTGGATCAGCCTTTGCCGCTGCGGTATCTCGATTGGGCTTGGCAGATGCTGCAGGGCGACTGGGGGCGCTCTTATCGTGATGGCACGCCGGTTCTGCAAGTCATCGCGCGCCATTTACCTGCGACGCTGTTGCTGATGGGAACGTCGACCGCCATTTCCATTGCCATTGGCACATGGATCGGTATCCGCGGGGCGACGCACCGCTATTCGGGCTTTGATTATGTTGCGACCATCGGCGCCATGGTGGCATTGTCGATCCCGACCTTTTGGTTCGGCTTGGTCGGGATTTATCTATTTTCGCTGAAACTCGGGTGGGTGCCCGCGGGCAATATGTACACCATCGGGGATCAGTCGTGGTTGAATTACCTGCATCACCTGGTGTTGCCGAGCCTCGTGCTGTCTCTGGTGCATGTCGCCACGTGGAGCCGCTACATGCGATCGGCCACGCTGGACGTGATCAATCAGGATTTCATTAAAACCGCTCGGGCCAAGGGGGTACCGGAGCGCCGCGTTCTGATGAAGCACGTGGTGGGCAATGCCTTGCTTCCCATGATTACGTTGGCGGGGATGCAATTGCCCACGATTCTGGGAGGCGCGTTGGTGACGGAGACGGTGTTCACCTGGCCCGGTATGGGGCGCTTGTTTCTCGATAGCCTTGGTTATAGCGATTATCCGGTCATCATGGGGCTGCTGATGCTGTCCGCCTTTTTGACCCTGCTTGGAAACCTCATCGCCGACATTATTGTCGCGACGGTTGACCCGCGTATCCGGCTTAGCTGAACCCATCCGCTCAGGACCTTGTCATGACTACTATCGCAGTCCCCTCAGACCGTACCCATTGGTGGCAGAGCCGAGCCGTGCGCAGGTTCGCGCGTCACCGGCTGGCGTTGGTGGGCATGGTAATGATTACGGTGTTGGTCCTGGCCTGCATCGTGGGGCCTCTGTTATTGCCGTATGACTCGCTCTATGTCGATCTACGCGCGCGTTTCGCACCACCTTTTTCGGGGCTGCATTTTCTGGGCACCGACCCGCTGGGACGCGATCAGACGGCCCGTTTATTGGAGGCCGGACGAATCTCGCTGCTGGTGGGATTCTCCGCAATGGTGCTGTCTACGATTATCGGCACGGCCGTGGGCGTGATCGCAGGCTATCGTGGCGGCCGGGTAGGGGCCGCGTTGATGCGGATGGTCGATGCTTTTTTGGCATTCCCGTCGATCTTTCTCGTGCTGGCGCTCGCCGCGTTGTTAAAGCCCAGCCCGACCATGATCACGGTGATCATAGCGATCACCAGTTGGATGGAAGTTGCGCGCATTGTCGAAGCCGAGGTGCGTTCGCTGCGTGAGCGGGAATTCGTGCAGGCGGGGCGGATGCTGGGCTTGAGCGGCACCCACATCATGTTTCGCGAGATCCTGCCCAACGTCGTGGGGCCGATTATTGTGGCCGCGACGCTCACCGTGGCGCGTGCGATCTTGCTTGAAGCCTATGTCAGTTTTCTCGGCTACGGGATCCAGCCGCCGTTGCCGAGTTGGGGCAACATGCTGAACGGAGCGCAACAATATCTGGCCAGTGCGCCTTGGCTGGCCATCGTGCCGGGGATAATGATCACGATGGCGGTTACCAGCTTCAACTTCATTGGCGACGGATTGCGCGACGCCTTGGACGTACGCAACGATCACATGTGAGTGTGGTCAGTTGCCACTGCCAGTGCCCGACGCCGGAGCCGTCGAAGCATCCGTGGGCGCAGGCTGCGCAGACGGGCTGGTTGCGCCGGATTTAGCAGGTTCGACTGCATTGGTATCGACAGGCGTTGTGGCCGATGGCAATGGCGATGATGTGGACGGCGTCGGGGCCGCGGGTTTTGCCGGCTGTGTCGGAGCGGGGGCGTTCGTTTGCGTTGGGGCTGTTTGGGGCGGCGTAACACGCAGACCTGGTTTGTCTATCTGCTGCTTCGCAGCTGCACCAGCCGCTTTGGGATTCTGTCCGGGCGTTGTGCCCGAATCGATTGCAGCTTTTGCTGACGTCAGATTCTGTTCCAATTGTTGAAAGAATCCTTCGTAGAACACGCCACGCGAGATGGTTTCGCTGGACGTTTTCACCAGCGAATCGTCGCTCGCGCCCAGTGGCATGGACACCGAACCCAGCACGCTCAGGCCCACGCTGGCCGAATTGCTCGACCGCTTCATCGTATACAGCTCACGCAGCGCGTTGGCATATACCGTGGCCTCGCCGGAACCGCTCGTCGTGCAATTTACGTTGAACAGAATCTGTCCATGTTGATTGTCGTTTTCTTTATCCTGGTAGTTCTTGTGCCCGCTGACCTGGTTGGGTTCGGCTTTGTCGATGATGTATCCCTGGCCCAGCAGTGCGCGCCGTCCGGCTTCGCACGCCGCTTGGCTGGACGTGCCTGCGAAGCGATGGGAATAGGTGGTTTCCTGCGTAAAGGAATCGCGCTCGTCGATGGTCGGGGTAGGCGCACAAGCTGCCAGCAGCACGACAGAGGCCAGCAAGCCCGCCCGCCCAGCGACTGACGAATATTGGGTGGATTTGAGGCGGAGAGGCGGAAAACGCATGGAGTTAAAACCCTGGCAGTGATGAAAATTCATTATTTCCGATCGCTGGACGCGCGCCTACGTCTAAAGGTGTACATGTCGCTATATTTGTTACCGCTCGCGGTGACTACCTGCGCGTCCGAAGGATGCAACGAGATGCTTAACGAGTAGTCGATTGAATCAGACCAATCCTGCCGTCTTGGGAGGGGGTTTCGATCTTGCGGGAGTCGTCAGACAGATGTATAGCCGCGATAATAGTGGGCACCGCGTGAACTTATCGAGCCGATGTTCTACAGATCAAACCCGCACCAAAACACCCGGCCGACGATACGGTCGTCGGGTTCAATCTGGATATCCGGGTAGTCGTCGGCTTGCGTGGCGTTGTGGGATCTGGCGTACCAGACACCTTTTTGTTTGATCAATTGCTTGACGTACAAGTGGCCGTCCAGCCACAGCACGTAGACTTTTTTGGATATGGGGTCGGTTTTTTTTTGATTTGCCAGAACAACTGCGCCGTCGATGATATGCAGGTCCAACATGGACGTGCCGTCAACGTGAAAGGCGAGGGTTTCTTCAGGGATGGCGTCGTGTTTTGTCAGCCAGTCGCGCCGAAACATCAGCGTCTTGGCGGCATCATCCGAAAAGACGAGTTTGCCCTTGCCGGCCGACGCCTTGGCATCCACCACCCGGATCGGTGTGTGATCGTCGGCGACAGGAGGCGGAGGATCTATATGTTTGGGTTTCGTGCCGTCAAACAACCATTTTGCACTCACGCGCATCAATGGTGCGATCTTCATGCAGGTGTCCATGTCTGCACCATTAGAGCCGTCAAACCAGAACGTGGCAGCTGCAGAAGTCATACCTGCCGCCTTCCACAAATCGGTTTTTGTCAGACGCGGTGCTTCCTCCGCTTTGCGGCGGTGGTTTTCCTCATTGAAGGCAGTTTGAATGCGGTCTTTGAACAGCAACATCTTAGTAGGCTAAACAAATTCAATCTTAGTTGGCTGTGATTTGGTTGCTAATACGCTATTAGTCAACTAAAATTTAAACATGGATGAACAGAAAACTGATGGTGACTTAATTGACGCGCTGGGCGGCACCAGTGAAGTTGCGCGTCTGTGCGACCTGACAACGGGGGCCGTGTCTCAATGGCGGAACAACGGTATCCCACGTGCATGGAAAAAATTCCTGAGGTTGGCAAAGCCCCGTATCTTCAAAGCGTGGGAGCGGGCTCGGTAGCATGCGTGCCAGGGTGATTGGAGGGGCTTTGTCATATGGGATCAGTCCGATTTTGTCGGTGCGATCGCGACCGAGACGAAGACGCCTGCGTCCAGGCATTATCTGCCCATTGCGAGCCACTACACGTCCGGTTTTGATCACCCAGCTGCGTGGTGGAAATCCGGTCACGGCGGCTTGCAGATTCTCTGCCGGCACGGAAAAGAAATCGGCACGATTACCCACGGCAATACCGTAGTCATTGATTCCTAACGCCTGCGCAGGAAGCCTGCTCCATGCACTACACAGCGCTGCCGTAGCGTCAGCCCAATGAAGAGCGCCCCAGCTCGAGATGAGTCTGGGGCGCTCCTACCAAGCTTCGTACGCATTGGGTATCAGAACACTTGGTGAATTCAATGTAGCGCTGCGATTTTGCGGATGCAAGCACTAAATTGTTTCCAGCGCGGGAAATCTTCTGTTGCCGGGCCGCCCCAAAACAAAAACGCCCCCTTGGGGGGCAGCAAGCCGAAGGCGCAGCGTGGGGGCCTTTTTTGGCGCAAAGGCAACAACGCATTCTGGCCGGGTTCCGGCTCGGCGCAGCGGGGCGCATGCTATCGTAGCCTCCGGTTTTGCACATCTATTCGGACACCCGTTATGCCGCGTATCAACGTTCAACAAGGCGAATTAGCCCAATGGTTACAATTCATCTCGGATGGTGAGGAGGCAGGGGTATCTCGAGATCAAATTCCGTCACATGTCGCCGAGGGTTTGTTGATTCTGCTGTGCATAAAAGAAACCGATCAGGGCAAGGTGATCCTGACCGACAAAGGGCGTCTGGCGCTACGCATGGAATCCCCCGGCGCAATACATCTCGGATAGTGCGCGCGTGCACTTTGCAATGCTTTGCATTTTTCGGCTGCAGAACTAGGGAATGTCCCAGGGGATTTGGTCACGTTTGCGACATGGTTTGAGTATCGCGGCCGACAACTAGTGGGTAAGATGAACTTGCGTGACAAAGACGTGTCCAACTTGCATCTGCATTGGATCCCGCTCTCTGTTGCGCGTGGATTCACGCGTTTGGATAACCGACTGGGAGGAAGCCATGCAGCATCAAGACCAGGAAGTGCTGATCGACGTATCCACAGCAGCCATGGATACCGGCGGGTACGGCGTACTGCTGACGGTAACGGCTGAGGGAGGCACCGAAGTCGATGCCGCCTTTTCCTATCTAGGTGTTTGTTCTTCATTGCACGAGGCGCGTGACCGCGCAGAGATCTTCGCCCAAAACTGGGTCGAGGAAAACATCGTTCGCTAACATGGGTAGGTGAAAACTTGATGCAGGTCGCGCGCGCCGAATGAGGTCGGAACGACGCCGGTTCTGGTGGTAGCATGATTCGGGTTATCGTCGTTACTTCGTCATTTTCGGCGCGCGCTGATTGCGCGCCATGTCCCGATGGCTATTTCTGTCCCTACTGATCTCGCGCGCACCGTTCAGGCGCTGCGACAGCATTTCAATGATGTGATTTTGCCCTTGTGGGCAGGCCGCGGCTTTAACGAACGCATGGATCTGCCTTACGAGGCATTGGCCGGCGATACCGGACTGCCGTTGCCCGTGCAGCGCTATCGTGCGATGGCGTGCGCGCGTCAGTTGTATGTCTATGCATGTGCCCCGGGTGCGGCGTATGCGCATCACGCGGATCGTCTATTCGATGCGCTGCTGCGGCATTTCCGCGATGACGTGCATGGCGGATGGCGCTATAGCATCGATGTCGAGGGACTGCCGTTGGATGATGCACAGGACCTGTATACACACGCGTTTGTGGTGTTTGCATGCGCCGCGTATTTCGAGCGCTCGCATCGGGCCGAGGCCAGACAAGCGATGCTGCAAACGGCGCAACAGATCGAAGCGCGATTTCGACGTGAGGATGGCCGCTATCACGCGTCGATGTCAGCGGATTGGCAGCAAGCGCTGGCCGGCCCGGCGCAAAATCCCGTCATGCATCTGACCGAAGCCTATCTGGCAGCGTCGCGCGTGGCGGAGCCCGCCTGGTTTGCGCAGACGTTGCGCGGCCTGGCGCAAAGTGTTGCGGATACTTTTTTGCATGCGCCGACCTTGTGTATTACTGAAGCGCCGTCCGGGCAAGCCGACAATCACATAGAGCCCGGACATCAGTTTGAATGGTTTGTTTTGCTCAATAGTGCACCGGCCGTGTTTGCCGATCTGGAACTGCCCCTGATGCTGCCGCGCGGTTGCGCCTGGGCACGAGAGCAAGGGGTCGCAGTCAGGACCGCTGGCGTGTGCGCCGCGCTGTACGAGGATGGCCGCATCAAGGACCCGACGGAACGCATCTGGGCGCAGGCCGAGTATGCGCGTTATCTGGCAGCGTCGGGAGAATGGGCCGAATTGACGCGGCAGTTGCAGCAGTTCCAGAGCCGCTTTCTGCATCCGGGTGGCTGGCGCGAATGTCTGGACGGCAGCGGCCGGCTCGCACGGGCGGATATGCCCTCGTCAACGCCTTATCACTTGGCTACGTGTTACGCGGCATTGCCTACCGTTTGAGGGGCAGGGGATGTTACGAGTTTGGCGTCGGCTGTCGATGGGGACGCTACAACAATGAGGTTTTTTTGCCGCAAAAACAGCCGCCAGGGCAGGATCTCCGGGGTCCAATCACGAATGAGATGTCAATAATTGGTGTAATCACTTACAATTTGCCAATTATCGTTCAGAGATTGGTCATGAGCATCATGTGTCCAGCGTGCCAGGCAATCATGCCAAGCGTACCGGGAACAGAACCCCACGGTGAGTTGGGGCATCAGGGCTTCATATACTCTACCCAAAGGGGGCGAGAGGGCAGTCGCGAGGATCGTTTCCGCTGCCTGGCTTGCGGGGCCAAGTGGCTGCGCGAGACCGACAAATGGGGCACTGATCTCGGATTCAAGCTGGCACCCTGACAGGGGCATGCAGTGTGGTCTTGACGCGATCGAGCACGATTGCGGTCCCGACCCATTTCGCGTTCGGATTATCGTGAAAGAGGCGCTGCGTTTTTGCCTTTGGCGAATCTACAGTCACTGGCGCATCGGGTTACCTGACTCTGCCGAGTCATCGTCTGCATCACCGCCTCGATCAACATCCTCCACGGCGGCGCTGCTTCCTTGGGCCTGCTGTCTGCGCCACATGGCTGCATAGATCCCATCGCGCATGAGCAGCGCCGTATGGTGGCCTTGCTCCACAATCTGCCCATCGCTCAACACAATGATCTCGTCGGCATCGGCGACCGTAGACAGCCGATGCGCAATGATCAGCGTAGTACGTCCCTGGCTGACCTCACGTAAGTTGGCCTGTATTTCCCGCTCGGTATGCGTATCCAGTGCACTGGTCGCCTCGTCAAAGAGAAAGATCGAGGGATTTTTCAGCAAGGTGCGCGCGATCGCGACGCGTTGTTTCTCACCCCCCGACAATTTCAAGCCGCGTTCGCCCACCAGCGTTTGATAACCGTCCGGCATAGCCATGATCAGTTCGTGAATATGTGCCAAGCGGCCTGCGGCATGAACGTCCGCCTCGGTTGCATCGGGACGGCCATAAGCAATGTTGTAGTGAATCGTGTCGTTAAACAGCACGGTATCTTGCGGCACGACGCCAATCGCTGCGCGCAAGCTGCTTTGTGTGACCTCTCGAATGTCTTGCCCGTCAATCAGAATGGCACCTGCCTGCGCATCATAAAAGCGGAATAGCAGTCGGGCCAACGTCGATTTTCCGGCTCCGGACGTGCCCACCACTGCCAGCGTACGGCCAGCGGGAATCGTAAAGCTGACGCCTTGCAAAATCGGGCGGCGCGGATCGTAGCCAAACGCGACGTCGCGAAACTCGATACGGGCCCCAGACAACTGCAATGTGCCAGCGTCGGGTGGATCGCTGATCTCGCGATGTTGATCCAGGAGCTCGAACATGCGCTCCATGTCGATAAGCGACTGTTTGATTTCGCGATAGACAAAGCCAAAGAAGTTCAGCGGACCATACAATTGCAATAGATAGGTATTGACCAATACGAAGTCGCCCAGCGTGTAGCGGCCGTCGGCAATGCCGCGTGCCGCCATCCACATGACAAGTGTCAGCCCCACGGAAATGATGGCCGCCTGGCCGACATTCAGAATGGAGAGACTGACTTGGCTACGCACGGCAGCCTGTTCGTAGCGTGTCAGCGATGCATCGTAGCGGCGAGCTTCGTGTTCCTCATTGCCGAAATATTTGACGGTTTCGTAGTTCAGCAGGCTTTCGACAGATTTGGTGTTGGCCTCGGAATCCGTTTCGTTCATCAAGCGGCGGAACTTGGTGCGCCATTCGGTCACGACCAAGGTATAGGCCAGGTACAGCACGATCGTCACGATAGTTGCTGTCGCGAGCCAGATATCAAAGAGTTTCCAGAGCACCCCGCAGACCAGCGCAATCTCGAAAAAGGTGGGCAGGATGTTGAATAGCGTGAAAGACAGCAGGGTCTGGATGCCCTTGGTGCCTCGCTCGATGACACGTGTCAGTCCCCCTGTCTGCCGCGACAGATGAAAGCGTAGCGAGAGAGCATGAAGATGGCGAAAAATCTGCAAACCCACGGCGCGGATCGCATGCTGGCCGACGCGGGCAAACACGGCATCGCGTAACTCGGAGAACAGCAGGGACAGCACGCGAGCGGCACCGTAGGCCAGAATAAGGCCCACCGGGACGACGACAGCGGCACCCGCCGTATTTTTGCTGAGTTCATCGATGGCCGATGCATAGAGCATCGGCACATAGACGATGGCGAGTTTGGCCGCCAGCAGGCAGAGCATGGCGACGACCACGCGCACCTTGAGCCCCGGCCGGTCTTTGGGCCACAAATAGGGCAGCAAGGTGCGCAGCGTGCTCAGGCCGCCGCGAGGCGGAGAAGCGGGAGAACCGGGTTTTACAGTGGCCATTGGGGGGCGTAGCGGGTGGCCTGGACAGGCCACGCCGATCTCAGCGCCGGGCAGTCGAGCCCGCTGGGTTTGCCGGGAAGCACCAGTACTTGACGATGACCACCAGTAGAATCGCGAGCGAGATCCACGAGGCCCAGTGCCATAGGCCGGTACCCAGCAGGGCCGCCAGCAGTCCGAAGACGCTGAGCACGCCCAGCACAATGGGCGCACCCCATACGAATAAAAAGCGGCTGCGTGAACTCATGCGGGGGTTTGTTGCGGTTTGAGTTGTTGATGACGCCGGACGAGCTCTGCGATGCGAGCGTTGTTTGCCTTGCGGCGAGCGATCCAGAGATACAGGCCGCTACCCAGCACCACGATGGTGATGAGGTCGAGCAGGGTCCACAAAATTTTCAGCGGCATGCCGCCATAGTCGCCAAAGTGCAGGGGGCGCGAGACTTCGAGGGCCGTCAGGTACCAAGGCATGCGCGCCACGGCGCTGAGATCACCGCTGACGCCGTCCACCAGCACGGGCGTATTCAGTTTCGAGGTCAGAGGGGTGTCGCCCTTTAGCCAGACAATATAATGATGCGGGCTGCCGTAGGCATTGCCGGGATAGGCGATGAACGAGACTTCGCGTCCTGGCAGGGCTTTGATTGCCGTGTCGGCGGCGTTTTGCACAGAGGCCAGGTCCTTGGGCACGCTGCGGCCCTGATAGGGCTCCAGAATGCGCGGCAGTTCGGAGGCTTGCCACATACGGAACAGGGGCGTGGACAGTTCATTGATCACGCCCGTCACGCCGACGACAAAGGCCCAGACGAGCGTGACGATACCCAATAGATTATGCAGATCCAGCCATTTCAGGCGAGTCGAGCGTGCGGCACGTACGGTGCCGAACTCCACTTTTTTCATAAAGGGGCCGTAGAGGACGACGCCTGAGACGATGGCGACCACGAAAAGCAGGCCCATGAATCCCAGGAACAATTCGCCAGGCAGCCCCGCGAACAGGTCTACGTGCAGCGCCAGCATGATGCCCATGAACGAGAAACGATCCTCGGAATAGGGCGGCGCATCATGCAGGACTTCGGCGGTGCGCAGATCGACACGCACGGCGTGGCCTTTTTCTACCGCAGTGCCCAGCTCGGGGGCAAAGCCTACGTAGACCTGGGGCTCGTGATCGTCCAGATAGACGTAGTCGACGTACTCGTCAGGATATAACGCCTTGGCCGTGGCGACGATTTTGTCCAGGCTGGCGGGCGGCGTGCCCTCGGGCAAGGTCGCGACGGGTTTGCCTTCGTCGAACAGGTGCTCGATTTCGTGATGAAAAATCAGCGGCAGCCCGGTCAGGCAGATGATCAGCAGGAATACAGTACAGACAAGGCTGGTCCATTTATGGACCAGATACCAGGTTTTGATCGTGGTGGCGGCAGTCATGGTCGTTGCGGAACAGAGTTGACCTAGTTCGCAACGATATCACGAATAATATTTATTCCTATCAATATCCTGTGGCAGGCTGGGGATTTGCCGGTGGCGGAGCCAGCGGAATGGGAATGGCCAGTGCGGCATCGTGTTGGCCTGACGAGGTGCCGCCAGGCGTGACTGGTGCGCGGTTGGCGGTCGAGCCCACTGTGTCAGGACCGGTTTGCCGGGGGGCCGGGGACGGGCTGGGGGTTGCCACGACCGGAGCACCCGGCATGGGCAGATTCCCCTGGCTCAGCGGCGCAGCCGGGCTCGCCGGAGCAGGCAGGCTGCCGCCGCCGGGGGCGTTCAGCGGACGCACTTGCGTCGGGGCGCCATCGCTGGGCCGCATGTTATTGAGGAAGTCGGTCAACTGATCGCCGGTGGGCAGATCCAGCGAAGCGATAGCCTGGCCGGGCGGGAATTCCGAGTAATAGTATTCGCCGTTATCGACCAGCAAGCCGTCGGGACGGGGGCGCTGTGGTTGTTCGGGCACGCCTTTGAGCACGGGCTGCATGTAGTCCAGCCAGGTCGACAGCGCCAGGCCGCTGCCGAACGCATTGGTGCCCAGCGACTGCGGTTGATCGAAGCCCATCCAGACGGCGGTGGCCAGTGCTGGGGTGTAGCCTGCAAACCAGACGTCGACCGCGTCATTGGTGGTGCCGGTCTTGCCCGCGACGTCGCTGCGTTTGAGTGTGCGCTTGGCACGCGCCGCCGTGCCGCTGGTGGCCACGCCACGCAACATGTCGTCCATGACCCACGCGGTACGCGGATCGATGGTGCGAGCGGCCTCGTCGCCCGCTACGACCGGTTGGGCCTGCATCAGGACATTGCCCGAGCGGTCCATGACTTTGTCGATCAGATAGGGCGGCACGTGGTATCCGCCATTGGCGAAGACTGCATAGGCGTCAGCGACCTGCAATGGCGTTGCGCCGCCTGCGCCCAAGGCCATCGGCAATACCGCAGGCCAACGATCTTTCTGGAATCCGAAACGCGTCAGGTAATCCTGGGCGTATTGCGGCGTGATGGCCTGCAGGATGCGGATGGACACCATGTTTTTGGACCGATACAGGCCCTGGCGCATGGTTTGCATCGGCTGATAGTCATTTCCGTCGTTCTTGGGCGTCCAGGGACGAGAGCCGGTCTGTTCTACCGACAGCGTAAAGGGCTGATCCGATATCTGCGTGGCGGGCGTCATACCGCGCTCGAGCGAGGCCGCGTAGATGAACGGCTTGATGGTCGAGCCAGGCTGGCGCCATGCCTGCGTTGCACGGTTGAAGCTGCCGCTATAGAAATCGAAGCCGCCGATCAGGGCGCGGATGGCGCCGTCTTTCGGGGCCAACGAGACCAACGCGGCTTGCAGCGTCGGCATATTCAGGATTTCCCATTGATCACCGTTTTTATGCAGACGCACGACCGAGCCGCGCTGAATGCGCTGCGTTTCGCTGGCCTGCGGATTGAGGGCCCGCGCCACGATGGCCAGGGCCTTTTTATCGGAGATGGTGATGATCTCTTTGGCGCTGCGCGCCACTTTGACCTCGGTGGGACTGGCCGAAAGCACCACGGCGGTCAGCAGATCGCTGCTGTCGGGCGTTTCGTCTTGGACGCCATCGAGGATTTCTTCGAAGGCTTGCGGATCCTGTTCGATGCCGGCGGGCAGGTCGATCTGGTCTTCGGGGCCCGGGTACGCGGCGCGGCGGGTGTAGTCCAGGACGCCCATGCGCACGGCCTGATAGGCCGCCTGTTGGGCTTTTGAGTCGATGGTCGTGTAGACATCGATGCCGCGTGTGTATGTGCCGTCCTGGAACAGGCCGTACATGATCTGGCGCACCAGTTCCGCCGGATATTCGCCGTGGACTGTGAAGTCGCCGCTTTGGTCGCCTGCGCCGCCGCGAATCTGCAGCGGCTGCTCGCGGGCAGCTTGGGCTTGTTCCGGGGTCAGATAGCCCAGCGCTTGCATCCGTCCCAGCACGTAATGTTGACGGACGACGGCGCGATCGAGGTTCGTGATGGGGTTGGAGCGCGAGGGGGCTTTGGGAATCCCTGCCAACAAGGCGGCCTCGGCCGGGGTGACTTCCGCCAGCGGCTTGCCCAGATACGTGCGCGAGGCGGCCTCGAAGCCATAAGCGCGGTGACCCAGGTAAATCTGGTTCATGTAGAGCTCCAGGATCTGGTCCTTGGTCAGCTCGGATTCAATCTTGAAGGTCAGCAGCAGCTCGTAGAATTTGCGCAGATAGGTCTTGTCGGACGACAGATAGAAATTGCGCGCGGCCTGCATGGTGATGGTGCTGGCGCCCTGGCTTTTCGACATATGGACCAGATTGGTCAGCATGGCGCGCGCCATACCCATCCAATCGATACCGCCGTGGGAGTAGAAGTCGTCGTCCTCGGCAGCCAGCATGGCTTGTTTCATCACCAGCGGAATGTCGTCAAAGGGCACGACGTTGCGGTGTTCCTGGCCAAATTCGCCGATCAGGACGTGATCGGCGGTGTAAATACGCAGCGGCACGCTGGGCCGGTAGTCGGTCATGGCGTGCAGCGGCGGCAGATTGGGCCAGGTCAGCGCGACGGCGAGGCCCACAAGCACCGCGCCGCACACGCCCAGGCCCGCCACGCCGACTGCCGCCTGGGCCACGATACGTTTGCGCAGAAACTGCTTGATGCCCCGACGGGGGGCCGAATTCGATTTTTCAGGGGTATTCATTTGCTGCTGATTCTAGGCCAGAACCAGATAGACACGCCCTCGGCGGATTAGGTTTCCGTAACCAATCGTGGCAAAGGGCGATTTATTCGCCCCGGGGCGGGGCGGTGTTGAGACTATTTTATCGGGGATCGTCCCTGTTTTGGATGATTCAGGGTTTGAGATGTGCGACGAAAAACGCCTCCATGGCCTCATAAAACTCGAATTTGTTCTCGTCGTTGTGGAAACCGTGGCCCTCGTTGTCCTTGACGAGGTATTGCACTTCGACACCACGTTCGCGTAGCGCTTGTACCACTTGATCGCTTTCGGCCTTGTTGACCCGCGGATCCTGGGCGCCCTGGGCGATCAAGAGCGGTGTCCGGATGCGATCGACGTGCAGCGCAGGCGAGGTCGCCGCCAGGCGTTCCTGATCGTGCTCCGGGTGGCCGACCATGTCGTACATTTTGGCCAACAGGGGTTTCCAATAGGGCGGGATGGTGTTCATGAAGGTGAACAGGTTGGACACGCCCACGTAGTCCACCGCAGCGGCATAGAGATCGGGGGTAAAGGTGATGCCGGCGAGCGTGGCATAGCCACCGTAGCTGCCGCCATAGATGCCGATGCGCGCGGGATCGGCAATACCCTGGTCGATGAGCCAGCGTACGCCGTCAGTGATGTCGTCCTGCATGGCCAGGCCCCATTGACCGAAACTGGCTTCCCAGAAATGGCGGCCATAGCCCGTGGATCCACGGAAATTCATCTGCAAGACGCAGAATCCGCGGTTAGCCAGAAACTGGATCTCGGGGTTGTAGCCCCACCCGTCGCGCGCCCACGGACCGCCGTGCGGATTGATGATGCAGGGCAGGCCTTTCGGGTCGCGGCCGGCCGGCAGCGTCAGATAGCCGTGAATTTCCAGGCCGTCGCGGCTGGTGTAGCGGATGGGCTGCACCGGCGACATCTCCGCCTCGGGAATGGACGGGTTGATATCCGCGAGCTTGTGCAGCGCGCCCGTTGCCGTCTGGAACAGATAGCGCGCGCCTGGCGTGCGGTCGTTGTAGGCCGCAACGATGAAGGTGTCCTCATTGCGATTCAGCCCCTGGATGGCCAGGTCGTAGCCGGGCAGCAGGTTTTCCAATTGCTGGTATAGCGCCTCGGTCTCCGCGTCGAAATAGTGACGGCGCGGTTTGTCGGTTTGATAGGCGGCGACAGTCAGGACGTGGCGCTTGCGGGAATAGCCGGCGGCATCGAGGTCGACCTCGTCGGTGGCGAATATCAGTTCCTCGTGATCGGGCGTGGCCGGGTCGATGATGACTAGCGCCAGCTTGTCGCGGCCACGATTGCTCAGGGCGTAGAACTTGCGATCATCAAAGGTGAAAAATGCCGGGCTGACGGTGGTGCGGTAGTCGGTGGTGATCAGCGGTTTGAAAGGCGCAGCCTCGTCGTCACGATAGAGCAGGGTCGTGTCCAGCCCATCACTGGTGATGGCCGCGCGGACTTTACCGGCGTGATCGGTTTGCCAGCCTACGACATTGCCGGGGTTTTGCGCGACGAGGACTGCTGCGCCGGTGTGGACGTTGACGCGATAGACGTCGAATACCTGCGGATCGCGCTGGTTGTGGCTGATCAGGACATGGTCCGGATCGTCGGGCAGATCGTCTTCGATGCCGGCCCGGACGTTTTCGTAGGGGGTCAGGTCGTGGGCTACACCGGTTTGCGCGTTGACGGCCAGGACGTGGAAATTTTCGTCTCCGCCGAAATCTTTCTGATACAGGACGATGTCGTCGCCTTTCCAGAAGAAATTGCTGATATCGCGGGCGGTTTCGCTGGTCAATCTGCGCGGTTCGCCCACGGGCTGGGCGTTTTGCAGGGCTTGCACAAAAATATTCATGCGGGCCGGCTGACCGTCCAGCGCCACAGGCTGCATGAACCCGAGTGTCTTGCCGTCGTCGGCCAGGCGGAAATAGCCACGGTCGGGGTTACGGAAAAAGTCTTTCAGGGGGTATTTTTGGGGCAACTGCGTGGTGTGAGGCAAAATCGGTCTCCTGGGCGGCATTCGGGCCGGCGGGGTTTACCTATTGATCATGCCATAGGGGGCAGGGTTCCGTCGAACCGTGGGACGTGTGCGCTGGTTTGCGGGATAATCGCGGCTGGTTATTGGAGTGAACATGATCAGAATTGCAGTGGCGGCGCTCGCCGTGGCCGGCCTGGCGGGCTGCTCGACCGGGATTTCATCGGGCGGAAATATGCCGTCGGATAGTTTGACGGTGCAGTCGGATTACCGTTCGACATACGAGGCGGCGACGGCGCAGGCCGAGCGGTGCCTGCGCGGGACCGGGGCGTATACCGTGCATGGCACGGTGGACGATGCGAGCCGCAGCGCATTGATGCGGGTCGAGGCGCCGTTTACGGGTGACGACGTGGCGCGGGTGAAAATCACCGGCCAGGGCGATCGTGAGTCGCAGGTGGACATCCTGATGTGGGGGCGCGGCATCTGGAACGAGAACGCTGTCCGCGCCATGCGTGCGGCGGTGATTTACCAGGTACCGTCGTGCACGACGTATATGCCCAAGGATCCGCCTGCGGAGCAAAAGTCCCGAAAATAAGGGCAGCAGGCAGTGCGACAGCGAATGATTCGCTGTCGTTTTGACTGCGGTCGTGGCTATGCTGAGGTAGAGGCCGGGTGGGCTGGCATGAGGCCATTTCACCGCTTGCCGCGTCGCTCAGCCATGCTGGTCAGTCACTGCCGGGCCGGCGTTTGATGACTTTGAAGGTAGCCGAGGCTTTGGCGACGATCTGACCCTCGGCATTGAGGATTTCGCCTTCACAGAAGGCGATCGATGTGCCCAGGCGCAGACAGCGGGCTTCGATGACCAGGTCGCTGTTGCCGGGAGACATGAAACTGGTGGTCATGTCGATGGTGGCCATGCCCAGCTCGGGGTCGCCACCACGAGCGGCGGCGCTGAGCGTGAAATCGAGCACGCTCATGAGCGTACCGCCATGAATATCGCCGCGGCTATTGGTCAGATCCTCACGCCAGGGCAGTCGCGTACGCGCATGGCCAGGGCCGATGCTTTCTGGAATCACACCCATCAGGTGCATCAAAGGAATCGTCAGGCCAAAATAGTCAGTCGTGGCAGGCGTGGTCATGGATACGAGAAGATCAGCAAAATTGTTAAAAGCGCGATGCGATAGCGCGTCATAATATTCTTTTTTTTGATTGCGCTGCCGGCGGGCGTGACGATTATCGGTCTGCTTGCCTGGGGGCACTAGCGTAATTTTGTCCGCACGGTGGTCATCCGCATGCGGTAGCCAGCGTGATACCTGCTTATTAGCGGGTCCGCGCGTTGCCGCGAGTGTGATGCCGGTTTCCCGGCAGATTGTTATCTCCATTTGTCATGCTTTCGTTTTCGCGCAAGATCGTACATGTAGACATGGATGCGTTTTATGCATCGGTGGAGCAGCGCGATAACCCATCGCTGCGCGGATTGCCCGTGGTCGTTGCGTGGGAAGGACCGCGTTCGGTGGTCTGTGCGGCCTCGTACGAGGCGCGGCGGTTCGGGGTGCATTCGGCCATGTCGGTGGCCCGCGCGCAGCGGCTTTGCCCCAATGCCATTTACGTGCCGCCCGATTTCAATCGATATCGCGAAGTCTCTCGCCAGGTGCGACAGGTTTTTGCGCGCCATACCGATTTGATCGAGCCGTTGTCGTTGGATGAGGCTTATCTGGATGTGACGGTAAACAAGCTGGGTCTGGCATCGGCGACGGAGGTTGCGCGTGTGATCCGCAGCGAGATCTTGCAGGAGACGCGTTTGACGGCCTCTGCGGGCGTTGCACCCAATAAATTCCTGGCCAAAATTGCCTCTGACTGGAATAAGCCCGACGGTCTGTTCGTGATCAAACCATCGCAGGTGCTCGCGTTTCTGCAGCCGTTGCCGGTGCGCAAAGTGCCTGGGGTGGGCAAGGTTATGCAGGGCAAGCTTGACGCGCTGGGCGTGCAGACTGTGGGCGATTTATCGCGTTTTACTGCGGTCGAGCTCGAGCATCATTTTGGGCGCTATGGGGTGCGATTGCACGAGCTGTCACAAGGCATCGACAATCGCGCTGTGCAACCTGATGCGCCATTGCAGCAGATATCGGCGGAAACGACGCTGATGGTGGATCAGCCGATCGAGGCATTGGATGAGGTGCTGGGGCGTCTGGCGATCAAGGTCTGGGATCAGGGACTGAAAAAGGGCGCGATCGGCCGCACGGTAGTCCTGAAGCTGAAGACAGATCGTTTTCGTATCGTGACGCGCACGTTGACACTGACGCGCGCGCCAACCTCGGCCCACGATCTCGCGATGGTTGCTCAGCAGCTCTGCCTGCGTGTGGATTTGCCCGGCACGACCCGATATCGCTTGGCAGGTGTGGGTATGAGCAATTTTGAGGATGTTGCCGAACAAGCCCGACAGGCAGATCTGGATTTGTTCGGCGAGGCGGCTTGCTGAACAGGGTCAGCCGTTCAGGCGCTGTTTGACCTGTTGCGATACTTCGGACATGTCGGCTTTGCCGGCCAGTGCGGGCTTGAGAATGGCCATGACCTTGCCCATGGCAGCACCGCCGCTCAGGCCCTGTGCCGCGACTTCTGCGAGGGCGGCGTCCACTGCCGCAGCGATTTCCTCGGGGGAGGCTGCTTGCGGTAGGAATTCACGCAGCACATCCAGCTCGGCGGTTTCCTGTGCCGCGGTTTCCAATCGGCCGGCTTGCTCGAACGCGGCAATCGATTCGCGGCGTTGTTTTACCTGCTTCTCGATGATCGCCGTGATGTCTGCATCGCTCAGTTCTTTGCGTTCGTCGACTTCTTTCTGTTTGACCGCGGCAACGAGAAAACGCAGCGTGGACAAGCGCTGGGCGTCACGGGCGCGCATGGCTTCTTTGACGGCGTCGGTTAGGCGGGTTTTGAGCGTAGTGGTGCTCATTGGGAAACCTTTGTTTTAGATACGGAGGGGGAGGGGTAAGTGTAAACCGGGCTTGGGGTGTTGGGGGAGTTAGGAGTGCTTATGGACGTCGATGCGGGGCAGTGGCTGCGTGGGGGCTTCACGTTGGCGGTCCGGCGCGCGGGCGCCGGACACCGCGTTCGTTCGTCTCGTCCGCGCCTTCGCGCTCCCTTCGACATCCACTCCGCTCGCCAACGAGGCGCCCCCACGCAGCCACTGCCCCGCATCGACTCGCAGTAACTCAAGCTCATCACATCGCTGGCATGACTTTCTTGCTTGGCATTTTTCTGTATCAGCCTGAGTAAAGAGAAAGATCTTGCAGGGCTGCGATTCGCGGGTGCCCTGCACACCCGCGAATCGCGTTAGGGATCTGCATGCAGAGACTGTGGCACCGTTGCATGACAAAAAATCTCTCGAGTCACATCGACGTAATGCCACGCATGGCACCCGTTGTAGCGCGATCATGGTGAGCGCAAATCATATCCGCAGTGGTGCTCTGATCCAGAGTACGAGCATGCTACGGATATGCCGCCGGAAAAGTGCCCTACGCATCATCGTCGCAAGACTCAATCACAGCCAAGTAGATCTTCCAACCAGGCACCACGCCACCCCGTCGCATGCCCGGACCGAACGCTTGAGGTGGCCGCGCAGGGCGGCCGCCGAAAGCAGCACCGTAAGATCTTTCTCTTTACTAACGCGGCTGCGAAAAAACGCCAAGCAAAATGATCGTGCCAGCGATGCAGAGAATTCTAATTGCTGCCAGTCGAGCCGAGGCAATCGGTCCGGCCGGGCGCCTCAAAGTCGAGTGGAGCGGAGGTCGAAGGGAGCGCGAAGGCGCGGACGAGACGAGCGAACACGGTGTCCGGCGCCTGCGCGCCGGACCGACTTTGTGAAGCCCGGCCGGACCGATTGCCTCGGCTCGACGACCAATAGAACTCCCACCTCACTTCACAACTCCACGCGCACCTTAAATATGTATAATAAATACATGTTTAAAGTTTTCTAGTAGCCGAAGGAGCTAGCATCATGTTGAGCCAGGAAGTCCGCGATCTGGTAAAAGCCACTGCGCCGGTATTGAAGGTCCACGGTGAAACGCTCACCTGTCACTTTTATGCCCGCATGTTCCGCCACAACCCGGAACTGAAGCAGGTGTTCAATCAAGGCCACCAGGATGGCGGACAACAGCAGCAGGCCTTGGCTGCGGCCGTTGCCGCGTATGCGGAGCATATTGATGATCCTTCGGTGTTGATGCCGGTAGTGACCCGCATCGTGCACAAGCACGTCAGTTTGGGGATACGGCCTGAGCATTACGCGATTGTCGGCAAGCATTTGCTGGCCTCGATCAGAGAGGTCCTGGGCGCAGAGGCCGCGACCGATGAGTTGATTGCAGCCTGGGCTGCGGCCTATGGTCAGCTGGCCGACCTGCTCATCGCCGAGGAAGCCAAACTGTACGCACAATCCGCCGGCAAGGACGGCGGTTGGACCGGCTGGCGTGGTTTCCGCGTCGATAGCAAAGTCCCGGAAAGCGCCGAAATCACGTCGTTCTATCTGGTCCCAGCAGATGGCGGCTCTGTGCCGGATTATCTGCCCGGGCAATACATTTCCCTGCGCGTCTATGTGCCTCAATTAGGCATCATGCAGCCACGTCAGTACAGCTTGTCGGATGCGCCGGGCAAAGGCCGTCTGCGCATTTCGGTCAAACGCGAGGATGGCACCGGCAATACGCCGGCGGGCAGCGTGTCCAATGTATTGCACGCCAACGTAAAAGAAGGCGACGTGGTGGATCTGGCTCCCCCGCAAGGTGAGTTCACCTTGAACGATCAAGGCGCCGCACCAGTCGTGCTGTTGAGCGGCGGCGTCGGGTTGACGCCCATGATGTCGATGTTGAATCACCTGGTGGCACGCGACGATGGCCGTGAGATTCGATTCGTACACGCTTGCCGCGACCGTTCGGTGCATGCCATGAAATCGCATGTGAATGACATTGCGAATTCGCGGCCCAATGTGCGTAAAGTGGTCTATTACGAAACCGTCTCGCCGGACGATCAGCAGGGCCAGGATTATGACTACGCAGGCCGTATGAATCTGGAGGCAATCCGCGATGTTGCCGTGCTGCCGGACGCGGATTACTACTTGTGCGGTCCTTTGCCCTTTATGAGTGCGCAGCGTCAAGCGTTGACCTCGTTGGGCGTGGCGCCGGAGCGTATCCATGCCGAGTTGTTCGGCACGGGCGGGCCGGGCGCTTAACCGGTATAGTGCGACCGCATGCAACTGACCAAATACACTGATTTCGGCCTGCGCGTCATGATGTACCTGACGCAGGGCAATGGCCGTGGAACGCCGGTGACGATCCCCGAGATCGCCGAACGGTTCGACGTGTCGCGCAATCATTTGGTCAAGGTCGCGCATTTCCTGGCCCAGCAGGGCTGGGTGACTACCGCCCGGGGCAAGGGCGGTGGCTTGCGGCTGGCACGAGCGCCAGCCGAATACCGGTTGGGTGACCTGGTGTATGCCCTGGAAAACCAGAAAGCTTTGGTGAATTGCGGGGAGCCTGTTTGCGCACTGCAGGGGGTTTGCCTGCTGTCGGGCGTACTGGCAGACAGCCTGAAGACCTTTTACGACGAGTTGAATCGCCATACCTTGGCCGATCTGGTGCGAGCCCCGACGGGCGAGGCGATTGTGAGGCTGCAATTGGTGGCGTGACGGGCTAAGGGTAAACCTTAGGTTATGACTACCCGTCAGATTGGCATTGGCAGGACCGGGGCCAAACTCGCAGAATAGGAAACAGCGTAAATGTCTCTTATCAGCCAGGGTTGCGATGAAAGTTTGTGTAATTGGTGCCGGCGTCACCGGCGTGACGTCGGCTTATTTTCTGGCGCGCCAAGGCCATGACGTCGTGCTGGTGGATAGCCGCGCGCGTCCTGCGACGGTGTCCAGTTACGCCAATGGCGGGCAACTGAGCTATAGCTATGTGGCTCCGTTGGCAGGGCCGGGCGTGTTGCCCAGTGTGCCGGGTTGGCTGTTGCGGTCCGATTCGCCATTGCGGTTCCGGCCACGTCTGGACCCGCATCAATGGTTTTGGTGCCTGCAATTCGCATTGGCTTGCCGCGCGTCGGTGGCCCAGGCGTCGACCGCACAATTGCAGTCTTTGTCGTATCTGAGCCGGGATGTATTGCACCGCCTGCTCGAAGAAGAAAACCTCGATTTCGGTCATGTCCGCAACGGCAAACTGATTGCCTATCGCAGCCCTGAATTGTTGGAGAAAGCGCGCCGATTGGTGGACTATCAGGCAGCGTTGGGGGCTGAGCAGCGGGTCTTGAGCGCGGCCGAAACGGTTGCATTGGAACCTGCCTTGTCTGGGCTGGGCGCAAATCTCGCGGGCGCCGTCTACACCCCCAGCGAAGAGGCGGGCGATTGCCGTCAATTCACCGAGGGTTTGTTCCGGCGTCTGAAAGACCTGGGCAATGTCGAATGCCGCATGGCAACACCCGTGCAATCGTTGCGTCGCGAGGGCCGCAAGGTTGTGGCGGTTGAAACCGCGAATGGGGATATACCGGTCGATGCGGTGGTGTTGGCGGCGGGCGTCGCATCGCGTAGCCTGATCAAACCGTTGGGCCGGGATTTGCCGCTGTATCCGTTGAAAGGCTATAGCCTGAGTGTGCCAATGGAGCCCGGCAATGACACGGCGCCCGAAATCAGTGTGACGGATTACGAGCGGCGCATTGTGTATGCGCGCATCGGACGCGTATTGCGCATTGCGGCCATGGTGGATATCGGCAGCCCGAATGCCGATATTGACCCGGCGCGTATTGCATTGCTGAAACGGCAAGTGCGCGAGGCCTTTCCCCAGCTGGATCTGACCCAAGCCGTACCGTGGGCAGGGCAGCGCCCGGCGACGCCCACCGGCAAGCCCTTGATTGGCGAGAGCCGCGTCGCTGATAACCTGTGGTTGAACCTGGGGCAGGGCGCGTTGGGCTTTACCTTGGCCTGCGGCAGTGCGGCGTTATTGACGGCGCAGATGTCGGGATTGGAATTGCCGATTGACGCGATGCCGTTTCGACCTTGATATGTGTGCTGATGGCTGATCGTCGATATCCGGTACTCGTAGTGGACTTTTCTATAGCGCATGTTTGGCGGCGATAGTCGGCGTGCCTTAATGAAAATCCCGGCTCCGTGCCGCCAGTCCGCCCAGCAATGACGATAGATCGACCAACCGTTTCGCAATGAGATGGCGGATGCCCTGGACGCTTTGCCACGTGCCATAAACCCCTAGCAACGTGGACCCGAGAAGCTCCCGGCGTTGACGCTCCATGAGTTCGGGACGTACGACGACGTTTACAGAGCCGGTTTCGTCCTCGAGGGTGAGGAAGATGACGCCTTTGGCAGTTTGGGGGCGTTGGCGCATGGTGACGAGACCGCAGGCGCGCGCCAGGCGCCGGTCAGGATAGGTGTTGAGTATCTCGGCGGACTCAAAGCGCAGGCTTTGCAGATGCGTGCGCAGCAACGCCAGCGGATGGCGCCGCAAGGTCATGCGCAAGCTGCGGTAGTCATCGATGATCGCCTGGCCTTCTGTTTGGGTGGGCAAGGACGGTGTTTCGCTGTCTATGATATCGGCGTGTCGCAGCAGATCGCGGCTGGCTACGCTGGCGCTGGCCTCCCAACTGGCCAGCCTGCGATGGCCGGCCAAGCTGTGCAGCGCATCGGCTGCGGCCAGCACATCGAGGTCGTGGCGCGTGAGTTCAGCGCGGCGGGCGAGGTCCTGGATGTGAGTGAAAGGCTGTATGGCGCGAGCATGTTCGATGCGCAGTGCGGCGGCTTCTGAGAGGCCTTGGATTTGGTTCAGGCCCAGGCGGACGGCAGGACGTGGCTGAGCGTATGGATCGTCCAGCAGTGACGTGCGATGCGCGTCAATGGCGTTTGCGAGAGGCGATGTGTCGCAATGTGCACTGTCTGATGCCGCTTGATGCGGCGTCAACGAGGGCAGTGGTGTAGCGATAGGCGATGTTCCCTCAGGCAAGGTTTCTATTGCCAAGGGTTCCAATGTGGCTTCCCAATTGCTGATAGTGACATCGGTCGGTAACACGCGTACGCCATGGCGTTGCGCGTCTTGGATCAATTGCGCGGGGGCATAAAAGCCCATGGGCTGGGAATTCAATAGCGCTGCCAGAAAGGCCTCGGGTTCATTGCACTTTATCCAAGCGCTCGCGTAGGCCAGCAGGGCAAAGCTGGCGGCATGGCTTTCCGGAAAACCATATTCGCCAAAGCCTTCGATCTGCCGGATGATGGCGGCGGCGAATTCCTCGGTATAGCCGTTGTCAAGTAAACCTGTGACGAGTTTGTCATTGAATTTGTCGATGCCGCCTTTGCGTTTCCAAGCGGCCATGGAGCGTCGCAGTTGATCGGCTTCGTCAGCGCTAAAGCCCGCCGCGACCATGGCGATTTGCATGACTTGTTCTTGGAAAATCGGCACACCCATGGTGCGTTTTAATACGCCTCGTACATCTTCGCTGGGATAGGTTTCGGGCTCTAAACCCTGTCGCCGTTTCAAGTACGGATGCACCATCCCGCCCTGAATGGGGCCGGGTCGCACGATGGCGACTTGCACGACCAGATCGTAATATTCGCGAGGCCGTAGACGAGGCAACATGCTCATCTGCGCGCGAGATTCGATCTGGAATACGCCTATCGTGTCGGCCTTGCAGATCATGTCGTAGGTTTTGGGTTCCTCTTTGGGAATATCGTGCAAAGCCCACGATACCCCTCGTCGTTGGTTGACAAAATTCAATGCCCGACGCAGAACAGACAACATACCCAGCGCCAACACATCGACCTTTAATAGGCCCAATGTATCGAGATCATCTTTGTCCCATTGCACAACGCTACGATCCGGCATGGCTGCGTTTTCGATGGGCACCAGACGGGCCAGATTGCCCCGTGAAATAACAAATCCGCCAGGATGCTGAGACAAGTGGCGCGGAAAATTGATCAAGGTTTCGGCCAGAATGGCCCAGTGTTTGGCGACGGTCGAGTTGGGATCCAAACCACAGCCACCTAATGTACGCAACATGGCGCGTTTACCGTCCCACCATTGATGCGCACGAGCCACCGCATCAATGACTCCTGGGTCGATGCCCAGCGCGCGGCCAGTATCACGCAACACACTGCGGGGCCGATAGGAAATGACAACGCCAGTCAGCGCCGCGCGACGTCGGCTATATTTTTTATAGATGTACTGGATGATTTCTTCGCGACGTTGATGTTCGAAATCGACATCGATGTCGGGCGGTTCGCCACGTTCTTTACTGATAAAGCGTTCGAATAGTGCCTGACTGCATTGAGGATCGACGGCAGTAATACCCAGGCAATAGCACACGACAGAGTTAGCGGCAGATCCTCGCCCTTGGCAGAGAATCTTTAGGCGGTCTGCCTGTTGCACAATGTCGTAGACCGTCAGGAAATACGGTTCGTATTTCAACTCGGCGATGAGCGAAAGTTCTTTTTCGATGGTATCGCGAACAGACGTAGGAATGCCTGCGGCAAAGCGCTTTGCCGCACCTGCATAGACCTCTCGTCTCAAATAACTGGTGGGCGTTTCCCCCTCGGGCACGATCTCATCGGGATATTCATAACGCAAGGTCCGCAGCGAAAACGTGCAACGCTGTGCGATGGCTACGGTTTCAGCCAATATTTCGGCTGGATAGAGCGATGACAGACGCAGGCGGCTGCGTAGATGCTGTTCAGCGTTGGATTGCAAATCGTAGCCACACTGCGAGACAGTGCGCTTGCTGCGGATGGCCGTCAACGTGTCATGCAGAGGTTTGCGCGAGCGCACATGCATATGCACATCCCCGAGCGCGGTGACGGGCAGCCCAGTGACACGCGCGGCATGTTGGATGGCGTTGCGATGTATATCGTCGCGTGCATGATGCAGTAATGTCATACCGATCCAGGCCCGGCCAGGAAAGGTGCGTGCCAGCCATTGTGCCTGTTTTGCGATGGTCTCTGCTGGCGTGCCCTGGGGGGGTGACAAAATCGCCAGACACTCGGGCATATGACGCAGGTGCGTATACGCGGGTGTGGGGGCAGAAACGTCATCCAGATAAAGTTGATACGCGCCTTTTTCAGCGCGTGACCGACCCAGCGTAATCAACTCGGACAGATTGCCATAGCCTTCGCGCGTCTGTGCCAGCAGCACGAGTGACAGAGGGGGTGTCTGTGGCGATGAAGGAGCGGCATGCAGTCGCAGCGTACTGCCGATAATGAGGTGAATCTTTCGTTGTTCCTCTTTAGCCAGTTTTTCCACCTCGGCCAGTGCGCGCACCACACCGGCCAACGAACACTCATCCGTGATGGCAATCGCGCTGTATCCCAATTGCGCGGCTTGCTCGACCAGCTCCTCGGGATGCGAGGCGCCTTGTAGGAACGAGAAATTCGACAGGCATTGCAATTCCGCATAAGCGGGCAAGCCTGGCAGGGCTGGCATATCAGGCATACCGTCCATGTAAAAACCACCGTGCGTGTTCGGTATCGCGCTCGCGGTAAATCCAATAGCGTGCGGACGCTGCGTCCTCGGCGACAAAGTAGTCGCGCACCGTCAACGCAGCATCCCACCAGCCGCTTTCGATACGCTCGGGTCCACGCACGAGCCGCAACGGTTGGCCGGAATAGACTGGACGGTGTTGCTGGACCTGCAACGGAATCGGAGGGTCGAGCAACCAAAAGGGACGATCCATGAAGGCGAACGGGGGCCGTGATAGCGGATCGGTGTGGCTCGATGCGTGCTGGACAGAGTCAGGGCTCTTTTTGGCGTCTTGAGCCGCACACCAGCGATTCGCTGTCTCGGGACGGTGGTCCGCAACCGGTTGCGCCTGCAACACGCGTTCGCGTCCCAGACGTGCGCTGAGCAGGTCCAGCAAACGGGCGTGCTCCGCCGGCGAGCCACCGGGCTCGGGAAACAGGCATGTGCTGGCGGCAGGTTGTTCTACGGTGTCATCTACACGCAGGCTCAATGCGATGGCAGGTGCCTCCAGCGGTAAACGCCCAAGCTTTTCACGCAGCAGATTTCGCAGATGCGAGGCCTGCCACGCGGGCTGCGCCAGACTGATCGGCAATGTGGTTGGCGGGCGAGCATGTCGGCCGCGCTCGTGCTCCAGCGCCAGCGTCAAATGCTGAACCGCACGGCGTCGAGCGACGAGCCAGCCACAGAGCGGCTCGATGAGCCGTTGCGCCCAGGACAAAACTGCCTCGGCATGCTCGACGTAATCGGGTAATTCCAGACGTTGAAAAAATCGGGCGGGTGGCTGTATCCAGACGTGGCACTCGGGCGCGTCGCCATAAGCCGCATCCAACGTATGGAGCAACTCGGTGCCGCAACGACGTTGCAGTCCGGCACGAGGTAATCGACGCAGATCGCCGAGGGTGCGACAGCCGATGCTGTGCAACCATTCCCGGCGAGGCTCCGCACTAGACAATAACGTATGGGACAAGGTATCGAGCCGACGCGCCAAGGTGTGAATTTGCAGCGTACGTCTCGGTGTTCGGATCGAGGATTGATGCGCTAACAACCATGCGCCTTGTGCCGTGGGAGCCATGCCTAAAGACGTGTGCAGACTCATGCCCTGCAATGTGGTGGCGATGCGTTGATGCAGGCGGCGAGGGCCGCCAAAATACATCAGGCTGGCGCTGACTTGTAAGAGCAACGTATCCGGCGCTGCGATGGCAAGGTCGGGCGTGTATTGCAGCAAAGCGAGCGCGGTTTCGTGCAGCAAGTGCTGTTCAGCCAAGGGATCACGCGTCAAGAGCGGAACGTCCGGCGCGATCGCAGCGGCGCCAGCGCGACGCATGCCGGTATGGATGCCCATCGCCGCAGCCGCTGGCGTCAGCGCCGCAACACGAGCTTGCTCCAACACCGCAAACGCCGATTCAGGAGACCATCGTGGATGAACGGCGTCGAGCGGCAGGCTGCGCAGAAAGGTGGCGATCCAAAGAGACATGATCAGAAGACAAGCTTTTTAACGCGTCAGGAAGCAGGGTTCCTGATGTGAGAATGGGTGTCGCGACCGTATCCTCGGTCGATTCCACGGAGGGCAGGACCGATGGCACTGCACCTGCATCGGTATCCACCCCGGTATTCGCCGGAGATTCGAACATCAACGACAGCGGCTCTGCGCAACTCGGGCCGCGGCGTTTCAGAATATGCACAGATAGCCCGCCGGAGGTGGGGGCCAGGGCCAGTCGTAATGGCGCGGGTGACGCCTGTTGCGCAGCGGTGGCCGGACGCAACACAAAGCACAGCGTTTCGGCCATCTGCGCTGCCAGATGCAGGCGGCGCAAGGATTCCGGCCGCACACGCGGCAACCAACACAGCAGCGCGCCGCAACTGCCGTGTTTCAGAATCTGTTCGGCTGCCCAGAGCGCATCCAGCGGGCGTTCGGGAGCGACCCAGAGTAATTGCGCAGGATTCAGACGCCAGCCTTGCCAGCAAGCCAGATGTGGCACATGAGGCGGCTGCACCAAGGCAATCGGATGCCGGCGGTCGAGTTGCGCCAGCGCGGGCTGCAGCAGGCGGATTTCGCCGATGCCGGCGTGTGGCGTCAGGAGCTCGATCAAGGCGCCCACCGGCCAGCCGCCGCCAGGCAACTGGGCCGACAGCGCCGCGTAGCCGGTGGAAATGCCACGATTGGCGCTATGCGCCAATTGAGTAGCACGCCATAAAGCAGGATGGATATGTTCTGGGGACGGCATGATAAATCTCGTTTTGCTGTACAAATATACAGTATTTTGCGAGGAGATTTACAATGGCTTATTGGGGCCAGGTCGATGCCCCTTGGAGCACCCCATGACAGAGCCCGCCACCCTCGAATTCCTGCCTGACGCCGATACCGAGATCAAACAACTCTTTATCCTGCTGCACGGCGTGGGCAGTACGCCGCACAGCCTGGCGGCCTTGATTCAGGCTGTACGCACGGCATTTCCGGCGGCAGCGATTTTGGCGCCGGCAGGGTTTGAGCCCTATGACGGTGGGGGCGAGGGGCGTCAATGGTTTTCGGTGCGCGGGGTCGACGAGGACAATCGTGCGGAACGCGTGGCTCGCGCTTTGCCGCCGTTGGTGGATTACGTCCGCGCCGCACAGGCCCGATTTGGCCTATTGCAGTCCGATACCGCGCTGGCCGGTTTTTCGCAGGGGGCAATCATGTCGCTCGAGGCCGTGCAGGCACATGATGGTCTGGCAGGGCGCGTGCTGGCGTTTTCCGGCCGCTATGCCCAGTTGCCTAAAGTCCCGCCGCAATACACCACGATCCATTTATTGCACGGGGCCGATGATCACGTGATGAACGTGTCGTATGCCCAAACGGCGCAGGCATGGCTGGATTCTCTGCACGGTGATTGCACCATCGACGTGGCCAGCCGCGTCGGCCACGAACTGCATCCGGCCTTGATTCAACGCGGAATCGAGCGCCTGCAGACCTGCGTCCCGCTGCGCAGTTGGGAAGCCGCGCTGGGGCTGGATCAGGCGCCGTCAAAGGGCGAGACGCTGCATTGATCCGTAGTATTAAAGCCAGGCATTAATGTGTGGCCGGCAGGGGCATTGAGTCATCTTCCTGATGACGGATCCATTTCAAAAATGCCTGGATTTGGCCTGAGTGACGGCCGGTCTCCCGATAGAGCACATAAAAGACCCCCTGGCTTTTCAGGGTCCCGGCATAAGGACAAGCATTTCTGGATCCCATGCCGCCAGGGCCGGACGCGTTCAAGCGTTTTCTGGAGGTTGAGGTGAAACAATGGAAGAGCGTTGTCGCTGAGACGGGAGTTACGTTTGACAAGCTGTAGGTTGAAGCAATGCATCGCTCAACGCGTTGGTTGCGCGATAGAGAGGGACATGTCCTTTGAGCAGGACTTGTGCCGACCTCCTGTATGCGACCTTCGAAATCTTTAGCGTTTTACCATCACGTCGTGCGACAACGGTGGCATCGAGCGTGCCAGCAGGATTTTCGATGCTGACCACGACATTGCAAGTTTGATCCGCCACCGTTGGCAAGCCTGTTGCGACGTCGGCGGCCACGCTGCCTTTGATCAAGCAGGCCGCGGCCAGGCAACAGCCCCCTGATACGGCCATCGAAGCATGTCCCGTCTGTGGGGTGAAGTACCTCGTCGACAAGGTGCCGCCATTCGTTGCTGATCCGACGATGCAGACTTTGGGAATGGTTTCGCTGGTTGCGATGTCTGTCTCACTCATCAAGGTGCCGTCGCGGCGGCGCAACTGCATCAGCATGCCTGCTTGAATCCAGACATGCCGCAGTCGCGTCATGAAAGCGGGATCGCTTTCCAGTTCGTCAATGGATTCGTGTGCCGTTTTTCCCAGATCGCTTGCCTTGATGATGACCATGGGTACCGCAACATCGACGCACGAGACTGGAATACCATCTATGACATCGACGGGGCTGCCAGTCGGCAATAGTTTGCCTGTTTTCGATCCGACGGGATCATGCAGGAACAAGTCGACAGACGGATATTGCCCATATACCCCTGGGATTTCGTTATGGACGAGTGCTCCGCGTTCATCTCTCAGCAGTCGTCCCGTAGAGATCACGCCGGTATTCGTATTGCGGATCTCCAGTTCGTCATCGACATCGGCAAGTGCGACCAGGCCGCTGTCCAGCAGCCATAACGGCAATGCTGAACTCATATTGCCGCAATTGACGCTCCAGTCGATCCGCGAATGGGTGGCTGCCAACTGCGCCAACGTACTCACCAGCCGTTGGCGGCCGTTGGCCCGCTCGAGGCTGACGAAGAATACTTTGTTGCTGGTTGCTGGGCCTCGTCCGAGGCCCGTAATCTGTCGATTGGCGGCCAAGGATCCTGATAAAGGCACCCCCATGAGGTGCTTGAGCAGTTCCTCGCGCAGTGCTTCATCCTTTGGCGCAAAGGCTTCCCAGATAACCAGACCGGTGGAGGTTCCGCCCCGCATATGATGCACCGGGAACTCGACAATGCCGCTAGCAGCCTGGAGCCGAGGCCTATCGAGCAAAAGGATCGGATCAGTTGTCATTTCAATAACCTGCGCGTAATGAGGGAAGAGTGCATCGAGCGAAAAATGTTTGCCGAGGCGCTCGAATATGAATGGCTCAGCGGATCTCGGCCGTGTAATGGAACCGGTCACTGGGCACATAAGAGATGCGCCATTCGATCACGTCGCCGTTGAGATCGCGCATGGCGCGTTGAATGCGCATACATGCAGAACCGGCAGGAACATTGAACAGCGTCGCGTCGGTCTCGGGCATGTGGTCCATTTCGAGCTCATCTAAAGCGCGGACCGCGCGAACGCCGCAGATCTCGTCATAGACGGGATAGAGCAGGGGAGGCGACTCTTTCTGAAGATGTGCGACGAGTTTGGAGAACAGTTTATGGGAAAGCCATATATGTTCCGCCAGAATCACATCTTCTCCATCCAGCCGTATCCGGTGCATGTAAATAACCTTTGCTCCGGCCTTGATATCCAGTTTTTCGGCAATCCGTGCATCGGCCTCCTGAACCGTCAACGTCAGGATTTTGGCGCGCGGTATCCGGCTCTGGCTAGGATTCGTGAATCGCACAAAGCGCAGCATCGAATTGCGCTCATAGGCGCTGGTGATGAAAGTCCCTTTGCCTTGCTTTCGTTCAAGAACGCCTTCATGCACCAGTCCTTGAATGACTTTGCGCATGGTGCCGACCGAGACGGAAAACTCCTCTGCGAGCCGGTCTTCGCCGGGTAGCGCTTCTCCTGATTTCCATACGCGATCGGCGATACGGCCCATCAGCTTGTCTCGGATCTGGATATGCAGGGGAAGGCGAGGATCGATCATGGAGCCATTTCTCAATGGAGAAAACACGGAAGTCTGTGTCCGAAAAAATTGTAACACACCTATGACCCAATAGTTATGTATATATATACTCCTGTATAGGTGTTGATTTGGCGATGACGATTTTACCCATTACCCATACAGGAACAGCAATGATTGACAGCGTTAAACGGCGAACCATTCTCGGGGCACTGGCTTGCGCCTCGTTTTTTACGGCGCTACCGGCGCAGGCTCAATCCGGTTTTCCGGAAAAGACCGTGACGATCGTCGTTCCCTTTGCACCCGGAGGCAGCTTCGATGTCATTGCGCGCCAGCTCGCCGTCGAGTTGGGCAAAGTCTGGCAGCAGCCCGTTGTGATCGACAATCGCTCGGGTGCTGGCGGCAACCTTGGGGCGCAGGCGGTGATCAAGGCCAAACCCGATGGCTATACCTTGCTGTTCTGGGGGGATGGCGTATTGACCAATCCCTTGCTCTATGCCGATCCCCCATTCGATGCGATTCGCGATATTGCTGGCGTAACCTTGGTGGCGACAACGCCACAGGTGCTGGTGAGCAATACCCAGTCGCCAGTCAAAACGATGTCTGACGTGATCCATTCGACGCAACCGTTGAACTACGGTACGGCGGGCAACGGAACGCCGGGACATCTGGCGGCGGAATTGATGCGGCGAGAGGGGGCTGATCAACTGGCGCATATTCCGTATCGCGGCGGTGGCCCGGCATTGACAGATCTATTGGGTAATCAGATACAGCTGGTGTCGACCGGCCTGCCTGCGACGCTGCCGTTCATACGCAGTGGCAAAGTGCATCCTATTGCCGTGACATCAAAAGAGCGGCTTGAGATCCTCCCCGACGTGCCAACCGTTGGCGAGACGATCAAAGGCTATGAGGTCGACACCTGGTTTGGCATGATGGCTCCGCAAGGCACGCCCCTGGATATTCGTACAAAGATCGCCTCGGACATCGAACAGATACTCGCCTCACCCCAACTGAAGAAGCAACTCGCAGAAGGAGGCTTCCTGGTCCGCACAAGCACACCGGCCGAACTGGAGCAGAAGATGGCCAAAGATCTGGCCTTCTGGAAGGAGCAGGTCACGAAATCGGGGGCACGTGCAGAATGATTCCCCCTCTGTTGGATGATACGGTGGAGCGAGTCGTTGTGGAGGACGGTTGCAGGATTGCCATACGTACCCTGCGCACCGGCAGTGCGCCGATCCCCGTACTGTTTGTACACGCCCTTGCCATGAACGGAGAAATGTGGCGCCGCGTTGCACAGAAACTGAATGTGGATGCACCGCTTTATGCGATCGATTGTCGAGGCCATGGGGAATCAGACCGTGCGGCAGGCCCCTATACCACTGAGCGCTTTGCGAAAGACATTAGTGATGTGCTGGACCATTTGAATACGAGGCAAGTGCATCTAGTGGGATGCTCGATGGGTGGGACGGTCGCATTGGCGTTTGCGGGACGGTACACCGAGCGGGTTGCCAGTATGACGATTATCGATTCGACGGCCTGCTATGGCGAAGACGCCCATATTTCCTGGGATGAGCGGGCGTTGCGGCCTCGGCAGGAAGGCTTCCAGGCCATGGTGCCGTTTCAAGTCAGCCGCTGGTTTTCGCCGGAGTTTGCCGAGCAAGAACCAGCCCTCGTCCAGGAAGCCGTGAAGGTTTTTTTGGCGAACGAAGCCGATGCCTATGCTGCGACCTGCCGTATGTTGGGCTGCGCGGATGAGCGGCATCGCCTGTCACGGTATACCGGACCTGTTTCGGTCGTCGTGGGCGAGGAAGACTATGCCACTCCGGTGGCGATGGCCAGGGAACTGGTCAGTCTTTTAGCGCAAGCCAAATTGACCATCCTGCCCAAGCGCCGTCATTACACACCGATCGAATGCCCAGGCGAAGTCGCTGTGGCAATAGACGCCACCATACTGCGTGGCTAAGAAACAAACCAGGAGGAGACCACATGATTGACCGTCGAGGATTCTTGACCGCCGTTGCCGGCCTCGGTGCAGCAGCGGCTGGCGGTACGCTGCTCGGATGCGTGCATGTATCAAATGAAAAGCAACGGGTTTTTGATGCGCATTGCCACATCATCGACCCTCGGTTTCCCCTTGTACCCAATCAGGGCTACGTTCCGCCGCATTACACCATCCCTCAGTATCGCGCCGATGTGGCGTCGCTGAATGTCGTCGCAGGCGCTGTGGTGTCGGGCTCGTTTCAGGGGTTCGATCAGACCTATCTGGTCTCCACCTTAAAGGAGCTCGGGCCGGACTGGGTAGGCGTTGCACAAGTACCGCCGGATATTTCCGATGCGGAAATTCGACGCCTGCGGGACGCTGGAGTGCGTGCGGTACGATTCAATTTATATCGGGGAAAGGTCGATAGCATGAGCGAAGTGGCCACCTTTGCACAGCGCGTCTACGACCTGGCTGGATGGCATGCTGAGTTATATCTGGACGCCGCTAAGATGCGATCCCATTTGTCGCAACTGGCGAAACTGCCGCAAATCGTCATCGACCATTTGGGCATGACGGAGGAGGGCGTCCCGGTCTTGCTCGATCTGGTCGACGCAGGCGCCAAAGTCAAGGCGACGGGGTTTGGCCGTGTCAGCATGAATGTGCCGATGGCCCTCGAACGCATTGCACAGCGTAATCCGAATGCGTTGATGTTTGGGACAGACCTGCCGTCGACCCGAGCGAAGCGACCTTTCAACCCCGCTGATCTCGATCTTGTTGCCCGTGTCCTGGGAAAAGAAAACGCCCGCAAGGCGTTATGGGATAACGCCTACGCGCTATATTGGCCTGGAGCCCGGTAGTATCGTCAAATCGGCGTATCCTGCCATCCACCCCCCAACGCTAGGAACACATCAATCTGGTCCCCGCTCAGCGTAGCCTGCGAAGCCGCGAGCGCGCTTTCGTCCGTCGCCAGAGTACGCTGCGCATCCAGCACGTTCAGATAATCGGTTTTCCCCGCATGGAATAACTGCTCGGCTTGCTTGGCTGCGATGGCGCTTTGATTGCGCGCCTCTTGCAGTGCGGCGTGTCTATCGAGTTGCCGGGCATAGGCGACCAGCGCGCTCTCGGTTTCACGCAATGCACCCAATACCGTGTCGTCGAAATTGGCCAATGCCGAACTCGCGACCGCCTTAGCCTGGGCGATTTGTGCCTGAGCAATCCCGGTGTTGGGGATGGTCCAGGAAATCAGCGGGCCCACGCTCCAGCTATACGTGCCGCGTTCGCCTATCATCGTCATGGGAGCCGCGGACGAACCAGACAGCCCCAATGAAATCGTCGGATATAACGACGCCGTAGCCACGCCGATGCGTGCGGTAGCAGCAGCGAGCTTGCGTTCGGCTTCGCGGACGTCGGGGCGGCGGCGCAGCAGGGCAGCGCCGTCTCCGACCGGAATCGCTTGCGTCAGGCGCGGCGGCGTATGGCATTCCAATAGTGCAGTCGGCATTTCGGCCGGCGTACGGCCGGTCAGGGCGGCCAGGCGATAGAGCGCCTGGCGTTGGCTGGCCTGAAAGGGCGGCAGATTGGCTTGTAATTGCTCTAACTGGCTGCGCGCACGAGTGACATCCAATGCGGTGCCGCGGCCGGCCTGTTGCAGGCGTTGTACCGCATTGAGCGAATCGCGTTGCACGGCGACGGAATGCTGGGCCGAGGCGAGCTGCATACCGCTGGCGCAGATATCGGCATAAGCGCGCGCCGTTTCCGCGACAACGGTCACGCGCGCGGCATCGTAGGCAGCCTGCGCGGCGGCTTCATCGCCTTCGGCGGCTTCGATGGTGCGGCGGATTCTGCCGGCGAGATCGATCTGGTAGCCAATACTGATGCCACCCGAATACGACCAGCGATTCTTGGGACGCGTGTCCGGCGCCAGCACCGATACTCCCGACGAATGTCCGTACGTGGCGGGGGAGGCGTTCACACCTAGGGTGGGCTGTTGCGCGCCGCGGGCTTCTTCGGTCACGGCCTGCGTGCGTTCCAGATTCGCCGCAGCCATGCGCAAACTGGTATTGGCTTGCAGCGCCTGGCCGATCAACTGGTCCAGCGTCGGGTCCTGGTATAAACGCCACCATGTGCCTGGCACTGCGTTCTGCTGAAAGACGGCTTCGTGAGATTGCTGAAATTCGCCAGCCGCGGCGGGGCGATTCACGGCAGCATCCTCGGGGACTTTGTAGTCGGGGCCGACTGCGGCGCAACCCGCTATTGCCAGGGTGATGGCCAGTGCCAATGGCGTTAACGCACGAGAGAAGATCATTGTGGGTTGACCTCCACCGTTGCAGTTTGCCCGGCCACCAGACGCACGCCCTCGGGGACTTGATCGATGTGGATGCGCACGGGGATACGCTGTGCCAGGCGGACCCAGTTGAAATTGGGGTTCACGTTGGGCAGCAGGTTGGCGCTCGTGCTGCGATCGCGATCCGCGATGCCCATCGAGATGCTTTCGACATGGCCCTGGATCTGGCGCGATTCGCCCATCAGCGTGACTGTGGCGGCGTCGCCCTCGCGGATGTGAACCAGTTTGGTTTCCTCGAAATAGCCTTCGACGTAGAACGAGTTCGCATCGACCATGGCCATGACGCCTCGGCCCGCCGTGACATAGGAGCCGACGCGCAGATCCAGATTGGTCACGCGGCCATCGACCATGGAGACCACGCGGCTGCGATCCAGATTCAGTTTGGCAGTATCGAGTTGAACGTGCGCCTCGGCCAGTGCGGCCTCGGCTTGCTGCAGCTTGGCCTGGCTTTGTTCGACGTCTTCGGTCGAGACCAAGGAGCCTAGCGAGCGATTGCGCTTGACGTCCCGTGCGGCTTGATCGCGCGCAACTTGCTGTGAACGCAAGGCCGCCTCGGCTTGATTCAGCGCCAATTGGAAACGGGCGCGATCGATCTCAAAGAGGACATCGCCTTTTTTGATGTCCTGGTTGTCGTGCACGGGGACGGCGGTCACCAGGCCGGATACATCAGGGGCGACCTGCACGACGTAGGCCTTGACGCGGCCATCGCGTGTCCAGGGGTCCATTTCATAATGCACCCATAATTGCCAGCCAGCATAGACCGCCACGCAGACGGTCACTGCCGTCACGAAGAATTTTCCTAGACGGCGAAAACGCGGCGAATTGAGGATTTTCATGGAACTACTGCTTGAATATATAAGGTGAAATCAAATACACGCCATAGAGCAAGACCACATACAGCGCGACATCGAACAAGGCCGGATGCCATACCAGTCGATAAAAGCCGACACGCGCCAATACCCGGCGCACAGCCCAGGACACGCCCAGCGTGATCAGCCCCAGCACTAATGGCCAGGGAAAATAAATGCCGTAAAAATTAAACTCGCCGATCATGATGCGCGGGCCGGCTGCAGAATGCCGGATTGATAGTCGGGGGCCTCGGGAAACAAGGCCCGGCGAACCCCGACCAGGGCCACGACGGCACGCTCGCGCGCGACCAGCGCGCCCGGGGACGCCGTGACACGCGCCAATGCGCGGTCGATGTTGTCGAGCAAGTTCGGGAAATCAGAGGCCTTGCGATGATGGGTTGAACGTTGACGGAAAAAATCGGCCAAGCCTTTCAATACTGGTCGAACACTGGGGTCAATAGCCGGCAGGATACGGCGGGCGCGCTGCAGTTCCGCAATATCATTGCCCACACGTAAATCTTTCAAGGCATCGTCGGCCAGGAGATCGTCTGCGCGCTTGGCCAAGGACAATCGCGGCTGCAGCATGCCGATCCGGTCCAGCATCCGCGCGGCGTAGGCCGAGCGCGAGGGCACCTGGTTGGCGCTGGCCAATGCCACCAGTTCTCTCCAGTTGGCGATCTGGATGCGGCGTGCGCCGCGATCGGCACTGATGGTACGGAAAATCGCGGCGATGATGGCTGCGGTCGCGACACCGATGATTTGTGCCGTCGTCGTATCGACAAACGACACCAGGTCGGCCGTGTTCGTATCGTGCAACGCAAGCGTGCCCAGAAAACCGAACAGCAATGCCATGATTTTGCCGGTGTAGGCCGGACGGGGCAGCAGTACACCCAGCGCCAATGCCACAGGCGCCATTACCAGCGCCAGCATTTCGAATGAATGGACTGCCGGCAAAATTCCCAACAGATACAGCGCCGAGATGGGGATCGAGTAAATGGTGTAGACGAGGAACTGCATGATGCCCGGCACGGGGTTGTCCTGCGCGGCGAAAAAGCAGCTGAAAATCGCAGCCATCATGACGGCAGTGGATCCGTTGGTCCATGACGTCTGGATCCAGAAAATGCAGCATACCGACACGGCCAAACCAGCAGCCAGCGCCGACAGGAAGGCCAGGCCATGGTCGCGGTGCATGGCCGAGCCGCTGCCAAAGCGGGCCTGGCGGCCCGACTGGCGGGGGACACCGGCCAGGCCGTCACGAATGTCGTGTCGCAGTGCCAGGCAGCGATCATAGCCGTCGACTAGTTCACGCAGTCGATTGACCAGACTGACCATCAGTACGTCGTGCCAATTGGAGGCAGGGCCGATCTCGGGGCTGAGCGCTGTCAGCGCGGTACGCAGCGTATGTGCTTGCGAGCGATCGGCTTTGGGGCCTGCATCGACCCAAGCGGCAATGTCCTGCAGGATCGCGTTGACCGCCTCGGGTAGCGGCTGCCCATCCTTTTGCAAAGCGTGCAAGCGATCGTCGACGGCTGACACCAAGGGCGTCAGCGCAGCGATCTGATCCTGCATGGCGCGCACCGCACCTGCCGTCCAGCGGATATTGCCGGTATCGAACGGGACGTGGGTAGACAGCATGCGCAGTTGCGACAGGTCTTCGGCCAGGACGCGGCGCTCTTTGCCACGCTGCACGGTTTCGCGATTGGTCAGGATGTCATGAACCCAGTTGCGCGCATCTCGTACGGTGGCGTCCAGCCGGGCCATCAACGGGCCGGCGATGCCGCGCGGGAAAATCAAGCTATGGGCCAGCGTTGCACATACGATGCCCAGACAGATTTCCTCGACCCGGGCGAGCGCTGTATCGAATACCGTCAAGGGATCGGTGACGCTGGGAAAGCCGATCATGGCGGCGGTGTAGCCCGCCAACATGAACAGGTACGAGCGTGGTGTGCGGTCGAGCACCGAGATATACAGGCACAGACCGATCCACAGCGACATGACCAGCACCATCAGCAGGGGCTGGTTGGACAGGCGAGGGACCAGATAGACAACGACGGCGCTGCCAAAGAACGTCCCACCAAGCCGGAAAACAGCCTTTGAGCGGACGGCGCCGGCCCAAGGCTGCGCTACGACATAGGCCGTCGTCATTGCCCAGAATGGACGCGGCAGCCCGATCGTGTACGACAGATAAAGCGCCGTGATGGCGCCTATGTAGCACTTGACCGAGAACAGCAGCTCGTTTCCATCGGGCAGTTTCATGGCCGCTGTTCCTTTAGTGCAGGAACGGCATCGTCGCGGCCTAGCGCTGTTTTTAACGTGTCGAACACCCGCAGGCACGCCTGCAGATCATCATGACTGACATCCCTGAAAATTTCGCGGCGCAGCTTGACCAGGACTCCCTCGACTTGCTCGCGCAGGGCATGGCCATCGGGAGTCAGATGGATGGTACGGGCACGGCGGTCGTTGGGGTCCTCGCGGCGTTCGATCAGGCCTGAGGAAACCAACTGGTCCAGCACACGGACCAGCGAAGGACCCTCGACGCCAAGGGCCTCGGCCAGCGCGCCCTGGCGTACGCCATCGCCCAGCCGGCCCGTCAGGATAACGGGCCAGGCGGTCGCCTGTGACAGGCCGTATTCAGACAGGGCGTTATCAGCTACGCTGCGATAAGCACGCGATAACACCATCAGGCTGGCGGTGGTGGCCATGAGGCAGGAGTCGGTGTGTGGATTCGGCATATTTGTATTGTATGCTATTTATTAGCATCCTATCAATATATTTGAGCGAAATGATTCGGACCGTACAGGAGCGCTATTGTGAACAAACCATCCTTACCCCGGCTCGGCGCGCAGAGCGTACTGTCCGGCCTTGCCGGCTGGCGGGCGCATGCCGAGCGTGACGCTATCCAGAAAAGCTTTCAGTTCAAAGACTTCAACGCCGCCTTTGGTTTCATGGCGCGCGTGGCCATGTATGCCGAGAAGCTCGATCACCACCCGGAATGGTTCAACGTGTACAACCGCGTCGACGTGGTGCTGTCCACCCATTCGGCTGATGGCGTGACCGAGTTGGATGTGCGCATGGCCCGTTTCATGGACGAGACGGCGATATCCATGGGAGCGGCTGCCGTGGCTGGCTGAAGGCCTCTCTACTGCGGCGCGCCTCGCTCTTCATTGCGCGGGACCGGAGCGGTTGTCATGTGATGGCGGGGCGCCGGTCAGGCAAGGCGCTATCAGGCCTGATCGCTGGCGATAATGATGAGTGCCCGTGCGGTCTTGCGGCCTTCGGCACACAGGCTGTGTGGCAGATAGCCGGGAAAACGCACGCTATCGTCACGCTCCAGCAGCACCGTGTGTTCCCCGAAATGCACGCGGACGCGGCCTTCCAACACAAAGATCAATTCATCGCCGCCATGGTGGGCCACCGTGCGCTCGCCATGCGTGCCGACCTCTACGACCATGACGGAGAGGCCGCTGTTGCTGGCCCCCATCGTGATGGCTTCATAAGTGTGTTCGCCCGGCTCTGTGCCTGACGAGCTCAATCGGTGCCGTTCGCTTGCGCGCACGATATGGATTTCGTCTTTGGGATCGGCCTCGCCGAGCAGAGCGGATAGTGGCGTCCCCAATACAGTCGCCACCGTGTGCAGCGTGCCGACCGACCCGAATTTTTCGCCACGTTCCAGGCGCGACAGAAATCCCTTGTCCAGGCCGGTTTGCTCCGCCAGTGCGGTCAGCGTCAATTTGCGCTGGCGTCGTGTTGCCCGGATACGTAGCCCCACTTGCTGAGCATCGGGGGGCGGGGCGGCTAGAGGCAGACGTTTGGGCGGCATGGAAAGGCGGCAACTATCTCGGGCGAAAACGCGATGATGCCACTTTTGGGCGCTGCGCACAGCGCGGACTTGAGGGTTTCCCCTTGTTGTTTATGTGGGCAATAATTTGTACTTTGGGCAACATGTTGCCTACAAGGCAAAGCAGACGAGATGGCCGGTACGCGTTGTCTCTCCCTGGAATGAACGGATATCAAGATGTCGGATTACGCTTTTCAAGATAAAGATGCCCTGCGCAGCCGTGTCGATCGCGAGATCGAATCGCGTGCGACACCTTCGGCGCATTGGACCTCGGCGCAAAAAATGGCCCTGGCTTGCCGGATGCTGGCAGCGCAAGGTCATTGGCATGGCGGCCTGGCTGGTCAGATCACTTCGCGGGGCGATGAGCCTGGCACGATCTGGACCTTGCCTTTCGGGATCGGCGCCGACGAGGCGCGTGCCAGCGAGCTGATTCTGATCGACGAAGACATCAATCCCCTGGACGGTAAATCGCTGCCGAACCCGGCCAATCGTTTCCACGCCTGGATTTACCGGCATCGCCCAGAGGTCCAGTGCATCGTGCATACGCATCCTCCGTCCGTGTCGGCCTTGTCGATGGTGGGCGAGCCGCTGGTGGTGGCGCACATGGATGCCACGCCATTCTTTGATGATTGCGCCTATCTGCCCGAGTGGCCCGGTTTGCCCATCGGCGACGACGAAGGCGAAATCATCTCCAAGGCATTGGGTAACAAGCGCGCCATCCTGTTGGCGAATCACGGTTTGCTCACCGCCGGCAAATCGGTCGAGGAAGCCACGGTGATGGCGATCTGGCTGGAACAAGTCGCCGCGCTGCAATTGCGCGCGCGGGCGATCGGGCCGGTCAATCCCGTGCCTGCTGACCGCGCACGCGAATCCCACGATTTTCTGGTCAAGCCCAAGATACTGGAACTGACCTTTGCCTATTTCGCTCGTCGCGCGTTGCGCGAGGCGCCTGACTGTCTCGATTAAGAGGAGCTTTGCCATGCAACGCCGCCGTTTCCTAACTTTGGCAGGGGCGGGTGGGGCCCTGTTGTCTGCGCCAGTCGTGGCGCAAGAGGCCCCCACCATCAACTGGCGTATGCCGAGTAGTTTCCCACGGTCTCTGGATACCGTATGGGGGGCTGCGGAATACCTGACGAAGCGGGTCTCCGATCTGACGGATGGGAAATTCACTATCCGGGGATTTTCCGCGGGCGAGATCGTGCCGCCGTTGCAGGTGCTGGACGCCGTGCAGAACGGTACGACCGAGTGCGGGCACACCGCAGGTTTTTATTACCTGGGCAAAGAGCCTGCCTTGTCATTTGATACAGGCGTGCCGTTCGGACTGACACCGCGCCAGCAGACGGCATGGCTATTGCATGGCGGCGGCGGTGCATTGATGGACGAGTTGTACGCCCGCTTCAATGCCTTGGCGATTCCTTGCGGTAATACGGGCGCGCAGATGGGCGGCTGGTTTCGCAAAGAGATCAAGACAGTCGACGATCTGAAGGGACTGCGGATACGTACGCCTGGCATGCTGAGCATGGTGTACGAAAAACTCGGCGCCATTCCGCAACAGGTGGCGGGCAGCGATATTTATCCCGCGATGGAAAAAGGGGCGCTGGACGCGGTCGAGTTTGTCGGGCCGTACGACGACGAGAAACTGGGCTTTGCCAAGGTCGCGAGCTACTACTATGGCCCCGGCGTCATGGAGCTGGGGGCCAATCTGTGCCTGGCGATCAATCGCGACAGCTGGGCCAAGCTGCCGCCTCGCTATCAAGAGGCATTGCGTGCCGCTAGCGCGATGGCGGCCGACGATTTGCTGGCCAAGTATGACGCCAACAATATCGTGGCGCTCAAGCGCCTGGTGGGGCAGGGCGTCAAACTAAAGGCGTGGCCGCGCGAGGTCATGCAAGCAATGCAAAGCGCGACCAAGCAGGTCTTGGACGACTATGCGGCAAAGAGTCCGCAGTTCGCCAAGGTCTTTGCCTCGTGGCGAGAGTTTCGGGCGGATCAACTGCTGTGGAACAGCGTGAACGATGGCGCGGCGGAAAACTATCTGATGGCAACGCGAGAGAAGGGCCTGTGACGAGGGCGCTTCAGGCCTCGCAATCCGCCCAGCAATTGGGCGTCTCGTACAGGCGGACACGGGTGAGGCGCAGTTGTGCGCCATAGTGCCCATGGTAGTGCGGCGCCAGGGTGCGAAAAACAATGCTGGCCAGGTTTTCGACCGTAGGGATGCAGTCGAGCACCACGGTCTTGTGGCCCGGCAGCGTGTCCAGAAAGCCGCGCACCGTCTCGTCGCCGCGATACACCAGAAAGGCATGATCCCAGGGGTCGACGATATGCTGCTTGGCGATGGATTTGATTTCTGAGAAATCCATCACCATGCCGTTGTCGGATTCCCCCGGCGCGTCGACGATATCGCCGGTGAGCGTGACCTCGAGGACATAGCGATGGCCATGCAGGTTGCGGCATTGGCTGCGATGATCGGGGATGCGATGCCCGGCATCGAATTCCAGCTTGCGAGTCACTGAGATCATCGCAAGCCTCGCTGGGCGTGAGGGGTCGTCATTAAGGAATGCCTATGTATTTATGGGTTTGCAGGCTGAGCCGCCATTGCGGGTGCTGCAGACAGTATTGAACGGCCTGTTCGGTGTTCGCGACGCGCGCCGGCCCATCCATGGGCTGCAGGAAAAAATGCTCGAAATCCAGGTGGGCGTAGGTTTCGGGCAATGCATTGGCTTGCGGGTAGACCAGCTTCAGTTCGTGGCCGCGTTCGATCACGACGGGCGCGGTGCCTTTCGGGCTGACGCAGATCCAGTCGATGCCTGGGGGCGGCGGCAGCGTGCCGTTGGTTTCGATGGCGACGGTAAAGCCGTGCGCGTGCACGGCCTCGAGCAAGGCCTCGTCGAGCTGCAACAGTGGTTCGCCGCCGGTGAAGACGACATAGCGGTCCTGGGTATCCGGGCCCCATGTCGCCGCGATGGTATCGGCGAGCAGGGCGGCCGTGGCGAATTTGCCGCCGCCCTCGCCATTGGTGCCGACAAAATCCGTGTCACAGAACGTACAGGCGGCACTGGCCCGGTCGGCCTCGCGGCCAGACCACAGATTGCATCCGGCGAATCGGCAGAACACGGCGGCACGCCCCGCTTGGGCGCCTTCGCCTTGCAGGGTTTTGAAGATTTCTTTGGCGGAATAAGTCATGCGAGAACGGCGGTGCCGATCTAGGGTAATCCAGTATTTTACCGGAGCCGGCTGCTGTCGCGCACGACCAGCTCGCATGGCACGTGATGGATGGTGGGTGCCGTGATTTCCTTGGCTGAATTTTGCAGAGCAGCCACCAGCGTGGCAGCGGCTTGTTTACCGATTTTGTACGGCTGCGTGCGTACAGTGGTCAGGCCGGGTTCGACAATGCTGGCCAGCGGGACGTCGCCAAAGCCCGCGATTGCGCAGTCGCGCGGGATGGATAGACCCAATGTCGGCGCGCGCAAGAGTGCTGTGAGCGCCAGATGATCGTGCGCAAAGATGACGGCCTGGGGGCGTTGTTCTGCGGGTTCCTGGGCCAATCGGGTCACGTGAGCCAAGCCCGCCGCGTAGTCATCGTCGGCAGCGACGCGCACGATGTCGCTGCTGAGTCCCGCCTGCCGCATGGCCTGTGAATAGCCTTGCGCCCGCCGCTCGGCGCGTGTGTCCTGCGCGCCGTGCGCTCCCTGCGCCATGGCAAAGCGAACGCGCCGCGCGCCTTGCTGCAGAAAGTGCTCAGCCAGCATCAGCCCCACATCGTGCTGAGAAAAACCGACTTGGTGATACGGGCGGCCTTCCAGGATTTCCCAGGCCTCTACGATAGGGATCTGCAAGGTCTGCATCAGGCTGTCGATGGCAGGGGAGTGATCGCCACGGGTCAATATGAGGCCGCTGGGATGCCATCCCACAAAGGCACGTATCGCGCGCGATTCGGTGTCCACCGAGTATTCGGTATTGGCCAATAGCAATTGCAGGCCTTGCGCCTCGAGCGCATCGGTCATCCCACGCACCATTTGGGCGAACGTAGGGCTGCTGACGTTCTGCATGATCGCACCGACAGGGCCACCGTGAGTCGAGGCGAGCCGCCGCGCGATCTGATTGGGGGCATAGCCGGTCTGGGCGATGACGGCATCGATGCGCTCGCGCAGTTTTTGCGAGACTTTATGCGGCGCATTGAAATAGCGGGACGCGGTGACAGACGACACGCCTGCCAGCGCGGCCACGTCATGAATCGTGTAATGGCCGAGTTTGGGGCGGGTGCGGGACCGTGGCTGAGATTCAGCAGAGGGGTCGGCCGCGTGGTCAGCGTCCAAAGGGGGCGGGGGTACGTGCGTCATAGGATCGAACTATACCTCTTGCATGTGCAAAATGATACCGGTACCATATAAAATGAAACCGGTATCATTTGACCGGGCCAGCAGATAAAACGACAACCCGCTGATCCCCCAGACAGGAGACAAACCATGATGATTTCGCGTCTAGGCCGCGCTGTTTTTTCCGCGATGGCGTTAGCCGCCGCGTCGCTCGCCCACGCGGCCGACTATCCCCAGAAGCCCGTCACCTTGGTGGTGCCGCAACCGCCGGGCGGCGCTGCCGATGCCGTTGCGCGCCCATTCGCGCAGGCCCTGGCCGCCCGCCTGGGTCAGCCCGTCGTGGTCGAAAATCGGGCAGGGGCCAACGGCAACATCGCTGCAGCCTATGTGGCGCAGCGTCCTGCTGATGGCTACACCATTTTCTATGGTTCCATCAGTACGCTGGCGGTCAATCCGCATCTCTACAAATCTCCGGGGTTTGATCCGTTCAAGGATTTTCAGCCCATCACGCTGACGAACCAGACGCCGAACGTATTGGTGGTCGGTGCGCAGACGCCTTACAAATCCGTGGCCGATGTGGTCAAGGCTGCAAAAGCCGAACCTGGTCAACTGGCGTTTGGTTCTGCAGGTAACGGCAACACCATGCATCTGACCGGCCTGCAATTCGAGGCGAGTACCGGAACCAAACTGGTGCATGTGCCGTACAAGGGCGGACCCGCGGCCCTGACCGATGTCATGGGTGGGCAGATCCCCATGATGTTCCATAATCTGTCGGCGGTGTTGCCGGTGGCGCAAGCGGGCAAAGTGCGTATTCTGGCGGTGGCCGACGAAAAACGTTCGCCGCTGGCGCCCGACGTACCGACGATGGCAGAGGCCGGCGCGCCTGGCACCGTACAGATCGCGTGGAGCGGCATGTTGGTTCGCAGCGGTACGCCGGCGCCCATCGTCGATCGGCTGCACAAGGAAATGGCCGCCATTCTCGCCACGCCGGAGTTTCGCAAACCGCAAGAGGCGCAAGGCAGTGAGATTCTGTCGTCCACACCGCAGGAGTTCGAGGCGCGTCTGAAAGCCGATTCCCAACGCATGGCCGAGGTCATCAAGGCCGGCAACGTCCACATCGATTGAAGTTTCTATTTTCCTATGCCTAGTCCTAATCTTTTCAAACGTGCCTTGCAGGCGCGGCAATCACAGATCGGCCTGTGGTCGACGCTGCCTTTTCCCATGGTGTCCGAGCTCATCGCGGGTGCGGGTTTTGATTGGCTGCTGATTGATACCGAGCACACGCCCAGTGATCCCATTGTGGTTCAGCAGCTATTGCAGGCCGTGGCCGCGGAACATGATCGGCCTGCATCCGCCGTCGTGCGGCCCGCGTGGAATGACACGGTGCTGATCAAGCGGCACCTGGATGTGGGGGCGCAGTCGCTGTTGCTGCCTTTTGTGCAGAACCGCGATGAGGCCGAGGCGGCGGTGGCGGCGACGCGTTATCCGCCGCGAGGCGTGCGCGGGATGGGAGGATCCATGCGAGGTTCGCGTTTCGGCCGCGACACGAATTACGTGCAAGAGGCCGAACGCGAGCTTTGCGTGTTGGTGCAGATCGAGACCATGGAGGCGTTGGATCAATTGGAGCAGATCGCTTCGGTTGATGGCATCGATGGCGTGTTCATTGGTCCCGCGGATTTGTCAGCCAGTATGGGCGTTCCTGGAGAGTTGCATCATCCCAAGGTGCGGGCAGCGATTGATAGCGCTATCCCCCGCATTCTCGCTTGCGGAAAGGCGCCCGGTATATTGATGCTGGACGAGCCTCGGGCGCGCGAGTGCCTGGATCTGGGCGCCTTGTTTGTCGCCGTGGCGACGGATCAGGTGCTGCTGCGCAAAGCCTGCGATGAGACGGCTGCCCGGTTCGCGAAACGCGGCGCCGATGTGACGCCTGCCACCTATTGACCTGTTCGACCTCAATCATCTGACCGTCCTCATGACCATACCCAAACGCAAGACACCAGAGACGCTGCGCAGCCACCGTTGGTTTGCCAGCGATGACATCCGCGGCTTCGCGCACCGCCAGCGCATGCAACAGCAGGGCCTGAACCGTGAGGAATTCATGGGACGGCCAGTGATCGGCATCATCAACACCTGGAGCGATTTATCGCCGTGCCACGCGCATTTGCGCGAACGCGCCGAGGCGGTCAAGCGCGGTGTATTGCAGGCGGGCGGCTATCCGCTGGAACTGCCCGCACTGAGTCTGGGCGAAGTCATGGTCAAGCCCACCACCATGCTGTACCGCAACCTGCTGTCGGTAGAGTGCGAGGAGTTGCTGCGCAGTCTGCCCATAGACGGCGCGGTGCTGATGGGAGGCTGCGACAAGACGCCGCCTGCCCTGGTGATGGGCGCGTTGTCGATGGACTTGCCCGTCATTTTCATGCCGGCGGGTCCGATGCTGAATGACCGCTATCGCGGCGAAGCCGTTGGGGCCGGCACGCATACTAAAAAGTTCTTTGCCGAGTACACCATTGGCGCCATCGACAAATCGCAATGGGTAGCCATGGAATCGCGTATGACGCGCAGCGTGGGGACCTGCAACACCATGGGGACGGCCAGCACCATGACCGCCATCGTCGAGGCCCTGGGACTATCGCTGCCGGGCTCGATGGCGATTCCGGCGGTGGATGCTGCACATACGCGCATGGCATGGCAGTGCGGCCATCGCGCGGTTGAAATGGTGTGGGAGGACTTGAAACCCTCGCGGATTTGCACGGCTGCGGCATTTCGCAATGCCGTGGTGACGTATGTCGCGCTGGGCGGTTCTACCAACGCCGCAGTGCATTTACCCGCCATGGCGGGCAGGGCTGGGATTGCGTTGAGTCTGGACGAGATTGATGCGATTGCGCGAGACGTTCCGGTGATCGCCAATCTTTACCCATCGGGTACGCGTTTGATGGAGGATTTTTTCTACGCGGGCGGTTTGCCGACGGTATTGCGCAAGGTCGCGGCTCATCTGGATCTGTCCACGCTGACCTGTACGGGCCGTACCTTGGGAGAAAACCTGGCGGACTGGCCGGAGGTCGAGGAGGACGGCACGATCCTGGATCCGGCCGCTCCGCTGAAACAGGGCGTGGGAGATTGTGCCGAGGCCGGTCTCGCGATGGCGGTGGTGCGCGGCAACCTGGCGCCCAACGGCGCCGTCATCAAGCCATCGGCGGCGAGCCCGCATCTGCTGCGCCATACAGGCCCTGCGCTGGTATTCGATTCGAACGCGGAAATGTTCGAGGCCATGGCAGACCCTGATCTGGATGTGGACGAAAACACGGTCTTGGTGCTACGTAACGGCGGACCTATTGGCGGGCCTGGGATGCCGGAATGGGGCAATCTGCCGATTCCTAAAAAGCTGCTGCAAAAGGGCGTGCGCGACATGCTGCGCATTTCCGATTCCCGCATGAGCGGCACGCACTATGGCACATGCGTATTGCATGTGTCGCCCGAATCGGCCATCGGCGGGCCGCTGGCGTTGTTGCGTACAGGCGATATGGTCCGATTGGACATCGGCGCACGCAGCCTGGATATGCTGGTGTCCGATGAGGAGCTGGCTGAACGCCGTCGCCAATGGTCGCCGCCGACTCAACCATATACGCGTGGCTTTACGCGTATCTATCAAAACGAGGTGACGCAGGCCCATCTGGGTTGCGACTTCGTCAGTCTGTCAGGTAATGACCCCACGCCGGAGCCCCCCATCCATTGATGCGTTCAGGTATTGCACTTGATCCGATAAGCATCAGAATGTGATCGATACTTCACAAAAACAGAAAATAACGATGAAATGTGATCTGTAGTTCTCATTTTGATCGAGAGCGGCGATGGATTCCTCTAGCGCCGCGCCGATTTTCTATTCATGTATCACATTCAAGACGACCTATACCTCGACGAGCGCGATATCGAGTTCGGCATGATCCGCGCTCAGGGAGCGGGCGGCCAGAACGTCAACAAGGTCTCCAGCGCAGTGCATCTGCGGTTTGATGTGCGGGCATCGAGTCTGCCCGATCACATCAAGGATGCGCTGTGCGAATTGCCGGATCGGCGCGTGTCGAAAGAAGGCATCATCGTCATCAAGGCGCAGGCTTATCGCAGCCAGGAAAAGAACCGCGCCGAGGCGCTGGAGCGTCTGGCAGAGATGGTGCGTGCGGTGGCTCGGCCAGTAAAAGCCCGGCGGCCAACGCGACCGACACGCGCGTCGCAGCAGCGCAGGGTGCAGCGCAAGGTATTACACGGCGAAATCAAGCGCCTGCGCGGAAGAGTGGCGGGAGACTAAGCTGCAGCTGCGGTTTATGCCTGCCAACTGAACGTCAAATCGCTATCGCCGACCGGCTCGCCGTCCGGACTGTAGCGGCGTTCGTGCAGTTCACCGCGGCCATCCGCGTGCAGGGCCAGCACAGTCGAGGCGCGGGTGCCGTAGTTGGGACTGACGATAAAGGGGCTGCTGAGCAGGCGTTCGCGGTCCAACGGAATACCGGTCGCAGGCAGGTCCGCGTCGTCAGCGGGCGTGCGGTCAAAGAGATTGGCGTAGAGTGCGGCGACGTCGGGTTGCGGCGTGGCCTGCAATATGCGTTCAAAGCCGATCCTGGTGCGCGTGAGTTTAGGCCAGGGCGTATCCAGCAGATGATTCGAGAGGGCGTAGATCCCCGGTGGCAGCGCACGCGGTGCGCCGTCGCGATTGCTGAGATAACAGGCGCCGGCGATATCGCCTACGATCAGGTTGAATCCGTTGTAGTGGGCATCGCGCTCATGCACCGCGGCGAGATAGTCTGCCGGACGCGCATCGCTGCGTAGAAAGTCTTCGACCAATGCGCCACGGGACGGGGCGTCGTTCAGCAGGTGTTGCGGGTCGCGAAAATTGGTGACGATGGCGTAGCGGCCGTGTTCGTTCACGCCCATCCAGGTGCCTCCTGCGCGCAGATCGCGACCCGCATAGATGCGAGGCTCGCCCGGCCACATTGATGCCGCTTGCGTCGGGCGTTCGTGAAACTCATCGCGATTGGCGGCAATGAGGACGGGAATGCCGGTGAGATGATGCAGGGCGAGGACAGCGAGACACATGGAATGATTCAGTGAGATGAAGGAGTCAGCATGCCACGTCAAGCATGCACAAAAGTCGCCTGTACCGGCTGAGCCAGAAGAAAATAATCTTCTGTGCGCATGACGATGGATGCGTCCAATCGCCCCGCATTGAAGACAATTTCGTCATGCCGTTCGCGCAGCGAAGGGTCTACCAATAGCGATAGTTCCTCGTTGAACGAGAACGGAGGAATGGCGCCGATCTCGCAGCCCGTGAGTTCGCGCGCGAGGTCTTGCGAGGCCAGCGAGGCCTTTTTACCGCCAGCGGCTAACGCAATCGCGGCCAGATCGGCCTGTTTATCGGCCGGAAAAACCGCCAGGACATTTTTGCGCTGGTTAGACGTGATCTTGACGCGGCACACCAGCGCCTTGGCGCCTTGGCTGACGGCCGTGCCGCGGATGACGGCGACCTCTTCGGATTTGCCTGCGGGCTCATGGCGCAAGAGGCGATAGGAAATCTGGTGATCGGTCAGCAGAGTTTGCAGTTGCTGAAATACATCCATGGCAGGTGAGCGGTGCGATAGTCGACCCCGAGATAATACGCCCTCTCAATGGGGCGGGCTATCGAGCGGGCCGGGTAGGGCAGCGTTGATCTCGCTCATCAGTTGCAGCAGATTCGATACCACACGGGACGTTTCGTCGCGGCGCGTGGCTAAACCAAGTACGGCTCTGGGCCAGGATGAGTCCAGAGGGCGATAGGTGACACCCGTTGGTTGCATGCAGCGCATGGAGGCTGGAATAACGGCGATGCCCATGCCGGCGGCGACCAGATTGACAGCGGACGACAACTGCGGTGCGCGCTGTCCGATGCTGGGGTTGAACCCGTTTTGGCGGCAGGCGGAAATGATGTCGGCGCTCAGGCCATAGCCCGATTTGCGGGCATAGATGATGAAGCGTTCTGCGTGCAGATCCCGCAGTTGCAGGCTGGTGTGGGCGGCGAGGGGATGGTTGTCTGGCAGAACAACCACGAGCGATTCCTCGGCAAGCTTTACAAAATGAATGCCGCGGGCCACGGAAAAAGGCGGCCGTACAAACACGGCGTCGATCGTCTTGTCACCGAGAGAGGCGATCAGTGACTCGCTATCGCTTTCCTCCAGGCTGACTTCGACCTCGGGATGCCGATGTTGGTACAGACTGATGGTGTGCGTCACCAGATCGTTAAAGGACGCGGACTCGGTGAAACCGATGCGCAGCACGCCGGCCTCGCCACGCGCGGCACGCTGTGCCGTGTGCAGAGCATCATCCACGCGCGACAAGATATCGAGGGCGCGTTCCAGGAACACTTTGCCGACGCTGTTGAGCACTACGCCACGCCCGACGCGGTCGAACAGTGGGGCGCCTATTTCCTTTTCCAGCTCGCGTATCTGCTGGCTCAGGGGAGGTTGAGCAATACCCAGTTGCTGCGCGGCGCGGGTGAAATGTTCCGCCTGCGCGGTGGCAACGAAGTAACGCAGATGGCGTAGTTCCATATTGGTACTTATAAAGTATGAATTATCAGTTTTCAATATATTAGACGTAATGATTCGGCCGCGCCATAATTTGCGCCGTGATCGAGATGGCCCGTTGTGCGGGATAGCGTCGGGTTGGCCATTCAGACTTAAATGACGAGGAATAGAAAATGAAAGCGACGCAGCAGTTGCGGCAGGCATTGACGACGGGCAAGACCTTGGTAGCGCCGGGCGCGTTTGACGGGCTTTCGGCGCGTTTGGTCGCGATGGCGGGTTTTGATGCTGTCTATGCCAGCGGCGGGGCGATCGCCCGCGCCGCCGGGGTGCCCGATCTCGGGCTGCTGAGTTTTACCGAGGTGATGGACAGGGTCGAGAAAATCGTCGAGGCCAGCGGCTTACCGGTGATCGCCGATGCCGATACGGGTTTTGGCGGATCGGCCAACGTCGAGCGTACTGTGCGCGTCATGGAACGTGCCGGCGTGGCGGCTTTCCATCTGGAGGATCAGTCATTTCCCAAACGTTGCGGCCATCTGGACGACAAGAGTCTGGTCGACACAGACGAAATGGTGCGCAAGATCAAGATCGCCCGGCAGACTCTCACTGATCCGGATTGCCTGGTGATCGCACGCACTGACGCCATCGCCGTCGAAGGCTTTGAATCCGCACTGGTGCGCGCCGAGCAGTACGCTGCTGCTGGCGCAGACATGTTGTTTGTCGAGGCCCCAGAGACCATCGAGCAGATCCGCGAGATCGCGCGCCGGATTCCGGGCCCCAAGCTGATCAATATGTTTTACGGCGGCAAGACGCCGTTGGTGCCTGTCGATGAATTGTCGGCCCTGGGCTATCAGATCGCCATCATTCCATCCGATTTGCAGCGTGCTGCCATCTACGCCATGCAGACCACCTTGCAGGAAATCAAGCGCAGTGGTGATAGCAGCGCGTTGGCTGCGCAACTGACCAGTTTCAAGGAGCGCGAGCAGATCGTTCAAACCAGCCGGTATCTCGATCTGGACAAGCTGTAAGTTGTAGACCCGAGGGCGAGTTCACGATGAGCATCGCTCATGCGGGAGGCTGGCCTCGGCTACATTGAGATGTACTGACAAACGGCGCGGGAAACGGCGCCGTTTGTCATCGTCGTATCTCATCTTCCGTATTTCACCGCTCGTACGCGGAGGATCTACGAGTAGGTGTTATTTGTCGAGACGATAATGCGCCGCCGTGTGCATGAAAGCCTCTAATGTCGCGCGTTGCCAGGCGGCGTCATGGCCCAGTTCTTCCGCCAGAATGCGCGCGACTTCGGGGGCTGCGAGGACGGCGGCTTCGCTATCGAGGAACAAGGCGCGGTTGCGCCGAGCGAGGACGTCTTCGGCGGTGCGCGCCAGCTCGTGTCGCGCAGCAAAGCGCACGTGAGCCTCTGTCAGGCCGCTGGCGCCGACCAGCACATGATCGATGCCGGGCAGGGCACGCAGCAGCGGCAGATCCGTGCCGTAGTAGCTGTCGGGCGTGCCATGGGCCGGTTGATGCGCGGACGGCGAGGCCGTGGTGTTGCGCGTTGCGTCGGCATGGGAGCCGGTGCTCGAGCCCGCAGACAATGTTGCCCCCGTACTGGCCCGGCCAGGTTGTGCTCCCACCGGGTTTGCGCCATGCAGGGGTAAATCCGCGGTTCGGCAATGCGCCTGAGGCAACAGCTGATGTTGAATGGCGGTGTCGATGACGTCCTGAGCCATCCGGCGGTACGTCGTCCATTTGCCGCCAGTGACGGTGACCAGGCCGTTGCGCGACACCAGGATCGTGTGTTCGCGCGACAGCGTTTTTGTCGCGGTCTCGCCGGTCGCCTTGACCAGCGGACGCAGGCCTGCCCACACGCTCGTCACATCCGCGCGCGTGGGTTTGCGGCTGAGATAACGGGCCGCCGTTTGCAGAATGAAATCGATGTCGGCGTTCGACGCGACGGGGTCCAACGGCAGATCGTCGCGCGGCGCATCGGTGGTGCCGACGATGGTATGGCCATTCCATGGAACGACAAAAAGCACGCGGCCATCGTCGGTCTTGGGAATGAGGATGGCTTTGTCTCCCGGCAGAAAGTCGCGCGGCAGCGTCAGATGCACGCCTTGGCTGGGCGCCACCATGGTCTGAGCCTGCGGGTCATCCATGCGGCGTACGCTATCGACCCATACGCCGGTAGCGTTCACCACACAGCGCGCACGCACGGTGTATTCCGTACCGCTGAAAACGTCCTGCACGATCACGCCTTCGATGGCGCCTTTACTCTCACGGACATCGCTGCCGCGCAGCAGGCCCGCGGCACGTACGTAATTGATCGCGGTGCCACCCAGATCGAACAAGGTGCGCATTAACGCTATCGCCAATCGAGCGTCATCGAATTGGCCGTCGTAATACAGCACGCCGCCTCGCAGACTGCGGCCGCTCACGTCCGGGGCAATGGTGCTGGCCGCGGCCAGGGTCTCTTTTTTTGAGAGCCAACGGCTGGGCGCCAAATTGAGTTTGCCGGCCAGCATGTCATACATCTTGAGCCCGACGCCATAGAATGGCTGATCGAATAAACCGTAGGCCGGCACGACAAACCCCAGGGGCCACACCAAGTGCGGTGCGTTGCGATTAAGCAGCCCGCGTTCGTGCAGGGCCTCGCGCACCAGGCTGATATTGCCTTGTGCCAGGTAACGCACACCGCCGTGTACGAGTTTGGTGGCCTTGCTGGATGTCCCTTTGGCGAAATCCTGACCTTCGACCAGTAACGTGCGGTAGCCGCGTGATGCGGCATCAACCGCAGTCCCCAGCCCGGTGGCACCCCCGCCGATCACGACCACATCCCAGGTCGCGTTGTCATTCAGGGCGCCCAATAGGGCATCGCGACGGGGAATGGCTTTGGGAACGGGGGCGGTGTTCATGGTGTTTTTATCGGTTTGGGCAAAGAGGGGAAATGGTGCATAAAGCGCTATGGCCGCCCGCGGTGGGAGCGAGGGGCTGTGGGGGCATCGGCGGCTGCACGATGTTGAGAGGGCTCAGAAAATCCCGTCGCCATCTGGACGCCGTCATGTGCGTTCGTGCCTGAGTCGCGGACGTCAGTGTCCCTGCCTGAGGGGCTCGCCTCAGCAGCGCTCATGCTGCCCGTATTCGAGGGATCTGCGTCCAAAGCATTTGCGTCCGCTTCGGCGATCACGCAGCGCACGCCGGATTCCTGCAGTACCTGTGCCAGGGGTGGCTGGGGATAGGCGTCTGTAAAGAACCTGTCGATCTGCGAAATATGCGCCAGCTCGACCATGGCTTGCCGTTGGAATTTGCTGCTGTCGGCCGCCAGCCAGACCTCGCGCGACTGATCGATGATGCTGCGCGCAACGCGCACTTCGCGAAAATCGTAATCGCGCAGCGTACCGTCGGCCTCGATGCCGGAAATGCCGATGAGGCCGATATCGACCTTGAACTGGCGGATGAAGTCGATGGTGGCTTCACCGACAATGCCCCGGTCGCGCGGACGCACAACGCCGCCCGCGATGATGATTTCGCAGTCGGGGTTGTCGGACAGGATATCGGCCACGTGCAGGTTGTTGGTGATGACGCGCAGGCCCCGGTGATGCAACAGCGCGCGGGCGATGGCCTCGGTCGTGGTGCCTATGTTCAGAATCAGCGAACAGCCATCCGGGACGGCTTTCGCGACGGCCTGGGCGATGCGCTGCTTGGCCTCGGCATGCAGGCCCTGGCGCTTGCGGTAGGCGATGTTTTCGATGGTGGACGACTCGATGCGTACGCCACCATGAAAACGTGACAGGAGGCCGGCCTCAGCCAGCAGATTGACATCGCGCCGCACGGTCTGCAGTGTGACGTCAAAATGCCGAGCCAGGGACTCGATGCTGGCCGACCCGTGGGAACGGACGAGTTCTACCAGTGCGCTTTGGCGAGGATTCAGGATCATTTCTGTATATTAAAACAACAAAAGCGAAAAATAATGACGCACTGCAAGATTGTTTTTCTTTCGTTTGTTAGGTAAAACGCAAAAAAGCAAAAATACAACGAAAACGCAGCGAATCCGTGATCCGGAGGAGAGCAATGCAGTTGACGCTGGACCAGGTCGCTCTGCAGGAGGGGGCGCAAACGCATCTGTATCCGATGAGTTTGGCGCCAATTCCCGGGGCAATGACCGTATTGCTGGGGGTGACCCTGGCCGGCAAGACCTCGCTGATGCGCCTCATGGCCGGGCTGGACCGGCCGACCTCGGGGCGGGTGCTGGTCGACGGGGTGGATGTCACCGGGGTGCCGGTACGCCGCCGCAACGTGGCCATGGTGTACCAGCAATTCATCAACTATCCGTCGATGTCGGTGTACGACAACATCGCCTCGCCGCTGAAGCTGCGAGGCGCGGCAGACATCCGGGCCCGGGTTCATGCGATGGCCGAGCGCTTGCATATCGAACATTTGCTGCAACGCTATCCGGCCGAATTGTCGGGTGGTCAACAGCAGCGTGTGGCGTTGGCGCGGGCGCTGGCCAAGCAGGCGCCGCTGATTTTGCTGGACGAGCCGCTGGTCAACCTGGACTACAAGCTGCGCGAAGAGTTGCGCGACGAGCTCGGCAGTCTCTTTGCCGAAGGGGAGTCGACCGTGGTGTACGCCACGACCGAGCCGGCCGAGGCCTTGTTGCTGGGCGGCTATACGGCGGTGATGGATGCGGGCGAGTTGCTGCAATACGGCCCTGCGGCAGAGGTGTTTCACAAGCCGGCGTCTTTGCGGGTGGCGCAGGTGTTCAGCGACCCGCCAATGAATTTATTTGCTGCACAGCGGCAGGACGGCGGCATCGTGTTGCAGGGGGGCATAGTGGTGGCGGAGCGTGTGCCGGACAGCAGGGGGCAGGCTGCGCTTGCCGCAGGCTCGCCGGCTGACGCAGGCGCCGGCGCGCGTGATTTCGTGCCGGGCCAGAACCCCGGTGCTGGCCGACCTGCGACAGCCGCGCAGCCGCATGCCGGCACGGGCCAATCCGAAATGACGGCAGGACTGCGGGCAGGCGCCTTCAGTGTCGAGCCGGTCGCGGGCCGGGTGGCGTTGCAGGGCACAGTAAAGCTCGCGGAGATTTCCGGGTCGGATACCTATGTGCATGCCCAGACGGCGGCGGGGCCCGTGGTCGCGCAGTTGGCAGGCGTACACCGCTATCAGTTGGAGGATTCGTTGACCCTGTATTTCGATCCTGCGAGTTTGTACACCTTCGACGCGGCGGGCCGGTTGCTGGCGGCCGGTAATCCGGCGGGGGCTGCCTGATGGCCGCGATCGAACTGGATTTGGCTCATGCGTATGTCAGTCATCCCCAATCGGATGACGATTACGCGTTATTGCCCTTGCGTTTTACGTTTCGCGACGGCGGCGCCTATGCCTTGCTCGGGCCATCGGGTTGCGGCAAGACGACGCTGCTCAATTGCATTTCCGGTCTGTTGAAACCGTCGCAGGGCCGCATTTTGTTCGACGGCCGCGACGTGACGGGGATGACGCCGCAGCAGCGGAATATCGCTCAGGTGTTTCAGTTTCCAGTGGTGTACGACACGATGACCGTAGCGGACAATCTGGCTTTTCCGCTGCGCAATCGCGGTATGCCCGAGGCCCATATCCGGGAACGCGTCGGCCGCATTGCCGAGATGCTGGACATGTCCGCGCAATTGAATCGTCGCGCGAGTGGACTGAGCGCCGATGCCAAGCAAAAAATCTCCCTGGGCAGGGGACTCGTGCGTAGCGATGTATCCGCGGTGTTGTTCGACGAGCCCTTGACCGTCATCGACCCGCATCTGAAATGGCAACTGCGGCGCAAGCTCAAAGAGATTCATCAAGAACTGAATCTGACGCTGATCTACGTCACGCACGATCAGACCGAGGCGCTGACGTTTGCTGAACAGGTCGTTGTCATGTCGCGCGGCAAGGCCGTGCAGATCGGCACACCTGAGGATCTGTTCGAGCGTCCCGCGCATACGTTTGTGGGGAATTTTATTGGCTCACCGGGAATGAATTTTTTGCCGGCGCAATGGCGAGACGGTGTCTTGACGGTCGGGACCAGTCGCCTATGGGACGGCCATGTCGGTTGGGCACCAGACAGGGCAGCACGACTGGCAGACGCTGGCGAGGTCCGATTGGGCGTGCGGCCAGAATATTTGCACCCTTGCGCGGCCAGTACACCCGGGGCCGTGCCTGTACGGGTCTCGCGAGTGCAGGACCTGGGGACCTATCTGCTGCTGAGCGGCGAGTTCGAGGGCACCCTGTTGCGCGCTCGTGCGCGTGCCGGCAGTGCGGTCGCGGTGGGCGATACGGTGTGGCTGCCTTTGCTGAATACGCACACGTGCTTCTACCGGAACGAGGAGCTGCTGACATGAAACCGATTAATCAGCGTGCCTGGCTATTGGTGTTGCCGGTGGTGATATGCGTGGCGTTCTCGGCGATTCTGCCGCTGATGACGATCGTCAATTATTCGGTGCAAGACATTCTGTCGCCGGACCGGCGCGTGTTTGTCGGCACGGAGTGGTATGCGGCGGTGCTGCAGGACGAGGAGTTGCACAGTGCCTTGCTGCGGCAGATCGGTTTTTCCCTGGCGGTGCTGGCCATCGAAATTCCGTTGGGCATTCTGTTGGCCCTATGCATGCCAGCCACGGGGTGGCGCGCATCTGCGGTGCTGGTGATCATTGCACTGTCGTTGTTGATCCCATGGAACGTGGTCGGCACGATCTGGCAGGTATTCGGGCGCACCGATATCGGCCTGATGGGCGCCGCGCTGACGTGGTTGGGCGTGCAGTATCAATACACGGGTGATCCGCTGGATGCCTGGCTGACGGTGCTGGTCATGGATGTGTGGCATTGGACGCCGTTGGTGGCGTTGCTGTGCTATGCCGGGCTGCGTGCGATTCCCGAGGCGTACTACCAGGCTGCCCGCATCGACGGCGCCACGCGGTGGGCGGTGTTTCGCTATATCCAGTTGCCCAAACTGCGCGGCGTGCTGATGATCGCGGTGCTGTTGCGTTTCATGGATAGCTTCATGATTTACACCGAGCCCTTTGTCTTGACCGGTGGCGGGCCAGGCAACGCCACGACGTTCCTGTCGCAATACCTGACACAGAAAGCGGTGGGCCAATTTGACCTGGGGCCGGCGGCGGCATTTTCTATCGTGTATTTCCTGATTATTTTGCTGCTGTGCTTCGTCCTGTATAACTGGATGCAGCGCGCTGGCACGGCCACGCAGGAGGACGTTCATGGATAACCGAGGCCGAGCCTGGCGTACAGGCTTTCTGTTGCTGTATCTGGTGTTCGCCATCCTGCCGCTGTATTGGATGTTGAACATGTCGTTCAAGACCAATACCGAAATCGTCGGGGCCCTGACCCTATGGCCGCGTGATTTCACCTTTGAACACTATCTCACCATTTTCACGGACTCGGCCTGGTATTCAGGCTATATCAATTCCCTGATTTATGTGGTGATCAATACCTTGATCTCGTTGGCAGTGGCGTTGCCCGCCGCCTACGCGTTTTCTCGTTATCGCTTCATCGGCGACAAGCATGTGTTTTTCTGGCTGCTGACCAATCGCATGACGCCGCCGGCGGTGTTTCTGTTGCCGTTCTTTCAACTGTATAGCTCGCTGGGGTTGATGGACACGCATCTGGCGGTCGCGTTGGCGCATCTGGTGTTCAACGTCCCGCTGGCCGTGTGGATCCTGGAGGGCTTCATGTCCGGCGTGCCGCGCGAGATCGATGAAACGGCCTATGTCGACGGTTATTCGTTCCCTCGGTTTTTCCTGACGATTTTCTTGCCGCTGATCAAATCGGGCGTCGGGGTGGCCGCGTTCTTCTGCTTTATGTTCAGCTGGGTAGAGCTGCTGCTGGCGCGCACGCTGACGTCGGTCAATGCCAAACCCATTGTGGCGACGATGACGCGGACGGTGTCGGCATCCGGCATGGACTGGGGGGTGTTGGCCGCCGCAGGCGTGTTGACCATCGTGCCCGGCGGCATTGTGATCTGGTTCGTGCGGCATTACATCGCAAAGGGCTTTGCGATGGGCCGGGTCTAAAGGAGCGCGCACCATGTTTCAGTGGATGGTATGGACTACGCCGGTTGCGGTGTTCTTCATTTGCATCGTGCTCATGCTGGCCGGTATGACGGTATGGGAATTGAAATCGCCGACGCGATTGCGTAAAGGCTTTTTGCCTATGGCCACGACGCGCGGCGATCGGCTTTTTATCGGTCTGATGGTGATGGCCTGGATCAATCTGGCCTATGTCGGTTTTGGCGAACATTTCATGGAATGGTTCGAGTTGGATGATCCGCCGACATTGTGGATCAGTTTCGCAATCTCGCTTGTGGCGCTGGCCTGGATCATGCGCAAGGGTTGAATAAAAACAGCAGGGAACCGACCGTCGGCCGAATTCTTCCCAGGCCCAGGTCCGCAGCATAACGGGAAGTTATTTCGAGGAGATGGGGCATGAAATTGCGTATGCGGACGATGGCCGTGGCCATCGCGTTGATCGGGAGCACGACGGCCTGGGCCGGCGCTCCCGAGGCAGAAAAGTGGGTGAATTCAGAATTCCAGCCATCGACCTTGTCCAAGGACAAGCAAATGGCTGAAATGCAGTGGTTCATCGACGCGGCAGCCAAACTCAAGGCCAAGGGCGTCAACGAAATCAACGTGGTGTCCGAGACGATCACGACCCACGAATATGAGTCGAAAACGCTGGCGCGCGCCTTTACGGAAATCACCGGCATCAAGGTCAATCACGATCTGATCCAGGAAGGCGACGTGGTCGAGAAACTGCAGACCTCGATGCAGTCGGGCAAGTCTATTTACGACGGCTGGATTTCCGATTCCGATTTGATCGGCACGCATTATCGCTATGGTGCGATTCTGCCGCTGTCCGACTATATGAGCGGGGACGGCAAGGAATGGACCAATCCCGATCTGGATATCAAGGATTTTATCGGCACGAGTTTTACGACTGCGCCTGACGGCAAACTCTATCAATTGCCCGATCAGCAGTTTGCCAACGTGTATTGGTTCCGTGCGGATTGGTTTGCGCGGCCAGACCTGCGCGAGAAATTCAAAGCCAAATACGGCTACGACTTGGGCGTGCCCACAAACTGGTCGGCCTATGAGGATATAGCCGATTTCTTTACCAATGATGTGAAAGAACTCGACGGCAAGAAGGTCTATGGCCACATGGACTACGGTAAAAAAGACCCGTCGCTGGGCTGGCGCTTTACCGATGCGTGGCTGTCGATGGCGGGCGCCGCTGACAAGGGGCTGCCAAACGGAATGCCGGTAGATGAGTGGGGCATTCGCGTCGCTGACGATAAATGCACGCCGGTGGGCGCGTCGGTCGAGCGGGGCGGGGCGACTAATAGCCCGGCCGCGGTCTATGCGCTGACCAAATACATCGATTGGATGAAAAAATACGCGCCGCCGCAGGCGATGGGCATGACGTTCTCTGAATCGGGGCCCGTCCCGGCGCAGGGACATATTGCACAGCAGATCTTCTGGTACACGGCCTTTACCGCGGATATGACCAAGAAGGGCCTGCCTGTGGTGAACGAGGATGGCACGCCGAAATGGCGCATGGCGCCATCGCCGTATGGCCCGTATTGGAAAGATGGCATGCAAAACGGCTATCAGGACGTGGGCTCGTGGACGTTCTTCAAGTCCACCGATCCGAATCGCCTGGCTGCCGCATGGCTCTATGCGCAGTTCGTGAACGCCAAGACCGTATCGTTGAAAAAGTCCATCACCGGGCTGACCTTTACGCGTGACAGCGATATACACAGCGATTACTTCACGAAAAATGCGGCCAACTATGGCGGTCTGATCGAGTTCTATCGCAGCCCGGCACGGGTGGCATGGACGCCTACCGGCAACAACGTACCCGACTATCCCAAGCTGGCTCAACTGTGGTGGAAGAACGTCGCCACGGCCGTCACGGGCGAGCAGACACCGCAAAAAGCCATGGACAACCTGGCAGACGAGATGGACAAGGTGATGGCGCGTCTGGAACGCGCGGGGATGGCGCAGTGCGCACCGAAACTCAACAAGAAGAGCGATCCGTCCAAGTGGCTGTCGGACGAACATGCGCCTTGGAAGAAGCTGGCCAACGAAAAACCACAAGGCCAGACCATTCCGTACGATCAACTGCTGCAAGCCTGGAAAGAAGGCAAGGTACGTTGAGTTGACTGAGGCAGGAAGCCGCGGTGGGACATTTTTTCCGCCGCGGTTGCTGGCTGTGGCATGCGTAGTGTGGCGTTCTTTTGACGCAGGAGATCGGCGTGTAAAAGCCCCGCCGGGCCTATCGCCGCGACTCGGCCCATGACCAGGGGCCTCGGCCCGCTTCGCGGGCTAAATCGCGGCTCTACGGCCCGGCGGGGCTTTTACACGCCGACCTCCTGCTCGCAATAGCTGCCGTTGACGGATGTCATGCGCTTTGCTGTATCAACGCTGTTGAGTTACGTTGTGAGGCTATCGGCTATGGGCAATCCGGTAATTTGATTTGCGCGGTGCCGTGCAGGATCCATTGCACGCATTCCCGCGTTGCATCGATGCAGCCGCCTTCGGCATATACCCCTTGCGGGTCACGTCGCCGCAGCATGCGATCGAGTACGGCCTGCAGTGCCGCGGGATCTTGTTGGGTCTGGGCCGTGCGGGCTTCTACGATGGTCTCGTCGATGATCAGGCGGTCTTGCTCATCGGTGCGTGCGCCATCGCGCCAGTGATAGATCTCCACGCATTTGGATGTCAATGTGTAGGGCTGATCGCGTTTCCAGAAATTGTTGAACCGGCCATCGCCCAGATAAAACACCCAGGACCCTTCATAGCCCTCGACATTGGATGAGTGGGAGTCGGGGTTGCGAAACCACAGGCGGTCGCCGGGCACGTAATATTTCGATGGCAGCGGCTCGTCCATCGACCCGTATTCGCGCAGAAAGACTTCGTGAAAAGCCCCCGACATCACGGCACGGGTTTCCCATTGCTGTTGCAGTTTGGCATAGAGTTCGGGATGGGCGTCGCGTAATTCCAGCGCGATGCCCAGCAGCGTGACATATTCGGTGGCTCGATAGCACGAGAACGCATAGCGTTTGTCCGAGGCATCGGGCTGCGTGGCTTTGGTCAGGGCCTCGATCAACGACACGCCGGGTTCGATGGTAAAGCCGCGCGCCTCGTCGTAACGCCAATAGCCGGCAGGGCGTTCGGCCTGTTCGGTATCGAATGCCAACGCTGTCTTGCGCGCGGCCTGCACGATGTGTTGACGAATGCGTACGGCGCTGCGCAGTTCCGCCGCGCTGGGAAACGGGAACGCCACCGGCCCCAATAGCATGGCCAGCACGATTTCGCGCGCGAGATCGTCAGGGCGATTCTCCGTGTCCAACTGCAGCGTCGTACATAACGCCGTCGTATCGCGTTGCGGCGCCAGAGCCAACAAGGCCTCGCTCGGCTCGAAATGGACTGCGTTGGAGCCATCTGGCACCGTCGTCAGATAGGCATTGAGGTCCAGCGTCTGTAACCAGCCCAGGGCGGCTTCAGTTTCAGTGTGCAGCGCGCCAGGTACAGGCGTGACGATGCGGATGCCTTGCCGCAGGGCAGGATCGCGAGAGGATTCGGGTGTGGGCATGCGAGGGCTCCGTAGACCGGAGCGGTCCCCATCGTTGGGGAGAAAAAGCGCGCCGTGTCTGGCGCGAGAAATTCTACTGCTGGCGCGCTTTCGTGAGGGAGGAGATCAGTCGGATTTTTTCAAAGTTTCTGATGACGGAACAACTGCGTCAGCGATTCGGCATCCATGAACTGGATATTGTTTTGCGTCGCGTAGTCTTGCGCGGGGTTCGAAATATCGCCCAGCGTGACGTAGATGCCCTCGCTGGCGCCTGTTGTGCTGCGTGCCGCTTGCAGGCGTTGCAGCGGTTCGACACCCGTGTGGGCGGCTTTCCAGCGGCGGGCGGATATCAGCGCACGTCCGGCGCCGGGGCGTGCGACTTCGAAGTCGGCGGCCTCGGTTTTCAGGCGTTTGACCTGGCAGCCATCATGACGCAATGCGGCCTCGAACTGATCGGCAAAGATGGACCAGGACATGGCAGACAGTGCCTGTGCCGTTTGCTCGACGCGGGCTGACGAGGGCTTGTTGCGTTGTTTCCAGGCGGCAATGCCGGAAATGATGATGAACGGCACCGCGCCACAGATAGGGAAGAGCGCATAGGCCGGCGGCACGACTGCAACGGCGACCAGAATCAGCGCAGCCGCCACCAGCAAGCTGATCCACCATGACGAGCGGAGCAAAATCGCAAACAGCGAATTCTTGGCCATCAATTTCATGGGTTCCCCTCATGGGGCGTACCTTGCTGCGTCTGCTGCGGCGGCGCAGGGCGCACGCCCGGGACGGGCTCCTGCGGTGTGCCGCCCGATGAGGGCGGATTCGACGAGCGTCCACTCGCCGCTGAGTCACCTGGCGCACGAGCCATCCAGGCAATCAGCGAGGCCCGCATGGCTTCCTCGACTGACATATCGATGGGTTGGACCCAGTCGGTCGGGACAAAAACCGTATAGCCGCCGATCATGTACCCCATGGGTAAATAAACAGCGACCCGTTCTCCGGGCAGAAAACCCTCAGGCAGCCCCTCGGTACTGCGCCGCGTGATCAGCCCGACCAGCTCGAGCGGTTGACCCGGAATACGCAGCACGACGACGTGCTGGGTATCGGCTTTCGCACTGGGCGAAAAATAATCGGCAAAGCTTTTCAGCGATGAATAAATGCTTTTGACGACCGGGATATTGGTAAACGGCATTTCCACAAAATGGAATATCCGTTGCATACGCTCTTTGGAAACCAGATAGCCAACCGCCAAAATGCCCAGGACACCCAGGGCCAATCCCATGCCGGGGATATAAAAGCTGCCAATAAAGGGGCTGAGCAAGGACAGGGCGGCAGCCTCCGTCCATGCCAGAAAGATGAACAGCAGATATAGCGTCAGTGCAATCGGCAGTACGGTAATCAGCCCGCGAAAAAAATATCGAGACAAACGCGTCATCATAGGGGTGAAGCTCCGGTAATACGTAGTGATTCAATGGCCGGTGACAGGCAAACCCAAGGTTTCCTTGATTTCTTCCATGACCACGTAGCTATGTGATTCGGCCGAGGCGGGCAGGCGTTTCAGTATTTCGCCCAATAACCGCCGGTATTCATTCATTTCACTCAATCGTGCTTTGACAAGATAGTCAAAATCTCCGGATACCAGATGGCATTCCATGACCTCAGGGACATACAGCAATTCCTGTTTGACCCTATCAAAGACGTCGCCCGATTTGGCCGACAGCTTGATTTCCAGAAAGACCAACAGATTCAGTCCCAACGCGGCGGGGTTGACGCGAGCATGATACCCGGTGATGACACCTTCGCGTTCCAGACGCTTGACGCGTTCGGAACACGGCGTCGCCGACAGGCTGATCCGCTCCGCGAGATCGGTGATAGATATCCGCCCATCGCGCTGCAATATATCCAGAATTTTCCGGTCGATACGATCGAGTTCGCGCATTTCACTTTGAGGGGGGCCATTCAGCCCCTGTTGTCAGTAAAAGTACATTTCAGAACCGCTGATTTTAGTGCTTTTCACTGCTCACATCGTCCTAGACTATTGATTCATCCATAAGAGATGCCTAACTCAGGGGATTTGCATGCATGTCATCGTCTTGGGCAGTGGTGTGATTGGCACGACCACCGCGTATTATCTGGCACGCCAGGGCGCCAAAGTGACGGTATTGGACCGCCAGTCCGAGGCGGCCAGCGAAACCAGCTATGCCAACGCCGGCCAGGTGTCGCCGGGTTATTCCACCCCCTGGGCCGCGCCCGGCATTCCCCTGAAGGCGCTGAAATGGATGTTCCAGAAAGACCACGCCCCTTTGGCGATCCGTCCGGACGGCACGCTTTATCAGTGGCGCTGGATGGCGGCGATGTTGGCCAACTGCTCGGCCAGCCGTTACGCCGTGAACAAGGAGCGCATGCTGCGCCTGGCCGAATACAGCCGCGATTGCCTGAAGGCCCTGCGCACTGAGACGGGCATTCAGTACGAGGCGCGTACGAAGGGCACATTGCAGCTGTTTCGCACCGAGCACCAATACGAGGCGGCGCAGCGCGATATCCAGGTATTGGAGGCGTGCGGCGTGCCATATGAATTGCTGGATCGCAATCGCCTGGAAACTGCCGAGCCGGCTTTAGCCAGCACCGCGCACAAATTGACCGGTGGTCTGCGTCTGCCTAACGACGAAACGGGTGATTGCCGTCTGTTTACACGACGATTGGCGCAGTTGGCAGCGGAGCTGGGCGTGGAATTTCGCTATGGCCAAAACGTCACGCGTCTGGAGACCGCGCGCGGGGAAATCACCGGCGTGCGTATCGGGGACGAAGTGCTGACCGCAGATCGCTACGTCGCGGCATTTGGCAGCTACTCGCGTGGTTTTCTGGCGCCGCTGGGATTGGATCTGCCGGTTTACCCGGTCAAAGGCTATTCCTTGACGATTCCTTTATTGGACGCGGATGCTGCGCCGGTCTCGACCGTGTTGGACGAGACCTACAAAGTGGCGGTCACGCGTTTTGACAACCGTATTCGCGTCGGCGGCATGGCGGAGCTGGCCGGCTTTGATCTGCGTTTGCATCCGGAGCGCCGCCGCACCCTGGAGTTCGTGGTCAATGATTTGTACCCGGGCAGCGGCAAGGTCGAGCAAGCCGAGTTCTGGACCGGTCTGCGACCCATGACACCCGATAGCACGCCTATCGTTGGTGCGACGCGCTATTCCAATCTATATGTGAACACCGGGCATGGCACCCTGGGTTGGACCATGTCTTGCGGCTCTGCCAAGCTCTTGTCGGATCTGGTCATGGGCCAACGGCCAGAAATCCGCGCCGATGATCTGGCGCTGTCGCGCTATGGCGCGGCCGCCAAGCGCCAGTCTCGCGTGGCACTAGGCGGGCACGCCGCAGCCTGAGGGCTGGATTCGTCACGCTGCCTGCTTGCCGTCGCCTGCCTTTGTGCCACAATCGCGCCATGACGCCATCATGGCGCAGGCACTTGCAGGGGCTCCGTGACACATCTCATCCATACCGCTGATTGGCAGATCGGACGGCAGTACGGTCAGTTTGAAACCGACGATGCGGCCATGTTGGCCGAGGCGCGCTATGAAACCGTCGCGCGCATTGCCGCCCTGGCGGCGGAGCGCCGCGCCGATGCCGTGCTGGTGGCGGGGGATGTGTTCGACACGCAGGCCGTATCGGACCGTAGCATTCGGCGCCTGTTTGACGCGCTGGCCGCGTTTGCCGGTCCGTGGGTCATGATTGCCGGGAACCACGATGCCGCCTTGGCCGACAGTGTCTGGTCGCGTGCGCACCAACTGGGATGCATCGGGCCCAACGTCCATATTCCCCTGCGCCCAGGCGTGGTCGATTTGCCTGGGCAGAATCTCGCGGTATTGGCGGCGCCGCTGACGCAACGCCATACCTACGATGACACGACGGCCATTTTTGATGCCTTGGAGACCGCGCCTGGGCGGCTGCGCGTGGGCCTGGCACATGGCAGCGTGACGGGCCGCTTGCCGGACACTGTGGATTCGGCCAATCCCATTGCAGCCGACCGGGCTGCTCGCGCGCGGTTGGATTATCTGGCGCTGGGCGACTGGCATGGCACCTTGCAGATCGATGCGAGGACTTGGTATGCCGGCACGCCGGAACCGGATCGTTTCCGGTCGAATGCCAATGGCAGCGTGCTGGACGTGCAGCTCGCAACAGGGGCGGAGCCCGTGGTGCAGAGCGTGCCTGTCGGGCGATTTCGCTGGACGTTGTGGGCCGAGTCGCTGATCTTGGCGTCCGACGCCGAGGCGCTGGCGCATCGATTGCAGGATATTGGCGCCGAGGATGTGTTGCGCCTGGAGCTGTCGGGGCAATTGCCGCTAGAGGCGTGGGATGCACTGCAGGCTGCTATTGCGCGTGCCGCGGCACGCAGCCGGGCATTGTTATTAGAGACAGACGGTTTGTCCTTGGCTCCTGACGCGCAGGATCTGGCAGCGTTAGGGGCGAGCGGCTATGTCGGTGAGGTCGCGGCACAACTGCAGGCCATGCAGGATGATCCGAGCCAGGCAGCCGCCGCGCGCCAGGCGCTGCGGCTGCTGGTGCAATTCCAGCGTGAGCGGGAGGAGGCACAATGAAGCAGCACCGCATCGTTGTGCTGGCGTCTCCCGTTGCACGATTCCACGTCACCCTGCGGGTGTCGCTATGAAGCTGCATCGCATTGCGCTGCAAGAGTTTCGAAAATTCCGCACCCCGGTCGTGCTCGATGGCTTGGCCGAGGGCCTCAATGTCATTGCAGGGCCGAACGAAGCCGGCAAAAGCACCCTGGCGGCGGCGATTCGTGCGGCCTTTCTCGAGCGCTACAAGACAACCAAAGTATCCGACCTGGCGCCGTGGGGCATGTCCGGCGCTCGGCCTTCGGTGGAAATCGCGTTCGAGCACGACGGCCATGAATATCTGCTGCGGAAATCATTTTTGAGCCGTGCGCGTTGCGAGCTGCTGGTCGACGATGGCGCTGAGCGGCACGAGGGCGAGGCGGCAGAAAACGCCTTGGCAACCTTGCTAGGATTCGAGTTCTCGGCAAAGGGCAATAGCCGCCCGGAACACGGTGGCATTCCCGGGCTGCTCTGGATCGCTCAGGGCGAAGGGCAAAACCTGTCAGAGCCCGCAGGTTACGCACAAAGTCACGTCCGGGAAGCACTGACACGATTGACGGGCGAATTGACCTCGGCCGATGGCGATTCCCTCTACGAGAGGGTCGAGGCCGAGCGCGCTGCCTTGCGCGACGGGCGCAGTGGCCGCCCCAAAGGGGCCTATAAAGACGCCGAGGATGCGTTGCAGCGCGCGGAGGAATCCGTCGCCACCTTGACCGCCTCGAAACAGGCGCTCGATGCCGACGTGGATCGCCTGGCGCTATTGCGTCGCGATCACGACAAAGCCGAGCAGGAGCAGCCTTGGCTCAACCTGGAGCAACGCGCCGCCCAGGCGCGCGCCCGCTTGGCCGAAATCAGTCGCGAGCGGGACGCTCTGGCCGGTTTGCAGCGCGAGCTGACACAGGCCGATGACACCTTGGCTCTGTTGCACGAGCAGGTCGAACGCGATCAGCGCGATACTGCGGCCCTGGTGACCTTGCAGGCCGATGCGGAGTCGGCCGCCGCGAGTCTGGTGCCTGCGCGCGAGGTTCTGGATCGGGCTCTGCTGCAACAGCAGCGTACTGCCCAGAATCTGGCACAGGCCAACGCGCAGGTAGCCGGGGCCCAGCAGGCGGCCCAGCGGATGGATTGCCTGGCGCAGATCGATCGGTTGAACCAGGAATTGCGACGGGCGCAGGACAGCATCGCGCAGGCCGAGCAACTTGCCGAGCAGGTCCGGACTCTGCAAGCCTCGGCCACGCAGCTGGAAATCGATGACAAGGCACTGCGCACCTTGCGCCAGCTAGAGCAGCGGTTGGCGCAGTTGCAGGCTCAACAGAATGCCGGTGCGACGCGGGTGCGTCATCGTTTGCTGGACGGCCAGACACTGCAGTTGGCCGGCCGGGATATCGCGGGCGAAGGCGAGGTCCTTGTTTCCGAGGCCGCCGAATTGCAGATCCCGGGGATCGGCGTCTTGCATATCGAGCCGGGCGGCAGCGACTTGCCGGCCGTATTGACGGCTATCCAGCAGACACGGGCTGAGCGCACCGCGTGTCTGGCCCGCTTGGGCGTGGCGTCGCTGGCTCAGGCCGAGGCACGAGCCGTGACGTATGAACAGACCCGGCGCGATCTGGACATGGCCCGCCAGACCTTGCGCATCCAGGCGCCGGAGGGTATCGAGGCATTGCGCGAATTGCAGTCGCAGGCGCAATCGCGATTGACGCAATTGCAGGGACAGCTAGCCGGGCTGCCGGAGAACGCGGCACCTGCCGTGGATTTGGCCCAGGCGCAGCAGGCTTTGCACGCCGCGACGGTCGAGGCCGACCTGGCGGGCCAGGCGGTGACAGCCGCCCGCACCGCATTGGATACCCAGCAGACCAAGGCGCAGATTTTTCAGACGCAGTGGGCTGCACTCCAGGCGGAACTGGGCGCGGCGAGCCGGGTAGAGCAACGTGAACAGCGAGGCGCCAGGCTGGTCGAGGCGCGCGCGACCCGTGACACCCTGGCGCAACGCTATCAGGCGGCGCAAGCCGCCTTGCAGGCCCTGCAGCCGGAACTGATCGAGCAGGATGCACAGCGTTTCGAGCAGTCCGCTCGCCTGCAGCGCGAGGAACAGCAGCGCCGCCATGCCGAATTACTGCAGTTGCAGGGCAAACTCGAACAAGCACAGGCTCACGGCCTGGGCGAGCAACTGCTGCAGGCGCAGGCCGAGACGCAGCGGCTGACCCGGCGGCGCGACGAGTTCGCGACCCGGGCGCAGGCATTGGACCTGTTATGGCAATTGCTGGGGCAGCGGCGCGCCGACGCGACGCAACGTTTGCTGGAGCCGCTGGCCCAGCGTCTGCAACACTATGTCGGGCTGTTGTTTCCAGGGGCGCAGTGGCGCCTGGACGATGCGCTGATGCCTGCCGCCGTGGTGCGCGGGTCAGGGCCCGATGCGACGGAAACGTTGAGCGCCTTGAGCTTTGGCACACGCGAGCAGCTCGGCGTGCTGGCGCGTTTTGCCTACGCAGATTTGTTACAGCAAGCTGGCAGGCCCACCTTGCTGGTATTGGACGATACTCTGGTACACGCGGATCAGGAACGGCGAGAATTGATGAAGCGCGCGCTTTACGATGCGGCCTCAAGGCATCAGGTATTGCTGCTGACCTGTCATGGAGAGTCGTGGCAGGACATGGGAGTAGGGGTTCGGGCGGTGCCCTGATCGGGTCGGTTGTTTCATTTGGTTGCCAGCTAAATGAGTCAAATTAACGCGAAAAATGCACTTAAAGCACTGATCAACCATAAAAATCACTTACATCGCCATGCGAACCTTACAAGAATCTGATATTTTTCGGGGTGGATACTTGATTGGCGCTTGTCGGCAGCGTGACACCGGATCGGCGGTGTTGCGGCAACGATCGGTTCAATTTCGCATCTGTATAACGTCACCCCGGTCTGAGATCTGGCTCCTGCCCAAGAGCCAGGCCGCCGGCCCTCCCGGAATACCATGTCGCTGATTCTCATACTCGCTCTGCCGTTCATCGGCAGCCTGTGCGCCGCGCTGTTGCCTTCCAACGCCCGTAATGCCGAGGCGTGGTTGGCAGGCCTGATGGCACTGAGCTGCTTCGTCCTGGTGGCCAGTCTCTATCCTCAGGTCGCCGATGGCGGAGTGGTTCGTGCCGATCTGGAATGGGCACCGGCGCTGGGCCTGCAGTTCACGCTGCGTATGGACGGTTATGCCTGGTTATTCGCCTTGATTGTCTCGGGCATGGGCGCATTGGTGGTGCTCTATGCACGCTATTACATGTCGCCCGAGGATCCGGTGCCGCGGTTTTTCTCGTTTTTCCAGGCATTCATGGGGGCCATGCTGGGCGTGGTGCTGTCGGGCAATCTGATTCAGCTGGTGCTGTTCTGGGAAATGACCAGCCTGGCGTCGTTCATGCTGATTGCCTATTGGCATCATCGCCAGGATGCCCGGCGCGGTGCACGGATGGCGTTGACGGTCACAGGGGCGGGCGGCTTATGTCTCCTGGCTGGCGTCTTGATCCTGGGCCATATCGTGGGCAGTTACGACATGGACCGGGTACTGGCCGCGGGTGACGTGGTTCGCGCTGATCCCTGGTATCCCGCCGTGTTGGTGCTGGTAGCGCTCGGCGCGCTGACCAAGAGCGCACAATTCCCGTTTCAGTTCTGGCTGCCCAATGCCATGGCGGCGCCGACACCGGTTTCGGCCTATTTGCACTCGGCAACAATGGTCAAGGCGGGCGTGTTCCTGCTGGCGAGGTTTTGGCCGGTGCTCTCGGGCACAGAAGAATGGTTCTGGATCATTGGCGGAGCAGGGCTGTGTTCGCTGGTGCTGGGCGCCTATGCCGCGATTTTCCAACAGGACATGAAGGGCGTGCTGGCGTATTCCACGATCAGCCATCTCGGGTTGATCACCTTGTTGTTGGGGATGAACAGTTCGCTCGGCCTGGTCGCCGCGATCTTCCACATGGTGAACCACGCCACGTTCAAGGCATCGCTGTTCATGGCGGCCGGGATCGTCGATCACGAGACGGGTACGCGCGATCTGGGCAGACTGAGCGGGCTCAGGCGCGCCATGCCGATTACCGCGACCTTGGCCGTGGTGGCGGCCGCAGCCATGGCGGGCGTGCCGCTGCTCAACGGCTTCATTTCCAAGGAAATGTTCTTTGCCGAGACGACCTTTGTCAGTGGCGATCCGATGATTCAATATGGTCTGCCCGCGATGGCGGTGCTGGCCAGCGCGTTCAGCGTGGCCTATTCGCTGCGTTTCATCCTGCAGGTGTTTTTCGGTCCGCCGGCAAAGGATTTGCCACGCGCGCCGCATGAGCCGCCGCGCTTCATGCTTGTGCCCAGTGGTCTGCTGGTGCTGATGTGTCTGGTCGTGGGCGTCATCCCCGGGCTGACAGTCGGCCCCTTTCTGCATACCGCAGCACAAAGCGTTCTCGGTGCTGACATGCCCGAATACAGCCTGGCCGTATGGCATGGGGTGAATCTGCCACTGGTGATGAGTTTTGTCGCCATGCTTGCGGGCATTTTGCTGTATGCCGGATTGCGTGCGCGTCAGCGTGCGTTGCCAGGGCAGGTGCCATTTATCTACCGCTTCGATGGCCGGCGCACGTTCGAATTTTTGTTCGACTATTCCAGCGTTGCCGCCAACTGGGTGCTGGGCCGTGTCTCGTCGCCACGCATGCAGATCCAGATGGTGCTGATCGTGCTGGGCGCGCTGCTCGTGGCTTGGCTGCCATTGCAGCGCGGTCAGTGGAACGACGCGCCGTCGCCCATCACGCCGCTGGATCCTGCTTTTGCCGTGCTGTGGGTGGTGGGTGCGATTTGCGCGGTAGGGGCGGCCTTCCAGGCCAAATACCATCGGTTGGCAGCATTGATTCTGGCGGGCGGGGCAGGCCTGGTGACCTGTCTGACATTTGTCTGGTTTTCCGCGCCCGATCTGGCATTGACGCAATTGGCGGTCGAGGTCGTAACCGTCGTGCTGTTGCTGCTGGGGCTGCGGTGGTTGCCGCGCCGTATCGAGGGCGGTGGCCTGGATGGGAGCGCCCGCGCCCGTGCACGCCGCGTGCGCGATCTGGTGATTGCCACGGTGACGGGCACGTCCCTGGCCACCTTGGCCTATGCCATATTGACCCGTCCGCCGGGGCAGACAGTGGCCTCGTATTTTGTGGAAAAAGCCTTGCCCGAGGGCGGAGGCACCAACGTGGTCAACGTGATTCTGGTGGATTTCCGCGGTTTTGATACCTTTGGCGAGATCACTGTCGTTGGGATTGTCGCGCTGACGGTGTATGCCTTGCTGCGTCGTTTCCGGCCAGCGGCGGAAAGTGTCGATCTGCCGCGTCAGCAGCGTGACCAGGGGGAGCCTGTCGTAGCGCCCGATATCCAGGCACTGTTGCCGGAGAACGCCTTGGCCCTGCCTGCCGTGCTGGTGCGTCTCCTGTTGCCGATTGCGGCGATGGCGTCGGTGTATCTGCTTTTGCGTGGGCACAATGCGCCAGGCGGCGGCTTTGTTGGCGGCCTGGTCATGGCAACCGCTGTGATTTTGCAATACATGGTGGGTGGCGTGTACTGGGTGGAGTCGCGCAGCCGCCTGAATCCACAGCATTGGATCGGTTTGGGCCTGCTGTGCGCGGGCCTCACTGCGGTGTCGGCCTGGTTCGCCGCGCGTCCCTTTCTATCGGCCATGGCGTGGGATGTTTCCTTGCCCCTGATTGGCCACGTCCATCTTTCCAGCGTGTTGTTCTTTGACTTGGGCGTATACATGCTGGTCGTGGGCGGCACCGTGCTCGTGTTGGTGGCCCTGGCTCACCAATCCTTGCGCGCACAACGCAAGGCGGCCGCAGAAGCTCAAGCCGCCGCAGAATCCGGGAGTCCTGCCTAATGGAATTGATATATGCCATCGCGATTGGCGTGTTGGCTGGCTCTGGCGTGTGGCTGATCCTGCGGCCCCGCACGTTTCAGGTCATCATGGGGCTGACCTTGATGTCCTATGCCGTCAACTTGTTTATTTTCGGAATGGGACGGCTGACCGTCGGCCGGCCGCCTGTCATTGATCCTGCTGTCACGCCGGATCCGGCCGCCATGGCTGATCCCGTGCCGCAGGCGTTGGTGTTGACGGCCATCGTGATCGGATTCGCAACCACCGCATTGTTTCTTGTCGTATTGCTGGCTTCTCGCGGGTTGACTGGCACCGACCACGTTGATGGCAGGGAGTCGGAATCTTGATTGATTGGTTGCAACACGCGCCTATATATCCCATTGCCGTCCCGCTGATTGCGGGCGCGGCGATGTTATTGCTGGCGGACAAGCGCCGGGGTTTACGGGCGGGGATTGCGCTGGCGGCCAGCCTCGCTCAGCTCGCGGCGGCGATCACGTTGCTGGCACTGGCTGGCGGTGTCGGCGGCGTCTGGCCCAATGGCATAGGCGTGTATCTACCCGGAGATTGGCCGGCGCCGTTCGGCATCGTGCTGGTTGTTGATCGATTGTCGGCCGTCATGTTGACATTGACGGCCGTGCTCGGCTTGGCTTCGCTGATCTATTCCCTGGCGCGCTGGGACCGCCTGGGCGTGCATTTTCATTCGCTGTTCCAGTTCCTGTTGATGGGCCTCAATGGGGCATTCCTGACGGGTGACCTGTTCAACTTGTTCGTGTTTTTCGAGGTCTTGCTGGCTGCGTCGTATGGTCTGATTCTGCACGGATCGGGGGTGGCGCGGGTCAGTGCCGGCCTGCAATACATTGCGGTCAATCTGGTGGCGTCGTTCCTGCTGCTGATCAGTATTGCGCTGATCTATGGGGTCACGGGCACCTTGAACCTCGCCGATCTGGCTGTGCGCGCTGGCGTCCTGGGGGGCAGCGATCGCTTGTTGTTCGAGACCGGTGCGGCGGTGCTGGGCCTGGCGTTTCTGGTCAAGGCCGGGGCCTGGCCGCTGAATTTCTGGCTGGTGCGCGGCTACAGCTCAGCCAGCGCACCGGTAGCGGCCGTGTTCTCCATCATGACCAAGGTCGGCATCTACGCCCTGTTGCGCATCGGTTCGCTATTGTTGCCCACGGGCGCGCCGGCGGCATTCAGCCTGGACTGGATGTTTGCTGTTGGCCTGGCGACCTTGTTTTTTGGGGCCATCGGCTTGCTCGCGACCCAGCGACTGGATCAGTTGGTCAGTTATTGCGTGATCCTTTCCGCCGGCACGCTGCTCACCGCGTTAGGCATGCCGGGCGTGCGGCTGACAGGGCCGGCGTTGTTCTATCTGCTGAGCTCCGTGCTGACCACGGGCGCATTTTTCATGCTGGTCGAGTTGGTCGAGCGCACGCAGACTTTCGGGGCGAACGTGTTGGCGGTCACGCTGGATCTGTTCGACCTGGATGATCCAGAGAGCCCGAACCGTTCCGATGATGTAGTGGGTGTGGCTATTCCTGCGGCAATGGCCTTTCTGGGATTGGCGTTTGTCTCGTGCGCGTTGCTCGTGACCGGGTTGCCGCCATTGTCCGGTTTTGTGGCCAAGTTCTCGCTCCTGTCCGCGGCGGTTGCCGAGGCCAATACCTCGACCCAGCCGGCGGATGCCTGGATCCTGGTGGCTGCCGTGTTGACGGCGGGGTTGGCAGGCATCGTGGCGTTTGGCCGCGCCGGGATGCGGATTTTCTGGGGCAACGAGGAACGCACAACGCCGCGGCTGCGTGTGTTCGAGGCGGGGCCGGTTGCCGTGTTGATTCTGTTGTGCGTCGCACTCGCGGCGGGCGCAGGGCCGGTGTCGGCTTATCTGGATGATGCGGCGCGCTCGCTCGATCAACCTGCGCTATACATCGATGCGGTGTTGTCGGCCAACCCGGCGCGTACCTTGGGGGGGCATTGATGCGGCGTTGGTACAAACTCCTGCTGCCTGCGGCATTGCTCGTCCTGTGGCTGTTGCTCAACGAGTCGCTGTCTGTCGGGCAGATCGCATTAGGCTTGGCGCTTGCGCTGTGGCTCGGTTTTGCGTCCAGCCGCCTGCGCCCGCTGCGCGGGCGTCCTCATAAATTATGGTTGCTGCTGGGGCTGAGTTGGCGCGTGGCGATCGACATCATCCGGTCGAATATCGCGGTCGGTAAACTGATCATTGCCTATCGGCGCGAGTACACCCCGGGATTTGTGCATATCCCGCTGGATCTGCATGACCCGCATGGCCGTGCGTTGCTGGGCTGCATCCTGACCTATACGCCGGGCACGGTATGGGTCGATGTGTCCAACAATATTCTGACATTGCATGTGCTCGATCTGGAAAACGAAGCAGCCTGGGTCGAGTTGGTCAAACAGCGCTACGAGCGTACCCTGATTGAGGTGTTTCAGTGAACCTTGTTCTATTCTGGGCCGCATCCTTTGCCTTGTTGTGTTTTGTCTTGGGCATGGCGTGTGCAACGGTGCGGCTGGTGCGCGGTCCCACCGCGCAGGACCGCGTGCTGGCGTTGGATGCGTTTTACATCAATGGCATGTTGGCCATGCTGGCCTTTGGCATACGGTCAGGTACGCCGGTCTATTTTGACGTGGCCTTGCTGATCGCCTTGTTCGGTTTTGTCGGCTCTACCGCAATGGCCAAATTTTTGCTGCGTGGCGAGGTGATCGAGCCATGAACGTCGAGATTCCATTGTGGGCGGGCATCCCGGCCAGCATCTTGCTGGTCGCAGGGGGCGTCATTTCGCTGATCGGCTCAGCCGGGCTACTGCGTTTCAAGGATTTCGTCTCGCGTATTCATGCGCCGACGCTCGGTAATACCCTGGGCGCGGTTTGCGTATTGCTGGCGTCGATTCTGGTGTTTTCCTCGATACAGCAACGTTTCGTGATCCATGAAATTCTCATCATATTGTTGCTGTTCATCACCTCGCCGGTGACGGCCATGTTGCTGATGCGCGCAGCGGTCTATCGCAGCCGGCGGGACCGCGGCGATTTCAACGCGGAATAGGGCGGTTACATCGTCCGAATCTGCTAGTGTTTGTAACATCTGCACGCCTTCTGGCTTGCCGCTTTGGCGTACTGTAAAAACTTAGCTGGGCGCAGTAGCGGCTCGGCCAAGCTGAAGGAGCGGAAAATGAACCTACGTATGCACAATCGGTATTGCAGCCTGGCATTTGCGACGTTGAGCGCGTTGGGCGGGATGGCAGGGATTTCTGCCGCCAACGCGGCCGATGCACCGACGGCCGCCTCTATCCAATCTCAGTACGAATATGACGTGCAGCGCTGCAACAGCGGCCAGACCAATCAGAGCAAGGCCGTGTGCCTGCAAGAGGCAGGCGCGGCGCGCGATGAGGCGCAGCGCAAGCGGCTCGACGATGGCCAATCGGCGAATTACAGTAACAATTCCGTAGATCGTTGCACGAAATTGCCCCAACCGCAGCGTCAGGATTGCCTGCAGCAGATGCAGTCTCCGTCCACGGTAAAAGGCAGTGTAGAGAGCGGCGGCGTTCTGCGTGAAACGGTGATCCAGGTGCCCCCATCTGAGACGGGCACGACGCCGGGGACTTCGGGTGCCATGCCCGGTAGCTCCACCGCGCCGGGTACGGTCCCAGGGGCTGCGCCGGGCAGCTCGACGACACCAGGCACGGTAACCACGCCACCTGCCGGGACACCCGCGACACCCGTGCCCGTGCAGCAATAAGACGGCAGAGTCGGGATCAGGCAAAATGTCGCCTATTACCGACTCTTTGCCGCATCCATGTCTGACGTCATCGCCCTGATATTCGATTTCGACGACACGCTGGCGCCGGACAGCACATCTGGCTTCCTCGACAGCCTGGGGGTGGATACGGCTGCGTTCTGGAAAGACAGAGTCGGTCCGTTGCTCTCCGATCAGGATTGGGACCCGGTGCCGGCGTATCTGTACGAGATGATCGAACTGTCGCGCAGTGGCGCGCACGGTTTGATCACGCAACAGCGATTGCGAGACTGGGGCGCCAGACTGCCCCTGCATGACGGTGTCCCGACACTGTTTCAACGTCTGCGTGCCGCGGTTCGAGCCGAACACCCTCAAGTGCAACTGGAGTTTTATTTGATCTCCAGCGGCATCGGCGATGTAGTGCGGTCCACGCCCATCGCCCACGAATTCACCGAGATCTGGGCATCGGAGTTTGTGTACGGCTCCGACGGCGGGATCATTTTCCCGCGTCGCCTGGTCAGCTTTACGGACAAGACCCGTTATCTATTCCACATCCAAAAAGGCATCATCGGACGCGAGTTTCGCAACAAGCCTTTCGAAGTCAACCGCAAAATCCCCGAAGACCGCCTGCGCGTCCCGTTTGACCAGATGGTCTTTGTTGGCGACGGCTACACCGACATTCCGTGTTTTTCCTTGATCCGCAAAGCCGGCGGGTTCGCCTTCGGCGTATGGGACCCGAAACACCGCGACAAACGCAGTCGAGCATGGGGCTTTATCGAAGAAGGCCGCGTGTCGAATTTGAATCAGGCTCGCTACGGCGAAGACGCCGAGCTCTATCAATGGCTCGAAGAGGCCGTCACCAGTCTGGCCGGACGCATCGCACTGAAATCCCGGGTGTATCGTGGTTGATGAGGTGACGCTGGCGTCGCCGGCGGATGAACGATTCATGGCTCTGGCGATCGAGCAGGCCGAGGCTGCATGGCGCGTGGGCGAAGTCCCCGTCGGCGCGGTCGTCGTCGATGCAGAGGGTCAAGTGCTTGGCACTGGTTATAACCGCACCATTACCGATAGCGATCCCACAGCGCATGCAGAGATCGTCGCATTACGCGCGGCCGCGCGGCATTTGGACAATTACCGTTTACCTGGGTTGAGTCTGTACGTCACGCTGGAACCCTGCGTCATGTGCATCGGCGCCATGTTGCATGCGCGTTTGGCGCGCGTCGTCTACGGCGCTTCCGATCCCAAGACCGGCGCCTGCGGCAGCGTGCTGGACGTCGGCGCGGTAGAGCGATTGAATCATCACACGACTGTTATCGGCGGCGTGTTGGCGCAGCCCTGCGGCGATATGCTGCGGCGGTTTTTCCGCGAACGCCGCATAAAGGAATCTGCTAAATGAGTACCTCTATACATCCTGCACACGGACACGATGGGCATGATTGCGATGATGATTGTGGTCACGATCATGACCACTCGCATCATCATCATGCCAAGCCTGCCGGCGGGATTTATTTGATTTCGCCTTCGTCTGCGGTGCGTGACCCGGACACAGTGGCGTTGGCGTGCGAGCGCCTGGCACAAGAGGGATTCAAGACTGCGGTGGATCGCGCCGCCTTGGCGGTGCACCAACGTTTTGCCGGCACGGAAAAGCAGCGCTTGGCAGGCATCACTCGCGCGTTGAAGCAAAAACATCCGATTGTGATGGCCACGCGTGGCGGTTATGGGCTCAGCCGTTTATTGCCTCAGATCGATTGGCGCGCTGTTGCGGATAGTGGCAAGCGTTTCGTGGGCTTGAGCGACTTCACGGCGTTCAATCTCGCCTTGCTCGCGCAGACGGGTGCGGTCAGCTACAGCGGCCCGACAGCCGTCGCGGATTTTGGTGGTAAAAAGGTCGACGATCTGACGGCTGCATTGTTCGGTGAGATCATGCGCGGCGAGCTCGAGATCCTCAGTTTTGAGACACAGGACGCTGATTCCGTCGATGCGCGCGGCGTACTGTGGGGCGGTAATCTGGCGACCTTGATGTCCTTGATGGGCACGCCATATATGCCTAAAGTGCGCGGCGGCATTCTGTTCATTGAGGATGTTGCAGAGCATCCCTATCGAGTGGAGCGCATGCTGGCTCAACTGTGGCAGGCGGGCATACTGCAACGCCAAAAAGCCATCGTATTTGGTCATTTCACGGACTATCGGTTGGCGCCGCATGATGCCGGGTACGACATGCCCGCCGTCGTGAAATGGCTGCGCAGTGTCGTCAAAGTCCCCGTCATCACTGGGCTGCCCTACGGGCACATCCGCACCAAGGCAACGCTGCCCATTGGTCAAAAGGTCGGCATCGCTACCGAGACAGGTATGGCGCATTTGGTGATCGACGAGCATCAACATTGAGACGGGCTCTGCGGTTCTGAACCTGTATCGTCGAAACTGATATCGAGATAGACATAAACATTCACGATGCCGAACTGAACCAGCGATGACGAGCACGAACACGACACCGTCTATTCAAACATCCGGAACCTCAGCATCGTCAGAAGCCTTTGTCGTTGAGTCCTCGATCGAGTTGCCCGAGCGGCTCGCGGGCTCACTCTTTGTCTATGCAGATCTGTTTGAGGCCGCCCGGCGGCGGTTGCTATACATTCTGTTCTGGGTAGTGCTTCTGTTGGTGGTGCTGATCGGTTTCTCGTCCTGGCAGGATAGCGGTGATCAAGGCTTCGGCGCCTTTGTTTCCCGTTTGGGCGGCAAGCTGTTTGGCTTGGATGGCCTGGTGATCCTTCTCGTTGTCGTGCCGACGCTGGCCTACTATGCGATCCAACCGATGATCTTTCGACGCCGGTTAAAGCGTTGGTGCCACGATGAACAGCTCGATCGGCCTATGGCCGTCACCTATCGCTTTGAGCCGGGCGGCATCACTGCGTACACGCCGGGACACTGCAGCGCTATTGCTTGCCAGCGCATCAACGGTTTGACCGAGGGGAACACGCATTTCTTCATTCGGCTAAAGGATATCGAGGATGTCCTTGTCTTGCGGCGCAGTGCATTGTCCGATGAACAGATCGTACGCATCAAGACATGGGCTGCATCGTGCCAGGTTGGCGGCGCTGGGGAAGCCCGGGATTTTCAGGGACTGGAAGATCAAACTGACTCGCAGCCATTGATGACTGTGCGTTTCGAGCAAACTGCTGCGGATCGCGCCATCGCACTCGGTTGGCAAATGGAGCGTCCCGGCATGCGCCGACGCCGCCGCCGAGGCTTTGCGCTGGCCTTTCTAGTGACTGCACTTATTTGGCCGGCGATTTTGGTCTTTTTCTGGTTGCTGGATGCAGACCGCGTTCCTTTTCGCTATGCGTTTCCGCTTTTCCTCCAGATGCTTGCGAGCTCTGTTTGGCAGTATGTGCTGGGTTTTTGGGCAATCATTGTTGCCATCATCGTCTTGCACCCGTGGGCGAGGGGCCGGCATGTGCACCGGCTCGCCGAGCAACTGCACAAACGGATGCGGGTCTATGAGCAAGAGGTGCGGCTTTATGAGGACAGGCTCGACATTTGGCAAGAGGGGCTGCTGAATCGTTTCGAGATGATCAGCTTTGAGCGCGTCGAGCGGCGGAGTGAGCATTTTCTGTTGCTGCGGCGGGTCGGCGAGCCGGTGATCGTGCCGTTACGTGCGTTTGATGACGATAAACAGGCTGCTTTCGAGCGTTTTGTGGCGCGTCGTATTGACGAGGAAAACCATCGACTGGAGGCGGGCGTATGAGGCATCCTGTTGCCGCTCGCGTTATTGCGATGCTGGCTTTTTCGTTGGCGGCGATGGGTTCATGGGCTGAGACCGTTGTTATGCCCAATGGACTGTCGGTTGAGCTTCCCGAGGGCTGGTCCTTGAAGGGTTCGCCGCAGGGCATGCTGGAAAAAAGCGGGCTGCGCCGTGTGCAATTCGTTTGCGAGACCGAGGCCTGCGAGCAGACGCAGGAGACTTGCACGATCTTGATGCGTAATGAGTCGCTGCCAGGCGAGGACGATGCGGACAAGCTGCGTGAATATTATGCGTCGCCGTTCAAGCGTTATTTCCGTCTGCGGGCGGTGCTGCGTTCGACTGGGCCGGATGCTGATATTCGCCAACCGCTTGAATTGGTGCGGATCGGCGATCGGGAATGGTACCGGGTTGAGACGGATGCGCGGCACAATTATCGATCAGGGGTGTTTGCTGAGACAGTGGTGAATGGGCGCTATGTGGGCGGGATTTGCAAGTCTTGCGAGACGGGGGAGGAGCGGCATCTTGGGGGGATGCGGATCTTGATGAGTTTGAAGTCTCGTGGTGCTTTGGGGGATGACGCGGAGTAGGTGTGGGGCTTTGGTTGGTGTTTTGGGCTGATGCAGATGGTCTTTCTTGACGCGTCCCTGCCAGGCGCGTGTGGGTGGCGCCGGCCCTATCGCCGCGACTCGGCCCGTGACCAGGGGCCTCGGCCTCGCTGCGCGAGGCTAAATCGCGGCTCAACGGGCCGGCACCACCCACACGCGCCCGGCAGGGACTCGCGATGAAGGCTGACCATGGTTACAGGGCAGAACAGGTGCCACTTTGTATGATGTCGGAGCGATCAGCAAAGCGACGATGCGCCAGTTTGATGCCATCTGCATGGGAATTCATGTAATGGCTCGGCGACGCGATATTGCCAACAACGTGAGAAGGCCATTTGCGTAGAACTGCCCCTCAGGACACGTGCCAGCGGCTAGGATGGTTCTTGGTCGGGTACCCAGGACGGTGTGCGTTTTTCCAGGAAAGCGGCGATACCTTCCCGGCCGTCGGGAGTCGCGCGCAGCGCGGCCAGGCGGGTGGCGGTGTCTTCCAGGATGGCGTCGTCGATGGGGGGCTGAGAGACGTCATGGATCAGACGTTTGGATTCTTTCAGTGCATTGGGCGAGGCCAGCATGAGTTTGCCGAGTAATGCATTGATGTGTGCGTCCAGTTCTTCGGCTTCGCAGATATCGTGAATGAGGCCGATGCGCCAGGCTTCGGCGGCATCGAAAGTCTCTGCTGTGAGGAACCAGCGGCTGGCGGCTCGGGGGCCGATGGCGCGCAGGACGTAGGGCGAGATCATGGCGGGGATGAGGCCCAGGCGCGTTTCGGTGAGGGCGAAACGCGTGTCGCGGCTGGCGATGGCGATGTCGCAGGCGGTGGCCAGGCCGAGGCCACCGGCCATGCAGGCGCCATGTACGCGCGCGATGGTGGGTTTGGGGCAGGTGTAGATGGTGTGCAGCAGGGTGGCTAGCGCCAGCGCGTCGGCGCGGTTGTCGGCTTCGCTGGCCTGGGCGCTGTGGCGCATGGCGTTGAGGTCGGCGCCAGCGCAAAAGACTTTGCCGTGGCCTGCCAGGACGATGGCGCGTATTTCGCTATCGTCGGCGAGTGTCATGAATGTCTCGGTCAATTCGGCAATGAGACGCGCATCCAATGCGTTGCGCACCTCAGGGCGGGACAGCCAGATGACAGCGGTTTGCGGACCATAGGCTACTTCCAGCGTTTGCAGCATGTGAACGGATTCCTTTAATGGTTCAAAGCATGGTCGCAACGATGCGGCACGTGCAGCAGGGGTGCATCGCTCGTCGATTTCAACGATACAACACTGTCGGCAGCCAAAGCCCGATGCCCGGGAACATGTACAGCAAGAAAATCGCCACAACCTGGATGCCCATGAACGGCAGCATGCCCAAGAATATCTGATTCAAGGTGACATGAGGCGGCGATATGCCTTTCAGATAAAACGCAGACATGGCGACCGGAGGCGAGAGGAATGCGGTCTGCAGGTTCAACGCCACGAGCAGGCCAAAGAACAGCGGGTCGATCTGGAACGTGATCAACAGCGGCACGAATATCGGCATGAAGATGACGATGATTTCGGTCCATTCCAATGGCCAGCCCAGCAAAAAGATGATGATCTGCGCCAGCAGCATGAATTCGATCGGCGTCAGTCCCAGCGATAGCACCCATTCTTCGATGATGCGTTGGCCGCCCAATAGCGCAAACGCGGCGGAAAAGATCGACGATCCCACGAATAGCCAGCACACCATGGCGCTAGTTTTTGCGGTCAGGTAGACCGATTCTTTCAGCACGGGCATGTTGAGCCGTCGATAGGCCAGCGCCAATAACGCGCCGCCCATGGCCCCCATCGCGGCGGCTTCACTCGGGGTGGCGAGTCCGAACGTGATGGAGCCCAATACCGCGGCAATCATCAATGCCAGGGGAAAGAACGACCCCATCAGCATCTTGAAGATTTCCAACCGCGCCCAGGTCAGCAGCAGATAAAAGACCGCCAGGATGGCCAGGCAGATGCCGAAGAATATCCAATAGCCGGTGGGAGCAGGGACCCTTGCCGGGCCTGTGTCGGACGGCGACGATGCCGCGCTGGCCGTACTGGCAGCTGTAGGATTAGTTGCCGCAGCGCTGCCCGGGGGCTCACTCAATCCGGAAGATGAGGCACCTGGAGGCTCTGCGACACCACTATTGGCGGGCGGCTCCGCGACGCCATTGTTCATGGGAGGTTCTGCCAAACCACCATCCGCAGGCGGCTCGCTTAATCCGCCTTCCATCGGCGGTTCACTCAAACCTCCCTCAACAGGCGGTTCAGCCAATCCCCCTGCCATCGGAGGCTCAGCGAGTCCACCATAGTCATCGCCGCCGCTGCCCAACCGCAACTCATCAGGGATCTCATACACCGTCGGCGGTTGCGTCACCAGGTAATAGACCGACCCAGTCAACACCGCGAACGCCAGCAATGGCGTCAACGCCAACATCGTGTATCGCGACAGAAATCCGAACGATACGCCGGCATTGCGGCGACCCTTGAACAGGGTTCCCAATAGTCCGTTGACAGCATGGGTATAGCCTTGGCGCGCTATTGCATCAGCCTCTGCAGGCAGGGCAATACGCCGTTCTTCGGCCGTCAATGGCGGCGCCATATCGGGCCGCAGTTTGGCGACAAGCATGACGTACAGCACATACAGGGCGGCCAGCATCAGGCCCGGAAAAAGCGCCCCGGCATACAACTGCACGACCGACACGCCCGTCGTTGCACCGTACACGATCAACATCACCGACGGCGGCAGCAGAATACCCAGGCATCCGCCAGCGGTAATCGAGCCGGCGGTCAATCGAACGCTATAGCCGGCCTTTAGCATTGCCGGCATCGCCAGCAACCCCATCAACGTGACCACAGCACCCACGATGCCTGTGGCCGTCGCAAATATGGCGCACGTTGCGAGCGTCGCCACTGCCAATGCGCCGGGTAGTCTGGACAACGCCAGATGCATTGACCGAAACAGCTTTTCAATCAGGTTCGCACGTTCGACCAGATAGCCCATGAACACAAACAACGGCACCGAGATCAACGCATCATTGGTCATCGTGGCGTATGTTCGCTGCACCATCAAATCCAAGGTCTGATGAATCGAGCGCTGCACATCCGGATTCTGCAGGTAATACGCGAGAAACGTGAACAACACCCCCATACCCATCAGCGTAAACGCCGTCGGAAAGCCCAACATGATGGCGACCACAATCAACGCCAACATCAACAACCCCAAATGTCCCGTCGTCAGATCGTGCCATGGTGTCAAGAAACCTATCATCGCCAGCACAATGCCGATACACGTCAAACCAAACCACAGTGCTTTGTGAATTTTCATTTGGTGCGCTCCTGGTCATTGGCGGAGCGGCCTGATTTGCTGCGTGCTTCGTCTGTCACCGCGGGATCCCGTTCACCGTGTTGTTCATCAATGACATAGCGATCCAGCTTTGCGATGTCCTCGTCTTTGACGTGCACCATTTTCTTGAGCTTGTCGACGTCGACTTCCTCTACGTCCTCTTCGCGTGAGGGCCACGCGCCATCGCGCAGGCAGAGCAGGCAGCGCCCGATTTCTGCGAAGCCTTGCAACAGCAGTACGGCCCCAGCGACCGGGATAAACGCCTTAAAGGGATAAATCGGAGGTCCATTCGCCATCAACGACGAGTGCTCACGAATCGCAATCGACTCTCCTGCGTAATACCATCCGGCCCAGACCAGCGCGACGACACCCGGAATAAAAAACGCGATATACAAGATCACGTCCAGCCCTGCCTGCACGCGCGGAGGCAAAAATCCATACAGGATGTCGCCGCGCACGTGGCCGCTTTTCGCGAGGGTATACGCACCCGCCATCATGAACAGCACACCGTAGTACATGAGTTGCAGATCAAACGCCCAGGCGCTGGGCGTGTTGAATATGTACCGGGCAGACACTTCCCAACATATATGCACCGTCAGCACGACGATCAGCCAGGCAAAGGCCTGCCCGACAAAAGTAGACAAGCGGTCCACCATGCGTATCAGCTTTAGCATAGGGCTTGATCCAGGTCAGGAGAAAATAGGGTGGTCACAGCGGGGCGGTGCAGCAGGACGGCGGCATCGGAAGACACTGCATTGCGGCAACGGCATCGAGGCATTCTCATCGAAGTACTACATCGAATATCTCGAAGTACCTACATCGACTCGGCGATACAGCGCAGGCACGACCTCGCACCCGTTCGCCGCACTGGGCTAATGCCCGGCGTGGCGAACGGGTGCGAGGTCGTGTTGCAATATCAACCGAAGGCCCTTCAACCCGCAGGCTTGCGCGCAAAATAATGGTTGAATGCCATCCGGAAATTTACCGAGACGTCGTTCTGCCAACGTCCGGCCCGTTGTGCAAAATCGCGCTGTGATTCCAGCACCTTTTTGAACAAGGGATTTTCCGCCGAACGTTTTTCGATCATGGTGTCCCAGATCTTCAGCTGTTCTTGCAGAATCGAGTCGGGTGTTTTGTAGAACTTGACGTTGTGGTCTTTCTGCAGCTTGATATAGTCGGCCGAATAGCGATTGGCCGCCTTCCAGGACATATCGGCGCTCGCGGCCTGCGCGGCATAGGCGAGGATGTGCTTCAAGTGCTTGGGCAATGCTTCGTATTTATTCTTGTTGAACAGGATCTCGAACTGCTCCGCGCTCTGGTGAAAGCTTTGCAGCATGCAGATCTTTGAGACATCCTGAAAGCCCAGGGCCAGGTCGGACGACGCATTATTGAACTCCGCGCCATCGAGCAGCCCGCGATCCAGCGCGGGCACAATTTCGCCGCCGGGCAGGGCGTTCACCGCCGCACCCATCGCGGTATACATATCGATCGCCAGACCCACCGTACGGAACTTCAGCCCTTTGACGTCCTCGTATTTCGTGATCGGCTTTTTGAACCAGCCAAACGGTTGCGTCGGCATCGGGCCGTACATCAACGACACGACATTGACGCCCATCGCCTTCTGGATTTCGACCAGCAGCTCTTTGCCGCCGCCATATTCGTGCCAAGCCAGCAGCATGTTCGCGTCCATGCCGAACGAGGGGCCCGAGCCCCACAGCGCTACCGCCGTATTCTTTCCGTACCAATAGGCCACCACGCCATGGCCGCCATCCAAGGTGCCGGCGGACACTGCATCCAGCAGGTCAAAGGCCTTGACCACGGCGCCTGCCGGCAGCACTTCGATCTTTAACTGACCCTCGGCCATATCGTTGACCTTGCGGGCGTAGTCCTGTGCGAACTCGTGAAAAATATCGTTGGCTGGCCAGGTGCTTTGAAATCGTAGAGAAACCGGTGAACCCTGGGCACGAGTGACAGCCGGAAATCCCAGCGCCGCAGACCCTGCGATAGTGGTGGCCCCGGCAATGAAACGGCGACGAGATGACGCATTGTTTAGCATGGCTTGTTGTCTCCTGAGTGAACTGCATGAACCAGCTTGTTATGAAACAGCTTTAAAGGTGCAGCAAGAACAAAGCGCAATGCATGAGACTGGACGGCGCAGCCATCGACCGATCAGATTGAGTACCGGGTCGTACTACGACTTACCGCTACTGGATTAAACCTTGCTGAAAGGATCCTGACAATTAGTTGATATGTGGGGATAACCCGCATCAAGCCTGTGCGGTCTGCAACGCCTGGCCCAATATCGCAGCGGACTCTACCATCGGCGTCGCGTGTCTCTCGATGGCTGCGGCGCGCAGGGCATTGAGCCTGGCGCGATCGTTCACGAGCTCGTGAATCGTCTCCACCCACAAGTCCGGGTCATTTTTTAACAACAACCCGTCTTGCCCGTCCGCGATCGCATCCACATAGGGGCTCGGCGTCGAATAGACCCCGACCGCGCCGCAGCGCGCGATGTCGTAGATCTTGCTATGCGAACGGCCCATATTGAAAGGCGAGGGCAGTATCGGCGCCAGGCCAATATGGCCATGCAAGGTATGGCAATGGCTGATGTAGTTATGCCAGGATAGCGGATGCAAAATCCGGGTACGAGGCAAATGGCGGAATTTCTGATTGATTGTGTGATTGCCGATTAACTCGAAATGCAGATCCGGGCATTTTTCCAGCAGCGACTCGATAATCGGGAACAGCCATTCCATCTCGGCCTGATGCGTGGCCGAGCCGTGATAAAACATTTGAATAGGGCCACGTTCACCCAAGGGATGTAGCAAGCTCGGGCCGTATGCATCCCCCACCAAGGGACGAGGGGAAATCACCTGCGCCGTTTTAAACGAATATCGCTGACGCAATTCCTCAGTAGAAAACCAATATTCCGATGACAGCGTCAGGATATCCGGAATAAACGTGCCGCAATATTTATTTAGTTTTTTGACATAAGCCCGCGGCAAACCTACCCAATGCTTCGGACGCAGTAAATCATCGTCCATAAAATACGCCACTTGGCTGAGTTGGCTGCGGTGCGTGCGTAACGCCGACACCCACCGGGAATTTAAATATCGAACAATCACCACCCCCGTTCCCGGCGCCAGATCGCCGAAATGGGGCAGGTCCTTATCGATGTTTTTATATGAGACCGGCAGCCCGGATTCTTGCAGCCGAGGGCGAATGTAATAATCAGTAGAGGGGTTGTCACTTTGTTGCAATACCAGCCATTGACGCAGCGTATTCTGCGGCCAATGCGTTTGGCCGCCTCGCGAACGCATCAGGCGGGAAAATAGACGGGACAACGGCACCGTTATTCCTAACAACAGTGAAGGTTTATACTACCGATGGTCGCAATAGTACATTACCGTCCCGTACGATACCTTTGCCGCGACCGAGTTTTAAGAAATAATTGAACAATGACGATACTTGTTACGGGCGGCGCCGGATTTATTGGCGGCAACTTCGTTCTGGATTGGTTGACGCAATCAGATGAGCCGGTGGTCAATCTGGACAAGCTCACTTATGCGGGCAACTGCGACACCTTGGCATCCCTGCAGGACGATGCGCGGCATCACTTTGTCCGCGGCGACATCGCCGATCGTGCGTGCATTGACCAGCTGTTAGCCCAATACACCCCGCGTGCTGTCATCAACTTTGCGGCCGAGTCCCATGTGGACCGTTCCATCGATGGTCCGGCGCCGTTCATCCAGACCAACATCATTGGCGTATTCACCCTGCTGGAGGCTGTGCGCGCCTATCACGCGTCGCTGCCGCGTGCGCAGCAAGACGAATTCCGTTTGCTGCACGTCTCCACCGACGAGGTCTATGGCTCACTGGCCCCGTCCGACGCGCCGTTCACCGAGACGCATGCGTACCAGCCCAACAGCCCGTATTCCGCCTCAAAGGCCGCGTCCGATCACCTGATCCGCGCCTGGCACCACACCTACGGCCTGCCGGTGGTGACCACCAATTGCTCAAACAATTACGGTCCCTACCAATTCCCGGAAAAACTGATCCCGCTCGTCATCCTGAACGCCCTGGACGGCAAACCGTTGCCTATCTATGGCGATGGCCAGCAGGTGCGCGATTGGCTGTACGTCAAAGACCATTGCAGCGCTTTGCGGCGCGTCCTGCAGGTGGGCAGGCTCGGCGAGACCTATAACATCGGCGGCGCCAGCGAGCGTGCCAACCTCGATGTCGTCCACACAATCTGTACGTTGCTGGATGAACTGCGGCCGCGCGCCGACGGCCGATCCTACGCCCAGCAGATCACCCACGTCAGTGACCGGCCCGGACATGATCGGCGCTATGCCATCGACGCCAGCAAAATCGCCCAGGAACTCGGATGGACCCCGTCCGAAACCTTTGCATCCGGATTGCGCCGGACCGTCGTGTGGTACCTGGATCACCCCGATTGGGTAGAGGGCGTCGTCAGCGGCGCCTATCGTGAGTGGGTTGCACAGCACTACGGCCCAGCGGGAGCAAACGTTTGAAGATTCTGATCATTGGTAAGAACGGCCAGGTCGGTCACGCCCTGCAAGGCAGCCTGGCTCCCTTGGGCGAGCTCGTCGCGGTAGATCGCCAGGACTGCGATCTGGCCAACCCAGCGACCATCCAGGCCACGCTCAACGTCCACCAGCCCGACATCATCGTCAACGCCGCTGCCTACACCGCCGTCGATCGCGCCGAGGCCGAGCCCGAGCTCGCCATGCAGATCAACGGTATTGGCCCGGAGTTATTGGCCAAAGCGGCCAGCGCATCCGGCGCGCTGCTCGTGCACTACTCGACCGACTACGTCTTTGACGGACACAAACCCGCGGCCTACGTCGAATCCGACGAGGTCGCCCCGCAGTCCAGCTATGGACGCAGCAAGCTCGCGGGCGAGCAGGGCATCGTCAGGCATCTGCCGCAGCACCTCATCCTGCGTACCAGCTGGGTGCACAGCGAACACGGTGGTAACTTCATCAAGACCATTCTGCGCATCGCGCAGAACCAGGAACAACTGAACATCGTCGCTGACCAGGTCGGCGCACCTACCAGTGCGGCGCTGATCGCCGACGTTACGGCGCAACTCATTGCGCGGTATCAGCAGAGCAAAGGCACAACCGGCAAGTTCGCCTACGGTTGCTATCACCTGACGGCGGCGGGCCATACCTCGTGGTACGAATATGCCCGCCTGGTGGTGCGATTGGCACGAGAGGCCGGTATGGCGCTGCAGGCATCGCCCGATACCATTCGGCCGATTCCAGCCTCGTCATATCCATCACTCGCGCCCAGACCTGCCAATTGTTGCCTGGATACCTCTAAACTACGTCAGACGTTTGATGTATCTCTGCCGAACTGGGAAGACGGCGTTCAACAAACGATTGCGCAATTAGCGCGCCGATAAGATACGCAAGGATCACACTCAATGAAGAGGCGCAAGGGCATTATTCTGGCGGGTGGTTCGGGTACACGTTTGTATCCCGCCACACTGGCCGTCTCAAAACAGCTATTGCCCGTTTACGACAAACCGATGATCTACTATCCGCTCAGCGTGCTGATGCTGGCGGGTATTCAAGACATCCTGGTGATTTCCACGCCGCAGGACATGCCGCGGTTCGAGCAACTGCTGGGCGACGGCAGCCAATGGGGGCTGAACCTGCAGTACGCCATTCAGCCCAACCCCGAGGGACTGGCCCAGGCCTTTCTCATCGGCGACACATTCCTGGATGGCGCGCCGTCCGCGCTGGTCCTGGGCGACAACATCTTCTACGGCCACGACTTTTCCAAGCTGCTGCACGACGCGGCCGCCCAGGAAACCGGGGCGACGATTTTCGCCTATCACGTCCATGACCCGCAGCGCTACGGCGTCGTCGAGTTCGACAAACATGGCAAGGCCCAGAGCCTGGAAGAAAAACCCCTGCGGCCGCGTTCGCACTACGCCGTCACCGGGTTGTATTTCTATGACCATCAGGCGCCCGAGATCGCCAAAACCATCAAGCCGTCCATTCGCGGCGAACTCGAAATCACCGACCTGAATCGGGCCTATCTGCAGCAGGACAAGCTTGACGTCGTCACCATGGGGCGCGGTTATGCGTGGCTGGACACCGGCACGCATCAATCCATGCTCGAGGCCAGCCAGTTCATCGCCACTATCGAGGCCCGCCAGGGCCTGAAAGTCGCGTGTCCCGAGGAAATCGCCTATCGCCTGGGCTACATCAATGCCCAGCAACTGGTGCATCTGGCCGAGCCCTTGAGGAAAAACGGCTATGGCGAATACTTGATGAACATCGTGACCGAAATCTGAGCCTCCATGAACGTCATTCGAACTGCGATCCCCGAGGTATGTGTTGTTGAACCTCGCGTGTTCGACGACGAGCGGGGCTTTTTCTTTGAAAGCTTCAATCAACAGAGCTTCGAGGCTGCCGTCGGCCGTCCGGTCTCGTTCGTCCAGGACAACCATTCCCATTCTGTGCGCGGCGTGTTGCGCGGCTTGCACTACCAATTGAATCCGCACGCCCAGGGCAAGCTCCTGCGCGTCCTCTCGGGCGAGATCTACGATGTCGCCATTGACCTGCGCCGCGGTTCGCCCACGCTGGGGCAGTGGGTAGGGGAAATCCTGTCCTCGGAAAACCGCCGCCAGCTCTGGATCCCCGAGGGCTTTGCGCACGGCTTTCTCGTTCTGTCCGATTCCGCCGACGTGTCATACAAGACGACCGACTATTGGGACAAAAACTCAGAGCGCGCCATCGTCTGGAACGACCCCCAGCTCAAAATCGACTGGCCTGCGAGCCCGCAGCTGATTCTGTCTGCCAAAGACCTGCAAGCCGGCACCTTTGCGCAGGCAGAACTGTTTGAATATTGATCCTCGCCGATGACGCAGCCCCGCCTCATCATCTGCTCGGCAGGCGTACGCCGCAATGCGACCCTGGCCGCCTTGCTGGATGATTTCGACCTGGTCTATCCAAAGCCCTCGCAACCCCGGCCCGGCGATAGCGTGCTGGCCTGGGGGCAGCGTCCTAGTGCGCAACGCGCACAGCGCTATGCGGAGCGGCATGGTCTGCGCGTATGGCACATCGAGGACGGCTTTCTGCGTTCTGTCGGCCTGGGTTTCACGGACCCGCCTTTATCGGTGGTCATGGACGATCAAGGTCTCTACCTGGATGCGGGCCGCCCCACACGGCTAGAGGCCCTGATCAAACGGCCCCTGGATACCGCCCAGCAACAGCGCGCGCAGGCGCTGATCGCGGCCTGGTGCCAGGGCAGGGTGTCCAAATACAACCACACCCGCGACGCTCATGCGCCACTGCCTACAGGGTACGTATTGGTCGTCGACCAAACCTACGGCGATGCGTCCGTCACCGCAGGCGGCGCCAGTCCCGAGGATTTTCGGCGCATGCTCGAGGCCGCTTTGGCCGAGCATCCCGAGCGCACCATCGTCCTGAAAGTCCACCCCGACGTCGTTTCCGGCCGTAAACGCGGCTATTTCGACGTCGAGCAGGTGCGCGCCATGCCGCGCGTCGTACTGATGGACCAGGACGTACATCCGGCGGGCTTACTGTTCGACGCCCACGCCGTCTACACCGTGACATCCCAGCTGGGTTTCGAGGCCCTGTTATGGGGCAAGCCTGTCCGCGTATTCGGCATGCCGTTCTATGCAGGCTGGGGCCTGACCCATGACGAACAGCTCGCGCCCGAGAGGCGGCGACAGGCCGTCTCGCTGGCACAACTGACCCACGCCGCCTTGATCGATTACTGCCGCTACGTTGACCCTGAAACGGGCCGTCGCTGCGAAGTCGAAACCGTCTTGGCCTGGATCGCCCTGCAGCGCCGCATGCGCCAGCGCTTTCCCGAACACATCACCGCGGTTGGATTTTCCGGCTGGAAACACGGTTTTGTCCGAGACTTCTTTGGCGGCAGCCGCATGCATTTCACCTGGTTCGCCAAACGGGCGAGCCAACACGATAGCGTCGCCAGTTGGGGCCGCAAACTCGACGCGGCCCTGGCGAGCCGTCCGCCGGAAAAGCCCGTCATTCGGGTCGAAGACGGCTTTCTGCGATCCGTAGGGTTGGGCGCCGACCTGATCCGGCCCGTGTCCTGGGTGCAAGACGACGTGGGTATCTACTACGACGCCACTCGCGCATCGCGGCTAGAGCAGATCCTGGTCCAGACTGAGTTTTCGGCACCCTTGCTGGCCCGTGCTGCCGCATTACGCGAGACCATCTGCGCATCCGGTATCACCAAATACAATTTGGCGGGGCAGACCGCGTGGTCGCGTCCGCCTCAGGCGCAGCGAGTGCTCCTGGTCGTGGGCCAGGTCGAGACCGACGCCTCGATCCGCTATGGCGCCAGCACCATTCGACGCAACATGGATTTGCTGCGCGCCGTGAGACAGGGCTATCCCGACGACTACGTCTTATATAAACCACATCCCGACGTTGCGGCTGGGCTGCGATCATCCGGCCAGGGCGAGGGCGGGGCGCTCGAATGGTGTGATGAAGTCATCGGCAAAGTTTCGTTGGAACAACTATTCCCCCAGGTGGACGAGGTTCATGTCCTGACCTCCCTGGCGGGTTTTGAGGCGTTGCTGCGCCGTATACCGGTCGTGACCTACGGTCAGCCGTTTTATGCGGGCTGGGGATTAACCGAGGATAGGGCGTTAATCGACGAAGTATGTCGCAGACGTGATCGATTGTTGACGCTGGACGAGTTAGTGGCCGGTACCTTGATTCTGTACCCCACCTACGTCAGCCGGATCACCCGCCGGTTTGCTACTCCCGAGCGTGTGTTGCAAGAATTAATTGATTGGCGGCAAATGCCAAAACAAACCAACCGTTGGCGTCATTGCATTGCGAAAGTATTTCGCGAAAAATGATGCGTCATATTGCAGGGAAGGTGCTCTAATCGATAGAGTGTGAAGAAAAAGTACGACTCAGTTACAGAATTGATAGATTGTTTCGTAGTGTGCCACTTCAAACCGTCAGAATGCTCAGTTAGTTTCCCGAAGTCATGTTTGCCTTTCCTTGCAGTTTCGCCCGTTAACTTCCTTCATACTCGCGTTTTCTCCGTAGGTCGCTATGAAACCAATCCGTAAAGCAGTATTCCCTGTCGCGGGCCTCGGCACTCGTTTTTTGCCGGCCACCAAAGCGATGCCCAAAGAGATGCTTCCCGTGGTGGACAAGCCTCTCATCCAATACGCGGCTGAAGAAGCCGTCGCGGCTGGCATTACCGAGTTGATTTTCGTAACTGGGCGTAACAAACGTGCAATTGAGGATCATTTCGATACGATGCCCGAGCTCGAGGCCGAGCTGGAAGCGAAAAACAAGCAGCAGCAACTGCAGGCGATTCGCAGCATCCTGCCGGCGCATGTGAACTGCGTTTATATCCGTCAGCCGGCTCCCCTGGGGTTGGGGCATGCGGTGTTGTGCGCGGCGCCTGTGGTGGGCAATGAGCCGTTTGCTGTGTTGCTGGCGGATGACTTGATTGACGCTGAAGTTCCTGTGACGCGCCAGTTGGTGCAGGTTGCCCATTCGTGCGAGGGCAGCGTGCTGGGGATTCAGAACGTTGAGCGTCATGAGACGAATAAGTATGGGATTATTTCTGGCAATCAGGTGGATGGTGATACGTGGCGTTTGGACGGCATGGTTGAGAAACCTGAGCCCGCTCAGGCACCGTCCACTCAAGCTGTGGTGGGTCGCTACGTGCTAGAGCCGGAGATCTTCGAATATCTGCGCCAAACGGGTCAGGGTGCTGGTGGCGAAATCCAATTGACCGATGGTATCGCCGCCATGTTGCGTGACCGCGCGGTTTTTGGGTATCAATACGAGGGTACGCGTTACGATTGCGGTAATAAACAAGGTTTCTTTTCCGCCACCGTGGCCTTGGGCAAAAAATATCACGGCTTTACCGAATAATCGCGACGCCGTTTTGATAATCACCTCAACAGCCATTTTGATCATCATCCTATGAAGTTTGCTGTGGGTGCGATCTTCAAAAACGAAGACGCATATGTATTGGAATGGCTGGCGTTCCACAAGATCGTCGGGTTCAGTCAGTTTTTGATTGCCGATAATGGCAGCACTGACCTGACTCGACAGATACTGTCGATCTTGCAGAAGCATGAGCCTATTACGCTGGTGGATTATCCGGATGAGCCGGATGTTCGGCCGCAGTTGGGTGCATATAACTTACTGACGAAGATGTGTCCGGCGGATATTGATGCGATTGCGTTTGTCGATGCGGATGAGTTCATCACGCCGATGGATGGCATGCAATCAATCGTGCCAAAGCTGACAGAAATATTCTCAGATCCAGGTGTGGGCGGCTTGGCGCTGAACTGGGCGTGTTTTGGATCCGCAGGGCAGAAATTTTGGGAAGAGGGCTTGGTTATTGAGCGTTTTTTGCGGCGATCATTAGCGAAATTTCCTGTGAATCAGCATTATAAGGCTGTGGTTAGGCCGACGAGTGTTGATCACTGGGCGACACCACACCACGCTGTGTTGAGAAGTGGGCGGTATGTCGATGCGTTGAGTAATGACTTAGTTTGTCGTGATGGTCGGCAGGACAGCTTGAGCAAGTCGGTTATCTGGTCGAATATGCGCATTAATCACTATGTCGTAAAATCATTCGAAGAGTTTGTGTTGCGCAAAAGTCCAAAGGGCAGCGCTACTAAAATCGGTCGTATTAAGCATCGTAAGTATTTCGAACTGCACGATAAAAATAACGAACAGTGCGACGATATGTTGATTTTTGTACCTGCCGTTAAAAAAGAGGTCGCTCGCTTAGAGGCCCTGGTTGCCCCCGAGTTGGACGCTAGAGCGCCGGGCTCGGCTTGGCGACAGTGGTTACATAGTTTGAAATCCGGCTTGCAACGGGGTTAGTTAAGCGATGTTTTCCGAGAGCACTGTTTTCACGCAACAGGCCCCAAATGCCTGGCTGACTCCGGCCAGGCAGGGAGATGGTGCATCAGCTGGTGGTGTCTACTTGATTAAAGGCAAGGTTTCTGGGCACGACCGCGCCTATAGCGCCGTACTGAAACTGAGCTTGATGGATGGGCAAACGGTAGATGTTGATATTCTAGTGACTCGACGTGGCCAGATACAAGAGATGGTCAATGTGCCGGGCGGTATTCGAGCTCTGAAAGTCAATCCTGCATCCGATTTAACGACACCAGGTAATATCTCTGTGTCATTGCAGCGTTTGTCTTGGCTGGAATATCGTTTTCGGCAGTTGCGGCGGATAGTACCCGTATTTTTTCGACAATCACAGCAACGTCGGGCTCGAGCTGGTCTTAAGTTGCGCACTTTGTTTACCAATCTGAATCATGCCTATGGCGTGTCTTGCCGGTTTAGGGCGAACGCATATATGCGTAGCTACGCGGATTGGCATGCCGAATTCTATAGCGTGTCTCCAGAGGACCGCCATTTAATGCTCAAGCATTTGCGCCACTGGGCGCAGCCTCCTCATTTTCAGATATTTATCTTAACTAATGAGAGTCATGGGGCGAGTTCGTTAGCCGACCAAACCTTGGATAAACAGATCTATCCGCATTTTTCACGGATCCGCCTGCCTTACAAGGGCTGGGTTCAGGCGTTGGTAGCATTGTCTCAAGCTCCTGCGCTAGATGCGATGCCGGGGGGCGCCCAAGCCCCTGTTCTAGGTACTGCGTGGACGATCATCTTGCGGCACGATACGCAGTTGTCTGAGGCTGCCCTGTATTGGTTTGCACATCGTATTGTAAATGCCAACCACCCGGGAGTTATTTACGCAGATCACGATAGCATTGGGGTTGATAATCGCCTGTCGCAGCCGGTCTTCAAGCCTGATTGGTCGCCCGAGCTACTTCGCGCAACTAACTATATAGGCGAAGTGTTCACGTGGCGTACTAGGCCGTTAGCGCCTATTTGGGACGTTGCACAGGCTGCGAGTTATAGCACAACGGGTGCGTTGCATAGCTTGCTATTGGCCCTAACAGCTGATACGCCGCGGGTGGAGCATGTACTTGCGCCAATTTGTCATTTAAATGAGGAAACTCAACGCCGCGTCATCAGTCTCGATACAGAAACCCGCGATGTTGTTGCAGCACATCTGCAGAGGCAAGGCATTAGGGCGTCGGTGGAGGCTACCGGCACAGGCCGTTGTCATGTCCGTTATGACCTGCCAGAGCCTCTTCCCCTGGTTACCATCGTGATTCCAACACGAGATGGTTTGGCTCATCTGCAGTGTTGTATCGATAGTCTTTTGCAAAAGACTTCCTATTCTGCGTACGAGATTATCGTCATGGATAATCAGAGCGTTCAGCCCGAGACTTTGGCGTATCTGAAGGCAATTGCGTTCAAGCCAAACATTCGCGTTCTATCATTTGACGAGCCATTTAATTATTCCAAAATAAACAATCGCGCTGTTGAACAGGCTCGGGGTAAGATTATTTGTTTGTTGAACAACGATACTGAAGTGATATCACCTGAGTGGCTGGACGAAATGGTTCGTTTGCTGATGCAGGACGGTATAGGTGTCGTTGGTGCTAAGCTATTATATGAAGACGACACCGTTCAGCATGGTGGAGATACGGTTGGGCCTGGTGGATGTGCAAATCATCTACACACAGGTATTGGAAGAGACGAGCCGGGCTACTGTGGCCGAGCGTTGGTGTCACAAGAATTGTCTGCGGTGACGGCTGCGTGCCTATTGACGCACAAGTCTCTGTATCAAGCCTTGGGCGGTTTGAACGAGATTCATCTGACCGTTGCTTTCAATGACGTAGACTTCTGTTTGCGCGTACGAGACAAAGGCCTGCGGGTCGTATGGACTCCACATGCGCTGCTCTACCATCACGAATCGATCACCCGTGGTAAAGATACGAGTCCGGCGCAGATCTTGCGTGCACGGATGGAAGTGGAGTATATGCGTATGCGTTGGGCTCATTTGATGCACCATGACCCGTTCTATAACCCAAATCTTAACTACCAACATCCTGATTTCAGTTTGAGTGGCATGCCACATGTGATGTTGCCTTGGGATAGAAAGTAGATCGCCCACAGGATGGAGTAAAGCGCTGTTTACTTAGCAGTCTGCAACACTCTCTGAACGTACTTCTATGTTTTATAGGTATACTGCGATGCAACATCGATCTACTAGAGTTCCGTCCTTATGACTCCACGTACTTCGTTCCAAATTACCCGTGCCGTAATTTTCGCATTGGTGTTGCGTGAAATGCGCACGCGCTTTGGTCAGCGGCGGATGGGGGCATTTTGGATGCTAGCTGAACCCATTATTCAGCTGATAGTCATGGTTGTCGTGATGGGGATAATTCGTGGCCGCGGACCTACTCAAGGCATCCCATTCCCCGTATTTCTGTTAACGGGTGTTGCGCCCTTTGTTATGTTCAGAGGTATCGCAATGCTAATTATGGAAGGCCTATCCGCCAACCGTGGGTTATTTGCGTACAAGCAAGTGACTCCGATGGATACTTTCGTGGCGAGAACGATAATGCAGTGTTGTATCGCCAGTATCTCGTACATGTTTGTATTAGCCGCCTTCGCTTGGTATGGATATGATGTGAGTATTCATAGGCCTTTGGAGTGGCTTGGATTGTTGCTGATAGGGATTGCCTTGTCTTTTGGCATGGGTATGGTGCTTGCCGTGATTGCGGATGCAATTCCTGAAATACGCACCTTTGTTCGCTTCTTCTTTATGGTGCTCTATTTCTCGTCTGGTGCAATATTTCCTGTGTCACGTTTTCCGAGCTATATTTTGCCGTATTTGGCTTGGAATCCGTTCCTGCATATGACGGAATTGATACGACAGGCTGTCTTTCCATTTTATCAAGCCCTTGAATTAGTGTCTCTCCCGTATGTGTTGATTTGCATGGCACTCCTTCTTTGCGTCGGTCTCGGACTATTTAGAATTAGACGTTCGAGGATGTTGGCGATTAAGGGGATCGTCTAGTCGATGTTTACTTTAGATAACATTACGAAATCGTATCTCACTGGTAGTGGGAGGAAATTTATTTTCCGAAACCTATCCATGGTAGTGCCGCCAGACAAAAATATAGGTCTAATCGGTAAGAACGGTGCAGGAAAGTCGACGCTAATGCGATTGTTGGCTGGGGTGGACACTCCTGATTCCGGTGTAATTCGAACTGACAAGAGTATTTCATGGCCGGTAGGACAGTCGGGCGGCTTTCAAGGAAGCTTAAGTGCGCGAGATAACGTAAAGTTTGTCTGCCGCATTTATGGTTTTGTTGGCGAGGAAATGACGCGCAGAGTGCGTTATGTTGAAGAGTTTGCAGAAATAGGGGCTTGGTTTGATGAGCCCATCCGCACGTATTCCTCCGGGATGCGTTCCCGTATCGCATTTGGCCTAAGCATGGCCTTCGAGTTTGATTACTACTTGATTGACGAAGTCATGGCTGCCGGGGATAACTCTTTCCGGAAAAAGTGCGAAGAAGTATTTCGTGAAAAACTGGGGAAATCAAAAATTTTTCTCACTACGCACAATATGAAGGAAGTGGAACGCCTCTGTGATATTGTGCTTCTGGTGGATAACGGGGAGTTAAAGCTTTATGACGACGTTGCGAAGGGTATCGAAGCATATCGAACAAAATGATGCATGGAATAGATAATGGATCGAAATAACAAACGACGAAATAAGCTTCTCCAGCTATTTATTATTGTGGTGCCAATGGCCATTGCAATAATTTATTATGTTTTTTTTGCGGTTAATCGTTATGCTAGTACCGCGCAGGTGGTAGTGGTCGATTCAACTGGTGGGGCGTCCAGCTTGACTCAACAGACTGCTGGAGCTGCAATATTAGCTTCTACTGCTAAACAGGTTTCGAAACAAGAAACCATTTTTTTGCTCTCTTATTTGACTTCGCCAGATCTGCTGAAAGTGCTGGAAGAAAAGCTCAAATGGCATGAACATTTCGCTGAGCAGTTATCTGATCCGTTCTATTGGATCTCTCAGAAAGTATCACGCGAAGACTTGCTAAAGTACTACCAACGCCTGACAACGGTTCATGTTGATGAGTTGACCGGCCTATTGACAATCGAAGTTCAGGGACTAACGCCGGAGTTTGCGCATTTAACCTTGATGGAAATGTTAGGGCAAAGTCAAAAATTCATTAATGATTTATCGCGTCAGCTAGCAACGGATCAAGTACGTTTTGCAGAAAATGAATTAATTAAGGCACGTACTGACTATGAGAGTAAGCGAGCTGCATTAATTGATTTTCAAAGCAAGAACAGCATATTGGATGCAGAAGCGGCAGCCAAATCCCAAGCAGGGATAATTGCTACGCTGGAAGCGACGTTGGCGACGGAGCAGGCTAATTTGAACGGGTTGCTGGCAACGCTCAATTCAAATTCTCCGCAGGTTCGCCAACAGAAGAATCGCGTGAACGCAATAGAGAAACAATTGGCCTTTGAGAAAAAAGCCCTTGTGTCCTCATCGGTGGACGGTCATCTGAACGTGGTCGCAGCTGATTTTAGAAAATTAACTGTCGATGCGGAAGTTGCGGAAGAGGCCTATAAGCTTAGCGTTTCAGCATTGCAAAATGCCAAGATTGAAGCGAATAAAAATATACATAGCTTGGTGACGGTGGTTCAACCGAATATGCCGGAAGACTCGTCTTATCCTCGGAAAATTTATAATCTATTTACTTTTTTTATTGTCTTGCTATTCATTTATGGAATTACCCGATTTGTAATCGCCAGTATTGAGGATCATCGTGACTAGCCATATCTTTTCTTCGAGATGCCCCTCTCGAATTTTTGGGGCGCTGGGTATGTTAGTACTACTGTCCGGTTGTGCTGGAGGGATTTTATCGGGTGCAGGACCACGCATGACGACTATCGTGTCGACTGATGTGGAAGACCGGACAGTGCCATATGAATTAATAGAGCTTGGGCCTGAGACAATCGCTGCTTATGCCCGACCTATTAATGAGCCAGTTGCAACGACAGTGTCTCCGACAAAAGCCTTTGAGATCCGGTTGGTGCCAGGTGACGTGCTGCAGGTCATCATCGCTGATATTGGTGAGCAGAATGCCATGTTTGCACCGTTGGCGACAGGCGGGACAAAGTTCGAAGCTCGTGTTGATTCTGCCGGGAAAATCTCGCTGCCATATGCCGGACGTTTTTCGGTAGCCGGCAAAACGCCGGAGGGAGTGGTGAGCGAAATCCGGGGCCGTTTGCGTAATGTGGCGACTGATCCACAGGTAATGGTCAGTCTACTCGGGGATGTTTCGGGCTCAGTTTTGGTTGCCGGCGCTGTGAAGCAGCCTGGTAGATTTTCTGCTCTTCAGGGCCCGCTGACGTTATTGGACGCTATTAATTTGGCGGGCGGTCCGGTACTAGAACCGCATCTTGTTGATGTGACCGTACGCAATGGTAAAGATGCGCAAGTGTATTCCTACCAAAGTTTGCTGAATGGACTGAATAGGCCTGTTTCACCACGTTCGGAAATTGTGGTGTCCAGATCGAAGAAGCGTTTCGTTGCCATGGGTGCGGTCGGCCAACCTGGTTTGCATGATCTCCCCTCAGATCAATCTAGCTTATTAGAGGTGCTTGGACAAGCAGGATGGTTGGATGAAGCCAAGGCTGATCCTCATGGGGTTTTCGTGTTCCGGTTGTCACGAATGCCCGGTGCGGCCGAAGCCACCCCCGAGGTGTTTTCCCTCAATATGCGTGATCCGGCAGCAATATTTTTGGCAAAACAGTTTTTGGTACAGCCTGAAGACGCCGTGTATGTGACGAATGCTGCAGTCTATGAATGGCAAAAAATAATTACGCCGATCGTTCAGGCTATAGCAGCTGGCAGAACATTGCAGAATGGGTTTTAACCGCACTTCGGATCAGCTGACTTTAAATAAATGTCATCTGAAATATGTCACTTGGCTTTGTTTGGGTTACGACATCCTCGCCAACGCTGTAGAGGCAAGAATATAGGACAGCAGCACGATACGATCCCATCTAGCTATTGGTGGTATCCATATTATTGAGTCAATGATGATTTTTCGACGCCGTAATCAGAGCCCGCCAAGCGCAGAATCAGTCGCGTGCAGTTTGATCAGGAATAGCGACCTTTTTGATTCTGCTTGGTATCTTGACCAATATCCCGATGTTCTGAAAGCTGGGTTTGATCCGGTGTTGCACTATGTGCGTCACGGTGCACTCGAGGGAAGGAAACCCGGGCCTTGGTTTGATGTCGATAGCTATTGTGAGCTTATGGGAGATGGGGTCGAGAACGATAACCCACTGTTAGATTATCTTGAGCGACGGGAAGTATTTGCACGAAAAAGTATACAGGGGAAGAGAGGTTATTCAAATTTGGCGGACTTTCTCAAGGTCATGCTATTGAATCCCGTGGTCTCTGCCCCTTTCAGAGAAGAGGATAGGCGCTGTTTTGCTGTAATGGAGGGCCTTGCACGACATCTCGTTGGCCAACTGAATGGAGAGCAGCCCCTCAAGGTGTCTGTCATTATGCCGGTACGAAACCGTCGCCAGACCTTGCCAGCCGCTATTCAGTCAGTACTCCTGCAGCGATACAGCAATTTTGAACTGATTGTTATTGATGATGCTAGCGATGATGGCTCTTGTGCGCTGGCGGAGAAAATTGCTGAAAGTGACCCGCGAGTTTGTGTGCTGAAATTCAACGAGCACATAGGCGTTTGTGCTGCCCGCAACGCGGGCTTGGACAATTCGACGGGCGATGTAATTGCATATTTAGATTCGGATAATCTGTGGTTGGAAGATTATTTGGGTGCATCCGTTAGTGCGCTTAACAGATTACCGCTCGCGGATGCTGTTTACAGCGGACAATATGTATACGCCGAAGCAGATCTGAGTAAGCTCTCTGCAATCCGCTTTGGGCCCATGAATGTTTCGTTATTAGAGCAGCATAATTATATCGATCTAAACTGTTTTGTTCATCGTCGTTCTGTAATTGAGAAAAAAATCCGTTTTGACGAAAATTTGCAACGTTTGGTTGACTGGGACTTTATCTTAAAAATAAGCGACGTTTCTAAAATATGTTCTATTCCAGTTCTGTTGTCCAAGTACTATTTGCATGCTGCAGAAAATACTATAACAAAAACAGTGCCTGTGGGCTATCCCACTAATCGCATATTGCTGGCTCGGGAAAAACAAAAAAAAGTATCTTCTGAAATTCAGTTGTCAAAAAAGGTATGTGTAATTATTCCCAGCTATCGGGCTCTCGATCACCTTCAAAAGTGTGTGAGGTCGTTGGCTCCCTATCTAGCGAATCCGGGCTTTGAAGTAGTTATTGTTGATAACAATTCAACGGAAGATGTTAGAGAGTATTTGAGAGGGATAGCTGGGAATAAGATAAAAATAGTTTTGAATCGTACGAACTACGGCTTTTCGTATGCGGTAAACCAAGGTGTTGATCGTGCGTCTGCTGATGCAGATGTGGTTATTTTGAATAACGATGCTTGGTGCGAAGGCGATAGTTTGGAAATATTGCAACAAGCTGCTTATGAGAGCCCAGATATTGCGATAACGATACCACGGCAAATCGTGCCAGGTGGTACGGACAATATAAACTTGCATGTTCCATATGCTACGTCAAGTGTGGCGTGTGATGTAAGCCTTTCATCCCATCATAGAAATATTGAGTCGGTGGGGCTCTTTCACGATGGGGTTAGGGTTGAGCTAAATTTTGCACCTTTCTTTTGTGCCTATATAAAGAGATCTATATGGGATATTTGCGGAGGCCTTGATTATGAGAATGGTCGCCATTATCGATCGGACCGCATAATGTGTGATCTTGTTAGGCAGGTGCATAACAAGCGAATTGTCTATATACCTGATGCAAAAGTGCATCATGCAGTACAAATATCTACGAATACATTAAGTAAGAATTCTGAAGATATAGAGAATGAGTATCGCACTATGCTAGTGAATAATATATGGCCTGATCAGCTCAAAGATGAGTTGAAAATCCGCTCTCGGCCATGGGATTGTAGCTAGTGCGGTGCTATCTACTGAACAGCTGACACTCCGACTGTTTTATTGATTAGTCCGTACGAACTTGATACGTTCTATGTGTCATTAGTTTCCAGGAATATGTTGTTCATTGGCGTTTCGGGCCAATATTAAGGAATATTTATGAAGATTGCTATTGCGGGTACTGGTTATGTTGGGCTATCCAATGGAATACTGCTTGCTCAGAATCACGAGGTTGTGGCATTAGATATCATTCCCGAAAAAGTTCAAATGCTCGAACGTAGAGAATCTCCAATCGTTGATTCTGAAATTGAGTTTTATTTAAAAAATAAGCCATTGAATTTTAAAGCGACCCTCGATAAGACGGAAGCTTATTTGGGAGCTGACTATGTAGTTATTGCGACCCCAACCGACTACGATCCAGACACCAACTACTTTAATACCAAGTCTATCGAAGCAGTTATTCGGGATGTTATCGCCATTAATCCAAACGCAGTCATGGTTATAAAGTCAACTATTCCTGTTGGCTACACAACACGCATCAGCGAAGAATTCGGCTGCGACAAAATAATTTTTTCCCCTGAGTTTTTGAGAGAAGGTAAAGCGTTATACGATAATTTACACCCCTCGAGGATCATAATCGGTGAAAAATCGGAGCGAGCCGAAATTTTTGCGCGAATGCTTTGCGAAGCAGCTCTCGATGAAAACATTCCAGTGCTTTATACCGGATCCACAGAGGCGGAGGCGATAAAACTATTTGCCAACACCTATTTGGCTATGCGAGTATCATTTTTCAATGAGCTAGATACCTATGCCGCAATTCATAATTTAAGTACGAGACAAATTATTGATGGTGTATGTTTAGATCCCCGCGTAGCGCCGGGATACAATAATCCTTCGTTTGGTTATGGCGGATATTGTCTTCCCAAAGATACTAAGCAGCTTCTAGCAAATTACCAAGTTGTGCCGCAGAACCTGATTCAGGCAATTGTTGCGTCTAATACCACACGAAAGGATTTTATAGCGGACGACGTGTTGAATCGAAACCCCCGTATTGTTGGCATTCATCGACTTATCATGAAAAGTGGGTCTGATAATTTTCGTTCCTCTAGTATTCAGGGCGTGATGAAGAGAATCAAGGCTAAAGGCATTGAAATCGTAATTTACGAGCCTACTTTTGATGGGGACGAATTTTTCCACTCACGGGTTATAAAAAGTTTCGACGAGTTCAAGGAAATGTCAGATGTGATTATTACTAATCGCATGTCAAATGCACTCAATGATGTTGCTGCCAAGGTTTACACGAGAGATATTTTCGGTAGTGATTAATTTATCTGACGATAGGTAGCAGAATACAACTATGAAAGACTTGCCGAAACCCCATAAACGCGCAGCGGGGAAGGGGCTAGCCAAAGGACCAGGCCTGCTTGCAAAACCAAGCCGTCCTGAAATGAGCCCTAAAGATAAGAGTGCGGTTGAGCATATTAAGGACTTGTCTGAACAGTTGGTTAATGCTCAGACGTTGGCGGATACTAGATTGCAAGAGATTGTTATTCTCAGCAAAATAGTATTTGATCTCAGAAAAAAAATCGAATCGTCAACTCAGGTGGTAGAACCAAAGCTCCATAAAGCTCAGAAACGGAAATTATGGGGAATTTCCTCTTATTTTCCTCGCCGAGTATCGTCGAGCCACAAAAACGATCTTGCTCTACTAAAGCAGAGTCCCCTTTTTGATAAAGACTGGTATCTGGAAAAATATCCTGATGTCCGAGAGAGCGGTATTGACCCAGTCTGGCATTATCTAAAATTTGGGGCTAAGGAGGGGCGGAATCCGGGGCCAAAATTTAATACCTCAGAGTATTTGAGAAGAAATTCTGGTCTGGCTGAGTCAGGTGAAAATCCGTTAATACATTACATTAAGAAGAATGGCTAACAATTGCGCAAAAGAGAAGTGATCAATGGATAAAGTGATATCGACTATTAGGAATTCTGATCTTCTGGACCAGAAATGGTATCTGTCAGAATATCCTGATGTAGCGGCTATGAACATAGATCCAGCCGTTCACTACGTGCAATTGGGCGCTTTACTATATAGGGATCCCGGCCCAAAATTTTCGACTAGCGCATATTTGGCCGAGAACCCAGATGTGTTGAGCGCCGGAATTAATCCTCTCTATCATTATCTGGTTTGGGGGGAACAGGAAGGACGGGAAAGTAAGAATGCTGGTAGACGTTTTTCAGAATTAAGCAAGAAATCTTTGTCATCGGCTTTTGACTCCTCATTGCTCGAGGGGTTGGCGAAATCTGATGAAAATGAAAATCTAATTAAATTACCAGATTGGCATCTGCCTCGTGCGACCTTGATTTCTAAAGATCAAGTGCTGACTCCTTTTTCAGTGATGGATCTTGAAGTTAAGCTATGGGGAGGATACTCGTCGTATGCCATCTCAGCGTTGGAACGGATGAAATTTTCTTCCTCCACCAGTGTTGTTGAAAAGATAAATATTGGCTGGCATTTGGCCAGATGGTATTTTGTTGAGGGAAAATACGAAGAGGCGCTAAAGAATGTGCTGCTCTCTAAATACTACTGCATCAAAAACTATCGAAAATTGACTGTTCCGCTAATGAAATTGGCAGTAGTGGAGAGTCAATGCCTGACTAAGATGGGGCAGTTGAAGCGAGCTAGAAAGTCGCTAGTGAATATTACGTCACGTATGTCAGGAAGTTCGAATCTAAATTTGGCTTGGGCTGCCGTTGCTGGGGAAAAAAACGTCATAGACGAGCATTCTATGCCGGACAGAGATGCGCCGTTGCCGTGGATTAATCGACTTTTTGAAGAACGAGGGTTGGCCGTATTAAGAAAAAGGGATGAAACTGCGCCACTCAGTTTTTTCAATTTTACGGCGGTGGACATCGCTCCTCTGCCATCGTCTGAAACACCAGAAAAAATATCGGTGATTATCCCTGCATATGGAGCGGAAGAGACAATACATATTCCAATTGAGAGCTTACTAAAGCAGACTTGGTCAAATTTGGAAATTATTGTAGTCGATGATTGCAGTCCTGATGCCACCGGCGAGATAGTCAAAGAGCTCGCTCGGAAAGATAGTCGAGTAAAGTTGATCCGTATGGAAATGAACGGCGGAGCATATCCCGCCCGTAATCTTGGGTTGAAACATGCGACCGGTGATTTCATCATGGTGCACGATAGTGACGACTGGTCGCATCCGCAGAAATTAGAAATCCAGATGAACGGATTTAAAGCGGCAGATAACCCAATTGCTGTAGTGTCGCATTGGGTTAGATTTGATCAATATCTTAGACCGCTCGGTGCGTGGCGTCCGACTGGTAGTTTTTTTGACTTGAACTTCTCCTCCTTAATGTTCAGACGCGAAGTTCTGGATGAAATCGGCGGATGGGATGAGGTGCGTGTTAGTGGCGATGCAGAGTTTCGGGCGCGAATAGCCCGTAGGTATGGAAAAGAGTCAATAGTCAAAATATCTCAAGGCTATCTGTTATCCCTGTCCTTAATGAGAGACGACTCGTTAACTCAAACGAAAATAACGCATTTGAGGAGCTTGGATTTTGGGCTGCGTTGGCTCTATCGGGACGCATATCAATATTGGCATGGCTCTGATTATTTCAAACAGAGTCCGACAATAAAGGCCAAATCCGCTCGCCGTCCGTTTCCTGTGCCAACGATTCTTCGATCCCGCTCAAATCAAGAGAGTACATTTGATTTTCTGATAGTGAGTGATTTGAGTGTAGAGAGTTGGGTCCCGGATCTCTTGTTGTACATTAGCGCAGCGCACCAAGCAGGTTGGAGCACGGCGCTATGTCACTGGCCTCGATACGACGGATACGTACATATGCCAATTGACCCCCGTGTCTATGAGGCATGTCAGCAATTCGATATAGAAATTATCACTAATGGTGACGTCGTTCATGTGCGCTCTGCTCTCGTGCCTCACCCTGAAATTTTTGAATATAGACTTGATCAATTTCCGCAGGTAAAAGCAAAGCAAGCGACTATCATAGCTACTGAGACTGTGTTTAAAGATGCTCGAAATGCGTCGCGCACAGACACGGTTTCTGACGCTATAAAGTCCCATTTGCAAGAGTTTCTAGGTACTGAGGGTCAATGGCAGCCTATTTCTATGGCTGTTCAATCGAAACTTAAAAGTATAGAGCCCAGTCTGCGTGTTGCTAACGATATTTGGTGGCCATTATTCAAATTTTCGGAAAAATCGAATTGGCGGAAGTCTAAGAAAGAGACTCCAACTCTGGGGCGCTATTATGATGAAGTTACGATAGGCGAGACGTGGCCTATGAGCTTTAGAGATGTGAAGCGAGCATATTGCGCTGATAGTGCGATGAAAATCCATTTCGTTGGTAATCCTGACATAGTATGCAGTCATTTTGGCAGAAATCCCGAAAATTGGAGATTTGAGCTCACCGACGACACGAGCGTCGAGGATTTCATACGTCAACTTGATTTTTATCTTTATTACCCAGACCGTAATTACGACGGCGCATGTGACCCCATAATGTTGCAAGCTATGAGCAACGGTATTCCTGTAATTACATACCCAAAGTTAGAGAAAATATTTAAGGACGCGGCAATCTATTCCGCGCCGGAACGGGTCTCGTCTATTTGCACTGAATATTGGATGGATACAGAAAAATATTCTGAAGCTAGCAAAAAATCAAAAAAATTCGTTAGTAAGAATTGTGACGTAAAGAGCTTCATGGGTCGATTCCGCGCCCTTTAAGAAAATATATCGATCCTAAAGTGCTCAATTTTAATTATATTTGATATTTTTCTACGACATGTCACAACATATCTATGTAATGATTCGGTACTCGGTCCTCTCAAAAAATATCGGCGATACCTGGGTGGTGGGTAGAACCGGTTTCGAGGAGTATAGAGAAAAACTGTTTGCTTCAGAGCGGCTAAATGCAAGGCAAGATCTATTCGAAAAGATAACTTTGCCGTCGTTAGTTCATCAGTCAAAAACGCCTTCGGCAGAATGGCTAACAGTATTTCTTTTAATTTCGGAAGAGATGCCCGTTCAGCATAAAGATGCGTTAACGAGCTTAGTCTCCGGCTACGACTGGATCAAGGTTGTGCCGTTGCCTGTAGAGAACACCCTTTTAGGGCGTCCGGTGAAAGCCGCGATAGCGGAAAAAAAAGGCGAGTTGACCTACGCAACTGTTCGTTTGGATGATGATGATGCGTTGGCATTTGATTATTTTGAGAATTTATTGAGGTACATAAGGCCGCAGTTTAATGGATTTTGTATTTCTTTCGGGAAAGGCGTGGCAGGACTAATGACGAACGGAAAATTTACGTCTTTCCGTGATTACTATGCTCCCAAAGCTGCAATGGGTATGGCTTTTGTGAACTATAAATCGAAGAATGGGCCTGTGAGGTTCAAATCTGTATATGGTATTGGCAATCATCTGAAAGTCGACCAGAAAGTGCCGACTATTTTGGATTCCAAAAGCCACAGTTTCCTTCGCACGATCCATGAGCATGCAGATACGCAGATAGAGAGAGGCGCTAGTGTTTATTTAAAAATGAAGGAGATGGAGGCGAGTGATATTGTGGATAAATTTAATATTATTTTATAAGCACACTATATTTAGATCAAATTGGTCGCCCCGAATTGCATAGGCAAAAGTAGGTTGAACTGGCTCTTTACAAATTATCTGCGTTAATTGGCGGCATATGGCACGGACCGTATCTCCTTCGCGGCCTTGATGTGATTATTAGACGATCTCTGCTTGATATTTCTAGCGGATACGAAGGTCCGCTCAGTCTGGATTGAAGATTTCTAAATAGCATCCCTACAAGGCTCATAAGTAGAGCAGATGATTGTGCTAGGATTCGTTACTAGTTGATTTTGATTTATATGTACTACCTATGTTACAGGCCAAGTAAGTTATGAGCGAGACAATACAAATTCCATCTAAAGCACCGGGGAAGTCGGGCGCGGCATCGTTGCAGCAATTGGAGCGCATTCATCTGCAATCTTCAAGCCTTCCGAACGACTTGAATAAGGGTCTGTACACGTATGCTGAAGATAATTTCCAATATGATTTCATTTATCGGCCATCAAGTACACGACGACTTTTTGTGCTCTTAAGTGGTTACGTTGATCGAAAACTACTTTCTCCGCCAGTTTTTCAACGATGGTCATGGGCAAAGTATTTTCCCGGGCATAGCCTTTACATCGCTGATCCTAGTTTGAATTTGGAGGCGAACTTAGGATTAGCATGGTATGTGGGTACAGAAGCGAATTATATTCTTCCGTCCGTGGCCGAATTGATTCTGCGGGTTGCAAAGAAAATTGATATTCCGTTGAGTGACGTAATAATTTATGCTTCGTCAGGGGGAGGGTTTGCCGCATTGAAATTGGCGGCATTAATTCCGGAGGTAACTTCCGTCGTGATCAACCCTCAGACTGAGATTACGAAGTACGACAACCCGGGCGTGGAGAGATTTCTCCGTACTTGCTTTAATGGATTGACTCGGGAGCGAGCGATTGAGCAGTATCGAAATCGGCTTAGCGTGTTTCCTGATATTGAAAAACTCAAGGCACGAAAAATAATCTACGCTCAGAACTTAATAGATACTCATCATATTAATGATCATTTTCTCCCTTTTGCTGCCCAGGTAGGATTAGAGAAAGAATCATCTTATTCTAATAAGAACATAAAGACGATTTTTTTTGAAAATGAAGGTGGGCATGGAAAAGGGGAATCGCCGGAGGTATTTCCGAGTTTGATTCGTCACGCGATAAATATTAGTGCTGCTCCCTTGCAGACATTTCCTGGTGAAACAACGGGTTAGGGTCGGCCTTCCCAGACACCGTGGCTTAATCTCGCTTGCAAGTGAGATGAGTGGCATATTTGCGTAGTTCTTTTTTAAACAACCAATTTGAGAGAGTAAAGTCATGGCAACTCGTGTTTCCAAAGCTGCTGCCGCACCGCTGTCCAATCAGCAGTTAGCACTCGAGCTTGTAAAAACTACTCTGGCGGGAAATGTTAGGGCTGGTTTTTCAGACGAGTTGATTCTTGAAAATATCAAGCATGCTAATAAACTCGTAGCCGAGCGAGCGCGTTTAGATGGCGCGTACGCCGTAGGACTGTACAGAAATATTTTGAACAGACTGGAACAGCCTCCCGTCGAGAAAAAGAACCTAGATAATAGTGATCAGTAATTTTCGTGCGTTGACCCGGTAGGTTTATTCATTCTATATATCCAATTAGATTTATTTTGATGCCGTCAGGGGATCGTGGTCGTATTTAATCAACGTTCGAAGGTAATCCCAGATTATGAATTTCCTTTTTGTTGGTGGCTCTAATACCCTAATGCAGCGGGGTTATGTTTATCAGTTTGAGAAGCTATATAAGACATTTCAAAATGAAGAAATAAATATAAAGAATATTGCAATAGGGGCAAATAGTTGTGTGCACGGACTTGAGTTGCTAAAAAACGAAAATAGTCTTTCTGGGTATGATTGTATTGTCGTAGAGTATGTGGTCAATGATCATAAGCTTGCCCCTAGCAGCACAATTGACACTTGGAGACAAGCATATGAAGGGATAATCCGCTTCTTGATAAAAAATTGCTCGCCTGAAGTGCGGATTATCAGTCTGATTCTAGGCCGCCGTGACCCCAAAACATTTTTTCGACAAAAAAGACTGGCGAAGGAAATACACGGCCTTTCAAAGAAATATTCCAAATATGCTAACGTAGAAGTTCTCGATGCAACCAAGATATTGTGGGAGATTTCCGAAAATAGAAAAGATCTTTATGCATCTATGTATAAAGATGGCGCGCATTATAGTTTGCCGGTCGCCGCGTCATTGATTGGTAGTTTATTGCTTAATCACTACGTTGCCGGCTTGCAAAAAGGGAAAATTGAATTTTCCTCGTTGGAAAGCGATCAGGCAACCAACAGTTTTGAACACAGTGTCGTTATTCCGGCTCGCCAGTTTGGGGCCGCGCATAGATTATTTAAGAATAGTAAGCTCGAAGTTTCTGCGCTTGTTATAGGTGCCGGTAATTCTGTAGAGCTAGATGTTCCTGGCTCAGTTGTTAGTTTTAGTTTTATTTCTACTTTTGATTGTTTATCTGTTCTTGTAGAAGAGGAAGGAGAAACTCCGTTTTTTATTGATTGTCGTCATAAATGGGTGCAGGCAGACCACTCCCGATTTACACTGAAGAACTTACCGTTGGCGTGGAAGCGTTGGGGGAGTTGTGTTGGGCGTAGGAAAATTCGATTTACTGCTATTGCCGAAGATGTCCGCGCCAATTTAACTCACAAATACGTAGGTCAATATGCATTCGCGGCGCCTGACCCAGTGCCAATTGATAATGCTGCCTTCTATTTGGTTAGTATTCTTTCCCAGAATGCGTAATGCATATCGTTTCATAACAGCTGTGGCATACCGACTTGTCCGTGATATAGCTTACAAGCGATGGCAAGCCGGTACGATGGATTTACAGAGTTTTACGCTATCGCCTCGGTATACGGTTTGACTCAAGCATGAGTTGAAACCATCATAGTAGCAATGAGCTTGAAATATCGAGAGGGTCAAATTTAGGATGCAGACATGCGCGTAGAATCCGAGGATTCTCGGTTTATCACGAGGACAGCGGTGAAAGTATGTGATCTCCTGTGTGACTTTTTTCTCAGGCCTGATCTCCAGGCGATGGAGCCGACGCCTGACCGGGTATCTAGTCGGTGGTGAGAGGTTTACGGTATCATCGATAAGATTAGAAGAACGTCGTCAGTTCTCGGTAGTTACCCGTTATATTTAGAAAGGTTGGTACCAATACATGTTCAAAGAGATATCAGGAAAGCTTAGTTCGTTTCTGCAAAGGACTGGATTGGACCAGCACGTTGTCAGAAAATGGGTGTATAGAAAAGTATCTTATGTTGTAGATTTTATTTATCGAGATGTTAAGTTCGGTTTTGATGTATCTCCGTTGGCCAACGGGCAGTTCCTTTTGGAATTGATTGAGCGCCGCCACGACGCCGATATTGTCTTAGTCGACGCTGCGAATAGAAAGCAACTTCTATCTAGAAGTGCGTCTGCGAATGAAGTTGTGAAACTAATTGGCGAGCGTGCTGCGCAATTGGTCGCGGATATCGATGCCTATCACTCTCGGTCACATCCTGGCGCTTTAAGTGTTAACGTAAGAGTAAATCGCCCAATAGTCTCAGCAAAGAGCCTCAGGGTAGGAATTCTTACGTTACCGCTTAACAGCAACATAGGCGGTAACCTGCAAGCTTATGCAATGATGGAGTCGCTGAGACGGTTAGGGCATTCGCCTGTTTTCATTAATAGTAAGCGCTTGCCGAGTGATGCTACAGGGAAATCTTCCCTTGGCTCGCCAGATCTGTCACGACCTCTTTTGACAAAAAGTGTCGGCTTGGGGCGAGCGCAGCCGAATACGAAGTTTGTAGACAAGTATCTTGTCCCAATCACTGTGCCTTTTAATTCGTCGGAGCTGCTAGCACGGGACGTAGAACGCCTTGGGCTTGATGCGATCGTGGCCGGTAGTGATCAAATATGGCGTCCGAGATATGCAAGAGCTCACCTGGGTAGCTTCTTTTTTAACTTTCTGTCGCCGGAAAGTAAAATCAAGCGGATCAGTTACGCTGCTTCTTTCGGGGCTTCTACTTGGGAATTCAGTGACGAACAGACCCGTGATGCTTCTCTATTAGTAAAGCATTTTGACGCGGTTGGAGTTCGCGAGGATCGAGCTGTTGAGCTTTGTGCCAAACACTTGGGAGTTGAAGCCCAGCTCGTTCTGGATCCGACGTTGTTGCTTGACCGAGATGCCTATGCGCCGATAATTAGCGAAGCGCCGCAGCGATCGAATGCCGGGCAGATCGTTGCTTATGTTCTTGACGTGACTCCCGGGAAAGTTGCGGTTGTGCAGGAACTCGCAAGAGAGCTCGATCTGCAGGCATTTGCTACTACAGGGCAGTCGTTTCCGGGCGGGGAAGAAACGGAGAATGAAGGGGCAGACAAGTCTGTCCAACATTGGCTAGCTTCGTTAAACGAAGCAGCTTTTATTGTCACTGATTCTTTTCATGGTGTAGCTTTCTCCATTCTGTTTAACAAGCCTTTTATTGCATATGGAAATCCAAGCCGAGGTATGTCCCGCTTTACTTCGTTGCTAAAAATTGCTGGATTGGAGAGTAGATTAGTTACCAAATCATCTGATGTTGACGTCAGTCAGATGATGCAACCCATTGATTGGGATTCAGTTAATGAACGGCTCGCTAAGTGGCGAGCCTCGTCCTATGAGTTTTTAGCGAATGCACTCGCTGGTAAGGGAAAGGCGCGTGTAGTCTCCCCGGCAGTGGCGTTGCCCAAAACTAATGAAATTCTCAAAGTTCGAAGTGAGTTCGTACATAATACTTCAGCTTGGTCCGTGAACAAGTTACGGCAGGGAGTCGAACTCTCGGTCGCAGAAGGAGCGGCAGCCAAGCTCCGTAACCTTGTTTGGTGTGAGTTACCTGTGCGGCTTCAAGCCGGCTCGTCCTACCGATTATCTATAAAGTGGTCGGTATCTTCTACTGGTTCGGTGGTTAAGCCTTGCATTCGCAATCCTAAGACCGGGAAGATTCACACACTGGCGGCTATACGTATGAAAGCTAAGATGGCTGAGATGCATACGGATACTATCGACTTCTCTCCACCGGGTGACGGTTTCTCGCAGTTTGTATTAGGGGCCGCTAGTTTCCCTGGACCAAGTGGCGGGGCGAAAATCGAGGCTATGACCTTACAGCAATTGGCGGTTTCAGTCGCGGAGCCGAATGAATCTTTATCTCCTCGTTCGGAATACGCGGATAAAGCTCGTATGCTTGCTCTAAGGGACAGCAACCGTTATTCCGCTGCCTATGCTCATGGTGACCCGTTGGGCAGAGCGCGAGGCCGTCTCATGTATTCTGCTCACTCGATTGAAAAGGGGCTGAGTCACGCCAATTTTCGAGCAGGATTTGGAAAAACAGCAATTGAACGTTTGGCTAACGGGACTCGCCAATGGCTGGCGATGAATAATAGCATCGACGATCCGTTCTTTAAATCGGCAATTTCTGTGATGTATTCCTATTTTGAACGTCACAGGCAAATCAACTTTGACGTGTCACACTTTCACCAGCAGTTTTCGCCTGCTGTCCAAAAGATGATCGCTGAGGCTGATAATATTTATGGTGGCGTCGCTCCGGCTGCTGCCAATCGAGAGCCTATCATCAATGCGGGAGAAGATCGTACATTTATAGATGTTGTTTATAGTCGCCGTAGCGTCCGAGAGTTTACTGATGCAAAGGTTGAAATTGCAGATATCCGACGTGCGGTACAGATTGCGTCTCAAGCGCCGTCGGTTTGCAATCGACAAGGTCCTCGTGTGCATCATTTTAGTGATCCTGAGCAGATTCGCGCGTTGGTGGACTTACAAAAGGGGTTTGGCGGGTACAGTAAACCGCCCATATTGCTTCTAGTTACATGCGACCTGACCGCGTTCTTTCTGGCTAAGGAGCGAAATCAGGCCTTTGTTGATGGTGGTTTATTCTTGATGGGGTTGCTGTTAGGACTTGAGCAAGTTGGCTTAGGTGCTTGCCCGCTCAATACTACAATGGACGCAGATCGTGAGGATGCCATCAGGAAAGTATCGAGAATCTCCGAAGACGAGGTGCTGATCTCGTTTGTTGCGGTGGGACATTACGATTCGCAAGTCCTGGTGCCTCGTTCTGTCCGATATTCTGTAGAGCATTTACTTTGCATGCATAAATCAACATCTAGTGAAAAGGTGGTGTCTTAGAACTCATGAGCTGGCTGGCGATTTGTATACGTCGTTGACGGTCGCGTCAAAAGAGCTACGGCTCTTTTCTTACGGCCGTTTTGAGAAGTGTTGAGTGCAGATCAGTGACGTGCTACAAATAAAATCGTCATCTTATTAGAAGCCAGGATGCAGTGACTAGTCAGGCGCAAATAATTGCTCGTCCTGGTTGTTTTTCATGTGCTATGTTGCTTAAATAGAAAATGGTAAAGCAGGGGAAGTATTTTTTTGTGTGTCTAATATCGGCTGCTGACTAAGCCGACATAACGTGAAAGGTGTAGACTCTGCGTACATTTCGAACCTCCAGCCCTTTAACACATCGTGGATTGAGAATTGCTGTATGCGCAGGGGCTTTCCTTGCTACGGCACAGGCTTATGCATTCTCTTGCCCTATGGCACCAGCAGCTGTAAAGAATATTGAGACACGTGCCGTCTACGTCGATAAACGTGGATCGATCGTGGACCCTGAGAGAGAGTTGGCGAACGAAAAGGTACGTGCCCCCATTAATAAATTCATAGATGACATTCAAAATGTCGCTGATGATTATTATCGAAAGCCATCTCCAGAAAAATTGGCGTGCGGGAAGAGCTATCTGGAGAAATGGGCCGAAGAGCAGGCGCTGATCGGTGGTAACGTTTCAAACCAGGGGAAGTTAGTAAGGTTTTGGGCTGCAGGGTCGATTGGCGTCGCCGTATTGAAGCTGGGCTTGGACGAGAAGAGCCTTTCACCGGCCGTTCGTGATTGGTTGCGTGCTCTTGGCAACGAAATAGAAGATTATATCAATCAGAGAGAAGTGAAAAATAACTTGTACTATTGGTCGGGCTATGCGCTCGGTGTTATGGGGCGAGTACTTCACAATGCCGATTATCAGAAAAAATCTCTAGAGATTTTTAATTTTGCGCTGAGTTCTATAGAGCCTGATGGCACTTTGTCTTTCGAGTTGGGAAGGGGGCAAAGAGCTTCAATTTATCATGGGTTCGCAGCACAAGCTATTTTTGGTTTAGCCTTAATTCATGATGCGAATTTTAGTGAGCTAAATAAAGGTAGATTTGGGAATTTAGTTGAATTGTTGAAAAAGACTGCCGTTGATCCTGGCTATATAGCAGAAAAAGCTGGAGTAAAGCAGCAACGAATTTCTAAGGCTTCATGGATCAATGTTTATGAACGTCTGGTCGCTGGGGAAACGAATTTTCTTGTACGCAGGGGCGTCAAGTGCCCGGATATGTTAAGGCTGGGTGGAGACGTTTGTAATTTTGCGGCCTTATCTCTGAATACAAAGCCGAAGTAATTGCGAGTGCTCACCACGGTGTTGGTTACTCAAATCTAGGAGTATGAAGTGCGATTCATCAGCTGAGGCAATAAATATACTTTATGCCGATCGCCCCATAAGATGGGGCTCTCTGATGTTCTACATCCGGAATTTGCAATGTGAAATTTGGAAAAGCGTTATTGTTGAATGACTTAGTCTAATTTAATAGCGTATCTATTATTAGATAGAAACGATCAGGGTAATTGCAGAGTTAAAAATATTCTCGGGCATGCGGCATATACGCATGTAATGGTAATCGGTCATGATAACTGGTGCCAAAAGGATGGCGTGTTCGTATTTGCCCGCGTGGAATATCGCTCGTCCGAGTTCGTTTAAGTTTGCGTACGTGGTGAGAGTTGAGTGCATAATCTACGGAACGGTGGGGGCCCGGCTCAACAGCAGCGCTCATTTCTAATGTCACGCACATGCCTTTGTCGACTATTCGTACAGCAGTGATGGGCACTTCCTCGCCCTTACCATTGTAGACATTAAAGCCCCAATTCCCCGGGTCTTTTATGGTCTGATCACGTGCTACTCTGATCGACGGAGTCATCCGAATAATGTAGGCCTTCGAATCATATTCAACGGAATCCCACTGGAGAATTGCTTTCTCTCGTTTTTGATAAAGCGCTCGCGCCAAACATAATCCGTTAAATTCCCCCTTCATTGCGTGGCTGTGTTCGCGCCGATGTAGCAAGTCAGGCTGGTAAGGAAGATGGTAGCTTGGGCCTGTCTGGATGAACTCGCGAGGTCGAGCTTTGCATAACGCATATTGGCCTCGAACCATCTCATGACAATCGACCACGAAAGACGATGGCTGCGCGAGGAGCCAAGGAATGTCCGTATGCTGCCCAGTACGCAACATGACATCAGCATTAAAGCGATCTCGCAGCGCGATAATGGCGCTGTCCCAGTATTGATGTGTGCTGTCAGCTTCCCCTTGATCAAAATCAATGTATTCGACGTATGGCTTAAAACCTTGTGCTTCTAGTAACGAACAAACCCGATCGAGCGCTTTTTGTGCATCTTCGTATAGTTCAGTGTCCGGGGAGAGGGCCTTAATACTGCTTCCGCCCCATGCGAGGTTGACCACGACGCTCTTTGGAATTCGTTTGTGCACGCGAGCCCAGTATGCGCATACTTGAAACGCTGCTCCCTCGGCGATAGTAGTGCTTTGCGTTCGCTTCAGACTCGGCTGAGAAACCAATGGCCGGAATCCCTTGGTTTGATCAGGTTGCAGGCGTGACACTGGGCCACGACGGTGCAAGCCCATGCCGATCCCTGTGTCCGGCATCCATAATGCCTCGGGCCAAGGGTTTGTTCGATAAATAGGGTTTGGAGCAGATCCGGGGATGGCCCCGAGCGCATTGGATTGCCCGTAGGCCACCCGAATAGCGACCGGTGTGGCCTCTTGCTTGAATGGTGGCGGGCGAGGCCTTCGCAAGAAGGGCGACGATATTGCCGAGATAAGCGTTACCAAGCGGGGCAGCATTGATACATTCAGAAAAAAATAGATCCTAATAATATCTTTTTCTTCGCCCAAAGTCATGAGTGTAAATTTGTGTTTCGTCGCTTGATTGGGAGGTTCAAGGTGCACCTGGGACTAGGGCGCGTCGTCTAACAAGTGCGAGGACATACGGCGCGTCGCAGCGACGCACGCCCCGCACGCACGCGACAGCGGATTGAGTTCTTCAGTGGTTGACAACACTCGAGAAATTACTACGACTCTGTATTGAATAGTTACGTTTCCAATGCGAATGTCGAATCGAGCATGCGGTTCATCCCCAATGACTTGCAGAGTTTTACGGAGGTTGACAGGCGAGTGAGTAGGCCAGGAAAGGTTCTCTGTAGCTTTTCATGGGGTCTGCAGGCATATCCGAACGAATTAGGCGAATGACGGAATCCGGACTGCCGGTAGCATCGGACTGGCCTTCGGTCGATCGTTAGGCCGTTCGATGAGATCGTTGTGATTTACCGATGTATGTCAAGTTGATTGAACGTCATCCGCGACATGACTGGGCCCGGCGTGTGTGCCGCCAGCCTACTGCGCAGCCGTCGCAATAAGCGATACACAGTGCCTGCTCCCAAGCTCTTAACTGTTCCAGATTTTGCCGTGCCCCGTGTGGGGGATTGCTCGCTCCGCACGTTCGAGGATCTGTTGTTTGCAAACGAGCAGCGATTAACAGAGTTACTAGGTTGCCGCGATCAAAGGTTTTTTAGTAATAAGATTGTGGTAATGTAACTAAAGTGCGGTACGTTAGGCGGCAGTAGAAGCTTTCTATCCTTGCTCAAGGAAATTTTGGAGTGCATATGCCCAAAAGAGCTTTATTAACTGGAGTAACCGGCCAAGACGGCTCTTATCTAGCCGAATTTTTGCTTAACAAAGGCTACGAAGTACACGGTATCAAACGCCGCGCCTCCTCCTTCAACACGCAAAGGGTCGATCATATTTTTCAAGACCCCCATGAAGACAATCCAAAGTTTTTCTTACACTATGGGGATCTGAGTGACTCGTCGAACCTGATACGCATAATCGGGGATGTCAAACCTGATGAAATATATAACCTTGGTGCTCAATCGCACGTTGCAGTGAGTTTTGAGGCGCCTGAATATACGGCTGATGTTGACGCTATGGGCGTATTGCGTATATTAGAAGCTATACGACTATTGGGTCGAGAAAAGAGCACACGCTTTTACCAAGCCTCGACATCAGAATTGTACGGGCTAGTGCAAGAAATCCCTCAAAAGGAAACTACCCCGTTTCATCCGCGGTCACCGTATGCGGTAGCAAAATTATATGCTTATTGGATCACCGTTAATTATCGCGAAGCCTATGGCATGTATGCATGCAACGGAATTCTCTTTAATCACGAGTCTCCTAGACGCGGCGAGACGTTCGTCACCAGAAAGATAACTCGTGGATTGGCCAATATAGCCCAAGGCATCGAGCGTTGCCTATATATGGGAAACTTGGGGGCGTTGCGGGATTGGGGGCATGCCAAGGATTATGTGCGCATGCAGTGGCTGATGTTGCAGCAGGAAGCTCCTGATGATTATGTCATCGCGAGCGGCGTGCAGTACTCTGTGCGTGACTTCATTCATTGGTCAGCGGAGGAGTTAGGCCTCCGATTGAGATTTGAAGGTGAGGGTGTAGACGAGATCGGAGTGGTGGAGTCTATTATTGGTGATTCAGCCCCAGCGTCAAAGGTTGGTGACGTCGTTGTGCGAGTCGACCGACGATATTTCCGCCCTGCCGAAGTGGAGACGCTGTTAGGTGATCCCACCAAGGCTAAGAGGCAACTTGGCTGGACTCCAGAAATATCGGTTCGAGAGCTATGTCGAGAGATGGTGATGCACGATCTTGAAAAAGCAAAACAGCATGCGCTGCTTAAGAGGCATGGTTTCGATGTACATATCGGTGTTGAACGCTAATATAAACGAGCCTGGGAAATGAAGATATTGCTGACGGGCAGTACAGGCATGGTGGGCCGCAATTTGCTTGAACATCCAAAGGCTGCCAAATTTCAATGGCTCACGCCGTCTCATGCAGAGCTCGATTTGGCGATGTTTTCAGCAGTATCTGATTACATTGGCTCGAAGCGACCTGACGCCATTGTGCATGCGGCTGGCAAGGTAGGCGGCATCCATGCGAATATTCGTGAGCCTGTGCGCTTTCTTATAGATAATCTAGATATGGGTCGCAATGTGCTACTTGCGGCCCAACAGCACTCCGTCTCGCGTTTAATTAACCTCGCAAGCTCCTGTATTTACCCACGAAATCGCCAAAATGCCCTTGTTGAAGAGGAGGTTCTGACGGGAGAGTTAGAGCCCACTAACGAAGGGTATGCTCTTGCAAAAATTGCGGTGGCAAGGCTCGCTGATTATATTTCACGAGAACGCCCCGAGCTTTGTTACCGTTCCCTTATTCCATGCAACTTGTATGGAAGATACGACAATTTTGACCCTATAAGGTCGCATTTGATCCCTGCAATCATACACAAGACGCACCAAGCTAAGATGCAGGGAATAGGCGAAATAGAAATATGGGGAGATGGTTGCGCTCGGCGGGAATTCTTATACGCCCAAGACTTGGCGGGGGCGGTGTTAGCCGCTGTCGAAGATACTCGAAATTTGCCGAATATGCTGAATATCGGATTGGGTGTGGACTATACGATTAACGAGTACTACGAAGTCGCTGCTGAAGTAATTGGCTTCACCGGTTCTTTTAAGCACGATCTCACTAAGCCGGTCGGTATGAGTAAAAAGCTAACCAGTATTGAAAAAGCAAGAAATTGGGGATGGTCTCCCACTACGACGCTTAAAGCAGGACTGGAGGCCACGTATGAATTCTATCTTAGCGAGCTCCGAAAAAAATGACTATTCATTATCCTTTGGCGACTACTACTTGGGACGATGCAGAATATGCTGCAATTCAGCGAGTTGTTGAATCGGGCATGTTCACTATGGGTAAGGAGGTTCTAGAGTTTGAAAAGCGATTTGCCAGCTTTGTAGGCAGCCAATATGCAGTTATGGTCAATTCAGGGTCGTCTGCAAACTTACTGATGATTGCCGCGCTGTTCTTCAAGAAGGAATCACCGTTAGCTCGCGGGGACGAGGTAATTGTCCCCGCTGTGTCTTGGAGTACAACTTATTACCCCCTTCAACAATATGGTTTGAAGGTAAAGTTCGTGGATGTTGATGCGAAAACTCTAAATTTTAATTTGGCTGATTTGCGTGAGGCAGTAAGCGCAAATACACGCGCTATTCTCGCAGTAAATCTGTTGGGAAACCCGAATGATTTCTCGGCTATTAGGGAAATAATAGGCGATCGAGATATTATTTTGCTCGAAGATAATTGTGAGTCATTAGGCGCCACGTTGGGCGGCACCCAGGCGGGTACTTTTGGTTTAATGGGGACGTTTAGCAGCTTTTTTAGTCACCACATTGCGACGATGGAGGGTGGGGTACTAGTTACTGACGATGAAGAGCTGTACCACATTTCGCTGTGCCTTCGTGCTCACGGATGGACTCGAAATCTACCGCAGAACAACCTAGTGTGTGGAACTAAAAGTGACAACGCTTTCGAGGAATCATTTCGTTTTGTACTGCCGGGATACAACTTTCGCCCTCTTGAGATGAGCGGAGCTATTGGCATAGAGCAATTAAAGAAATTGCCGAGCATTATTTCTGGTCGTCGAAAAAATGCGGAGAGGTTTCAGGCGCTTTTTAGAAATCATCCATGGCTCGGTATTCAAGAGGAAATAGGTGAAAGCAGTTGGTTCGGTTTTGCGTTGATTATAAAACCCGATGCGAACGTCGATCGAATAAACTTGATGAAGAAATTAGAGCACGCCCGCGTGGATGTTCGTCCTATTGTGGCTGGTAACTTTGCCAAAAATGAAGTATTAAAATGGTTTGACTATACTTCGGTGGGAAATCTTGACGTCGCTAGCTATATAGACGAGAAAGGTTTTTTTGTAGGAAATCATCACTACGATGTATCGAACGAGCTTGAGTATGTGAGAAATTTATGTGAGTAAGTGGAAAGTACAATAGAGATGGGATGTGTATTTGAGCGACGAACGTTTTTAGTGCGTAGTTTTGGCGGCGCCACTTGTTTCTATTGATTTGATCGCTTATCAAAGAGATAGGAATATTATTGGAAAAAGAATAATTGGCCCGCTCAGGGATATTGGTTTATGTCTGGCGGACGGGCTCATAATAATGAGCGCATTAGATAATGCTTTTTTAGAATCCCGAGAATGGCATTAGGTGTGCCCTATCGCCGGCATGATGCTTCTTGACGATGTGTCCGGCTATATTAGGGGGATTGGCAGGCTCAGTACTACAATGCTGAAATAAAAATAGGGCGCTCCGAGGGATTTCCTCATGCCCGAGTATGTAGGCCTCGTGGCATATTGTTGATTAGATACGTTTGTGCAGTGAGAGTAGACAGCCAAGTGAATACCGGTCGTTATATCAAAAAAAATATTATTTGGGGCGCATAATATGAATCTGCAAGTAGAGAGTGAGCGGTTGGCAACTCCGCAAGAGACGATTGATAAAAATATTGTTGTAGCGCGTACTGATGGCTTGGGTGCAAGACTATTGGCGATTGTCAATGGTATTTCCTTAGCCTCGATCTTGGGTGCTTCATTCAAGTTCGCCTGGCAAACCCGCGGCAATACTGCTGCGCAGTTTCATGCCATAGCTGCGGCAAAAGATATGTTTGCAGCGGGGTTTCTCGAGAAGCATTTCCTGGCATCGTTTGATGATGCGGGCTATTCGAGAATGAGTCTAAGTAAACAAACTCTGAAGCAGTTACGCGAGCAGTTGGCGCTAGAAGAGCGCCGCGGCTGGTTTATATCTGGCTTAGAGGATATTGATTCAATTCTGCTGAAAGGTGGGGCCCTGTCGCAAGCGGAGGCATTCTCCCTAATTAAATTTCATCCAGATGCACAAAAATATATAGATTTTGCCTATCAACTTACCCTTCCAGATAATCCGGCTGCAATTCATTTACGTGCAGGTGATTTGATTTACGGCCCACATCGACATAGGGGGGAGTTTACTAACAAGGCGATCTCAGTGCCTGTCGCAAAGAGAATAATTGAAAAACTCCAGAAAGATGGATATTCGATAATACTATATGGCCAGGACAGCGAGACTATCAGCTATTTGCAGAAAGAATATTCCGTTTTCTTGGCTGACGATTTTGAGTTGCCAGGAGATACAGCGGACCATCAAAAAGCCCTTTTTGAAATTGCCTTGATGTCGCGTTGCCAACTTATTGTTGCTGGCGACAGTCGTTTCGCCGAGATAGCAAGCAAGATGGCGAGCGTTAAGATACATGAACCACGAAAATTTTTTCGTGGTCGCGAGCAGTCGTCAATCATTATTGATGACTTGAATGTGAACGCTGAAAAATATACCTCATTACAGACGGCATTTGCTTATTGGTCGGCATTCTATTGGGGGCGAGAGAAGCTAGATTCGGAGAGTATTGATCACGTTTTGAGTAAAGCGGTATCTTTCGATCCGCAAAACGGATTCTATGCCATGAATCGTTTGTTTAGTGCTGTCGAGAATATGGCGTATTCCCGATGCGAGAGCATTTTGGAGTCTGCATTCAGGAATGCTTCGTTGAATGGGAGCATACTGAACGACTACGTTATTAAAGCGGCTTTTATTAGAAGAGTTAGCAATAAGAAACGATATTACTTCCAGCCAAAATTTAATTTTGTCTTCTCAGTGAAAGGTGATTACCCTTATATTAAGTTGTTTAGCGCTATTTTGAGGGTCCAGATCATGCAAGATGCTGACGGTGCTGCGATTGATCTAGCTTGCGCGCTACAACACGGTGTTGATAAGGATATACATAGAAAGTTGGAGTTGGAAATGGGCGTAACGTCCTAAGCGGCATTGGCCTCTTTCGTGCCCTAAATCAATTCAGGCCAGGAAATACGGGGCATTGCCCGAACGACGAGGGGCCGCTAAGTTCCTTTGAGTTATCCTGGGCAATGTCATAGAGGGGCAGCGCCTCGCATGGCTGGAAGCCTGCCATGATCATGGTCGTTATTCCGCTATGCACAGCGTTTTATCAATTGGCGTCTCGACGGTTGACCTGGCAGTGTGTGGTTCGAAGTGCCGTCTCTAGCCTATATTTTTTTGTCGTAAGCGTTGAGTTAGAGCATGCCAACGAGATGTAAATGGTGGTTTTTTCTCTGGCCGGCTCAATTTCGCTTCAATCAATTCTCTTAATCTTTCATGTTCTACACGCACTTGAGGACTGAATTGTTTTGCGATCAAGCATTCCTCTTCGTTACGATCATGGCTGGTAAAGTATTTTTTGTGCTTAATGCGAGCCTTTTTCGTAGCGCTCCCGCGGCGGCTCTTGCCAACAAGAAATTCTTCAAGAGATTTAGTCGCGTAATGATTTATACGTGCGCCGATCCATACGATCTCGCTACTCAGGCCTTTGCCGTGTTTGGTGTGTGGCGCGATATCGCCGCCAGTGGCGTCAACGTATCGACCGCTAGATAGATCTACGAAGTGAGGGTTTGCAAACTTTAGGCCACGTTCGGGGCGCAGCAGTGTCTTGATGTGGAAATTGACGCCGAAGTTTTGCTTTGCCCTTTTAGTGAACCGTTCAATAACAAGCCCGTCCTCAGCAAACAAGGCGCCGCCAGATCCGAAGTTTGCCCAATTTAGGCCTACGGCACTAACGTCTGGACGGGCAAACAGTTGATCGATGAGAGGGAGGAGAGATGTGCTGCCATCCGTTGGCAATAGATATTCGTCTGCATCAATGAAAGCGACGACGTCACATTTCCCTCTTGCGTTCGCTAGAAGTACTGCGTAGGCCGGCATTTGCACATTGCCGTTCTCAGGGGTGGGGAAGGGAATCCGCTGCACGAGTCCAAGCTCGGCCAGCGCTTCCAGCATTTCGCTAGTGCCGTCGGTACTATCGTTATCGGCAATAAAAAAGCTCTGTACGCCGATAACGCGATGAAAGGCTATCCATTCCAGCAATGAGTCGGCCTCGTTTTTTACGATGGCCGCTATACTTAATTTCAAAGACACTCGGTGGATTTGTTATTGTTGGACAACTAATGAGTATATCTCGATCAGCTATTTTCCGGTGAGGCACGTGGGGCGAAGCGTTGTAACCAATGCTGCGTCGATGCATCATGGGACATCTTAGTGAGGTTCTTCCCATCCGCCATATTTTGCCAATCTTTGCGTATACGTGCGGTTAGTGTTTTGCCCAATTCGACGCCCCATTGGTCGAAGGGGTTGATTCCCCAAATGAGGGCTTGCACAAATACCTTGTGTTCGTATAGCGCTATCAATGCCCCGAGCGTATATGGGCTTAGGCGCGGCAGAACGATCAGGCTAGAGGGTCTCCCTCCGGGATATACCTTATGCTTAGCCAACCATTTGGCATATTCGGGGTCGCTATTCTTGTCCATTTCGGCCAGCACATCTTCGTACGATTTGCCGCGAAGCAGCGCCTCTCGTTGTGCCAGGCAGTTAGCAATTAGCTGTTGATGGTGATCGGGCCAGCGATGGTCAGCTTGCTGGCAAACGATGAAATCCACGGCAGCGCCGTCACCCTGGTGTAACCATTGAAAGAACGTGTGCTGTGCGTCTGTGCCTGGCATACCCCATACAGCGGGGCCGGTCGGGACGCCCACCGGCTCACCGGCGAGCGTGACCGACTTACCGAGGGATTCCATTTCTAATTGCTGCAGATATGGCACCAAATGAAATAGACGTGAATCGTAGACGGAAATATTTAGAGAGCTAAATCCAAGCACACTGCGGTTAGCCACGCCTGCCAAGGCGAGTTGGACGGGCGCATTGCGATTGATGGGGGCCGTGCGAAAATGCTCGTCCATAGCATGAGCGCCTGCCAGCATACCTGCCATGACGTCGGTGCCTACGGTCAGTGCAGTAGACACGCAGACCGAAGACCAGAACGAAAATCGCCCACCTACCCAATCCCAGAATGGGAAAATCTGGTCCTTGGGCACACCAAATTTCCGCGCCATCGTCGGACGGGCAGTAACGGCTACCAGTTGGCGTTCTGGGTGTTTTACACCAGCGGCTCGCAACCACTCGATCGCACGCTGGGCGTTTTCTAGTGTTTCCGCGGTGGTGAACGATTTGGATGCGATCACCACCACTGTCTCGTGTGGATTCAGGCCTGATAGGCCCCCCTCGATGGCATGGCCATCAATGTTGGCGACGAAGCGTATATCACGCCATGTCCCGGTGTAGCCGAAGGCCGCGACGGTCAACCGCAATCCCCAGTCGCTGCCACCGATGCCAATATGCAACACATGGCGCCATCGGCGTTCGTTGTCGGCGCGCTGCACAAATTGCAGCAGGCGATTGCGTTCGTGTGCTACCTCCGGCGTCGGGGAAGGTTCGCGTAACATGGAGTGCCATGCAGCGCGGTCTTCTGTGTGATTAACAACGCCGCCTTCTAGCAGCTGGCGACGCATTTGTTTGAAGCTACGAGCCCGCAGCAACGCATGAGACGCCTCGGTAAAGGCTTCCGATGTGGGCTGAGCGCTCAGATCGATACTAAGGCCGGCCGCTTCAATGATGCGCAGTGTTTCCCCCTTGCGGTCCGCTTGCTGTGCCGCTTCTTGAAAAGCTTGCCATTCGGGCATCGTGGGCAGAGCAGGAAAGTCAGTTGCAGGAACAGGGGTCAAGATAGAGGCTGAGTCTTTCATCGGTATTTGCTGCAGTCGCGGGAGGGGTGAAACCTAAGTCAAGTCATGCTCGCTGCGTGCTAACGGCGGCGTCGCGGCGAGGATATCAGGCTAAGACACTACGCCCTTTCTATGAAGGTAATGTAACCATTTTGTATGGCTTTGTGATCAGGCTGGATTTGAAATAGACGACCTCGTTGCAAGATTATGATACATAAATAGAAGAGCCGGGGGAACATAAAATCTTGCAACGCAATATATGCCATGAAAAAAATTAGTAACATTCATCTGACCCGATAGCATTGGGGACAGGCATTTTCAGTGTTGATCTTGTATGCTACCGAGTATAATCAGCCGCTTTTCTTGTTGGCATTTGTGCCCTGGTTAGCAGTCGCGAATGATAGCTGATACACAGCGTAGAATCCTGTTTTTGCAGGGCCCCCCATCCACATTCTGGCGTCAGCTTTGCGATCATTTTGAGTCGTCAGGCGCCATTACGCGCCGCATCAATTTTTCGATGGGAGACTGGGTTTATTGGCGCAAGTCGGGAGCGGATAATTATCGAGGGCGGTTCAGTCGGTGGGGAGGGTTTCTACGAAAGTATTTGGTTGAGCACCAAATTACTGACATCCTGTACTACGCCGATCGGTTGCCATATCACGCGGTAGCGCGGGAGATTGGGGCGTCTTTAGGGGTACGTACTTACGCTGTGGAGTTTGGGTATTTGCGGCCTGATTGGCTGACTCTTGAGCGCGGTGCAATGGGGGCTTTATCTCATTTTCCCAACGACCCGGAAGCTATCCGACACATTGCTCGACAGGTGCGCAGTTTTGTGCAGCCCAAGGAGCACTTTACGCATCGCTTTGCCCAAGAAGCTACCAACGAGGTTGTCTATAACTTGTTGACGGCGTTGGTACCTTATGGGTATCCGTTTTACCGAGCGGATAAGTATTATCATCCGTTGGTGGATTATTTAAGTTGGTTACCCAGTGCATTGCGCAAAGTGATCACAGAACGCAAACGTTCCGAAGCAGCTTTGCGATTACGTCTTGAGCGCAAGCGTTATTGGATGCTGGCTTTGCAGATTCAGGCTGATTACCAACTGCGCACGAACGCGGCTTATCGGCGTCAGGCCGATATGATTGCCGAGGTGATTGAGTCCTTTGCAAGACACGCACACCCTGAGGGGCATCTCATTGTGAAGCTGCATCCGCTGGACAATGGGATTGAGCGTTGGGAACGTTTGGTTAAACGGCTGGCAGAGCGGCACGGGGTCGATGATCGTGTGTTGGCGGTTAGCGAATGTGATTTGAAACGTACGATACGGCGGAGCCGCGGGGTTATCACCATCAATTCGACCGTAGGGTTGCATAGCTTGCGTGCAGGTACTCCAGTAAAGGTGTTGGGGGTGGCGGTCTATGACATTCCCGGTTTAACACATCAGGGATCGCTTGATTTATTCTGGCGCAAACCGCAGAAAGTCGATAAGACACTGCGTAACGCACTGGTGAGTGCGCTAGCAGCCACGATTCAAGTGCATGGGTCGTTTTATCACCCAGAAGGGAGGCTGTATGCTTGTAGAGAAATCGTTCATCGAGTGATGAACGATCTAGTGAATGAGCCGGAAGCCTTTGTGGATCCACCGCCACGCTTGGCCAGCGCATTGGAGCGCAATGTGCCAATTTTCAGTCCGTTGAAGGACAGCGGGGTGCAGGTGAGCGGAACCATTTCTCTTCAACCGACAGTACCAATGGTTAAGTCCTGATCACGCGGATGGTATTGATATTTATTGCCTTGCGTTAGTTCAAGATGCGGTGTTGCAGGAATGACGACAACAGATAAGTAGGTGCTGACTGGTTCGACATGAAGATCAATGTCATTAATTCACGAGTCTACGGTAATCCGTATCAAAAGCTGCTTTACGCCGCAATTGGATCAAGATACCAAATAGCGTCGGGCACCTTAAGCAAGGCGATTAGACAACAATTATTAACTAAGCGCTCCGTATACCATATCCATTGGGAGGAATCCTTTTTTGCGAAGTGCAGGAGTGTCGCGCAGGCAGTTCGAGTGCGGCGTGAGTTCATAGAAGCGTTGGGTCAGTACGTTTCCTTTGGTGGCAAAGTTGTATGGACTTTGCACAATATTCGGCCTCATGAAGGACGTTTCACCCAGACTTTTTTGTCTTTGCGCAAAGATCTTGCAGTGTTATCCCATCGTATTCTGGTCCACAATCGGTCAGCGTTGACAATATTGCAAGAGCAAACAGGGCTGAGCGATTTATCCAAAGTCACTGTTTTACCGCATCCCGCGTACTTTGATATCTACGAACCTGCAGATAAAACCATGATTCTCGCTGGAGCGCCGCCAGCGAATCCACGCACGTTGTTGTATTTTGGTCTGATCCGTGCATATAAAGGTATTCCTAGCCTAGTGCGGAAATTGCCACGAGAATTTATGGTAAGTCAGAAGTTGTCGCTGCATATTTGTGGTCAGCCTTTGCGCGCAGACTCCTTTTTGGCCGACTTACTCGAGCAAAGTCGCAATCGCCCGGAGATAAAATATAGTCTTGATACAGTGCCTACTGATGAGGTGGCAGACTTATTAAGATCCAACGCCGGGTTAGTAATTCCTTATCACAATGTGCTTACCTCCGGTGTGACGGTGCTTGCGTTGACCTTGGGTGTTCCGACAATTGCACCTAACACTTCTGCAATGAGGGAGTTGTTTCCAGAGTCTTCGCATCACTTATTATTTAACCCGCGCTCCCCGAAAGATTTCCGTCGGGCAGTATTGGCGCTTGTAAATATGCCTATAGAAACGCGTCAGAAAATAGCGAGGGATTACATCGGGCAGGCTCTTTCTTATCACCCCCAAGAAATTAGCAATACTCTAGGCGAGATATATGACGGGTTATTGGGGTTCACTGATAGTAGCGAGCCGCTCGGGCCAAGATGTTTTTGGCCCCAAGGCCTTGACGACGTCATTATGGGGCCTCGTGCCTACTCTCAGTTTCACTTTTTTTTGGAGAATGGCCCAGAAGCGACTTGTGGCCCTAACGCCGCCTCGACTACGCTTTCCAACGCGCAACTTGCACTCGAACTTGTTAGGGCCACATTAATCGGTAATGTACGAGCGGGCATCTCGGATGAGCTGATTTCAAACGGCGTAAAAGATGCTAATAAGCTGGCGACGGAGCGAGCCAAGCTGGATGGTGTGTATGCCGTACAGCTTTACGCAGACATTCTAGGTCGGTTGGATCTACACTCGAAAGACGAAGGGTAGTTAGCGTCCGGGCAGATGTGAGTGCTAGCGTCGTCATGGCCGAAGGTTTTGAAGCACAGTGGGGCTGGCCGGGTAGCGGGCCCGCGGCAAAGGTTCGTGGCCGACGTCAAGCAGCCTTTGATGTCGGTTCGATAAACAAGGCTGCGGCGCGTGCTGCAATTCGTTCGTGAATGACGGCGATGTCATCAGCTTTTCTCAGCGCCTTAAACCCTGGTCGACGAGCCTTGCGGCGTTGCATATCTTCGGGGCGTAGAGTAGTGACATCCACATTTTGGAAGAAACTGCGATTCCCTCCATCGGCCCAGGACTCAGAAAACACCCCATGAGCAAGGATCACATCAAACCGATCCAGTTCTACATGGTAGTAGCCGAAAGTAGTTACGTTCGTTTCCTGCAAGATAGATCTGCCATTGATCAAGTCCTTTGCGCGAATCAGCACGCCATCGATAAACAGATGGTGCCACGGAGAGACGCGCAAGTCCTGGCTAGGCAGGTTATCGCTCAGCGCCCCTGCCAAAATCCGTACAGGTAAGGAATCCGACCGTTGCTCTGGGGTGCACAGTGAGATGGCCTTGTAGTTACGCCAGCCCACCCACTTAACTGTCCGCAACCCCGTACTACTGACTATCTTGTCGCCAATTGCGAGACACTCAACGGCGACTGGACCACTATCTGTCTCAATCAGCGTTCCTTTGAGAAAGCAGACAGGAGTACCGGGGAATGGATCCGTATTGTAAGTCACTACCTGGCGGGGAACATATTCATCGGCGGAATCGGTAAGCACCAAGGCGTAGGCATCCGGATTCTCGGGATCCCCGTCGTCCTGATAATGATAGATTATGCCCTCATTAACGAAACCCACTATCCTCCCAGTGACGAATTCTCCGCCGCCCACTACGTCCCAAACCTGAACGTGCTCCCCCGCTGTAAAGAATTGCTCATTTTCACTTCTGAGATAATTGCCCTGGAGTGGGGTGTAACCATTGCGGACGATTAGTTGCCCATCTTCCCCGAGCTCTAATGCATAGGCTTTTGAAGCGACAAATTGGATCATGACCAACCCTAGTATGAATGATTGACTTTAAAATTTCTCTATTTGTACTAAATATTGTATGTTTTGTGCGGCTATTTTGATTCAAACTCGATGAGTGCTCGTCCGTGCCCCGTCCATTGTCCTTGCTAGTGAGGGATTCGAACTCACCACTGGACAGCGTTCTACTTTTCTCCCGCGTGAGGCTAATAACTCTTGGCTCTTAGAAGCAGGGCGTTCGTTGCTATTTTAAATAAAATGAAATAAAAAGTGGGGCACCGAGGTGAGTCAAGATCGGATTGCGAAACACGCAGCACAGGCTTTGTCCGAGTCCGCCGCACTCGCAGCTCGCTGTGCCGTAACCTCCTCATGGGTAGCCTGCTGGTAGGCTTACGCTGTTTAACGCAACTAGCCTAGCCCAAATCGAGCACGGATTTCATCGCCGCAGTTGCGCCCATTCAACGAATAGCGGTCTCCTATTTCGGCGCATTCCTCAGCTATTGATAGAGCGAAAGCCATCAGATCCGTTGGTTCAATATCTTCAATACCAGCTGCCTCTGCAAAAGCTGACAGATCTTCCGCACTTAAGCCGAATTGATCAGAATCCCGCGTTCTATCATCATTCTTTTCCATCGTCGTGTCCTTGGTAGGAATCTACGGCGTTGTTCAAAGGAGCGCAGCTTAAACGCTCCCATGAAGGTTTTTTATACTTGCAGTGTACGAGTTTAGGCCAAAAATAAGGGCTATGGTTAGATCCCCCGCAACTTCTATTTTGCCTCTAACGCCGCCACGCGAGATGCCAGATCGTCCTGCGCTGCCACGACGCCGCGCATGATAAATGCACCAAGCTCGTCCCAGCGGAACGAATACACATCACCAGCAGGGCGGGCAGGGCGTACGACAGTAGCTTCTCCTGTCTCGTCATCGGTGTATTTCACCTCAGGCTCAGCCTCATATTCGTCATAGCATATTGCCCCGTAAGCATATGGGTCCAGGTCATGAGATCGAAACACTTCGATCGCACGTTGAACTGTCATACCAAAATGACGGCGGGCGTCGGATCCCTTGTCTGCGACCTGTTTGAGCCACTTGTACCAGCCAATCTCACGCGCTAACGCCTGGGCGCAGACGATTTCTGCGGATGAGAGTGGGGTGACTTCCGTCTTTAGTCGCGCATCAGATGTATTGATAGCACCTGTGGCCGCATATACCTCAGACCAGCGATAAGCGGCGGAACCTAGTTGCCGACTATTGTCGACGCCAGGGCGAAAGCCTCCTCCCGTTATACGAGCAATTTCAAATACTTCGTCCGTCGCGATGGTCGAAGCATCGGTTACCAGAAAAGCGATCCCGGTCTGGCTGGCATTGGCACCGTTCTGTACTGAGGCAATCGCTGCTTTACGGCGCTCTACACCGATACCTCGAAACGAGATCGAGCCGCCATAGTTCCCCTGTCCGGTAGTACCCGCACAACGCAGCGCCAATGTTCCCAGAGAGCCTCCGCCATTACCAGGTACAAAATTGTTTGCATCAAGAACCGCCACGCGATTCACTAGCCCCGGATTCTGTGTGGCATCTTTTGCCAGCAGACTTATACTGACGCCGGGCGTGTTATTCACGTTGTTGATGTAGGCATTGCTGGTTCTGGCTACCCCGTTGACTGAGATGGGGCCTGTAAGTGCAGAGGGCACGTCCACGGTGAGGGTGTTGCTCGCGGGCGCATCGATGTCCACACCAGAGACGTGAATGTTTCCGATGCCGATATCGTTGCTGTCGCGGACATTGATGCAGCTGCCAACCGAATTTCGGAGAGTGAAGCCGTTAAAGTAGATGTTGTGGCAAGGGACCGGAGTCGAGATCCCGGTTTCCTTGTCGACGACGAGTTGAGTCGTGATGTCAGTCCCGTGCTCTGCCGGGGTATCAACATAAAATCCATTGATGTAGACATTCGAACATCCGGCTATTACGGCACCAACGTTGCATGATTGATCTTTCAACGTCTTCATGACTCGATAACCGGACACGAGTACATCAACGCATTGTTCGAGCCGCAACCCGTCTTCATTCGGGCCCGTCCTGTTGCCGGAGGCGCAGTCGTTGACAACGATGCCATGGATGTTTAGCGCGTGGTATCCCCTGATCTTAATGCCACATCGACCCGTGTTTTCCAAGGTTATGTTGCTTATCCTCACTCCACGTGGTTGTGCGGCCGGGTTTGAGAAATAGATGCCATGTTCTCCGGACTCTTTGATGTAGATGTCTGAAATACTGCACCCGTTTCCGGGGGCGCCACCGATGGCGTTATAGCCTGGGTCTTGTTTGGCCGTGGGGGATTTTCCGACAAATGAACCTGAATGGATTCGGGCATTGGTCACGCTCGCAAAGATGATGCCCTTTCCGTAGGATGTGATCTTGAATCCGTCTATTTCCACATTATCAGGGACGAAATTAGGGTGATAAATCCTGACAGGAAGCTCCCAGTTATGGATTTGTAGGTTGCGTAGGCGAACGTTATTGCGGAATGCCCAGATGCATGCGTCTTGGTTGTCGCCCCCGAGCGGCTGCTGGTCTGCGCTACTGATAGTGAGTCCATCGGCGGAAGCACCCTCTCCGAACGATGCAAACCGCTGAATTACAAATCCAGTGGGAACATGCAGGGCCAGGTTTAGGACACGTGTATAGTTGCCGAAGCTGAACTGAGTAGTGTCACTTGAATCAGAGCGCGCATAGGTAATCGTTGAACCGTTACCGTAAAGGGTCACACCTGCAGGTAGAGGTACGAGCCGTTGCGTAACTAGATAGTTTTTACCTTGCTCAAGCCACAAAGGACGGGGTGTGCCAGCTAGGACGGCATAGGCAGCTTGAAACGCTGCGGTGTCGTCCGTAACGCCGTCACCTACTGCGCCAAAGGCTTCGATTCGTAAGGGGGTGCTGCTCAATTGGGCAAACACCGTGTCATCCGGCGATGAACCTGTGCCGCCATAATATCCAACCAATGCAGCACCCTTCGTTGGGTCGGTTGCGTTAGCGAGGTCGCCGCGTAGTGCATCGTCTGCCATGGAAATCTCCTAGCTTTCAGTCGTTGTAGACATGGGAATCAGGATACGAACATCCGAGATGATTGGGCCCATTGCCTGCCCGTGCTGCTGACAGATATCAGGGGGAGTGAGTGTGGAGCCTGAAGCCGCGTGATTAAACGCCGCGTTTAGGCGAATCGCGGGTGGGTTGTTCGCGACAGCGAGGGCTCGGGGGCCATCGTTCCTCGGGACAATTATTTGAGAGCGTCTACCAGAGTCAGGTCCGTAGCGTTCGCAAGATCACTTCGCAACTCATCGTCGGCCATTGAAGCCTCCCGGTTATGGTGTGTCGTGGATTGGATAGTCAGTAATTGGGCAGATTTGAGATGATGTCATTGCGGCTGCCCCTCTTTGCGAGTAGAGGAGATAGCCGACATTTCTCTTCATCGATACTCGGTCAGGTCACGCGGATTTTGATAATGCTACCTGTGCGGTACAGACTGCCAACTGCTAACCCGCCAGCGCTTGCTGCAGCATCGTCGGCATACTCAGGAATGCCGTTCGGAATACGCCATGTCTCACTGGCGTGGGCGTATAAGAGCTTAGCGTTGGCCTGAGATTGGAGAACGATATCTCCGGTTGACCGCATAGTTAAGGCGTTAGCGGTCCTGCTTCCTCCAGGCATAGGGAAGCAGAGTGTCGAATCCCACCGGGAATTGGCAGCGTTCCAAACAGGGTTTGGCAAGTCGCGCATATCCAGGACACGCGGGAATAAGGTCTCGTTGGTGGAGTTTATTCGGGCCTGAATATTGGCAAGGCCAGATGTTCGATTCGGCCCGCCCATAATGTTTATCTCGTTACGAGCCGCAGATCCATTGTTAGAGAACAGCCACAGACCGCTGTTGTCGTAGCGGGAGATATTGAATTGTTGATCTGGAGAGCTGCTATAGATAGCGTTAGCATCAGCTGGTGTGTCGTGAATTACCAAGTCATATGTACACCGTGTATTGAACCCCGCAATTGCCAGAGCACCACTTGTCCCAGAGCCGCACCCAACCATGGTGATGGACGCATAAGTCCCACTGGCCTTGTTTGTGCTCATGGCCGCACCGCAGTTATACGCCGTTCCGGTAATTCTGGAGTTCTTGGCGCCAATGCCAACACCGCTGCTGCTATCGTCTGATAGGACAACGGCAATCCGGCAATTTGTGGCGATGAAATCAATGATGGAACAATTGATGCAATTGTTTTTCAGGTCGAATGTATAGGCAGTGTCGTCAGAGGTCCCGGTGTTGTTCTTCGCTGTCGGCCGAATCATCATGGAGTCGGAGAGGTTCGCAAACAGGAACGATGAGCTAGCAACTCCTGCTCCATCGGTGCCGCAATCGATGATGAGGTTATTGCTGCAGTCTGCAGCAGAGTCTCGGTTATTGTTGTACCAGAGGAGAGCAAACCCCCGTGTGTCTGTAAAAATTAGTTTATCGGCAACACAGTTTTTAGGACTTGCGAATGAGATACCCTGCCCATCCGTCGCGGCAGCATTGCCTGTTAACCCAAGCTGTCCGCCCTCAATCCTGAAGTCGCGAAGCTCTACGCCGTTGGGATTGGCACCGTTGATTAAATTTGTAGTGCCCCCGTATCTACGAAATCGTAGAACGCCACCATCTCCGATGAAGCGAATGCCTTTCGCATTGGAGCCAAATGACAATGCATTTTCGCCGAATATGTAGATCGAGTCGGTACCTGGGCAATATATGGTCAGGCCTCCCTTTGTCTTGCCCAGATTCAAGGCAGCCTGGAATGCTGCCCAATCTAGCTCATCAGTCAATGCGGTGGCATGTGGATAGACTTGCTGGGCAAGCGCTAGACTCGCGAATATGGTTGACAGAGGACGACTAACACCATCACCGATAGCTCCGAAATCAAGAACGCTAACTCGTTCAAGGAGTTTGTCGGCGGTCGTACGTCCGGTTGAGCCGTTGAGTGGGGGAATATATCCCACTAATGCTGCGCCCTTAGTTGGGTCACTGGCGTTTGCGAGATCACTGCGTAGATTGTCATCTGCCATTTTTCAATCTCCCAATTTGCGGCCGCTGTCGTGGGGCGGTTAATTATTGCGCTGAAAAAAAGATCTTGAGGTGACTTTACGGTGACGCTGTCGTTACTGGGAAGCTGAAGGACTGGGCAGTTAAGGGATCGCAACTGATCCCACATGCCCGCATGCTTCTTTCATCGAACGGTTATATACCGCGGAGTGAAGTTAAGGCAAACTACTACAAGAATTGGCTCACTGTCCGACGGGGTCGTTTTGCCTTGTTAAATGGGCTTCGCGACCTCTATAGCGTCAAGATACATTAGGAGAGCTCAAATGGCGGACGATGCATTACGAGGTGACCTTGCCAACGTTTCCGACGCTGCAAAAGGCGCGGCCCTGGTAGGGTATTTGTCATCAGGGCAGGGGGCCATTGGAAATACGGTTTCCGACAAGCTCAACGAGTGTGTCTCCGTTCTGGATTTTGGTGCGCGTCCGAATAATGCTCTTGATCCTGTATCCGTTTGGCTGAGCGGCACGGAGCCTCGTTTTGCCTCGTTTGCGGATTTACAGACTGCATATCCCCATGTGACGTCGCTCACATAGAGTGTCAACTGGGCCGCCTTCCAAGCGGCGGCGAACTATTTCAATCAGCGTGGCGGGTATGGCGAAATCATCATTCCTGCTGGTCGCGATGGATATCTCTATCACTTGGACGACGAGGTGGTCATCCAAGTTAGTGGGGTTACCGTGCGTGGCACAGGCGGGAAAATCATTACGAGATTTCCAAACACCAGCCAAAAAGCTTTTTTCGATTTGAGTCTCCAGTCGCTCCCGGTCAATGGTATGAGGTGACTGCTGTTCCAGCACCATCCAACATTTTTAATGAAGGTCGCCGTACGCTGACAACGGCGGTAGCGACGTCTTTTCAGCCAGGCGACCAAGTTGAGATTCTCTCATCCAACTACTTTAGTGGAATAGCAGGGCAGTCGGGATACGCTATCAAGCCGAAAGGTGAGCACAATGTCATTCAGTCCGTGTCGGGCAATACGGTGATTTTGAGTGAGTACTTAAAAGACACGTACGTAATAGGAGACGGTGAAACCTTAAGGATCAGAAAGGTAACGCGCATCACCGATTGCGCTATTGCCGGATTGAAGGGCAAAGGGAGTGGTGTCACGCCTGAGCATCAAGCCCAGAATGCCTATGGTGTTCGTTTTTTTATGCAAACTAGTTGATAGATTATCCGTCTGCGATAACGATGGCGAGGGATTTAGCCGATTTTTTGGCCAAGCGAGCAACTGCCTGAACGTCATAGGGCATAACAACAGGATGCATGGATGGAATTTGGCTCTCGAGGGAGATAGGCCAGCGGGAACAGTTTGGTTTACTGGCATCAATCTATCAGGATGTGAATCCGTTTCCATTCGAGGCAACACTGCTACCAACATGCGTCGTCCGTGCGATATGGATAGTGCTTTCGAGGCTGGAGTAGGGTACACCATACCGACGCGTTCTATCACCATTGAAGGCAATACGTCGGTACGCTGTCAGAACGTGATTGGCGGACATTTTGCCGTCGACATCACGATCATAGGAAATACCGGGGTCGGTTGTGTACATGGCATCGGTTCACGTGGCTACAACGTGACCATCATCGGGAATACCGTCGGTCGAGTGTATGGCACGGTCATTGGCGTCGGGCAGGCCCCGGACGATATGACGTACACAGAGAGCCCAACCGCCGGGAGAGTGACGATCATCGGCAATCGCGGTTCCGGGGCAAACGGCGTGTCTGTCAGCGCTCAATTTGATTCGATGCTTATTAAAGATAATACCTTTTCTGATATCTATGAGTACGCAGTCGGCTTCCATTCAAAAGTGATTCGAAATGCGCTCATTACTGGCAACGTGTTCAATTCGAATACTAATGTGTCAAACGCGCAACTGGGTATTGTCCAGTACAATCCGTTCGCGGATGCCACCAAAAAAATCCGCGGGCTAGTGATTGCAGACAATGTCTTAAACGGTTTCCCGAAGGCCGTCATAATATCTGGCTGCGCTAAAGAAACGCCCGCTGAAGACGTCATCATCGAACGAAACCACTTCAACGATACGGTGAATCAGGATATTGAGCTTGGCTCGAGTCAGGCCGGCGAGGGTGGATGGTTTGGGCGGAACGTACGTATTGTTCGCAACTACTTATCCAAGTCGACCTTTTCAAGTGGAATTCACATCAGTCGAAAGGCTTTCGACAGCAGTCTGAGATTCGCCATCGAGCCTCGACTAGAAGAGAACATAGCTCGCCGAGATAATGACAGCGATATTACGCTGGCAGGATTTATTCAGCCAACGACCATAGGGTTTTCTGATGCGACGTATTCACGCGGCGCACGCTTACGTGAATATGGTCCGTCTGCTGGTGGAGTAGTCGAACAGGTGTGCGTGACGGCGGGCACTATTGGAACAGTGGTGGGTACGACAGGGTCTATTTCCGCAGGTACCAATCAACTGACTCTGAGCAATCAGGCCTTATCGATTGGAAACTATATTTCCATTGCAGGGGCAGGTGCCAATGGCGGGGTAATGAGTACCCGTGTTCTTGCGACGACAGGAAGTGTTGTAACCGTCGCCAATAATGCGCTTACATCGGTCACTGGCGGAGTTGTGTCATTCGTCCCGCCTGTGTTTAAGGCCGCGGGAACGCTCGCGACCTGACTGAACGGCGGCTGCGTGAGGTCAATTCAACGAGACAAGGCATTTCTTCAGAGCCGACTCGTGTCCACATATAGAGAACATGAGTCGGGTCATTTCATGGCAGACTTTCTGCATCAAAGCGTGTTCGTAGCTACGATGGATATGTCTAGTTCAGTAGTCATATAGGGTTTACAGATAGTGCGCCGTTTGCAATTGTCACTCTGTATTTGTTCCCGTTCGCATCTGGCATGATCAGTCCACCTCCGACGTATGTCAGCTCCAGGAAACCATCGTATCGGAACGTGCCAATTTTTCGCATGGCGCTGGTTGGGGTTTGATCCCCTCCAGCCCATACGCTCAGGCCGGTGTAGGGAGCAAAGGTAGAAATTTGCTCCATCGCGACGGCTGCGCCTCGTCTTGTGCTTCCAGGGCGCGCGAACTCTAATGCTGAGCCGAAACTGCCCGGTCCAGCCACGCTATCAGGTGAGGTTAATACCGTGGTCATACTGGACTCTGGGACATTGCCGGGATCAAATACGGGGGTTCCTGTAGCTCTGTACGACGCGATTCTGCCTGTGACGTGACCTTCATAAATCCTAGCGCCAACCCTTACACGCACTTGTACGTCATCTGTTTCCAAGAAATATCGCTGCGCCGCTCCGCCTCTTGCACATACATCGAGGAAAACGGGTCCATTTAGCTTCGTAGTGCCGTCAGAGGCCCCTTGCGCATAATAGGTATAGCTGCCGGATAACGTGGCGCGGATATACACGTCTCCCACGTTGTATGAAGTCTTTTGAATCTGGATGGCGGCTGTGGCACTGCATTGCGCTGATCCGTCTAGAATTTGAAGCCCAGTCACATCGCCAGGGCCATCGCCTTCGTCAACAAACCGAACGAACTCTCCGCAATTGTCGATGCTTATGTGATTTATCCGAACGTTTTCAGTGCCATTGAGCTGTACGGCACAAGTCAAGAGGCTGGTTTCTATACATCTATGTGAGCCGTACCCAAAAGAGATGTCTTGGCATCCCGATAGTCGAATGAATTCTCGATTGCGCCCCGCTGTGTTGTAGCCGGCATCCTCGCTAATTAAAGTGTCTACGTGTCCCCGGCGCGTAGGGAATGTATTTCCGGGATTGATTTTAAAGGAGCAGCCTCCGGTTCGCTTGGTTCTTACATCCCCAAAGAACCAATCTGTTGACTCTCTGTCTATGTCGCCGCCAAATCGGATAGCGTGTTCTCCCGAGTCTGCTATGGATGCACGAGGTATTCTGAATCTCTGGCATCCGTTGATCAGCACTCCGTTGTGCGCCGGTTCAAAGTTAGCGTCAGGCGATTTCCCCGAAAAATCCAATTCCAAGTTCCAATCGTCAGCGGCGTCTATCCGCAATGCTCGAATGTAATTCTGCGCCTTTAGTCGGCCGTTCAGACCTGTCCCTCCCGCTAATACATTTGTGCGATTTTGTACGTGAAATGGACGATCCACATTTACAGCTTCGCAATCTATGTAAGCTGCACTAGGATGTATAAACAGAGTTCCGTCAATAGCAGGAAGGCTACTGATAATTCGACCACCTTTAAGGGACGCACCCACCTGCATCATCATGGAACCGATATTCGTCCGGTCTGTGGTCACCAAAAAGTCTTCCACGCAGGCATGCTCGCCGATGTTGAAAGTGTAAGTCGAGGTATTACCTAACGCCTTGAACTCAGCTCCGTGCCCCTCTAGGATCGCACCTGCCGGGATTACCAAACCATCGAAGCCGTATACCGCGCCTCGCTCAAATCGGGCTGGATATCCAATAGCCGCCATATCAGCAAGATACGCGTTTATCGCTTGAGTCTCATTGCTGCCATTACCCACAATTCCGTAATTGGCAGGAATCGGAACGGTGCGGAAAATTGCGGCCGCCGTGGCGTGTTTATATCCGACCAGTGCCGCACCCTTTGCAGGATCGGTCGCGTTTGCAAGATCACCTCGTAGTGCATCATCAGCCATTTCAGCCTCCCGATAGAACTCGTTGCAGATCCGGATTCGGCCAGTTATAGCACCGAAGCGTGTCAGTTGCGTAACGGGTAATGCGGGGCGTTGGATGGCACAGCTGCCGCATAGAACGGCTAGGAATTGGTTTCTTGGACTGCGTTGGAACGTAATCCCAAATTACGTCACTACACCCTCAAGCAAGCCCTCAGCGCCACCAACGTACCTAATCCCCATGCGCAAATCCGATTTCGCAAACGCAGCCTTACTACCCCCGTACCGAGCCACCCGCTGGTACCACCCCATCGAACAATCCATGATGGAGTTCGGAATCATCTCACCCCTCCGCGCCGCGATGTATATCGCCACCCTGGGCCACGAATCATGCGGATTCACTTACACCCGGGAAATCTGGGGCCCCACAGTGGCGCAACGGCGCTACGAGGGCCGAACTAGCCTAGGCAATACCCACCCCGGCGACGGATTCCGATACCGAGGACGCGGCCTGATCCAGATCACCGGACGCGCGGTGTCGAATGGGCTAGACGTTGACTACATTACCCATCCAGAATGGCTCGAACGCCCTACGGACGCCGCCAGAGGCAGCGGCTGGTGGTGGCTGAACAAGGGTTGCAACGAGATCGCCGATAGCGGCGATTTTTTGCGCCTGTCCATACGAGTCAATGGCAGGACTGCCAGGGGCCTGCCTAACGGATGGAACGATCGGAACCGCAGGTATGCCGCGGCCTGCATGGCACTGGGCGTGTGACGCTGACTGTCATTGGGATGCACAATCATTGCATCAGAAATTCCCCTCTCTGCACGCTGCGGACTTTTGTTAGACAATTGAAGAAAGGTCGGCGTACTGCCAGTTGTTGCATCTGGCACATGTCCCTCACCGGATTCGCAGACGATTTCCAGGAAAGCCCGTATGACGCTCTCGATAGGAATAACGGCAATCCTCGTAGGTATCATCGCCTACGGCATGGGCAAGCTCAGCGTTTACGTCCAACAGGACCACGAGCGCGATCCGGCTTTGCCCCACGACCCTGCGCTGGGCTGGGGGCAGCGTCAGTTCGAGCTGTGGAGCCAGGCTCAGGAAAACGCAGTGACGGCGGAACGCGAATTGGCAAAACTGATCTCGACGCTGTCATTGGCCGGTATCGCTGGCGTGGTTGCATTGGGCGAGTTGAAAATCATCGGCGCCATGGGTGTCCGTGTGTTGATTCTGGGTTTTCTCGCGTCGGTGTTGTGCTGCGTTGCCAATCTGCAAATGCGCCAATCCTGGTTCCACAAACGCGCGCGCCGGATCCAGGAAGCCCTCGATCAGGGGCAACCGGCACATCGTTTGCTGCGTGATGCCGTGGGGCATCGTATCGTTTCTGCGGTGTCGATGATCGGAGCGATCCTGTTTGCCATTGCGTTAGTGTTGACTGCATTGACCGTGGCCGCCGGCAGCACCGATTGCGCGGGTCCGATCGCCAAATACAGCGTGAAGCAGCTGTATTGCAGCGTTCCCGTTCAGGAATTGGCGCGCAAGGACTGATGGCACCTGGCTGGAATCATGGCTGCGGTTGCTAGGCATTTGCAAGAATGCGGTGAATTTCCGACTGGACCTCGCGGTGATTGAAATCGACTAAATCGGTCAAGCTGGCAATTCTTGAAGCAGTTTTTTCAAATAAAACCAGTGAAGCCAATAGCGCTCGACGGCTGTCCGACAGGTCGAAGGAGGCCCAGCACTCTTCTAGCATTGTCTGGATATCCGCATCCATCCATTGTCGCATTCTGGTTCCAAGATACCGGACATCCCGCTTACCGTTATACCTGATGATATGGTCCCATTCGATCATTCGCAGGAGTTCTGCTTTTAGATCGTTGTCACGGAATTTCACCGACCAAGGCTCATTCCTGACGATGGCCTTGGCAGCCATCAACGCTGCTGCGTAGCCCCAGTTCGCACATTCGTTGAACGTTTCTTGCCTCGGAGGCTCAGGTACTTTGCTGGAGAATTGAAAGCCGGACGCATCCCCGTCCTTGTCGAGCAATACCTTGAAAGGCCGATCATACGTTCCACGCTCGTCATTGATACTGACGAGCGTAAAATCGAGCTTTCCGCCGGCATAATAGACAAGCCGCGTCGTTTGGCCGCTGCTGTTCTCCAAGCGCTCAACTGCAAGTACCTTGCCTAGTGTTTCCCACCACGTATCGTCAGTTTCCAGGATTTTAGGATCGCGAACGTGAAGTTCTATGTCGCGATCAGAAAGTGAATGTGCGCCTGATGCCGCAGCTGAGCCCGTGAGGATCACACATCGAATGTTGTCGTTACTCTTGGCCCATGAACTAATTGTCTGCAGTACATGTTCATAATCCATGAACGTGATCTCCAACGATGTGACCGAACGCTTCTACCCCGAAAATCCCACGTTTTGAGGGCCAATTCTACAAAAGTTCTAAGGGAGGTAGGCTTTCGCGCTTTACACCAAGGTCTTCCTGTCAGCTCGTGATGTCGAGCTGTTCTTGTGTGCAAGCATTCATCGGCGCAAGATCTGGACAAGCCATATTGCATCAGCGCCTGCTATTCAAGCTTGATCCCCGCATCCTTCACAACCTTGAGCCATTTCTCAATCTCCGCCTGCAGCGAGCGATTGAATTCCTCTGGCGTACTGCCTACGGTTTCGATGCCGTCTTGAGCGAGGCGTTCCTTTAATGCCGGATCGGCCAGGACCTTGACGATAGCGGCTTGCAGCGTCTGTATGACCGGCTCGGGCGTGCCGCGTGGTGCTAATACGCCATGCCAGGCAGAGGCCTCGTAGCCGGGAACACCCGCCTCGGCCACCGTAGGCACATCAGGCAGCAGCGGCGAGCGGCGCGCACCTGTGACGGCCACGGCCTTTACGTTACCCGCCTGCGCCTGTTTTGAGGCCGATGCAGCGTCGCCGAATGTCATGTCCACGACTCCGCCTACGACATCGAGCAGGGCAGGGCCTGCACCTTTGTAAGGCACAGGAATCAGCGAGATGTCAGCCTGCCGCATGAACAGCTCGACCGCCAGGTGCGCAGAGCTGCCTTGGCCCGCCGTGGATAGCGTCAGCGTACGAGGCTGACGTTTGGCGAGTTCGATCAGTTCTGCGAGGGTGTTGACGGGCAGTTGTTTTTTCACTGCTACGACGTAGGGATAGCTGGTCAACTGCGTGATGGTTGCAAAATCCCGGCGTGCGTCATAGGGCAGTTTGCTATAGACCGAGGGATTGATCGCATTGGGTCCGCTTTGCCCTAACAATAGGGTGTAGCCGTCGGGGGCGGCTTTTGCGACGGCATCTGTGCCTATGATGCCGCCGGCACCGCCACGGTTGTCGATGATGAAGGACTGGCCTAGTTGTTCGCTGACGCCTTTAAATACGAGGCGTGCCACGATGTCCGCACCACCTCCAGCCGCGAAGGGCACGATGACCTTGACCGGGCGGTCGGGGTAGGCCGCCTCGGTCCGGGTGGCGCCGAGTGCGGCGAAACAGATAGCCAGCGTTGGTACGAACGTCTTGAAAATGCTGCGCATGAGATGTCTCCTGTGTTGTTTTTGTAATGTGTTGGCTTATGGCGTGTTGGTGGCGGGAACGCCGCCGGCGTAGGTGCGGTAGCTGACGCCCTATGCCTGGTTTGCCGCCGCTTTGCCGCGCACTTGTACGCCTGCGGTGTCTTCTACGTAGCGAATGATTTCGGTCAGGTCTGCGTCGCTGCCGAGTTTGTCGCGTGCGTCGTTGAGCAGCTTGCGCGCGGCATCGCCGACTCGCAGCGGTACGCCGAGCTGCTCGCTTTCTTCGAGGCAGAGGCGTACGTCTTTGGTGGACAGGCCTATTGCAAAACCGAAGTCAAAGCTGCGGGTCAGCACGAAGCGTGGGATTTTGTCTTCCGACGCATTGGTGCGGCCCGAACCGGAGTTGATGATTTGCACCATGACGTCTGGATCGAGGCCAGCCTTGACGCCCATCACCATCAGTTCGGAGGTGATGCTCAGTGCGGTCACGGAGATCAGGTTGTTGATGACCTTCATGGTCTGGGCCATGCCGGGCTTTTCACCGACGTAAACGGGTTTGCCCAGCACGTTGAAGATGTCCTGCAGTTGCTCGAAACGCTCGCGCGGACCGGAAATCATGAGCGCCAGGGTGCCGCGTGTGGCGCCTGTGACGCCGCCGCTGACCGGGCAGTCGATGCTCTGGATATTGGCTGCTGCCAGGCCATCGGCCAGGGTACGCGCCGCGGCGGAGCCGCTGGTGGACAGGTCGATCACGGTACGCACCGCTTTGCCGCGCGCCAGACCCTGTTCGCCCAGTGCCACGGCGATGACGATATCGGGGGTGGGCAACGATACCAGCACGGTGGCGGCGCTGTCGGCCACGGCTTTGGGGGACTCTGCGATGAGCGCGCCTTTGTCTTTCAGCGCTTGCAAGGCCTCGGGTTGCGTGTCGTAGATGGTCAGGGTGTAGCCTGCATTCAGCAGCCGTTCTGCCATCGGGGTGCCCATGCGGCCGATGCCGATAAAGCCTAGATGTTTTTCCGTTGTCATGATGTGTCTGTCACTCGTGCAAAAGGGGAAGGGGATTCAGGCGGCCGTCCAGCCGCCATCGATGGGCAAGGTCGCGCCGGTGATATCGCTGCCGGTGTCGGCGCAGAGAAAACAAATCAGGGCAGCCACGTTTTCCAGGGCCACAAACCGGCCGGTTGGTTGGCGTGCCGCGAGATAGTCGCGCTCGGCTTCCTCGACGCTTTGGCCCGACTGTTTGGCGATGGCGGCGATCTTGCTGACGATGGCGGGCGTAGGGGCGGTTCCGGGGGCGACGGCGTTGCAGGTGATGCCGCTGCCGGCGGTCTCGATGGCCAGGGCGCGGGTCATGCCCAGCAGCGCGGTCTTGGTGGTGATGTAGCCCACGCGGTTCGGCGCGGCGCCGCTGCCATAGACCGAGGATAGATTGATGATGCGGCCCCACTGCTGGGCGAGCATGCCGGGCAGGGTGAGGCGTGCCAGGTGAAAGGGGGCCGAGAGATTGACGGCGAGTCCTTCGTCCCAGTGGCCGCGAGGCAATTGATGGGCCGGCTCGAAATGCCGGATCACGGCGTTGTTGACCAGGATGTCGATGCGGGGAAATTGGGTCAATGCCTGGGCCGCCATGGCTTCGATCTGGTCTACGTCACGCAGGTCGGCTTGCAACAGCTCGACTTTGGCGCCGTGACGGTCTGCGATGGCATCGCGGGCTTGGCGTGCTTGGTCGTTGGCGTTGAGGCAATGCATGACAACCGACGCCCCGGCCGACGCCAATTGATCGGCGATGGCATATCCCAGACCGGCTTCGGCGCCGGTGACGAGTGCGTGGCGGCCTTTCAGCGGCGGATTCATGCGACGTCCCCGGCGGCCTTGGCCGGCATGGCATGTCGCACCAGCCGGATGTAATAGTCCAGGTCGCACGCTGCATCATGAAAATCCACGTTGCCTCGGTGGTTGCCGGCTGAGGTTCGGCCGGAGCGGCGCGCGTAGCGAATCGCGCACACGCTGAAAGAAGCGTATTCCAATGTCTGTCTCCTCCTGGTCGAGGTGTTGGTTTTTATTCAAATACAATAGGATTGTATTATAGTAATACATCATGCGGTGGCAAGAGGATGGTCCGGCGCCGCATCTAATTTGTGGAGAAAAACTATCATGGCATTAAGGCCCGAATTCCAATCCGAGCAGTTCCAGAAGGGGCTGGAGGTGCGTCGAGCTGTTGTAGGTGACGCCTATGTCGACAAGTCGCTAAACAGCGCCGACGACATGAGCGCGCCGCTGCAAAAGCTGGTGACGGAGTACTGCTGGGGGGATGTGTGGACCCGGCCCGGGCTGGAGCGCAAAACCCGTAGTTTTCTCAATCTGGCGATGTTGATCGCTCTGAATCGGCCGAACGAGTTGCGGTTGCATATGCGTGGCGCTGTCAATAACGGCGTGACGAAGGATGAAATTGTCGAGGTGATTCTGCAGGCGGCTATTTATTGCGGTGTGCCGGCGTCGTTGGATGCCATGAAGGCGGCGCATGAGGTAATCGCTGAGATGGAAAAAGAAGGCGTATTGCCGTAAAGCATCATCGGCGCTGCTGCAGATATGCCAGATGCGTGCCGATGGCGAAGAGCTGTCGGCACGCCATAACGAGGAGACATCAGTATGAAGAACGATTCGATCGCGTTTATCGGTCTAGGGGCGATGGGCCTGCCGATGGCGCGTAATCTCGTCAAGAACGGGTTTGCGGTGACGGGATATGACTTGAATCCGCAGGCGCTGGATGCGCTGGTGCAGGCGGGTGGCAAGCGCGCCGCAAGTGCGCGCGAGGCGGTGGCTGGTGCAGGGCTGGTGATCACGATGCTGCCCACGGCGGCGCACATTCGTGCCGCGCTGGAGGGCCCCGATGGCGCGTTGCAATCGCTCTCGGAGGCGTCGCTGTTGATCAATATGTCGACCATCCTGCCGCATGAGACGGATGCCATTGCCGCGCTGTTGGAGGCGCGCGGCCTGAGGATGCTGGATTCCCCGGTGGGGCGATCTGCGATGGAGGCAGAGCGAGGCACCTTGCTGATTCTGGCCAGTGGCGCGGCCGGCGACAAGGCTCGCGCAGAGGAAGCATTGCTCTGCATGGGCAATCAGATCATTGATTGTGGCGAGGTGGGCGGTGGTTCTCGTGTAAAGGTGATCAACAACTTCATGGGGATCTCGCTCAATGCCTTGACGGCCGAGGCATTGACGCTGGCCGAGGCATGCGGGCTGAGCGTGGAGCTGGCGTTGCAGGTGATGCGTGGGACGATCGCAGGCCAGGGCCATATGAATATCACGTATCCGAACAAGGTGTTGCGCGGCGACTTGTCGGCAGGTTTTCAGGTCGACCTCGCGCATAAAGACCTGGGCCTGGCCCTGGAGCTGGCATCGCGCAGCCGTGCGTGTGTGCCGATGGGTAGCGCCGCGTATCAGTCGTATACTGCTGCGCGGGCGCAAGGCAGGGGCGCGCAGGATTACAGCGCTATTTATCCCTTGATGCGCAGTCTGGCAGGATTGCCTGAGGCGCTGCCATATATCGTGGATACGCCGGTCAATGCGGATCCCTTTGGAAAGTCGGCGGCGCGTTGAGTGGCGCCGGCGACTTTCGGGGCGATCATCGTTCGTGGGCGTTGATCGTTTTCGGCTTGGTTAATCGGCTGGTTAGTCCGCGCTCTCGGACTGTAGCGATTCCTGCAGGATTTTGATCGCGACGTCGGCGGCATTACGCACGTGGCGTCGCGCCGCTGCGCGTGCGGCCTTGCCATCACGCGCCTCTAGTGCCTGCAGCAGCTCGGTGAGCTCGGCGATGCTGTGTTTGGATCGGCCAGGGGCCTGGATTGAGGTCGAGCGCAGCAGCATGACGCGGGAGTTCAGCAGGTGCAGGCTGTTGGTCAGCGCCTCGTTGCCCGCCCCATCCAGCAATTGCTGATAAAAGGCGTTTTTCGCGGCCAGCTGCTGCAGCGCGGTGCCACGGGGCAGGGTGCGTTTCATCGCCTCCAGGGCTTTGCGCAATGCGATCAGTTGCGCCTGCGTGGCATGCTCGGCGAAAAGCTCACAGGCCAGGCCTTCGAGTTCCTCGCGGACTTGGTAGATGCCGCGCGCCTGTTCGGGCGAGAGCCGGGCGACGACGGGGCCGCGATGAGGAATGACGAGGATCAGGCCCTCGGATTCCAGCTGGCGCAAGGCCTCGCGCACCAAGGTCCGGCTGACACCGGTCATCTCGCACAGGTCACGCTCGGGCAATCGTTCACCGGGCCGGAACCTGCCGACCAGGATGGCGTTGCGTATATTTTCTGTCACGCTGTGCCTCAGCACTGAAGCGACGCGTTGGACCTTGAAATCGTCTTGTGGCTCTACGTGGGCAGTCATGGGCGTAATGCAAAAGGTATCCAGAGCATATTTCGAGCGCCCCGGATACCGTTGGGTGCGCCCGTCGATTATTGCGTCTTGCCTAATACCTTTCGAACACGATCCAGGTAGGCAGGGCCATCGAATCCAACTTGCTGGGCACGTTTGTTCCAAGCATCGTATGCGGATCCTATATATTGCGGCTGCATTAGTTTAGCCCTTTCTTCATCCGGTGCGACCCAGAAGGTCACGCCGTTCTTTTCCATTGCTTGGCGTGCGTTGGCGACAAACTGGTCGTATTGGCTGAAGGCGTCGTGTTGTACGCCGTCCATGGCGTTTTGGACCTGTTTCTGCACGTCGGGCGGCAGTTTTTCCCAACTGTCGGGGTTAACGAGTATGGCCCAGCCGTTGATCGGGCCGAGGCTCCAGTTCTGGACGTTCTTGGCGATGCGCCAGAATTCCAGCGATCCGCCCACGCACATCGAGATAAACAGGCCGTCGATGACGCCACGCTCCAGCGCCGGGAAAATCTCGGTGGTGGGCATGGCGACCGGCTTGCCGCCCAGGGCGTTGACGACTTCGGCGGTCTGGGGATTGTGCACGCGCAGGCGTTTGCCCTTGAAGTCCTCGATCTTGTGGATGGGGTCCTTGGAAAACAGCTGTTGGGTGCACCAGGTGCCCTCGGCGAGCACGATGGCGTTCCATTTGTCTTTCCAGATTTTGCGGGTGTCTTCGCACCAGAAGGCGTCGCAGACCTGTTTGTACTCTTTGATGTCGTTGATGAGCCCCGGTAGGTTAAAGATGCCCATGCGTGGCTCGTCGGCAGCCAGATAGGTGTGCAGGGCAGCGCTCATGTCCACGCGGCCTTCGCGAACCGCGGTCGCCATTTGGGCGGGCGGCACCAGCGAGTCGCTGACGGTGACCTTGACCTTGCCGCCGGTGGCTTTGGCGACGCGATCGGGAACGGACGCGGTGAGAATGGAATAGCCGTCGCCGGGCGAGGTGATGACAGCCATGGTCAGGTCATAGGTCTGTGCCTGCGAGGCGCCGGCCCATAGGGTGACACCGAGGGCGGCAGAGAGCGCTAATGACCGTAGCCGCGAGGGCGGGCGAGTGGGGTGATTCATGTTGCTCCTCCTGGATGGTGCGCGGTGCGCTGTGTGAATTTGTGATCATTCGATAATACAATATGCCTATAATATCGTCATAGCATTTCTCGGGCGATCGGTCTCGCTCAGGGAAAACACCATCGCGCACAAAGCGTCGAGGAGACAAACATGAGCAGCATTGATATGCCGATGCAGGCGCCGGCAGAGGCGGCCATATCGCCAGGCGCGTCGCCTTATCCATTGGATGGCAGCGCAGATTTCAGCCTGATTCGAGGGATGGTTGGTATTACCCGATGCTCCGGGGCGCTCGCGACGGCAGCACTGCTGTTGATGGCGCTGTCGATGTGCTATGAGATTTTTTCGCGCTACGTGTTTAATTCGCCGACTTCGTGGGCGACGGAAATCTCGGGTTATCTGCTGGTGGCAACGGTGTTTTTTGGATTGGCCGCGGCGCAGTCGGCGAATGCGCATGTCCAGGTGGAACTCTGGATCGACCGGGTGTCGTCATCGACGCGGGTGCAGCTCGAACTGCTGGGGCAATGGCTGGCGCTGCTGTTCAGCGTAGTGCTGGGATGGCAAATGGCCAGCTTTAATTTTCGCGAGTATGTGAATGACACGCGGGATTGGGGCCTGTTGTCGACGCCGCAGTGGATACCGCAGTTGTCTGTGTCGCTGGGGATGCTGACTTTCTGTCTGTCTATCCTGGTGGATATCTATCGTTTGCGTCCGCCCGCAGAGCATTGGCGTCGTTGGTTGGCGCCCGTTGTTTTGGGCATCATGGTCCTCGCGCTCGTGGGTTTAGGGGCCAATCCCGTGTCTATTGCCGGCAGCCGGATCGATTGGGGAATGGCGGTGATCGCCGTGGCGTTCATCATCGCGATGGGGGCGTGGAGCGGCAAGACCACGCTGGTGCAGTCGTTGATTCTCATCGGCGGGTGCGCCGCCTTGTATGCCTTGGTCCGTGGACAGTCGCTGGGCTGGGTGGCTGCGTTGCTCGTCGGCAGCATGATGCTGCTGCTGTTTCTCGGCGTACGTATCGGTGTGGCGCTGGGCATGGTGGGGTTGTTGGGCGTGTACTTTTTGTTGTCGCGTCCACAGCTTTCATTGCTGGCCGAGCGGGCCTGGAGCAGTACGAATACTTTTACGTTGACGGCCGTTCCCATGTTTATTTTCATGGGCGGACTGCTGCTGCGCAGTGGGATTACGTCCGGCATGTTTGACGCATTGGTGCGCTGGTTCGGCCGCGCGCCGGGTGGCCTGGCGCATGCCTCTGCGGGGGCGTCTGCGATCTTCGCTGCCGTGTCCGGATCCAGTCTGGCCACAGCCGCGACGTTGGGGAAAGTCGCCTGCCCGGACATGATCGAGCGCGGCTATAGCCCGAGGTTGACGTATGGAGTCGCGGCCGCGGGCGCGACGCTGGGTATTCTGATTCCACCTAGTATCCCGATGATCATCTATGGGACGACGGTGGGGGCTTCGGTGACTCACCTGTTTCTCGCCGGCATGATTCCGGGTCTGTTGCTGATGGGCGTGTTTATGCTGGGTGCGCTGGTATGGGCACTGGCGGTGCCGGGGGCAGCGCCGCCCGCGCGCGCCTACACCATGCGTGAAAAGCTCACGGCCTCGCGCGGCATGGTGCCGTTCGTGATTATCATCGGCGCGGTACTGGGTTCTATGTATGCGGGGATCGCCACGCCGACCGAGGCTGCCGCCATTGGCGCCGTCAGTGCGTTCGTGCTCTGCCTGCTGCGCGGCAAACTGAATTGGCGAGCGCTGGTGGAGATCGCCTATGACGCGGCGAAAGTCACAGCCTTGTTGCTGCTGATCGTAGTAGGCGCGGGTATTTTCAGTTGGGTGTTCGACTATCTGAGGTTGCCGCGCGAAGTCGTCAACCTCATTCAGGGAGCTGATTTCTCGCCCATCGTCGTGATGGGGGCGATGGTGTTGATTTATCTGGTCCTGGGCATGTTCGTGGAGTCGATCGCGATGATGCTCATGACGCTGCCGGTGACCTATCCGATCGCCATGGCTCTCGGGCTGGATCCGATCTGGTTTGGTGTTTTTCTGGTGCTGATGATCGAGGTGGGTCTGATCACGCCGCCTCTCGGCATGGTGCTGTTCGTGTTGCGCAGCATGAATGATAAGGCCCGGTTCGGTGACATTCTCCGCGGCGCGTTGCCGTTCGTGCTGATCATCCTGCTCTTTTTGGGCCTGATTTACGCCTTTCCGCAGATCGTAATGTGGCTTCCTGAACAAGTGAAATGAAACCATGACTCAAACCGCTGATTCCGATGCGATTTCCCCGTCTGTTCAACTATCGCGTTTCGTCGCTGGCTCGCGTTGGGAGGATGTGCCGGCAGAGGTACGACATGCCGCGCGCCGGGCGATTCTGAATTTTTTCGCCGTGGCGATTTCTGCGGCACGCACGCCGTCGCTGGATATTGCGGTGCGTACGTATGCGCGCTTTTCGGCGGGACCGCAGGCGAGTCTGGCGGGCCGGCCGGATCGTGTGGATGTGTTGAGCGCTGCCGCATTGAATGCGATGGCGGCGAATGTGTTCGACTTTGACGACACGCATCATCCGACCATTATTCATCCCTCGTCGCCGATTGCGCCGGTGTTGTTCGCCTTGGCAGAGACGCGGCCCATGAGTGGACAGGAATTGCTACATGCCTTTGTGCTGGGGGTCGAGGTGGCCTGCCGTATCGGCAACGCGATCTCGCCGGAACATTATGCGCGTGGCTGGCATATCACCTCGACGTGCGGCGTGTTTGGCGCAGGGCTGGCAGCGGCAAAATCGCTGGGGTTGGATGTGCGGCAGAACGTGCATGCATTAGGCGTCGCTGCGGTGCAGGCGGGTGGTTTGGTGGAGGCGTTAGGTACCGGAGCCAAGAGCGTCAGCGTGGGCAATGCTGCACGCAATGGGTTGCTGTCGGCGTTTCTGGCTGCTGAGGGTTTTGATGGGCCGGCGCTGCCGTTGGAAGGAGAGCGCGGGTTCTTGAGAGTCGTCAGCGACAGTCCGCGGCTGACTGCGATGACAGAACGGCTCGGGGATAGCTGGGAGCTGTTGAATAACGCATACAAGCCGTATCCCTGCGGCGTGGTGCTGAATCCCGTCATAGATGCCTGCCTGGAGCTGTCCTCGGATCCGCGTATCCAGGATGGCGGATGGCGCGGTATTTCCCGTATTGCGTTGACGGGTCATCCCTTGTTGCGCCAACGGACGGATCGTCCCGATGTCACGAGCGGCCGCCAGTCTCAAGTGTGCGCGCAACATGCCGTGGCTGTGGCATTGGTGCGTGGCTGCGCCGGTCTCACGGAGTTTTCGGATGAGGCGGTGGCCGATCCTGTTTTACGCGGACTCGGTCAGCGGCTGGTGTTCACCGACGATCCCGCCATGTCGGTCGATGCGGTCAAGTTGCGCATTGAGTTCAGCGACGGCTCGGTGTTGCAGCGTGAGGTCACCGAACCGCGCGGCTCGTTGGCACGTCCGCTGGAGGACGACGCCATCGAGCAGAAGCTGCGTGACTTGGTGCGGTATGCCGGCGTGGACGTCGATGCCGATCGTCTGATTGATTCGGTCTGGTCATTGGAGACGGCTGGCGATGCCGCGTTGCCTATGCGCCTGGCCGCCACACGTAAATAGGAGACATTGCATGAAAAAGAAAATCATCGGGGCGATGATGGCCGCGTTGTTGATGGGCAGCGCCGCCCGGGCGGAATTTCCCGACAAGGCGATACGCATTGTTGTTCCCTTCGCTGCCGGTGGCGGTGTGGATACATTGGCCAGGCCATTCGCAAAGGAACTGGGTGAGATTCTCGGTCAGAGTATCGTGGTCGAAAACAAGGCCAGCAATACGGGGCAGATCGGCGCAATCGATGTTGCTCGATCGACGGCTGACGGCTATACATTGCTGTTGAGTTCGGCGGCTTTCGGGACGACGCCCGCGTTCTATCCGCAGGTTCCGTATGACCCGATCAAGGATTTCAGCCCGGTGATGATCATGGCGGCTGCGCCGCAAGTGCTGGTCGCCAGCAATAATTTCAAGGCAAAGTCGCTGCAGGATGTATTGGCTCAGGCCAAGCAGTCTGACAAGATCAATTTTGCCTTGTCCGCGAGTACCGGGATTCAGGCGCTGGCAACGGCAATGCTGGCTAAGCAGGCTGGTGTGGATTTCACGAAGATTCCGTACAAGGGCGCTGGCGCTGCTTTCGTCGACTTGATCAGTGGCGAGGTGGACCTGATGATCGACAATCCTGCGTCTTCGTTGGTGCACGTGCGCTCGGGAAAACTGCGGCTGTTGGCGACGACAGGCGCGAAACGGATGAGCATTTTGCCGGATGTTCCGACGGTGGCGGAAACCTTGCCGGGGTTCGAGGCTCGTAATTGGTTCGTGCTCGCGGCCCCGGCCGGAACGCCGCCCGCCGTCATCGACAAGCTGAACGCAGCGGCACGGACGGCACTGAGTACGCCGGCAATGAAGGAAATGCTGGCACGTGACGGGGTAGACCTGGTGGCGAACAGTCCGGCGCAGGCTTCAGAATTCCTGAGGGCGGAAGCCGCAAAGTGGGGCGCCTTGGTCAAGGAGTCGAATCTGCAGGTGCAGTAGACGTGATGATTGATTCGCGTTGCGGCAACTGCGCATGGATATAAACGTTCACTGCATCTTCCGATAGCGTGTCTTGAGATCGATAGTGGAGGCACGATCTATACAGCTGTACGGAACTAATCCAATGGATTACAATCGTAATTTGAATTGCGTAGTGGAGGTGCCTTCGTTCATTCGGCTTGCCGACAAGCTGCTCTGCCATGATGAGTATGCTGCTCTGATCACATATCTGGCTGAGCACCCCAAAGCGGGTGACTTGGTAGAGGGAACCGGCGGCGTGCGCAAATTGCGCTGGGGCAGAGGCGGGCAAGGCAAGAGGGGTGGGGTTCGTGTTATCTACTATTTTTACAATAGCTCCATGCCGCTTTACCTACTGACATTGTTTGCCAAGGGTGACAAGCTTAATCTCAGTAAAGCTGAACGTAATGAATTAGCGGATATGGTTGGCCTATTGGTAAAAATTTGGAAAGGACGAAAGTCATGAACAAGGCATTCGACATCATCAAGCAAGGCTTGCAAGAGGCCATTGATGACGCTCGTGGTAACGAGATTGGTGTCAGGGTGCATCGACCTCGGCCTGTTGATGTGAAGGCAGTCCGAGCCAAGGTGGGCATGACCCAGGAACAGTTTGCTGGGTGGTTTGGTTTTTCGACAGCAACACTGCGGCACTGGGAGCGCGGTGACAGAGTGCCTCGTGGCCCAGCGTTGGTATTGTTGAACGTGATTGAACGTAATCCTGGTGCAGTGATAAAAGCATTGCAGTCTTGACAATCCGAAGAGCGCGCGAAGGGGCTGTTCGTCCCTGACACGGAGTTCTCTCAAGCCCCCTCATCCCGTCTAGCCCACGGCTGACTGGCGTAGCATTGCGCCAGATAATCGATGAAAGCCTGCACGCGGGCAGGGCGTTTGCGTCCTGGTGGCGTCAGGATATGCAAGGCGATGGGTTCGACCTGCCATTCATCCATCACGGTTTCCAGACGGCCTGCCTCGATATCCTGCCAGACCAGGAACTCCGGCTGCAGCGCCAGGCCGAGGCCGGCTGTCAGCGCATGCGTCAGGGCTTCGGCGTTGTTGACGCGCAAGGGCGTATGCATGGATAGGCTGAATTCCCCATCACGTTCATGTTGAAAGCGCCAGCTGGGCCCTTTGTGGGAATACGCATATTGCAGGGCACGGTGCTCGGCGAGTTCGCTCGGATGCCGGGGCCGGCCATGGCGCTCGAAATAGGCGGGTGAGCCTACCAGCAGGAGGCGCACGTTGCATAGACGTTTGGCCAATAGGCTGGAATCAGACAGATTGGAAATGCGCACGGCAACATCGAATCGATTCGCGACGAGGTCTTTTTGCTCGTCGCTGAATTCGATGTCCAGACTCACGTCGGGATGGGATTCCATGAATTGAGGCAGGATGGGCGCCAGATGCGAGAGCCCGAAGGACATTGGCGCGGCAACGCGCACGAGACCGCGCAGGGCGGTGGCCTGTTCGGCCAGATCGGCCTCGACGGCTTCGCCCTCCTGCAGGATGCGGGTGGCGCGCTCTAGTGCAGCCAGTCCGCTCTCGGTCAAGGTCATGCGGCGGGAGGTGCGATGAAACAGCATGGTTTTCATGCGTGCTTCCAGACGCGTGATGGCTTTGGACACCGTGGCCTGCGACAAGGCGAAATCGCTGGCGGCGCGGGCAAAGGATCCTGTTTCGGCAACCTTGGCAAAGATCGCCCAGGCTTCCAGGTCTGGCAGTCTGTTCATGGATATTGGCGAAAGAGAGTGTTGTGCTGGATTCTACTGACCGCATGGCGCTGGGGGCAATGTGTCGCAGTCCGTTTGCCCAGGTGAGAGGGATCTGCTGATTGCTTCGCAAAGAGGCCGTTCCAGGCACGCGTGAAGAACGTGGCCTTGGCGTAATGACGAGTTCATGTCAATTTTGGAAAGGATGCTTTTCCAGTTTGACCCTTCTGATGACATCTATGGAGCCCTACACTGCTGCGCTGCGGCACTTTATTCGATCATCAACGAAGGGAGCAATGCGATGTCCAAGTATCTCGAAGTCCTGACCCCCCAGAATAGCCAGATCATTTTCATCGACCAGCAGCCGCAGATGGCCTTTGGCGTCCAGTCGATCGATCGTCAGGTGTTAAAGAATAATGTAGTGGGCTTGGCTAAAGCCGCGAAAGTGTTCGATATCCCAGCCACCATCACCACTGTGGAAACAGAAAGCTTCTCCGGCTTTACGTATCCCGAGTTGTTGGCCGTTTTTCCGGATCATCCGATCCTGGAGCGTACATCGATGAACTCGTGGGATGATCAGAATGTGCGTGATGCACTGGCCGCGCATGCTGCGCAAGGCCGCAAGAAAATCGTGGTTTCCGGCTTGTGGACCGAGGTCTGCAATACGACGTTCGCGCTGTCATGCCTGCATGACACGGACTATGAGATTTACATGGTGACCGATGCCTCAGGCGGCACCTCTGTCGACGCGCATAAGTACGCCATTGACCGCATGGTCCAGGCGGGCATTGTGCCGGTGACGTGGCAACAGGTGTTGTTGGAATGGCAGCGGGATTGGGCTCGCCGTGACTCGTACGATGCGGTGATGGGTATCGTCAAGGAACATTCCGGCGCTTATGGCATGGGTGTGGACTATGCCTATACGATGGTGCACAAGGCCCCCGAGCGTGTGAAGCACGGCGAGCGTATTGGCCCGAATCCGGCCAAGTAAGCGGAATCTAGCCAAGACCAGCCCCGGGCCTGCGCGGTCTGGGGCGCTTGCCATGCCTGCCGGCGTTTACCGGCGGCATCAAGAAAAGCTCCACAATCAGGAGAAAAGCATGACAATGTCAACTCGTCGAAAAATCCTCGGCGCGGCCACGACGCTGGCTGCTACGGCAGCGTTCAATGGCGCATGGGGCCGCAATGCGGCGGCCGAGGCACTCCGGAAAGGAGCTTCAACCGTGTCCGATGCCAGTCCTGACGTTATTTTCCATAATGGCCAGATCACGACGCTGGATCGTGCCAAGCCGGTGGTCAACGCCATCGCGATCAAGTCCGGCCGTTTTGTCGCGGTGGGCACCAACGAAGAGGTCACGCGGCTGGCGGGACCGAATACCCGCCTGATCGACTTGAAACGCCGCCATGTGCTGCCCGGGCTGTTCGACAACCACACGCATGTCGTGCGTGGTGGGTTGAACTACAACATGGAGCTGCGTTGGGATGGCGTGCGCTCGCTGGCCGACGCGCTGGAAATGCTGAAGCGCCAGGTCGCCATCACGCCCGCACCGCAATGGGTGCGTGTGGTGGGCGGGTTTACCGAGCAGCAGTTCGTCGAGAAACGGCTGCCGACGATCGACGAGATCAACGCGATTGCGCCTGATACGCCGGTCTTTTTGTTGCATCTGTATGACCGTGCACTGCTCAACGGGGCGGCGTTGCGGGCGGTGGGGTACACCAAGGACACGCCGGATCCGTTGGGCGGGCAGATCGTGCGCGATGCCAATGGGAACCCCACGGGCTTGCTGCTGGCAAAACCCAATGCCACGATTCTCTATTCGACCCTGGCCAAAGGCCCGAAGCTGCCGCTGGACTATCAGATCAATTCGACGCGCCATTTCATGCGCGAGTTGAATCGCCTGGGTGTCACGGGAGTGATCGATGCGGGTGGCGGTTTCCAGAACTATCCAGAGGACTACGAAGTCATCCAGCAACTGGCCGATGCCAACCAGATCACGGTGCGGCTGGCCTATAACCTGTTTACGCAAAAGCCCAAGCAGGAAAAGGAAGATTTTCTGAACTGGACCAAGTCGGTCACGTATAAGCAGGGCGATGACTATTTCCGTCACAATGGGGCGGGGGAAATGCTGGTGTATTCGGCCGCGGATTTCGAGGATTTTCGCGTCGAGCGTCCGGATATGCCGCCGCAGATGGAAAGCGAGCTCGAAGACGTCGTACGCGTCTTGGTGCAGAACAAATGGCCATGGCGGTTGCACGCGACTTATGACGAAACGATTTCGCGCGCGCTGGACGTGTTTGAAAAGGTCAACCGGGATACGCCGCTAGAGGGTATCAATTGGTTTTTCGATCATGCCGAGACGATTTCCGACAAGTCCATCGACCGTATTGCCGCACTAGGTGGCGGTATTGCCGTGCAGCATCGCATGGCTTACCAGGGCGAGTATTTCATCGAACGCTATGGTGCAAAGGCGGCCGAGGCCTCGCCGCCAGTCAAGCGCATTCTGGAGAAGGGCGTCAAGGTGTCGGCTGGTACGGACGCTACGCGCGTCGCCTCGTACAACCCCTGGGTGTCACTGTCGTGGATGATCACGGGCAAGACCTTGGGCGGTACGCAGATGTATCCCCAACGCAATTTGCTGGATCGTGAGACGGCATTGCGCATGTGGACGGAGAATGTCGCCTGGTTTTCGAATGAGGAAGGCAAGCGGGGCCGTATTTCGGTCGGTCAGTTGGCGGACTTTATTGTGCCGAGCAAGGATTTTTTCAGCGTGCCTGAGGATGACATTTCGTTTTTGACGTCACACCTGACCGTCGTGGGCGGAAAAGTGGTCTACGGCGAGGGCGAGTTTGCCCAACACGACGATAATCCGCTGCCCCCGGCGATGCCCGACTGGTCGCCCACGCGCTTGTTTGGCGGCTATGCGGCCTGGGGGGATCCGGAGGGTGCAGGCAAAAATTCGCTGTCGTCTTCGTCGTACCGGCGTTATCAGGCAGTGGCCGGTTGCGGTTGCGCCAGTGCATGCGGGATGCATGGGCATAACCATGCGAACGCCTGGGCATCGAAAGCGCCCGTGTCGGATTTGAAGGGCTTTTTCGGCGCACTGGGTTGCTCGTGCTGGGCCGTCTGATACTCGATATGAGAGCGTCCATGCCTAGGCCTTATTCTGTGACGGGTCACGGTCTGAGTGCCGCTGTGCGGCCGGTGTTTGCCAGCCGCGCCGCGCGTTTTCTTGCTTATCTGGCCTTGTGTTCGGCCTATCTGCAAGGCGGGTTCGTGAAGCTCACCGATTTTTCCGGTGCTGTTGCTGAGATGAACCATTTTGGCCTATCGCCGGCTCCGCTGTTCGCGGGGGCGGTGATTGTGCTTGAATTGGGGGCTTCCATGATGATTCTCACCGGCCGGCTACGGTGGCTGGGCGCGCTCGCTCTGGCAGGGTTTACCTTGCTGGCGACCGGTATGGCCCTGCGGTTTTGGGAGTTGCCGGCAGGGCAGGCGCGTTTCATGGCCGCTAATTCGTTTTTTGAACATCTGGGCTTGGTCGGCGGCTTTTTGCTGGTGGCCTGGCTGGATTTGAGGGAGCGGCGGGCATGACGCGTACGGACGAACCCCCGTCAGGCAGCTTTGCGCCGCTACGGCAGACGCTGTTTGCGGTGTTGTGGGTGGCAACGGTCATTGGCAACACCGGCAGTTTCGTGCGCGACGTCGCCAGCGCGTGGCTGATGACTGATTTGTCTTCATCGCCCACCGCGGTGGCAATGGTGCAGGCTGCGGCTACGTTGCCTGTGTTTTTGCTGGCGATTCCTGCGGGCGTGTTGGCCGACGTCCTGGATCGACGCAAGTTTCTGGTTGGCATCCAGTTCCTGTTGGCTGGCGTCAGTGTGACGCTGATGCTGCTGTCGGCTGCGGGACTGCAATCGGTGGCGTCGCTGGTGGCCTTGACGTTTCTGGGTGGTATCGGTGCGGCGCTGATGGGGCCGACCTGGCAGGCCATCGTTCCTGAGTTGGTTCAAAAGAAAGATCTCAAGAGTGCGGTGGCGCTCAATTCGCTGGGCATCAATATCGCGCGTGCGGTCGGCCCCGCACTGGGCGGTTTGATTCTGGCTAGCTTTGGGGCGGCCTTCACGTATGGCGTGGATGTGATCAGCTATGTGTTTGTGGTTGCCGCGCTGTTGTGGTGGCCGCGGCCGCAGGCGGCGGACGATGAGTTGTCCGAGCGTTTCGTCGGCGCTTTTCGTGCCGGACTGCGCTACGTTCGCGCCAGCCGCGAGTTGCATGTGGTGTTGGTGCGGGCGTTTTTGTTTTTCGCGCTCGCCAGCTCGATCTGGGCTTTGTTGCCTTTGGTCGCACGTCAGTTGTTGGGCGGCGGCGCCGGTTTTTATGGCATTTTGCTCGGCTCGGTCGGTTTGGGTGCGATTGGCGGTGCAGTGGTCATGCCGAGCTTGCGTGCGCGCCTGGATGCGGATGGATTGCTGCTGGCGGCGGCGTTGGTTACTGCGGCGATCATGACGTTCCTGTCGTTCGCCCCGCCACAATGGGCCGCCGTGGCTGCGTTGCTGGTGCTGGGGATGGCTTGGATCACCGCGTTGACGACGCTCAATGGTGTTGCGCAGGCGATCTTGCCGAATTGGGTGCGTGGACGGTCGTTGGCGGTGTATCTGACCGTGTTCAATGGGGCGATGACCGTGGGTAGCCTGAGCTGGGGCGCGGTCGCGCAATGGACCTCGGTGCCGGTGGCGCTGTTGGCCGGCGCGGCAGGACTCGTGTTGGTTGGCCTGATCGCGCACCGTATCAAGCTGCCTGCCGGTGAGGCCGACTTGGTGCCGTCGAATCATTGGCCCGAACCGCTGACCGCGGCACCCATCGAACATGATCGCGGGCCGGTGCTGATCCAGATCGAGTACCGCATTGCACCTGCGGATCGTGCGGATTTTCTCAAAGCGCTGGCGCGGTTATCCGCAGAACGCCGCCGCGATGGCGCCTATGCGTGGGGCGTGGCAGAAGACTCTGCCAATCCCGAACTGATGCTCGAATGGTTCCAGGTCGAGTCGTGGGCCGAGCATTTGCGCCAGCATAGGCGGGTGTCCAAGGCGGACGCCGATGTGCAAGGGGAGGTCCTGCGTTTCCACCAAGGAGAACAGCCGCCTGTCGTGCGCCATTTCCTGGCGTTCAATCGTCCGCATCAAGGACGGGCGTAGGCTGGGGCGGCGGGCGTGACAGCAGATTTGGCCATGCGGCGAGCCTTTGGTGACGCTTGTAGTCAGGCAAACGCCGCGATCCGATAGCCGATATCTTGCGCGGCCTGGCGGATGGTACGGGCGATTTCGATGGAATCCGGTGTGTCGCTGTGCACCAGGATGGAGTCCACCGGCATGTCGAGATCCGTTCCGTCGATGGCGCGGACTTTGCCTTCTTGCAGTATGCGTTGTACACGTTCGCGGATCAGGGCAGGATCGTGAATGACGGCGCCGGGTGTTTTGCGGCTGACCAGTACGCCCTCGGGCGTGTAGGCACGGTCGGCCAGGAATGACGCGACGATCTCCAGGTCCAGTTTCTGCGCTACGCGATAGGCGGCCGTGTGGGGCAGGGCGACGAACTTCAGCGTCGAGTCAAAGGCCTTCACCGCGCTCAATGTGGCAAAGGCAACGTCCTCGTCGACGAAGGACAAATTGCCCAGTGCGCCATGAAAATTCGCATGGGTGAGCCGGGATCCTGCGTGCTCGGCGATGGCGCTCAATGCGCCGAGCTGATATATCGTCATCAGCTCCAGCTCCTTGGCGGTATAGGCGATATGGCGGCGTCCAAAGCCCTGGATGTCGGGATAGCCGACATGAGCGCCGATACTGACGCCGTTCTTGTTTGCCAGCACTGCAGTCTGATGCATCGTCATGAAGTCGCCGGCATGAAAGCCGCAAGCCACGTTGGCCGATGTAATGAGACCCAGGATGGCGGCGTCGTCGGCTTTGGCATAGTCGCCGTAGCCTTCGCCCAGGTCGGAATTGATATCGATGGTTTTCATGTCGGACTCCTTAGTGAAAGCGTCGGCGCGTCAGTTCGCAACGCAGCGCAATGTCGTCCAGGAATTTCTGATGGCGTGTGGCGATCGCGGCAGCATAGGCGATATCGCACAACGCGAAGCGCACGGGCGTGCCCGGACGCAGTTGGGCGAACATATGCAAGTCGGCCTCGATCACGGTGGCGATAACGGGATAGCCACCGCTGGTGTTGCCATCGCAGAGTTGGACGATGGGCAGGCCTGCGGGGGGCAGTTGCACGACGCCAGGCATGATGCCATGGGATCGCATCTCGTGCCGTCTCTGCATTTGCAGGGTGGGGCCTTCCAGCCGGCAACCGACGCGGTTGCTTTGGGGGGAGACTTGCCAGGTGGTATTCACTAATTGCTGCTGTGCAGCTGCGGTCAGGTCAGGCCATTGCGCGGCAGGCAGAATATGCACCAGGGGAACGATAGCCTCGCCATCCGGGATGGCGGCCTGATCCGGCCGGTCTCCTTGATGCGCATAGGGTGCGTGTTGCATGACGGGCAAGCCAAAACCGGTATTGCGATGCCTCAGGGCAGGCATGGGGCACAGGTCCAGCGTGTCGCCGTTCTTGAGGGCACGGCCTTGCATCCCGCCGAATCCGCCTTTCAAATCCGTGGAGGCGGATCCCAGTACCGAGGGCACTGCGAGCCCGCCGCGAACGGCCAGATAGCTGCGTACGCCGGCGTTGACGGTGCCCAGTCTCAATTGCTGGCCAGCTCGTACGCTCAGTGCCCACCAGTTGGGTAATGGACGACCATCGAGGGAGGCATCGACGGTGGCGCCTGATAGCGCGATTTCAGTGTCGGTGTGGAAGGTCACGCATGCATGGCCCATGGTGATCTCCAGGCCCGCTGTGTCAATGGCATTACCCAGCATGAGGTTGGCGACAGACAAGGCCACAGGATCCATGGCGCCGCTGAGGCCGACGCCCAGATGACGCCAGGATTTGCGGCCCAGGTCTTGTACCGAGGTATAAAAGCCCGCCTGATTGATTTCAATCATGGCAGGACTTCCTGGATGTCGAAGCGCACGGTATCGCCGGGCGTGAGCAGGGCGGGGCGTTCCTGAGTGTGGTCAAAGCAGTTGAGCGCGGTCTTGCCGATGATGTGCCAACCCGATGGCGTGGTGCGGGACAGGATGGCGGCCTGGTTGCCGCCTACGATGACGGATCCGGCCTCAACACGGGGCCTGGGAACATCGCGCCGCGGCACGGCCAGGCGTGGGTCCAGTCCGCCCAGATAAGCGAATCCCGGTTGGCTGCCCAGCGCATAGACAACATAGGTGGCCCGCGCATGCAGATCGATATAGTCTCGCGGCGACAATCCAGCGTGACGCGCGACGAGCTCGAGGTCTTCTCCATCCGGCCCGCCGTACACGACTGGAACGGCAATCTGGCTGCCTTGTGATGCGCTGGCCGGGGCGGTCTCCCAGGCGTTGTGAATCAATGCCTGGCAGGCATCGAAGTCATGCTGGATGCTGCGGAAGATCACCAGCAGATTGTTCATGCCAGGCACGACTTCGAGCACATCTTCGCGAGCCGACAGGCAGGCGGACATGCCCCAGACTTTCTGCTGCACGGTGAGGTCTGCGGTAGATGCGGTGGGAATGCCGAGGTCGCAGAGGATGGCGTATTCGCCTTGCCTGGAGCAGATCGGTTTGACGGCAGGATGAGTCATTGGGGCAGCGTTGGCGTGCGCAGATGCCACTGTGTACGCGATTGATAGATTTCGCCGATGTCGAGGATGCTTTCTTCGCTGTAAGGGCGGCCGATGATCTGCAGTGACAGGGGCAGACCGTGTTGTGTGGCACCGTTCGGCACTGCCAGGGCCGCTAAATTGAAGAAGTTGGCAAACCGCGTGTAATAGGCGGGGGTGGAGTTCTGGTCGACTTCCGTCAGCGGTAATGGTGCGGTGGCGGTGGTGGGTGTCAGCAGGGCATCGACCTGTTCGAAAATGGGTTCGAGCTCGCGCTGCATGGCTTGCCGGCGCCGTAGTGCGTTCAGATAATCTGCCGCGCGCACGGTGCGGCCTTTTAGCAGACGGGGGCGTACGTCTTCGTCCAGCGGCTGAGACGGATTGTCAAGGAGCTCGGCGTAGAAACTATAGCCCTCGGCATTCATGATCAGGCTGTTGAACTCGGCAACTTCGGCAAAGCCATAGGGTAGCGTGATGTCCACGATGTCGGCACCGGCTGCACGCAGCACCTCGAGAGAGGCGTCATAGGCGGCCAGGACCTCTGCCGTGGCAACGGCGCGCTCGTTGTCTGGCAGACGGGCCAGGCGCAGTCCTTTCAGGTCGTTGCGCGGGCGTGCCTGCACGATACGTTGTGCATGGTGTGTGGTATTGGTGCGGCTGCAATCGTCGTGCTCGCGTAACGCGTGGTAGAGCAGGCGCGCATCGCTCACTGTACGAGTCATGGGGCCTGGGGTGTCCAGTGTGGTGCTCAGCGGCAGTACGCCCTCGGTACTGATTCGCCCCGTGCAGACTTTCAGGGCGGTCAGGTTGCACCACGAGGCGGGCAAGCGCACTGATCCGCCCGTATCGGTGCCGATGGCCCAGGGCGCAAGGCCCGCCGCGACGGCCACACCCGAGCCGCTACTCGAGCCGCCGGGTGTGCGCGGGACGTCCAGATCCCACGGGTTCAGAGGCGTCCCTAGACGAGTGTTGGTACCCCATCCGCCGGTGGCGAACTCGACGGTATGCGTTTTACCCAGGATGATCATTCCTTGTTGTCGCAGGCGTTGCACCAGGGCTGCCGTGACGATGCTGCGGCGGTTCTGGTGGGCGGCGCAGCCGCCCATGGTGATACGTCCTTCGATCTCGATCAGGTCTTTGAGGGCGATGGGAATGCCATGCAATGGACCGAGTGAGCTGCCAGCTTGGCGAGCGAGGTCAGCGCTTTGTGCGTGCTGACGGGCTTCTTGCGCATAGGTGCCTACAAACGCGTGCAGGCGGTCGTCCTGGTCTGCAATGCGTTGCAGATAGTGCTCTACCAGGGTTGCGGATGATAGCGTGCCTGCCTCGAGCTGGGCAGAGAGTTCAGTGACTGTCGCGAATGGGTTGGATAATGACATGGCACGGGTTCCCTGTTCAATGCTGCGCCAAGTGTTGTGCGATGATTGCCGAAGTACCGAGAATATCAGGGTATTTCTCGCCGGCGTCTACGCGTTGCAAGGTTTGTTTTTCCCCGGTTTGCAGGCCCACGGCTTTGTTGGCGGCAAATTCGATGAGCTCGGGCCGTAGGACGAGGACGCCGTTTTCGTCCGCCAGTATGGCATCTCCAGGGGATACCGCTACGCCGCCGCAGGACACGGGGATGCAGAATTCCCCGCCTATGCCCAATGTTTTTACGGTAATCGTGGTGAGTCCCCGTGACCAGACTGGCAAGCCATAGCGTCGCAGTTCTTCGATATCGGTGACGACGCCGTCCACGATGATGCCTACGACCCCGGCTGCACGCGCGGCATAGGCCAATGCGCCGCCGAGGCTGGCGTGACGCTGGTCGCCGCAACGGTCAATGACCAGGATATCGCCCGGACGGGCCTGGCCCACGGCGTAATGCGCCATCGCGCCATCGGGGCCGGGGTAGCGCACGGTCACGGCAGTGCCCGCGATACGTTTGGGCGGCAGCATCGCGCGGATACCGCTATCCATGAAACCCGTGTGCAGAAAATGGCCGATCGTGGCGGGCTCTGCCCGGCTGAGCAGTTCAATGCGTTCGGGAGCGATGGGTTCGGGAAGCGATTTCAACAGGTACATGAGAACTGTCTCCAGATTCAGGTGTGGGAGCCGATGTTCGGTTCGGCTGAGCGTTGATAAAACGATGGTCTATCGATACCAGAGAGCGACTTCAGGCCAGACGATGAGGATCCCTACCAAGGTCAGCAGTGCGAGCAAGTAGGGGGACACGCCGATGAATACGTCCATGAGCGAGCCACGTCCGCGTGTGGCTTGCACCACGTAGCAATTCATGCCGACGGGCGGTGTGATGAGACCGGCCTCGGTGGCGAGGATGACCATGATGCCGAACCAGACAGGATCAAACCCCAGTTTGGCCATGATGGGCGCGAGCACGGGTACGGTCAGGACCGTCAGCGACAACCCCTCCAGAAAGCAGCCCAGGATCAGGTAGATGAGCACGACCAGCAGGACCAGCGCGTAGGTGCTGAGATTCAGGTCGAGCACAAAGCTCTCGAGCAGGCGCGAAAAGCCAATCATGCCCAGAGCAAAGTTCAGCAACGCGGCAAAGATGATGATGATCATCAGAATGGCATTGGTCTTTGCCGTGGCAAATAGCGCCGAGTTCAGAATGCTGAAAGACATTCGGCGTCTGACGAGTGCCAGCACGACGGTCGCAATGACACCGAGCGCAGCGGCCTCGGTTGGCGTGGCAATGCCTGCATAAATGGAGCCCACCACCACCAGGAACAGCCCTAAGGGCGGCAGCAGCTTGGGCAACGTGGCAATGCGCATGCTCCAGTCGGTCTCGATAGGTTTGCCGCTCCATTCCGGTCGCAGGATGCACAGAATGGTCGTCACCAACATGAACAGGGCGGTCAGAATCAAGCCTGGCACAATGCCGGCCAGATAGAGCTCGGGGATGGATGTATTGGTGATGCTGCCGTAGACGATCAGATTGATGGACGGCGGAATCAGAATCCCCAGCGTGCCGCCTGCGGCAATGCTGCCCAGAAACAGCCGTTCGTTATAGCTGTGCAGTTTGATTTGAGGAATGGCGATCGAACCGATGGTGGCAGCGGTGGCGAGGCTGGATCCCGATGTGGCGGCAAAGATGGCGCTGGTGGCGACATTGGTTTGCATCAATCGTCCCGGCATCTTGTTCAGCCACGGTGCGACGGCATCGTACATTTCGCCGGCAATGCCGCTACGTACGAAGATCTCACCGAGCATGATGAATAAGGGGACCGAGATCAGCACGTAGTTTTGCGACTGGGCCCAGGCTGTCATTCCGAGCGAATCTACGATGGGGGCTGGAGAGATCAGTCCCACCGCGAGAGCGCCCAGGCCGATGACTGAAAAAATGGGCAGGCCGGCAAAGAAAAGAATGAATGCGCCCAGGATGAAGGCGATGCCGATCGTCATACCGTGTACTCCCCGGACTGCTCGCTTTCTTCTATGAGCGTGATCGTTTCCTCGTACTTGCCTTGCAGGGCAAGGCCAAGGCTCTCCAGCAGTACCAGTACCGCAGAGATCAGAAAGAGCAAGACGCCAGCCAGGAAAATGAACTGAGGTATCCACATGGGCACGCGCAACGGTGTGTTTGATACCGCATCAAATGTCCATGAGTCGAAAGCGAGAATCCATACCTGCCATGCCAGGACGCCGATCAGGCCGACCGTCGCCAGGACGGCCAGCACGTCAAGCCAGGCTTTGGCGCGTGGCGGCAGCGTCATGTGCAGAACATTCACTCGTATGTGGCTGCCTTGGAAAAAGGCGTACGAGAGGGCCCAACTCGTAGCCAGGGCGAGCGCATAGCCGCCGAGTTCGTCGGCGCCGACGAATGCGATGCCGAATATTTTGCGGACCACGACGTCGGTGCTGACCAACAGTGTCGTGGCGAACAGGACGTAGAGTCCGGTCAGGGCTGCAATGCGAGACAGGCGCTCGAACAGAATTCGGGCACTGGCGAGATAAGACATGTTCTCTCCCGTGCTGCCCATCTGTCCCGCGTACCTCAGGGACAGGCGGGCAGGGTGTAGGTTGGATTATTGAACTGGAATCGTCATGTCGACGGTTTTGCCGACCGTGTTGTTCCACGCTGTGGCGCAGTCTTTGCCGCACGCCTTGCCATACTGGGGCAGCACTTTCTGCTGAACGACTTCGCGCACTTTGGCCAGGTCTTCTTTGCTGGGCTCGACCAATTTCATCTTGCCCGGCGTGACGCCAGCTTGTCCGATCATGGTGCAGCGTTTGTCGGCAGTGTTGCACCAGATGCCTTCTTGGACGTTCTTGGTTTGAATGGTGTCGCTGATGTTGCGGTAGTAATAATCTATCGCTTTGGTCAGCCATGCGCGTTGGGTCTCGTCCAGTCTGGCCAGGCTCTTGGTGTTGATGACCTGAATGGTGGGCGCCCAGCCTGCGATCAGCGTGAACATGGTGTCGGAGACTTCGTAGAGCTTTGCGGTATTGCCGGACATGGTGCCGGTAATCACGCAATCGATGACGCCGCGCTGCAGGGCCGGGACCAGTTCGCCGAACGCCATGGTGACGGGGGCGGCGCCCAGGCCTTGTACCAACTCGGACAGCGTACTCGAGCTGACGCGTACTTTCTTACCTTTCAGGTCATCGACGGTTTTGATGTCGCCCCTGCAAAAAAAGGTTTGTGCGCCCGACATACCGGCGCCCAGCAGATTGACGCGGTAGCGCTTTTGCAAGGCAGTTTCGGCCGCGGGTTCGTAGGCGGCCAGCACTTTTTTGATGGTATCTACCGACGTGGCTACACCAGCGAGGTCGAATCCGTCCAGGGTCGGGACATCGCCGGAACCATAGTTGGCGACCATGTTGGCCATGTCGAATGTGCCCTGAGAAACGAGTTGCAGGGCGTCCGATGGTTGAGCGTTGATGTCGGTGACACTGTTCAGGGTTGCAGTGACCTTGCCGGCGCCCAGTTCTTTAACGGTTTCGCTCCAGAAGGGCTTGACGACGAATACCCATTCCGCTGTACCCACCGGTGGCCCCAGCACGCGCATGGAAAAGGGCTTCATTTCCTGTGCGAGAGACAGCAACTCGGCTTTGGTATCGGTTTGCGCACGCACCGTCGTTGCCGCCAATGCGGTGACGATCACCGCTGCGGCAGAAAGGAATTGTTTATGGATCTGCTTCATGGTAGTCCTCTGTTGTGTAGACGCGTGCGCGAGGCGACGCGGCGGAACCAAGTGAATAACAGCAGGAGCCGCAGTGGCTCTTGTGCAATCTAGATCAAACGCAGTTGTTCGACCGGGACATCGCCGATCAGCATGTGCCCTGGAGCGTGAGTAATCAGGATCGGGGGTTTGGCGAGCAGCGCTGCAGCTTGCGGTGTGACGCCGCATCCCCAGAAAATGGGGACTTCGCCTGGCAGGATGTCAGTGGGTTCGCCTTCGTCGGGACGATTGACATCGGCGATGCCGATCTCGGCGGGATTGCCCATATGGACGGGCGCGCCGTGCGCACCGGGCAGGCGAGCACAGACTTCGTAAGCGATGCGGGCCTGTTCAGGCGTATAGGGCCGCATCGAAACCACCATCGGTCCTTGGAAAGCGCCGATGCGTTTGGTCTGGATCGAGCTGTGATACATCGGGACGATTTTTCCTTCGTCCACATGCCTGACGCGCAGGCCTGCTTGTTCGAGGGCGTATTCGAACGACAAGGAGCATCCCAGCACAAAGCCTACAAAATCGTCTTGCCACAAGGAGGACACGTCATCGACTTCATCTACGAGCAGTCCATCGCGCCAGACGCGGTAGCGCGGCAGATCGGTTCTGAGGTCGATGTCAGTGCCTAGCATGGGTACTGCGGGATCACCGGGTCGAGTCATCCCGATCAAGGGGCAGGGCGTGGGATTGGCCTGGCAATACCCATAGAAATCCTCGGCCCAGCTTTTGGGCAGGATCACCAGGTTGCCCTGGCCATAGCCCGGCGCCATGCCGCTGGTGTTGCCGTTGAATGATCCTTGGCGCGCTTGCGCGCGAACTCCTGCGGGTGTTGCGGCCCACGGTGGTAGTTGATGTTGCGTGTCGGTGGATGTCATGGGGTCGGGCGCTCCGAGAATAAACGGCCTGTCGGCGTTGCGTGTTCGAGACTGTCGATGGCGTGTAAAGACGCCCATATCGTGGCCTGGTTTGACGTCACCACGGGCACGTTCAACGAGGACTCCAGCGTCTGTACGCACTCCAGTGATCGCCACGCGGTACACGAGCAGAACAGCGCCTGTGCGCTGCCGTCGAAATGCTCGAGCGCGAACTGCGCGATTTCCGCAGGGGACTGATCGTTGATGGCCCGATGGCCGTTTGCAGCGGCCCGAACATCACCGTGCACATCTTTGACGTCCATGCCTTGTGCCGTGTAGTACTCGGCGAGTTTTCGGTTCGTCCAGTCGGGATAGGGCGTCATGACGGAGATGGTGCGCACGTTCAAGGACCGGAACGCTTGTGATACCGCAGTACTGGTAGTCACGCATGGAATGCCGGTGCGCTGCTCAATGGCGTTCTTGACCTGTTCGTCCCAATCTGCGCCGCGATAAAAGCTGCCCGAGGTGCAGGCGTAGGCGATGACGTCTATCTTTGCGGTGGCCAGCAGCGCTGCTTTTTCGTGCAGATCCCGATTCATCAGGTCCAGCGATTCCTCAGTCATCGTGCCGTCAGGAATGTACAAACGTTCGCTGTGCACGGTCACCGCGTCAGATAGCAGCCGCTGAAAATCGGCTTCGACGGATGTGTTGGTCGATGGAATGAGAATACCGATACGCTTTGGAATCATGCCGTTCCTTTTCCCCGGATCTGTGTTGTGACCGCTTTGGTACACTTTTATGTCACTGCCACTCCCATCCTATATGGCATGTCAGGGGTGAGGGTAATCAAAATTCCTAACGGGGCTGCGGTCAATTTCTATCATGGTGATATCCCTAACCCAGATAGAGACTTTTTACTGGGTTGCCCGGCTAAAGAGTTTCCATGCGGCTTCCCGGCATCTGCATTTGACGCAGCCGACGGTGTCTACACGCATCCAGGAACTCGAAGGCGTGGTGGGCTACCGGCTTTTCGAGCGCGACGCAAAGGGCGCGGCGCTGACGCCGAAAGGCGCGTCGTTTCTGAACAAGGCCACTGAGCTGCTAAAGCTCGCCGACGACGTGCTGACCGAGGACGTGGTGCCTATGCGCGGTCTGCTGCGATTGGGCACGAATGAGTCCGCTGCGCTGTCTGGTTTGGGAGCGTTTCTTGCCGGCCTCAGCGAGCGCTATCCCTCGCTGCAAGTGGAATTGAGCGTAGATGTCGGATCTATTTTGCGCGGCAGATTGTGTGCGGGAGGATTGGATTTCGCTATTTCCACCGACCCTGGCGCTCATCCGCATATTCGCGATGTGTTGCTGGGCGATTCTGAAATGTGCTGGGTCGGTGCAAAGGGAAAGGTCAGACAGACCGCGCCCCTGACAGCGGCTGATATTGCACGCATGCCTGTGCTGACGGTGCCGGCGCCGTCTGCGTTGCATGCACTGAATATGTCGTGGTTCGCTGGCGCACGCGTTTCGCCTCCGCGGGTTAATTCGTGCAATTCATTGGCGGTGATGGTGCGCCTGGTCGTGTCTGGCACGGCAGTGGCTATTTTGCCGCGCGCTATTCTGGAACGCGAGTTGGCCGATGACAGCATCGATATCCTGACGGTTGACCGGCCGGTGCCGCCGCTGGCTATCTATGCGTCGTTCCCGCTCATCGGCGACATACGTATATCGGAGAGCATCGCAGACATGGCGTGTGAGGCGTTGTTGGATTCGCAACTGATTCAGGGCTGCGGCTGACTTGCCGCCAGCCCGTGGCGGTCAGCGTTAATGCCCGTTCTGCAACAACGCACTCAACGCCGCAACCGTGCGCGTGAGTTGCGCTTCGGTATGCAGGCACGAAATAAAGAACCGCAATCGCGCCGATTTTTCCGGTACGGCCGGGTACAAGATGGGCTGTACGTTGATGCCTTGTTCGAACAATGATGCCGACAGACGCGCTGCCTTTAACGAACTGGCGGTGATTGCAGGGACGACCGCATAACCCGTACTGCTGCCGGTGTCGATGCCGGCGGCTTGCGCGGTTTTCAGGAAATAACGGCCACGCGCCTGCATCGTGGCAACGCGTTCCGGCAGGTCCTGCATGCGGCGCAAGGCGGCCAGCGAGGCGGCGGCGACACTGGGGGGCATGCCTACGCTGTATAGAAAGCCCGGTGCCAGGAATTTCAAATGCTCGATGAGGGCATGTTCGCCGGCAATGTATCCCCCGCAGCCCGCCAGCGTTTTGCTAAGCGTGCCCATCCAGATGTCTACGTCTTTACCAGCCAGGCCAAAATGCTCGCGGATGCCATAGCCGCGTTTGCCCATGACGCCCAGCGAATGCGCCTCGTCCACCATCAAAAAGGCTTTGTGGCGGCGTTTAATCTCGACAAAGCGGGGCAGGTCGGGGTAGTCGCCATCCATGCTGTAGATGCCTTCGAGCACGATGAGGACGCGTTCGAATTGGTGGCGCTGCTCGGTCAGAATGTCGTCCAGGGCTGCCCAGTCATTGTGGGGAAAGGACAGGCGGCGGGCACCGGATAGCTGTGCACCCTGCAGGATGCTGTTGTGGATGAATTCGTCGTGCAGAATCAGGTCGCGCGGGCCAAACAGGTAACCGATGGTGGATACGTTGGTCGCGTGGCCGCTGACGAATGCGATGGCCTCATCGACCTCGTAGATATCGGCGAGGGCGCGCTCGAGGTCGCGATGGATGGGGCGCTCGCCCGAGACCAGCCGGCTGGCGGACACAGAAGTGCCGTAGCGTTCCATCGCCTGGCGTGCCGCGGCCTGGACGACCGGGTCGCCGGACATGCCCAGATAGTTGTAGCTGGCGTAGTTGATGTAGGACTTGCCGCCGATCTGGGTGTCGGCCCCGGCCGTGCCTTCGTGCAGCTTGAAAAACGGGCTGCGTACGCCCATTCGGGCGGCGCCTTCGTTCATGATTTGCAGCTGACGGTATCCCGGATGCAGATCGAATCGATAGAACTCTTCGGGGATGGCATTTTTGCGCGCGGACGACTGGAATAGCGTCCGCGCAGGCGGCTCTTGCCCGGCTTGGCGCAGCTTGCGTTCCAGGGCTTGCTGGATCAGCTTGTCTTTGATGCTGGCTGACAGGCCGGGCAGGCCTTTTTTGGTGAGGGTCACGGTCAGTGGATCATGCGTTTGCTGTTGATGTTCCCTGATTTTAGTTCATCGGCGAATTTGGCCAGGGCGTCGGCCGGAACTTCGTCGGTGTGTTGCGAGACGACTTGCTCGACTTGGGCCAGGACCGTGTCCTGTTCGGCATGGTCGCCGTCGCCGCGCAGCAGTTGGATCAAGCGATCGGCCAGCTTGGACAAGGTGGGGCTCTCGTTGAGCGCCATGACGGGCAGGCGGATGCCAAACCGGTTTTCCAGGGCGACGACCAGCTCGACGCCCATCAGGGAATCGAGACCCATGTCATAGACCGAGACGTCGGGATTGATCTTGTCGGCAGATACGCGCAGGATTTCGCTGACTTCGGTCTTGAGCATCTCGACGAATACGGGATGCAGGGCCGCGTCGTCCATGGTCGCCAACAGGTGCGAGATGTCGCGGGCATCGCCGTCGTCGTCGCCGCTGTCGCTGCTGCGACGGGCCAGGACGCTGAATTTAGGCGTGTTGGCGCTGGGCAGGAAACGGCGCAGGGCGCGCCAATCCAGTTCCAGCACGCCCAGGCCGCTGGCATTGGCCAGCAGCATGTCTTCGAGAGCATGCAGGGCTGTGTCAGAGGCCAGCGCTGCGCCGCCCATACGGCTTTGCAGGGCGTCCTTGATTTTCTTGTTGCGCGCCAGGTAGCCGACGTCGTCGATCGCGCCCCAGCGTACGCAGGTGGCCGGGCGGCCTTGCGCGCGGCGTTGGCGGGCCAGCCCTTCGAGCCACATGTTGGCGGCGACGTAGTTGGCTTGGCCGGGGTTGCCGAACAGCGTGGTGCCAGACGAGAACATGACAAAGAAGTCCAGCGTCAGGTCCTGCGTGGCGGTGTCCAGGTGTTGGCCGCCCAGGACTTTGGGGGCGAGCACACGCTGGATCTGTTCGGCAGTGGCGTTGCGGATCAGGCCGTCGTCGATGACCATGGCGGCATGCACAATGCCTTTTAACGGCGGCATGGTGGTTTGGATATGCGCGACCAGGTCGTTGACGGCCTGTGCGTCGGTGACGTCGCAGGGCGCGGCATGCACAGTGACGCCGCGGGCCTGCAGCGCGGCGATGGCCTCTTGTGCCGTCTCGGAGGCAGGGCCGCTGCGGCTGACCAGCGCCAGATGGCGGGCGCCTTTGTCGGCGAGCCATTGCGCGGTACGCAGGCCGAAGCCGCTAAGACCGCCGGTGATCAGATAGGTGGCCTGCTCGGGCAGTGTCAGTGCGGCGGCCTCGGCCGTCGTAGCGGCGTTATGCGTGTGACGGATGCCGTTGCGATAAGTGATGACGATTTTGCCGATCTGGCGCGCCTGCTGCATGTAGCGGAAGGCGTCAACGATGTCGTTGGCGTCGAATTCCTGATAGGGCAAGGGATGCAGCACGCCCTGGGCAAAGAGCGCCATCATTTCGCCGAACAGGCGGCGGGTCAGGGCAGGGCGCTCGTGCATCAGTTGGTCGGCATCGATGCCAAAATAGCTGATGTTGTTGCGGAACGGGCGCAGGCCGATGCGCGTGTTTTCGTAGAAGTCGCGTTTGCCCAGTTCGAGGAACCGGCCGAAGGGCTTCAGCACACGCAGGTTGCGGTTGACGGCTTCGCCGGCCAGCGAATTCAGGACCACGTCTACACCTTGGCCTTGGGTGTCGGCCAGAATGTCATCGGCATAGGCCAATGAACGCGAATCGTAGATGTGCTGCACGCCCATCAGGCGCAGGAAGTCGCGCTTTTCCTCAGAGCCGGCGGTGGCGTAGATCTCTGCGCCACGGGCTTGTGCGAACTGGATGGCGGCGATGCCGACGCCGCCTGCCGCGCCATGGATCAGGACCTTTTCGCCTTCTTCGAGCTGGGCCAGGTGGTGCAGCGCGTAGTAGACGGTGAAGAAGGTGCTGGGGATCGTCGCCGCAGCCTCGAAGGAGATGCCTTCGGGGATGTGGGAGATGGCGCTGGCTTTGGTAAAGACACGGTTGGAGAAGCTGGCCGGGCCAAAGCCCACGACTGCGTCACCGGGCTGGTAGCCGCCTTCGGCCTGAGGGCCGACGCGTCGCACGGTACCTGCGAATTCCAGGCCTAGCGTGGGGCCGGCAAAGCCGTTTTCGATGGCTTCGTCCGACAACAGGCCCAAGGCGTACATCACGTCGCGGAAATTCAGGCCGGTGGCGTGGACGTCGATTTCCAGCTGGTCGTCGGCCAGCTCGGCCGCCGGGCCGGCTTGCCAACGCAGGTTGCGCAACTGGCCGGGGAATTCAAAGCCCAGGCTGATCTGGTCTGCCGTGTGGTCAGGCTCGGTGGCGCTGGACGGACGGGGCAAGGCATGCAGTCGAGGTGCGTAGCGCTCGCCATTGGCCGTGAGAGCGGCTTCCTGTTCGGTGTCAGGGTGGCACAGCTCGCGCGCCAGGGCCTCGATCAGGATGTCGGTGGGTTCGGCGCAGGGCAGGTCCAGCAAGCGCACGCCGTAGTTGGCGGCCTCGTTCATCATCGTGCGTCCGTAGCCCCACAGCGGGGTATCGTTCAGCCCGGTGGACAAGGCATCGGACGTGGCCAGATGCTGCGCGGCGCCTACGGTGATGAGCCAGAGGGTGGCTTTGCTGTTGCTGCGTTCGAGCGCCTGGGCGAGGGACGCGGCCAGGGCGCAACGGCGGACTTGTGTCTGCAGTTGGGCGGTTTGGCTGGCGGCGTTCGCGACCAGACCGTCCAGGTGGATGATGCCGTGAATGGCGCCCAATTGGCTGGTGGCTTGAGCCAGCAGCGCATCCAGATTGGCGGAGTCGATGTTGCGCTGGATCACGGTGCGATGACCGGCTGCGGTCAGGGCCGTGGTGATGGCCTGGGCCAGCGCGGTGTCCGCGTCTTGGGATCCGGTCAGCAGCAACCAGCCAGGCTGCTCGGGCCGCGTGCTCGCCTGCACAGCCGGGGCCGCCGGCCGGGTGCCGGCAGATGCCGCGGTCGCGACAGCATTCAACAGATAGGGGCCTGACAAAGACTCGGGGACGAACTCCAGCACCGGACTGCACGTATAGCCCTGCTGTGTCAGCATGTCCTGCCACAGGCGGGCGGGATACTGGCATGAGGCGCGCAGCCCATCGGCGTCGGCCGGCGTCCACCAAGTGGCTTGCGCACCAGCGACGAAGTCCAGCCAGGCGACGGGATGATGGCCGAGCAGCAGCAAGGTGCCACCGGATTTCAGATGCGTGCGAGCATATTCCAACGTGCGCAGGGTGTCGTCAGCGTTGGCGCTGTCCGCATGCAGGACGACCAGGTCGTAGTAATCGGATTCGCCGGGTTGCGAGGCGTCGTCGATCAGGCCGCACGAGGCATCGGGGTAGGCGTCCAGCAGGCGTTGGGCTTGTTCGATGGCGGCTTGCTGGGTGGAGACGTAGCGGTAGTCGGCCAGGTCGAAATCCAGCGTGGTGCAGCAGTGCACGGCAAAGGCCGGCGTGTAGGCGCTGATTTCCAGTACGTTCAACCGGGTGCCGGCACGCAATTGACTTTGCGCCTGGGCCAGCAAGGTTTGCAGGGTGGCGCCGATGCGTTCGCGAGCTTCGGTGCCCAGGATCTGGTGCGTCAATGCGCTGGGCGATGCATCAGCCGGGCAGACTGCGTCCAATGTGACCTGGCCCTGCAGCAATTGGCCCAGATGCAGGCCAACGCGGCCGACGGCGTGCACGATGTGTGCATAGTCGGGGTACTCGCGCAACAGGCTGTTCCAGATGTCGATGACGTCGGGAGCATTGTCTTCCGCTGCGGGGATGCCCCAGCCCGAGGGCGAGCGTTCCAGCAGGCCGGTGTCGGTGGCCCGCGCCAACAGGTGGTCCAGCAAGGCGGCGGTGTCGGGCGAAGTCTGGCGGCAGCGCTCGACAGCGTCGTTGTATAGATGGTGGCCGTTGGGCGCCAGCGTGGTCAGCGCCCGGACAAAGAAATGATCACACAGGCTGTCCAGCAAGGGCTCGATTTCGTGGGCGTAGCGCGTATGGGTCTGGTCCTGCGCGGCGCTGGCGGCCAGGGTGGTCCAGGCGTCGGCGGCGGCACCGGTATCCAGCTCACTGATGCGGCTGCGCGGATCCAGCGCGTGCGGGCGAGGCACGCCAGCGTCGTCTACGAAGTCCAGCGTGTCGCCGGCCGTTTTGGATAGACGGATGCTCTTGAAGCGGGCTTCGCGCACGGCGGCGATTTGTTCGCCGGCGGCGTTGTAGATGTCGAATTCGGCTGTCAGCGAATGCGGCGCACGGCGCAACAGGCGTGCGCGCACGAAATGCGGTACGTCCGTTTCCGAGCGCACGGCCAAGCGTCCGATTTTGGCGGGCACGAAGGCGACGCCCTGACCCATGGCGGGGTCGTCACGCAGCAGTTGGATGATCAACTGGAATGTGCAGTCCAGCAGTGCCGGGTGCAACAGGCTTTGCGGCAGCTGATCTTGCAGCACGGTGGCTGGCTGCAGGACGGCCAGCACGGTGTCGTCGGATTCTTTCCAGCCATGACGTACGGCACGGAAAGCATCGCCGTAATCCAGGCCCACCGCACGAGTCAGCAGGGCATGGCTATCGGTGGTGAAGTCGTAGGGGCGCTCGAGAGCGCGCACGGGCACGCCCCTGATCAAGGCGTCGCTGGCCTCGCGCAGAATACGGGCCGAAGCGTGCAGAGTCCAGGGCTCGGCGCTGCCTACGTCTTTGGCCTGGATACGCAAGCTGCCGTCAGAGGTATCGACCGTCACGCGGGTGCGTTTGGACGGCGAGGCGGCCAACAGCAGCGGGGCGCGGATTTCGAGCTCTTCGATTTCCAGCCAGGGTGCAGGCTGCCATTGCTGCGCGGCGGCCAAGGCGATCTCGGCAAATCCGCTGCCCGGGAATACGGTGGCGTCGCCGACGATGTGATCGGCCAGCCAGGCGTACAGCTTGGTATCGAGCTGGTTTTCCCAGATGCCTTCGTGCTGGCTGAGCGGATATCCCAGCAGGGGATGGACCTTGGCCCGCTGCAGTTGACCCAGCGAGTCGGCGCTGGTCGGGTGCCAATAGCGCTCGCGCTGCCATGGGTAGGCCGGCATGATGATGTGGCGGCCTTCCCAGGGGAACAGGTCTTGCCAGTCAGTTTGCGCGCCGCTCAGGATGGCTTGGCCAGCGGTGTCATGAATGCGGGCAGGATCGTCGTTGCCACGGCTGGCGGTCAGCAAGACGCGGCCTTTGCGTTCGGCGCTATTCAGACCGTCATTGACATACGAACGCAGTACCGGGTGCGGGCCGACTTCAATGTAGACGTTGTCGCCCCGTGCGATGAGAGCGTCAATGGCCTGGTGAAAACGTACCGGTTCACGGACGTTGCGCCACCAGTAGTCTGCATTGAGGTTTTTGCCGTCCAGCAGCTTGCCGTCTACGGATGAATAGAATGGAGTGTGGCCCGCGCTCGGCGCGAGGCCGGCCAGGACTTGCTGCAACTCTGCCTGGATAGGATCCATGGCAGCGCTGTGAAAGGCATAGTCGAGATCCAGGCGTTTGTAGAACACCTGGCGTTCGGCCAGCACGGCTTCGACGGTGCCTAGAGCGGCTGGGTCGCCTGCCAGGGTGGCGCCGCGCATGCTGTTATAGCCCGCGACGCACACGGCGTTGGTGAGCTGCAGTTCGGTCAACAAGGCGAGGGCGGAGCCGCCGTCTATCCCGACAGCAGTCATGCAGCCATGGCCTTTGGTGCGACCCTGCAGGCGGCTGCGATGGAATATGACCTGAACCGCGTCGGCCAGGGTCAACGCGCCGCATGCCCAGGCGGCGGCGACTTCGCCGACGCTATGGCCGATGACGCCGGTCGGCAAGATGCCGCGCTGCGCCAGCATGCGGGTGATGCCTACCTGGATCGCGAACAAGGCGGGCTGCGCGACTTCGGTACGTGCGTATTGGTTGGCACTGTCGGTGCGCGCGAGTTCGTCGCCCAGACGATAACCGGCCAGGGGCGCAAACAACGTATCGATTTCGTGGACGGCTTCGGCAAAAACCGGATCGGCCAGCAGTTGCCGGCCCATGCCGTCCCACTGTGAGCCGTTTCCCGAATAGACGAATACTGCGCCTTGTGCGTCGGGCACGGCGCTGCCCGATGCCACGCTGTAGCGAGGGGCGTCGCCGTCGGCGAACTGCACCAGGGCTTGTGCGACTTGTTCACTGTCGGTGCCATAGACGACAGCGCGTTCGGCGTGCCATTCGCGGCGCATGGCGGCGTGATAGGCGACGTCGTATAGCGCGCGTCCAGGCTGGCTTTGCAGGACACCTGCCAAGTCGCGGGCAGCGGCCTTCAGCGCCTCGGGTGTTTTGCCGGACACGATCACGGGTACCGCGGCGGTGTTGGCCAGCTTGTCGGCCGGATCGTTGTCGGCTTCGGGAGCGCTTTGCAGAATGACGTGCGCGTTTGCGCCGCCAAAGCCGAACGAGTTGACGCCGATGGTCAGCGTGCCGCTGGCGGGCAGGGCATAGTTCTCGGTGGCAACGGAGATATTCCAGTTGTCGAACTCGATGGCGGGGTTCAGCGTCTGGATGCCGATGGTGGCGGGTACGACGCGGTGCTGCAGGCTGTAGATGGCCTTGACCAGGCCGGCGACACCGGAGGCAGCCTCGAGGTGGCCCAGGTTGCTTTTGACCGAGCCGATGGTCAGGGGCTTGCCCGTGCCGCGAGGTTGTCCCAGCGCTGCGCCGATGGCGCGCGTCTCGATAGGATCGCCGACGGCGGTGCCGGTGCCGTGAGCCTCCAGATAATCAATGTCGGTGATGTCGATGCCGGCGCGTTCGTACACCTGCTGCATCAGCGAAATCTGCGCATTGGCATTGGGCACGGTCAGGCCGGATTTGCGGCCGTCGGTGTTGACGGCACTGCCCGCGATGACGGCCAGGATGTGATTGCGGTCGGCGACAGCTTGGTCGTAGTCTTTCAGCAAAAACAGGCCGCCGCCTTCGGATCGGACGTAGCCGTCACCCGACGCGTCGAAAACCTTGCAGCGCCCTTCGGGCGACAACATCGAGGCCTTGGAAAACGTGATGAAACCATAGGGGTGCAAGTGCAAGCTGATGCCGCCTGCGATGGCTTGCGTGGTTTCGCCGGTCATGATGGCGCGGCAGGCCTGGTGTACGGCAACCAGCGCCGACGAGCATGCGGTGTCCACGGCCATGCTCGGGCCGTGCAGATCGAACAGGTACGACAGGCGGTTGGCCGCGATACTGGACGTGTTGCCTGTGGCCATCGACGCGTCGACGGCCCCCATGTCGTCGGAAAGGCGATATGAATAATCGGCGCTGGCGATGCCGATATAGACTCCGCAGTCGCTGCCGCGCATGCGCGAGGGCGGTATGCCAGCGCTTTCGATGGCTTCCCAGCACAATTCCAGCAGCATGCGTTGCTGCGGGTCCATCAGAGAAGCTTCGCGCGGCGAAATGCCAAAAAAGTGCGCGTCAAAACCCGAGATGTCGCCCAAGGAGCCGGCCGAGAAGGTATAAGCGGTGCCGGGGTGGTCCTTGGCCGGATGCAGATAGGCGTCTTGTTGCCAACGGCTGGCGTCAACTTGGGTGACCAGATCGCGTCCGGCCATCAGGTCATTCCAATATCGCTCGGTATCCGTTTGCGGAAACCGGAACGAGAGCCCTACGACGGCAACACGTTTTGCCATGAATGAAATTCCTTCAACAACAGCTCTTGAGAGCCTTTTGATCTTGTTTTGCTGGCAGCCAGTAACCGCACAACTGATACACCAGCCCACCAGGCACCGGGCATACTGGCTGCGCCTGCCAGTAATCGCCCAAGCCGCGCCGATTATCCGACGGGTAAAGCCAGACTATTTGCGACGACGTGGATGGCGGCGTGCCCGCTGCTTCTCAAGGCGGGGCAAACCGCTGAAACACTGATACCTATGCCATAAAAAAGAGGCTCGGCCATTATGAAGGGAGTATCCGTAGAGTTCGAGTTCGCAAATTTTACTGTTTATATTGTGTCTGCAAGATCGTAAGGCGATATGTGGAAAAGTATGGATACAATTGGCCCCCTTGTCGTGGGCAATGCGTGCACGAAAATCGCTATTTCTTGGGAAATAGGCGAAATCTGCTTTGTTATCTAGCCGGTAATTGCTGCATTTGTTATTAAATAAATGAAAATTATGTAACGAAAACGGCAGCTAATTATAGTTCACGGTCGGTTGGACATTTTTTGTTTCGTGATGTGGTTTCTATACGAAATTTTGAAAATAATTGTCAAGACTGGGGAAATTGTACGGAGATAAAGCAAAACGGGGCTCCTGGAGCCCCGTTTATGTGACCCGGATATCCGGGTTTTGATACTAATGAACGCTTGAGTTACCTAAGAGCGATCAGGCGACATTACTTATAGGCCGTCTTGCTGCCGTCCTTGTGCCAGGTAAAGACCTGGAATTCGAATTCATTCAGATCGCCTTGTTTGTTCCATGACGTTTTGCCGATAGGGGTCTGAAAGGTATTGGCGTGCAGGTACTGCGCGACCTTGGTCGGGTCCGTGCTGCCCGCGCCTTTGATGGCGTCGGCGATGACCTGAGTGGCGGCGTAGGCAGTCAATTGGAATGCTCCGCTGGCATTGCGCTTTTTGCTCTCGAATGCCTTGACGACGTCGGCGTTGGCCGGATTTTGCGTGAAATCGGCGGGCAGGGTCAGCAACATGCCTTCGGCAGCGGGGCCGGCGATAGCGTTGATGTCGGGATTGCCTACACCCTCGGGGCCCATGAATTTGGCTTTGACGCCTTGTTCGGCGGCCTGACGCAGTAGCAGGCCCATTTCGGGGTGGTAACCACCGTAATAGACGAAATCCACATTATTGGATTTCAGTTTGGTGATGACGGCGGAATAGTCGCTGTCGCCCGCGTTAATACCCTCGAAAACCGCGACTTTTGTGCCGGCTTTTTCCAGATCGTTTTTAACGGCGGTGGCGATACCCTGGCCGTAGGATTGCTTGTCGTGCAAAACCGCGACGGTTTTGGGTTTGAGCGTATTCAGAATGAATTTCGCTGCGGCGGGGCCTTGTTGGTCGTCGCGGCCGATTGTGCGGAAAATAAACTCGTAGTTTTTACCGTCGGTCAGGGCAGGGGCCGTGGCCGAGGGCGTCACCATCACCACACCCTCATTGTTGTAGACGTCGGCCGCTGCGATCGTGGCGCCCGAGCAGACGTGGCCAACAACAAAACCGATTTCGTCGTTGACAACGCGGTTGGCTGCGACCGGCCCTTGCTTGGGCTCGCAGCCATCGTCGATGACAACGGTTTCCAATTTCTTGCCATCAACGCCGCCGGCAGCGTTGATCATCTCGACGGCCGTATCGACCCCCTCGCGCACCATGGCGCCGTATTGGGTCACGGGGCCCGTGGTCGGTCCGACAACGCCAATTTTGATGTTCTCTGCCTGTACGCCCGCAGACACCGTGAGGCCTGCCGCGAGGCTCAGCGCAGCCAGTACCGGGCTGAGGCGGAATGTTTGTTTCATAAGGGATCTCCTTGGCTTCGTATTTCGTATTCGGGCGGGGCAGATCGTGTCTATGCACCCGCTCGGTGCAGGGCAAGCATACCTGAAACAAGCACTGGTTTGAGGGGAGAACGGGGGCGTAAATCGCCTTGCGCAGGGCAGGGAAATCCCGTATCAACGAAAACGATCCGTCGGTATTCGCTTCGCGCTCCACCACCGTACCGGTAAAAAGTCGCTGGGCCCAGAAGACGATGAAGGGACGGTGAAGGCCGCGCTATATGCAAATCCGCATATATACAAAAGACAATTTATTCGTTTGCCATCATAAGGCTGCGCGGCATCATATCCGCCATGAGATTCCAACCGATTATCGTTCCGGGCTGGAAAGATTCCGGCCCCGGCCATTGGCAAACGCGCTGGGCGCATTGTTTACCGCATGCACAGCGCGTGCAGCAGCCTGATTGGGACAATCCCGATCCGGCAGTTTGGCATGCGACGGTGGCTGCGTATGTCGACCGTGCGGCGTGTCCTGTGCTGTTGATCGCCCATAGCCTGGGGTGCCTGGCGTCTGTGAGCCTGCCGGTTCCATTGCGAGCCAAGGTCGCAGGCGCGCTGCTGGTGGCGCCGCCTGATGTTGAACGCTACAGCGTGCCGGATTGCATACGCGTGTTTGGCCCGGTCCCACTGCATTCGCTGCCATTCCAATCTGTCGTTGTTGCCAGCGATGATGATCCGTACTGCGGACTGGACCGAGCGCGACAGTTTGCGTCGGCGTGGGGAAGCCGTTTCGAGGTTCTCTCTGGCGCGGGGCATATCAATACAGAAAGCGGCTTTGGGGATTGGCCTCACGGTTTGAAGCTGCTCACCGCGCTGCGCCGTCGAGCCATCTGGCGTGTCGCTGCGCCGCTACCTCGCGTCTCGCGCGTGCAGGAGTCTGTGGCGTTGCCTTGATATTGGGTAGTCGGGTTTGAATAACCGTGTGTTTAGTAGTTCAGGTTTTCAGTTGTGGCTGGTTTGGATGGCCTGCTGAAGGGGGGCGCTGAGCGTTGCAGTGTGGGCAGGATGGGGGATCGAGTGCTATTGGACGTCGAGGCGGGGCAGTGACCGTGTTGGCGCTTCACGGAGTCGGTCGGCCGCCTTCGCGTCCGACTGCCGCATCGCTCGTCTCGTCCGGCCCCTTCGGGCCTGCCTACGACTTCCGCTCGCGCGACTCCGAGGCGCGCCAACACGGTCACTGCCCCGCCTCGACTCGCAGCATCTCTGATTCCCTCCGTCGCTGGCACGGTTGGTCTTCGTAGGCACTGGCGTTTGAAAGGATGAGGATCTTGCAGCGCTGCTATGCATGGGCGCCTACGGGCGCGCCCATGCATAGCGTTCGTGATTGGCATGCGAAGGCTGTGGCATCGGGAATGAACAGAAGATCTCTCGAGCTACGATTTTGTTATACCTAGAGCTGAGCTACGCATCATCTTCGCATGCATCGACGCTAGCCAAGCAGATCTTCCAACCTGGCACCACGCCACCCCGCCGCATGCCCGGACCGATCGCTTGAGGTGAGCGCGCTGGGCGCTCGCCGAAAGCAGCCCTGCAAGATCTTCCTCTTTGCCAACACGGCAGCATAAAAATGCCAAGCAAAACAACCGTGCCAGCGATGTGATGAGCTTGAGTGACTGCGAGTCGAGCCGAGGCAATCGGGCCGTGAGGGCGCCTCAAAGCCGAGTGGAGCGGATGTCGAAGGGAGCGCGAAGGCGCGGACGAGACGAGCGAACACGGTGTCCGGCGCCCGCGCGCCGGACCGGCTTTGTGAAGCCCTCACGGCCCGATTGCCTCGGCTCGACGTCCAATAAGCACACCCCCCTAGGCCCATCCAAACCGCCAACGAATTTCAACCCATACGATTTAGCCGATAACAAGACCCTCACCGGGATAACCCGATAGTTGAATCGTCGATTGCTCTGCTAATAATGATCAATTAAGATGGTTTCACACTATCACAGAGCGTCTGTTGTTATTTCAAAATGAGGGTGCAAGTACACATTGCGCCCCTATCGTAGCTGACCGGATCCGGCATCCGCCGGGCATTCCACGAAGGACCTGGAGACAATACGATGAGGAAACATCGCTTGCTTGGATGGGCGTTAGCGCTGTGCGCTTTTTCTCCGCTGGCATACGCGGATTGGCCTGAAAGGCCTATCACGATGTATGTGGCGTGGGGAGCAGGAGGAGGCACCGATGCCACGGCGCGCATCATCGCCTCGCTGCTGGAAAAGGAATTGGGCCAACCCGTCAACGTCGTCAATCGCACGGGTGGTAACGGGGTCGTGGGACATGCAGCGATTGCCAAGGCCCGGCCTGACGGCTACACATTGGGCATGTTGACGGTCGAGATTGCGATGATGAAGCATCTGGGCCTGACGTCTCTGTCGCCAGCGGACTATACGCCGCTCGGCTTGATGAACGTGGATCCCGCTGCAGTTTCCGTCAGCGCCTCGTCTTCGTACAAAACGATGGGCGATTTGATGGAGGCGATCAAGGCGAATCCCGGCAAGCTCAAGGCATCAGGCACTGGCCAGGGTGGTATCTGGCACATAGCGATTGCTGGTCTGCTCAAGACTGCAGGCCTGGATCCGGCGGCGGTCCCGTTTGTGCCATCCAACGGCGCGGCGCCGGCCATGCTGGAATTGGCCTCTGGTGGTATCGACATCGTGCCGACCTCCTTGCCCGAAGCGCGTCCGATGATCGACGCCGGTAAAGCGAAACCGTTGGCGGTGATGGCCGACAAGCGCGAGGCTTTGTATCCCGATGTGCCGACGCTGAAAGAGTCGATCGGCGTGGATTGGAAAATCGGTGTGTGGCGCGGCATCGCGGGCCCCAAGGGCCTGCCCGACGATGTCACCAAGCGGATGGTGCAAGCGCTCGACAAGATCAATCACAGCAAGGAATTCCAGGACTTCATGAAGCAACGCGGCTTTGGTGTCGGCTGGGCGGGCGGCGCCGAGTACGGCACATTCATGCAACGTTCGATGGATGATTTCGGGCAAGTAATTTCCGCGATTGGCATGGCGCGCCCCGCACCGCAATAGCCAATCGGGATCGTTGCCGCATCGCATTCCCCGGCCCGCCGTGTAGGCCGGGGTGTCGAACCCCCTCGTTTAGAAGAGGTCCCATGAAATTCGACGATATTCGAATTGGGATTGTGCTGGGCGTTTTCTCTGTATTTGTTTTCGCCGTAGCGCGCACGTTTCCCGTCATTCCTGGCCAACAATTTGGCGCGAGTCTGTTTCCGACGCTGATTTCGATAGGCCTGTTTATTTGTTCCGTGTTGCTGGTGATCCAGGGATGGCGCGCGCGCCGTGCGGGGGCTGTGCGTGCGGGCTGGCCCGCGTGGCTGCGTGATCCGATGGCGGTGCTGCGCTTTCTGATGGTGCCGATTTCTCTGGTGTTTTATTTCATGGCCGCGGACTGGCTGGGATTTCTGCCTTGCTCGTTTTTGCTGCTGCTGGTGATGCAGCGCTTGTTTGGCGTGCGTTGGCGGCGCGCGTTGATGGTGGCGTTGATCGTCTCGCTCGTCATTCATGTGATGTTCTACAGTGTGCTGCACGTGCCATTGCCGTGGGGTCTGCTCGAACCGTTGGCGTGGTGACATCATGGCATCTGAACATATCTACCAGGCATTGTTGCAGGTAGCCGACCCGTTTGTGTTGAGCGTGATTTTTCTGTCTGCGATATTCGGCCTGTTTGTGGGGGCGGTGCCCGGCCTGAGCGCGACGATGGCAGTCGCGCTGCTGGTGCCGATCACGTTTTTCATGGACCCGATTCCGGCCATCGCGATGATGGTGACAGCCACGGCGATGGCGATCACGTCCGGGGATATTCCGGGCTGCCTTTTGCGCATACCGGGTACGCCGTCGTCGGCCGCCTATACCGACGAGGCCTACGCCATGACGCGGCGAGGGTTGGCGGACCAGGCCTTGGGTGCGAGCATTGTGTTCTCGTGTATCGGCGGGCTGTTTGGCACGTTCGTGTTGATCACGTGCGCGCCGCTGCTGGCCGATTTCGCATTGAACTTCACGTCCTACGAGTTTTTCTGGCTGGTGGTGCTGGGCCTGTCGTGTGCGATATTCATTTCGCCATCGAGCACGCTGCGCGGTTTTGTGTCGTTGCTGATCGGATTGTTGCTGGCCTGTGTGGGGATGAACAATCCCGCAGCGTACCCGCGTTTCACGTTCGGCAACGATGACATGCTCAATGGCGTGACGCTGTTGCCGATGATGGTGGGGATGTTTGCGGTGTCCGAGGTGCTGCGTTATGCCACGGATGTCAGTCAGCGTCCGGTGGATATCAAAGGGCGCATCGGCAATATTTTTACGGGCATGGGCGGGTTGATGCGCAAGTATCCTGCCAGCGTCGCGCGCGGCAGTGTGCTGGGAACGGTGGTGGGAATTCTGCCGGGCGCTGGCGCAGATATTGCGGCCTGGATGTCGTACGGAATCAGCAAGCGGTTTTCGCGCGAACGCGAGAAATTCGGCACGGGCCACGTGGAGGGAATTGTCGAGGCAGGGGCGGCAAATAATTCGGCGTTGGCAGGGGCGTGGATTCCTGCGCTGGTGTTCGGGATCCCGGGGGATTCCATTACGGCCATCGTGATCGGCGTGTTGTACATGAAGAACATGACGCCTGGGCCGATGATTTTTACCAATAGCCCGGTCGAGATGTATGCCGTTTTCACCGTGTTTGTGTTGGCGAACCTCATTATGTTGCCCTTGGGTTATCTCGTGGTGAAGACGGCCAAGCAGGTGCTGAATGTGCCGCGTAATGTGCTGATGCCTATCATTCTGCTATTTTGTATCGTAGGCACCTTTGCCATCAATAACAGTGTGTTTGAGGTGCTGGTGATGCTGGTGATGGGGGTGCTCGCGTACCTGATGGAGGAAAATGACTTTCCGATCGCGCCCGCCGTGCTAGGGGTGGTGCTGGGCGGGATGCTCGAAGAGCATTTCGTTTTTTCGATGATCAAGGCCGATGGAAACTTCTGGGCCTTCTTCAGCCGTCCGATTGCTTGCGGGTTGGGTGTTCTGGCAATCCTGGTTTGGTTGATCCCGCTGTGCAAAGGCGTATATCGCATGTCTACGGATAAAAGGAGCGTGACGGCATGACTCAAGGCGACGTTGGGGTTTATGAGGCTGCCGCGCTGCGGGAGTTTGCCGAGCGGGTGCTGGTGCAGGCCGGGATGCGGAACGATATCGCGACTACCGTGGCAGAGGTCCTGGTCGAGGGCGATTTGCTGGGCCACACGACGCACGGTCTGGCGTTGTTGGCGCCTTATGCCGCCGACCTGCAACAAGGCCGCATGGCCAATGAGGGCGAGCCAGAGGTCCTGTCCGACAAAGAGGCCTCAGTGTTGTGGGATGGCCGGCGGTTGCCGGGTCCCTGGCTGGTTTGCCGCGCGATTGATGAATTGCTGCCGCGCGCGCGCCGTTTCGGTTCGGCAACCCTGGTCATCCGGCGCAGCCACCATATTGCCTGCCTGGCCAGCTATCTGCTGCGCGCCGTTCAGCAAGACATGCTGATCGTGCTGGCATCATCCGACCCTGCTGCGCGCAGTGTGGCGCCTTTTGGCGGCACTCAGGCCGTGTTTACCCCCAACCCCATTGCGGCAGGTATTCCTGCAGCATCGCCGTTGCTGATTGACATCTCTGCTTCGATCACGACCAACGGTATGTCCGCACGGTTGGCGCAGCAGGGCAAGCAGTTCGACGAGGCGTGGTTGATCGACGCCCAGGGGCATCCCACGCGTGATCCGTCAGTCTTGTTTGCGCAGCCGCCGGGCACTATCTTGCCTGTGGGCGGGATTTCCGCGGGACACAAAGGCTATGGTCTGGCGTTGCTGATCGAGGCATTGACGGGCGGATTGGGGGGGTATGGCCGCGCCGACGGCGCCGAGGGATGGGGGGCTACGGTGTATTTGACACTGCATGACACAACGGGTTTTGGCGGCAAAGAAGACTTTCATCGACAGATGAATTGGCTGGCCCAGCAATGCCGCGAGAATCCGCCTCGGGCCGGCGTGGACGCGGTGCGATTGCCGGGTGATAGGGGGCTGGCATTGCGGGCGCAGCAACTCAGTCACGGTGTATCCCTGGATCCCACGATCGTGCCCGCGTTGCACAAGTTGTCCGAGGCGTGGTCTGTGCCGATGCCATCAGCGATTCAGGCGCATACCGCTCGCCATGCCTAGAGGCTGATCACAGACGCTGAGGGATTCTCCGCCCCAATCAGATCCGCCGCCCGGTCTGCACGTCGAACCAGTGCAGGGCATGGCGGCCGTCCGAACCCAGTTGAATGGCGTCACCAGGTTTAAGCGGCGTGGCGGCCAACAGACTGGTGGGACAGCGGACCACGATAGGTGATTGACCGCAGCGCGCGTGCAAGAGCTGTTCCGAGCCCAGGGTTTCGATCATTTCAACTTCGGCGGGGATGCCTTGGTTATTGAGATCGATGTGTTCGGGACGTATGCCCAGGATGACGGGGCGGCCACGCACGGCGGCGGGGACTTGGTCTGCAGGGATTTGCAGCGTGATGCCGTCTTGAGTCTGGACGCTGCCCTCGGCGGTGGTGGTGACGGTGATCAGGTTCATGGGTGGCGACCCGATGAAGCCTGCGACAAAGGTGGAGGCGGGCTTTTCGAAAACCTCCATGGGCGTCCCGATCTGTTCGGGCACGCCCTGATTCATGACGATCATGCGGTGGGCGAGAGTCATGGCCTCGACTTGATCGTGCGTCACGTAGAGGCTGGTGGTGCCCAGGCGCCGATGCAGTTTCATGATTTCCAGACGCATGGCCACGCGCAGTTTGGCGTCCAGATTGGATAAGGGTTCGTCGAATAGAAAGACTTTGGGCTCGCGCACGATGGCGCGGCCCATGGCAACGCGCTGGCGTTGACCGCCGGACAGTTGTCGCGGGCGGCGGTCGAGCAGTTTTTCGAGCTCCAGGATTTTCGCAGCGGCGTCGACGCGTTTGCGTATGTCGTCCTTGGAGAATTTGCGGATCTTCAGGCCGTAGGCCATGTTGTCGAACACGCTCATGTGCGGGTAGAGCGCGTAGTTCTGGAACACCATGGCGATGTCGCGTTCGGCCGGCTCGAGTTGATTGACGACGTTGCCGTCGATCAGGATCTCGCCGCTGGTGACAGTTTCCAGGCCGGCGACCATGCGCATCAGGGTGGATTTTCCGCAGCCGGACGGGCCGACGATGACGATGAATTCGCCGTCTTTTACGTCTGCGTCGATGCCGTGGATGACGGCGACGTTGCCGGCATAGGTTTTCTTGACGTTGCGAAAGCTCAGGGTTGCCATGAGATGTTCTTTGCGTAAGCGGCTGCCCGGATGAGGGGCGGCACGGTTATTTTTCGGTGTCGACCAAGCCTTTGACGAACCACTTTTGCATCAGGATCACGACCAGTACCGGCGGGATCATGGCCAATAGCGCGGTGGCCATGGTGATGTTCCACTCGGTGACGCTGTCGCCGCCGCTGATCATGCGTTTGATGCCGATGACCACCGGATACATGTCTTCTTGGGTGGTGATGAGCAGCGGCCAGAGGTATTGGTTCCAGCCATAGATGAACTGGATGACAAAGAGGGCGGCGATGCTGGTGCGCGATAGCGGCAACAGCACGTCGCGGAAAAATCGCAGCGGGCTGGCGCCGTCGATGCGCGCGGCTTCGACGAGCTCATCGGGAACGGTCAGAAAGAACTGGCGGAACAGGAACGTCGCGGTGGCCGAGGCGATGAGCGGCAGCGTCAGGCCGGCATAGCTATTGAGCAATCCCAGGTCCGCGACGACTTTGTAGGTAGGCGCGATGCGGACTTCGACGGGCAGCATCAGGGTGACGAAAATCATCCAGAAAAAGAACATGCGTCCCGGAAAGCGGAAATACACAACGGCAAAAGCCGAGAGTAATGAGATGGCGATTTTGCCCAGCGAGATGGCCAGCGCCATGATCAAGCTGACATACAGCATGCTGCCCACGCCAGCGTTGGTCAGCGCGCGCGTGTAGTTCTCGACGAAGTGCGGGCCGGGCAGCAGCGACATCGGTGCGGCGGCGACTTCTTGGGCGGTCTGGGTCGAGGCGACAAACGTCACATACAGCGGAAAGGCGACCAGCGCTACTCCGCACAGCAGGATGATGTGAGCCAGGATGTCCAGCCAGGGACGGCGTTCAACCATGATGCGTAGCCTTTTTGATCAGTACTGGACTTTGCGGTCGATGTAACGGAACTGCACGACCGTGAGCGCCACGACGATAGCCATCAGCACGACGGACTGTGCGGCGGAGGAACCCAGGTCCAGGCCGTTGAAGGCGTCGCTGTAGACTTTGTAGACCAGGATGGAGGTGGACGTGCCGGGGCCGCCTTGCGTGGTGGTATCGATCACAGCAAACGTGTCGAAGAACGCATAGATGACGTTGACGACCAGCAGAAAGAACGTGGTCGGCGACAGCAGCGGAAAGACGATGGTCCAGAACCGGCGCGTAGGCGAGGCGCCATCGATCGCAGCGGCCTCGATCAACGAGCGCGGAATGGATTGCAGGCCAGCCAGGAAAAACAGGAAGTTGTACGAGATCTGTTTCCAGACAGCGGCAATGAGCACGAGCATCATGGCCTGATCGCCGTCCAGGCGCGGATTCCAGCCGATGCCCATTTTGCCGAGCGCGACGGCCAGGATGCCGACCGATGGAGAAAACAGGAATAGCCACAGCACGCCGACGACGGCAGGCGCGACGGCGTAGGGCCAGATCAGCAGGGTTTTGTACAGGCCCGCACCGCGGATCACGCGATCGGCCATGACCGCCAGCAAGAGCGAAACTGCCAGCCCGACAAAGGCCACCAGCGCCGAGAATACGGCGGTGACGCGGAAAGATTCCAGATACGCGGTCTGGTTGAATAGATCAACGAAATTGTCCAGGCCGACGAATTCGGTGGACAGACCGAAGACATCCTGTAACTGTGTCGATTGCCACAGGGCCTGGCCCGCAGGCCAGAAAAAGAACACCAGCGTGACCGCAATCTGCGGCGCCAGTAATAGGTAAGGCAGGGTCTTGTGTCGGAAGACGACGCGTTTTTCCATGAGGCAAGCCCTGGTCAGCTAGCAAAAAGGTCTGTCAAAAGACCTGCCAATGTAATTTGGAAATACATATCATCGCAAAAAAAAGCGGCGGCTTTCATGAGGAAAGCCGCCGTGATGACGGATTTTACTTCACGCTCTTTTCGAATTTTTCGAGCAACTCGTCGCCGCGCGTAACCATAGTCTTGATGCCGTCTTGGGCGCTGGTCTTGCCGGAAACGATGCGTTCGATTTCCTGGTCTTCGATCTCACGGATTTGCGGCAGGTAGCCCAGGCGCAGGCCGCGCGATTGCGCGGTCGTCTGGACGTTCAGCTGTTTGACGCCGACTTCCGTACCCGGGTTCTTGTCGTAGTAACCGGATTTTTTGGTTTGCTCGTAAGCGGCGACGGTGACGGGCACATAGCCGGTCTGCTGGTGCCAGCGAGCGGCGATTTCGGGGCTGGCCAGGAAATGGAAGAACTTGGTCACGCCCTTGTAGACCTCGGGCGATTTCTTGGCAAAGACCCACAGCGATGCGCCGCCGATGATGGTGTTTTGCGGTGCGCCCTTGACGTCGGCGTAGTAGGGCAGGGTCGAGGTGCCGAATTCGAATTTGGCGTTCTTGGCGATGTTGGCGCGCAGACCGCTGGAGCCCGTGATCATGGCGCATTTGCCGCCGATGAACAGCGAGTTGGGCTGGTCGCCGCGGCCGCCATACATAAAGATGCCTTCTTTGGCGAGCTTGGCCAGGTTTTCCAGATGGCGCACGTGCAGCGGCGTGTCGATCGCCAGACGGGCGTCCAGTCCGCCAAAGCCGTTGTCTTTGGTGGCGTAGGGCACGTTATGCCAGGCCGACAGCGTTTCCAGCTGGACCCAGGACGGCCAGGACGTGGTGTAGCCGCATTCTTGGCCGGCGGCCTTCAGTTTCTGGCCGGCATCCGCGAGCTCTTCCCAGGTCTTGGGCGGCTTTTCGGGGTCGAGGCCGGCTTTCTTGAAGGCGTCTTTGTTGTAGTAGAACACCACCGTCGAGCTGTTGAACGGCATGGAGATGAGTTTGCCGTCTTGCGACGAGTAGTAGCCTGCCACCGCGCCGATAAAGGCTTTGGGATCCAGTGGCTCGCCGGCTTCTTCGGACATCTCCTGGACTGGCTTGACGGCGCCCTTGGCGTACATCATGGTGGCCGTGCCGACCTCGAATACCTGCAGAATGTCGGGGGCATTGCCGGCGCGGAACGCGGCGATACCGGCGTTCATAGACTCGCCGTAGTTGCCTTTGTAGACAGCATTGACTTTGTAGTCGGGGTTTTTCTTGTTGAACTCCTGGACGAGCTCATTGACGCGTTCACCCAGCGCACCTTCCATTGAGTGCCAGAATTGGATTTCCGTCGCGGCGTATGCCGAGGTCGCGGCAAAGGCCGTCATTAGTGCGGCAAAGGTGAGGGCTAGGCGTTGCGGTCTCATGGATTTGTTCTCCGGTTGCGTGCGTAGTGGGGGCCAAGGGTATTGGGCCGCAATGAACACGACACCTTATGTATGGGATGTGACAGAGTTGTGACTTTTACACCACTGGGGGGCGCTGTCAAATATCTGTCGTAGTTTGTGTGAAACGATGCAGCGAACGGGGCGGTGCGGGAACGGGCGGCAGCGCAACAATCGACGCTGATAAGCAGGCGCGCTTCATCCATTTCGCGTGGCCGCGTGGTGAGGCAGCTGTTATCGGACGCCGCAGCGCGGCTGATCGCAGCCCTGCGGATCCAGAGGCTCGGGCCGCGCCAGATTCCACATCAACGCTCGGAAAGGCGCGAGCATGCTGACGTTGACAAGCAGTTTGATGGCCAGATCGCCAAGCATCCAGGTCACCCACGGCGTCCCGGTCGCAGCAAAGGCGACGCTGAAAAACACGGCGGTATCGAGCAGGGCGCCGACAGTGCCTGACAGCAGCGGCGCGCGCCACCAGCGCTGATCGCGCAGCCGGTCAAAGACCTGGATGTCGGCCAGTTGTGCGCAGATATAGGCCAGCCCAGAGGCCATGGCGATACGGGGTGACGCCAGCCAGATCGATACGGCGAGCGCCAGGGCGAAACCTACCCAGGCGACGCGGCGCGCGGCGCTCGGGCCAAAACGGCGATTCAGGACATCAGTGACCAGAAACGCGATCGGATATGACAGTCCGCCCCAGGTCAGCCAGTCGTTGAGCGGTACCTGGACGAGGACGTTGGAGCCGACGACGATCAGGCCCATGCAAAAGACGGCCACGGCGAATTGGCCGGGCGTCATGGCCTGGAAATGGCGGGATGTGGGCGGCAGGGCCGAGCTGGTACTGTTCAAACCGGGCCTAGGGGTGTTGATGTTCATTGCTTGCATGGAGGTACCCAACATCGCGACGTTGGATACCCCCTGGACCTTATTTGCCGAATTCGTCGGCGAGTTCTCGCGAGCGCTGCGCTGCGGCTTCGAGAGCCTGACGCACGATGCCGCGCAGGTCGGCTTGCTCAAACACCTGCAATGCAGCAGCAGTGGTGCCGCCTTTGGAGGTGACGCGTTCGCGCAATACTGAGGGCGAATCGGTGGCCTGCTCAGCGAGCTTGGTGGCGCCAGCCAGGGTGCCCAGGGCCAATTGATGGGCCTGGTCAGGGCTGAGGCCGACGGCCACGCCGCCCGCAATCAGGGACTCGAGAAACAGGAAGACGTACGCGGGGCCGCTGCCGGACAGTGCGGTGACCGCATCCAGGGCGGCATCGTCTGCCACCCACACAACCTGGCCTACCGAAGCCAACAGGCTTTCGGCCAAGGTGCGGCCCGCATCATCGACGCCGGGCAGGGCGGTCAGGCCAGAGACGCCCGCACCGACCAATGCCGGCGTATTGGGCATGCAGCGCACCAGATTTTGCCAAGGCTGGCCGGCCTCGCCCAGCCATTCGGCCAAGGTGTCGGCTCGGATGCCGGCGGCCACGCTGATAATCAGGGTATCCGGCTGCAACCACTGGCGTGTCGCGGCGACGGCATCGCGCAACTGTTGAGGTTTCACGGCATAGAGCCAGACTTTGCAGGCGCGCAGCGCCTCGTCTGGCGTGCTGGCAGCTGTCGCACCGCGCTGGCGCCAGGCATTTTGTACGTCGGCGTTAGGGTCGACAACATGCAGATTGCCGGCAGGGCAGGTTTTTCCGGCGAGCCCGCTGGCCAGCGCCGAAGCCATGTTGCCGCCACCGATAAAAGCGATAGAGAGGTCGTGATTCATGGCGTGATTGTAGCTGTCAGGCAGAAATATGGGCATGAGACGTCGGTGTTTTCCAGGAGTATTCATTATTTGCAAGCTTGGCGTAAGTAAGCTGTTGAATACTTGCGCGCCTCTTTTTCCCAGGGCAGCAGGGGAATTCGGTAATGAATCAGCTGTGTGCGCAATTCCTCGCAAATAGGCGGCGCACCATGGCGAGATTGCTGTGATGTGTCCCTGAATATGCGACGCTATGCGATATTGGGGATTACACGCAGTGACAGGGTGTCAGGCAGCTTTCAGAATACCGCCCACGCTGTACTTTTGCCCAAGAAGCCGGCAATGCACGTCTGAGGCCGCCGGGTATCCCCCGTCGATGCCAAAGCCGTACAACGCTGTCCATCCTTATCGCCGGAGAATATCGAATGAAGCTTCTGCATCGCGTTAACCCCATCGCTTTGGCCCTGGGTTCGTTGCTGTTGGCTGGCGCTGCGCATGCAGCCGACACCATCAAGATCGGCATGCCCCAGCCCATGACTGGTCCCAATACGCAGTATGGGACGCAGATCCAGGCCGGCGCGCTGACCGCCATTGAGACCATCAACGCACAAGGCGGCGTCAAGGGCAAAAAGCTCGAAGCCATCTTGATCGATGACGGCTGCGAGCCCAAGCAGGCCGTGCCTGCCGCGAACCGCGTAGTCAACTCCGGCGCCAAGTTCGCCGTGGCGCACGCGTGCTCGGGTGTCACAGTGCCCGCAGTGAACGTCTATGAACAAGAAGGCATCGTCGCCATCACCCCGGGTGCGACCTCGCCGCTGGTGACGGACACGACCAAGCCGCATTTCTTCTTCCGTACGATTGGCCGCGATGACCAGCAAGGTCCGTTTGCGGCGAATTACATCGCAAAAACGCTCAAGCCCAAGAAGGTCGCTGTGCTGCACGACAAGCAGACCTACGGCTCGGGTGTAGCCTCGCAGGTGAAGGCCTCCCTGGAAAAAGAGGGCGTGAACATTGCGCTGTACGAGGGCATCAACGTTGGTGATAGCGACTATTCGGCCGTGATCACCAAGCTCAAATCCTCGGGCGTGGACCTGGTCTATTTCGGTGGCTATCACCCCGAACTCGGCCTGTTGCTGCGCCAGTCGCGCGAGCAAGGCCTGAACGTGCAGTTCATGGGCCCCGAGGGCACCGCCAACCAGGATCTGGTGGCGATCGCCGGTCCGGCCATCGAAGGCTTGCTGGTCACGCTGCCGGCTGACTTTACCAAGATGCCCGGCAACGAAGGCATCGTGAAGGCGTTCAAGGACGCCAAGCGCGATCCGGACGGCGCGTTCCAGATGCCGGCCTATGCCGCCGTGCAGATCCTGGCCAAGAGCATCGAGGCCGTGGGTGAGGATCCCGCCAAGGTTGCGGACTACATGCACAAGACCACGTTCGACACCGGTATCGGTAAAGTCGAATACGACGCCAAGGGCGACTTGAAGGACTTTGAGTTCGCCGTATTCAAGTGGGACAAGGACGGTAAGAAAACCCAGCTGTAAACACGCGAAGCTCTGGCTATCCGCTGGAGCTTGTCCGCACGCCCAGGTTTCCGGCTCCGGGTTGTTGTTACCGGGGCCGGTGCCATTTGGAGCATAGGTAATTATTCATGTCAGACCTTATCCCTCAACTCACCCAGCAGATCTTTAACGGTCTGTCTCTGGGCGCGATTTACGCGTTGATTGCCATTGGCTACACAATGGTCTACGGCATCATCGGTATGATCAACTTTGCTCACGGCGAGATCTATATGATCGGCGCTTATGTGGGCTTGGTCACTTTGACCGCCATCGGTACAGGCAGCGGTTTGCCTCTGCCGTTTATGGTGGCTGCCATGTTGTTGGTGGCGATTGTGGTGACCGGTATCTATGGCTTCAGTGTCGAACGCGTGGCCTACCGGCCGGTACGTGGCAGCCAACGGCTGGTGGCGCTGATTTCCGCTATCGGTATGTCGATTTTTCTGCAGAACTGGGTCGCACTGGGCCAGGGCGCACGCGATATGGCGGTGCCGTCGCTGGTGTCGGGATCGCTGCAGTTCCACATGGGCACGGACTTTGACGTCACGCTGCCGTATTCGCGCATCATGATCATTGTGGTGACGGTGCTGTTGATGATCGCGCTGTCGCTGTTCATCAAGTACTCGCGTATGGGCCGTGCATCGCGTGCTTGCTCGCAAGACATGCACATGGCCAATCTGCTGGGTATCGATACCAACCGGGTGATTTCGTTCACCTTCGTTCTGGGCGCAATGCTGGCGGCGGTAGGTGGCGTGTTGATCGCCATCACAGTCGGCAAGCTCAATCCGTTCATCGGCTTTCTCGCCGGGATCAAGGCGTTTACGGCGGCGGTGCTGGGCGGTATCGGCAGCATTCCCGGCGCGATGCTGGGCGGGGTGTTGCTGGGGCTGGCGGAGACGCTGGCGGCAGCCTATATCTCGTCGCAATACAAGGACATCGTGGCTTTCGCGCTGCTGGTCTTGATTCTGCTGTTCCGCCCGACGGGGCTGCTCGGCAAACCTGAGGTGGAAAAAGTCTGATGGCTAATAACACGCTAAAGAACGCTTTCATGGCGGCCGTGTTGACGGCTGTCATTGTGATGCCGGTGTTTGGGCTGCAACTGATTCGTCAGGGCGCGCAAACCCATCTGGAATCCCGCTGGGACCTGGTGGCCTTGGCCGCCGCAGTGGTGTTCGTTTTTCAACTCTTGCGCCCGTGGCTGGCGGTGCCGTTCCGGCGCCTGAAAACCAGCGTACCGGTATTGCCCGCCGCGCCGACCAAAGGCCGTAAATGGATCTTTGTCCTGCTGATCGCGGCAGCGGTGATCTGGCCGTTTTTCAGCGGCCGCAGCTCGGTGGATATCGCTACGCTGGTGCTGATCTACGTGATGCTGGGCCTGGGCCTGAACATCGTGGTGGGTTTCGCAGGGCTCCTGGATCTGGGCTTTGTGGGCTTTTATGCGGTGGGCGCGTATACGTACGCCTTGCTGTATCACTGGGCCGGTTGGGGCTTTTGGGAGGCACTGCCTTTCTCGGGAGCCATGGCTGCGTTGTTCGGTTTCGTCCTCGGGTTTCCGGTGCTGCGTTTGCGCGGGGATTATCTGGCGATTGTGACGCTGGGGTTTGGTGAAATCATTCGCCTGTTGCTGATCAATTTGAATTTTTTCACGGGCGGCCCGGACGGGATTTCGGGGATTCCGAAACCGACTGTGTTCGGCTTTGAAATGACGCGCCGTGCAAGCGAAGAGGGCTCTCAGACATTTCATCAGTTGATGGGCTGGACGTTCGATAACCAGCACATGGTGAACTATCTGTATCTGATGGCGTTGGCGCTGGCGTTGGTGACCTTGTTCGTGTCCACGCGCTTGATCCGTATGCCGGTGGGACGCGCGTGGGAGGCCTTGCGCGAGGATGAAATCGCTTGCCGTTCGCTGGGGTTGAACCCGACGCGGATCAAGCTGTCGGCCTTTACGCTGGGCGCGATGTTTGCCGGTTTCGGCGGCGCGTTTTTTGCAGCCCGCCAAGGCATGGTGAATCCGGAGTCGTTCACCTTCATCGAATCGGCACTGATCCTGGCCATCGTGGTGCTGGGAGGGATGGGGTCGCAGGTCGGCGTGATTCTCGCGGCGATTCTGCTGACGGTACTGCCCGAGATTGCTCGTGAGTTTGCAGAATACCGGATGCTGATGTTCGGTCTGGTGATGGTGTTGATGATGATGTGGCGTCCACAAGGGTTGTTGCCCATGAAGCGTCCCCACGTGGAGCTGAAAAAATGAGCGAGGCCTTGTTGAAAGTATCGGGCCTGACCATGCGGTTCGGCGGGCTGTTGGCCGTCGATAGTGTGGGATTCGAGGTCAAGCGTGATGAGGTGTTTGCCATCATCGGCCCTAATGGGGCGGGCAAGACGACGGTATTCAACTGCGTGGGCGGGTTTTATAAGCCGACCGGCGGAGAGATCGTCATGGACGGCAAACCTATCACTGGTTTGCCCAGCCACAAGGTGGCGCATCATGGATTGGTGCGCACTTTTCAGAACGTGCGTTTATTCAAGCAACTGACGGTGCTGGAAAACCTGCTGGTGGCGCAGCATACGCAGGTGGAATCGCGTCTGCTGCCGGGCCTGCTGAAACTGAAGTCGTATCGCCAGTCCGAGGCTGACGCGTTGCAGCGTGCGGCGCAATGGCTGGATTTCATGGGGCTGCGCGAGTATGCCAACCGCGAGGCAGGCAATCTGGCGTATGGCCACCAGCGCCGTCTGGAGATCGCGCGCTGCATGATCACCAAGCCGCGCTTGTTGATGCTGGATGAGCCGGCTGCGGGGTTGAACCCTCAGGAAAAGCGCGATCTGCAGCAGTTGATCGACCAGTTGCGTCGCGAGTTCGGTGTGGCGGTGTTGTTGATCGAGCACGATATGAGCCTGATCATGGGCATCTCGGACCGGATTCTGGTGATGGAACACGGCAAGCCCATTACGACGGGCACGCCGGATCAGGTGCGTAACGACGAACGCGTCATCAAAGCGTACCTGGGGGAAGAATGATGCTGAAGCTGGACAATATTCATACCTACTATGGTGCGATTCAGGCGTTGAATGGTGTGTCGGTCGAGGTCAATCAAGGTGAGATCGTCACGTTGATCGGCGCGAACGGGGCCGGCAAGACGACGTTGTTGATGACGGTGTGCGGGAATCCGCGTGCTCGTTCCGGGACGATTACGTTCGAGGGCGAGGATATTACGCACAAAGAAACGCATCACATCATGCGTAGCGGGATCGCGATTTCGCCGGAAGGACGCCGGGTCTTCAAGGACCTGACGGTGGCGGAAAATCTGATGATGGGGGGCTTTTTTGCCGACCGTCATGCGATCGAGGCCGGGCTCGAGCACGTGTATAAGCTGTTTCCGCGTCTGAAGGAGCGGGCGGCGCAGCGTGCAGGGACGATGTCTGGCGGGGAACAGCAGATGCTGGCGATTGGGCGAGCGTTGATGACGCAGCCCAAGCTGCTGTTGCTGGATGAGCCTACGCTGGGGTTGGCGCCGCTGATTATTGCGCAGATTTTTGACATTATCCGGACGATACGCTCTGAGGGCGTGACGGTGTTCTTGGTCGAACAGAATGCGAACAAGGCGCTGCAGGTGGCGGATCGGGGGTATGTGCTGGAGAACGGGCGGGTCGTGCTGCAGGATACGGGGGCGAACTTGCTGGTTAATGCGGATGTGCGGAAGGCTTATCTGGGGGCTTGAGGTTTGGAGGGGCTGTCGTTTGGGTTCTTGAGTGTGGCTGTCGTTTGAGTTCTTAAGCGTGCCTGCCGCGTGCCCGAATGGCGTGCCAGCCCGTTCGGCCGGTCTGGACGCCTACGCGTCCAGACTGCCCTTCGGAGATCACGTCAGACGGGGCGGCTGGGCAAACTCGCTCCGCTACGCTGCGCTCAAACATGCCCAGCCGACTACCCCCCGCCTGACGCGATCTCCTCGGCGGCCTCAACGGGCCGGCACGCCATTCGGGCACGCGGCAGGCACTTAGAGTAATGGCAATGCGGCAGGTCGCTTCTCTCGAACATGGCCAGGCGACTACCCTGTCTGACGCGATCTCCTCGGCGGCCTCAGCGGGCCGGCGCGCCATTCGGGCGCGCGGCAGGCACTTACAGTAATGGCAATACGGCAGGTCGCTTCGCTCAAACTGCCCAGCGACGATCGCGTCTTCGTTTACAGACCTTCGGCTTTTAGCGCGGCTTGTACGCCTTTGTCGGCGTCCATGCGGCTCGAGAATTCTGTCAGGTTGTTCAGACCTGACAGGTCGATGTTTTTGGCTTTGGCCCAGCGCAGGACGACGTATAGGTAGGGGTCGGCGATGGTGGGGGCCTTGCCTGCCAGGTAGGGCTTGTCTGCGAGTTGGGTGTTCAGGATGGTGAACAGGTTACGCAGGATGGCAGCGGCGGAGGTGCTGAGCTCTTTTTGTGCGGCTTCGCTGGCGACGAAGCGCTGCGGGCCGAAGACCAGCGAGAAGGTGCGGTGCAGGTCGGAGTTGATGAATCCGAGCCAGCGGCGGGCTTCTGCGCGGGATTGGGCGGTGCCGTCGCCCAGCAGGTTGAGCTGCGGGGCTTGTTCGGCCAGGTATTCCAGGATGGAGGCATTCTGGGTCAGCGTGTAGCCGCCGTCGGTGAGGACGGGGACGGCGCCCATGGGGTTGATGCTCAGGAATTCGGGTTGTTTCAATGCGTCGCGCGCGATGGCTTGGGTCTCGTAGGGCTTGCCGATCCATTCGAGGACGATGTGGGCAGCCAGCGAGCAGGCGCCGGGCATGTAGTACAGTTTCATGGCGTGCTGTTCTCCTTTAGAACGATAGGGCATATTCAAATTGCCATTCGTGCTTGGTATGGTACGCCAGTCTGACATCCTCCCTCCAGTTGATTCATCGAGAGATCCTATGCCGGATTCGTACTCCCGTTTCGCCCCCAAAACTGCCATGCGTGCTGCTGGGTTGCGGCGCGCAAAGCCCGCTACGCTGGCTGCTGCCTGGTTGGCCGCAATGTCCTGGGCGAGTGTGCCCGCTGTGTCGCAGGCGCAAGCACAGACTCAGGTATCCATCGAAGCCCCAGCTTTTACCGAGAGCAAGGCTCAGGTGACGACTGTGGCCGAGGGCCTGGAGCATCCGTGGGGGCTGGCGTTTTTGCCTGACGGCGGCATGCTGGTGACTGAGCGCGCCGGCCGGTTGCGTGTTGTGACTGCGCAGGGGGAGTTGTCCGAGCCCTTGCAGGGAATTCCCAAGGTGTATGCGTCGGGGCAGGGTGGTCTGCTGGATGTGGTGCTGTCGCCCGATTTTGGCAATGATCGTTTGGTGTATTTGTCCTATGCCGAAGCGGGCGAGGATGGCAAGGCGGGTACGGCTGTCGGGCGTGGCCGTCTGGCCAAGGATGCGCGCGGCCTGGAGGATTTTCAGGTTATTTTCCGGCAACAGCCGAAGCTTTCTACAGGGCAGCATTTCGGCGGCCGCTTGGTGTTTGACCGCGACGGGCTTTTGTTTATCGCTCTGGGCGAGAACAATCAGCGTCCCACGGCGCAAGATCTCGACAAGCTGCAGGGCAAGATCGTGCGGATTGCGGCCGACGGCTCGATTCCCGAGGACAATCCGTTTGTGGGCCGCGCCAATGTGCGCCCCGAGATCTGGACGTATGGAATGCGCAATCCGCAGGGGATGGCGCTGAACCCCTGGACCGGCGAGTTGTGGGAACACGAGCATGGCCCGCGGGGCGGTGATGAGATCAATATCATCAAGCCCGGTCAAAACTACGGCTGGCCCTTGGCGACGTATGGGATTAATTATTCGGGATTCGCGATTCCCGAAGCCAAGGGCAAAACGCTAGACGGCGGACAGGGGCCGCTGTATTGGTGGAAGAAATCACCCGCGATCAGCGGCATGGCGTTCTATACGGCGGATCGTTTCCCCGCGTGGAAGAATTCGCTGTTCATCGGTGCATTGGGGGCGCAGGCACTGATCCGCCTGCAGTTCAAAGACGGAAAAATCGTCAGCGAGGAACGCCTGCTGCAGGATCTGAGCGCTCGCATTCGTGATGTGCGGCAGGGGCCGGATGGCTACCTGTATGTGTTGACGGATGCAGGCGATGGCAAGCTATTGCGGGTGGCGCCGGCGGCCGGTGTCCGGCCCTAGTTGCAGGGCTGACAGTTTCTGCACTAGTTGCGGGAGTGCTGTCTGCACCGTGTCCCACACTACATCGAGGTTGATGTCGAAGTCGCCGGCGGGGGCAATGCCGCCCATTGTTTCAACGGCTACGAACGCCACGCTGCCCACGCTACCAAGGCCCACGCGGCCAGGAAGGCTACGCCGCCTATGGGCGTAATGGGGCCCAGCCAGCGGGCACCGGTGAGCGCCAGCAGATATAGGCTGCCACTGAATAGGACGATGCCGGCGAACATGATGATGCCTGCTGTTGAAAACAGGCTGGAGCCATAATGGGCGCCTAGCAAGGCGACCACGAACAGGCCTAGTGCATGGATCAGGTGATACAGGACTCCGGTCTGCCAGACGGCCAGCAGGTCGGCACTGATCATTTGTTTGAGGCCATGTGCGCCAAATGCACCTGCGCCGACGGCGGCGATCATGTTCAGGGCGGCCAGGATGATGAGTTGGCGTTCGGTCATGGGTATGTCCTTTGGATCAAGCGAAGAAGCAATAGACCTGCATTATCCACGGGGATGCGCCGCTCAAGCTGGTAGTTGCGCCACCATCTTTGCATGGCGGCAGGCTGGCGTTATTTGCGGGGCGACGCGGAGGCATTATCCACGCGAATGTGCTGGGCGCCGGATCAGCGTGGATTTGCCAAACAGGCTCTGTACCAGCTCGGTTGCCAGCATCGCGGTTTTGTTGCGTATGTCCAGCGCGGGGTTGAGCTCGACAATGTCCAGCGATCCCAGGCACCCAGTGTCGGCAATCATCTCCATGCACAGTTGCGCTTCGCGATAGGTGGGTCCGCCGGGAATGCTGGTGGCGACAGCAGGCGCGATTTCGGGATCCAGAAAATCTACGTCGAAGCTGACATGCAAATGGGTGTGGGGCGTGAGGTCGGCCAAGGCGGCTTCCATGACTGACCGCATGCCGATTTCGTCGATGGTGCGCATGTCATAGACTTCGATGCCGGCCTCGGCGATCAGGTTTTTCTCTCCCTCGTCTACGCTGCGTATGCCGATTTGGCGGATCCATTCTGGGTGCAGCGCAGGAGTCTGGCCGGCGAGTGTCGTTAATGGCTCTGGACCTTGGCCGCACAGGCACGCCACGGGCATGCCATGTAGATTGCCCGAGGGAGTCAGCGCTTGGGTGTTGAAGTCGGTATGCGCGTCCAGCCACAACACGCGCAGCGGTTTGCCTGCGTGGTGGCAGTGCCGGGCGACCGCACTGATAGAGCCCATGCCGAGGCAGTGATCGCCGCCTAACGTGATGGGCAATCGACTGCGTTGCAGTTCGGCATATACCGCGTCATGCAGGGTTTGATTCCACGCGATGACTTCAGTCAGGTGGCGGTAGCCATTGTCCGGCGGCAGCATGGGATTTGCAGGGCCAATCAGATTGCCGGCGTCTTCCACGTCGTATCCCAATGCCTGTAAAGCAGGACCAAGCCCCGCGACACGCAGTGCCTCTGGCCCCATGGAGGCGCCGCGTGAGCCTGCGCCGACGTCGGTGGGCACGCCGATCAATGTCAGTGCACGGACGGCAGGGGGCGGATTGGATATCAGCACAGAGCGAGCCTCGTAGTGTGGGGGCAACGAACGACATGATGTTGCGATCTACACCCTATGCAGAATGACGGGATTCCCCTGCAGCATTCGCATAGCGCGTCAGCAGTTGCCACGATTGCGTTGACGTTTATTATCTGCTGAAGTCAAAGCAGGGGAAACCAATCGATCCTCATCACTGGCGCTACACGTCTATAACAAGTAACATCCGTAGCCCGAAGCCGCCTCTACGGCCGCACCACGTTGTTTTCACCGGATTCCATGCACTTCAAAGACCAGATCTTCCTCGCTAGCCAATACGCTGCGCCGCACCATTTGGTGTCGCGTCTGATGGGGTTGGCCTCCGATTGCCGCACGCCTGCGGTCAAAAACTGGATGATCTCGCGTTTCGTGCGTCGCTATGGGGTGGATATGACCGAGGCGCTGATCGAGGATCCGCTGGCCTACGACACGTTCAATCAGTTCTTTACGCGCGCGTTAAAGCCCGACGCCCGCCCGTTGGACGCCGAGCCGCACAGCATTCTGTGTCCGGCCGATGGGGCGATCAGTCAGTTGGGGCGTATTGAGCATGGCCGTATTTTTCAGGCCAAGGGACATTCCTATAGTCTGACCGCGTTACTGGGCGACGATTCGGCCCGCGCGGCGGAATTCATGGGTGGCGATTTCGCGACTGTGTATCTGTCGCCGCGCGATTATCATCGCGTGCATATGCCGTGCGATGGCACCTTGCGCGAGATGGTGCATGTGCCGGGGCGTTTGTTCTCGGTCAATCCATTGACTGCCGGCCATGTGCCGGAGTTGTTTGCTCGCAATGAGCGTGTGGTCTGTTTGTTCGACACGGAATATGGCCCGATGGCCCTGGTGCTGGTGGGCGCGATGATTGTCGCGTCGATCGAAACCGTCTGGGCCGGATTGGTGACGCCCCATAAACGCAAAGTGCGCACAGTGCGCTATGGCGAGTCGGCTCGTGCGCCGATTCAATTGGCGAAAGGGGCGGAGATGGGCCGTTTCCTGCTGGGTTCTACCGTGATCGTGCTGTTCGGCCCCAATCGCGTGCGTTGGACGGATACGCCGTCGGTACGCGGGCCGGTGCGTATGGGCGAACTGTTGGCGCTGCCTGCGTAGCCGGCTGCGCATGCGGCTGCATGGTCCCCTGAGGCCGAGCCCATTGAACTGATCGTTGACGCGACGAGGCGCGCAGAGCCGGGCTGACATGGCTCTGCACGCATCCGTGATTGGCTACCACGGAAAATCAATCAAATCGCCATACAACTGGCGCAGCTTGGCTTTTACCTCGGGCGATTGCTGATAGATCTTGATGAACTGCAGCAGTCGCGGATCTTGGGCATGCTCAGGCGTGGTCACCCAGCGAATGGCATAGCGGCGCACGTTGTCTGCATCAGTATTGTCGAATGCCAAGCCGTCTTTTTCGTCGATACCGGCATGCTTGGCAAACGTGGTGTAGGTGACCGAGGCGGTCACGTCATCAAACGTGCGTGCGGATTGCGAGCCCTCGACTTGAATCAAGTCCAATTGCTTGGGGTTCGCGACGATATCCTGCAACGAGGCTTGGTGATCCGTACCGGGACGCAAGCTGATCAGGCCCATCGATTGCAATAGCAGCAGCGCCCGGCCCGTGTTGACCGGGTCATTCGGGATGGCGATCTTTGCGCCTTGAGGAATAGGGTCGCCGCGCTTTAGTTTCTTTGAAAACAGGCCGATCGTGGTCGAATACCCATAGGCGATCGGCGTCAGTTTTGTGCCGCGGCTCTGGTTGAACAATTGCAGGAACGGCGCGTGCTGAAAGAAATTGGCGTCCAGCGCGCCCTCGGCAACGCCGGTATTCGGCATGACCCAATCGCTGAATTCGACCAATTTGACCTGCAGGCCTTGTCGCGCTGCCTCGGCAATCGCGATCTCTGTTGCCTGGTTTGCGACGCTGGGAATCACACCGATGCGCAGCGGCCTGTCTTGAGCCGCCTGCGCGGCGTTACCCAGCAGCAATACGCTAAAGAGGCTGGCCAACGATAATTTCACAAAGCGATTCATGGCGCTCGATCCATTGAGGACAACAATCGGAAGATCGCCATTGTGCCGCAGGCGAGCCTGTCGTTACCGGATGCCCCTGCCGGCAGTTGGGGTTCCGGCCGGCGCAAGCCGGGTTTTCGCTTGCCGCAACGACAGACCGCCTTGCGAGGCGATCAAGGACGCGGTGGGCAGGCTGCGGCTCTGGTTGATGACCATCTCGTCGTTCAGCCCTTTAAAGATGCCGTAACACACGAACATCATCACAATGGACTAGGGCAGGGCCGCGATGATGGCCGCGGATTGCAGATCGTTTTGCGGTTTACGGCTTATCCTCCGCAAGCAGCGCCACCAGATGAGGCAGCGTGGTCTGCGGCGGCGTGTTTTGTGCACCCTGTTTGAATAGCTGCTCGATCGCGTCGGCGGCGCCATGGGCAGCGCCGGCTTCGCCGGCCATGGTGGTGTAATAACCCAGGTCCTTGTGTGCGTTGGACAAGGAAAACCGCAGGCCCGAATCGTCGCCGGATTCGATAAACGGGCGCAGGCGTTCCAACGCTACGCCACCGCCGCCGCCTTTGGCGAGGATATCCACCAATACGGGGGCCTCGATGCCGGCGCGTTGGGCGCAGGCAGCCGCCTCGGCGATGACCGCGGCGCACCCGAGCGAGACATAGTTATGGATCAGTTTCATGCGGTGGCCGGATCCGGTCGGGCCGACATAGCTGATGTTCTCGGCATAGCAACGCAGCAGCGGCAGGCAGCGGTCGAACAGGGCTCTGTCACCCCCTACGAGCAGATTCAGGCGGCCCTCGGCTGCCTCTTTGGGCGTGCGCGTCATGGGGGCGTCCAGAAACAGGCCGCCGGCTTCGTTGACTGCCTGAGCAATGCGCACCGTCGAGGAGGGAATGGCCGTCGAGCAATCGATCACGATGGTGCCAGGCCGCAATCCCTGCAGCAGGCCATCGGGACTGAACAAGACGTCTTCGATCTGCGGCGTGCCAGTGACGCACAGGATGACGACATTGGACTGCCGGGCGACCTGCGCCGGGCTGGCGACTTTGGCCGCACCTGCGGCCAGGAGTCCGTCAACCGGCTGGTTGCCGGGGTGATCCAACAGGACCAAGGGGTAGCCATGTTTGACGATATTGCTGGCAATGCCGTGGCCCATGAGGCCGACGCCGATCATGCCTACAGTGTCTTTCCCGGTATTCATCAACGATTTCACTTAACAAAAAGCCCTGATGCTTTTGCCGAGGACGGCCAGACGGCAAAAATGGTGACAGAACGGTAGTGTGTTCCGAACAGGGTAAATGACGGAATACCGATCATACAAGTTACGAAAATTTAAGTTTTTTGTAAGAAATGCGGTCAGGTTATGTTCAGGTTGCTGTAAGAAATGCTAAAACAACGCTTTGACGATTCATACCAACACGGAGATTGCATGCTCGAGTTTTTGCAGACCCTTAGCTGGGCCGCAGTGTTTCAGATCATTCTTATCGACATCCTCCTGGGTGGCGACAATGCCGTGGTTATCGCACTGGCCTGCCGCAACCTGCCGCCGAAACAGCGCATGCAGGGTATTTTGTGGGGCACCGCCGGGGCTATCGGCCTGCGGGTAGTGCTGATCGCGTTTGCGTTGACCCTGTTGACGATTCCTTACCTGAAGATCATCGGCGCGCTGCTGCTGTTGTGGGTGGGTGTCAAACTGTTGATCCCCGAGGAAGACGCCCATGGCAATATCAAGGGTGGCGTCTCGGTGTGGGCCGCAGTCAAGACCATCATCGTGGCTGACTTCGTGATGAGCCTGGACAACGTGATCGCGATTGCAGGCGCGGCCCAAATGGCTGATCCGGCGCATCAGATCGGTCTGGTGATCTTTGGCCTGGTGGTGAGCGTACCCATCATCATCTGGGGCAGCACGCTGGTGCTGAAGCTGATCGACCGTTATCCGCTGGTCGTCACGTTCGGCGCGGCCTTGCTGGGCTGGATCGCGGGTGGCATGCTGGTGACGGACGTGGTTGTGGTCGAGCAGTTCGGCGAAGTCTCCGGCACGGTCAAGGTCGCGGCAGAAGTCATCGGTGCGTTGCTGGTGGTGGGCCTGGGCCGCATGTTCGCGGCTCGTAAAAAAGCCAATAGCGCGGCGCCGCAAGTCAGCAGCCAAGAGAGCTGATCACATCATCTAGTGTGTTAGCCACTGTGGGAGGCCAGCTGCAAAGCTGAGCCTCCCACAGTCATTTAGCGCAGCGCTGCCTCGAGGTCGAGCCGAGCGGCCTGTTCCAGCGACCACAGCTTGCGCAATAGCTCGCTGGCACGTTCCTGTCCGAGGACGGGCGCCACCAATTCATTGAACTTGCCGCTCAGATCCGCATCGCTCAGCGGCAGTTCCGGATCGCCTTTACGGTGAGGCTGCAGATAGGCGTCCTGCGTACCGTTGGTCAGGCGCATATCGACCCGCGCGGCACGCTGGCCCGGAAACAGGCCATCGAGCGTGGGCTCCACATGCAGGCGGATTCGCGACATCAGCTGGCGCAGGGCAGGGTCTTTCAGACGTGCATCGTCAAAGGCCGCCAGCCGCACGCTGCCATACAGCACGGCAGAGGCAACAACAAAGGGAATGCTGAAACGCGCCTCGGCCGCGGTTTGAGGGGCGGGGTTACCGGCTACGTCCAATGCCGGGGCATAGGTGTGCACGTCGATCTGCTCAATGTCATCCGGCGCGGCCCGAAGCCGGTCTTTCAAGACTAACGCGGCGTCGATGGGCGAGAACGTATGGCCGCAACACGCATGATTCTTAAAGGTCATGCGCGTGATATTGAAGGTCTCGCCCAGCGTTGCCAGGAAAGGCTGCCAGTCCGGGCCGTTGCTCATGGCGTGCCCCAGGCCTGCGGCCCCGTCGAGCACGTCCAGCGAGCCAGTGACCCCGGCACGCGCCATCTGAGCGGCAGCCAGGCCGCCTTCGGCAGCACGGCCTGAATGCAGCGGCTTGGACATGGAGTCCATTCGGAACGCCTGTTGCAGTCCGCTGGCAAAGGTGGCGGCGGTGGCCAGCGCGTGGGTGAACTGCCGGGATTCCAGGCCATACAGGCTGCTGGCCGCAGCCGCGGCGCCAAAGGTCCCGACTGTTCCCGTGTTGTGCCAGAACTTGTAGTGAGTCCGTCCCAGTGCTGCGCCAATGCGTGTGGAAACCTCGTAACCCACGACCACGGCACGGAGAAAATCGCGGCCGCTGGCGCCCATCTCCTGCGCCGCGGCCAGCGCGGCGGCAATGGTCGGTGCGCCAGGGTGGTAGATCGCGTCTTTGAAAATGTCGTCGACTTCGGCGGTATGCGCTGCGGTGCCGTTGATGAGCGCCGCGGCGCGAGAGGTGGCGGACTGGCCTAGCGCGAGGCGGGACGGTCCCCGTCCGATGTCTTCTGCGTACGCTTGTTCCAACAGGGTCGCGGGCGGGAGCACCGCACCGGGCAGCAGAGAGGCGTACCAATCCACGACCGCGCGTTTGGCGTGGTGCAAAACATCCTCGGTCAGGTTCTCGTTGCGCAGGCTGGCGCCAAAGGCGGCAAAGATTTCTAGTGCAGTCATTGCTTTCCTGAGTGTGCGGCAGTAGACGATATGGTCTATCCAGCGGCGCGATTTCACCACTGTTTATTTTGCGCGTTGTCATGCGCTTTGATCATATCAACGCCACCTTTGCAATGACTTTTTGTCATGGCAATGGGCGCAATACGAAGTTTTCTCGACGGGCCAGGCCGGCGATGATTCATCCATCGACACATCCACCGCAGGAGTAAGAGATGGATTTTGAATTAAACGAGGAACATCGGGCTTTTGCCGACTCGGTACGGCGTTTTGCCCAGGATCGCCTGGCCGCAGGCGCGCTGGAGCGCGCGCATTCGCCGGAATACCCGTGGGAAACCGCTCAGATGTTGGCAGAGCAGGGGTTGCTGGGCATCGCGTTCCCGGAGGAGGATGGTGGCCAGGGCGGCTCGCTGATGCATGCGGTATTGGCGATCCAGGAGGTCGCGCTGGTCTGCCCCAAGAGCGCCGACATCGTACAGGCCGGCAATTTCGGCCCCATCCGGACCTTTGTTGAATACGCCACCCCCGAGCAGAAAGAACGGTTTCTTCCCGACCTGTTAGGGGGGCGCAAACTGATTTCGCTGGGAATGACCGAGCCGGACGCGGGCTCGGCCGTGACGGAGTTGAAGACTTCCGCGCGTCAGGATGGCGACGATTACCTGATCAACGGCAGCAAGATTTTCTCTACGCACAGTCCGGAAGCCGAATTGTTCCTGGTCTATGTGCGCTTTGGCCCCGGCCTCGATGGCATTGGCTCGGTGCTGGTCGAACGTGGCACGCCGGGTTTTACGGTGGGTAAACCGGCCTCGTTCATGAACGGTGAACAGTGGTCGCAGCTGTACTTTGAGGACGCGCGTATCCCGGCCAGGAACGTGCTCCTGGGGCCTGGCGGGTTCAAGAAACAGATCTCGGGTTTCAACGTGGAACGCTTGGGTAACGCTTCTCGATCTCTGGCGCTAGGCCGTCACGCGTTCAATATCGCGCGCGAGCACGCGCTCACACGCAAACAGTTTGGCCGCGAACTGTGTGAATTCCAGGGATTGCAATGGAAATTCGCGGACATGTGGATGCGTTTGGAACAGGCGCAATTGCTCTTGTATCGCGCGGCCTTGGAGGGCGAGCACGGGTTGCCGTCTGCACAAAGCACTGCCATGGCCAAACTGGCCTGCAACGAAGCGGGCTGGTTCGCGGCCAACGAGGCATTGCAGGTCATGGGCGGGATGGGCTTTAGCCAGGAGGCCTTGGTCGAGTACTGCGTACGCCGCATTCGCGGCTGGATGATCGCAGGGGGCTCTATCGAGATGCTCAAAAACCGCATCGCGGAAGGCGTGTTCGGGAAATCGTTCTCCCAGCGTCCGCCCAAGCCCAAAGCCTGAACATCAAAAGAGTGGAAGGAGACAGTATGCGTAGTTTGATTTGCGCCACCTTGGCGACTGTAGGCATGATGAGCTGGGCTGGCACCGTACGTGCCGAAGACGATGTCTATCCCAATCGAGCGGTGAAAATCGTGGTTGGATTCCAACCTGGCGGCCCGACCGACGTGGTGGCTCGCTTGGTGGCAAAGGCCTTGCAGGATGAACTCAAGGGCGCTTTTGTCGTAGAGAACAGACCCGGCGCCACGAGCAATATTGCATCGGAGTCGGTAGCCTCGGCCAAGCCGGATGGTTATACATTACTGTTCGCGGCCTCACCCCTGGTCATGAACAAGTTCACCTACCCGATGCAAAAATTCGATCCCGTCGAGAGTTTCGAACCCATTTCAAAGATATCCTCCGCGCCGGGTGTGCTGGCCGCGACCAACAAGCTGTCGGTCAAGGACTACAAAGCGTTCGAAGCACTGGCAAAGCAAGAGCCAGGCAAGCTCAACTACGGTTCGACGGGCGCCGGTGGCACGCAGCACATGGCGATGCTGAAATTGCAGGCATTGACCGGGATCGAGATGGCCCATATTCCATACGGTGGCGGCGCTGGCGCCATGAACGACTTGATCGCGGGGAACATCGACGTCGCGTTCATGACGGCCACGGGCGCAATGCCGGCACTGGTGGCTGGCACTGTGCATCCGTTGGCAATCGCCGGCCCGAAGCGTCTGCCGGAATTGCCTGATGTGCCGACCTTCGCCGAACTCGGTATTCCTGAAATGAAATCTGATTCTTGGAATGCACTATTGGCGCCTGCCGGGACACCCAAACCCATCGTGAACAAGCTTGCCGCCGTCCTCGAAAAAGCGGTAAAGACCAAGGCGTTCTCTGACGTCTTGGGGCCGCAAGGTGCGATGCTGATTGGCAATAGCCCTGAGGAGTTCAAGGCCGAATTGATCGCCGAGGACGCATACTGGAACGAACAATTCAAAAACGTAAAGCTGGACAAGTAAAGGCTATGTCATCGATCAATACCCCTGCATCCTCCGTCTGTCAGGCATTGCTGTATCCCAAGAGCATTGCACTCGTTGGTGCTTCCGACGACGTCAAAAAGACGGGCGGGCGTCCGCTGCAGTTTCTGCGCCGATCCGGCTTTCAAGGCAATATCTATCCGATCAATCCAAAGCGTGCCGAGGTGCAGGGGGAAAAAGCGTGGCCTAGCCTGGCTGCGCTGCCAGAGGTGCCCGAGCATGTCTTTATTTTGTCTCCCACCGATACGGTAGTACCGGCCGTGCAGGAGTGCGCGGACCTGGGCGTCAAGCTCGTTACTATCCTGGCGGCTGGATTTTCAGAGTCGGGGCCCGACGGTGTCGAGCGTGAGGCCGCGCTGCGCGAGATCAGCCAAAAGAGCGGCTTGCGCATTCTGGGGCCCAGCAGCCTGGGTGTCGTCAATCCCGGTAACGGCCTGGTCCTGACGGCGAACGCAGCGTTTGCCGAACCCGACGTGCCGCGTGGCAATGTCTTTGTGGCATCGCATAGCGGCAGCATGATCGGCGCTCTGGTGTCTCGCGGAAAGGCGCGTGGCGTGGGCTTTGCGGGCTTGGTATCGGTAGGCAGCGAGGTCGATCTCAGCGTCGGTGAAATCTGCATGGCGACGTTGGACGATCCCGCCATCCAGGGGTATGTGCTGTTTCTGGAAAGCTTGCGTCATGGCCATGCCATCCAGGCGTTTACTCGCGAGGCGGCAAAACGCGGCAAGCCCGTGGTCGCGTACAAGCTCGGCCGGTCGAGCGCTGCGGCGGAAATGGCGGCGACGCATACCGGCGCTCTGGCCGGCGAAGACGATATCGCGGATGCCTTCCTGAAGGACCTGGGCGTGGTTCGCGTGGAAATGCTGGAGACGCTGTTCGAGGTGTTTCCCTTGGCCCGGAAATTACCTTTGGTGGGCAAGCAGGCCAAGCGCGTCGGGGTAGTGACGACAACCGGCGGCGGCGCCGCCATGGTGGTCGATCAGCTCGGTGTGCGCAACGTGATCGTAGAGCCTGCGTCCGCAGCGACGGTCGCGCAGCTGCAGGCTGCCGGCATGCCCGGCAGCGCGGGGCGAGTCGTGGATCTCACCTTGGCCGGGACCAAATACGAGGTCATGAAAAAGGCCTTGGACATCATGCTGGAGGCGCCGGAGTTTGACATGGTGGTCGCCGTCGTGGGGTCGTCGGCGCGTTTTCAGCCCGACCTGGCCGTCAAGCCTATCATCGATAGCGCGGACCATGAGAAACCTTTGCTCGCCATGCTGGTGCCCGATGCGCCCAACGCATTGGCGCAGCTCACGACGGCCCGGATTCCGTGTTTTCGCTCGCCCGAGGCCTGCGCCGATGCCATTGCTTCGGTGCTTGCACGCCGTTCGCCAGGACCGTTCGCGACGGTCAAACTCGATCACGAGCAGCCCGCCTCGGCGATCAGCGAGGCCGATGCCTATGAGTTGCTGGATAAACTGAATGTGCCGCATGCGCCGGCAGCGACTTATCCTTTGGGCAACCCGCCCGACCGTTTGCCATTTGATTATCCTGTCGTAGCCAAGGTCTGCTCCGCGCACATCCCGCATAAAACCGAAGTGGGCGGCGTGGTGCTGGGCATCAAGAATGCCGAGGAACTGGCGAGCGCCTTTGCCACCTTGCAGCAGAATCTGCGCGAGAAGGCTCCCGGCGTCGACTGCCGGGACGTGCTGGTGCAGCCGATGCGCAAGGGACTGACCGAAGTGCTCGTCGGTTATCGCGTGGACGTGGATGCCGGCCCCATCATCATGCTGGCCGCTGGCGGTATCTGGGCAGAGGTCATGCGCGATCGCAGCATTCGTCTGGCCCCGGTCTCCGTGCAAACGGCCAAGGAAATGATCGAAGAGGTCAAGATGTTGAAAACGGTCTCTGGCCTGCGCGGCAAGGAAAAGGGGGATTTGGACGCGTTGGCCGTCGCGATTTCGAACCTGTCCAAACTCGCGGTCACGCCCGATCTGCCTGTGCGCGAGGCGGAGGTCAATCCGCTGATGGTGATGCCCGAAGGCAAAGGCGTGATGGCCGTGGATGCGTTGATTATGCGCGCGTGATGGAGGCCGTTGCCCGGCGCGCAGCGTTACTGTGCGCGCCTTTTTCGATCCCGAAAGGGGCGAGTTGCCTAGACAAACGATGAACCGAGGTCAACAAGATCGGTAATGCAGGAATTTTCTTCAGCTGATATCGCAGCGGCCGACGCTGCGTTGGATCGTCTGGACGCCAGCGCCATCCGTCATGCGTTCGATGTGCAGGGGTGTCGAATGGTGTGGCGGGAATGGGGCAGGGGGCCTGCCTTGGTCCTGATTCATGGCGGACACGGCTCGTGGATGCATTGGGCCAAGAACATCGACGTCTTGGCGCGGCATTTCCGCGTGCTGATCCCGGACATGCCGGGCTTTGGCGATTCCGAGGATTTTGAGATGCCGCCGTACGACCCGGATAGGGTCGAACGCCTGTTGGACACCTTGAAGCAAGGCATGGCCCGATTGGTCGGGACGGCGCCCCTGTACCTGACGGGGTTTTCATTTGGAGGCGCCATCGCGGGCGCGTTGGCGCCTCGTCTGCCGGGCTTGCAGCGCCTGGCTCTATTGGGTAGCGCTGGCCACGGTGGGCCTCGTCGAGACAGGGGCCCCTTGGCAGACTGGAGGGCCGTTACGGGAAAGGAGCGGGAGGAGGCGTATGCGCAAAACCTGCAAGCGTTCATGCTGTCGTCCCGGCATGCCGTGAGCGCCCTGGCGCTGCAGATTCACGCACGCTCTTGCGAAAAGACCCGCTTTCGCAGCAAGTCCATTTCGCGCAGATCGTCGTTGCAGGATGTGCTGGCGGATTTCGACAAACCGATACTCATGGCCTGGGGTGAGGACGATGTCACCGCGGTACCCGCCGACGTCGGCCACATGCTGGCGCAGGGGCATCCATCGAGAGAGTGGCACGTCATCGCCGACTCGGGCCATTGGGTGCAGTTTGAACAGGCCGATGACATCAACGCACTGTTGATACGCTGGTTCACGCCGCCAGCGGCGGTGAGCGGACGTTTATCCTAGGCTTGGGGGGTCTTTCGGGCCGTTGGCCAAGGCTTCGCGCTCGCGTGCAGCGGTCTCGAGCAGCCAATCGCGAAACACGGACACGCGGCGCGAGAAGCGTTGTTCCTGCGGGCGTAGCAGGTAATACGACATCGAGCGCTGCAGCGGCCGGCGAAAAGGTCGCACCAGCAGCCCTTTGTTGAATTCTGTCTGCAACAAGGCACTTTGGCCTATCGCGATGCCCAAACCATCCAGCGCAGCCTGCCAGGTCAGGATCGATGTGCTGAACCCCATCCGCTCTGAGTTCGCGGCCGCTGCAGACAGCCCGTTGGCTTGCAGCCAGTCGGTCCAGTCGGTCTTGCGGTATTTGGAGACCAGAAGGCGTCCCTTGACCAAGTCTTCCAGCTTTCCATGCCGGGACATATTCTTTTCCAAGTACTCGGGCGAGCATACCGGCTCTATTTCATCGGTAAAGAGAACGTCTTCCTTGACCCTGGGCCAGCCTCCGAGGCCGAACTGGATCGCCACGTCCGCGGCGTCACGATCGAAGTCCACCTCGGATACGCCGTTGCTCACGATCACTTCGATGTTGGGATGGCGGGCGTGAAAATCCTCTAACCGCGGGATCAGCCACTTTGCCGTAAATGTCGTGTACGTCCTGACCCGTAGCACCCGATGCGACATGTTTTGCAGCAGGCCATCCGTGGCGGCGGCGATTTCCGCGAAGGCGGGTGCGACACGCTTGGCGTAGGCTGCCCCGGCCCGCGTGAGCGTCACGCCTCGATGCTCGCGGCGGAACAGTTCTACACCGAGATAACTCTCCAGCGTCGCCAGTTGCCGGCTGACCGCCGATTGCGAGACGTGCAGCTCTTGCGCCGCCAGGGTGAGGTTTTGCAACCGGGCAACGACTTCGAAAACCCGTAGCGGGTTCAGAGGAGGAATACGCAATGACACAGCGGGAATTCGTGAGAGCAATCGGGCCGGGAAAAATGACGTTCAAGTATACCTTTGCGCCTTGTGCTCGGCCCGGATCGGGGCGGGCAGCCTGTATGGACAACGCATAACGACATATCGACTAAGTATTTTCCAGATTGACATGACGAGGCCAGAATGACCGCATTCCTGGTTATATACAGACGGAGCGGTAGTCCCCATCATGACGATTCTGACGTTGGCCGGCAGTCCCTCACAGAACTCGCGTTCATCGGCCTTGTTACGTTACGCCGCAGAGCGATTGGCAGCGCGCGGTTTGGCCAGCGATGAGCTAGGGCTGCGCGATCTGCCTGCCGTTGATTTGATCGAGGGCAACTACAGCGGATCGGCCGCCAGTGCTTTGCGCAAACGCGTCAATGCCGCGCAAGCATTATTGATCTCCACACCGGTCTATAAGGCCTCGTTTGCCGGCGGACTGAAAGCGATCCTGGATCTGCTGGATGAAAAGGCGCTGGCAGACAAAATCGTGCTGCCGATAGCCACCGGAGGCAGCACCGCGCATCTGCTGGCGTTGGAATACAGCTTGAAACCCGTGCTGTCGGCCTTGGGTGCACGCCATATTCTGGCTGGCGTTTATGCGACAGACCGGCAGGTGACGGTGCAACAGGGATACGTCGCGATCGATGATGACGTGCGCGAACGGCTGGATACCGCAGTCGATCGCTTGGCCAAGCACGTATCGACGGCGCCGTTATCGCAGGGTTATGACCTCGGTTATCTGGCATTGAACGCCAGGTTCAGTGTTTGAGAGAGGGCGGGGGCTTGTGATGCAGCCAGCGCCCGAATGCCTCACGCAATAACGATCTGCACAACGACTGATACATAGGAGCATCTCCATGCGCAGGATGCATTTGCCTTTCCTGAGTTGGTTTCGTTTCTCCCGGCTTGCCGTCGCGAGTGTGATGGCATTGAGCGCCGCCATGCTGGCCTGCGCGACGGCATCGGCGCAGGATGCAAAGACCTTGCGTATTGGTTTTCAGAAATATGGCACCCTGACCATTCTGAAGGCGCTGGGCTCGCTCGATAAAAAGCTGGGTGAACAGGGCATAGCCGTGAAATGGGTGGAGTTTCCCGCAGGGCCGCAATTGCTCGAGGGCCTGAATGTCGGCTCCATTGATTTTGGCACTGTGGGCGAGGCGCCTCCGATTTTTGCGCAGGCGGCGCAAGCACCGTTGATCTACGTCGGCAACGAGCCGGCGGCTCCGACGAGCGAGGCCATTCTCGTGCAGAAGGACTCGCCGATCCGATCGGTGGCTGATCTCAAAGGCAAGAAAGTCGCCTTGAACAAGGGTTCCAATGTGCACTATCTGCTCGTCAAGCAATTGGAAAAAGCCGGAGTGCCATACCAGGACGTCAACGTCACGTACCTGACGCCGGCCGATGCCCGGGCCGCGTTCGAGCGCGGTGCGGTCGATGCCTGGGTCATCTGGGATCCATTCCAGGCCGCAGCGGAGAAACAGTTGGGCGCACGTGTATTGGCCGATGGAACTGGCGTAGTCAACAACTATCAATTCTTTCTCGCGTCCCGCGATTACTTGGATAAGCATCCCGACGTGGTTAAAACCGTGCTGGAGGAAATCCGCAAAGGCGATTTGTGGGCCAAGGATCACCCCAAGGAATCAGTCGATCTCTTGCAGCCGGTATTGGGCCTGGAACGGCCGGTGGTAGAGCTCGCGGCGCAACGCCTGGCCTACGGTGTAACGCCAGTGACGCGCGAGGTTTTGCAGCATCAACAGCAGATCGCCGACGCGTTCTACGCGCTGAAGCTGATTCCTCGCAAGCTGGACGTGCAGCAGGCCGCGCCAGCCGAGCTACGTTAACTCATAGATCTATGAAGGCCATTTGCTGATGAACGTTTTCTGGTTTATCCCTACCCATGGCGATTCTCGTTACTTGGGCACTACGCAAGGCGCACGCGCGGCGAGTCATGACTATTTCCGCCAGATCGCCGTAGCGGCCGATACGCTGGGCTATGACGGGGTCTTGTTGCCGACAGGCAGGTCTTGCGAAGATGCATGGGTGGTGGCGTCGAGCTTGATCGATGCAACGCGCCGGCTGAAATTCCTGGTGGCGATACGGCCTGGTGTCAGTTCACCGCAGTTTGCCGCACGCATGGCGACAACTTTTGATCGCATGTCGGGTGGCCGTCTGTTGGTCAATGTGGTTACTGGCGGCGACCCCTCGGAACTGGAGGGCGATGGTGTGTTCGTCAGTCATGACGAGCGTTATGCCGTGACGTCGGATTTTCTGAAAATTTGGCGCGGCATTCTTGAGGCCAGTCATCACGGTCAGGCGTATGACTACACTGGCGATCATTTGGTCTCAAAGGGCGGCAAAGTCATTTACCCGCCTGTGCAACAGCCATATCCGCCGCTGTATTTCGGCGGCTCGTCAGAGGCCGCACACGAGTTGGCGGCCGAGCAGCTCGATGTCTATCTGACCTGGGGAGAGCCGCCCCAGGCGGTGGCTGCCAAGATCGAAGACATGCGCCGTCGCGCTGCCCGGCATGGCCGCACGCTGAAGTTCGGCATTCGTCTGCATGTGATCGTGCGTGAAACGGATGAAGAGGCGTGGGCCGCTGCAGATGCCTTGATCCAGCATTTGGACCAGGACACGGTAGCTGCCGCGCAGGCCGCGTTTCAACGCATGGATTCCGAAGGGCAGCGCCGCATGGCGGCACTGCATGGCGGGCAATTGCACGACGAAAAAGGCGGCCGCTCGCATCTTGAAATCTCGCCCAATCTCTGGGCAGGCGTGGGACTGGTGCGCGGCGGTGCGGGAACCGCATTGGTAGGCAGTCCGGAAACGGTAGCCGCCCGCATGCGCGAATATGCCGAACTGGGCATCGAGACCTTTATCCTGTCCGGCTATCCCCACCTGGAGGAATCGTATCGGTTTGCGGAGCTGGTGTTTCCCCTGTTGCCAAGTAAGGCAGTGGCACAACCCTCACGCGGGCTGCTGAGCGGGCCGTTTGGCGAAGTGATGGCGACAGAGATTGTGCCGGGGCGCGGCAACAAACAGACGGTGCCTGCATGAGTTCGTCGTCGTTCCTGTCCTCGTCAGCATGGCGTCGCCGTGCGCTGCCATGGCTGGTGCCACTGTTGATTCTGATTGTGTGGCAGGGGTCTGCACAATTGGGGTGGCTGTCCTCACGGGTATTGCCCGCGCCATGGTCGGTGGCTAAAGCAGGATGGGAATTGGCCGTCTCGGGCGAGTTGTGGGAACACCTGCGCATCAGCGCGCTGCGCGCGCTGTGGGGGTTGTTGCTCGGGGGCGGACTGGGATTGGCCTTGGGACTGTTGAACGGCGCCTCGCGTGTAGCCGAGACCTTGCTGGATACAACGCTGCAGATGATCCGCAATATACCGGTGCTGGCCTTGATTCCACTGGTGATTCTGTGGTTCGGTATCGATGAGGCGGCGAAGCTCTCCCTGCTGTCACTGGGCGTGTTCTTTCCCGTGTACCTGAATACCTTTCATGGCATCCGTTCGGTGGATCCGGCGTTGATCGAGATGGGACGTTCTTATGGGCTGTCCGGATGGGCACTGTATCGCGACGTAATACTGCCGGGGGCTTTACCGTCCATCCTGGTAGGACTGCGTTTCGCTTTGGGGCTGGTGTGGGTAATCCTGATCGTGACGGAAACAATCTCTGCGCAGTCGGGGATCGGCTATATGACGATGAATGCGCGAGAGTTCCTGCAGACTGACGTCGTGCTGCTGGGTATCTTGCTGTATGCGCTGTTGGGCAAGGTGGCGGACTGGTGTGCGCGGGGCCTGGAAACGCGATTGTTGCGTTGGAACCCGGCTTATCGGCCGACCTGAGATCACACGTATTTTTCGGAGCCGAGCATGCACTTGAGTCCGTATGACTGGGAATTGAATGAGTTCGCGGTGCAGCCGTTCGTGCGCGAGACTTATGACACTGAGCCGCCAGCGGCCCAGCCACCCGTGCATGTCACGCTGCGCGGGCTGAACAAGTATTACGGCGAGCGTCACGTCCTGAAGGGGCTGAATATCGAATTCGCGCCGGGCGAGTTCGCCGCCATCGTGGGACGCAGCGGTTGCGGCAAAAGCACGCTGCTGCGGTTGCTGGCCGGTCTGGAGACCGCTACGCCCGCCACAGGGCAGCGAGGCGGCAGCACTGCGATTCGCTTTGACGGCGAGGTGCAAGACGGGGCCGATGACCGCGTGCGGATGATGTTCCAAGATCCTCGGCTGTTGCCGTGGAAATCGATTCTGGACAACGTCGCCATCGGTACGCCCATCCGTCAACGTGGCGAGGCGGCGTCTGTGCTGAGACAAGTCGGGTTGGGCGAACGGGGTGGCGAATGGCCAGCCGCCTTGTCCGGAGGCCAAAAGCAACGTGTGGCGCTTGCGCGGGCACTGCTGCATCGGCCGGGCCTGTTGTTATTGGACGAGCCACTCGGTGCATTGGACGCGTTGACGCGTCTGGAAATGCAGCAGTTGATCGAGGATCTCTGGCTGCGCGATGGTTTTACGGCTGTACTGGTGACGCACGATGTGAACGAAGCGATCGCCTTGGCTGACCGGGTCATCGTGATTGATGAGGGCAATGTGATCCTCGACCAGCGTGTGGCGTTGCCGCGGCCCCGGCTACGCACGAGTCCTGCATTTGCCGCGCTGGAGGCACGTGTGCTCGACGCAGTATTGAACAAAAAAGATCCCACCCCGGTAGATACCCGTCCGCTGGCTCAAGTCATTTCCATTGGCCATTTGCGGTTGGCAGTCTAGAGCCGGATATTTTTATACAGGAGCAGTCTCATGAGCATTCAATCCATCAACGCCCGTAATCAATTTCGCGGCCGTATCAAGGAAATCATTCTCGGTCCGGTGCTGTCCGAGGTTGACGTCGATACCCCCTCGGGTATCGTCACGTCGGTGATCACGACACGTTCGGTCAAGGAACTGGATCTGCAGGTCGGTACCGAAGTGCTGGCGTTCGTCAAGGCTACCGAAGTGTCGGTGGCGAAACTGTAAGGCAGAAGGAAAATAGGGCGGCACGTTCGATTAAGGCGCGGCGGATTTCAGCGACGATTTACTATCGCGGTCCCCACGGACCTTGACCGCGGCGGTTGTCGGACCGCCTGGATGGCCTATATCATGATGGCGGCGCCCCTGAAATGGGGCGTTGCGTTGTCGCGGCCTGCGCTTGAGTGGCTGCACACCGTCTCGTCAAGGAGGCCGTCACGTGGCTTTGCAGACCCGCACCGCCCATTCCCTCGGTATGAATGTCAATCCGGCGCTGTCGCGCGCGCGGTGGGCCATACCATGGGTAGTGCAAATATGCTGCGTCATGGCGGTGTTATGTGCGCTGTTCCTCAGTCAAGGGGCGCAGGCAGCCGTTGCAATTCCCGGCTTGTCGTCCGCTGCCGACAAGCCCGCCGCCGAAGCGGCGCCGGCTGAGGCGTTGACGCCTGCCAAATTGGCGGACTTGCTCGATGATCCTGCCACGCGCGATAAGCTGATCGAACAGCTGAGGGCGCAGGCGGCAGCGCCGTCGCAGCCTGCGTCTGGCACGGATCCAGCTGCGGCGCCGCCTTCGCTGCCGACGCGTATTGCGACTGGCGCGCAGGATTTCCTGGCGACGATGGGCACGAATGCACAGACGGCCGTAGATGAATTGACGGCGGTGGTGCAAAACCAGGGGATGGCCCCGGAGCGGCGTGAGCGGTTGATCTCGACGCTGGTGAGGCTTGCCATTGTCGCGGCGGCAACGTTGATCGTGTTTGGCGTATTGCGAGCGATTGCGGCCTTTGCCTACGCCCGGATAGACAAATGGGCCGCGCATCCGTTCTTGTCGGCCACAGGGCCGCTGAGATCGGCAGCCAGGGCAATGTTTGCCCGGCGGACAGGGGCGATTGTCGGTGCTTTACTTATCGATCTGGCTATTGTGTTGCTGGCCGGGATGGCAGGCTATGCCACGGCAATGTATGCAGAGAAGCCTTACGGATCCGTGACCACGGCACAATCATTGTTCGTGAATGCTTTTGTGGCGGTCGGCATCACGCGAGCAGTGATCCGCGGGATATTCGCAACGCGCTATCCCACACTGCGCCTTTTCACGATGGCTGACGAGACGGCCCAGTATTGGAATGTCCGCTTGGGACATATCGCCGCGGTCGTGGGCTACGGTCTGCTGCTGGTCGAGCCATTGGCGCAGTCTCTGTTGTCGCCCGCATTGGGCGAACTGCTGGGCCTGGTCATCATGGTGATGGCCTATATCTATGCGGTACGTATCATTTGGCGTAACCGCGCCTTGTTGCGCGACCATCTGAAGCAGCGTGCCGAACGCGCATCGATCCGTTCATTTGGTACGGCGCTGCGCCTCTTGGCGCGCAGCTGGCATTTCCTGGCGATCGGGTATTTCACGGTGTTGCTGGTGGTCAGCCAGGTTGACACGCAAGAGGCCTTGCCATTCATGATGCACGCGACGGTGCAGTCTGTCGTGGCGCTGGTGGTGGGGTCGCTGGTGATCATGTTGCTGGCTACCATGCTGGCGCAGCGCATCCGTCTGCCCGAAGATGTGCGGCGCAAGCTGCCCATGCTGGAAGCGCGCGTGAACGCCTATGTGCCTGCGGGGTTGCGTGGCGTTGGTGTGTTGGTACGCATTGTGGTGGCCTTGTTTGTGTTGGACGCCTGGAGAGTATTTGACTTGTCCAGGTGGATTTCGTCGGCTGCGGGAGCGAAGGCCATTGGCGTTGTCGTCCATGTGGCTATTGTGTTGCTGGTCGCGGCCGTCGTCTGGACCCTGATCGCCAGCATCATCGAACACCGGCTCAGCACGCATGAGGGCCGCAGCCTGCCCACCGCGCGCGAGCGCACCTTGTTGTCGTTGTTTCGCAATGCCACGCTGATTGTGATTATCACCATGACGGTGATGGTGGTGCTCTCGCAGATCGGCGTCGATATTGGTCCGTTGATTGCGGGTGCAGGGGTGGTCGGTCTGGCGATCGGCTTTGGCTCGCAAAAGCTCGTACAAGACATCATCACGGGGATTTTTATCCAGCTTGAAAACGGCATGAACCAGAACGACGTGGTTCAGGTCGCGGGGATTTTCGGAACGGTGGAAAAGATCACGATCCGCTCGGTGGGCATTCGTACACTGGACGGCGGCTACCATTTGATTCCGTTTTCGTCCGTGGATGTGGTGTCCAACCATATGCGCGATTTCTCGTATCACTTGGGCGAATACACGATTTCGCATCGGGAAAGCGTGGACGACGCGATACAGCATCTGCGCCAGGCGTTTGATGAACTGATGCAGGACGAGCTGCTGGCCCCCGAGGTGCTGGAAGACGTCAGTATCCCGGGTGTGACGGCGCTGAACGAAAAGGGCGCGACCATCCGCGTGCTGATCAAGACCACGCCGGGCATGCAGTGGGCGGTGCAGCGCGGCTACAACCGCCTGGTCAAGAAACACTTCAATGCCGCCGGTATCGAGCTGCCGTACCCGCACACCGTGCTGTACTTTGGCCAGGACAAGAATGGCTACGCCCCGCCGGCCAATGTATTCATGCAGACCGAGCGGGCTGTGAATACGCACAATGCGCGCGCAGCAGGGCACACGCGCCGCCAGTTATCCAAGGAGCAGGGCGAGGCGTCGGAAGACGTGTTGGGTAATGAGTTGGAGCGTACGACTGAGGCGGACGACGAGGTCGCTGGGGATGCTGCGGCGTCTAAAGTGGTCGATGCCGGCCAGGCACCAGAGGTCTCTGAGAGCAAGAAGCCGACGTGATGTGAGCGTTGTTGGGATTGAGGGCCGGTAAACGTGGAGAGCAGAGCGTTCATGCTCTCGCGTTAATCGGCCGGCTTTCCCGGATAGCAGCGCTATCCGGGAAATGTCATTTCGGCGTATTGCCTGAGCCCAGGTCCCAATACAGTCCCGTCATCAACGTCAATGCTTCGCGTAACAACTCCGGCGGCAAATGCTCGTTGGGTGCATGCTGCGAGCATCCCGGATACGAATGCGGGACCCACACCGTCTTCAAGCCGAGCACGTCGGTAAAAATATCGTTAGGCAGCGACCCGCCCAAGTTCGGCAGGATGGCGGTTTTTTTGCCGCTGGTTTTTTCGAGCGAAGACACGGCCCAGTGGACCCAGGGATCCTCTGGGTCGATGCGTGTCGCCTTGAACATGGTTTCGCGCGTGGTTTGTATCTTCACCATCGGAAAGCCCTGGCGATCCAAATGGCGGCGTAAAGCAGGCAATAAATTATCGGGATCGACACCGACGACGAAACGTAATTGGCATCGCGCCCAGGCGCGTGGCGGGATCGCGTTGACGGGGGTTTCCGGATTGCCGGTCTTGTATGCCAGGACTTCGAACGAGCACCAGCCGAATACGCGTTCGGCGGGCGAGAGGCCGGGCTCTCCCCATTCAGGCTCGATGACAGGGCCATCCGATCCGCCGTCAACCTCGCAATCCGCCAGCGCGCGCCGTACGGAGGCCGGCAATTCCGCAGGCACCCATTCGGGGATACGAATCTGCCCCGTGGGAGATGAAATGCTGGCAATGGCGTGTGCAAGCTGGATCCCCGGGTTCGATATCAATCCACCCCAGTTGCCTGAGTGATGGCCGCCTGCGCGTGCCTCGATGCTCAGATCGATATTCAGGCTGCCGCGCGCGCCGAGAAATACGGTGGGGCGCTGCGGACTCAGGCGTGGACCATCCGATGCGATGAGCAGATCGGCGTTGAAACGATCCTTGTGCTGCTCGCATAGCTCGCGCAGCCCCGGAGACCCGGTTTCCTCGCCCATCTCTATCAGGTATTTGACGTTAAAGCCCAGCTTGCCTCGCGTTTCCAGTACGAGACGCAGCGCCTCCATGTTGATGCTGTGCTGGCCCTTGTTGTCGGCGATGCCTCGTCCATACCAGCGCCCGTCTCGCTCGGTCAATGCCCAGGGCGAAAGGCCGTCGTGCCATTCGGGCTCGAGCCCGCGGATCACATCACCGTGGCCGTAGCCCAATACGGTGGGCAAGGCAGGGTCTTCGATACGCTCCGCATATAAAAATGGGGCGCGGGCCTTGGCATGAGTCAAGGTCTCGCAGCGAAAGCCCATTGCCTCAAAGGCGGGTTGCATCTCGGTGGAGAGATAGCTTGCCAATGCCTCGGCGCGATCAGGGTTCTGGCTCTCCGTGGGAATGCTCACACGACGGCTCAGAACGGCACGAAAGGCGCCTGAATCAAAACACTGTTCAGCGTTGGCGATGGCTTGTTCACGGCTCACGATGATTTTCCTTGAAAGAGGTTGCAGCGCCGCGCATTGAGTCCTCAAGCAGCGGCAGTTTCTTGTCGCGAATACGACGGATAAAGGTGACAAGCAACGACCGACTGACCTTGTGTTTGCAGCGCGGGCCGTTGCTGCTTGCACTGTGGCATCGCATGCTTGCAGCGCGGATGAAACGGACAGCCGGCGGGCGGATTGATCGGATCGGGGAAAGACAGTCCGAGCCCCATATCCGGTATGCCCAGCCCCGGTTCGGGCGTGAGCACCGAGGCGAGCAGGGCTTGCGTATAAGGATGGCGCGGTTCATGAAACAGCTCGGCGGCAGGGGCGGATTCGACCACGCGGCCCAGATACATGACGGCGACGTGCGTGGCAATGTGTTCGACGACGGCCAGGTTATGGCTGATGAACACATAGGTCAGGTTGAATTCCTGACGCAGCGTCATCAGCAGGTTCATGATCTGTGCCTGTACCGACACGTCCAACGCCGAGGTCGGCTCGTCACAGATGACGATTTCAGGATTCATCACTAGGGCGCGCGCAATCGCTACGCGCTGGCGTTGGCCGCCAGAAAGCTGCCCGGGCGTATTGTTAGCCAGCCGGGCGGGCAGGCCTACGCGTTCCAGCATCTCGATGGCTTTGTGTTGACGCGGGTTGGCGATGCCGTGCACCTCCAGTGGCAGCGACACGATGGACGCGATGCTGCGGCGCGGGTTCAGCGACGAATAGGGGTCTTGAAACACGGGTTGAACGCGCCGTGCGAGATCGCGCCGCGACATGCTGCGTATGTCCCGCCCTTCGATGCTGACGCTGCCGCTGGTTGTCGGAATGAGACCGAGCATCAGCCGCGCCAGGGTGGATTTGCCGCAACCAGATTCGCCGACGATGCCCAGCACGCCGCCGCGCTCTACCTGTAAATCCACGCCATTGACCGCATGCAGCGTGCGGCGGGGTTGGAACATGCCGCTTTTTACGGTAAAGCTGCGGCTGACGTTTTGCGCTTGGATCAGTGGGCTCATGCGTGCGCCTCCGTGCGAATGCAGCGCCACTGCCGGCCTGGGGCTTCGTGAACGGGAACGGTCTGCTGGCAAACGGGCTGCGCATAGCGGCATCGATCATGAAACGCACAGCCGTGCAGATCACCGACCAAGGCCGGCACGACGCCGGGAATCGTGCCCAACGGCGTGCCGGGCGGGGTGCGTCCCGGCACCGGAATACAGGCCAATAGTCCCTCGGTATACGGATGGCGCGGTGCCTGAAACAGCTCGGATACGGGGCCTTGCTCGACGATCTGGCCCGCGTACATCACGGCCACCTGGCGCGCGATGCGGGCCACCACACCGAGATCATGCGTGATGAGCACCATGGCGATGCCCAGTTCCGCCTGCAAATCGGCGAGTAGACGCAGGATCTGCGCCTGGATGGTCACGTCCAGCGCCGTGCTGGGCTCGTCGGCGATCAAGAGTTCAGGCCCGCACATCAATGCCATGGCGATCATGACGCGCTGACGCAAGCCCCCAGACAACTGGTGCGGATACTGTCCCAACCGTTGCGCGGCCGAGGCGATGCCGACCTTTTCCAACAACTCGACAGCACGGTCTCGCGCCTGGTCCGCGCTGGCGTGCCGATGGTGGCGATAGTGTTCGGTGAGTTGGTCGCCGATGGTATAGGCCGGATTCAAGGCGGTCATGGGCTCCTGGAAAATCATGGCCATCTTGTTGCCGCGCAAGGCATTGACGCGCCGGCGGCTGGCGCGAGACAGGTCTTCTCCCAGGACCGCCAGGCGCGACGTGCTGCGTTTCGCGGCCCTGGGCAACAGGCCCATGACGGCCAGCGAGGTCATGGATTTACCGCAGCCTGATTCGCCCACCAGGCACAACGTCTCGCCACGCCGCACCTGGAATGAAATGTCGCGCACTGCATGCAGCTGGCCGCGTGGCGTATCGATGTCCACGCGCAGGTTCTGTACGTCTAATACGATATCGGAGTCGGTCATTGCGTCAGGCCTTGTCCTCTGGCGTGAGCCACTGGTGCAGGCCGTCGCCTGCCAGGTTGATGGCGAAAATCAGCAGCGCCAGCGCACTGCCGGGTATGGCGATCAGCCAGAACGAAAAGAACATATAGGCCTTGGCCTCGGAAATCATCAGGCCCCATGAGGGCAGCGGCGGTTGCACGCCCAGTCCCAGGAATGACAGGGCCGCCTCCAGCAGAATGGCGCTGGCGGCCTCCAGCGTGGCGATCACGATCAGATGCGGCACCACGTTCGGCAGCACCTCGCCACGAACGATGCGCCAGGTCGAGGCGCCAGCAGATTGGGCAGCAGCGACGTATTCGAGCGAGCGTACCTGTTGTGTGGCGCTGCGCATCACGACGGCAAAGCGATCCCATTTCAAAAAACCCAGCACCAGAATCACGACCCAGAGCGAGCCGCCCACGATGGCGACGGTGGCCAGGGCTACCAGAATGACAGGCATCGACAGGCGCGTCGTCACGAGAAACGACACAAACATATCCACGCGGCCGCCAAAATATCCCGCGGCCATGCCTAACGCAGTGCCGATCAACCCGGAGATAAGCGCAACGCTGATTCCGATCAATAACGAAATCCTCGCTCCGTAAAAAAGGCGCGACAAATAATCTCGGCCCAATTGGTCTGTGCCCAGCGGATGCAGCCAAGTGCCTTTCTCATACCAGACAGGTGGCGCGGTGCGATAGGCCAGGTCCTGAAAATAGGGGTCATGCGGCGCTATCCAGGGCGCGAAGATCGCGATCAAGACGATCAACAGCAAGATGCCGCCGCCTACCAACAGCGCCTTGTTCTGCCGCAAACGCCGCCAGGTCAGACTGCCCGCAGGTGCAGTCACGTTCGGTACGGGCGCGTTGGCCGTAATCGGAGAGGTCGGTACAGTCATGGTCTACGACACCCGGATGCGCGGGTCCAGCCACGCGTTGGCAATATCCGCTGCCAATGTCAGCAGCACATACAGTACGGATAGCAACAGCACGATCAATTGCATGACGGGATAGTCCTTGAACGTGATGCTTTGATAGGCCAGATAGCCCAGGCCATCCAGAGCGAAAACCGTTTCGATCACTACCGAACCACCTAGCAGGTAGCCGAGCTGCACGGCCGCCAGCGCCACCACGGGCACGATGGCGTTACGCAAGGCGTGTTTAAAAATGACCTTGCCGGCGGGCAAGCCCTTGGCCCGGGCGGTGCGGATGTAGTCGGCAGCCAGGACTTCGATCATGCCCGCACGTATCAGCCGCATGAACGCGGGTGCGACGTAATAGCCCAGCGCGATGGCGGGCATCACGAAGTGCTGCCAGGTTCCGCTGCCCGATACCGGCAGTATGCGCAGCGATATCGAAAACAGCATGATGAGCAGCAGCGCGAAAAAGAAATTCGGCAACGCCTGGCCCAGCACCGCCACGGCCAGGCAGATGCGATCGGCAATGCCACCCTTGTAGAGCGCTGCAATCACGCCCAGCGGAATGGAAATCAGCAAGGCCACCGCCAACGCGCTCAGGCCCAGCATCAGGGTTGTTTGCAGCTTGGACAGGATCAGCGGTCCGGCAGCCGTCTTGAAATACACCGAGGTGCCGAACTGGCCCTGCAGAATGTGCCATAGCCAATCGGCGTACTGCACGACGACGGGACGATCCAGCCCGTAGGCTTTACGTACCATGTCGATGTCCGCCTGGCGCGCACCTTCGCCTGCGAGCGCGACGGCGGGGTCTCCCGACAGATGCAGCAGCATGAATGCCAGGACGGAGACGGTCAGGGCGACCATCACCGCCAGACCCAGCCGCCGGATGATGAATGCAAGCATTGAAAGGCTCCGCGCACCGCCACGTCCCCGTGGCGGTTGTCAGGGTTATTTCCAGCTCATGTCCCAGAAACGGACCAGCTCGTCAGGATAGGCTTTGAACTCCACGTCCTGGCTGGCGACGTAGTACACCGGCAGCGACCAGAGCGGCACGGCGTAGGCGTGTTCCGCAATCATGGTGAGGGCTTCTTTATAGGCCGCATTACGGGCAGCGCTGTCGATCGTCACATCGCCTTTGTCCAGTAATTCGCGAACCTTGGGGTCACGCGTCACGTCGTCATTGCCGAACGCAAAGTACACCGGCGTCGAGGCCGACACGTCGTTGACCAGGTTCGAGCCCCAGGTCTGATGCGTCAGCGAGGCTTTGCCTGCGCGGATCATGTCGCGCATCGCGGCGTATTGCAGGAAATTCAGTTTGGCGCGGATACCGACAGCTTGCAGATAGTTGATGATGGCTTCGGTCTGATTGCGTTCGCGATAGGCGACGATATCAATGTCAAAGCCATTGGGATACCCGGCCTCGGCCAGCAGTTTTTTGGCCAGTGCCGGGTCATATTTGTAGACGGGTGCGCCTTCGTCGGTGCAGCCGACTTGCGAGGGCGTGCAGATGGTGTTGAGCAGCTCCGAGCCCTCGCCGACGATGTTCTTGATGATGGCTTCGCGATCAATGGCGTGCAAGATGGCTTTGCGCACGCGCTCGTCTTTGAGTTGCGGGGCGGGCGTTTCGTCGCGGATGTTCATTTGCATGAATGCGATCCGCATGGTGTTGCCGCTTTTCACTTGCAGTTGCGGCATGGATTTCAGTTGTTCGGCCTGGTCCTTGGGCACGTGCATGATGAAATCTTCGCCGCCGGAAATCACCTCTGCCATCTGCGTCTGGCGATCCGGTATGAATCGGATGACGACCTTGCCAATCTTGGGCTGGGCCTTGGGTGAGTCTTTGAAATAGTCCTTGTTGGCCTCCAGCGTGATGGATTTGCCTGGTATGTATTCGACGACCTTGTACGGGCCGGTGCCCACGGGCTTGGCGTTCATCCCTTGCGGGCCGACTTCAGCATAGTATTTCGCGGGGTGGATGGCGACGGTGGTCGACAGATATTCTTTGGCGCCGGGGAACGGTTCTTTGGTCGTGAGGCGCACCTTGTATTTATCGATCTTTTCTACTTTGTCGATCCAGCGCACGTTTTGCTGCGTCGTCGCCTTGTTTTTCGGATCCGCGACGAAATTGAGCGTGTAGACGACTGAATCGGCGTCGAATTCCTCGCCGTTGTGAAACTTGATTCCCTCGCGCAGTTCGAATTCCAGTGTTTTGTCGTCGATCTGTTTCCAGCTTTTCGCCAGTTGCCCCTTGTATTCGTTGGTCAGCGGATCGCGGTAGAGCAGGGTGTCCCAGACGTTGGCCGCGATGATGACGCCGATACGGACGTTGTTGTAATAGGGATCAACGCTTTCCGGGGCTTGGTCATAGGCCATGCGCAGCGTGTCGTTCTGCTTGTTGGCCAGCGCAGGCGACATGCTCAGCGCGGTGCCGGCAAAGAGCAGCGCCGCGGCCAGCGCCTTGAGGCGCGGCAGCGCCTGATGGCGGTGTTCAGGGCGATCCAAATGCAGCGGTGCAGCCAATCTAACGCGATGTTCCATGATGGGCTCCTGTCGAGCGTAATCGGTTAAGCGGAATACTGCGGGTGATTCGGTGGCCCCTGGCTGGGCGTACGTTGTGCCAGATACTTCAGCGCGGCCTCGTATTTGCACCGCAAGTGCATGCGCATGATCTCGGTCAGCCGTGGGGTATCGCGGGCGGCCAGCGCCTCGGCGAGGTCGATATGCTGGCGCATGGAACGGTCCCAGTTCTCGTGGTTTTCGTTACACACGAACCGCAGGTTCTGGATGCGGATGTTTTGGGTCTCGTACAAGCGCGTCAGCAGCGTGTTGTGCGCAGCCTGGTGAATGCGCGCATGGATTTCGCGATTGCAGCGGTAGTACGTGGGCAAATCGCGGCGAGCATGGCTGGCCATCATTTCAAAAGTCAGCGCGCGGATTTCGGCGATCTCCTGGTCGGTTGCGCGTTCACAAGCATAGTGACAGGCGAGGGTCTCGATCCCGCTGATGACCTCAAACGTCTCGCGCACATCGGTTTCCGACAGCTCGACGACTTGTGCGCCCCGATTAGGCTCGATGCGTACCAATCCGTCAAAGGCCAGAAGCCGCAGCGCCTCTCGTAACGGTGTGCGTGATACGCCGAGCAACTCGCCCAACGTGCGTTCGTTCAAGCGGGATCCTGGGGGAAATTCCCCCTCGATGATGCGTTCGCGCAAGCGTTCCGCGACGCTGGCGGGCAGCGTGCCACCATTGCCCGGGGCCCGTGGCGGACGCCTGGCGGACGGGGCATGGGACACTGCGCTATCCGAAAGCGTAGGGGGGTCGCTGCTCACTTGTATACCAAATGGATTTGATCCTTCATTCACTATAAAGCACGTAATCCACGCCTCATTATGGGGGATTACCCTGCAATATCACGGTAAAACAAGGGCGTACGGGTAATCGATGATAGGGTGCATCCGGATGGCCGTTGCGGCGTGCGGAGGCGTTGCGTATGATTTGAAACAGGTAATTTGCTGGTGGTATACCATTTTGGCGGGCTTGGGCCCGTATGCGCTTCGCTCAAAAGCGATCAGGCAGCGCGGTCACTGGCTATTCGTTAACGACAATTGGGGGGCTCCATGCAAGACGCATTGATGCAGCAGGCGATTCAGTTTGCGCAAGACCACGAAACCACTTGGGACCGCTCGGTCGATGGTGTCTTTGGCGTGCATCAGCAGGATCCTCCGCCTTGGAACCGCTTGCTCGGGCCGGTGCATGATCGTGGCCCCGTGACAGGGCTGGTCGTGGTCGATGGCAAGACCGTGGCATCCTGGGGCGAGCCGCACCGTGCCGACCTGACGTTCAGCGTGGCCAAGATGTATCTGGCGCTGGTGGCGGGTGTGGCGCACGACCGCGGGCTGTTGCCGGATGTCGACGAGCCGGTGCGCGCCCGGGTGCCGGGGATCGGATTCGACGAGGGCAATAACGCGCTGATCACCTGGCGTCATTTGCTGCAGCAGACCAGCGAATGGGAAGGCGAACGTTTTGGTGTGTCGGATCAGGCAGATCGTTATCGCGCCGTGACGTTTGGTGCGCCGCCCAATGGCAAGAAAGGCGACCCGCGTCCGTTGCAAACGCCGGGCACGTATTGGGAATATAACGACGTCCGTATCAATCAATTGTCGTACGCATTGCTGCATCTGTTCCGCAAGCCGCTGCCGGAAGTATTCCGCGAGGCGGTGATGCGTCCCATCGGAGCGAGCGAGACCTGGAATTGGGTGTGCTATGACAATGCCTGGGTGAACATCGATGGCGTGTTGATGCCGTCGGTGCCCGGTGGATCGCATTGGGGCGGCGGGATGTCGATCAGCAGCGAGGATCAGGCCTTGATCGGTCAGATGCTCTTGAATGACGGCCGCGCCTGGGATGGAAAGCAGGTGATTTCGCAGGAATGGCTGCGCGCCATGCGCACACCCAGCGAATTGGCGCCGTATTACGGCTATCTGATCTGGTTGAACGATGGGCAAAAGATGTTCCCCAGCGTGCCGGCATCGAGCTTCTTTGGCGTCGGAGCAGGCAGCTCGTTCACCTGGGTAGAACCGGAGCGCCGCATGGTCGTGATTGTGCGCTGGCTGAATTCGGCGTACGCGGATGGCCTGTTCGGCAGGATACTGGCGGCGGTTGATGGTTGAGATTGTTGGCTGCCGCTCGTACGGCTTTATTCGATAGCGCTCCGGCACGCTTCGGCCATTCATAGCGAGTGGGAAGTGGCCTATGGATGCTGGCAGGATCGGTCCGATTTGCATTGATTGCTGTGTATTTAGCCAGTAATTTGATTTGGACCGAATAGTATCTCGGGCATGCAACCTCAACGTGCCTACCGTATCCGATTCCATCTAGCACCAGAGCGGGCGATAACGCCCGTTCTGACGGCGCAGTCGACCGATGCCTCAGCATCGTCCGCGGGGCTGTGCTGCCATCGGGCAGTCGTCACGGATACTAATTCGTATTTTGTTAGATTTTTCACTAAAATATCTAACAAAAATTCTGACTAGCAATCATGAGTACTTCTCGAGCCATCCGTGAACGCATCGCCTCGCATCTCAGGGGGGAGCCCTTTACGCCCGCCTTGTTTGCGGGCCTAGGGTCGCGCGCCGCCATTGATCAGACGCTGATGCGGCTGACGAAGACGGGTAGTATCGAACGCATAGGCCATGGTTTGTACGTCGTACCCAAGACTGGACAGTTCGGTATCAAATCCATGCCCGCTCCAGAGCAGGTGGCGCGAACGGTTGCTCAGGCCGAAGGGGCAACGATCCAGATACACGGGGCAGAAGCCGCACGGCGCTTGGGGCTGTCTACACAGATGCCAGCACAGGCCGTTTTTCACACCACGGGCTCTTCGCACCAGATTCGGCTGGGCAAGCTGATTGTCAGGCTGCAACATGTGGCTCCGCGCAAGCTCGCATTGGCTGGCCGGCCAGCAGGACAGGCGCTGTCGGCCCTTTGGTATCTGGGACGAGACCAAGTCACACCAAACACCTTCAGGCAGATCGCAAATAAGCTGCCCGCTGACGAGTTCGAAGCCTTGAGCCAGGCCAAGGCCTTGATGCCCGGCTGGATGGTGCAAGCCCTCATCAGCTACGAGCGCGGCGAGCCTGCTCGTGTCTGAGTCTGTTGCTCACTACTTCGATTTATCGTCGGTCGAGCAGGCTGAACTGCTGCATGGTGTAGCACCGTTGCTGGGTCGACGCGCCGAGATTCTGGAGAAGGACATCTGGCTGTGCCAAGTGCTGAGGATATTGTTCGCGCTGCCGAATCGCAAGCCCATGGCGTTCAAGGGCGGAACGTCTCTGTCCAAGGTCTATCAAGCTATCGAGCGCTTGTCGCGACATTGGTACGACCTGGCGCGTTTGGCCGACCATGAGGTGGGTCAGAAGGCTTTGGCTGATACTAAATTGCTAGCCGACGTGCTGAATATCAAGGAAACCTTCTATCGCAGTGGATTCAGCCACTATGGCCTGTGTCAGGCTGGCGGTTTGCGACTGATTCCCGATGGCGTGTTGATGAGGGCGCTGGAACGAGACTACCAGACTATGCTGGATGCGCAGATGTTCTATGGCGAGAGCCTGGATTTTCGGCGAATCATGGAGCGCCTGTCTGCATTGGAACGGGATATCAATCGCGTTGCATCTATGCAAAGAACGTAGAACAGTTCTGCAAATTTCTGGAGTAATTATCGATGACGATCAACCGTATCGTTGGCGTCTCAAAATTTGGATTGCTCATGACGCGCCCGATGTCATAGCCTGCTCTGAGGGCCAGTGTTGCATTGGCTCTCGAACTGTGGCGTTAGCCTCAGTAAGCAACCTGCATGCGCCCAAGGGAACGCCGCGTGAAATCATCGACAAGCTCGCCGCAGCAACCATCAAGATGGTCAGGATGGTGGAGTTACGCAGACGTTGATGAGCCACATCCCGCGTCCCGGGCGCACCTGATCCGGAGCGGGGCCACCTGCCGCGTGGGTCGGTGGCCCTGAACGTACCTGCCATAGGCACGAACCTCGCTGGGCAGGGGACGGGGCAGGGTGGCTTCAGGCGTGAGTCAGACTGGCTATAATCATCGATTCGGCCTTTGCTTGGCCCTGTCCAATTTTATTGCTTAGCGCTTTTTAGGCGCCTGACTCCACCATGAAAAAACTGACCGCTGCTCTCCTGGTCTGCGCTACGTCGTTGCTCGCGGCCTGCGGCCAAAAAGACGAACCGGCACCCCAAGCGGCCGCCCCGGCTGCTGCGAAAAAGGTCATCGTCGGCCTGGACGACAATTTCCCGCCCATGGGTTTCCGTGACGACAAGAACGAATTGGTGGGTTTTGACATCGATATGGCTCGCGAGGCAGCCAAGCGCATGGGCATCGAGGTCGAGTTCAAGCCCATCGACTGGAGCGCCAAGGAAGCCGAACTCAACGGCAAACGGGTCGATGCGTTGTGGAATGGCCTGACCATCACCGAAGAGCGCAAAAAGAACATCGCTTTCACCGCCCCGTACATGGCTAACCACCAGATCATCCTGGTCGCGCAAGCCTCGCCCATCCAGACCAAGGCCGATCTGGCCGGCCACGTCGTCGGTGCACAAGACGGCAGCAGCGCCGTGGACGCCATCAAGAAAGACGTCCCCGTGGCCTCCAGCCTGAAACAAGTGAAGCTGTTCGGCGATAACGTCACCGCGTTGATGGACCTGTCGGCAGGCCGTCTGGATGCCGTGGTGGTGGACGAGGTCGTAGGCCGTTATCTGGCCAGCAAGCGCGAAGGGCAGTATCGCGTCCTCGAGGAAAACTTCGGTACCGAAGACTACGGCGTCGGCCTGCGCAAGGAAGACACCGAGCTGCTCGCCAAGCTCGATGAAACCCTGACCGCCATGAAAAAAGACGGCTCCGCTGCCCGCATTGCCCAGCAATGGTTCGGCGCCGACATCATCAAATAAGCCCGCCGCAAGTGGCAGGCTGACGAGAGCACCGCATGGATTACATCATTTCCCTGCTGGGGCCGATGGCGCAGGGCGCAAAAACGACCCTGACCTTGTTTTTCGTGACGTTCGCGCTGGCAGTGCCCTTGGGGCTGCTGCTGGCGCTGGCGCGCATCTCGCACTGGCGGGTATTGAGCCAGTTGGTGAACGCCTATATCTGGCTGATGCGGGGTACGCCGCTGATGCTGCAGATGTTGTTCATCTATTTTGCATTACCTTTCGTGCCGGTCATCGGCGTGCGGCTGCCTGATTTTCCGGCGGCGATCGTCGCTTTTGCACTGAACTACGCCGCGTATTTTGCCGAGATCTTCCGTGCCGGTATCCAGTCCGTGGATCGTGGCCAGTACGAGGGCAGCAAAGTCCTGGGCATGACGTATTTGCAGACGCTGCGCCGCATCGTGCTGCCGCAGATGGTGCAGCGCGTGTTGCCGCCCATGAGCAACGAGACCATCACGCTGGTCAAGGACACCTCGCTGATTTATGTGCTGGCGCTTAACGACATTCTGCGCACGGCGCGCGGTATCGTGCAGCGCGATTTCACGACGACGCCGTTTCTGGTGGCGGCCGCGTTTTATTTGATCATGACGCTGTTGTTGACCTGGTTGTTCCAGTACATGGAAAAACGCTATGCCAAGTACGATCAATAATGCAGCAACCGCGAGTGAAACTTTGGCCACTGATATGACGTTCAACGGCAGCGCTGATCCGCGCCCCGTCATGATTGCCGCCCATCAAGTGGGCAAATCATTTAGTGGTGTGCGCGTGCTGGATCAGGTATCGCTGACATTGCGCAAGGGCGAGGTGGTCGCCGTGATCGGCCCGTCGGGCTCGGGCAAGAGCACCTTCTTGCGTTGCCTGATTCACCTGGAGACCATCGATCAGGGCAGCATCGAAATCGAAGGTGAGACGCTTGCCGCTGCCTCTGCCGACGGCGCGAGTCACTATGTGCGCGACGCGGAGGTTCGCCGCATCTGCCGCAAAATGGGGATGGTGTTTCAATCGTTCAATCTGTTCCCCCATAAGACGGTGCTGGAAAATATCATCGAAGCCCCGATCACCGTACAGCGTGTCCCTCGGGACCAGGCCATTGCCAAGGCCGAAGACCTGTTGCGCAAAGTGGGGCTCTTGAACAAGCGCGATAACTATCCGGCCCGCCTGTCCGGCGGGCAGAAACAGCGGGTGGCGATTGCACGGGCTTTGGCGATGGAGCCGGACATCATGCTGTTCGACGAACCGACCTCTGCACTGGATCCCGAACTCACCGGTGAAGTCTTGCGCACGATGAAGCAATTGGCCGACGAGCACATGACCATGCTGGTCGTGACGCATGAAATGGGCTTTGCGCGCGAGGCCGCACATCGCGTGATCTTCATGGACAACGGTCGCATCGTCGAAGAAGCCCCGGCCGAGGAATTTTTCCGCGCGCCCAAGCAAGAGCGGGCTCGGGCGTTTTTAGGCCAGATGCTGTAACGCCCACGAGGCCGGCCGCGAATTTGTCTATTGCGGCCGTGCTAGTGTCAATCCTGCCTGAAGGGCTCGCGCACGCAGGATCGTCCCAGTCGTGGATTCCGTGCAATACAAGGTCTGGCGATCAGGTCCGCCAAACGCGATATTCGTGGTCGACGTGCCGTTATCGCTGCGCCAGACTTTGATGGGCTCGGCCCGATCGTTCAACAGCCAGACATAACCCAGCCCAGGGTTCGCCACGACCAGGTTGCCCGACTGATCGACCGCCAATCCGTCCGGGCCGCTGGGACCGTACGACGTAAAGAACTGGCTGACTTTGGACACGCTGCCATCGGGCAAAAGCGGTACCCGCCAGACGCAATTGCCGCGTGTCACCGCCAGGTAAAGGACTTTTTCATCCGGCGAAAGCGCTACTCCATTCGGACTGGGCACGTTAGCCAACATCAGATCCAGCTGGCCATTCGGCCGCAAGCGATACAGCCGTCCGTTGGGATCGTGTAAACCGCTTTGGCCTTGGTCGGTGAAATACAGATTGCCCGCGCTGTCGAAAATCAGATCGTTGACGCCGCGAAACCGCTCGCTATTGCGCCGCTCCAGAAACGGGCTGACGTTGCCGGTATTGATATCCAGCTGCATCAGGCCATTTTTGTAGTCCGTGATCAGCAGCGTCGTGGCGTTCAACCACTTCATGCCATTGGGTTCACCGTCGTACTCGGCGATCAAGGTCCATTGTCCCGCCGGATCAATACGAAAAACCCGACCCCATGGAATGTCGGTAATGTATAGATTGCCCGCATCGTCGAACACCGGGCCTTCTAAAAATGAATCCGACACGGCACCCCCACGATTGGCGTCCGCCCACGCGCTGCGTTCGGGCTTTCGCAGCGCTGGCGGCATGGTGCTGAATACATCGAAGCTGATTACGTCAGGCGGGGAAAGCAGAAACATCGTGGGCTCCGGGAAGATCTGGTTTTTCAGGGAAGGGGAACGCGGCCGTATTACTCGGATTTCAATCCCAGTTCGCGCGCCATGTCGGTGTAGTTATCGACCTCTTGACTCAGCTGCGTGCCGAACTTTTCCTCACAAGTATTGTGCGCCTGCATGCCTAGCGATTGCAATTTTCCTGCAGAATCAGAGGATTTGGAAAATTCAGTGGCGACTTTTTCGAGCGTCGCCAAGACCTCTGCGGGCGTACCCGCTGGGGCGAGCAATCCATACCACGCATCGGCGCTGTAGTTCTTGACACCTGCCTCCGCGAACGTAGGCACGTCTGGCAAGAATGACGAGCGGGTTGGCGAGGCGACCGCGATGGCATGCAGTTTTCCGGCCTGCAATTGCGGCAATACCGATCCCAGTGTGGCGAACGAGCTATCGACTTGCCCGCCCAGCAGGTCGGTGACTGCCTGTGCCGCACCCTTGTATGGGATGTGGTTCATCGAGGTGCCGGTCAGCTTCAGGAACTGCGCGCTGGCGAAATGTCCGGAGCTGCCTGTACCCGGCGTGGCATAGGTGCGCATGCCGGGTTCGGCTTTGAGCTGCTGCAGGAATTCTCCTAACGTCTTGACGGGCATGGACGGCCCGACTACCAATATGGTGGGGCTGATGGCCAACGTGCAGACAGGCGCAAAGGATTTCAGCGCGTCGAAACCGATTTTTTCGCTGTACAGCGCGGGGATCATGGTGTGATTCGTGGCGCCCAACAGCAGGGTATAGCCATCGGGTTTGGCGCTGGCGACGGCTTTGGCGGCCAATGTGGTGTTGGCGCCTGGTTTGTTTTCGACGATGAAGGTCTGGCCCAGCGTACGCGTGGCTTGGTCGGCAAAGGCACGGGCTACCACGTCGGTGGGGCCTCCGGCCGAGAATCCGACAACGAGCCGAACGGGATGGTCTGGATACGCGCCATAGGCGGTACTGAAGGCGAGCGCAAGTGCGGTGCCGTACGCGAGCGTCGGGTGTTTCATGGTTTGTCTCCTGTCGATTGCCGCCGCCTCGCGGTGACTGTGTGATGGTTCAACGCAGTCGCCGCGATAGCAGGCTGGCGGGATTTTTCAACGTTTTTCAGACATCGTTGTGTCTTCGTCTATTGTGTCGATACGCTTGTCTGTGCCAACACGGCCAGCAGATTTTTCGCCGCTGCCACGCCCATGTTGACGTATGCCGCACTGGTGACACCGCCGATGTGGGGACTCAGAAGGATGTTCTTCTCGCCCTGAAAGGGATGATCGGCCACCATGGGTTCCACGGCAAAGCTATCCAACGCCGCCATTTGTACATGGCCGCTACGCACGGCGTCCAGCAAGGCCGCCTCATCGATCAGGCCGCCGCGTGCCGTATTGACGATGATCACACCGCGTTTGCATTGGGCTAGCGTTTGCGCATTGATCAGTCCGCGATTGTCGGCGGTGAGCGGGCAGTGCAGCGAGATCACATCGGATTCGCGCCACAGGGTATCCAGGTCGACGGATTGAATGTAATCGGGCAGCGCTTTGGCATAGGGGTCAAAACCGATGACACGCATGTCCAGTGCGGCAGCCATCTTGGCAGTACGCAAGCCGATGGCGCCCAAACCGACCAGGCCCAATGTTTTACCGCCGAGCTCCAGGCTTTTATGTGTCGCCTTGTCCCAATGACCCGCGTGCATGCGGGCATTGAGTTCGACGACGGATTTGGCGCAGGCCAGCAGCAGGGCCAATGCTTGTTCGGCGACGGCAGTGGCATTGGCCCCAACGGCGGCAACGACCTCGATGTCGCGCGCTTGAGCAGCGGCTTTGTCGATCGTGTCGGTGCCACTGCCATGTTTGGAGATCACGCGCAGCGCGGGAGCCGCGTCCATCGCGGGCGCACCGACTTTTCCATATCGCACGATGATGGCGACAGGGTTGTGATCACGGCACAGGTTCACAATGTCTTGTTCGCTGGGGGTCTTGCCAGCGTAGACGACGCGGTAGCCAGTCAGCAATGCTAATGCTTCGTCCGCCAGGTCTGCGCCAGTGATCAGGATTGCAGGTTGGGAGGGTGGGGCCGAAGCGAGACCGTCCTGCGGGGAATCGAGCGTAGCAGCATTCACAGCGTTTCCCCTTCTTTCAGCACGCCGGCATTGCGCAGTGCCGAGCTCAGCCATTTCGCGGCGGTGTCGCCCGTTTTAATGGCGGCGACGCGGGCCGCCTCGTCTTGCACTTTCTTTTCAGCGGCAGGCAAGAGGCCTTCGATCTTGTCGCGTTCGACGACGACCACGCCATCGTTGTCGCCAATAATGAAATCGCCAGGATGCACCGTCACGCCGCCGACGCTGACGGGATGGCCGATGCGGCCGCCGACGTTCTTGGTGGGACCGTTGGGATTGGTGCCGGCGGCAAAGACCGGGTAGTCCATTTCAATGATTTCCAGGCTGTCGCGCGCCGCGCCGTCTATCACCACACCCGCCAGGCCGAGCTGTTTGCAAGCGGTCATCATGATGGTGCCCATCAGGGCCGAGCTCAGGTCGCCTTTGCCATCGATGACCAGCACGTCACCCGGTTTGGCCAGAGACATGGCGGCGTGGATCATCAGGTTGTCGCCTGGGCGGACTTCCACCGTGAACGCGGTTCCCGCAAATTTCATGCTCGAATGCAGTGGACGGATACGGCCATGCAAGGCGCCACGGCGGCCGGCGACGTCGGCCAGAATGGCGGGTTGCAGTTCAGCGGCGCGGCGGACGATGTCGGCGCCAACGCGGGGAAAATCTTTGATGATGTCGGGGTTGCTCATGATGGTGTCCTGTGGGTTCGATCAGAAGAAATAGCGAGATGAAATACGGTGGGGTCAGGCGGTGATGCTGGCATCGCGGATGACTTGACCCCACTTGACGTAGTCGGCGCGACGCATTTTGTCGAGCGCGTCGGGGCTGCCGCCCACCAGCGTGATGCCGAGTTTGTCGGCCAGTTCCGTTAACGCGGGCGTCTGCAATGCGCTGGCGATGGCCGTGTTCAGTTGCTGGATGACTGGCGCTGGGGTTTCGGCCGGCGCAAACACGGCCTGCCATTGCTCGACGACAAAATCATCGAAGCCGGATTCGCTCATGGTCGGGATATCGGTCAGCGTTTTCAGCCGCTGTGCAGACGTGACTGCGAGGGCGCGCAGGTTGCCGCTTTGTATATGGGGCAGGGCAGCCGCGATAGGAGCGAACATGAATTGAACTTGTTCGCCCAAGGTGTCCTGTAGTGCTGGCGTGTCGCCTTTGTAGGGCACATGAATAAAGCGGGTGCCTGTTTTCTGCTGCAGCAATTCGCCTTGGACGTGCAGCACGGTCCCGGTGCCACCCGAGGCGTAGGCAATGCTGTCAGGTTTGGCGCGGGCGGCGTCGATCAGAGCTCGTACCGAGGTATAGGGTTGATGCTTGCCGACCACCAGCACGTGCGGAATGGTGCCGACGGTGATAACGGCAGCAAAATCCTCGACCGGGTCGTAAGTCAGCTTGCCCATCATGTGAGGGGCAACGGCTTGCGGGCCGATCGACGTGCCCAATACGGTCAAGCCGTCGGGCTCGGCGCGGGCCACGCGGGCGGCACCGATCGTGCCGGTGGCGCCGGGGCGGTTGTCGACGATAACGGTGGTCTTGAGCAGCGTGTTCAGTTGTTGGGCAATGGCGCGTCCCAATACATCGGTGCTGCCGCCCGCGGGGTACGGCACGACCCAGTTGATCGCTTTGCCATCAGGCCATGCCGCCGCGCGGCTGGTCTGCGCAGCGCCTGCGGCGAGCAAGGTGGCACCGGCGAGGAATCGGCGGCGGCTGAACTGAATAGGTGTAAGGTCCATGTTCACGATGTCTCCTGTAGATTGGCAAGTGATGGGAGGGGGGTGTGGCTCGTGAAGCCATAAAGCTGTTCTGGATTGCGCACGAGGATTTGTTCGAATACCTCGTTGTCCTGCGCCCAATGGGCCACGCGATCTATCTGCTGTGCGTCATCCGGCATCGGATGCAGTCCTGCGGAGGCAGTGGCATGCGGCCAATCACTGCCCCACAGCACGCGATCCGGCGCAGTCTGGATATAGCTACGCGCCAGAGCGTCGATGGCAGGGTCATCGGTGCGTCCGCTGTTGCTGACGATATAGCCGCCGGACAGCTTTACCCATGCGCGGCCTTCGCGCAGCAACCGCAGCACCAGGGCATGAGCGGGATGATTAAAGGCCTGGCCAGGTTGCAGCCTGGCCATGTGATCAAAGACGATCTGAACCGGCAGTCGCGTCAGGTTTTCTGCCTGTTGGGTCAGTTGATCGGGAGGCATCAACAGCTGCAGATGCCATCCCCATTGCGCAATGCGCCAGGCAATCGGCGCAATCTGATCGACATGGCCCACGACACCTCGCGAGAGATTCAAGCGAATGCCCCGAACGCCCGCTTGATGCAATGCCTGCAAAGCGGTATCGCTTTCATTACCGTCGATCACCGCGACGCCGCGTGCCTGATCTCCCATCGCTGCCAGGCCGGCCAGCATGCTGCGATTGTCCGTGCCGTAAGTAGACGGCGTGACGAGGACGGCGCGCGATGTTCCCAAACGAGCCTGCAGCGCCCGATACTGCACAACCGATGCATCGGGCGGCAACAAAGTCGCCCCAGGCACAGCCGGAAACTGCGCGTCATAGACATGGATATGGCAATCACAGGCGTGCAGGGGGACTGGGGATACGGGGTGAGCCGTTCCCGATGTATAGGCGAGGGCAGCCATCGTTCAGGAAATATCAGGTCGTTGGAAACTCGACGATGTCATGAGCGTCTGTCTTGATCCGCTTCGGTCCTTATTCCACCCGCGCGCCGGAAGCCTTGACGATATCGGCCCAACGCAGGCGATCGTCATGGATCAATTTGCCGAATTCCGCCGGCGTGCTGGTCAGTACGTCTGCACCTTGTTCCCGGTATTTCTTCTGCAGATCGTCGGTCTTGAGCGCCGCATTGAATGCGGTATTGAGTTTGTTGACGATGTCTTGCGGGATGCCAGCCGGGCCTGCGATACCGAACCAGGTGATGGCCTCGAAATCCTTGAAGCCGGATTCGGCGACGCTGGGTACATCCGGCAGATCTGGCGTACGCTGCAAAGACGTCACCACCAGACCGCGCATTTTGCCGTTGCGGATGTGGCCGATCAGGGTCGGCACAGACGACATGTACATCTCGATTTGGCCGCCGATCAGGTCATTGATTCCTTGTGCCGCCCCTTTATAGGGAATGTGCGTGAATGTCGCGCCAGTGGCCTGTTGCAGTTTGACCGTGGCCAGGTGGCTGACGGTGCCGTTGCCGGACGAGCCGTAGTTGAGCGCTGACGGTTTCGCTTTAGCGGCTTTCACGACGTCGGCCAGCGTTTTGTAGGGCGATTGCGCGGGAATGGCCAGCACCAGCGGCGCGCTGGCGATCAGCCCGATCGGCGCCAAATCCTTTTCAGGATCGTAGGGCAGTTTGGCATACAGCGTCGGGTTGATCGTCAGATTGCTGGTCTGCCCCAGGACCAGGGTATAGCCATCCGGGGCAGACTTGGCCACGGCATCTACGCCGATATTGCCGCCGGAGCCGGGGCGGTTTTCCGTGACAATGGTCCAGCCCGTATCCTTGGCGACCTTATTAGCGACTTCGCGCGCCAGGGTGTCGGTGCCGCCGCCCGGGGGGAACGGCACAATCAGGCGGATGGGTTTGGTCGGGAAGTCCTGAGCGATGGCTGGGGCCAGGGCGCAGGCGAGAGCGATGCCGGCGAGTACACGAGGTAGGACTTTCATTCTGTCTCCGGTATGGATCTGGTTTTTGGTGAGTGCATTGTGCTGATGTGTTTCGCACATTACAATGACGTCTTGTCTGGTGAGACACGTTCTATCAAATGAAATACTCCAAACCCGATTCGGAAGATAATTCCGACGCTGGCGACGGCGTCGTCGCAGTCCGGCGCGCGATGCGCATCCTGGGCGCTTTCGGCGTCGACGATTCCCATTTGTCTTTGGCTGAGCTCAGCCGCCGTACGGGCTATCACCGTTCGACGGTGTTGCGATTGGCCCGGACGCTGGCGATGGACGACTATCTGGCGCAACGCGTGGATGGCACGTGGCGATTGGCGCGCGCCGCGGGGTGGCTGGGCGCCTGCTATCAGGCCACGTTCAATGTGCACGACGTCGTCGAGCCTGTGCTGCGCGAGTTATCCAGCGCCACCGGCGAGAGCGCCACGTTTTATGTGCGCGAGGGTAACCAGCGTATCTGTGTAGTGCGGGTCGAGGGGCCACGATCTATCCGCCACCACGTGCGGGTAGGGGCAGCGTTGCCCTTGAATCTGGGTAGTCCCGGCCGCGTGATTCTGGCCTTTTCGGGCGAGGCGGGCGAGCCGTACGAGTCGATACGGCGTGCCGGCTATATGATGTCGCTGGGCGAGCGCGACGCGGAGGTATCCAGCATCTCGGCGCCGGTTTATACGTCCAATTGGACCTTGCTGGGGGCGATCTGCATATCAGGACCGCTATCCCGCCTGACCGAAGAAGCCATGAACGGCCACAAGGAAACCGTGCTGGCCGCAGCCAGCCGCCTGTCGCGCGCGATGATGGGCGTGCATCAGGGCACGTCGGTGTCCGGCCAGCGTATGACGCATTTCTGATCCATACGGCGCTTACCGTATCGCACTGTATCTATCCTCCGTGCCGACACATGACCACGTGCGGCACAACGATCCTGACACGCGCGGGATACGTCAAGGTTGTCTAGTAGCACTGAGCCCGATGGGGCTACCTAAAGACAACTTTCATTGACGAATCGCGGAGTAAGGAAACATGGACGGATTGAGCAAAGGGCTGGCTGGGTCGTTGTTGGCGATGGCTGCTGTGATGGGCGGCGGTGCAGCACAGGCAGCGGGTACACCGACGGCCATTCTTGTGCATGGCGCATTTGCAGATGGTTCGAGTTGGAATCAGGTGATCAGCCGCTTGAACAAGGCGGGTATTCCGGTCATTGCGGTGCAGAACCCGCTGAGTTCCTTGGCCGATGATGTGGCAGCGACCCAGCGTGCGATTGATCGTGTCGACGGTGATGTTGTGCTGGTCGGACATTCCTGGGCAGGGACGGTCATTACCCAGGCTGGCGTAGATCCAAAAGTAAAGGGCCTGGTGTATGTGGCGGCATTCGCGCCAGAGCCAGGGCAGAGCACGGCCGCATTGGGCAAGAACTACCCCGTTCCTCCAGGCATCGGCAAGCTCGCAGCGACCAAGGACGGCTATCTCTATCTGCCGGCCGCCGTTGTGAAGTCAGATTTTGCACAGGATGTACCCGCAGCCGAAGCACAACTGATTGCGGCGACTCAGGGCCTGATCCGTGGGGCGGCGTTCGACGAGCCGGTGACGCAGGCAGCGTGGCAGACGCGGCCGAGCTGGTTTGTCGTGAGCACACAGGACCACATGATCGATCCAGGCCAGCAATTGGATATGGCCAAGCGCATCGGTGCGCATGTGACCAAGCTGCAGTCCAGTCATGTGTCGATGGTCTCGCATCCCGATGCCGTTGCCCAGGCAATCGGCGATGCCGTAAAGGCGGTTCAGAAGCCATAAGTTTGACGGATGGCGGGATGACCTTGTGAACCGCAAACAGACTACTTCGTCACCGTCTTGTGATTGCCGGCAAAGGCGGCCGCGATGCCGAGTCCGATCAGCATCGCGCCGCCCAGGTAGCGATCCAGTTTCAGATAGGTGCGGCTGGTGCGCAGCCATTGGCCTGCCGCACCGGCGGCGATGGCATAGCAGGCGTCGCTGATAAAACCGATGATGATGAATACGGCGCCCAGAAAGAGAATCTGCGAGGCGACGTGTCCGCGGCTGACTTCGACGAATTGCGGCAAGAATGCCAGAAAGAACAGCGCAGTTTTTGGGTTGAGCAGATTGATAATGAAACCATCGCGATAGAGCTTGCGATAGTGCCGCTTCACGACCGGGACATCGGCACTGGCCACCGCGGGGCGCGTACAGATTTTCTTCAGTCCCAGCCAGATCAGGTAGGCCGCGCCAGCGTATTTGACGATATCGAACGCCAACGCAGACGAGGCCAGCAACGCGGACAGGCCGAGCGCCGCAGCGATGACGTGCACCAGCGTGGCGGTGTGGATCCCTAGATCCGAGACCAGGCCAGCCTTTTTGCCTTGCTCGATCGATTGCGCAATGATGTACAGCACGGCCGGGCCGGGGATAAGCAGGAGTACTATCGCTGCGCTGATAAACAACGTGAGATTGGTGCTGCTGGGGATGACGAATTCCATAGTCTGCCTTGAGGTGTTAGCTATTTGATGGCTGGATCCGGTGCCAGGGGCGAGGACGGTTGCAGGTATCGCATGGCACGTTGTGGACTTGGAGAAAACCCTAGACAATGAAGTGTACTCTTCGTTAAGGCTTGTCCGGTTTTATCAGGACAAATACACGTGTTCTCCCGGTCTGCCATCCTTCACGTACCATGGGCTGCGTGAGGCCTGGTTTCAAGCGCTTTTTAAATAAGGAATGTTGATGTCTGATAGCACGTCCGCTGTTCAAGCACTGGCCGCACAACTGACTCAGGCGTGGCCTGGCAACCGCACTCAGGTGACGCTGGATGCGTCGATGACGCCGGGCGAGGAGTCGCAATCCTATGCGGTACAGGATCGGATCATTGCGTCGCTGGGGTCTCCGATTGCGGCATGGAAGGTCGGATCGAAATCGGTGGATGGCCCCATGCAGGCAGCGCCATTGCCCCAGGCGGGAGTGCAGCAGGCACCCGCCGCGATTCAACGCAACGCCTATGGCGTTCTGGTGCTGGAACTCGAGTTGGCATTCCGTTTTAATCGTGACTTTGCCGCCGGTGAACAGGTCTATGGCGATGCCGAGGTACTAGGGGCCATCAGCCACACCGTGACGACGATCGAGATCGTCTCCAGCCGCTACGCCGGCTGGCCGGTCGACAAACTGGCCATGCTGGCAGACTTGCAAAGCCACGGCGGCCTGGTCGTGGGCGAGGCCGTGCCTTACGACGCCAGCTATCCTTTCGAGAAACCTTCGTTGACCTGGACGCACGATGGCCGCAATGTCGCGCCAGAGACAACCGGCAACCCGGCTGGCGACCCGCGCCGATTATTGCCCTGGCTGGTGAATCACGCGGCACGCCGTGGGGTGGGGGTGCCTGCCGGGACGTTGATCACATGTGGCACCTATACCGGAATGTATGCACCCAAAACCCCCGGTACGATTGTTGGCCAATTTCAGGGCCTGCCTGAAATCCGCCTGGCGATTGCCTGATGGATCGACACGTACATGACACTCGCGATTTTTGTCGTGATCATGGTGTTGGCGATAGGCTGCGCGGCGTTGTCATGGCGCCGCGCCAGCCGGACGTTCTACGCTGTTGCAGCGATGGGTTTTCTGGCTGTGGGTTGCGGGCCGATGTCGGCCTGGTTGCTAGGCAAACTGCAGTCGGATTATGAAACCTCGCCGCCCGTGGCCTGGGGCGCGCGTAACGCCATTGTGCTGCTGGGCGCCGGCACCGAGCGTGTAGCAGGCCGGGTCGAGCCGGGCGTGTTTTCTTATCCACGTATCGTTGTCGCCGCAGAACGCTACCGCGACTGCAAAAAGTCTGCTGTCTATTGCAAAATCGTCGTCAGCGGCGGGGATGCAGCCCGGACCGGGACGTCCGAGGCAGCCGCCTATCGCGACGTCTTTGTACATCTCGGCATAGATCAGGCTGACGTGCTGCTTGAACCCGAAAGCATGAATACCTGGCAGAACGCGCAGTTCTCCAGCGCGTTGCTGCAGCGCGAACAGGTCGATCGCGTCGTGCTGGTGTCGTCGGCGATTCACATGCGGCGCAGCGAACTGTATTTCGCGCATTTCGGCGTCTCGGCAACGCCGGTACGCGCGGACTATCTGCATGCGATTACGTCCGCGCTGCCACTGTCTTACAACTTCACCTTGGCAGATGTCGCGTTGCACGAATACCTGGGCATTGCCCGTTATCACTTGTACAACCGGCTCGGCTGGAATCCCGCCCGCCATCATCCCGGCCAGGCGTAACAGATTGCTTGTAAACTCGACGCTTCTGCGTCAGTTCTGGAGGCCTGGATGGCCGGAAGCAGCTTTTTTGCCTTGTTCGATGACATCGCCACGATCCTGGACGACGTCTCTGTCATGACCAAGGTCGCCGCCAAGAAAACGGCGGGTGTACTGGGCGATGATCTGGCGCTCAACGCGCAGCAGGTCACCGGCGTGTCGGTCAATCGCGAGTTGCCCGTCGTCTGGGCCGTGTTCAAGGGATCGCTGCGCAATAAATGCATTCTGGTGCCGGCGGCGTTGCTCATCAGCGCTTTTGCGCCGTGGGCGGTGACGCCATTGCTGATGGTGGGCGGGGCGTTTCTCTGCTTCGAAGGCGCCGAAAAGCTGATTCATCGGTTTTTGCCGCATGACAGCACACCCGCAGGCAATCACGAAGCCCGCGCCCACGCCTTGCAGGACGAGCGTGTCGATATGGTGGCGTTCGAGCGTGAAAAAATCAAAGGCGCGGTCCGCACTGACTTTATTCTGTCGGCCGAAATCATCGCGATTACCTTGGGTGCCGTGGCTGGGGCGGATTTTGTGCGTCAGGCGATCGTGGTGACGACGATCGCGCTGGCAATGACGGTGGGCGTCTATGGGCTGGTCGCGGGGATCGTCCGCCTGGATGACCTGGGCTTGCACCTGCGCAGCAAATCGTCCGCGCTGGCACGAGGCACAGGTAATGTGATTGTGCGCGCTGCGCCGTATTTGATGAAAACGCTATCCGTGGTCGGTACCGCCGCCATGTTCATGGTGGGCGGCGCGATCCTGACGCACGGCATTGCGCCAGTGCATCACGCGATCGAACAGCTAAGTCACCTGGCCTCTTCGACCGCTTGGGTGCAAGCCACAGTGTCCACCGTGTTGAATGCCGTGTTCGGCGTGGTGGCCGGTGCGGTGATCGTCGGGGTAGTTTCAGGGATCAAGCGTTTGTTGCGGCGTTGAAGACGCCGCGCTGCGGCGTGTTGGTCGATTGGCAGGCGCGGGAGGATGCGTCATCGGCACAATGCAGGTCGACGGCGTGGCGGTTCGATGCCATTGACCTTGACTCTATGGATGGCATGCCTGCCTGTAAGCCTCGACAAAAGCCTGCGCATCCCGCGCGATATCGGAGACGGGTTTGCCGGGCTTGTACAGCGCTGATCCCAAACCGAAACCGCTCGCGCCAGCCTGAACAAAAGGTGTCATATTCTGCGTCGTGATACCGCCGACCGGCACGAGCCGGATACTGGCAGGCATGACCGCCCGCCATGCTTTGAGTACGTTCACTCCCAGTTGCTCGGCGGGAAACATCTTCAGTACGTCTGCGCCCGCTGCCAGGGCAGCAAAGGCCTCGGTGGGCGTGGCCACGCCCGGGCAGCAGGCCATGTCCGCAGCCTTGGCGGCTCGGATGACTTCGGGATCGCTGTGTGGCATCACGATGACCTGGCCGCCTGCATAGGCGACGTCGATGCAGGACTGGGGGGACATCACGGTGCCTGCTCCTACGACGCAATCGTCTGGCAAACCATCGCGCAGGGCACGGATGCTATCGAGCGGGGCGGGGGAATTCAGCGGGACCTCGATCAATCTGAACCCCGCCTCATAGAGCACCTGGCCCGCAGCGAGCGCCTCGGCCGGTTGGATGCCGCGCAGGATGGCAATCAATGGACATTGGGACAAGGCGTTGTCGAACACGGAGAGAGACATGGATAGCTTTCCTGGGAGATTGGAATGTCAGTTGGCCACGGCAGGAACCAAACCCGCAGCCTGAGCCAGATGCCACAGGCCGCGCTCGGTGGCGTGAGGCGCCAATTCGGGCTCGTCGGCGCCATACAGGCGCAACGCCTGAACGTATCGTTGACAGAGATCATCCTGCCCGCACAATACAATATGAGGCAAGGCCCCCTGGGCACGATGCGACACCAGGACGCTCGCTACCTCGTAGCCGATCAACAGGCCGGACAGATAGTCGGCTTGCGCATTGCCATCGAGCTGGCCTGTCAGTCCCAATGCACGCGTGCTGAATAATGTCGATAGCAGGCCCGCGCGGCCCTCGGGGCGGTTGGCTACTGCCAGGCCGCGGGCAAAGCCCTGCGCATCCGCGGGGGCATCGCTGTTCATAGTACGGCCCAGAATAGTGTGATCGCGCAACGCAGCATAGACCTCGCCGGTCATGTAGGTATCAAAATGGCTCACCTGTCCATCGCGCACGCGCACCCATTTGGAGTGCGTGCCGGGCAGGCCGATCAATAGATCGGCGTCATCGGAAGGACGCGTAGCCAGGATACCCGCAATCTGAGTTTCCTCGCCGCGCATGACGTTGGGCAACTCGCCGCGTTGGATCAGGCCGGGCACGATATGAATCGTTGGCTGACCGGCGCGTTCGATTTTCGTCATCAGTTGTGCAACGCCCGATAGCTCCACTGGCACGTCGAGATAGGTGGCCTCGCGCCAGCCTTGCGCACTGCCCACCATGCCGCACGCGATCACAGGCAGGCCGGGCTGCTCGCGCAGCCAGTCGCCGCAGGCTTCGTCGAAAGCGATCTCGAAACCTGCAGAGGACGCCTGGCCGGGCTGGGCCTGGGGCAAGCGCATGATGCCCCAGGGCAGCGGACGTACGCATAGCGTGCGGCCAGCGTGGTCAAGCAGATAGGCACGTAGCGAAGATGTGCCCCAATCCAGTGCGATCAGCGCGGCAGGCGTAGCGGTATTGAGAGTCATTGAAAGATCGGTTTATTGGCACGTCCTTGAGTCTTTGTGGACAGGCTCGTTGACGGCAGATGGGAGAGCGTCGGGCCGTACGGGCAGCCGGCAGGTTCGGGGGAATTCTAGATCAGCGCTGAAATTATCTCAAAGCGCCTGATGCGCTGCGTGATTGGGGTAACGCATGCGCGAACGGATAGGGCAGGCCGCAAGCGGAGAACCTCCAATGGTGTCTCAGGCACGAGATTTGCGGCATGTATTTGAAAATGACTGGGCGGGCGATATCAGCTCGCACCGCTCGCCATCCGATCCGCAAACAGGAGGTTGCCATGCCCGATCGAACCGCGAAAAAACAGGCCGAGGCCGACCGCAAGGCCGGAAAATCCCCCTCAACTCAGGCAGGTCATTTCGTCGAAGCGGAGATCGAAGCCAAGCGCAAGCACAAAGGGCCAGCGAAATCGAACAAACAGGCCGTTGCTATCGGTTTGTCCAAGGCACGCAAAGCAGGAGTCAAGGTGCCGGCCAAACCGAAGTCGCATTGAAACTTGCTTTGTGGCGGGAAACGCAGTAGCGTGATGCGAGATGCTAAGTAACAAGAATCGAGTGCGCAATCCCTGGACAGACACGCTCGCCCGCCTGGAGGACGAACGCGTGATGTTGCAGCGTATCGCCGCCGGGGTGCCCCTGGCGGATGTGTTGTTGTATGTACTGCATGCTGTCGAGGCGCAATCCAGTGTGGCGCTGCGTACCGCCATCGCGTTCGTTGATGAGTCGGGTAAACATCTGGTCCATGGGGCCGCTCCCAGTTTTTCCGAGAGTTACCGGCAGGCCGTCAATGGCGTGCCGATCGGCCCGCATATGGCGTCATGGGGCGCGGCCGCCTATTTCGGGACGGCGGTCTATGCCAACGATGTGATGACCGACCCCAACTGGTCCGACTGGCGCGAGTTTGCCGTGCAGCAAGGGATACGCGCCTGCTGGTCCACGCCCATCAAAGGGACGGACGGTCAGTTGTTAGGGGTGTTCTCGAATTATTACGCCACGACACGTCTGCCGTCGCCGCAGGATATCGATGCGATCGCCTTGGTGACGCGCACGGCAGCACTGGCTATCGAACGATCGCAGTACGACAGAGAGCTGGAAAAGCGGGTGGAGTTGGCCATTGCCGAACGGGATCGGATCTGGCGTTTGTCTCCTGAGCTGTTGGCGGTCGTCAACGAGGAAGGACGCTATATCAGCGTCAACCCTGCCGTGCGGGACATTTTGGGCTGGACACCCGAGCAGTTTTTGACCATGCCCCTGGCTGATTTAGTACACCCGGACGATTACGCAGCGACGGCGCAAGTCCTCATGCCGACCGCAAACGGCGCGCGCGAGGCCCGACATCTGGAAAATCGGATGAAGCACAGTTCCGGCAGCTACAGCTGGATCACGTGGACGATTTCCCGATCAGAGGGCGACCTCTATATGGCGGGGCGGGACGATACCGATCTGCGCGTCCAGGCCGAGGCCTTGCGTCATGCCGAAGACGCGTTGCGGCAGTCGCAAAAAATGGAGGCCGTCGGACAGTTGACGGGTGGCATCGCCCATGACTTCAACAACATGCTGCAAAGCATCTCCGGCGCGCTCTATCTGATACGCCGCAAGTTGGCTGCCGGCAATCTCGAAGCGGCGGAGCGCTTTATCGATACGGCGAGCGAGTCGACGGAGCGTGCCGCGCGGTTGACACAGCGGCTGTTGGCGTTCGCCCGCCGGCAGCCTATAGCGCCCGTTCCGCTATGTCCTGTACGCGTGCTGCAATCGATGGAGGATTTGTTTCGACGCTATATCGGCGAACGCGTGCAGTTGATCCTGCATACGGATCCCGTCTCGTGGCCAGTGTGCTGCGACGCCAATCAGCTCGAGAACGCGCTGCTCAACATGGTGATCAACGCGCGCGACTCGATGCCCGAGGGCGGGCGGTTGGCGTTACAGGCGACCAACAGGGTGTTGGATAAGGCGTCGTTATTGCAGAACGCCGAATTGGCGCCAGGCGATTTCGTCGAAATTTGCGTGTCGGATACGGGCTGTGGCATGTCCGACGACATCAAGAATCGTGCCTTTGAGCCTTTCTTTACGACCAAAGCGCTGGGCGAGGGCAGTGGGTTGGGCCTGTCCATGATCTATGGTTTTGCGCAGCAGGCGGGAGGCTTTGTGGCGCTGGACAGCAGCGTGGGGCAAGGCACGAGCGTGCGGCTGTATCTGCCCCGCTATACGGGGGCGATGCCGCCGGTCGAGGCCGAGACGGGTACTGTCCCTGTTCCTGTCGATGACAGTGTGCCACCGGCGGTGGTGGCCCTGGTAGAGGACGATGCCGCTGTCCGTCAAATGGTCTCTGAAGCGTTGGCGCAGTTGCGCCTGGAGGTATTGGTCGCATCGGACGGTCTCGAGGGCCGTGACCTGATGGGCCAAACGAAGCACATCGATTTACTGCTGACCGATGTGGGGCTGCCGGGGTTGAATGGCCGGGAGTTGGCTGACGCGGCGCGTCAGGTACACCCGGATATCAAGGTGCTGTTCATGACGGGCTATGCGCAAAATGCCGCTGCCGCTCAGGGATTCCTGGATACGGGGATGGAGCTGATTGTGAAACCCTTCAGGCTCGAGGCGCTGCTCGAGCGCGTGCGCCGCATCTTGATGCTCTAGTACCGACGCCGTAATTCCGCGGCGGGCAGCTTCAGTTGGGCACGGTATTTGGACACGGTGCGCCGCGCGACAACGATGCCGTCCTCGGCCAGTCGCTGCGTCAGGGTGACGTCGGACAGCGGGTCGCTCGAGTCCTCGTTTGCAATCCATTCACGAATCAACGCCTGTACCGCTGCCGCCGAGCAAGAGCCGCCGGTGGCGGTTGCCAGCTCGCGTGAGAAGAAGTGCCGGAACTCGTACAGGCCGCGTGGCGTGACCATGTATTTATTGGCCGTAGCGCGCGAGACCGTGGATTCATGGATCTCGAGCACGTCCGCGATTTCCCGCAGCAGCAGCGGCCGAAGTGCCACTTCGCCATATTCGAAAAAACGCTGCTGGCGTCGAACGATGGCTTCGGCCACGCGCTGAATGGTGGTGTAGCGCTGCTCGACGTTGCGCACGAGCCAGCGCGCTTCTTGCAGTTCCTGGGCCAAGGGACCACGCTCGTCATGGCGTACGCGGCGAAACAAATCTGCGTAAACACGATCCAGCCGTGCGCGCGGCATGGCGTCCCGATTGGGATATACGTGCCATTGCCCTTGTTGTTTACGCACGATGACATCCGGGACGACATAAACCGGGGCTTCCTGGTCAAAACGCCGTCCGGGTTTAGGGTCCAGCGCTCGGATGCGCTCGCAGGCCTGGCGCAATTGTGCTGGCGAGCTGCCGGTTTTATGCAGCAAGGCGTTCCAGTCATTGCGGGCCAGGGTATCGAGGTGAGTACGGACGATAGTCAAGGCCAGTGCCGTCAATTCATCGTCCTGGTTCGGCTCGGCCTGCAGCTGCAATGACAGGCATTCGCTCAAGTCGCGCGCCGCCAGGCCGGGGGCCTGCAACTGCTGTACCAGATGCAGCGCGGCTGCCCATTCGGCGGGATCGGGGACAGGTTCGAAGTCTCCTTGTGCGGCCAAGGATTCCAGCGGGGAGCGCAGATAGCCGTCGCCGTCCAGGGCGTCGATGATGTATTCGGCCAGCAACCGGTCACGCTCGGACAATGGATGAGCACATAGTGCTTCGCGCATTCGGCTTTGCAATGACGGCGGCGCGGCAACCCAATGTGAAAGGTCGTGATCAGCGCTATCGGATAGAGACTTTCGTTTGGTCGGATAGTCGCCTGAATATGCGGACGGAGCGGTGAATGCCTCTTCCTTGTCGTGATACGGTTCTTCTGACGGCACGTGCTCGTTGGTGGCAGGGAGCGGGTCGGAGTCCATGGGCGATGGCGGGGCGCCAGTGCTCTGCAGATCCTCTTCCTCGAGAAAAGGATTGGTATTCAGGGCGTTCTGAATCGCGACGCTGAATTCCAGCGCGGACAACTGAAGTAGTTGCACGGATTGCTGCATCCTGGGGGCCAAGGTAGTCTGCTGGCGTAGACGCAGTTCTGACGCGACGTAAGGCACTGGAACTCTCCTCATAAGGGTGTGACTTGTGGGGGCAAGCAGTGCTGCCTTATCTCCACACTCATGCAATTTCCGTGCCAACCAGCCGGTGACCGTACTGATATAGAGCGCACAGGGGCACCGGCTGGGCGAATCTTCTGGTCGTGTTTACACGTACCGGTAAATATTACGCAGGCCACGAGCGTTCCCATGACCCGGCAGTCGCCGTAAACCCTGGAGCCGTTCGCACTTTTTCACGACCATAGCGAGTAGTAACAAGAGAAATTTTGAAATCTTTATTGAATCGTATCTGATGTTTACGTTTGTCGGATGTTGGAAGCGTTATGCTGCAAAATCAAGCTCATGAAACCTTATCCCTGGAATAGGTATGCCTCATCTCTTAATCGTTGATGACGATGATGCTGTGCGCGACACGTTGGCTGAAATCGGCAAGGACAGCGGTTATACGGTTTCACAAGCCAGCACGATCAAGCGCGCCGTAATCGAATGGGAACGACATGTTCCCGATTTATTGCTGTTGGACGTACGGCTGTCTGAAGGCAGCGGTATGGATCTCTTTGAACGGGTTCCCATTGGCCACGTAGAGGTCGTGGTGATCAGCGGTCACGGCACGATGGATTCCGCCATCGAGGCCTTGCGCCTGGGAGCAACCGATTATCTGGTCAAGCCCATCGAAATGGATCGCCTGTTGCGTATCCTGAATCGTGTGGCCAACGGTTTTGGCAACGCGGAAAATTCGAGCCAGCCCGTTAAAGCCCCGGGCCGTCTGGGCAAGATGCTAGGAAACTCCGAGCCGATGACGCGGCTCTTTGACCAGATATCCCGCGCTGCACCCAGCGAGGTGACCACGCTGCTGGTCGGCGAGAGCGGCACGGGCAAGGAGCTGGCCGCGCATGCGCTGCATCAGTTGAGCCCACGCAGCCAAAAGCCGTTTGTGGTGGTGAACTGCGGTGCTATTGCGCCGAATCTCATTGAAAGCGAATTATTCGGCCATGAGCGCGGCAGCTTCACCGGCGCTGACCGCATGCACAAGGGCTATTTCGAACAAGCCGATGGCGGGACCTTGTTCTTGGACGAGGTCACGGAAATGCCCCTGGAAATGCAAGTCAAATTGCTGCGTGTGCTCGAATCGGGATCTTTCGTGCGGGTGGGATCGCACCAGCAAATATCATGCGATGTACGGGTGATTGCGGCGACCAACCGCAATCCCGAACAGGCTGTGCAGGATGGAAAATTCCGCGAGGACCTGTATTTCCGGTTGAACGTCTTTCCCGTGGATCTGCCCGCATTGCGCGAACGCGGTGACGATGTTCTGATGCTGGCCGATCAGTTTCTCGCGGCGTTGAATGCCGAACACGGTACGAACAGGACCTTTAGCGCGCAGGCACGCCAAGCCATTCAGAGCCACACTTGGCCTGGCAACGTGCGCGAGCTGAGGAATTTCGTACGCCGGGCTTTTATCCTCGCCGACGGCGACGAAGTGACTGGTGACACCTTGATACGGCAGACTGGCCCCCTGGGCGCTGCCAAACTTCAGGGATTGATGCGAGTGCCTGTAGGGGCGACATTGGCCGAGGCCGATCGTCAATTGATTCTGGCGACTCTGGAACGTTGCCAGGGGGTCAGGAAACAAACGGCGGCCGTGCTTGGCATCAGTCCCAAGACTCTCTACAACAAGCTCGAAGAGTACGCTCAGGCGGGCCACGTGATACCGGGTGGCAACCCCGCGCAAGAGGACTATGGAAAATCTGGCCACTAGTGTCATGCTGCAGGCATGATGCTTGCGCACCCATTGTCAAAATGGGAGCAAGGTCATGTCAAATCAGCATCGACGCAGCGAGCCGTCTGACAACCAAGCCGAAGCGGATCGCGGGCGGCAAAAGCACACGCGAGAGTCCGGTCGATGGGGCGCCGAGGAGCCCGACTACGGCCGGCCTCGTGGCGAGCGTCCCGAGCCCGAGCCTCATAAAGGCCCCAATCGTCATGGGCCGCAATACGAAGAAGGGGGCCGCTATCCAGGCACACGGCAGGGCAGCGAACGGCAGCCGCGGCGCAAGGAGAATGCCTCATGTCATTGATTGTCGCAGCGCGATATCAAACGTTTGACCAGGCAGGCGTCGCCGCCGAACACCTGGAACGGCACGGGTTCGCAGGGGATCAGGTCCACACGTTCTACGTGAACTCGGCGGGCTCGCATGATCGCTTTCCTGTCGGCGGGGACCGCCGCGAGGATCCTGACGCGACAGGCGGGGTGATCGGGGTGCTGTTTGGGGCTTCCATATTGGGCTTGCTCGGTGCGGTGCTGACGATGCTGGCGGTGCGCAATTTTGAGTACTCCAGTCTGATTGTCATTGCGGCCGGCGGGGTGGGTGCCTATGTGGGCGCCTTGATCGGCGCGATGGTGGCGATCGGCCGCGTACGCAAGCGCCGGATACGGCGAAATGGCGGGGTGTCTGTCGTCGAGGAACATCCGCCAGTGCGTGCCGCAGGCGTCCTGCTGGCAGTGACCGTGTCCTCTGACAAGGAAACCGAAGTCGCGCGTCTGTTGCGCGAGTCGGGCGGTCAGGATGTTGAGCGTGCAAATGGCCGTTGGGAAAACGGTAAATGGCAGGATTTCGATCCGCTGGTTCCGCCGGAACCAGAGCCTGCGGCTCGCTGATCAGAGGCCCAATCGATCCAGCATACGTTGCGTCAGTACCGTGCGGCGAGCGGCATAGTCATGCCAAGGATCTTCATGGGTTTGCACATGGTCCAGCGCATTGCGTACGTTGAACGCCGCAGCTCGCAAGTCGTTGTGAAAGTCCAATGCCGCCCAAGGCAGGGGCATCGAGACCGGCGCCTCAGGCCGGGCCCGCACGGAGTAAGCGCAGATGGCGGTTGCTCCGTTGCCATTTCGCAGGTAGTCGACAAATATCCGGCCGTGCCGCTGGTCTTTGGCCATGTTGGCGGTGAAGCGGTCGGGCATGGCATTCGCCAGTCGCTGTGCGAGATGGTGGGCGAGGATTCTGACGGTCTCCCAGGAACGGGTGGCGCGGATGGGGGCGACGAGGTGTAGTCCTCGGCCGCCTGTAGTCTTTAAAAAGGGAGCAAGACCGACTTCGGTCATGAGCCCGTGGGCCAGTTGCGTGGCTTCGACCAGGCCACGCCAGGATATGTCCGGCCCTGGGTCCAGATCGATCGTGACGCGGTCAGGGTTGTCATGCTGGGGGGCATGGGCGCCCCAGGTGTGAAACTCGATGACGCCCAACTGCACCAGAGCCAGCAGGCCCTCCGTGGACTGTATCTGCAGGTGCCCTGCATCCCGCGTGAGGCCGGAGGGCAGGTCGCCTGTCAAGTGCTTCTGAAAAAAACAATCTTCGTCAGCGCCATCTGGACACCGCAGCATGGCGATGCGGCGGCCTTTCAGGTGCTCGAGCATGTGAGGGGCGATAGCTTCGTAGTAATGAGCCAGGTCGGATTTGGTGGTCTTGGGTGGGCGCAGCACGACGCGGTCCGGATGGGTAAGCGTGACGTGGCCGATACGCTCTGGCGTGTTGCTTTGCATAGAGAGGCTGGTCATGACATGGTCCAGAGAGTCAGAGATGGGACGTAGGGTTTGCTCAGGTTCGCTTGATTACGCTGATGTTGCCGTCGGCTTCGATATAGGCGCGGTGTACCTCGTTGACATCGTCGACGCCTTGCTGGCGCAGCTCGCTCAGTAGTTCGTCTTTGGTGATGAATTCTTTGCGCAGATTGCGCGTGCGGATCTGGCCGTCCTGGACGAGGCAGACACGATCCGCGGTGAGGAGCCGCCCAATGGGTTTGACGTAGTAGGCAAGGCGGTCAATGGCGACGGTCCAACCGATGATGGTGGCGACCAGGATCATGCCATCGGTAATGGACTCGTATTGGCCCGCCATGCCGTTCTGCGCAGCATCGGCGATCAAGACCAATACCAGCATGTCTGCGATTCCCACCGAGCCTACGTCTCGTCTACCCGCCATTCTGAGCAGTAGAAAGATGAACCAGTACATCATGCTGCCGCGGATGATGATCTCCAGCGGCGACATCGAGAGCGAAAACATGGTCGTCCAGTCGGGCTGCATATTCTTCTCTTTCCGTATGTAGGTATATGCAGAGAGCAAGTTTCGGGCCTGAACAAAAATCGCGTTGCAACGGCGCGTTCAGGCGGTGAGCAGGGGCAGGGCGATGGCCTGGCATGCGGCTTGCGTACGCCGGTCGGGCGTCTTTGCTTTTCAGGAGAATGCAGTGAATCTGAGCATGCACGTTCCGCAGCCCCCGCACCCGAATCCCGGCCGGCCGACGATCCCGCCAGAAATCCCGCCGGACAACCCACCAGAAATCCCGCCTGATGGCCCTCCTGATACGCCGCCCGGGGAACCGCCGATCACGCCGCCGCATGAGCCACCTACGGATCCGCCCCGCGAGCCGCCCACTCAGCCGCCACAGAATCCTGAAACAGACGAGCCGGACGTGGATCTCCCGCCTGCGGAGTCGCCGATCCGGCATCAAGTGTCGCAGCACGGCATATCGACCGCATTACGCGTTAACGGCGTGAGCCATGCGTTGACGCTGGACCCTCGCGCGACGTTGCTGGACACCTTGCGCGAATCCCTTCACCTGACTGGCACCAAGAAAGGCTGCGACCATGGCCAATGTGGCGCCTGTACGGTGCATGTCGACGGCAGACGGGTCAACGCCTGTCTGGTGTTGGCGGTGACCCTGCACGGCAAGGACGTCACCACCATTGAGGGCCTGGGCAGCGCCGAGTCGCTGCATCCCTTGCAGGCCGCATTCGTCGAGCATGACGGCTATCAGTGCGGCTACTGTACTGCCGGGCAAATCATGTCGGCAGCCGCGTTGTTGCATGAACCATGCGGAGACAGCGACAGCGAGGTACGAGAACTGATGAGCGGCAACATTTGCCGCTGCGGGGCGTATGCCAACATCGTTGCAGCGATTCAAGACGTACGCGGGAAAGGGTAGACGCATGCACCAGTTCCAATACACGCGCGCCACCGATATCGATGCCGCGCTGCGCCTGTTCAGCACGCAAGGGGCCGGCCCGCCGCCCCGGTTTCTGGCAGGCGGCACGACCCTGGTGGACTTGATGAAACTCGATGTCGAGACCCCGGCGCATATCATCGACATCAACGGTTTGGGTCTGAACGACATCGAGGTATTGCCCGACGGACGCACCCGCATTGGTGCGCTGGTGCGCAATGCCGACCTGGCGCGCGACGAGCGCATCGCGACCCATTATCCCGTTCTGTCGCAGGCACTGCTCTCGGGTGCGTCGGCGCAGTTGCGCAACATGGCTACCACCAGCGGAAACCTGCTGCAGCGTACGCGCTGCGTTTATTTTCGTGATCGAGCGGCCCGGTGCAACAAGCGCGATCCGGGTAGCGGCTGCGATGCCATCGGCGGGCATAATCGCAATCTGGCGATTCTGGGTACCAGCGAACATTGCATTGCCAGCAATCCATCGGACATGAATGTGGCGTTGATGGCGCTGGACGCCACGGTGCATGTGCAGGGCCCGGATGGCAGGCGTGATATCGCACTGCGCGATTTCTACCTGCTGCCCGGCGACACGCCGCAACATGAGACGGTACTGGACCCCAATGAGCTGATCACGCATGTGACTCTGCCCGCCAGCGCGGCAAGCGAGCGTTCGTGCTATGTGAAACTGCGCGACCGCGCGTCGTATGAGTTTGCGCTGGTGTCGGCTGCCGTGGTGCTGCAGGTGCGCGATGCACACATCCTGGCTGCGAGTATTGCGTTGGGTGGTGTAGGCACGAGGCCATGGCGCTGCCCATCGGCTGAGACGGAACTCGCGGGCCGTGCTCCCAGTGCCGCACTGTATGAAAAAGCCGCCCAGTCGGCCTTGCAGGGTGCGGTCGCGCAAAGTGAGAACGGGTTCAAGATCGAGCTCGCGCGCCGTTGCCTGATCCACGCTCTGTCCACGGCTCTGCCGCTGCAATAAGGACGCACCTGATGGTTCAATCAATGCTTGCTCATCCTGATGTCATCGGACAGCCCAGCGTCCGCATCGATGGTCCGTTCAAAGTCAGCGGCGCAGCGCGCTACGCCGCCGATTTCATGCTGCCGGATATGCTGCACGCCGTGCCGGTGTGCGCCACCATCGCGCATGGCCGCATTACCGGATTGGATACGGGGGCGGCAGAGGCGATGCCGGGGGTGCACATAGTCATTCACCATGGCAACCGGCCGCCGCTCTATCGCGCCGCCAGTGGCAACATCGACGAGGCTCGTCCTCCGCTGGACGACCAGATCGTTCGCTACTATGGCCAATATGTGGCGCTGGTTGTGGCCGACACCCCGGAGCAGGCGCAGGCCGCTGCCAATGTGGTTGATGTGGCTTATGAGGCCAGCACACCGCACGTCTCACCGCCCCGAGACATCCCTGAAACGCGGGATGAGCAGTCTCGCGCAGACCGGGAGGCCTCTCTCACCGTTGAAAGCGAACGAGGCGATGCGGCGGCCGCCTATGCGAGCGCGGACGTGCAGATCGAGACGATATACAGCACACCGGTCGAGACCCACAATTCGATGGAGCTGCATGCCTGCGTTGCTGCGTTCGATGGGCAGGCCTATACGTTGTACGAGTCTACGCAGGGCGTCGTGAACCATCGTGAGGTGGTGGCTCAGATGCTGGGTACTGGAAAAGAAAACGTACGGGTGATCTCGCATTACCTCGGCTCGGGATTTGGTGGCAAGCTGTGGCCGTGGCCGCACTCCGTGTTGGCCGCCGCCGCCGCACGTTTACTGGGCCGCCCCGTCAAGGTGGTCATCAGCCGCGCCATGACGTTCCACAGCGCGGGGCATCGTCCCTACACGCACCAGCACATGAGGCTGGGCGCGACACCAGACGGCAGATTGGTGTCGCTGCAGCATCACTATCTGAGTCAGGCATCCATGCTGGATGATTACCGGGAACAGTGTGGCCAGGCAACACCACGTATGTACAGCACGCCCAATCTGAAAGTGTGCTGGGGGCTGGCGCGACGGCACGTGGGCGCGCCAACGTCGATGCGAGGGCCTGGGGCGGTGCCCGGGATGTATGCGCTGGAGTCGGCCATGGATGAATTGGCCGTGGCGTTGCAGATGGACCCGGTAGCGTTAAGGCTGCGCAACGAACCGCAGCATGACGAAGGCACGGGTATGCCGTTTTCGTCGAGACACCTGCGCGAATGCCTGGAGCAGGGCGCCGAGCGCTTCGGCTGGCAACACCGCCAACCTGCGGTAGGTGCCATGCGCCGCGGCGACGAGGTATTGGGCTGGGGCGTGGCCGCGTGCTCATGGCCCGGTTTGCGCATGCCGACCGATGCCCGCGTCAGTTTGCACGCCGACGGCTCGGCCCGGTTGGTCTGCGCGACACAGGACATCGGCACAGGCACATACACGATTCTGGCGCAATTGGTGAGCGCAGAAACGGGCTTGGCGCTGGATCGTATCCAGATTGGTCTGGGCGATACGCGATTTCCGCCGGGACCCGTATCAGGCGGGTCGGCCGCGACGGCGTCGATTGTGCCAGCTGCACTCGAGGCCTCGCGCAAAGCGGTGAGGGCAGCCTGTCGTCTGGCGGTAGGCAAGGATGGCCCTTATGCCGGGCAATCGGAGCAGAGCCTCGCGATGCGGGATGGCCGTATCTGCGTTGCCGATGACAAGGCCGACGCTGGCGTGCCGCTGGCTCAGGTGTTGACGAAGGCTGGCGTGGCCAGCGTGACGGGCGACGGTCATGGCGGCAGCGGCAAATCATTGAAGAAACAGTACTCGATCAATTCATACGGGGCGCATTTTGTAGAGGTCGCCTGGCATCCTGCTACGGCGCGCCTGCGCGTGGTGCGTGTCGTGACGGTCATCGATGGCGGCCGCGTACTGAACCCCCGCACCGGCCGCAACCAGATCGAAGGCGCCATCGTGATGGGCATAGGGATGGCCATGTTCGAGCAGACGCATTACGACACGCGTTCGGGTGCGCCCATCAACAGCAATCTCGCCGACTACATCATGGCAACGCACGCCGATGCGCCGCAACTAGACGTGAGTTTTCTGGATTATCCCGATCTCATCTGGAACGAGGTGGGCGCTCGCGGCATAGGCGAAATAGGCTTGGCAGGGACGGCTGCCGCCATCACGAATGCGGTCTACCATGCCACGGGCGTGCGGGTGCGCGATCTGCCGGTGCGTATCGAAGATCTGTTGTGATCGGACGCAGGTACGCAACATGCGGGTAAGACGATTCCTATACAACAGGAGGTCATCATGAAGCTGAGAATGTTTGCCTTGCCCATCATTGCCGCCGGTCTGGTACTGGGGGGCTGCAGCCATCGTCATCACGACGGTGACAGCACCTACGACCGTCCGGGTTATCAGAACTCTGCGCCACCCCCGGCGCCTGCCACGATGCCGGACAACAACACCAACACCCCGAGCCCGGCCTATCCCTCCTCGGGTGGCTCACGCTGAGCCTCTATGCGTCACGGTCGCCCGCCGCGAGCGGGCGGCTCGCGCACACCCCATTTCCGCCCAGGTCAGGAATTTGCCCTGTAGCCTAGCAAATGACTGATGGCCTGGGCTTCCCGGCGTACCGCTTGACCTACTACGCCTTCCGGCGAAGGGTCGAATCCGCCGGATGCGCCTAGCGCCGTCAATACCGCTCGAGGGCGGCCCGTATAGTCGTAGAGCGGCGCGGCGACCGCGCTGATGCCCGGCAGATTGGTATCGCGTACGGAAGCGCAGCCGGCATCCCGCACGGATTGGCACAGCACCTCGATAGGCTCATGGGCGTCCAGCAGCGCACGCTGCGCGGGTGTGGCGGCCCGTAATTCCGACCGAGCCATTGCAGATACTTCGCGCTCATTCAACGCAGCCAGCAACGCGCGGCCGGTGGCCGACCAGAGTATGGGCAGCACCGAGCCTACCCGCACATTGACGGTCACGGGCAGGCCGGGCTCTTCAAATCGAACGATGGTGGGTCCTTTGTTGCCCATCACTGCGACAAAGCAGGTGACCTCGAGCTCCTCGCGCAACCGTATCAGCGAGGACTCCGCCATGCGGATAGGGTCCGCCTGCCGCATCGCCGCCAATCCCAACAACAATGTTTCCAGGCCCAGGAAATATTGCTGGGTAGAAGTGTCCTGGTTTACTAGACCGCCTTCCACGAGGCTCACGAGATAACGATGCACTTTGGCAGGGCTTTCGTCGATATGCGAGGCGATCAATGTCAGGCTCGCGCGTCCGCCCAGGCTACCTAACGCTTTGAGAATGGCGGTACCGGTCTCGGCAGCCTGGACTCGCTGGCGGCGTTCGCGAGGGCGGGTAGAGGCGGGGGTAGCGGATGGAGGGTTCATAGTGGGCATTAGGGGGGAGATGACCCGATGATAGGTTATCCCGTATTGACGATTTACGCATAGCGTATAGAATTTACGCAAAATAAGCTACGCTTTGCAGCCACAACACCACGGAGACAATCATGCCCTTTGGCCGCTTTACTCGCGCGTTCGCCTGCTCCCTCCTCACGATGACGGCGGCAGCCCCCGCGCTAGCCGACGACTATCCGTCCAAGCCGATTCGCTGGATCGTGCCGTATGCCGCCGGCGGTGGCTCGGATTTCCTGGCGCGTACGATCAGCCAGGGCCTGTCGCCGCGGCTGGGGCAAACCATTGTGGTGGACAACAAGCCCGGCGGGAATACGGCGATCGGCGCTTCGGAAACGGCGCGTTCGGCGCCGGATGGCTACACCATGTTGTCGGCCGACAATGGCACGCTGGTTTTCAATCCGGCGTTGTACGCAAAGCTGTCCTATGACCCTGAGAAAGACCTGGCGCCCGTGACGCTGCTAGGGAAATTCCCGATGATTCTGGTCGCCGGCCCCGCGCTGAAGGCCACGGACGTAAAGGGTTTCATCGCGGAGGTCAAAGCCAGTGCCAAGGGCATGGATTACGGGTCGGCCGGCGCCGGCAGTCCGCATCATTTGGCGATGGAATTGCTCAAGGTGGAAACCGGAGTGAATCTCGTACACGTACCGTATCGGGGTGCCGCGCCCTCGCTGGCGGATGTTGCGGGCGGGCAAGTGCCCGTCATGATGGTCGATCTGGCTGCCGGGGCCGGGTTCATCAAGGGCGGCAAGGTCCGCGCGCTCGCCGTGGCGAACCCCACACGTTTGCCTCAGCTGCCTGATGTGCCGACGTTTGCCGAGCTGGGCTACAAGAATGTCGAGGCGGCCGCTCAGGTAGGCATCGTCGTCCCGGCTGCAACGCCGAAGCCCATCATCGACAAGCTGAATCATGATCTGGTGGAGACGATCAAGGATCCCACGATTCGCCAGAAGCTCGTGGACTTCGGCATCGAGCCGGTGGGTGACACCCCCGCGGAATATGCCGCGCTGCTGAAAGACGAGCGCGTTCGCTGGCACAAGCTGATTCGCGATCTGAATATCAAACTGGATTAATCGCCTCTCGCGCGTTACCGCATTACAGGAACGACGTTATGTCATCACGTTTTAGTCAAGGACAAACCCAGGTCGACGGACAGCGATCCGGGCCCGTTGAGGTGTTGGGTGCGACGCACGCTCAGAACCCGAGCCCGGCAGCTGGCGCAGGCTGTCCAGTGCATCAGATGACTAACGCCGCTCCTTCCGGCTGTCCCGTACACGTGAGCCCTCGCGCCGCGGAGTTCGATCCGTTCGGTGACGCTTATCAGCAGGACCCGCCGGACTATGTCCGCTGGGCGCGCGAGCAGGAACCGGTGTTTTATAGCCCAAAGCTCGGCTATTGGGTCGTAACGCGCTACGAAGATATCAAGGCGATCTTTCGTGACAACATGACGTTCAGTCCATCGATTGCGCTTGAGAAAATCACGCCGACAGGGCCCGAGGCGAATGCGGTGCTGGAATCCTACGGCTACGCCATGAACCGTACCTTGGTCAACGAGGACGAGCCGGCGCACATGCCGCGGCGTCGCGCGTTGATGGAGCCTTTCACGCCAGAGGCGCTCAAGCATCACGAGCCGATGGTGCGCCGTCTGACGCGCGAGTATGTGGACCGATTCATCAATGACGGTCGCGCGGATCTCGTCGATCAGATGCTGTGGGAAGTCCCCTTGACGGTGGCGCTGCATTTCCTCGGCGTGCCCGAGGAGGACATGGATCTGCTGCGTCAGTATTCCATTGCGCACACGGTCAATACGTGGGGCCGGCCCAAACCAGAGGAGCAAGTTGCGGTCGCCCACGCCGTGGGAAATTTCTGGCAGTTGGCCGGAAAAATCCTGGACAAGATGCGTCAAGACCCTAACCAGCCGGGCTGGATGCAATACGGGATACGCAAACAAAAAGACTATCCCGATGTGGTGACGGACTCTTATCTGCATTCCATGATGATGGCTGGCATCGTTGCTGCACATGAGACGACGGCCAATGCGTCGGCTAACGCCATCAAATTGCTGTTGCAGCATCCGGACGCCTGGCGTGATATCTGCGAAGATCCCTCGCTGATTCCCAACGCGGTAGAGGAATGCCTGCGTCATAACGGTTCGGTGGCGGCATGGCGACGGTTGGTCACGCGCGATACGAATATCGCGGGAACGCCAATCCCGGCAGGATCGAAATTATTGATTGTCAGTTCGTCAGCGAATCATGACGAGCGCCATTTTGCCGATGCGGATCTGTTTGATATCCGGCGTGAGAATGCCAGCGATCAATTGACCTTTGGCTATGGTTCGCATCAATGCATGGGCAAGAATCTGGCCCGCATGGAGATGCAGATTTTCCTCGAGGAATTCACGCGCCGTCTGCCTCACATGCGTTTGGCCGATCAGGCATTTACGTATGTGCCGAATACGTCGTTCCGTGGGCCGGAGCATGTGTGGGTGGAATGGGATCCTCGTCAGAATCCAGAGCGTGCGCAACCCGAGATTCTGTCGCGTCGTCAGGCGGTGCGTATTGGTGAGCCGTCTACGCATGCGGTGACGCGGCCGGTGATGGTAGAGCGTGCCGATGCGGTCGCTGAAAATATCGTGATGCTGACCTTGGCCTCGCCTGATGGAAAGGCGTTGCCGCGTTGGACTCCTGGTGCGCACATTGATGTGGAATGCGGCGATACGGGGATGTCGCGTCAATATTCACTGTGCAGCGACCCCGCGGAAACTGGGCGGCTGCAGATCGCGGTATTGCGAGAAACAGAGAGCCGCGGTGGATCCGCCTGGGTGCATGAGTATGCGAGACCGGGCACGCGGTTGCGTATCCGTGGTCCGCGCAGTCATTTCCGATTGGATGAAACGACGCCTCGGGCGGTCTTTATCGCGGGTGGCATAGGCATTACACCGATCAGCGCGATGGCCCGCCGTGCGCGCGATCTGGGCATCGACTACGAACTGCATTACAGCGGGCGCTCGCGTGACGGAATGGCGTTGTTGGCGCAGCTGCAGCAATTGCATGGTGAGCGTTTGCGTGTGTATGTCTCGGAGGAGGGCACGCGGAATGATTTCACGGCATTGCTGGCGCAGCCTGCGGCGGGGACGCAGGTGTATGCGTGCGGTCCGGAGCGCATGTTGGAGGCTTTGACATCGGCTTGTGCGCATTGGCCGGAGGATACGCTGCGGGTGGAGCATTTTCATTCCACGCTGGGGTCGTTGGATCCGTCGAAAGAGCAGACGTTCGAGGCGGAGCTCAAAGACTCTGGCTTGGTGGTCACTGTACCGGCGGATCAGACGCTGTTGACTGCGTTGCGGGCGGCCAATATCGATGTACAAAGCGATTGCGAAGAAGGACTATGCGGGTCGTGTGAAGTGCGGGTGTTGGCCGGGGATATTGATCATCGGGATGTCGTGCTGACTCGGGCTGAGCGCGAAGGGAACGGCAAGATGATGAGCTGTTGCTCTCGGGCTCGGAATGGCGGGCGCATTGTGTTGGAGTTGTAGATGTTGGTTTGAGGCGTGGCGAGGATCAGAAGAACGCCCCGGTAGGCGGCAGGACGCCGTTGAGCAGGTGATCACCGAGAAAACGCTCTTTGTACAGGCGCGGGTTGTGGGACGAAATGACTTTGATGTTGCGCCAGTGCCGGTCCAGCGCGCCCTCAGTGGTGACGACCGAACCTGAACCCAGGTCTATCAGCCAGCCTGCCAGTTGCGGCGCGATGTCGTCGGCGACGATCTTGGCTTCGGTCGCCTTGAGCGTCGCAGCCAGGGCCAGTGCATCGGCCTGCGCGCTGCCGTAGGCGTCGAAAGCGGCTGCAAGCGCCAGTATCGCGCGTTCTATGACAGCTTCCAGTGCGCCGGCGTGTGCAGCGATGCGGCCAAGCTGCGCCTGAAGCACGGCTTCGTCACGCGGCATGTCGGCCTGGCCATGATAGAAGTTGCGCCGCCGTTCGTGGATGAGCTGGACACTGTCGCGCGCGATGCGGCGGGCGATGCCGGCGATGGCGTTGGTCAGGTACACCTGGTGGAAGGTATAGCGCCAGGTGCCGTTGTGCGCTGCCCGGGCGGGTGTGGGATAGATATCGCCGGCCTGGATGTGTACCTCGGCGAATCGCGTGTTGCCCGAGCCCGTGAGCTTCTGGCCAAACCCGGGCCAGTCGTCGTCCAAGTCCACGCCCGGAGCGCTGGTCGAGGCGAGGTACTGCACCAGTTCCTCCTCGCGGCTTTCGCGGGCAGGGCCGAGGAGCCAGTCGGCATAGAGGTTGCCGGTGGAATAGGGTTTGATGCCGCTACCCACATAAAAGCCCTGCGCGGCACGCCATTCCAGGCGTCCGGTAACGTCTGACGGTGCTTCGCCAGCGCGTTTGGGCGGGGCATTGCCGAAGCCTAGACCGAATGTGCGGCCTTCGGCGGCTTCGCGCAGCAGCCGCGCGTACAAGGGCTCGCAGGGCGCGCGCAGGGCTTCTTCTACCGCGAAGAAGTGATTGCGGAAAGCGTGCGCGATATTGGAGTCGGCATAGGACAGGTCGCGTGCGAGCTGGAAAAGATCAGGCAGCGCCAGTCCAGCGCCGCCTTGTTCGCGCGACAGGCGCAGCCTGCCTAAGCCAGCGGCCTTGAGTTCGGCGACGCGATCCCGGGGAAGCCGCCGCTCGACGTCGCGCTGCGGCGCTTCGTTGGCAATCGATTCGAACAACGACTCGAATCCCAGCGCGTGCGTGATGGCGCTCCAAGCGTAGCCTGACGTCTCTATGGCGAATTCATGCTGCATGGTATGGCTCCCGTCAGGCACTGAGGCGCTCGACGGCGCCGGGACGAAAGGGCTCCAGACCCAGATGGCCGCGCAGCGTGCGGGTCTCGTACTCGTGGCGATAGCGCCCCGCGCGCTGCAGGACGGGAATCACATGGTCCGCGATCAGATCCAGGCCGGCGGGCTGCACGTCAATGTTGAGATTGAATCCGTCGGCGCCCCGTCCATCCACCCATTCGATGATGTTGCGTGCAAAGCCGTCGGGCGTGCCCGTGTAGACGCGATGCCCGCCCGTGATGTTGGAGAACATCAGTTCGCGGATGTTCCAGCCGTTGGTGCGGGCTTCCTTGAGCATCTCGTTGCGGTGCCAGCGCGAGGCGATGGGTACGATGGATTCATTCGCATCTATCTTGGCGTGCGGCAACGGCGCGTCAAGATCGGCGAGGTCTGCAGGCTCCAATGCCAGGTGGCGGGCCAATTCGGCGCGTAGCGCCTCGGTGTTCAGCAAGTCGTCCAGCGCCCGCTTGTGGCGCAGCGCCTCATCGTCGGTGGAGCCCAGGATGGGAAACAGGCCCGGCATGATGAGCAACTGGCCGGGATCGCGGCCGAAAGAAGCCGCCAGGCGCTTGGTCTCGGCATAGAACGCTTGCGCGCTGGCCAGCACCCGCTGGCCCGTAAACAGCGCGTCGGCGTAGCGCGCGCCAAAGGCCTTGGAGTCGGCAGATTGGCCGGCCTGAAAGATCACCGGACGGCCTTGCGGGCTTTCCGGCACCGACAACACGCCGCGTGACGCGAAATGACGGCCGCGGAAATCGATGGGGCGCAGTCTGGCCGGGTTCAGGTAGACGTGTGAGGCCGCGTCGGCCTCGATGGCCTGTATCGGCAAACTGCTCCACAGGCTTGTGACGATCTCGACGAATTCGCGGGCGCGCTCGTAGCGTTCGGCCTGATCCCAGCCTTTGTCGACGCCGAAGGCGCCGAGCGACGGCGGGTTTTGCGAGGTGATGATGTTCCACGCTGCGCGGCCCCGGCTGATGTGATCGATGGACGCGATCTGCCGGGCGATGGTATGAGGATGGCCGAACAGCGAGGTTGTGGTGGCGACCAGGCCTACATACTGCGTATGCTGTGAGAGTGCCGCGACGAGGATGGACGGGTCCAAGGCACGCCAGGGGCGGGTGTGGCTTTCCGTCACCAGGCCGCCCGGGCCGTCGGCCAGGAAGATAGCGTCTATCAGAGCCCGTTCGGCGGACTTGGCGATGGCCGTGAAGTGGTCGATGTCGGTGGACAGGGCCGCAGCGTCGGGCAGGGTCTTCCAGGCGGCGTCGTGGCGGCCAGAGGCCAGTACGTTGACGCCCAGCCGTATCGGATTTGCAGACATGGTGGATTCAAACCTTGATACTGTGGTCAGCGACCTTGATGTTGGACTTGATGATGCCGTGCGAGGCCAGCCAATCGGCGGCCCGCTGGAACTCGGTGATGAAGTCATCGTCATCCGGCTCGTAGAACTTGTTTTTGCGGGCGTAGCTGACCAGCTTGTCGCGCACGGCGTCGTTGTACTTGCCTTCGCGTTGGGCAATGATCTCGGCTTCGACAGGATGCTCGGAGATCCACTGGCCCTCGATGTAATAGGCGTCCTGCACGGCGCGCACCAAGGCGGCATTGCGCGTGGCGAAGTCGCGAGTCACGACCAGCGAGCTGTAATCGATCAGAAAGTCCAGGTCGGTCCCCTCGAAGAAAATGTCCTTGGCGCCGTTCTGTTCCCGCGAGATGTCCACGCCGGGCGACCACATGGACCAGGCGTCGACCTTGCCCTGGGCGAACGCGGGGCCCGCGTCGGGCGGATTCAGGTAGACGAACTGCACCTTCTCGCGCGGCACGTTGAATTTCTCCAGCGCGGCGACGACCAGGAACTCGCCGAGCCCAGCCCTGTTGACCGCCACGCGCTTGCCGGCCAGGTCACGCACGTGGTTGATGCCGCTGTCTGTCTTGACGATGATGGCGGTCGAGCGGGGCGAGTACACATTGAAGGAGGTGAACACCAGGGGCGAGCCGGCCAATATGGCCGCCAACGCGGGCGTGGTGGAACCCCAGAAGCCGAAATCGGCGCTGCCGCCCACGACTGCCTGCAGCGAGGGAGCGTGGTTGGCGAACGGACCTATCCATTCGACTTTGATATCTCGTTCCTTCAGGCGTTTTTCCAATTCGCCGCGTTCGCGCGCGACCAGCGGGATTCCGCCGCGGCCATAGCCCAGGCGCACAGTATCCGTATCGCGGGTACCCTGGGCGGCCAGGCCTCGCGTAGGGACAATCAATCCTGAGGCCAGCGTTGCGGCGCCCATTTTCAGCAGGCCGCGGCGGGTCAGAGGGGTATTAAGAACGGGCATGAAATGCAGCTCCTGTTTTTTGGGGTCGAAGGCTACCGGCGGATCAGATCGTCGGCCACACCCAGCTTGGTGAGCAGGCCGTGGCGCAACTGTGTGAAATCGTTTTGGCTGCTGGTGACGTGCTCGCTGGCAATGCGGCCGTCGCGCATGACCAGGATGCGGTCGGCGATGGCAATAGCCTCGTCGACATCGTGAGTCACGATAAGGACGCCGGGGCGATGGCGCGCCACGAGTTCTCTTACCAGTACGTGCATCTTGATGCGGGTCAGCGCATCGAGCGCGGCGAAAGGCTCGTCCAGGAGCAGCAGGCCGGGCTCTCGGACCAAGGCTCGGGCCAGCGCCACTCGCTGCGCCTGGCCGCCCGACAGGTTGCGCGGCCAGTCGTCCTCGCGGCCAGCCAGGCCGACCTCGGCCAGGGCGGCGCGCGCCTGAGGCACGGAATCGGACGGCCGTCCGAGCATGACGTTATCGAGCACGCTGGCCCAGGGCAGCAAGCGGTGCTCCTGGAAGACCACGGCGGCTGAGCCGCGGGCGTGGATGGTGCCGGCATCGGGCGCATCCAGGTCGGCCAGCGCGCGCAACAGCGTGGTCTTGCCGCAGCCGCTTTCGCCGAGCAGGGCAACAAACTCGCCTTTGCGTATGGTGAGGCTGAGGTCTTCGATGACGGTGCGTTCGCCGTAGTTGCGCCGCAGGCCATGCACTTCGACAGCGAGTTCGGAAGCGGGAATGAGGGTATCCATGGTTCACCCCTTGTCCGTGAAGTTGGGATGCCAGGACAACAAGCGGCGTTCCAGCATCCGAGCCAGACCGTCGGCGACGACGCCGATGAGGGCGTAGATGATGATGGTCAACACGATGACGTTGGTCTGCAGAAATTCCCTGGCATCCATCGCCAGAAAGCCTATCCCCGAAGTGGTGGCCAGTGTTTCGGCGATGACCAGCGCCAGCCAGGCCGTGGCCAGCGAGTAGCGCACGCCGGTCAGCACTGAGGGCATCGCACCGGGCAGGATGATGCGGCGCACAGTGTCCAGCCGCGACAGGCCCGTGACCTGGGACACTTCCAGCAGCTTGGGGTCAATCTGGCGGATGCCGAGGACGGTATTTACGTAGAGAGGAAAAAATACGGCCAGCGAGACCAGGAAGATCTTGCCTGTCTCGTCCACTCCGAACCACACGATGACCAGCGGCAGCAGGGCCAGGAAGGGAATGGCGCGGATCATCTGGATGGGGCGGTCCAGCAGCGCATGCGCCACGCGGGAGAAACCTGTCAGCACGCCGAATCCGAATCCGGCCGTGCCGCCGATGAGAAAGCCTGCGAGGGCCCGCAACAGGGAGGCCCCCAGGTGCCGGAACAATTCCCCGGAACGCAGCAGGTCCCATGCGGTGATCAGTATCGAGCTGGGAGGCGGGAGGACCTGAGAGCGGATGAGGCCCGCTTGGGTAGCTGTTTCCCAGACTATGACGAGCAACACCGGAACTAGCCAGGAGAGCAGAAAGTAGTTGGCCGGATTGATGATGCCGGCGCGCGCCGTCTTGTTGAGAGGACGGGTTCGCGCGGCGCTGCGTACCGAGGTGTCAGCGTGTACAGAGGGCGGCGAGGTGGCAGTACCGAGGGACATGAATCGTGCCTGGAAACGATGGGTGAGCCGCAGATTCTAGGTAAACACCTCTACGGGGCAAACGATCAATTCGTCATTTTTTAATCAGGCATATTCAAATTACGGCGCTGTTGTTTGACATGCTTTCGGTGTTCTCTACATGCCGTCGTGGCGTGGGCAGGTGTCCTGGTTGCGTCAACCACTCGTGAGCCCGAGCAGAGGCGGGCGCAATATATTCAATCGCGCTATATACTGCGCACCAACCAGGAAAAGGGAGGAGCCTCGTATGGGTTTCGGTTCATTTATCCGCAAACAATTTATCGACATCCTGCAATGGAATGAGGACACCGATGGCGTACTCGCCTGGCGTCATCCCATGCAGGATTTTGAAATCCAATATGGGGCCAGCCTGACCGTACGCGAATCGCAGATGGCGGTGTTCGTCAACGAAGGCCAGATCGCGGACGTGTTCGGCCCCGGTATGTACAAGCTGACCACGCAGACGCTGCCGGTGCTGACGTACCTGAAAAATTGGGACAAGCTCTTTGAGTCGCCGTTCAAGTCGGATGTGATTTTCTTCAGCACCCGGTTGCAACTGGGACGGCGCTGGGGCACTACGCAACCCGTGACGATACGCGACAGCGAATTCGGCATGGTGCGGCTGCGCGCCTTTGGGGTGTATTCGTATCTGATCTCCGATCCGGCCAAGTTCTATCGCGAGATCAGCGGTACGCGCGATGTCTTTACCGTTGACGATCTGGAACAGCAACTGCGCAATATGGTGGTGGCGGCCATGACGACGGCGCTGGGCGGATCGAACGTCGCCTTTTTGGATATTGCGGCCAACCAGGGCCTGATGTCGCAAAAAATCGCCGAGGCGCTCGGCCCGGTGTTCGATCGGTATGGCATCAAGCTCGATAACTTCACCGTCGAAAACGTGTCTTTGCCCGAGGAACTGCAAAAGGCCTTGGATACGCGGATTTCGATCGGGATAACGGGCGATCTGGGCAAGTACACCCAATACCAGACCGCCAGTTCCATTCCGATGGCCGCGCAGAACGAAGGTGGAATCGCCGGTATCGGTGCTGGCCTGGCCGCTGGCGCGGCATTGGGGCAGACCATGGCGCAAGGGCTCGTGCCCGGCGCTGGCGCAGCAGCCGCTGCGGCGGCTGGGTCTGCCGGCGCGGACCCTGTCCAACGCCTGCAGCAACTGAAAGATCTGCTGGACAAAGGACTGATCACCATTGCGGACTACGACTCGGCCAAAGCCGAGGTGCTCAAGAAACTCACCAGCTAGAACACGATGCAGCAGGTTCTGTGTCCGCAGTGCGATGCACCCGGTCAAACTTACACGTTACGTGTGTGGAGCGAACTTCAGAGCCTGCTGAGCCGCGGTGGCGATGCTGGTATCCCGACGCCAAGCGACGCATGAGGACGCCCGTCGGCGGCGACTACTGCGCCTCGGCATCATAGACGACCGCGACGCGTGCAAAATTGGCGCCGTGCTGTTTGACGTCGAATTGAAACGGCACGCTTTCGCCGGGCTTGAGCGTCGGCACGCGCAGTTGCTCATAGCGCGCGCCCGTCAGATGATCTTTGGCATCGTACAGGCTGACCCATACGCGGATTTCGTCGACGTTGCTTGACGACTCATTGAGCACACGGCCGAACACCGTCACATACTTGTACTGATAACGGTACGTGAAATTCAAGGTGCCGCCGCCAATGCCCGCGTCGGTTTTCTCGATGGTGACTTTCAGCTTGGGGCGCGGACCGGGCAGGGCGGCGGGTTTGGCCGGCTGCCAGTCTGCCTTGATTTCCGTGATCTTGTTAAAGCGCTCGCCCGTGAACATCATGGGCACACGTTCGCCAGGATAGATCGTGCCGGGCATCGTCCACTCGTGACGCAACCCGATCGCGGTCGATCCCTCAAAGAACGCCATTGTCACGTTGGGATCGACCATGATGGTGTCTTTGCTCGTGTTCACGAACTCCAGATAAAGCTGCGAACGCCCGATTTCGCTGGGCAGCCGATGCGGATCGACGACGGCCATGACTGAGCTGTCGAAAAACTTGAAGTTCTCGTCCAGCAACTCTTCGGTACTGAGGCGCAAATGATCGATGACCCGGACATTGGCGGGATCGACGTGAATGATGCGGGACGGACTGGGTGTCGGCGGGACTTCTGTCGCTTGTGCAAACACCAATGAGGGAATCATGCCGGCCAGCAGCACGGCGGTGTAGCGGCTAGCCTTCACTTTGCACCATATAGTCATAAGACGCGACTTTCTCGTCGCTGAACATATCGCAACGTACATCGAACGGTGTGGCGGCGTTTGGCCCCAGCTCATTGGCCACGCCATAACCTGAACCCACGCCAATGATGCGGCCGTCTTTGCCATACAGCGTGACGACAATTCTGGCGCTGCGCGCCGTGCCCATCTCGATGTTGCGCGCCAGCCCCACCAGACGATAGGTGCCGTCGTTGAGGACGAGTTGCACCTTTTCGGCGACCACGGCACGGCTGATACGGTCGGTCGGAGACACGCGCTGGACTTTCAACTCGTAGCGAGTGAAGGGTTCATCGGGCATCGATAGGCGCACAGGCGCATACTCGCCCGGCAACAGCGTATTGGCGACCGGTGAGCCCGAGGTGCTGCTCAGCGTCAATGCATCCCGGTAAAAGGTCGCCGATACGGTCGGCGCGTTGATGTCGCGGCCCGTGTCATTGTGCATCAGCATGACGAGTTCGCGGCCACGGCCGGTCTTGATATTCTGCACATCGGTGAGCTTGATCAGAGCAGGATCGATGGGCTTTTCGGGCTCGTAACGAGGGACGGGCGTACTCGAATCGTGCAGCAGCGTCATCACGAGCGGCACCAGAAAGACTGCCGCCACCGCGGCAATAATGATCGCAATCGCAGCCGGCTTGATTTGCACCGGCGCGGGCTGCGGCTGCTGCATGCCCCGCAGGATTTTTTCCAGCCGCTGGGCAACATCGTCCTCGACCAATGTGACGGCCTGGCAATGATTGCAGCGATACTCGTTGGTCGCGAGCTTGGTGAACTGGCTGCTGCCACAGGCGGAGCAGGTCAGTGTGATGGTGTTGATGGTGGTACGTTTGGTGGGCATGCGCGCGGCCCCGCTTGGCGCGGGCAGGGTGATCATCCTGGGGCGCAAGGATAACCCGGCGCGCAAAACGCCGCGGGGCCTGCTCGCATCAAAATATTACGAAATACGAATAAAAGCAGTGCGCCGCTTCGGACGGCGCACCTTGGCAGGCGCGCCATGCGACGGTTATAAGAGCAGTTCAACGCCTCTCGCAGCCCGTCCCAAGGAGTGCCCGCATGTTCACACGCCGCCGCTTTTTATATGGGTTGTCCGCATTGAGCGCCGGGACCCAATTCCCTGGCACGGTGCTGGCGGCTGATCCCGCGATGGACCTACGGCGCATTCCTTCGTCAGGCCAAACTGTGCCAGTCATCGGAATGGGAACGGCGGATAGCTTCAACGTCGGCGACTCTGAACAAGAACGGGCACCGCTGCGCGAGGTGATGCGCCGATTCTTCGCCGCTGGGGCCTCGGTGATTGACACGGCGCCCAGCTATGGGCAATCGGAAACCGTGATCGGTGATTTGCTGGCTGGGCTCGGCCTGCGCGACAAGGCGTTTCTCTGCACCAAGATCGGTGCGTCGGGCCGCGAGGCAGGACAGGCTCAGTTTCAGGAATCATTGCGGCGTCTGAAAACAGACAAGGTCGAGCTGCTGCAGGTGCATAATCTGCGGGATTGGCGCACGCAATTGGCGTTGATCCAAGAGCTCAAGGCCCAAGGCGCCGTCCGCTATTCAGGCCTGACTCACTATTATGAGGGAGCGCACGATGAGTTGGCGGACGCCGTGCAGGCCGCCAAGCCCGATTTTCTGCAGATCAATTATTCGGTAATCGCGACGGGTGCGGAAAAGCGCTTATTTCCCATGGCGCAAGACCTCGGCATCGCCGTATTGATCAATCGTGCCTTTGAGGATGGCCGATTGTTTCGCGAGGTGGCTGGCAAGGCGCTGCCTGGTTGGACGGCAGAGGCGGGCATCACATCATGGGCACAGGCCTTTTTGAGATTTGCGATCAGTCCGCCCGCCGTGACCGCGGTGATCCCGGCAACCAGCCGGCCCGATCGGCAGAGCGATAACCTGAAGGCAGGATATGGGCCGCCATTGACGGCAGAACAACGTCGATCGTTGCAGTCGATGTTCGCCTGATAGCGCGTGACGTGACATCCAGGCCTATGCCCATAAAAGCGAGTCTGATTCGCCTGCTGAACCTGCGCGACGGAGAGGGCGCTGCGGTGGCCGCAGGCGTGGGCATGTTTTTTCTGTTGTTCTGCGCGTATTTCATGCTCAGGCCTGTGCGCGAGACCATGGGCGTGGCTGGCGGTGTCGACAACCTGCAGTGGTTGTTCACCGGAACATTTGTGGTCACGTTGATCGCCATGCCGCTGTTCGGTTGGGTAGCTTCGCGTGCGCCACGGCGGCATATTCTGTCCTGGGTATATGGGTTTTTTGTCGTGAACCTGCTGGCGTTTGCCGTAGTGTGGTGGCTGCAGGCCGACATCGTATGGACCGGGCGCGTGTTCTATATCTGGTTGTCGGTGTTCAACCTGATGGCGATTTCACTCGCCTGGAGCGTGCTGGCCGACGTGTTTGCCGGCGAACAGGCACGCCGCTTGTTCGCGTTGATGGCGGGCGGCGCGAGTCTGGGCGGACTCGCAGGGCCATTGCTGGGCGCGTTGCTGGTCGAGCCCTTGAGTCATAGCGGTTTGCTGGTATTGGCGTCCGCGCTTCTGACCGCCAGCGCAGGCTGCGCGGCGTGGCTGCATCGTTGGCGTGACCGGTATCCCGACGTGGCAGAGGATGCCGATGATCGGATCGAGCGTCATCGCCCGCTAGGCGGCAACCCCTTTGCCGGCGTGACGGAGGTATTGTGCTCGCGCTATTTGCTGGGCATTGCCTTGTTTGTGACGCTCTTGGCCAGCGTCAACACCTTTATGTATTTCGAACAAGCGCGCATGGTGGCCGAACATTTTCCGGACCGCACACGCCAGACGCAGGTCTTTGGATTGATTGACGCGGTGGTGCAGGGCCTGGCCATCCTGACGCAGGTATTTTTCACGGGCCGGATTGCGCAGCGGCTAGGTGTGCAAGTGTTGCTGACGGGCGTGCCGCTGTTGTTGGTAGCGGGCTTTTTGTGGTTGGCGTGGTCGCCGGTGTTTGCCGTGTTTGTCGTGGTGATGGTGGTGCGCCGTGCCGGTGAGTACGCCCTGGTGCGCCCAGGCCGCGAGATGCTTTATACGGTGCTGCCTTCGGAACAGAAATACAAGGCCAAAAATTTCAACGACACAGTGGTGTATCGCGGCGGCGATGCAGTGAGTGGCTGGGTGAAACGCGGGGTGGACTTGATAGCGGACCAGCCGTCTTTGGCGCTGCTTTTGGGCGCGATGATTGCATTGGCTTGGGCCTTCACGGGGGCGTGGCTGGCGCGCCAGTATCGGCGACGGGAGCCAGGCGCAGGCAACCATGAAGAGCCGGGCTGATATCATCAGCCCGGCGGATGCTCGGGTGGCGGCGGCTGGGTCACTGAGTAACACGTATTCCCGCTGGTGTTAACTTGCCGTCTCCAGAACACATATCTTCTGCGACGCCTAATCGCCCGCGGTCCCTGTTATGGGCAGCACGATCCCCGTGATATAGCTCGAGCAGCACGGCGCTGCCAGAAAGACGTACGCGGGCGACAGCTCCTCCGGCTGAGCGGCACGGCCCATTTGTGTCTGTTCGCCGAATTTTCGAACATCCTGCGCTGCCCGGTCGGCAGGGTTCAACGGCGTCCAGACGGGCCCAGGCGCGACCGCATTGACGCGAATACCACGGCTGACCAGATTGGCTGCGAGCGCGCGGGTGAATGAATGGATCGCGCCCTTGGTCGCCGAATAGTCCAACAATTGGGGACTACCGCGCAGGCCGGTAACCGATCCGGTATTGATGATGCAACCGCCTTCGGGCAGATGAGGCAACGCAGCTCGGGCCATATAGAAATAGCCGTAGATATTGGTGCGCAGGGTTTCGTCCAGGCGCTCGTCCGAAATATCCTCCAGCGATTCGGCGTGTTCCTGAAAGGCTGCGTTGTTGACGAGAATGTCCAGATGCCCAAAGGCGCGGACGGTTTTATTGACGGCTTGTTGGCAGAACTCCGGATCGCGCACATCGCCACTGATGGTGATGCATCGGCCGCCTTCGGCCTCGACGGCTTTTTTGGTCTGGGCGGCGTCATCGTCTTCGTTCAGATAGGCTACGGCAATGTCTGCCCCTTCGCGAGCATACAGGACGGCAACAGCGCGCCCGATACCGGAGTCTGCACCGGTAATCAGCGCGACTTTACCCTCGAGCTTTTCGCTGCCTCGATATCCCGGTGCGGAATACCGGGGTGCGGGATCCAGATCGGATTCCCGGCCCGGTTTCTGCTGATGCTGGGCGGGCTGAGGCGGCTCGGGCTGACGGCGTTCGCCGGTCTGGGCCGGGCTGCTCGACTTGGATGACTTGGACGACTTGGCATCGCGTTGATCTTGGTCGCGTTGCAGTTCGCGTTGGCGGCGGGCAGTGGCGTCGGCGTCTTGATCGCGAGAACGGTTCGGCATCTGTTTCTCCTTGGCTATCGGGCGCCCAGGCGGGGCGCGGCAGAAGCTCAAAGCCTCGCAATTTGTATTCCCGGCTACGGGCGGGTACGCAAATTGCTGTACGAAACCGTACGGGCCCAAGGGGGGCTCCTGACGCAAATTCGGAGGAGGACTGCCGTCATGTCGACCATTCTGCTGATTGTGCTGATTCTTTTGTTGGTGGGCGCCTTTCCTGCGTGGCCCCATAGCCGCAGTTGGGGATACTTTCCCAGCGGCATCTTGGGCATTCTATTGATCGTCCTTATCGTCATGCTGTTGACGGGCCGGCTGTAGCAGGCCCGGCTAGTCCGTGCTGGCGCAGAGCGCAACAGGCCAGTCCTGAAATAGCGTATCCAGGGCGATTTCGCCTGTTGTGCTCAAAGGAAGTTCACGCTGGCTCAGCATGTCTTTCCAAACGAGGCCCGCCAACGAGGGCACGCGTAATGTCGTACCTTGCCAGAATTGTCTGGCGGCCTCGGCTTCATCTCTCGCATAACCCGCAATACGACGCGCGCACAATCGCGGTACGGCGACCAATGCCGTTCGCCGGCCCGTGCCGCGCAGAAACGCCACGACATGGGCGGCGCGAGGGCCGTTTGCACATAACGGCCGATAGGACCCTGCGAACAGAGTCGGCTGCTGCGCTCGTAGTTGCAGGGCTGCATAGATCAACGACTGCTTGACCGCCCCATTGCGCCAGTGTTTTGACTCAGGCCGCGCGATGATTCCGGAGGACAGCAGAAAACGGCGACGCGCGTAATCGACGGGCCGGCGGTTATCCGGATCGACCAGGCTGTAATCCCACAGCTCGGTGCCCTGGTACAGGTCTGGCACACCGGGGCACGTATTGCGTAGCAAGGCTTGAGCCAGGCTATTGATATGCCCCGGTTCGATCAGCGATTGCGCCAAGGCTGCCAGCTTGCGCAGTGGCTGGCGATCATGGCCGCTTGGGTCCAGGATATCGATGCAAGCCTGCGCGGCAGCTTCATAATGCTCGTCGGGATCTGACCATGAACTGTGCAGCCCCGCCTCGCACAGTGCTTTGCGCTGCCATGCGCCGATGCGCGCCAGCCATTCGCGTATGAGCAATGGGTCCAGCGTATCGATGTCGGCGGGCCAGTCCGCAGGCCATGAGCCGAGCAATGCTTGCAGCAGGATGTAGCGGTCGGGGTCGCTGAATGAGCTGGCCGGAAGCAAGGCCAGCCACTCTGCCGCCATTTCCGCCCATTCCGACGGCATCTCCGTCAACGTGGCCAGGCGCGCCCGAGTGTCTTCGCCACGTTTATGATCATGGGTCGCCGTAGCCAGCAGAGAATGCGGTACATGCCGGCAGCGCCACTGATTGCGGGCATGAAAGCCCTGTGGCCCCAGCGCAAATCGCTGCGGCCAGGCGCCTACCTCGTTACGGGATAGCAAAGTGCCTTGACGGTAATGGAGAGTGTCTTCCAGCGATTTCGCCGCTAACGGCGGGGTGACTTGCTGCAGCCGTTTCAGCGCACTGAGGCCCTCAGGCCCTGAGGGCGCATAGAGGTTACGCAGTAATTCATCCAGGCGCGCGCTGTCCGAGTCGGCCAGCATGGTGCGCGCAGAACGGGTGGCTTCGTCCCAATGGGTCCGATCCGCAGCGGATGGACCGCCATCCTCGGCATAACTGCGATAGACCGGGAATGCCGTCATCCACGCACCGAGCACACGATCCCAGGATGCCTGGTCCTCGGCTTTATGCGACGTGAGTTGTGACCATGCCTTCAGTAATCCGTGCCGTTCATGCGCCAGACGCCGGTCCAGCAGTTGCGCACGGATGTTGTGCAGCTGGTGTTTCAATCCCGTCGAATCGCCACCCTGCCCATACCAGCAGGCCAATAGTGGGCGGCGCGCGGACGGGGCATGCAACAACGCGCTCACATCATCCATGAAATCATAGCCAGTGGTGCCGTCGACAGGCCAACGCCGGTCGAGCGCCTCTTGCGGAGCCAGAATTTTTTCGACCACGATATATGGCGTACGTGCCGGATCGGCCTCCCGCATAGCCGTGCGCAGCCGGCGCAAATAGGCGCCGGGTTCCGCCAATCCGTCTACATGATCAATGCGCAGTCCGTCTATCCAGCCCTTGCGATACAACGCCAGAGGCAGCATGTGCGCCGCCTCGAACACTGAAGGGTCTTCGACCCGCAGGCCCACCAGATCGTTGATATCAAAAAAGCGGCGCCAATTCAGTTGGTTCGTTGCCGAGCGCCACCACGCCAGGCAATAACATTGTTGTTCCAGCAGCGCATGCAGGGCGGCTTTGCGTTCCGCATGATCCGGTGCGTCGGTGTAACTGGCCAGTGCAGCCAAGACCGACGGGCCCGATATGGGCAGGGCCTGACCGCCGGCCAACACCACCGGTTCGCCGTGTTGTTTGCCCAATTGGATATCCCCCTTGCACAAGGCAGAACCATAGGGCTGACCGAGAATGGGCAGCAGGATTTTTCCTGCGTGCATCTCCCAATCGATATCGAAGTAATCCGCATAGGCACTGGCGCGGCCATGCCGCAGGACATCGCGCCACCATGGGTTGCGCGCATCGGCGGCCATGTGATTCGGCACGATATCCAGCAGCAATCCCATTCCGCGTGCCTTGACGGCAGCGACCAGCCGTTCGAGCGCCTGTTCTCCACCCAGGTCGGCGCTGACGCGGGTGGGATCCAGAACGTCGTAGCCATGCATTGAGCCGGGACGAGCCTGCGTGATGGGCGACAAGTAGAGGTGGCTGACGCCCAGATCGGCGTAATAATCCAGTTGTGCGCGTGCTGCATCAAACGGAAAATCGGCATGCAATTGCAGACGCGCAGTGGCGCGTAATGTCATTGGCGGCTCCATACTGATCTACGGCTGATATCGCCTCTCCTTTACGGCGCACCTGTCAGGGAAGGGGTGGTGCCGGTGCGTGCGCCCATGACCATTTCCGTGATCCAGTTCACCAGCACCGATGTGTACGCCCGCTGCGCAGTTTTCTGCGTCAACGCATGATCGGCGCCGTCGATGATCCGATGAGTCATGGAATGTGCGCGCCGAAACGCCGAGCGATAACTCATGATGGTGGAGTGCGGGATGTAGTCATCCTGTTCCGATTCCACGATCAGCACATCGCCCGGAAATGTGGTGCATGCCGACAGCGCACGATTGCTCTCGGGCGCAACGTAATCACTACGATAGGCACGTAATACTTCCCGATTCAGTTGGTGCTTGGGCTTGAACCATTCATCGTCGAGATACAACGCGGGCACGTGCAAGGCCAGCCAACGGACTTTGCGCAATTCGGTCAGAATCGATGCCAGGTAGGCGCCGTAACTGCTGCCCACCACGGCGATTTCACCGGTTTCCACGGCAGGATGCGCAACCAGACGATCATAGGCCGCCATGACGTCGTGCAGGTTATCGTCGCGGGACACGTGTTCGCGTTGGGTTTCATTCGCGGCATGGCCTCGCAGATCAAAGGTCAGGCAGACGCAACCCAGGCCGGCTATTCCCGCTGCCCGTTTCAGGTCGAAGGCTTGATCGCCGCCCCAGCCGTGTATGAAAAGAATTCCAGGAATTTTGCTCTTGGGCGTCAGCAGCGTGCCCGCCAGGACATCATCTGCGACGTTGATGTCTATCGCGTCGCTATGAGCCACCATCATTTTCCCTCACTATGCCACCTGTCTTTGTCAACCATCCCACTTGGCTGTCTTGCCCGTGGAACACGAGATCGCCGGGGTCGGGCTGCTCGGATGCGGGTCCGTAACGCTCTTGCGTATAGGCACTGATTTCGCGGCAATCAGGGTGATGCGCCAAATGGAGTAGGGCGGATGCCTCGGCGATGCTCGCGCCTCCTGCTCGCCACGATTGTTCCAATACTCCGGCCCGCCATGTCCCGGTCATGGACTGTCCGAGCGCAATGTCGTAATTGCGGCGGGACGCGATCAGGGATGGGTACGCCTGGCTCACTGCAGCGTCATAGCGCATCGCCAGATTGACGGCGTGACGTTCGTTCTGCGTCATGTCCAGCGATGTGAGGGCAGCCGGCTCATCGAGGATGCAGCGCAGGATCGATCCGCCATAAACGTCCTGGCCGTTATTGTCCTGGGTCAGTCCTTGGGTGCCCACATACGACAACGTATAGCCGCCGACGCGACACCATCCTACGCTGTAGGTCTCGACTTCAGCCAGGTTCTCTTCCAGTACGACGCCTCGCGTGATTTCCTTCATTTCGGCGATGGCGCTTTCCAGTTCATCAACGTCCTGGACCACGCGCTGGCCCCGTCCGGCGTTGGCGTATACGGGCTTGATACGTATCGGTCCGTGGCGCAGTAACGCGGTGCCGGCTTGTCTTGCGTCCTCGGCAGAAAACGCGGTGTAGCCACTGAGTACGGCGTCCCCCAGGCGCTCTGCCAGGAAGTGGGACCAGCCCTCTGGGGCCGCGCTACGCTGGCGCCATAGACCGTGCGTAATCGCTTTACTGGCTACGAAATCGTACGGCACCATGCCTCCGAAAAACCGCGTTTCGTCGCTGATGCCCAGTTTCTGCGCGTGCACCGGGGTGATCAGCGTTTGATCAGGAACGTAATAAGGCGCCGCCCCAGGCCGGGCGCTATCGCCCTGGTACGGCTCCAGCACCTGGCATTGCAGCAATTCGGCGAGTTTGCGCGTCAGGCATAACTGCGTGGCGAGTTCATGCTGCGATGCATTGCTGTCGCGGGGATAGGCCATCACGCCGGCCGGAGAGAATCGGGAAGAGTGTGTCATGGCGCACCTGCAGCAAGCGCCATGCCTGGCCTCATTGCGGTGTCGGCCGGGATTCGCGGCGCCGGATGGACCATTTGGCCTCGACGACACCGAACGCCAGCAATGCCAACGCCAGAGGCAAGAGGAAATAGACGGCCCGATAAATTAATACCGCGCCCAGGATATCCACGGGAGGGAGATACTTCCCCAGTGCAGCGACGGTAATGGCCTCAGTGGTGCCCAGTCCGCCCGGTACCCGCACCACCAATGCCGCGACGCTGGCATACAACAGCACCCCTAATGCCGCTGCATAGGGCACGCGTCCCTGCAGCACAACATAAAGCACCAGGCCCATCAGGCCCCAGGACAGTATGGCGCTGAGGCTCTGCGCGAGCGCCATCCGTGCACCGGGCAACACGATACGCCACCTGCGCACCATCCACGTCCGTCCCGGGTATTTCAGACAAGCCAGAACATATGCACCTGAAAGCGCCAGCAGCGCGACGCCGACCACTCTCAATCCATCCTCTCCCCAGGCGATGGTCTGTGGCAGAGGGACGGCGCCGCTGACGAAGAAGGCGCCGGCCACCCAGCCAAATCCGATCCAGTTCGATAGGGCGGAGAACAGCGCCACGCGCGTCGGCACCGACTTGCGGCAGCCCATGCGCAGATAAAGCCGCAAGCGCGTTGCGAAGCCGCCGAGCAGCATGCCCAGGTTCAGGTTGAGGGCATAACTGAGCATGGCGATCCCTGCGACGCTGAACAACGGCAGTTTGTGACCGATGTAGCGGCGGCCCAGGACGTCCATGAGCGAATACGCGATATAGCCGCTTAGTGCGACGGCGATCGCCAACGCGATTGTGGGCCGGGGAAGGGCGCGCACGGCCTTCCACACACCGGGCCAGTCCACGTCGCGAGCCAGGTAATACAGCATGCCCGCCACGACCGCCAGGACCAGCACGGCCAGCCACCTGCCCAGAGAACGTCGAGCCCGGGGACTGATCCGAGTCCAGCGCCGCCTTGTCGTACGTATTCGGAATGTGTCCATGGAGATCCTCATTCTCCCGCCGGCTGCTGGCAGTCAGCAGGTTCTGCCGCTATGCGCTGCAGGCGAGGCTTATGGGCGGGCAGGCTCCCCACCCAGTTAGGAAAACGCCGTAATACGTGGAACACCACCACCCCGGCCCACAGCCGCCGCAGACGGCGTGTGCCGATCGACGAGCGGGGTATGCGCTCGCAGTCCTCTTGCAGCAGGCGTTCCAGACGCTCGCGCAATGCGCGGTTCAAGGCACGGTCCCGCATGAGCACGTTGGCCTCCAGGTTCAGGGCCAGGCTGAACGGATCCAGATTGCTCGAGCCCACGGTGCTCCAGTCCTGGTCGAAGCACGCGACTTTGCCATGCAGAGGGCGGCGGCAATACTCGTAGATCTCCACGCCGGCATCGATGAGATAGTCATACAGCATCGTGGCGGCGAGCCGGGCGATACGCATATCCGGCTCGCCCTGCAATATCAGGCGTACGCGCACGCCGCGCCGCGCAGCGCCTGCCAGGTCGTGCAGCAAGCGGTATCCGGGAAAGAAGTACGCATTGGCGATCAATACGTCCTCGCGGGCCGAGCGCAGGCTGGCGCGATACAGGCGCTCGATGTCCTGCTGATGCCGCGCATTGTCGCGTACCACCAGCTTGCCCGTTCCGTCTTCGTCGGGCACCGGGGCAGGGTCTGACACCGGCAATCTACCGGGCGCAGCCTGCACTGCCGCACGCATATAGGCAGCAATGTCGCCGCACAGCGGACCGCGCACGCTGACTGCGTAGTCCTGTTTGGCCTGGTCGCCATATTCGGTCAGGTGGTCTTCCGAAAAATTAATGCCGCCGACGAATGCCAACTCGTTATCCACGACGATGAGCTTGCGATGCAGGCGCCGGAACATATGGAACCGCATCCCGAACAGGCGCGGCTTGGGATCGAATATATGCACACGCACCCCGGCAGTGGCCAACTCGGCAAGAAAGGCGGGCTCCAGCGGATCAGAACCATAGCCGTCCAGCGTCAGTACGACCGCGACACCGCGTTGTGCAGCCTGGATAAGCGCCTGCTGCAATGACCTTCCCACCGGGTCGTCAAACAGAATGAATGTCTCCAGCAGGACCTCTTTGCCCGCTCGCGCGATGGCTGCCTCGACGGCAGGGAAAAAGGCATTGCCGTTCTCGAGCAGTTCAAAATGATTCCCTGTATGCCAGCCCGTGCTCATAGCGAGATCTCTGCGGTCAACGGCACATGGTCGGATAGGCCTGCCCACACGCGCGAGGTTTGTGGTTCGGGGCGCGAAGTGTGTACGCCCCGTACATAGATCCTGTCCAGGCGCAGGATCGGGCATACCGCGGGATACGAGCGCGCAGGCCTGCCGTAGTGCCGCGTAAATACCTCTTGGGCATCGCAGCCGGCCATGATCCGGTCGGCGCGCAATCGCCAATCATTGAAGTCGCCCGCAATCAGCAGCGGCTCATCCGTGGGAATCTGGCGTTGGGCCAGCTCGCACAGCAAACGCAGTTGGCGCTGCCGGTGACGCTCGCGCAGGCCCAGATGCACACACACCGCATGTAGCGGTTGCGCCAGCTCCGGCGGACGCAACACGCAGTGCAGCAACCCGCGCGGCTCAGGGCCGGAAATGCTGACATCGTGGTTGGTATAGGTAGCGATGGGATAGCGCGACAAGATCGCATTGCCATGATGGCCGTCCGGGTAGACGGCATTGCGTCCATAGGCATAATCGGACCATAGCGTGTCGGCCAGGTATTCGTACTGCGACAGTACCGGCCAATCGGGAAACCGCTCGGCATGCCCCTGATGCGCCCCGACGACTTCTTGCAGAAAGACAATGTCGGGTGCCGCGGAACGCAACGCCTCACGCAGATCGTGCAGCATGAAACGGCGATTGAAACTGGTAAACCCCTTGTGCGTATTGACGGTCAGCAACCTGAGGGCGAAGCGACTGCCACTGTCGCGCTGTGATTGCATGCTGCCTCCCTAGCCTGGTAGATGTGGCCATACTGCAAGCGGCATGCCCAGGGAGTCAGGTTGATGTGGTCGATCGAACGTTTATTTCTTTTTTTGGATGCGTTTGTGTCGACTTCATACTATTGTAAGTACGCCGCGAGGGCGCCGGCATACTCAGCGAAGTCCTTCCGTTAGCGGGACGGCGCGCTGATCGGGTCCCGGTTAAATATCAGCCATCCGGCAATGCCCAACATGGCAGAGCCCAACAGGCCATCCTGCAGGCGCATAAACCACGCATTGCGGGTCAACCAGCCCCGGATCCGTGAGGCGCCATAGGCGTAAATGGCGCCCGTCACCAGCCCCAGCATTTTGGAAAACACGCCCAGGACCAGCATCTGTACCCATACCGGGCCGCGCGCCGGATCGGTAAACTGCGGCAAAAAGGCGATCATGAAGATGAACACCTTTGGATTGAGCAAGTTGGTCATGAACCCCTGCCAATAGGCGTCCCGGGCGCTGCCGGGCTGGGCGGTAAGGCTGGTGGCAGTGGCTCGAGCACAGCGGCGCAACGCACGAATGCCTAGATAGATCAGATAAATCGCGCCCAGAATCTTGACCGCGGCAAACAGGGTCTGAGATTCCTGAAAAATCGCCGCCAAGCCCAGCACGACGAGCGGCACCTGCACAAAGCCTGCCGACCAGGTTCCCAGCACACTGATCCATGCCGTGCGAAACCCTTGTGTCATCCCTCGAGTGAGCGTCAGCGCCATGTCCGGGCCCGGAGTGAGTTTGAGCGCCAGATCGGCGGCCAGATACAGCAGGAACACGTGCAGGGTGGGCATGACGGCGGGGCTACGGCGCTGGATGGGGACCAGCTATTATGCGCCATCGTGCAATGGCTTGGTCGGTTCATGGCAATGCCGCACCGGCATCGTGGCGCGCCCGCGACGGCCGGACGTTCTCCGGGGCGATATGTCGGCGACCCTTTATGAGAAATGCACGGAAATGCTGCCCAAAGGGCCGTAATCGGCATGCAGCGTATCACCGCGTGCGACCGCGACGGTACGCGTGAATGAACCGGCGAGCACAATGTGACCAGCTTGTAGGCCGGTGTCGTGTTGCGCCAATTTGTTGGCGAGCCAGGCGACGGCCAGGCCGGGATGGCCCAGTACGGCAGCGGACACGCCGGACTCTTCGATGACGCCGTTTTTGAACAGCAGCCCCGCTACCCAACGCAGATCGACATCGAGGGGTTTGACAGGGCTGCCCCCCAGCACAATCCCGGCGCAGGCTGCGTTATCGGCGATGTTGTCGACAATGCGGCGGGGATACTGGCTGCGGCCGTCAATGAGTTCCAAGGCGGGCACGACATAGTCCGTGGCGTCCAGTACGTCAAACAAGCTGACATTCGGGCCGGTCAAGGGCTTGCCCAGCACAAAGGCCAGTTCCATTTCGACGCGGGGGACGATTAGCGTATCGGTCGGAATGGTTTCACCGTCTTGATAGAACATGGTGTCGAGCAAATGACCATAGTCCGGCTCGTTGATGCCTACCGTACTTTGCATGGCTTTGGATGTCAGGCCGATTTTATGTCCCCGCAGGACTGCGCCACGGCTGAGCTTGTCATCGATGATTCTTTTCTGGATTGCGTAGGAATCCGCGATGTCGATATCGGGAAAAAGGCGATCTAGCTGCTGGCAGGGGACGCCGCTGCGTTCAGCCTCTATCAGCAGTGTGGCGGCGCGCTCGCGATCGGTTGCGTTGAGCATGAGGATTCCTTAAGGATGAGAGATCAATTCGTCGGCTACCGGATTCGACAGCACGCCTATGCCTGAGACTTCAACCTCTACCACGTCGCCGGGCTTCAGGAATCGCGGGGGAGTAAACCTCACGCCCGCACCGATAGGCGTCCCGGTAGAGATGACGTCGCCTGGTTTCAGGGTGGTCCAGATCGAGATATAACGAATCAACTCGGCAAAGGGGAACATCAGATTGTCGGTGCGGTCTTGCTGGCGCAGTTCGCCATTGACGCGCGTACGGACTTCGAGGGGCGCGTGCGGATCGAATTCATCGGCTGTCACCATCCAGGGACCCATTGACCCGCTGGCGTCGAAGTTCTTGCCCTGGGTGACGTTGAATTTGCCGTGTTTCAGCCAGTCGCGTACGGTGCCTTCGTTCAGGCAGGTCAAGGCGGCAACGTGATCCCAGGCATTGTCGGCCGATATGCGACGGCCTGCTTTGCCTATGATCAGCGCGATTTCTCCTTCGTAATCGAGCTGCTCGGACTCTGGCGGGCGCAGCAACGGTTGGCCATGTCCGACAAAGGACCCCGGGAATCGCGGAAATACGCTGGGATAGGCGGGTGGCGCGCTGCCGTCTTTATATTCTTCGTTGCGATTGCCGTAGTTGACGCCGACACAGATGATTTTCTCTGGCGCGACGATGGGCGGCAATATTCGGACCTGATTCAGGCGCAAGCTCGCGGTTCGCTCAGCGGCCAGCCGTTGCAGTATGGGCAAGGCTCGAGCACTCAATACGTCTTTCAGGCTGTCATAGCCCAGGTCATCCAGCGCCACGATGTGCTCGCCGTCACGCAATGCGCCAAAGCCGATACGTCCTTGATGTTCGTACGAAAGCAGTTTCATTGATTGAATCCAAATAAGCGGGCAGGATTATCGACCAGGATTTTTTGCAGCATGGCGGCATCGCCGGCATAGCGGGCGAGTTGATCCACCAACTGCCCCTCGTCAGGAGTGGCCTTGACCGAAACGGGGTGAGGCCAGTCGCTGCCCCATACGATGCGGTCAGAATTGGTGGCGATGAGCGCGTGAGCCAGCGGCAGCACGTCATCCCAGGGATAGCCCGTTCTGGACAGTTTTTCGGTGAGTGACAGCATGACCCAGAAATTGCCGCGCGACAGCAGTTCCTGCAGCTTGCGCAACGTCGGGTCGTTGGCGCCGGCAGTCGGATCGGCGCGTCCCATGTGGTCCAGCAGTACGGGGATATCCAGGTTTTCGAACTGCTGGACTTGCGCCATCATGCCATCAGGTTCAGGCTGGAACTTGGCGTACCAGCCCAGTTCGCGGATGCGCGCAATAGCACGGTCGAATGCCGCAGGCGCCATGCTGATGCCCAGGCCCTGACGGCTGAAACGTGCACCTCGTACGCCGGCATCGTGCAGTTGGGCAATATAAGCATCATCGCGTTCTGCCAGAACAGCAGCGTTGGCGCAGCCTCGATAATTCGGGCCGGCAGCAGCCAGGCCATCGAGTACGACCTGATGATCGGCACCATACGTGGTGGCTTGAACGATGACGCCGCGTTCAATGCCCAGCAATTTATGCAAACGTAGTGCCACGTCGATCGTGGCGCTGGGCATCTCGTAGGCGGCGCCAGCGCGTACGGGATAGCGCTCGGCCGGGCCGAATACATGGAATTGACTATCGCACGCGCCGCGTGGCAGCGAGGTCTTCGGCGCAGTGGGAGACGGATGAAAGACCTGGTATGTTGAGCTCAACGTGTAGCCTCTTTGTCAGTCAGCACCGCAATGAAGTCGCATTCGATCAGCTTGTCGCCGTCCAGGTTGGCCTGCATCGTGTGACGGGCGGGCCGGTTTTGTGGATCAGGAAAATCACGCAGCCACACTGCGTTCAATGCCGCACGTTGGCTGCGGTCCCGCATCCAGACGGTCATCTTGATAATGTCGGCGAGCGAGCCGCCACCGGCTTGGACGATGCGGCGCACATGGTCGAACATCAATTCGCATTGGCGCTCGATCGTGTCGCCATAGTCGCCGGTGGCCGGATCGGTGCCCTGGATGCTGCCTGAATAGAGCATATTGCTGATGCGGCTGGCAGCAGGAATGGGATTCTTATGGCTAAAACCGTCGGCGTAGATACTGCGTCGTGTCATGGAGGGATCCAGAAATCGATGTGAGGATTAGTTCGCGGTGATACCCGCGCGTTCGATGATCGGGGTCCAGCGCGCATCTTCGGCGGCCAGGTATTTTGTGAACGCCTCTGGCGTGCTCGCGCCCGCTTGCGCGCCGAGATCGTCAAAGCGTTGAATGATGGCGGGATCGGCCAGAACCTTGGTCAACGCAGCGCTGAGACGATTCAGAATGTCGGATGGCGTGCCTTTCGGGGCCAGCAATCCCGTGAATGTCGCCGCCTCCATACCGGAAATCCCGGCTTCGGCAAAGGTGGGCACGTCCGGCATCGACGGCACGCGCTCAGCCGTCGTGACAGCCAAGGCGCGCAGACGGCCTTCTTTGACGTATGGCAAGGCGACCGAAATCTGATCAAAATTGAAATCCACTTGGCCGCCTATCAGATCGGTCGTGGCGGGCGCATTGCCTTTGTAGTGGGCCGTCGTCCAATGCGCGCCGGTGAGCGACTGCAGCAGTTCGCTCACCAGATGATTTGTCGTGCCAGCGCCGGGTGAGGCCATGGTGAGTTTGTTGGGATCCTGCTTTGCCATCGCGATCAGATCGCCCACCGTCTTCACCGGCAATTTCGGATTCACTTGCAATACCAGCGGCGTGTACGAGATCGAACTGATAGGTTCGAAATCACGGTCCCATTTGTAAGCCTGGCGCTTGAAAATCAACGGACTGAACAGCAGGGGACCGTTCGCCGCCATGAACAAGGTGTAGCCATCCGGATCGGCGCGAGCAACTTGCTCGCCGGCGATCATGCCGCCCGCACCGGGCTTGTTGTCGACGATGAACGGCTGGCCCAACTCGGCTTGCAATCCCGGCGCGATGAGGCGCGCGGCAACGTCTACATTTCCGCCCGGCGGATACGGGACCACGATCTTGATAGGCTTGTCAGGCCATGCCGCGATGCCGAGCGAAGCGTAGGCGCTGAGCGCGATCGCTGCGCAAGCACGCAGGACGGAAGGGAAATGCATGTCGGTCTCCTGGTTTGTTTCTGCTGTGTTTTTGTTGTGTTGAAACTCTAAAAACTTGAGCCAGAACCGACAATGGAGAAATTCATAAAAAGTCCGAATATTGGACTTAATCAGAAATCTGCTGGAGCCGCATTACGAACACGATCTTCAAACCAGGGAGAATATCGGGAATTTATAGTTCAACATACGGACTGAAAAAGAGGCGTCTTATGCGCATTTCCGCCACGGATCTCAACCCCGAACAGATTTATCGGCTCATGAGCGGCATCGTGGTTCCGCGACCGATCGCGTGGATCAGCAGCCTGAATGCCTATGGGCACGTCAATCTGGCGCCTTTCAGTTGCTATACCTTCGTGTCCAACACGCCGCCCATGATAGGCGTGAACATCGGGCGCAAGGCCGGCGCACGAAAGGACACCGCCAACAACATCGTTGCCCATGGCCATTTTGTGGTGAATATCGGCGACGAGACGCTGCTTGACGCCATTCATATGAGCGCCGAGGAACATCCGCCAGAGGTGAGCGAGGCGGCGCTGCTAGGCTTGTCGGTCCTGCCTGGCGAGGCCATTGCGACACCGCGTATTGCCGAGGCGCCTGTCAGCCTGGAGTGCCGATTCCATAGCGCAACACCCTATGGCGACACCGGAGCCGAGTTCTACGTAGGTGAAGTGTTGGTGTTCCATATCCGCGATGGGTTGCTGCAGGACGGCAAGATCGACACCACGCAATTGCGGCCGATCTGCCGTATCGGTGGGCCGAACTATGCGTCGCTGGGCCCCATCGTGACTAAACGTGCGATACGCCAGACAGCCAAGACGGTGATTGAGAGAAATGCCACATGAGTACAACCTTGACGGAAGACTCAACAGGCGGTGCGCAGACAGTGCGCCGCGCATTAAGCATCTTGCGTCTGGTCGCGTGTGGCCAGGAACGTGGCGTCAGGTTGATTGACCTGGTGCGCATGTCCGGATTGAACCGGCCAACGGTGCATCGCTTGCTCAAGACGCTGATCCAGGAAGGCGCTGTTGAGCAGGACTCTGATACGCGGCGTTATCTGATTGGACCGGAAATCGGTTTGCTGGGATTGGCACGGACGCGGCGGTTCCCGTTGTTGACGGTGGCGGATCCCTATCTGCGGGAGCTCGCTGATGAAGTGGGCGATACCGTGTTCCTGAGCATCCGGCATGGGCACGATTCGATCTGTATTGGACGCCATACAGGACATCACCCTATTCAGGTGCTGTCCATCGAGGTAGGCGCGCGGCGTCCTTTGGGACTGGGAGTTTCCGGGGTGGCGCTGCTGGCTTGCCTGGCGCCCGAGGAAAGCGTGTCTTTGGTGCAGCAGAATGCGACGCGTCTGGAGCTGCAGGGCGAACGCGTCCATGACGTTCTCGCCAGTGTCGAACAGGCGCGTGCGCTGGGCGGCCTGGCGCATAAACCAGCCGGGTTGATGCCGGGCACAAGCGCGGTAGCCGTTCCCATCGCCGGCACAGACGGCCAGGCCTTGGGTGCCGTCACCGTGACGGCGATGGCTGAACGGCTGGCTGAACAGCGCTTTCCTCTGGTGGTGGAGCGCATGCGCCAAGCAGCGGCGGCTATTGCTGCGCGCCAAGCACGCGTTTCCGATAGGCACCTCGAGGGACAGCGATCACGCTCAGTCTGATCCCGCATCGAGTTCGCCCCTGACCGCCACGCCAGGCATGTAACTTGCGCCGCCCAGGCTATTTCGCATTCACGCGTTATTGGGGGCAAGCATGGCAAAGACAGTAGCGGATTTTGTGCTGGCGCGATTGGCAGAGTGGGGCATCGAGCGCGTGTTCGGTTACCCGGGCGATGGCATCAATGGTCTGATCGGCGCATTTGGGCGCGAGGGACAGACCATGCGTTTCATCCAGTCGCGCCACGAGGAAGAGGCCGCCTTCATGGCGTGCGCCCATGCCAAATTCACCGGGCAGATCGGCGTATGCCTGGCAACATCGGGCCCAGGGGCTATTCATTTGCTTAATGGCTTATATGACGCCAAACTGGATCACCAGCCCGTTGTCGCCATTGTGGGCCAGCAGGCGCGATCGAGTCTGGGCGGGGACTTTCAGCAGGAAGTCGATCTGGCGGCCTTGTTCAAAGACGTGGCGCGCGATTTCATACAAGTGATGAGCACAGCCGAACAGGCGCGTCATCTGGTCGATCGCGCCATGCGGATCGCGTTGGAGCGGCGTGCGGTCACCTGCATCGTGATTCCGAATGATGTGCAGGATCTGCCGGCGGTACCGAATCCCCCGCAACAGCACGGCATGATGCATACGGGTATCGGGGCGGTGTCGCATTCGCACGTGCCAGGCGAGGACGCCTTGCACAATGCCGCGTCCGTATTGAACCGCGGACGCAAGGTGGCGATCCTGGCAGGCGCCGGGGCGTTGGGAGCATCGGATGAGCTCGCCCAGGTCGCCGAACGGCTCGGTGCAGGCGTGGCCAAGGCCCTGCTGGGCAAAGCGGTGCTCTCGGACCGCTTGCCCTATGTCACCGGCAGTATCGGGCTGCTGGGCACCGTGCCCAGCTGGAGGCTGATGCAGGATTGCGATACCTTGCTGATGGTCGGTACAACTTTTCCCTACACGGAATTTTTACCGCCAGAAGGGCAGGCGGCTGGCGTGCAGATTGACCGCGACGGGCGTGCGCTAGGCCTGCGTTATCCGATCGAGGTCGGCCTGGCGGGGGATGCGAAACAAACCCTGGCCGCGCTCTTGCCGTTGCTGGAGCAAAAAACCGATCTGGACTGGCGTCACGATATCGAGAAAGAAGTCGCGCGCTGGCGCGAGGTCGTGACTGCCCGAGCGCAGACGCGAGGTCAATTGATCAACCCGCAATTGCCGTTTCTGGAACTGTCGAAACGCTTGCCTGATGACAGTATCGTGACATGTGATTCGGGGTCGGCGGCGAATTGGTATGCGCGTGATGTCGACGTCCGTCCCGGCATGCTGGCGTCAATATCGGGCGGCTTGGCGACCATGGGGTGCGCGGTGCCTTATGCGTTGTCGGGTAAGCTGGCTTGGCCCAGACGCCCCGTTGTCGCGCTGGTCGGCGATGGGGCCATGCAGATGAACGGCATCAATACCCTGATTACCGTTGCCGATCGTTGGCGCGATTGGGAAGATCCCCGTTTCGTCGTACTGGTGCTCAACAACGGCGATCTGAACCTGGTTACGTGGGAGCAACGGATCATGGGCGGCGACCCGCGGTTCCGCGACTCGCAGCGATTGCCGCCGTTCTCGTATGCGGAGTATGGCAAGCTCGTGGGATTGGAGGGCATTCGGGTGACGGATAGCGAGGACGTCCCGTCGGCGCTGGATCGCGCCTTTGCTGCAGACCGGCCTGTGGTGCTGGAGCTCATGACAGATCCCGAGGTGCCGCCGATGCCGCCGCACATTACCGCCAAACAGTTTGGCGCGTATATGCAGGCATTGCGAAAAGATCCGGCGGGTGGCGCTGCGTTGCGAGCCACGTTGAAACAGTGGTGGGCAGGCTGAGCCGCAGGTGCCGCGCGAGAGCAAATTCGCGGCACGGGACTTGCGGCGGATAAAGCCAGGCACGGCATTCTGCGCGTGCACAGATGGAATAGGAGGCGATATGCATAAGCAGCATCACAGTGACGACACCCTCGATCATGACAGTGGCGCCCTGAGCAGATTGGTGCACGGCACCGAAGAGCTGCTGCGCCGTACCGCAGCATTTGGTGGCGCGGACGTCGAGGCCGGACGCGATCGTTTGAAACGCCAATGGGATGCAGCCAGCTCGCGTGCGTCAGATTGGCAGGATGCCGCGGGCGCCGGAATACGTCATTTTTCCCGAGCGGCCGACCGTTGCGCGCATCGCCATGCGTGGGAATCCATTGCGGTGGCAGCCGTCGTTGGTGCGGTCATCACAGCGTGTTTGATGTCGAAGTCTACGCGGCGGTAAGGCGAACACGTATTCGGCTTGAGCACGTGCGCGAGAACTTGAGTAGTCAGTAGCAACTACGAGCCGAACCCGACGCCGGCTCGACGAAACCGAAAACCGATGGGACCCGGATGCACCGGGTCCCATCGATGATTCTTAGTGACGTGTCGAATTGTCCGGCCTCATTCAAGCTGCACTTTTTTGTGCGGCTTTTTCATTGGCGCGGCGCAGCGCCAGAGTATTGAGTTTCTCGTCGGCGCCTTTTTCTTCGGCTAATGTCTCTTTCAGGAGCTTCACCGCTTCTTTGTGTCCCAACTGGTCGGCAAAGGTGCATAGCGTGCCGTAGCTGGCGATCTCGTAGTGTTCGACTTTCTGCGCAGCGCCAATCAGGGCCGCATCCAGGACCGGGCCTTTTTTCAGTTCCTCAATGATGTCTTTGCCTTCTTCGACCAGACCCTCCATCGCCGCGCATTTGATGCGTTTGAGGCGTATGCCCAGGACCTCGACAATCTGGTCGATACGCTCGACCTGGCCTTGGGTTTCTTCGAGGTGACTGGTAAAGGCCTTGGCGAGGTCGGGATCCTCGGCCGCGCGGGCCAGTTTGGGCAGGGCTTTGGTGAGCTGCTTTTCGGCATTGTAGATATCGGATAGCTCATGCACGAACAAGTCTTGCAGGGTTTTCTCAGCCATGAATTTCTCCTAGCGGTGATGTGGCGCAAGATCGCGGCACATCACCGCATACCGCAAGTTCTGTTCCCTGACCCCCGGGGCCACGGCGCATGGGCGTCGTGGCATCGCCGCTATCGGACCGGCTCGGCGATCACGCTTGTGCAGGAGCCAAGGCGCCCGCCCGTTTCAGTCTCAACGCCAGCGCTCCCAACGAGGCAACCGTCGCCAATACGACAACCCCGGTCCAACCATAATGGGCGAGGGCCACGCTGCCCAGCGCTCCGCCAGCTGCCATGCCGATGAACATACCGACCATCAATACGGCGTTCAATCGGCTGCGTGCAGCGGGATCCAGGCTATAGACCAGACTTTGATGCGCAATCAATGACATCTGAATGCCCAGATCAAAACCGATCGTGCTCACCGCGATCAACAGCAATGCTGCTTGCGTAGGCAACATCGGAACAACGGCCATCAGCGCAAAGGAAACCGCGGTTAACAGGGCCCCTCGGCGGCTCACGACGGCCGGGCCGTGCCGGTCCGCAGCGCGTCCTGCCAATGGCGCGGCTAAAGCGCCGGCGGCTCCTGCCAGGCCGAACGCGCCTGCCGCTCCTGCGCCGAGATGAAAAGGCGCGGCATGCAACATGACGGCCAGCGTCGACCAGAACGCGCTGAAGGCCAACGACAATAAACCCTGTGCCAACACTGCGCGGCGCAGCTCGCCATACTGCCGCCACAACGCGCCGAGCGAACCCAACAAGGCGCCGTAGGGCAGGGTGGTCGTCGGCGCAAAGCTCGGTAGACCCCGCGATAGCGCGGCGCCCAATGCGACGATGGCGACGGCTGCCGCCATGAACATGACGCGCCAGCCGAACTGCTCGGCAACCAGCCCGCTGACCACCCGCGACAGCAAGATACCCAAGAGCAGCCCTGTCATCACTGAACCGACGATACGGCCCCGATGTTCGGCCGGGGCCAGGGCGGCCGCGGCCGGAACGATGTCCTGAGCCAGCGTGGCCGTCAGGCCGACGGCGAAACTGGCCGCTAACAAGGTCCCCATGCCTGGGGCCAATCCCGCGAGCAACAGCGCCAGGGCCAACGCCGCGACCTTGCCCAGCATGATGCGCTTGCGATCATAGCGGTCGCCCAGCGGGGCCAATAACAGGATACCCACCGCATAGCCCAATTGCGTCAGGGCGGGGATCCAACCCAGCGCGGCATCGTCCGCGCCAAAGTCGTTCCCCAGGATTCCCAGCATAGGCTGGTTGTAATACAGAGAGGCGACAGCGAGCCCTGAGCCCGCCGCGAGCAACAGCACGCGACTGCTCGACAGGCCCGATTGGCCAGGAGAAGAAAAGGAAGGGCTGGTAGCCGACATGATGATTTTCCCGTGTGAATAACCCGATTCGAAGGGCATGGCGGTATTCTGGACTTGCGTGGTACGTATTGGTAGTCGCATAAAATGCAGAACGGTTATACGATAGACGTATGAGAGAATCCATTTTCGGGGCGGACCGTTTCCAATTGCTGGAAACCTTCGTCCGTATCGTCGAGGCAGGCAGCTTGTCTGCGGCAGCAGCGCAATTGGGGGCGACGCAACCCACCGTGAGCCGCCGTCTGCAGGCACTCGAACGGGCCTTTGGCGTACGGTTGATCCAGCGTTCCACGCATGCGATGGGATTGACCGAGGAAGGGCAGCGCTGTTACGAGCGTGCGCTGGAACTCCTGAAATCCTGGCAGACGCTGGAAGGCGATGTGCATGGCGCGAGCCAGCAACCCGCCGGCACGTTGCGCGTCGTGGCGCCGCACGCATTTGGTCAAGACCAGTTCATCGAGCCGTTGGCCGATTATCTGCGGCGCTATCCCGACATGCGGGTCGAATGGCTATTGCACGATCGCTTGCCCGACTTCATTGGCGAGAATATCGATTGCGCGATTCGGGTAGGGCATGTGCTGGATCCGTCGCTGGTCGCTATCAGGCTGGGGGAAGTCCCACGCCTGGTCGCGTGCGCGCCGGCGTTATTGCAAGGGCGTGCCGTACCCGAACACCCCAGCGACCTGACGGATCTGCCGTGGGTGGCGTTGCATACGTTCTACCGGGAAGACATAACGTTGGTTCACCGCCGAACGGGCGAGCGCGTCCGGGTGGAAATCACACCGCGGCTGTCCACGGACGGTCTGTATGCGGTGGCAAAGGCTATGCGGCTGGGGTTGGGGGCAGGGGCAGCCTCGTCCTGGGCGTTGGCACCGGATCTGGTTGCGGGGCATCTCGTTCACCTCGTGCCGGAATGGACGGCCGAGCCGCTGCCCGTGTATCTGATTTATGCGCCGTCGCGTTTGCAGCCTGTCAGGCTGCGCCGGTTTATCGACATCATGAAAGAACACCTGCCCGCAGAGCTGCAGGCATCGCAAGCAACCGCTCTGTCAGCCGCCGCGCTCTAAGCGCAATTGGTAGGCGTTGTAATAGCAAGCCGCCGCGGCCCTGGCATGGGTCAGCATGCGAGTGCGCACCAATTCCGCATCGCCGGACAGGAATGCTTGATACAGTCCTTGCATGCCATCGAGAATGAGATCGCGCACGTCGGAGTCGTCCATGGTCATCAGCCGCACGACCTGGACGTGGTCGATATAGCGCGAGATGGCGTCGGCTAATTGGCGATTGGGCACCATGATCAGCCAGGCCCATCGAAAACGCGCGTTGTCTCGCATGAACTCGTCGATGTCTCCGGTCTCGTGGGCGTGTTGCGCCTTTTCCAACGACGCGCCCATTTCAGCCAGGCCTTTGGGCTGAGCATGCAGCGATGCCGAGGCAGCAGCCGGTGGTTCGAGCAATGTGCGGATCTCAAAGATCTCGTTCATTTGTGCGAGCGTATAACGGCGCAGCACAAATCCGCGTGCGGTGCCCTCGAGCAGGCCCTCATTGGTCAATTGCATGAGGGCTTCGCGCACCGGCATGCGCGAAACGTGCAGCTCGCAAGCGATGTCATGGTCAACGAGACGGTCTTCCAGGCGGATCTGTCCCATCTGGATGCGTTCTCGCACGATGCCGTAGACGCGTTCGCGCAAATTGGGTTTGCGCGTGGTTTTGCTATGTGTTGTTGTCGTCATGTCCACCGTCATTTTTACATCAGGCCAAACCCCTTCAGGAAAGCGCAAAAGGCAGCAGACTGGAGAGGTTGTTAATCGACCTGTGCCTGAAAGACGCAATACGCCGTCCCCATGCATGCACATTGTGTTTCGTGCACGTCTGCGGGTGTGCCAAACACGAGGGCGGTCACGGCCTCGAGCATACCCGCAATGGCATGGCAGACCGGAGCCTCGTTCGATCCGGCGGCGCTGGCAAACGGGCTATTGTGCACAGTCAAAATCAGCGTCCCTGCCGGTGACCCGTCAAAACGCCAGACGCCCCAGCCTAGATCTGCAGCCGATTCTGCCATGACTTGCAAGAAGGCATCAGTGTCGCCAGCGCCGCTGGCCCGATAAGCACGCGCCGACGCGCCGCCTTGGTCCCGGACCGACGAACGCAGGCTCTCGAGGGCGCGTTGCCGGTCGGCGGCGGGCAGGGCGGTGAACAGACCCATCAGCACATCTGCCCGCATCATGATGTAGCGGCGATCGGCGTCCAGGATCTGCCCGGATGCAGTGTCCCATTTCAATCGTTCGTGTAATTGTCCCATCGTCGCACCTCGGTTTGTTCTAAAAATATACTCTTATATTGGCTATAAGTAGATGAAGTTAGGGTAAATAATTAGTTTAAAGCTCAACTAATCGTGCTTAAATCAAAAACAATATATTCTTTTCCATGCCCAGATTGGGGCTCCCGAAATCATTCCGGCATCGGAGGCCGTATGAGTATCGCGAGGTTGGTAAGAGCGTCTGCCAGGTCTCTGGCATCGTGTTTGTTCATCGCCTGTGCCAGCCTTGCGGCAGGCATGGCCCACGCCCAGGCGCCCGCGACCGAAGAATTGAAAATCGTCTATCCCGTTGACGTGCCGTCCTGGGATCCGACGGCGGTGACGTTTCCCGCGGGGCAGTCGGTTTACAAGGCAGTGTTTGATTCGCCGCTGTTCATCGATGGCGATCTGAAACTGCAGCCCTCATTGGTCAAGAGCTGGAAATGGGCCGACGACAAGAACACGCGGCTGACGATTGAACTGCGGGACGATGTGACCTTTCATGACGGCAGCAAGCTCACGACCGAGGACTTCAAATACAGTTTTTTTGATCGACCCAAGAAAGATAAAAAGCTCGCGATCAATGGGTTCTTTGGTTCATTGAAAGACATCGAGATCGCCAGCCCGACCGAGGCCACGATGGTCTTTACGACGCCGACGCCTACCGCGCCGAGTTACCTCGGGTTCCTCACCTCGTATATCCTGCCCAAGGCCTACATCGAGCGCGTAGGCGAGGACGGTTTTCAGGCGAATCCCATTGGCGCCGGCCCGTACAAGATCGTGCGCTACGAACGTGGGTCTCGTGTGATTCTCGAGGCCTATGACAAGTATTGGGGGCCCAAGCCCGCCATCAAGCGTGTGGTGTTCGAATTTGTGCCGGACGCGTCGGCGCGCGTGGCCATGCTGGAATCGGGCAGGGCAGATGTGTCGGTGCAGATCCCGTTGCGCGAAGTGAACCGTTTGGCAAAAAATGCCGACCTCACTGCCAAGATCTATCCCTATAGCGAGATTTTCATTCTGCAGATGCCTAGCTACGTGGAGGCGTTTCAGAACGAACATGTCCGTCGCGCGCTGCACATGGCGATCAATAAACAAGCTATTTCCAAGGCGTTTTACGGCAACGTGGCCAAGCCCATCTCGGTATTGGCCACCCCGGGATCGCCAGGCGACGTGCCGGGTTACGAGTTCAAATTCGACAAGAAGGCTGCTCAAGAAGAACTCGCCCGTGCGGGCTACGGCCCAGACAAGCCCCTGAAAATCCAATTCCTCTCGACGAACAACGCCTTTCCGAGCGACTACGAAATGGCCCGGGCCATCGTGCAAATGTGGTCGCAGATCGGTGTGCAAGCCGACTTGCAGGAAATCACGCTGGCGAAATATCTGGAGCTGAGCCATTCGTCCAAAGTGCCCGGTGTCATGCTGTATAGCTGGGCCAATGCGACGGGAGACCCCGAGATTTTCGCGGGAAAAATCCTCGATCCGCGCCTGCGTTTCTCTACCTGGAAAGAGCCTGCGCTGGCCAAGACGATTGACGATCTGGCCGCCCTGAGCGATCCCGCCAAGCGTTTCGAGGGCTATCAAGCCCTGGCACGAGAGTCCACCGAACATGCCTGGAGCCTGCCGTTGCTGCAGTCGGTGGCAACGATCGCCTACAAGAAAAACCTCGACGTCAAGGTTTACCAGACTGCCTACATCCTGCCCGCCGAATACCGCTGGAGCAAGTGATGCTGGCTGCGTTGGTGTCCCATTTCATGCGCCGGCTCATGGTGGCGGTGCCCACCATGCTGGCCTTGTCGATCGTCGTGTTTGTCGTGTTGCGTCTGCTGCCGGCCGATCCGCTGGGTATGATGTTGCCGCCAAATGCGACGAATGCCGAGGTCGAGGCGCTACGCCACACGATGGGATTGGATCGATCGTTGCTGGTGCAGTATGGCATTTGGCTGGGGCACGTATTGCAGGGCGATCTGGGCCGGTCTATCAGTTCCGGAGTTCCTGTTACGCAGCTCATCGCACACACTGTGCCCGCCACGTTGGAGCTGTCGTTTGTGGCGCTGTTCCTGGCGTTACTGATCAGCGTGCCGGGTGGACTGTTGTTGTATGTGCTGCACGATCGTCGCGGTGAACTGGTGGCTGACGCTGGGCTGGTGCTGTTGATCTCGATCCCGGGCTTTCTGTGGGGCATTTTTTTGATGCTGGGGTTCGGCGTGTACTGGCCGGTGCTGCCGTTTTCAGGGCGTTTCAGCTCTGATGTCGTCGCTGCGGGGCCGACGGGATTTGTACTCGTTGACTTTCTGCTGCGTGGTCAATTTGGAAATTGGCTGGACGCCTTGTCGCATCTGATTTTGCCGGCTACCGCATTGGCGCTGGGTTTCAGTCCGCTGATTGTGCGCGTATTGCGCGCCAGTCTGCTGGAGGTCAGCCATGAACAGTACGTCACCGTTGCGCGTCTGCGTGGCCAGCCAGAATGGCGTGTGATCTTGCACCACATGTTGCGTAACGCTTTCCTGCCTACGTTGACACTCATTGGTGTGCAGTTTGGTTTTCTGTTCGGCGGCACCTTGCTGATCGAGATGATTTTTTCATTCCCCGGACTGGGCAACATGATGGTGCAGGCCGTTCGCAATCATGATCTGCCCTTGATCCAGGGCGTTTCGCTGGTGTTCTGCGCCGTCATTCTGTTGATCAACGCCAGCGTTGATTGCCTGTATGCCGTCATTGATCCCCGACTGAGAACGAGCTGATGTCGACGTTGCCTATCTCTACGCGCCCATGGCGCACGGGTTTGTCTCCGCTAAAGGCTGCAATGCGTGCCTCGCCCAAGGCCGCCATCGGCGGGGCAATCGTGCTGATACTGGTGCTGATCGCCATATTTGCGCCTTACATTGCGCCCAATGATCCGCTGGAACAAGATCTGTTGTCACCGTTGCTACCCCCGGCCTGGGCGGCCGACGGCATGGCGCAGTTCCCGTTGGGTACCGACAGTCTGGGGCGCTGCGTATTGTCGAGATTGATTTTCGGCACCCGCATCGCACTATGGGTGGGATTGTGCGCCGCTACCGGCGCCATGCTGGCCGGCTGCGTGCTGGCGCTGATTGCCGCGTATTTCGGTGGCCGTGTCGATCGCGCCATTGGCTATCTGGTCGATCTATGGATGTCCTTTCCGCCTGTTGTCCTGTCCTTGATCTTGATGGTGGGCTTGGGGACCGGAGTCGGGAACGTCATCCTCTCGATCATTCTGGTGGACTGGACGCGGTTTTGCCGGGTCGTGCGCGCCGAGGCCTTGAAAATCCGCCGCAATGACTACGTCACCGCTGCACGGTTGATGGGATTTGGCCATCTACGCGTGATTGTGCGGGAAATGCTGCCGGGACTCGTTCCGCTGATTCTGACCTTGTTCAGCCTGCAGATCGGTATCGCCATCATCGTCGAAGCGATCTTGAGCTTTGTCGGTCTGTCTGTGCCTGCCGATGTGGTCGCCTGGGGCGTCATGATTGCCGATGCGCGCAGCACGATGCAGGAGGCCATCTGGACATTGATTGCGCCGGTAGTCGGCATCGTATTGACCGTCTTCGGATTCAATCTGCTCAGCGACGGCCTGCGGCGCGCCCTGGATCCGCGTCAGCGTGCGAGGAATTAAGCCCATGTCCTTATTGCAATTGAGCCATTTGACCTTGACCGTGGACGTTGCGCTGGACAATGCCGGCAATACCGCGCCTGCCGATGTGCTGCGCGATATCACGCTCAGTGTCCCAGAGGGGCAGATGCTGGGGCTGGTCGGGGAATCCGGCGCGGGGAAAAGCATGATCGGGCGCATGGTCGCCGGCACCATTCCCCCGGGTTTTCGTATCAGCCAGGGGACGCTCACATTCAAGGGGCAGGATCTCAATCAGATCAAGCCCGCTCAGCGCCGCGAACTGCTGGGGCGTCAAATTGCTTTTATTCCGCAGGAACCGCTGTCGGGGCTGAATCCTGCATTGACGGTGCGCCAACAGCTTTTCGAGCATCTGCGCCATGTGGGGATCCCCGCTGCGCAACGGGAAAGCTATGCCAGCTCGCGGCTGGCCGAGGTCGGATTGAGCGATGCGAAAAGCATGCTGGCACGTTATCCGCATCAGATGTCGGGCGGCCAATGTCAGCGCATCCTGATTGCAATGGCATTCTGCGGCGACCCTGCATTGATCTTTGCCGACGAACCCACCACGGCGTTGGATGTCATTACGCAGGCGCAGATCATGCAGGTGTTGGCCGAACAGCAGCGGCGCCACAAGACGGCGGTGGTATTGGTGACGCACGATTTGCGCTTGGCCGCGCATGTGTGTGATTCGATTGCGGTGCTGTATGCGGGCGAGGTTGTAGAGCTGGGGGCGGCGCGGCAGGTGCTGGATGCGCCATTGCATCCGTATACGCGCAGTCTGAAAGAGTCGGCGCCAGGCATGGGGAAATCCACCCGGCTGCTGCAGGCCCTGCCGGATTTTATGCCCGGACTGAAAGATTTTGCGCGGATACAAGGCTGCCGTTTTGCCTCGCGTTGCCCGATACGTCAGGACGGGTGCGCCACGCATCATCCTGCCTTGTCATCACGAGATGAGGGACGTGCTGCCCGGTGCCTGGACCATATTCCCGCCTGGCCGGTGAACGAAACCAATGGCACTGATGCTCTCGCGGCACTACGTAATGGCCCACCGCCAGGCAGCCGCTCACCCGTTGTGCAATTGCGCGAGGTGGCGCTCAGCTATCCAGGAGCCGCGCGCTTGTTCCGGGCCAACCGGTCCATCCAGATACTGGAACCGTTGAATGCCCACGTAGAACAAGGCGAGTTTCTCGGCATTGTCGGCGAAAGCGGCAGCGGCAAAACCAGCTTGGCGCGTTTGATGGCAGGCATGGTGGCGCCGACAGCGGGGCAGATTGAATACCCGGGTTCTGTCAGCGGCAACAGGCGGCTCGGGACGAGCATCCCCCTGGCAGATCCGCGCGATGTGCAATTGGTTTTTCAGAATCCCGATTCGGCATTGAATCCCCGGCGTCGCGTCGGCTCGCTGGTCACGCAGATCCTGGAGGTCAGCCGCCAAGCCCGTCTGCGCGCAGGCGCTGCGTCCCATGACCGCAACCAGATCGCACAACAGTTGCTGGCCTCAGTGGGTTTGCCTCCCGAGGCGGCGGATCGTTTGCCCTCGCAGCTGTCCGGCGGTCAGAAACAGCGTGTCAATATCGCACGCGCCTTGTGTGTGACACCACGGATGATCGTGGCCGACGAAATCGTATCCGGCCTGGATGTCTCGGTGCAGGCCTTGATCCTGAATCTCTTGCTGCGACTCAAGCAAGAACTAGGGATTGCGCTGGTGTTCGTATCCCACGATCTGGCCGTGGTGCGGTATCTCTGTACGCGCGTGCTGGTGCTGCACAAAGGCCGCATCGTCGAGCAGGGGCCGACCGATCAGGTGTTCGAGCAGCCTAGCCACGCCTATACCCGTGCGCTGATCGCGGCCGTTCCGCCAGACTCGGCTGCTGACGCGTGGAGGCCTGCGGTCCAGGATGCAGACGGTGCCTTGCACGCAACGCCTGCCGTACAGCGTGCTGCTGCCTAGGCGCGGTTGTTCTGGAGCCGTGCCGCCGCCCCGTTGCCAACATTTATCAACTAGTTATACAGCCTCGTGGCTGGATTCTTTTCTGTTCCCGGCACAAATACCCGGGCTATTCGGAGCAACCGATGCGTGAGTTCTCATCCACAACACCGCTGCGATCCCTGATCGAGCCGGATCGTGTCCATCGGGACCTGTATGTGGATCCCGATCTCTATCGAGCAGAAGTCGAGCGCCTGTGGAAACGCGCCTGGGTTTATCTGGGACACGAGAGCCAGATACCGAACGTCGGCGATTACGCCACCATCGATATCGTCGGGCAGTCGCTGATCATGCTGCGCAAAAGCGCCACGGAGGTCGTCTCGTTGATGAACCGGTGTGCACACAAGGGCAGCCAGCTGGTGCACGAGCGTCAGGGAAATTGCGGAAAATTTCTCCGTTGTCCTTATCATGCCTGGACCTATAAGCTCGATGGTTCGTTGTTGTCGGTTCCCCTGAAAAACGACTACGAGGGCACGCAGCTATCCAGCTGCCCCTCGGGAAAAGGGTTGTCCAGTCCCGGCGCGACGATGAATTACCAGGGCTTTGTGTTCGTACGCCTCAGCGAAGAAGGCCCTGATTTCGAGTCCTATTTTGGCGAGGCGCTGGCCACGCTGGACAACATCATCGCCCGTGCGCCGGAGGGCGGGGTAGAGGTATTGGGCAAACCGCTGCGCAATATCATTCGCTGCAACTGGAAGCTCTATCTGGAGAACGTGAACGATACCGTGCACCCGATCTCCACGCACGAGTCCGCAGCCAGCGCGGCCAAGCATGTCAGCGAACACCTGCCTGAGGACAGCGATACCGTTTTGGCGATGGAGCAATTGCTGCCATTTGGCGCCGGCTACAGTTTCTATTCGGAAATGGGCGCTCGCGTGCTTCCGCATGGCCACAGCGTGCTGGGTACGAAGTTCAGCATCCATACGGGTTATGCGCCGTTGCCGGATTATCAGGCTTCGCTCGAATCCCGCTACGGCAAGGACGAGGCCGAACGCATCCTCAGTTTCTCGCCGCAGAACACCGTGCTTTATCCCAGCCTCGCTGCGAAAGCCTCGCCGATGGTGTTGCGCGTGATCCGTCCGTTATCGGTGGATGAAACGATGATCGAAGTGTGGGCCTTTGCCCCCAAGAACGCGCCGGCCCGATTGCGTCAACGCGCCGCATCCTATGCGCGGCTGGTGTTTTCGCCCATGTCGGTCGTTGCACATGATGATGTGCACCTGTTTGAAAGCCAGCAGCAGGGGCTGCAATGCGCGGGTAACGAATGGCTGAGCCTGCACCGCGGCTATCGGGACGGAGAGATCGAGGCAGGCGCCATATCGCTCGATAGCGGGAACAACGAGCTGGTGATTCGCAATCAGCACCGAGGGTGGCTGGGACTGATGGAGGATGCGTCATGAGCCGGGTTATTGCTGATGGTGCTGACGGTGGGGGCATTGTGAATCCGATCATTGCGCCAACAACACAGGAAACTGCAGCCTTGCATACCGCATTGACGCAATTTGTGTATCACGAGGCGATGTTGCTCGATACGCGGCAGTACGAGGCGTGGCTGTCCTTGTTCGCGCATGACGGTTTGTATTGGATGCCGTTATCTCCCGACGGCGATGACGGCGCGATAGACTCTGCGCCGCCAGACGAGTCGCCTGCCTTGTTGTACGAAGACCTATTGCTCTTGCGTCTGCGCGTGCAGCGATATGCCAACCCGCGCGCCCATTCGCTGCATCCGGCAGTGCGAGGGCTGCGGGTGTTGCAGGCCCCCGCGGTCATCGGTGCCGACGAATCGTCCGGCACTTTTTACACGCGTACGCCGTTCATGTATGTGGAAACGCAAGGCGATACACAACGCGTGCTGGCAGCGACGGCATATCACACGCTGGTGAGGCAGTCAGGAGCATGGCGAATACAGCAAAAGAAAGTCGTGTTGCTCAACGCCGATGCGAGTTTGCCGGCGATACAGTTGTTGTTGTAGATGGCGCCGAGATCAATCGTCGCTCATCAGTTGTTGTTGCAGGCGACGCCTAGGTCAATCGTGGCCGATTGAGTCTGCTGCCGGATCGAGGACCGGGGCCTCGTTGATGTCAGAGTCCCGCTCCAGCAGGCGTCCCGCTTTGGCAGAGAGCGCCGCCCCGGCCCGGTGATAGCTCACCACACTGGCGACGCTCGCATGCCCCGTCATGGCCATGGTCTCCCCGAGCGGCAGTCCCTGTCGGCCAGCCTCGGTAACGAAGCCTGACCGCAGGCTGTGGGCGGCGTAGTCTCCCGACAGGCCGGCCAGCGCTGCACGCGCCTGCACGATCTTGCGCACGGCTTCGGCGCCCAACCCCTCGCCGATCACGCCCCCGCGCCGGACACGGCGAAACAAAGGTCCGGATGTAATGGCTGCGGCGGTCAGCCACGCCTCTAATGCCGCCGCTGCGCGCCCCACGACAGGTTTGTGGCTGTCGGCACGCTCGACGCCGTCCTGGTTGGTCTTGGAATACCCCAACGTGTAAAGAAATCCCTCGGGAACGCGCCGGGTGTTTTCCATCGTGGCGCGCATGACTTCCGAGCGGCGGCGACCGCCACTGGCCCACGCAAACAGCAGCAGGGCGCGATCACGCAACCCGATCAACGAGTCGTCGCAGGTCGCCAGGAGCTGTTCCAGCGGCTCTTTGGTCAAGGCGTCTTTGCGCGCCGGGCGTTCGCCGCGTTTCGCATAGGCGCTGCGTACGCGTTCCAGCAAGGTCTGTACGGCCCGGCTGCGGCAGGGGTTGGGCAGATCCTGCGTTTCGTGGGCCTCCGACAGCACCGCGAGACGATGGCGGACCGTCGCGAGCTTGAAAGGTCCCACCTTGCGTTTGACCTTGGCGGCTACCAGCGCCGCGTCCACCTCTGCAGGCAAGTCGTACGCCAACCCCTGATTCGTGACGTGTTCAACGTGATCGGCGATGAATTGCATCACCGTATTGACCGGCAGGGGCAACAGAAAGGGCGACCCCAGGCGCAATTGATGCCACGCCGCCCAGTATTGAATGGCCGATCGATAGGCGGCGAGGGTGTTTTCCGAACTGCCTTCACGCAGCAACGATTGAATCGATGCCTCGCTGGCGCCGAGACTGTCCTGCAGTGGCCCGGCATCCTGAGCGCGTGGCACGACGGCTTGCGAGGGATTAAATCGGTCGTTTTTCACTGAATTTCTCGCCAGATCATGAGATATGTTATAAATAATATGTAGTACGTATTAAATAATACAGAATTAGCTTTTTAGATCGGATAACTATTAATTATCCGCTCTAATTTGCCACAACCCCACGCCGGCGCCAAGCTGGCCGCATTCGGACATTCAGAGAATCATCATGGCGATAGGCGTTCAAGAGGCAGACGTCTGGGCAGCGGCAGATGCACTGCTGCAGTCGGGCGAACAGCCGACAATCGAGCGGGTGCGCCTGCATCTAGGGCGCGGTTCGCCGAATACGGTCGGACCGCATTTGAAGACCTGGTTTCGCGGATTGGGGGAACGCTTAGGGGCAGGCCACAGTGGAATGAATGGGGTGCCCGATGCCGTCACGCGCGCCGTCAATCACGTATGGGAGACCGCGTTGGCTGCTGCCCGGGATGAATGGTCCGCCGTCTCGACCCGCGAGCGTGCAGAGCTGGCAAAAGCAAAAGAGGCGCTTCAGATAGACCATACGGCGTTACAGCAGATCCGGGAGAGGCTGCAGACCCGTGAAGCGGATTTACAAGCCAGCGCTCAAGCCGCGTACGCTCAGGCGTCTGCCGCCGAGACCCGTCTGCAGGCTGCCGAACAGCAAGTCAACGAAGCCACACAGGCATCCAAGGCGCTCGATGCGGAACTGGTCCGTACGCGGGAGCAGATCGCTGCGCTGCAGCAGGCATTGCACCAGGCTCAGACGTCGCATCAGGAAGCATTGGCCGCCGCCGAGGCCCGGCACGCTACACACGAGGGTCGCTGGTTGAGCGAAATTGACGAGCAGCGGCAGGCATTGAAAAAAGCCAGGGACGAGCTGAGCGCACAGCGTAAATCCGCAGCCCGTGACAATGCACAACAGGCTGAGGCGGCCGCCGGCGCGAGACAAGAAGCCCAGAAGCTGAAAGAGGCACTGGCTGCAGTCCAAGCCGAACATGCGCGCTTGAATGTGCAACTGGAGACGGATCGAGAAAGTGCCCGGCTGGCTCAAGCAGGACTACTGCAAAGGCAGGCTGACCTGGAAAGCCGGCTGCAAGAGCTGCGCGCCCAGATCACGGTGAAAGACTCACAGATTGCAGCCTTGACCCAGCAGATGATTGCACGACAGCCTGCCACCCGGGCACGCAGACCAAAAACGTAACTGCGCGCAGAGTAATTGCAATTGTTGATGTGGATCAATACCTTACATATCCGATCTGATATCCTGGAATGGTCGCGTTCATTCAACCTTTTCCATGGAGCAGATCATGTTCAAGATACTCGTTCCTATAGACGGCTCAGAATCCGCGTTGCGCGCTCTGCAGGCAGCCATCGCCATGGCGGGACAGCACGGCGATGCTGAGTTGCATTTGCTAAATGCGCCTTTACCCGTGTTGTCCGGCCACGCCAAGATGTTCCTGGACAAGAACGTTGTCCAGGACTACTACAAAGAAGAGGGCGAAAAGGCGCTGGCTGTCGCCCGAAAAGTTGCCGAAAACAGCGGCGTGAAATTTGTCACTGCGATCCAGGCGGGTCATTCCGCACAGACCATCGTCGACTACGCCCGCGCACAGCAATGCGGCCAGATCGTGATGGGCACTCGCGGCCTGAGCGCGCTGCCAGGCATTTTGCTCGGCTCGGTGGCCAACAAAGTCATTCATCTCGCAGACGTGCCTGTGACTCTGGTGAAATAGTCCATCAGAGCAAGGCTTCCGGTGAAGTCTCCGAGCCGGAGCTCGCCGGGCCAGGGAGCCTCGGGGCGGCGTGCCAGAATGCCGGATTTCCATTATCATTCAGCTTTCTGTCAGCAAAGGACGTCTGTCTGGACGGCTGTGATAGGCCGAGACTGGCGCGTCCTCTTTTATGAGCAACGAGCCTCCTAGTACCCCCGCGCCGCGAGTGATCAAGCTGCGGCGCCTCCCTCTGAGGGCCTTGCCCCTCGCGCAGTCTTTTTCCTCTCACGAGGCACAGGCTTGGCCATGGCGCCAAGCACGACGGCCGCTCGTGCATCTCTACCTCTATCGAGACCGGGGCCTGGCCCCGCCTGGCGCCATCGCAGCGCTCGGCCGGCCTCGCGCATGTTGACCCCGGATTTGTCCTCTATTGCGGCCGCATCGCGCCGTGACGACTGCTATTGCCCTTTTCCTTTACTAGGATCTCTGCATGTTTTTTGACTGGATGGCCGACCCCACTGCGTGGTTGGGTCTGGCAACACTGATTATTCTGGAAGTTGTCCTGGGTATCGACAACCTGGTCTTTATCGCCATCCTGGCCGATAAATTGCCGCCCGAGCAGCGCAATCGCGCGCGCGTCATCGGCTTGACGCTGGCGATGCTGATGCGTCTGGGCCTGCTGGCGAGTATCGCCTGGGTGGTCACGCTGACCGAACCCCTGTTTACCGCGTTCGGGGCCGAGATTTCCGGCCGGGATCTGATCCTGATCCTGGGGGGCCTGTTTTTGCTGTTCAAGGGGACCATGGAGCTGCACGAACGGGTCGAGGGCAGGGCGCACGGCGAGAGCCAGAAAGTCCAGCATGCCGTGTTCTGGCAGGTCATTCTGCAAATCGTCGTACTGGACGCGGTGTTCTCGCTCGACTCTGTCATTACCGCCGTTGGCATGGTGCAGGAATTGAGCATCATGATGATTGCCGTGGTGGTCGCGATGGCAGTCATGATGCTGGCCAGCCGTCCGTTGATGGCGTTCGTCAATCGCCACCCGACGGTGGTGATCTTGTGTCTGGGCTTGTTGCTGATGATCGGTTTCAGCCTGGTGGCCGAAGGTCTGGGTTTTCATGTGCCCAAGGGCTATCTGTATGCCGCGATTGGCTTTTCAGTCGTGGTGGAGGCCTGCAACCAGTTGGCCCGCCGCAACCGCAGCCGGCGCACGCAGAATCTGACCGGCCGTCAGCGTACGGCGCAAGCTGTGTTGCGATTGCTGCGAGGCGGAAAGAGTCCGGCGGACCAGAATGCCGTGGAGGACGTGGCTGCCCTGGTCGATGGTGCCGGCGAGCCCGGCTTTGCTCCGGAAGAAAGCCAACTGGTGGAGCGTGTGTTGGGCATAGGCACCCGCAGCGTGAGGTCCATCATGGTGCCGCGCGGCGAGATGGTCTGGCTGGACATCAAGGATCCCGTGGATGCCATCGTCAAGAAATTTTCCGCTGGCCATGCGCGCATGCCTTTGTGCGACGGCGATCCGGCCAATGTCATCGGCGTTGTCCATTTCAAGGATCTGCTGCACAAGCTGCAGTTGCCCAACGCGATCGATCTGGTTGAGCTGGCGCGCAAACCCTATTACATCCTCGAAAGCACGCCGGTGCTGAAGGTACTGGATGTGTTGCGCCAATCGCGCGAACATATGTTGATCGTCGTGGACGAGCATGGTGGATGTGCAGGCTTGGCCACGCCGCTGGATGTGCTGGCGGCTGTGGGCGGAGACCTGCCGGAAGACGCGGACGAGCCCCCGCAGGCGACGAGGCTCGCCGATGAGACGTGGTTGCTGGACGCCGCCATGCCTATTGAAGAAGTACGATTACTGCTGGCGAGTCCGGAAATGCATCCCTCGTTGCCCGACGCTACCTTGGCCGGTGCGCTATTGAGGGTGGCGGAGCGCTTGCCGGAGGTGGGGGAAACCATCCGCTGGGGCGAGTGGACGTTCGAGGTGACCCAGCGTGATGGCTTGCGCATCAGCCAAGTCCGTGCCGAGCGGATCGCCGGCCCGGATGAGCCGGCATGATGCGCCGGCTATGCCGCCGGCATGTCAAAATAGCGGCTACCTCTGCGCCATTGACATGAGGTGCATCAGGAGATTTTGTGAACAATTCCAACGAAAGCGTCAGCATGGCGCTTTTCTGCGACTTCGAAAACGTTGCGCTCGGTGTGCGCGACACGAAGTACCAGAAATTCGATATTCGCCCCGTGCTGGAACGGTTGCTGCTCAAAGGCAGCATTGTCGTCAAGAAAGCCTATTGCGACTGGGAGCGTTACAAGGAGTTCAAATCTCCTATGCACGAGGCCAATTTCGAGTTGATCGAAATTCCGCACCTGCGGCAGTCGGGGAAAAATTCCGCCGACATCCGCCTGGTCGTAGACGCGCTGGACTTTTGCTATACGAAGTCGCACGTTGATACTTTTGTGATTATCAGCGGGGATTCCGATTTTTCGCCGTTGGTTTCAAAACTGAGGGAAAACAACAAGAAGGTCATCGGCGTGGGCGTCAAGCAGTCCACGTCCGACCTGCTGGTTGCCAATTGCGATGAGTTCATTTTCTATGATGATCTCGCCAGAGAAGGCCAGCGCAAGGCGGAGTCCCGTCGAGATAATCGGGGCGCCTCCAGCTCGAGTCAGCGCCGTACCCCAGAGGAAGAGCGCAAACGGAAAGAAGAGCAGGAGCAGCGCAAGACACAAGCGGTCGAGATGGTTGTCGAGACGTTCGAGGCCCTGATGGCCGAGCGCGGGGATAGCGGCAAAATCTGGGCGTCCGTGCTCAAAGACGCGCTAAAACGCCGCCGGCCCGATTTCAACGAGTCGTATTATGGCTTTCGCGCCTTTGGAAACTTGCTGGATGAGGCGCAATCGCGCGGGTTTCTTGAGGTCGGCCGCGAGGAAAACTCCAGCGCCTATGTGTATCGCAGCGGGGCTGGCGCGCCTGCCGCTATACAGGATGAGCCACGTGCCAAACCAACGCGCAGAACTCGAGGCGGCCGTCGAGCCGAAGGGGCAGGCAAGGAAACTGCACAGCAGCCCATTCAGCACGCTGATCAGAACCGTGTGTTCAATGATGTCGATGCCGGTCGTCAGGAACGTACTGCGGACGAGCCCGGCGCGCCGCTGATCGAGCAGCCGAAGTATCCCGATGTCCTGGAGCCGCGAGCAGCAGCCGAGCCAAGTGGCGGTGACGCTGCGGCAGTCGCCTCTGCGCCGCCTGAGGATCCTGGCACGAGCGAGCCCATTGCTGCGAAGCGCAGCCGCCCCCGAACGCGTCGCGCCAGCAAGGGCACCGAGCCGGGAGAAATAGTTCCCCAGGACAACGTGCACGCCGAAGTTATCGCTCCCGACGCTGGCATGGCGTCGCCAGCTGAGAGTGAGTCTGCCGCGCCCGCATCAGACACCCCCAAAAAAACCGCACGTAAGACTGCTCGCAGCACGACGACACGGACTCGCCGGCCTCGCAAGACTGCGAACAACTCGGAGTCTTGAGCTGAGGTGCGGGGCAGAGCATATTGCGCGGGGCGCGACGGGCAAAGCTATCCGTCCTGAGCAATCTGCGGTCATTTCAATTTACCGGTTTTCGTCATGGATATCGTTTTATAGGGTTTAAAACGATATCCATGACTGTTTTGCTCGGTATTGGTCGAAATGACACCGAGCAGAAATACGGCAGGAACGACGCTTGCTCACCTGTTTGGCCCCAATATCCGAGCAAGGAATCTGTCATGCCGTCTGCCCCTCTCGCTGCCTACTGGGATCGTGATGCCGCAGTTCAAGCCGTCCGTTTGGCGCGGCCGATGCTCGATGCCGCCCTGTCGGACGCAAACGTGGGCGAGAGTGGTTTCTTGCACGTGGTAATCATGAACCCGTTGGCCAAACCTGGCGGTTGCGATTTCGCCGACGCGATCCTGTATGAGGAAAGCCTGGGCAACCCTGAAGAGTGGGATGCGGACTATGGGGCGTTTGCGCGGGGCAAGGCAAGGATCAGTTGGCGCACAGGCCTGTCCAGCCACGAGGTCTGGGCGTTAAAGCCGCATTTGCTGCAGGCTAAAGACGGCCGTGTGTGGGGCAGTGTCTGCATTGATGGCATTGTGGTGGCAGTGAGCGGCGCCAACCCATGGTTCGACGAGGCGTTTGCCGCGGCGATAGCCGCACTGTTCAAAGCGGTGGTGCAAGGACGGCGCGATGAAGAAATGGCCCCCTGACTTAAGCAAGCAGCGCGTTCAAAGCAAGTCTTCGGAATGATGTCGGCTATGTCTGCGGGGCCGGCTGCGTGGCTACGCCGGCTACGTAGGTCGCGGGCGGCAATCTGCACCAGGCAGGCCCGAGTACAGGCGGTAAAAAGTACACAAGAGGTGCGAGGCCCCGCTTCGCCCCTGACGTGTGATCGTCGGCATGGTACTTGCCATGTCCTGGGTCTCAACTCAATAGGACATCGACGATGAAACAGCCACAGAGTAAGCCTAACCCCTCCGATGACGATACGGCGCGCGAAGCGCAAACCAGTCATCGAGACACGCAGAATCGCAGTAAAAAGGAAGGCCACGTCTCCCAGATCGGCACAGGGCAGGACCAACAGAGTCAACGCAACCGCGGATCGGGAGCGCGAAGCAAGCCTTAAGGCCGAGGTATGCCGTCTAGGGAGACTCGGACAGCGTAGTCAGGAATGCGGCAATGTCACGAGCGTCCTGACCGCTGATGCCTAAGTCCGGCATCGCCGTGCCAGGCTTGATCGTGGTGGGCGCCATCAACCATAGCCGCATATTTTCTGGATTGTTGGACAGTACGCCAGCGATGAATGGCCGTTGCGCGATGCCTGCCAACGGCGGGCCCACATGGTGAGAGGCGCCCACCACGTCGGGAATCACATGGCACGTCGCGCATAGATATTGCTCCACCGCTTGGCGTCCCGCGGTCACGTCGCCGATCCGTGAATCGCCTGTCGCCGTGGGGTCCTGCGACGCTGCCCGGGGTGACAGGCGTGCGGGTTTTTCGTCCCATTGTCGATACGCTACAGGTGACAAGGCCGGCAGTACTCGCATGAAGGCGACGACGTCCCACATCTGCGTATCGGTCAGCCGGTATTTCCAGGCCGGCATGCCGGTCATTTTGATGCCTTCCCGGACAATCCAGTAGATTTCGGCCGCCGGGCGATCGCGGGCGCTGGCGACCAATGACGCGGGGGCAGGGTTCAAGCCCAGTGCGTACGGGGCCGGAGCCGTCCCTGGTGCGCCGTGACATTGCACGCAGTGCGCGCGAAATAGTTCGAATCCATTCTGAATACGAGTTTCTGCGTCGAGTGGCGGTACCTGAATCTGATCGGCGCGCACGGCGACCGAGCGTGCCAAGGCGATATCCAGCAAACGATGAATCGGGGGCGTATGCGGCCGGGTCGCACTGACGTCGTACCAGCCGAAATAGACCACCAAACCGGCGAGAATGAACGCGCACACAGCCAACGCGCCGAGGGCGCGGACAACTATGCGTATACATCCTCTCATGTCCAGGGTCCTTTTTCGTTGCTCACGGCAATGACATCAAGAATGCCGCAATGTCCTCGGCTTGTGCCTGGCTCAGTCCGACATTCGGCATGGCGGTGCGAGGGTTAATAGCGGGCGGATTTAGCAGCCACTGCACGAGGTTTGCCGGGGTGTTAGGCAGCAAACCGCTCAAGTAGGCCCGAGTCCTGATGTTGTTCAACGGCGGGCCAACGGTGGATACAGGACTGCGTACCTGCGGTACGACGTGACAGGCGACACAGCCTTTTTCGGCGATCAAGCGGCGGCCTTGCTCGAGGTCGGCCTCGTCCAATCGGCCGGCCGAGATCGTGTCTTGCGCGAGCGGCGGCTCAACGTCGCCACAGGCAACCACGCAGCTCAGCGCGAACATCGCTGGCAAAACGAGGGTAGAGCGGACAGTCTCGCGCAAGGTCTTCGGCTCCTGAACCTGATTGGCGGTATGCGCGCAAGTTTTATACCTGGCCCGGGTACGGCGCATGCTCCTGCATCAGTCAATTTCATTTATGCGCCGATGTCGCCTCTACATGCCTGGTGCCGCACGCTTCGTGGTGTTGTTTGCTTGGTCCATTTCGATGTGGCCGTCGTTCGCGCGCGCTCAGCTGTCGCGCGAGGGGCAACCGGCGAGTGAAACAGCGATGCAGACGGCCGCAATAAATGAGGTGCTTTTCACGGGGGCCGCCATCATTTTTGCGGCGATGGTTGTATTGGTCGCGCTGGCTGTATTCGGTCCGTCGCAGATGCGCCGTCGGCTAGCGCGGCCTGCGCTCATTCATGTTGCGGGCATTGCGTTTCCCGTGTTGGTATTGACCATGTTGCTTGTCTATACGCTCAGTTCGCCGGCGATGAAGCAGGGGCCGGTGGCAAAGCTGCGGGTCGAAGTCACCGGCGAGGTCTGGTGGTGGCGCGTCCGCTATCTGGATGATTCGGGTTCGCTCTGGTTTGAAACGGCCAACGAGATCCATATTCCCGCCGGCGTGCCTGTGGAATTGGTGTTGAAGTCGGACAACGTTATTCATAGCTTTTGGGCCCCGGAGTTGGGCGGCAAGCTGGACATGATTCCAGGCCATGTCAATCGCATGACAATGCAGGCACGTGAACCCGGCGTTTATGAAGGGCTATGCGCCGAGTATTGCGGCGCGCAACACGCAAAGATGCGATTCTCGATCCATGCGTTGGCGCCAGAGGCATTCGATGCATGGATGGCGGCGCAACGGCGGCCTACCATCGAGACCGCACGCGCGCTGCAACCGGGCAAGCGCTTGTTTATGCAGACCTGTTCGATGTGCCATACGGTGCGCGGCACACCAGCCGCGGGAACCTCGGGCCCGGATTTGACGCACGTGGGCAGCCGCGCCACGCTGGCGGCCGGAACGCTGCCGAACAACGTGGGAGCGCTGGCAGGATGGATCGCTGCCAGTCAACACATCAAGCCGGGTAATCCCATGCCGTCATTCGACCAATGGTCGGGCGAGGAATTACGTGCCGTGGCCACCTATCTGGAAAGCCTCAAATGACGACAAATGATCCGGTGTCCGGCCCGTCATCGCCATTGCCGAATCCCATTCCACGGCCGGCGGGTGAACTGGAGTTGTTGGCGCAAGTCTGGCGGCGTCCGCGCGGTCTCAAGGCAATCACCGTTGTGAACAACAACTACATCGGCGTGCTGTACGTCGGGACGGCATTGCTGTTTTTCATACTGGCTGGCGTATTGGCGCTGTTGATGCGCACGCAACTGGCAGTTCCCGAGAGCGGGCTGATCAGTCATGAGCTGTACAACCAGTTGTTTACGATGCATGGCACGGTGATGATGTTCTTGTTCGCAGTGCCGGCCGTAGAGGCGGTGGCCGTGATGCTCTTGCCCAACATGCTGGGCGCGCGCGATCTGCCGTTTCCCCGTTTGTCGGCCTATGCGTACTGGGCCTATGCCGTGGGCGGAGTGGTGTTTTTCTGCAGTCTGTTTTTTGGTCTGGCCCCGGATGGCGGGTGGTTCATGTATCCGCCGCTCACCAGCACGCAGTATTCGCCCGCCGTCAATGCGGACTTGTGGTTGTTGGGAATCGGCTTTATCGAGATCTCTGCCATCGCGGGCGCCATCGAGTTGGCCATCGGGATTTTGCGCACGCGCGCGCCTGGCATGTCGCTGGACAAGATGCCGATTTACGCGTGGGTGATGCTGGTGTTCAGCGGGATGGTCATCATTGCGTTTCCGGCGGTGATAGTGGCCACGGCACTATTGGAATTGGAGCGTGCATTCGATATGCCGTTCTTCATCGCCGAGCGTGGCGGTGACCCCTTGCTGTGGCAGCATTTGTTCTGGTTCTTTGGCCACCCGGAGGTCTATATTATTTTTCTGCCAGCCGCGGGCATGGTGTCCATGATCATCCCCGCCATGACGGGCGTGCCATTGGTGGGATATCGATTGGTGGTGATGGCCGTGATCGGCACGGCGTTCCTGAGTTTCGGGCTGTGGGTGCATCACATGTTTGCCACCGGTATCGAGCCGATGTCATTGAGTTTCGCCTCGGCGGCCAGCATGTCGGTGTCTGTGCCGACTGCCATTCAGGTGTTCGCCTGGATCGCAACGATTGCGGCTGCGGTGCGTTTGCGTCCCATGAAGACGCCCATGTTGTTCATCATGGGCTTCTTTTTCATTTTTGTGCTGGGTGGGTTGACGGGCGTGATGGTGGCTGTCATTCCGTTCGATTTGCAGGCCCATGACACCTATTTCATTGTGGCGCATCTGCATTATGTGTTGTTCGGCGGCATGGTCTTTCCGCTGTTTGCGGCGTTCTATTACTGGATGCCATTCGTCAGTACCAGACCGCTGTCTGAACGCCTGGGGCGCTGGTCGTTCTGGTTGATGTTCGGGGGGTTCAACCTGGCCTTTTTCCCGATGCATTTCACCGGGTTGGCGGGCATGCCGCGTCGCGTGTACACCTATGCAGAGAGCCAAGGGTGGGGGTCGCTGAATATGCTGTCTACCATAGGCGCGTATCTCATTGCCGTGGGTGTGTTGGTGTTTCTTTGGGATATGGCGCGCAATTTCCGGCCCAGCAGTAAAAAGAATGCCGGCAATGTGTGGGACGCCGGCACGTTGGAGTGGCTGCCCAGCGCCGATTATGGGGTGCGCAGTATTCCCATCGTGACGTCGCGTGAACCGCTCTGGGATCAACCCGGAATCGAGGACGACGTGGCCGCCGGCAGATACTATCTGCCTAACGTGCCAGCCGGTGTGCGTTCGACGCTGGTGACTAATGCACTGGATGCCCGGCCCGAGTACGTGTTGCATCTGCCTGGCCCGGGGTGGTCGCCGTTATTGGCTGCGCTGGGCACGGCGGGCTTTTTCCTGTTGTTGACGTTCAAGGCCATCGTGCCTGCGGCGGCGTGCGGTGTGGTGGCTGTCGCGTCGCTGTGGCGGTGGTTATGGGATGCCGATAGCGCGCCCGATGTGCCGCCTATTGATATCGGGGCAGGTATTCGTTTACCGATGCGATGTATGGGCAGCGCGTCGCATGCATGGTGGGCCATGATGATGCTGATCGTCGTCTGCATCAGCATCTTTGGCGCATTGGTCTTTGCGTACCTGTTCTTGTGGCTCACCTCGGCGGATGTCTGGCCTGCTGTGCAAGCACTGCCCGGTCTGCTATGGCCCGCGGTGTCGGCATGCCTGTTGGTGGGGGCAAGCGCCCTGGCGATGCGCGCGGCGCGCAGTCTCAGGCAGGATAGGGCGCTGCTGCTGAGAGGGTGCTTGCTGGCCGGCATGATATTGCTGTTGGCTGCCAGCGCACTCGAGGTACACACGCACTGGCAACACGGTTTACGACCGACGGACTCTGCCTACGCCGCCGTGGTGTTTGCCTTGGCAGGCCTGCAAAGCACGTTTGCCGTGCTGGTCGGCATAATGGGGGCGTTCACGATTGCGCGCAGTGTAGCGGGGCGATTGAGTGTGGTACGGCGTGCGACGCTGGATTCGACGCTGATCATGTGGCATTACGCCGTGGCGCAGAGCCTAATCGGCTTGGGAATCGTCCATGGTTTCCCGCGGCTGGCGGTGGGGTAGACGGCCATGCGCAATAGATTCTCGATCGAACTATGGTTCCTGATTTCCGGCCCTATGATATGGCTGGCGCATTTTCTGTCGATCTACACTCTCAACGCGCTGCGCTGCGCGCGGCCGCAGTCTTGGCTGGCCGTGACCTGGATGACCTTGCCGGTCTCCTCGTGGATGATTCTGCTGGCCAGCGTGCTGGCGCTGTGCGCCATGGCGTGGGTTGCGATACGCCAGAACCGGCGCACCGTATCCAGCGGCCAGTCGGCATTTCACGCCAAGCTGACCAGCACGCTATGCCTGCTGTCGGCCATGGCGGTTGTTTGGCAAACGATGCCGGTGTTTCTCGTAGCGGAATGCGACTGACGCGCTTTAAGAACCGCGACGGCGCGATGCCGTTGTGTTGCATCGCACCGTCGCTACACTTATCAGGCCTCTGAATCCAGGTGAACTTGAACAGTGCCTGCGTCATACGTCACGGTGGCTTTGTAGCCGTCGACGCTCACGTTATCGAATTGACCATGCAGGCCCTGCGCGTTCAGCACGGTCAGCGTTTGGCCCACTGCCGGGATAAAGTCCTCGGCAAACTCGACACGCAGTGTGCCCGCCAGTGCGGCTACGCCTGACACCGTCAGTTGACCTGCGTTGTCCTTGCCCAGGTTGACGGACAGCGTGCCGTTGCTCAGTTGGGTGTAGCTGGCTTTCACTTGCACGGTGTCGTCGGCGTTGACTTCCAACGTACCGCCATCGACGTACACGGCGCCCGCGCCAAGGGCTGATGCCGAGTCTGCACGCAGCGTGCCTTGCGCGATCTCCGTGCCACCACTGTATTCGTTGGCGCCGGTCAAGGCCAGTGTGCCTGTGCCGTCCTTGGTCAGTTTGCCTGCGCCTGTGATGTCATTGCGCCAGCTGTCCATGGCGTTAAAGCCGCCTTGGCTGGCATCCATGGTCACGGTGACATCGCCATTGAATGCTGCATAGCCGTCGGCGGCAGCAAACAGGTTCAGTCGGCCGTAGCCTTCCTCGTCATCCAGCACGGGGTAGCCGGCGGGCAGGGCAGTGGTCTTGAGCACGACGCGGCGTTGATCAGCAGTCAGGTACGGTTGGCGTGTTTCCAACACGACTTCGGCGCCTTTGGGGACGACGGCTTCGCTGTCCGCATCGCTGGTGCGTTCAAAATCCCAGGTCAGGCGATACCGATAGGTGCTGGCGTTGGCAGCATGGTCGGCAAAGCGGTCTTTCGACACGTCTTGCGAATGGGCAAACTGGTAGAAGTCTTCGACCGTCGCAGCGCCAACGGCGGCTTGCAATGTCTCGTGCGCCTGCGTAAATGCTGCCTGACGGACGCCCGCATCGCTGTTATAGATGTTGGCCACCGCCGAGGCCGTGCCCAGGATGCGGCCGCCTGTCACATCCAGAGGCGAGTGCATGCCCGCCATGATGCGGTTGTAGCCCAGCTCCATGCTGCGCGCGATCATTTCCTGGAAACGCTCGGGCACAACGTACGCCATGGCAATGGCGTTGCGTACGGCTTCGGCCGTGTGGCCGCTCGGATAGCCGCCATCGGTGCCCGGCGAGCTGCTCTTGGCGGTTTCCAGCGAGGGCGCGACGATGACATCGGTGCTCCAGCGCCACGGACGTGCGTATTTATAAAAGCGCTTGCTGGGCTCGGTCGACGCGTCGGCACCCATGCTTTGCACAAAGGAGATGACCGTGCCGAATGAGGGGTTGGCAGCACCGCCCACACCCGTGTTGTTGCCCGAATCGTCCTGCTTGGTGACATAGGATTCCGTCGGAATCGACATTGCGCCGGCGAATGTCGAGGTCTGCTGTGCAGCGGTGCGCCAGTAGTCTGTCAACGGGCCCATGCCGTCGGTCACGCTGTAGTTCTTGCCGCGACGGTCATCGAGGTAGGCGGCCAGTTCCTGCGCGGCTGTACGGTTTTGCGTGGTGCGTGCTGAAAACGCGATGTTTTCGGCATGGACGGCGGCATTGGTGACCTTGCCGTCGGTGGTGTCGTTGGGAATGCCGCTCCAGTCGGATGCCTCAAAACCTGTGCATCCGTTTTTGGCGTCAGCCGATACGCCGGCGTCAACCAGGCGCGTGCTGGGTTCCCAGACTTTCAAGAAGCCTTGCAGTACGCGTACGCCTGCATTGGTTTCGATCGTGGCATGGCACGCATCGCCGCGTACGTTGGTCACTGCGGTATCGACATAATATTGAACGCCAGAGGGCAGCGGTGCCGTGTCTGCGTATCCCAGACCGGCAGGGGCGGCGGGAATGACATAGTCGCCACCCGGGGATACTTCGTCGTCATCGTCATCATCGCTGCCACTGCCGCATGCGGACAAGGCCATCATGACGGCGAGCGTGGTCATGCGTAGCGCATAGACAGGGAAGGGGCGGGCAAAAGTAGATTTAGCGTGCATGACAATCAACAACGGTTGAAAAGTCCGCCATGCTAAGAACTAATTGTGTAATGCTGATGACGTTTCGTGTGACAAGGGCGCCGATGAACGTGACTGAGTCATCCCGTTGACGTCGTACGAAGTTTTTTGTGGGCGTAATGCCTTCTGCCTCGCCTACGTTTTACGGGTGGCTCAGCGCTCGGCCGATCATTGACCACGAGACGGACCTGCCCTATGCTGGCCCTCCATAGAGGCAAGGTGGTCCGCGTGCTTACTTGCTTGCCTGATGAGCTCACCCTGACAACAAACGAATTAATCGCGATGAAACTTTTCTACCACCCCGGCAATGCCAGTATGACGCCGCATTGTCTGCTCGAAGAAATCGGGCAACCCTTTGAGCTGGCCTTTGTCGATCGCGCACACAACGCGCACAAATCCGCGGACTACCTGCAGCTCAATCCGAACGGCTTGATTCCGGTGCTGGTCGATGGCGATCTGGTGCTGTACGAAACGGCGGCCATTTGCCTGCATCTGGCCGATACGCATCCAGACAAAAAACTGGCACCTGAATTGGGCACGGCCGAACGCGCGCAGTTCTACAAGTGGCTGATGTGGCTGACCAACACCATGCAGAGCACTTTGCTCTCGTATTTTTATCCAGATCGCTGGGTAGATGAGGGCAACACCGCTGCAGCCGCGCAGATCAAGGCCCATGCAGAATCACGGATCGCAGGCCTGCTGGATCAACTAGACGATCATTTGAAGAGCAGCAGTGGCCCGTGGTTTCTGGGTGAGCAATACACCGTGCTGGACCCGTATGTCATGATGCTCTGCCGATGGACGCGCGGCCATGCGCGGCCTGGGCGTGATCTGCCGGCGCTGGGGCCCTATCTGCAACGCGTGTTGGAGCGTCCGGCCGTGCAACGTGCGTTGAAGGCCGAAGGGTTGGAGCACCCCTGGGTGTAGGCGGCGCCGTTCTTCGGTCAAGCACACATAAAAAAGCCTGAATCTGGTTGGCACCAGATTCAGGCCTCTTGAGACCATTGACATCGCTTCAACAAAGGGATCGGATGGTCACCAACCCGCTTGCCGGGGAGAGTGAGCTCCCCATTTCAATCACCCTGATCAGCCGATCGAAGCCAACACATTGTTCAGCGTGGCGCTGGGACGCATCGCGGCGCTCGCCTTGGCTTCGTTGGGCTGGTAATAGCCACCGATGTCCACGGGCTTGCCTTGAGCCGCTTTCAATTCGTCCAGGATCTTGGTCTCGAACTCGCCAAACGCGGCGGCCGGGGCCTTGAATTGCTGGGCCAACTCGGCATCCTCGGTCTGCGCGGCCAGGGCTTCAGCCCAGTACATCGCCAAGTAGAAGTGGCTGCCACGGTTGTCCAGACCGCCGACCTTGCGTGCGGGCGACTTGTTGTTGTCGAGGAACTTCGAGGTAGCCTGGTCCAGGGTACGGGCCAACACGCTGGCGCGCGGGTTGTTATAGGCACGGCCCAGGTGGTCCAGCGATTCGGCTAGCGCCATGAACTCGCCCAGCGAATCCCAACGCAGGAAGCCTTCTTCGACGAATTGCTGCACGTGCTTCGGTGCAGAGCCGCCCGCGCCGGTTTCGAACAACTGGCCGCCGGCCATCAACGGCACGATGGACAACATCTTGGCGCTGGTGCCCAGCTCCATGATCGGGAACAGATCCGTCAGGTAGTCACGCAGCACGTTGCCGGTCACCGAGATGGTGTCCTTGCCCGCGCGGATGCGTTCCAGCGAGAAACGGGTCGCTTGGACCGGATCGAAAATATGCAGTTCCAGACCCTTGGTGTCGTGGTCGGCCAGGTATTTCTTGACCTTGACGATCAGTTGGGCGTCGTGGGCGCGCTTTTCGTCCAGCCAGAAGACGGCGGGCGTCTTGGTCAGGCGGGCGCGGGTGACGGCCAGCTTGACCCAGTCTTGCACCGCGGCGTCCTTGGTCTGGCACATGCGCCAGAGGTCGCCAGCCTGAACGGCATGTTCCAGCAATACGGTGCCGGCCGCGTCAGTCACGCGCACGGTACCGTCGGCGGGGATCACGAACGTCTTGTTGTGCGAACCGTATTCCTCGGCAGCCTGAGCCATCAGGCCGACGTTGGGCACGCTGCCCATGGTGACGGGATCAAAAGCGCCGCGGGCCTTGCAGTCTTCGATGACGGCTTGGTAGACACCGGCGTAGCAGCGGTCCGGAATCACAGCCTTGGCGTCTTGCAGTTCGCCAGCGGCGTTCCACATTTTGCCGGAATCACGGATCATGGCCGGCATCGATGCGTCGACGATCACGTCGCTGGGCACGTGCAGGTTGGTGATGCCGCGATCGGAATTCACCATGGCCAAGGCGGGCAGATCCTTGTAGGCGGCGTCGATGTCAGCCTTGATGGCGGCCTGTTGGGCCTCGGGCAGGGCGGTGATCTTCGCGTACAGGTCGCCGATCCCGTTGTTGGGATCGAAACCGACTTGTTTCAGGGCGTCGGCATGGCGAGCCAGCACGTCTCGGTAGAACACGGACACCACGTGGCCAAAGATGACGGGGTCGGAGACCTTCATCATGGTGGCTTTCAGGTGGACCGAGAACAGTACGCCCTGGGCCTTGGCGTCGGCGATCTGGGCTTGCAGGAAGCTGCGCAGCTTGGCGGTAGACAGCACCGATGCATCGATGATTTCACCGACCTTGACGGGGGTCTTGTCCTTGAGCACCGTTTGGGTGCCATCAGCGGCGGTCAGCTCGATCTTGACGTCGCCGGCGGTCGCCACGGTGGCCGACTTTTCGCTGCCGTAGAAATCGCCGTCATCCATGTGGCTGACGTGCGATTTGGAATCAGCGGCCCAGGCACCCATCTTGTGGGGGTGCTTGCGTGCATAGTTTTTGACCGACAGGGGGGCGCGGCGATCCGAATTGCCCTCGCGCAGCACGGGGTTCACGGCGCTGCCCTTGACCTTGTCGTAGCGCGCTTTCACGTCACGCTCGGTGTCGTTGGCGGGTTCGTCCGGGTATTCCGGCAGCTTGTAGCCCTGGGCTTGCAGTTCCTTGATGGCAGCTTTCAGCTGGGGCATCGAGGCGCTGATATTGGGCAATTTGATGATGTTGGCGTCGGGGGTGACGGCCAGCGCACCCAGCTCGGCCAATGCGTCACCGATTTTCTGGCTATCGTCCAGATAGTCGGGGAACACGGCAATGATGCGGCCGGCCAGCGAAATATCGCGGGTTTCAACCGTAATGCCAGCGGATTTAGCGAAAGACTGAACGATGGGCAGCAACGAACGGGTAGCGAGCGCCGGAGCTTCGTCAGTGAGGGTATAGATAATCTTCGGAGTTAGAGCCATAGTCTTCGTTTTTGCCCGGGCGCCAAGCGCCATCCGGACATGCGTTGCCGGACACCGTTGCCGATGTCATCGTAGGGTGGGTGAAACGGGAGAGACGCACGAGGCGTCTGCCCGTCATGCCGGTAATCCCCCCGTTATGGACTGCTTTGGGTAGGTATTGCCGTCATGAAGACCCTATTGTAATCCCGACAAAGGCAAAAGTGGTGAAAGTCTTATAGAAGACTTGCATATTTTTGGAGGGAGGTCTTGTATAAGACTAATGCCGTCCGGCTCCCCTCGGGAAAATGTGGCCGAGTGAGGCGCTGATACACGAGAGGGCGGCATATCGTCGAATTTGCATTCAGACCGTCCACCACTGCCATGCTGCGATCGACAGCGCGGCCCATACTGCCACGATGACCACTGCTGCGGTCCAGTTGCGAGGCTTGGGCTCGTTTGCATTCGATCGAGCTTCTGCCTGAGCCCGGCATTCGAGCAGCACATCGCCCGGCAAAAGTTTGATTGCCAGCCAAATCAGGCCCGGCAATAAGATCACATCGTCGAGATAGCCCAGCACAGGGATGAAATCCGGGATCAGGTCTATCGGGCTGAGTGCATAGGCGACGACAAATATGCCCAAGGCTTTGGCATACCAGGGCGTGCGCGGATGCCTGGCGGCAAACCATAGCGTCAAGCCGTCTCGCTTGATACGCTTGGCCCATGCTCTTAGACGAACATGCAGGGGGCTGGCCGGGGTGGGCATGATACTTGCTTGGCCTTGGTGCAAGCCCTGAGGGCACTCGGTAGATGAGTGAGACAGTTTACTGGTTTCACTGCCTTGGAGAATCGCTTATGGCTACACGCACCATCTGGAAAGGCGCCATCACGTTCGGTCTCGTCCATATTCCGGTCGGCTTGCATACGGCGACCACCGAATCGGGCGTGGACTTCGACTGGCTGGACCGGCGTTCGATGGATCCGGTGGGATACAAGCGCATCAACAAACGAACCGGAAAAGAAATCGAATCTAAAGATATCGTGAAAGGCGTCGAATACGAGGACGGTCAGTACGTCATCGTCTCGCCTGACGAAATCTCCGAAGCCTATCCGCGCACAACGCAGACCATAGAAATTCAGCAGTTTGTCCGAGCGGAGGAGGTGTCATTCGTCTTTCTGGAGCGTCCGTACTACATCGCGCCTATCAACAAAGGGCATAAGGTGTATGCGCTGTTGCGCGACACATTGGTCAAGACCGGAAAGATCGGCATCGCCAAGGTGGTCATCCAGACAAAACAGCATCTGGCGGCGCTGATCCCATCCGGGGACGCGCTGGTGTTGAACCTGATGCGCTGGGGCGACGAGGTGAAATCGCTGGACGGCCTGGATCTGCCAAAGACCGGAGACAAAAGCATGTCGCCCAGTGCATCCGAACTGAAGATGGCGAAAATGCTGGTCGACGAGATGTCCGAGGAGTGGGATCCGGAGCAATACCAGGATGAGTTCAAGTCGGCCATCATGCATCTGGTGCAGCAGAAGGTGAAGGCTGGCAAAACGGAGACCGTCATCGAGCCGCAAGAGGAGGCGCCCGCCTATGCAGATAATGTCATTGACTTGACCGAGTTGCTGCAACGCAGTCTGGGGCGGGGCGGGTCAACCAAAACATCGCGCAGCAAGGCCGCCTCTGGCGGGGCAAAAAAACCAGCCCGCAAATCCCCGGCAAAGAAAGCATCGGCACGTAAAACTGCGACGGCTGGAAAACGCGCCAAACCGGCGCGAAAGGCAGCCTGATCATGGCGGATAGTCTGAAAAAGTATCGTGAGAAACGAAATTTCTCGGTGACGCCGGAGCCATCAGGTGGCGGAGATCCCAACGGCGATGGGCTGGTATTCGTTATTCAGAAGCATTGGGCAAGCCGTCTGCACTACGATTTCCGGCTGGAACTCAATGGAACAATGAAAAGCTGGGCGGTTCCCAAAGGACCTTCTTTTGATCCATCGGTAAAGCGGATGGCGGTGCAAGTCGAGGATCACCCCATGGCGTACAACCAATTCGAGGGAACCATACCGAAAGGCCAGTATGGTGCGGGCAAGGTCATCATCTGGGATGAGGGGCATTGGAGCCCGATCGGGGATCCTCGGCGAGGGTATCAGTCAGGACACCTGAAGTTCGCACTCGAGGGCAAGAAAATGCAAGGCCGCTGGGCGCTCGTGCGATTCAAGAGCAAAGCGTCCGAGCGGCAGCCTCCGTGGCTATTGATCAAAGAAAAAGATGAGTACGCCCAATCCGAATCCGAGTTCAGCGTGGTAGACGAGATGCCGGACAGTGTGGTGCCGTTGCGTGACAAGAAACCGGCCGCGGCGTCATCGGGCAAGCGGAAATCCAAAAGTAATGGCTCCGCGCCGTCTGGAGAAACCACCTTGCCCGGAAAGGCAGCGAGGTTCCCGGCACAGATGAAACCGCAATTGGCCACGCTGGTGGACGCCGTGCCACGCGGTGCGCAGGATTGGCTGTATGAGATGAAATTCGATGGATACCGGATTCTGGCCAGGATAGACGGTACAGAGGTAAAGCTATTCACCCGCAACGGGCATGACTGGAGCGCCAAAATGCCGCACCTGGTGCGCGAGTTCAGCGAACTGCAGCACGATACGGGTTTTGGCAACGCATGGGTGGATGGTGAAATCGTTGTGCTTTCCAGCGAGGGCATTCCCAGTTTTCAATCGCTGCAGAACGCCTTTGACACGGAGCGGACAAAGGACATCGTCTTCTATGCATTTGACCTGCCTTATATCGCAGGCCGCGATATCGGCAGCGAGCCGCTCACGCTGCGCCGTCAGTTGCTGCATCAGTTGATGAGCAAATCAAAGAAGGGCTCTCATCTGCGATTCAGCGAGGCTTTTGAGAAGCCGATTTCGGACCTGGTCGCCTCGGCGTGCAAGCTCGGTCTCGAAGGCGTGATTGGCAAGCGGCCGTCGGCGCCTTATGTCTCACGGCGGTCGGACGATTGGATCAAGGTCAAATGCGGGCGGCGGCAGGAGTTCGTGATCGTAGGCTTTACCCTGCCAAAGGGAGGGCGTGCGGGATTCGGTGCGCTATTGCTGGCTGTCCACGGCCGTGATGGAGGCTTGCGGTATGCCGGCAAGGTCGGAACCGGTTTCGACGATCATCTATTGCGCGAGCTGCATCAGAAACTCGAGCGTATCGAACAGTCAACCTCCGCCATTACGGACGGACGTCCTCCGGGGGGCAGAGATATCCGCTGGGTGCAGCCTAAGCTGGTCTGCGAAGTATCGTTTGCCCAATGGACCCAGGGCGGTCATGTGCGCCATGCAACGTTCAAGGGATTACGTACGGACAAGCCGGCTGAAGAAATCGTGCGAGAAAAACCCGTACCGGCAGAGCAAGTCGCCAACAAACCGGATGGACGACGTCCCAGGCGGGGGCGGAGCGATGTTCCCTCTGCCAAAGCGCTGAAACTGTCGCACCCTGAACGGGTAATCGACTCCTCGTCCGGCCTGACAAAACTGGACCTGGCGCGATATTACGCACTGGTGGCGCCTTTGATGATGGAGCATCTGCAGCGGCGGCCTGTGTCGTTCATGAGGATGCCGGCAGGCATACAGGGAGAGCAATTTTTTCAGAAGCACTCCGATGCTGCCATTACGGGCGTGACAATGCTTTCCGAGCGCTTGCAACCCGGACATCCTCCGCTGATGGAGATCGCCAAGGCCGAGGGCATTCTGGCGGCGGCGCAATTGAACGTCGTCGAGTTTCACACCTGGAACGCGATTAAAACCGCAATTTCGAAACCGGATCGCATGGTACTGGACCTGGATCCAGGAGAAGGAATGTCATGGAAAGGCGTGCAGCAGGGCGCAGAATTGGTCCGTGTGCTGCTGCACGAACTGGGTCTGCAAAGCTGGTTGAAAACCAGCGGAGGAAAGGGCCTGCACATTGTCGTACCGATTCGCAGGCAGTATGACTGGGACACGGTAAAGGATTTCTCGGCGGCGATCGTGCGCCATCTGGCCCGCACGATACCCCAGCTATTCGTCGCCAAGAGCGGCCCGCGCAATCGGGTAGGAAAGATCTTTGCGGACTATCTGCGAAACGGCTTTGGCAGCACGACCGTGGCGGCGTGGTCCGCGCGAGGCAGGCCGGGACTGCCGATTTCGGTGCCTGTGAGGTGGGACGAACTGAACACGCTGAAAAGCTCGGCGCAATGGACGATCGCCACCGTCCATGAACGGCTGGACGTGGGAAATGATCCCTGGGCTGACTATGCGCCGCAAGGCATCGCCCGGGCGATGAAGGCGCTCGGTTTCGATCCGTCACGATAGGGATACGGGCAAGGCAACACGATATAAGGAGCGTTCACGATGAAATTCACAAAAGCTACCGGTGCGAAGGCGCAAGGCGATGCAGTGATATTCAATATGGAGATCTCTGGCGTCACGCGGCAGTTCGAGATATCGGGAGACGTATTGCGTCGAAAATTCGGCGCGATCGACGACAACGCGGTCGAACTTTTACAAGCCTTTGAGCGTGGGGCCGATGCAGTACGAGAGGCGACTCACCGCGTTCGCTCAACCCCCACGGACGGCCGTGTGCTATTGGGGGCAGGGGATTTTGAGTAGGGACTGGGTGTGCCATGAGGCATGCCTATGCATCCTTGTCTGCTGCCTTTATGCAGTTGCATAACCTGTCCAACTCCAGCGCCACTTCATGCCAAACCCAGCGGATCAGCTCGACGGCTTCCAGTTCCGCGGCATCGAAAGCGTTCTCTCGCATTGCGCTTTCCACGATCCGATTCAGACGGTTGAAGGGCTCGCTGGTATGACAGGCGGGAGGTTCGGCCTCGCGGTCGCGCACGGCGCGGGCCAATCCAGCGATTTGTTCATTTGCCGCAGCAGCCAGCTGGTCTAGCGCCGGCCCCAAGCGTCGACAGATATTCTCGGATAGCGTAAGCCCGCCCACGCGCTTCATCAGCGGAACCGTGCGCCATAATCCCTCGAGGTCATTGATCAGCGGGTGCGCCGTATGGCGCTTCCAGAAAGACATGGGAAATGCGTGCGATTGATACGCCATATCGTTGGCGCGCCAACGTGCGTGCTCCATTGCAGGCCTGTCACTCACATCTGGCCGCAGCCGCCCCTCGTTCATGGCGGCCGCCCAATCGACAAGCAGGTCTCCATATATCTCGATCGACTTCGCCAGATTGGATCGCATACTGAGATGGGCCGACAAGGGCAGCACGGCGGCGGACGCCGCGACACCGGACAGCGAACCGATGACAATCGCCATGGACTTGTTATAGGCGCCGCTGAGGATATCGTTGTCTGGCGCCACGGTGAGAATAGTGACCGTGACCAGGCTGTAGCTGAGCGTGTTCCAACGCGCCGACAAGTAGGCCCCGATGCCGACGCCGATCAGAATGCCTCCGAGCGGCGACATCGATGTACTGCGCGATATGAGGACGAGTGAAACGCCCAGCGCCACCCCAATGAATGCGCCCATGAGTCGCGCTGCCGCTTCGCTCACGGTACCTTCTACGCTCGCGCGCACGACGAACAGCGCAGAAAATGCACCCCATGCGATTTCGGGATAGCCTTGCCACGTCATCCAGGCGTAGGCCAACAATACCGCAGCGATGTTCTGTAGCGGCAGACGAACGCCGTCGCGCGTCACGGCCGTGTGACCGGAGGCGGCATAGGTGAGGATACGAGAGCATGATTGAATCCAAGCTTGGGGTAAGCGAACAGGCACGAATCACCGACAGAAAATGAGTCACAGTAGATATCCATTCCGCAATATTCATGCCGCCGCGACCTCCGTTGTAGCGATCACGCCAGGCACAGCACTTGCGCTGATAGATGGCGTGGAGCCGGTATCGGAACACTACGTTGATTGCTTTCAAAGCGCCTGTGTTCTGCGCGGCAAACCGCGGCAGAAACCTGAGAATGGATTGGAGAATTTCATGGGTCCAAAGACAAAACGTCTGCTCGCTCTCACCGCAATCGCTGTCGTGTTCGCGGTATTGGTGGCAATGGTGCCCTGGTAGAGCGCCGATACATGGCGACGCAAACGGTGCCAAGCCCGGAACAGCAAACGCTGAAACGTACCGCCACGCTCAGCGCTGCATGTCCCGATTCACGCATTCGAAGAAATCAATCTTCCTCCTCGCCGCCGAGCGAGTGACCAGACGCGGGAGGCAGGCCCCCGTTGCGCTCGGGATCAACCGGGGCTCGCGACAGGCCAGCCTCATCGGCATTGACCTCTTGGTCGGTATCTATATCGCGCGCTATGTCATCCTGGATAGTCGGCGGTTCGGCCGAAGCGCGTTCGCCGGTACCTGCGGCATCGCTGTCGGCAGGCTCCGCGGGCCGATCATTGGCTGAGTCCGACGAATCGCTGGGCCCGTAGGGGTCTCGAGAGGTGGCAGGTGTCGTCATGATGGAGCTCCGGCGGGTTGGAAAAACACGGTGCCGCAAGCGCCATTCCTACGACGATGTTGAGGTGTCTTGATCTCGCAAGAACGCCAGGAAACGCCGCTCCGCCGGGCTCAACCCCTTGGGCGAACGCGGTGCGGGTCCGTTGCTGATCAAGGCGGACGCCTCGTGTGCCTGGATCACCGCAGGATGCACATAACAGTTACGGCAGACGGCCGGGGTGTTGGCCAATGTGCGCGCTACGGCCTTGATCACATCGGGCGCTGAGGCCGACGGATCGTTACGCAGCAGCTCATAGGCCAAGACCGACGCCGCCCATGTCCGATAGTGCTTGGTGGTGAAATCGCCTGCGCCCGCCGCGCGCAGGTAGTCATTCACCATACTGGAATCAACGGCATGGCGCACGCCCGATTCGTCTTGGTACTGAAATAGACGCTGGCCTGGAATTTCCATGCAGCGCCGTATCAGGCGGGCCAATCGCCGGTCACGCAGGGTCACATCGTGCACGACGCCGCTTTTGCCGGTAAAGGCCAAGCGTATTTGGCTGCCCGCCACTGTCGTGTGGCGCCGCGACAAGGTAGTCAATCCATACGACCGGTTTTCACGCGCGTACTCGTCTGAACCGATACGGATGAGGGTCCGCTCGAGCAAGGTCACGATCAACGCCAGTACACGTTCTGGCGGCAGGCCGGGACGAGCCAGATCCGCCTCGACCTGCCGGCGAATTTTCGGCAGGGAAGCCCCGAAAAGCGCCAGCTGCTGGAATTTTCCGGCATTGCGCTCGGCAGTCCATTCCGCGTGATAGCGGTATTGTTTACGCCCACGTGCGTCGCGACCTGTGGCTTGCAGATGCCCCACGGGCGACGGACAAATCCATACTTCTTCGTAAGCCGGCGGTATCGCCAGCGCTCGGATTCGCGCCAAGGTCGCTTCATCGCGAATCAGATGGCCATCGACATCGTAATATCGGAATTCGCCGTCTTTGCCGCGCTGGCGCCGTAATCCGGGTTCGTTGCCGTCGTAGTAGATCAAGCCTGCAGGCGTTGCGCTTTCCCTGGGATGAGCGGGCGCGTCCGTCCGCGCGCGATCTGCCGCCGTGGAACCGGCATCGAGTTGCTGACGTAAAGCCGCGCGGCGCGTCATGGACGTTCCCGGGTCTGACGCAGGGCCTGCAGCCGATCGCGCCACGGAGGCGAGTCCATCGCGGTAATCGTATTGCCCGGCAATCGCCGCCGCCAGTTGGGAAACTCGACTGTGGTGCCTGGTACGTTGGGGCTCTCATCCAACCCGGCGATATCTTCCAGCGAGGCCAGCGCCAGCGCACAAGGCGCACTCGCGACAAAGCCAAGCATCGCGGGCAGGGGAGCACTGGCCGGCAACGAGCCGCCATCACCCAGATGGCTCCATAGCGCGAGCTTGTCTGCCTGGCGTTCCTGCAGCAGCTGTGTTGCGGTCTTTTCTTTGCTCAACCGGTCGGCGTCCTGCCGCTGGTGGATGTCCGTACCATGCCACCATCCCATCAGGGTCGGTAAATCATGCGTGGTCGTCAGCGCAGCAGCATCGCTCGGCCACTGTGCCGGGGGCATGAATGGCGCGGGATCTGACTCTGATTCTGGGTCTCGCATGAACCACAGCACATTCATCCCGCCAATACCATGATCACGCAGCCGGTCATCAAAGCCGGCAGGTACAGTGCCGAGATTTTCGCCGATCACCAGACCGCGATGGCGCCAGGCCTCCAGCGCGATCAGGCCGAGCAAGGCGTCGGCGGGCAGGCGCAGATAGGCGCCATCGGCCGGGTCCCCGTTCTCGGACACTAACCATAGGCGCTCCATACCGAGAATATGATCTATGCGCGTACCGCCGGTATGGGCCAATGCTGCTCGCAGTACGCCGAGAAAGGCGTCATAGCCGCGGCGTTGCAAGGCGGACGGCGACAAAGCCGCCAGCGCCCAGGATTGACCGCGTGGCTGATGGACATCCGGCGGTGCACCAATCGATACGCCATGCAGAAAACTATCGGGATCGCTCCAGACCTGGCTGCCTGCCGGGCTGACGCCTACCGCCAGGTCGCTCAACAAGCCGACTCCCATTCCCGCCTGGCGGGCGGTGGCCTGAGCCCGAGCCAGACTCGCCGTTGCCAGCCATTGGGCAAAGCAATGGAAATCGACCTCTTTGGCGTGATGAGCGGCGAAATCCTGTACGTGGCGAGATCGTGGATCACGCCATGTTTTGTCCCATGCCGTCCAAGTCTGTATTCGACCCGGCGCGGCAATATGCGCGGCGTGCAGGGTCTCGAAAATGGCATGATCCCGCAGGGGCTGGCCTTGTCGCTCGCAGAAAGACCTATAGTCTCGCTGCAGCGAGGGGGCCATCATCACAAATTGGTCGTGCAGGCGGCGCAGCAACTGCAGCCGGACCTCTGCGGCGCGCGGCCAGTTGATCTGGGCGCCTTGGTCCAATGCCGCCCAATCGATGGGGGGCAATGAGTCCAAGGCATGCCGCACGGCGGCCTCGCCCAGCACCTGGGCAGGGGCAGCGTAGAGCACATTGAGAAACAGACGGCTGGACGGAGAATAGGGACTGCATGCAGCGGGATCGGCACTGAACATGGCATGCAGCGGATTCAAGGCCAAAACATCCGCGCCTGCGTCGCCCAGGCGTTGCGCCAGATTCGCGACGGTCGCCAGATCGCCATGCCCCCAGGTGCGATGTACGGGGTCGAAATGCGCTTCGCGCAGGCTATAGACTTGTGCCATGACGCCCCAGCTACGTGGCTGAGCGCGTCCGAGCAAGGCGGCCATATCGGGGGCGCGAGGGGTGATGGCCAGCCGCTGCGCCGCTTGCCCAGCCTGCCGCAGCTCGTAGTAGCCCGGTTTGACGGGCAACCGCAGCTGCGCTCCCTGTGCATGCGACTCAAGGTTCACCGCATGTGCGCTATTGTCTTCTTCGGACACCAGATCGGCCGGACCCTCGCGCCACTGCGGCAAAGGCAGGACATGGCCGGTCCGCTCGACGAGCAGGGCTGGCGCGTGTGGTTGCGTCGCGTCCAGGGCCGCGTGAGCGGCCGCCACATCGTCGGCATTCTCGCACTGCACCCCCAGCGCATGAAGCAGCCGGCGCAGTTGCTCAGGCCCGACACGTCGGGCCTGTCGATGGGCATCTATCCAATGCTCTTGCAGCCCGCAGCGACGGGCTAGCGCAGACAGGTCGGGCGCGACAGCATCGCTCATTGGGGCTCCTCCAGCACACAGAGTGTGCAGCGGGCAGGCAGCTCGCCGGCGGCGGCGCGGGCCAAACCGCCATCGATACTCTCATAGCGCAACGACTGGCGATGGGTGGCGGAGAGAGGATGGCGCAAGCCACATGGTTCTGATCCCAGGTTGCTGCACACGGTCAGCCGAGCGCCATCGCCCAGCCGCCATTGCGCTTGAACGGCAGCAGGGCCGAGGACCATGCCTGGTTCGCTACATGCGTCCGCGAGGCGGAACGCCAGATGGCGTTGGCGTAAATCGAGCAGGTGCTTGTAATAGCCTTTCCATGCTGGTGCGCCACCGTTCTCCTGCCAGGGGCGGCTACGCAGATACGTGTCAGGCGAGTTCGGATCAGGCAGATCGGCAACGGCCGCCAGTGCCTCGAATTCACGCTGGCGCCCTTGCCGTACGGCGTCGGCCAGCGCTTCGTCAGTGTGGCTGGTGAAGTAAAGAAAGGGTGCGTTCGACCCGATTTCTTCGCCCATGAAAATCATCGGCACGCCCGGCGACAAGAGTTGCAGCGCAATCGCGGCCCGCAAAGCCTGCTCGTCGCACAATTGGTTCAAGCGCTCGCCCAATGCGCGGTTGCCCGTTTGATCATGATTCTGCAGGAACCAGACGAAAGAGGAGGGGGGCAAATCGCCGCTGGGCTCACCACGGCGTTCACCGTTTCGAAACCGTGACGCCTGGCCCTGATATTGCCAGCCTTGTGCCAGACAGCGGCTCAGCATGCGGGCAGGGGCGTCGGCGTAATCGCTGTAATAGCTCGCCGTCTCGCCAGTCAGCAGGTGATGCAAGACATGATGGCCGTCGTCGTTCCACTGGGCATCAAAGCCGGCGCGCAACAGCCGGGATCTATTTTTATCGTCCTCGATCACGAGATAGATGCGGCGTGGTGCGAGGCGCTGCCGCAGTCGCTGCGGTAGCTCCAGCAGCCAGTCCTCGTCCTCGATGGCATGCACAGCGTCCAATCGCAGGCCATCAAAGCGATATTCATCCAGCCAATAACAGGCGCTATCCTCGAAAAAACGCCTGACTTCCGGGCGGCGAAAGTCGATCGCGTCGCCCCAGGGCGTGGCCACGTCCTCGCGAAAAAAGGGCTGCGCGAGCCGAGGCAGATAGTTGCCATCCGGACCAAAGTGGTTATAGACCACGTCCAGCATCACGGCCAGCCCTAGTCCATGTGCGCAATCGATCAGGCATTTCAGCTCTGCGGGCGTGCCGTACGCGGTGTCGGGCGCGTACGGCAGAACACCGTCATAGCCCCAATTCCGCGGGCCGGGAAAGTCGGATATCGGCATCAATTCAATAGCGGTAATCCCCAGCGCAGCTAATTCGGGGAGCCGTTCGCGCAGGCCGTTGTAGCCGCCGGCCAGTCCTGCGTGGACTTCGTACAGAACGGTGCGCTCCCATGGCGGCGGCTGCCAGGATGGGTAATGCCACGCATACTCGTCCTGTCCCATCACAATGCTGCAGTCGTGCACATCGCCAGCCTGCAGGCGCGATGCGGGGTCCGGAATAGGGGTGCCATCGGCCAGCCGGTAACGGTAGCGCGTGCCGGGAGGGCAGTCAGGTACACGATGTTCTACCAGCCCATCCGGTGCTGGCCGCAGATCAACCGATGCGCGGCCTGAGATTTCCAGACGCAGGCCAGTCTCCGCTGTAGGAGCCCAGAGTCTGAATACTGTGCTGCCGTCAGACTGCACATTGGCGCCATAGTATGGGCTCATGCTCCGCCTCCTGGATGGGTGGCAGACAGCAGCACGGCGCTGTGCCCCTGGACCAGCACCTCGCCTTCTGGCGGCCCGCCGGCAGTCGGCAACGTCGAGGTATCCAGCTCTTGCGTCCAGGCCAGATCGGGCGCGGGCAGCGTAAAGGCCAGCGGCTCGGCGGTAGGGTTCAACATCAGCAACGTGATGTCCAGCGTGCCGTCGGCGCGTGCCGCGCATCGACGCAGTGCCAATCCGGCCCCATCGTCCGGTTGTGCCAACGGCTCACCGCTGGGCTCGAACCAGCCGATGCGTTGCAAGGCTGGCGCCAACTCCTGGCCAGGATCGCCGTAACGCTCGGTACGCAGGCTCGGATGAGCCCGGCGCAAGGCCGTCAGGCGTGAAACGAATTGGCTGAGCTCGCGTCCCTCTGCGCTGTCTGCCTGCGTCCAGTCCAACCACGACAGCGGATTATCCTGGCAATAGGCATTGTTGTTACCGGCCTGGCTATTACCGAAATCATCGCCTGCCAAAATCATCGGCGTGCCGTCGGCACATAGCAGCGTCGTCAATAATGCGCGGGTCACGCGCAATCGGGTTTCACGGATCTCCGGCTCATCCGTAGGTCCCTCGGCTCCCCAGTTATGGCTGAGATTGTCCGGATGACCATCCTGGCCGTCTTCTCCATTCGCCTCGTTATGCCGTTCCGCATAGCTGACCAGGTCTGCCAGCGTGAATCCGTCATGCGAAGTGATGAAATTCACACTGGCCCAAGGCCTGCGATGACGGCGGTCGAATAGCGGGCGCGAGCCGGTGAGCGCGTCCATCATCGCGCCGCGCTGGCCTTCGTCGCCGCGCCAGTAGCGTCGCGACGTATCGCGGAACACCCCGTTCCACTCTGCAAAGCCTGGCGGATGATTGCCCAGTTGATAACCATCGGGGCCGATATCCCATGGCTCGGAAATCAGCTTGCAACGCGCCAGCAAAGGATCCTGCAGAATGGCATCAAAGAATCCAGATCCAGGATCAAACCCGGTGCCTTCCCGGCCCAGCGTCACGCCCAGGTCAAAACGGAACCCGTCGATGCCATATGACTCAGCCCAGTAGCGCAACGAATCCATCACCATCTGCAGCACACGCGGATGCGACAGATTCAGGGTATTGCCGCAGCCGGTATCGTTGATATAGTGGCGTTCCTCACCGGGAATAAGCCGGTAGTAGCTCGCATTGTCCAGGCCGCGCCAGGACAGGGTGGGTCCCCACTCATTGCCTTCGCATGTATGGTTGTAGACCACATCGAGCCAGACTTGAATCCCGGCCGCATGCAGACGCCGCACGGCTTGGCGCAGCTCGTTGGCGCCTTGGGGCGTATAGGCTGGCTCGGGCGCGAAATATGACAACGTACTGTAGCCCCAATAGTTACGCAGGTCTTTTTCGATCAAGAATCGATCCTGCAGAAAGGCGTGCACCGGCATGATTTCGAGCGTAGTGATGCCCAGGCGCAGCAAATGATCGATAAAGCGTGCATCGCCGAGTGCGGCGGCCGTCCCCCGTATGGGCACACGCAAATCGTCTCTTTGCATCGAAGCACCGCGTAGATGGACCTCGTAGACGACGGTATCCTGCCAATTGATCGCCGGCGCACGTGAGCTGCCCCAGTTGAACGGCGTGTCGGCGGTGACAATGCCTTTTGGCATCAACGGCGCACTATCGCGCCGGTCCATCGTCAGGTCGCCGCGAGGGTGCCCCATGCGATAGCCGAACAGTGCGTCTCCCCACCGCAGTGGCGCATGCAATTGGCGCGCATAGGGATCAAGCAGCAGCTTGTTGGGATTAAAGCGATGTCCGTGCTGCGGATCATAGGGACCGTGTGCCCGATAGCCATAGATCAGGCCGGGCTGCGCGTCCGGCAAGTAGCCGTGCCAGATTTCGTCGGTGCATTCGGGCAATCGCACGCGCCGCAATTCCTTGCGGGCTTTGGTGTCGAACAGACACAGGTCGATCTGCGTCGCGTTGGCGGAGAAAACGGCGAAGTTGATGCCTAAACCATCACTGGTCGCGCCCAGCGGGTACGGAGATCCAGGCATCAAAGGCGCTGAGAGCGTTGCATCCATGATGGGCAGATCTCCTCGTCAATCGACAGGTTTGAGCACCAGCGTAGTCAGGCCGGGCAAGCTGAGGCTCAGGCTATGGGAATGACCGTGAGCCGGAATATCCTCACTTCCCCAACTCCGGCCGTCGGACTCCAGGTGTCCGCCGTATGCCGCGTCGCTGGTGTTCAGCCGCTCGCGCCAGTTGCCGGCGCGTGAGACGCCAACGCGATAACCGTGACGCGCGACGGGCGTCAGATTGCAGATCACCAACAATGGCGGCGCATCGCCGCTGCGGCGTTCAAAGGCCAACACACTATTGTCGGCATCGTCACCGATTGTCCAGGCGAATCCCGCCGGGTCGCTATCCGCCTGGAAGAGCACAGGCTCATTGCGGTAAAACTGATTCAATGCGCGCACTAGCCGCTGTACGCCGCGATGCGTGGGCTGGTCCAGCAGGTTCCAGTCCAGCACGTGGTCATGATGCCATTCGTGCGGCTGCGCCAGCTCGCCGCCCATGAACAGCAGTTTCTTGCCGGGGTGCATCCACATATAGCCAAAATAGGCGCGCAAATTGGCGATGCGTGACTCGTGATCGCCGGGCATCCTGGTCAATAACGAGCCTTTGCCATGGACGACTTCGTCATGCGACAGCGGCAGAATGAAATGCTCGGAGTACGCGTACACCAGGCCGAACGTCATATCGCGATGATGATAGCGGCGATGCAGGGGATCTTCTTTCATATACCGCAGCGTGTCGTTCATCCAACCCATGTTCCACTTATAGTCAAAGCCCAGCCCGCCGCCCGCGGTGGAGCCGGTCACGCCAGGCCATGCCGTGGATTCCTCGGCTACCGTGATGCTGCCGTCCTCGCGACCATGCACACTGTCATTGAGTATCCGCAGAAAATCGATCGCCTCCAGGTTCTCTCGCCCACCATAACGGTTGGGCAGCCATTCGCCCGGCGCCCGGCTGTAATCGCGATACAGCATCGATGCCACGGCGTCGACACGCAGCCCATCGATGTGAAAACGGTCGAGCCACTGATGGGCGCTGGCCAACAGCATGGCGCGGACTTCGTTTCGCCCCAGGTTATAGACGCAGCTGTGCCAATCCGGGTGATAGCCCTCACGCGGGTCCGCATACTCGTACAACGCGGTGCCGTCAAAACGAGCCAGTCCGTGCGGATCATCGGGAAAATGTGCCGGCACCCAGTCCATGATCACGCCCAGCCCGACGGCATGGCAGCGATCGATGAATCTCGCCAAGGCGGTCGGTGACCCATAACGCGCAGTAGGCGCGAATTGCCCGAGCGGTTGATAGCCCCAGGATCCGCCAAACGGATACTCGGCGACCGGCATCAATTCCACATGAGTGAATCCCATGGCGCTGACGTACGCGGGCAAACGTTCGCTCAGGCTGTCCCAATCTTTCTCGTTGCCCCACGATCCCGCATGCACTTCGTAAATGGCGACGGGTTGTTCCGGCGAGGCGTCGCGCGCATTCATCCAGGCATCATCCTGCCACTCATACGGCTGCGGGTCGGTGATCACAGACGCCGTATCCGGCGGACACTCGGTTTGCTGCGCGAGCGGATCGGCTTTCCAACGTAGTTGCCCCTGATGATCGAGCACGGCGAACTTGTAGCGCTGACCGGCCTGGGCGTGCGGCAAAAAGAATTCCCACACACCGGCTTGATGGCGCAACCGCATACCATGACGACGCGCGTCCCAGCCATTGAAGTCGCCCGCCAGCGATACACGCCGGGCGTTCGGTGCCCATACACTGCAACGCAGTCCGCGGACACCCTGGCATTCGTCCAGCCTGGGTAACATGTCGAACACTGCGCGCCAGTCGCTCTGTGAAAACGCCGCCAGCGTTGCATCCGACAAGCACGAATCAAAGGCATAAGGGTCGAATAGCTCTTCTTCGCTGTCCGGCCAGCGCACGCGTAACCGGTAGCCTAGCGGCCCGCGTGATCGCAGGCCGGGCACGCGGGCGTGGAACAAACCGTCCTGTCCGGACAGATCTATCGTTTCACCGTCAGCCAACTGAGCCTGCACGCTTACCGCACCTGGCATCAGTACCCGCAGGATATCTCCATGCGGGCCGAGCACGGAAAACGGATCACTGTGTGAACCCTCCAGCAATGCGCGGCGGTCAGTGTCGGAAAGACGGTCATTACTCATCGGGCATCCTCCACAGGGCCTTCTTTGCGCAGGGCAGCGGAGAGCAGCAGCTCACGTCCCAGTTCAGCCAGCGCCGCCAGCGGCACCGGCAACCAGTCGGGGCGATGCGCCGCCTCGTAACACACTTCATATGCCGCCTTCTCGAGTTGCGCCAGCGCCAACAGCGATTGTTCCTGATCGGGCGGCAGTGCCGCGCCATCTGATCGCGATTCGCGATAGCCATCCAAAAACGCCGTTGCCGCCAAGGCACGGAAGCGTCCCAGCAGCACATCGTGATGGCTGGACACCGTGCCGGCCAACGCGTCTGCCGGCGGAGCGCCCGGGCCCTCGGGCGATAGGGGCGCCAACGCGGTGGCGCGCGCCGCCACGCTCGCGGCGTAGTCAAAGGACCGCAGCATGCCTGCCAGATCCTTATACACCGTGCTCGCCGCCTGGCGTTGTTCTGCATCGCGCAGCGGTTCGCCTTCGAAATCGATCAGATACGCGTCGGTCTGCACAACGAGCACCTGGCCCAGATGAAAATCCCCATGCACCGATTGACAAGGCACGCCATGTTCAATCGCCGCCAGTTCCCGAATGCATGCTTCGAGGCGCGGCGCATGTTCAGCCAGCCATTGGCCGCTGGATTGCAGCGCAGGAGGCAGACTGGCATGGTGGCGCTGAATCACGTCCAGCGCCATCCGCAACTGTGTCAGTACTCGCATTGCCGTTTCATCGCCGTCACCCGGGCGATCGCCGGTCTCGTGCAAGGCGGCATGCATCTGCGCCAGGCGTTGTCCGATGACACGAACGAACGCGTTATATCCGGCCAAGTGCTCTTCGAAGGCATTGGCGTCTTCGTCAGCGACCAAGGCCGCATCCAGTACGCGCCGCAGATAATCGAGCGTCCATGTCCACGCGTCGCCCTCATTAGGCACGTAACGATGAAATAGCGCCAGCGTCGTGTTCTTGCCATCGCGCTGGCACTGCAGCGTACCCAGCAGTGCCGGCATATTGTGAAAGCCCCCGGCGGCCAGCCTGCGTCCCATTTCTGCCTCGAGGGAAGGGCCTTCAGGCGGTGCGCGCAGCACCTTGACCATCACCTGTTCGTCCACGATCGCAGAACTGTTGCTTTGTTCAACGTTCAACCACCGAACGGTAGGAGTCTCTGCGCCGGCCAACTCCGCAACTGTGGGCTCTGCATGGAAAACCAGCGGCCCACCGTCGCCGGCACCTTGACGCAATCCATCGACTAATGCCCGCACGAAAGCCTCCTGCAGAAAAGCGTCAGCCAGGTAGCCTGTGACGGCGCCACGCCGCAACCGGGCGGCTGGATAGCTGACATCGATCGAGTCATCCCACACCAGTGCGAGCGGCAGCTGCAGATCAGGCTTGCCGGCCGCATGATGAACTGCCAACCAGTAGTACTGCCCCTCGTGGCCCGGCAGCGGCAAGACCGCACTCACGCTCAGGTCGCGTGCCGCGCTACCTGGGTACCATCGCTGACGCGCCAGATACTCGGGCAAGACCTCGTTCTCAAATGCGCGCCGTGCGCCATCGGTCAGGGCCAGATCGCCGCGCGGCTTCAGCACCAGGGTGATCAGTTCGGTCATCTGTTCTGGCGCCTGAGCATGCCAGGCCGGGACACTGGCATCGCGGCTCAACTCGAACCAATAGAAACCAAAGGGCGGCAACGTCAACAGATAAGGCAGTTCTCCGATCGCCGGAAACGCCGAGCCGCCTAACAGCTCGACCGGCACCGTGCCGGCGTATGCCTGCAAGGGCAATTCGACCGGTTGCGCGGCGGCCGACAGATTGGCCACACACAGGATGCTCGTGTCCTGCCATTCGCGCAGATAGGCCAATATTCTGCGATTGCCAGGCGAGAGAAAGCGCAGCGTGCCGCGACCGAACGCCTGGGTCTGGCGGCGTTGCGCCAGCATGCGGCGTGTCCAGTTCAACAGCGAGTGGGGGTCGCGCTGCTGTGCCTCCACGTTAACGGCCTCGTAGCCATACAGCGGGCTCATGATCGGAGGCAACTGCAACCGTTCCGGATCAGCGCGCGAGAACCCGCCATTACGGTCCGCGGACCATTGCATCGGCGTACGTACACCATCGCGATCGCCCAAATGAATGTTGTCGCCCATTCCGAGTTCGTCACCGTAATACAGCACGGGCGTACCGGGCATGGACAGCAACAGGCTGTTCATCAACTCAACCCGGCGACGATCGCGTTCAAGCAGCGGCGCCAACCGGCGGCGAATGCCCAGATTGATGCGGGCGCGTGTGTCCGCCGCGTAGACCTTCCACAAATAGTCCCGTTCCCGGCTCGTCACCATTTCCAGCGTCAACTCATCGTGATTGCGCAGAAAGATGGCCCATTGGCAGTTTTCCGGGATGTCCGGCGTCTGGCGCATGATATCGATGATGGGAAATCGATCTTCCTGCGCGATGGCCATATACATGCGCGGCATCAGCGGGAAATGAAAAGACATGTGGCATTCGTCGCCCTGGCCAAAGTATTCCTGCGCATCCTCCGGCCATTGATTGGCTTCGGCCAGCAACATGCGTCCAGGATACTCGCGCTCGATGACAGCCCGTATTTGTTTGAGCACTGCATGGGTCTCCGGCAGATTTTCATTATTGGTCCCTTCACGTTCCACCAGATAGGGCACTGCATCCAGGCGTAGTCCGTCCACCCCCATATCGAGCCAGTAGCGCATCACGCTGATGACCTCGCGCAGTACGCGCGGGTTGTCGTAATTCAGGTCGGGTTGATGGCTGTAGAAACGATGCCAGTAATAGGCCTGTGCGACGGGGTCCCAGCTCCAGTTCGATGTCTCGGTATCGCAAAAGATGATGCGGGTGTCGGCATAATCTCGATCCGAGTCGGACCACACATAATAGTTTCGTGCAGCCGAACCAGGCTTGGCGCGCCTGGCGCGTTGGAACCAGGGATGTTGATCTGACGTATGGTTGACGACCAGCTCGGTAATCACTCGCAGGCCACGTTCATGTGCCGCGCGAATCAAGCGGCGCAGATCGCTGACCGTGCCGTAGTCGGGATGGACTGTCCGATAGTCAGCGATGTCATATCCGTCATCGCGGCGCGGCGACGGATAGAACGGCAACAGCCAGATCGCGGTCACGCCCAGGCTCGCCACATAATCGAGCTTCGCCAAAAGACCAGGCAGATCGCCCACGCCGTCGTCGTTCGAGTCAAAGAACGACTTCACATGCAACTGATACACGACGGCGTCCTTGAACCAGAGCAGATCTTCGCTTGGGGGCTGAGTCATGTTGCGCTCCTGCAGGGGTCGGCCGGTAATCTCCAGATAGAGTAGGGGGCTTCGGGTGTGAGCCTGACTCGCGCAACGCTGTCATGCCAGGCGCTGTGCACGCCCGTTAATAGATCGTCGGCATGCGCGACAGGCTCGGGCAGCCGTACTTCGGCCTCTGTGGTGTTTTGAGGGTCGAGATTGATGATGACCAGGATCACATTGGCGCCGCCAGATGCCCGCTTGATATAGGCCATCACTGTGTCAGGCCCCGCATTCAGGGGCTGGAAACCGCGATGCGTTTGCAGGGCAGGGTTAGCGCGGCGGATGGCATTGAGCTGTGCGATTTCCGAGCGGATGTTGCCAGGCATGTGCCAGTCGCGAGGGCGTAGTTCGTACTTTTCGGAGTCGAGATATTCCTCGCGTCCAGGCAACGCGGCCGATTCACACAGTTCGAATCCGCTATAGACGCCCCATAGACCCGATCCCGTCGCAGCGAGCGCGGCCCGCGCCAGGAAACCCGGACGGCCATGCGATTGCAAGTAGTACGGATTGATGTCCGGTGTGTTGACAAAGAAATGTGGCCGGAAAAAACTGGCTACCGGCTCGCTCGACAGCTCAGTGAAATACTCCGCCAATTCCTGCCGGTGGTTACGCCACGTGAAATAAGTGTACGACTGCGTGAATCCGATCTTGGCGAGCCGGTACATCATCGCTGGCCGGGTGAATGCCTCTGACAGAAACAAGGTGTCGGGGTATTTGGCACGGACTTCGGTGATCAACCACTGCCAGAACGGCAGGGGTTTCGTATGGGGGTTATCCACGCGGAATATGCGTACGCCACGTTGCGCCCAGAACAGCACAATGTCACGTAACGCCCGCCACACGGGCGATTTACGGCGCCACGGCGGCGTATTCTCGTAGAACGCGACATTGACGATGTCTTCGTATTTCTTCGGTGGATTCTCGGCGTAACGCAGACTGCCGTCGGCCAGCCACGAAAACCAGTTCGGGTGGGATTTGAGCCATGGATGATCGGGCGAGCATTGGATAGCGAAATCCAGCGCCATTTCCATGCCCTCGGCGTGTGTGGCCGCCAGCAGGCGATCGAAATCGTCCAACGTACCGAGTTCTGGCGCCACGGCATCGTGTCCACCTGCGGCCGAGCCAATGGCATAAGGACTGCCGACATCGTCAGGGTCTGCCTTCAAACTGTTGTTGCGGCCCTTGCGGTTGCGTTGACCTATGGGATGAATCGGGGGCAGATACAACACGTCAAAGCCCATCTCACGGATATCCGGCAACCGGTCGATGACGTCGTCAAAGCAGCCATGGCCGCTCGCGGCCTGGGAGCGTGGAAACAGCTCATACCACGCTGCATGGCGGGCACGATTGCGATCCACCCACAGCGGATAGACGGTGCTGGCGCGCGCATGCGGCCGCTGCGCCGTCTCTCGTATCGCTGCCGCCAGCAGGGGATCGCAGAGCTGCTGTAAAGCACGGTCCAAGGTCACGCCGCCATCAAAAACCTGCTTCAGCGTTTTCAGCGCACGTTTTAGTCCGGTACGAATGCCAGACGGGGCATTGTCACGTTCGGCCTTGGCAATCGTACGCGTCAGCCATTGCGCACCCTCGCGCAAAGGCATATGCAGAGACTGTCCTGCAGTGTGCTTGCTGCGCCATTCATGGCAGTAGCCTGCCCACACATCTTGCCAGGCCTGCACCCGATACTCATGGGCGCCAATCCGTTGCGGTGCAAACGCTGCTTCCCACCGGTCGTTGCCGAGCAGACGCATGGGCACACGATGCCAATGACGTTCGTCACACGCCCGCCAGCACAAATCGGCAGCCAGTTCCTCGTGACCGTCCATGATCAGCGTGGCTTGAACAGTCACTTGTTCGTGAGCAATGCATTTGACAGGCAGGCGATCAGGCTCCAGTGCCGGCTGTACTGACTCGATCGCCAGCCTTGGCGCCTGCGGCTGCCGTTCGTCGGCCGGCGCGCGTGCGTCTGATGTCACCTCTGTGGATGGTTGCCAGGCCAGCAGGGAACAACCGCTCTCGCCGACAACGCCATGGCGAGGGTGCAGCGCCGGCGGCACATCCTGCTCGGTCAATGGACCTGTGGGCAAGACGCCGGCCAACGGTGGCAGATCGATGCGGCTGGACGACTCGCCTTGTGGCGTGACGGCCAACCCCACCGTCGTATCGTCTTGCGTCTGGCGCAGCAGCAACGTTGCTCTGCCGGCCTGTCCACCGATGATCGTCAACGGACCCGAGAGTGCGCCTCCAGCATGCCATTGCAGCGCCGCGATCACGTCGCTCGAGGGCCCATCGCCATCGCGCGCATCCACCAGCAATCCGTCGCCGCAAAACGCAGCCAGCCAGGCCGAGCGGGCGTCTGACCGGGCGTCCAACGGCGCCAGTACAGGCGCCAGGGCGCGCAGGCGGGCGTCTTCCTGTGCCAGCCAGTCGTCACGGCCATCCCACCACGGCAGCGAATTCACCGTCCAATCGAAACCGGTATGTGTGCGTTGCTGTAGATCGTGCGGTGTCATGCCCTGTGTCGCGGCGATGTAGCGCGCTTCGGGATGCCTCTGACGCAGACCGCCTAACAAATCTGCCCAGATCGCCGGCGGCAGGCCCTGAGGCCGTTGAATATAGTAGCCGTCGACTCCCGCATTCAGCCATTGGCCCAGACGTTCGCTCCAACAACGCAGGAAATCCTCGTCATCGCCTCGCACCTGACGCGACGACAAGGCATCCAGGGGCTGTCGTGGATCGAGCTCCGGCAGATTCTGGTCCACCGCGAGCCAGTCGGCACGCGCCGTCGTTGCCACGGCATCCTGGGCAACGCGATCCAGTATCACGTCGACATAGCACGTCAGGCCCATCGCGTGTGCAGACTCGGCGTAGCGCGCAATGGCATCAAGGACCGGCTCCTTGCCGTCGGCGGCCAAGTCGGCATCGTACGGAACGTTCTGCACGCCAGCTCCGCGCCAAGGCGCGGGCAGCAGAACAGCATTGACGCCTGCGCGCACCCATGGCGCGAGCGCGTCGCGCCCGCATTGCGTCGTGCGCAATAGCCGCAGGGCAGGGGAGTAAGCCAACACCATCCTCGTTTTACGCCGACACGGCCGATTGCGCCCGTGTCGCCTTGTTCAGCCGTATACGTTCGGCACGCCGCTGCGCGACGGGCATGCGTCTACCGGTCAGCGTGGCAAACACGTCCAGATAATTCTGAACCGCATGCGACCATCCATGGGCCCCCGTCATGGCGTTGCGTTGCATCGCTCGCCACACAGCGTCATGCGCCTTCAGGTGCGCCGCACGCGCCAGAGCCGCCATCACACCGCTCGCGTCCTGACTATCCAGCATCAGGCCGTTAGCATGCATCATGGCAGCTTCCCCCGCATGCGCGCCCGGATCGCGAACCGAGTCTGCCAGCCCGCCCACCGCGGTCACGATGGGCAGCGTGCCATAACGCATCGCGTAAAGCGGAGTCAATCCGAACGGCTCAAAGCGGCTGGGGTGCCACAGCACGTCCGCACCCGCCAGCAAGCGATGAGCGACTGCCTCGTCATAGCCAATATGCACCCCGCAACGTCCGGGATGTTTTGCCGCGATCTGCCTGAACGCCTCTTCGAATCGTTGCTCCCCTTTGCCGAGCAAAGCGAATTGCAGCCGCGGATGGGCGGCGAGCGCATCCGCCAAGGTATCGGCCGTGAGATCTGCCATCTTCTGTTCGGTCAGGCGGCAACACGACACCGTCAACAACGCGCCTGGATCCTGCGCGAGGCCAAATGCGCGCTGGACATGTTCTTTCCAGCGGGTTTTATTCCCCAGATTATTGACACTGAACCCATTAGGCTGCAGATGCACGTTGGTCGCCGGATTCCACAACTCATCGTCAATGCCGTTAGGCAACGCTACCAGCGCGTCTCCTCGAAAACGTAGCGCGCCGTCCAGTCCGCAGCCGCGCTCGGGCGAGAGAATTTCGCGCGCATAAGTGTGGCTGACAGTGGTCACGCGATCGGCATGCAGAATGCCGGCTTGCAGAAAATTCAGTCGGCCCCAGGCATAGAGCCCGGCGGCTTCGCGCACATTGGGCGGCAGGCCGAGATGTTGCACTTCACCAGGATCGAATGCCCCCTGGAATGCCAGATTATGGATAGTGAGTACCGTTTTTACCGATCGCAGGCCTGCACCTTTGATGAGTAACGGCGTCAGCGCCGCATGCCAGTCGTGGGCGTGTACGATGGCGGGCCGCTCCAGGCCCGGCAACCCGGCCGCCACCGCAGCGGCCGCATGCGCGAGCGCGGCAAAGCGGCATGCGTTGTCTGCATAGTCGTGGCCAGACTCGTCGATATAACATCCGGGCCGGTCAAACAGCACCGGATTGTCCAATAGCAGGCAGGCCAACCCCGTAGAACGGCAGTGTCCAGAGACCAGCCGGGCAGGGCCGCCGGGCAAACCATCAATTGGCCAACTGGCGTCGATACGGACCTTGTCCAACACGCCTCGGTAGGCCGGCAACAATATCCGTACCTGAGCACCCGATTGGTTCAACGCCTGGGCCAGGCCCGATACAGCATCGGCCAACCCTCCTGTCTTTACCAGCGGATACGCTTCCCCAGCGACAATCAGTACTGTGCTCGACATATTGGCTCCTTGTTGTGGCCCTTTTCCTCCTTCAGGAGCAAGTAACGTGCCTGGCTAGATCTCCCCGCTTTGAACCGCATCCTCACGCAGGTGCAGGGTGCGTTCCTGGGGACGCAAGGTCACGTCGCGCGCCGCGAAAGCGCGCACAATCCCTAGGTTGATCGCCTGTTGAATGTCCATATACCGGTTGTAATCGGCGCTCAATACGTAATAGACCGCTTCGATTTCCAGGCCGTAGTCGCCGAATCTGGCTACGTGAGCCCGGTCAAAACGCGTTGCTGCCTGCGCTTCGATCTGCGCCTTGATGTCGGCCGGCAGTTCGAGCAGCGTGTCGGCTGGCGTGTCATAAGGCACGCGTAAGGTGAAAATGATCCGCCGCTGCTCCATCCGTTTGTAGTTTTGAATGGTCTGCTTCAGCAGTTCTGTATTCGAACAGACGATCTGCTCTCCACCCAGACTGCGGATGCGCGTCGTCTTCAACCCGATATGTTCGATGGACCCGGCCACCGAGCCAAACACAATAAAGTCGCCGACCTCGAAAGGCTTGTCCAGCCCGATCGAAATGGATGCGAACAGGTCGCTCAGTATGGTTTGCACCGCCAGCGCCACGGCGACGCCGCCTATCCCCAGGCTGGTCACGAGGGCCGTAATATTCACCCCCAAATTGTCCAGGATGGCCAGCAACGTCACCACCCACACTACCGTGCGCACCAGGAACGAAAGCAGCGTGATGGTCACGCGCCCGGCGCGCAGCCGCTCACCCACGATGGTCAGCACGCTGCGGCAGGCAACGTCCAGCCACAAAGCCAGTTGTAACGCCAACAACACGAACCAGAGATGATCGGAAACCCAGCTTTGCCAAGGAAATACCGCTTGAGTCAGGCGCATGCCGATCATCAGCGCGAGCAACGCGATAATCAGCCGATTGGTGCGTGTGACCACCGCCAGCAATGCCGATGCGTAAGGATGAGTGCCCTCGGCCATACGGGATGTCGCTTGACGTCTCACGACATTCAATACCGAGACAAAACCTATGAACAACACAGCGGCCAGTGCCAGCGTTCCAAACCAGGCGCCCCATATCGCGCCGTACTCTGCATATAAGTCAGGCAAACTAATCATCGTCGTTTCCGCGCTCTCGAGATGCCAACCATTGCGCGTGATAGTGCTGAATGCGCTGCAGCGCATACTCGGCGGCCATCTGCCTCACCTCGTTGCGGCTGCCGGAAAACTGACGTGTTTCGGTATAAATCCTGGTTGGAATGCCGGGCGTGCGTAGCAACCAGGCATAGCATTGCGTCCCGGCCTCGACACCTTCGCCGCCATCATCGGCCACACCGGTATTGGCGATGATCACCGATGCGCTGCAACGTTCGGCGGCGCCTTTCGCCATGGCGCACGAGACTTCCGTGCTGGTCAGGTTGTATTGACGCAGGATCTCGTCGGAAACCCCCAGACAACTACGTTTGGCAGCAGGTGAATAGACCACGAACGCACATTCCAGCAAGCCGCCCGCACCCGGCACCTCGGCCAGTTGAGCCGCAATCAGGCCGGCCGTGCAGCTTTCAGCGGTCGCCAGCGTCAGGCTGCGACGGCGCAGATAGTTGGCAACGTTCTCGATTTCCGTCATGTGATAGTCCTTCGGCAGCAGCTCACGCAGTTCGAATAGGGAAGGAGGGCAGGGGCAATATTCATGCGTGCGCTGCAGCAAGCCTCGTTCCTGCTTGGGTACGCGACTTGCAGTGTCTCTCCCACTTCATCATCCCTCAGGGACATTCCCATGCTCGAATCGCTCTCCCAGTACTCGGCCGCGCAATCGACGTCCGTTCTGCGCCATACCTACCCGGCAACGATCAATCGTCAACACGTGTATTTACCTGCGGAACTGGGACGACGCATTACCGAGCGTTTGCAGGCCATGCGAGCGCAGCGCTGGGTATCTCGATTATGGGCAGGCGACGCCAAACTATGGACCGATACTGACGAGAGCCATTGGATGGGATGGGTCGACCCGTCGCGCCAGGAATCCGTGATACGCCGCTATCTGGGTCAATGCGCATGGCTGCGAGACAACGGCTGCGTCAACGCTATCCTCATGGGCATGGGCGGAGCCGCGTTGGGGGCTCATGTCCTGCAAAATGCCTTGGGCAGCGCGGCTGGCGGTCTACGGCTGCATGTGCTGGACTCGACCGATCCGGATCAAGTGGCAGCGCTGCAGCGCCGCGTTGCACCGGAAAACTGCCTGCACATCGTCGCCAGCAAGTCAGGCACCACGATGGAATCGACACTGCTCGCGCAACACTTCTATAAGATTGCGCGAGACAGAATCGGCGCCCATGCCGGCCGGCACTTCTGCGCCATTACCGATCCCGGCTCGCCGTTGCAGGCGCTCGCAGAGCAACAAGGGTATGCCGCCATTTTTACCGGCGATCGCACGGTAGGGGGACGCTACTCGGTGCTTTCGCCCTTTGGCCTGGTGCCGCTGGTTCTCATGGGCCACGATCCGATAGACTTTCTACGCCACGCCAAGCTGCTGCGTAATCACTGCGGTCCACGGGTTCCGCTGAACAACAATCCCGCCGCCTTGTTAGGGGCGACATTAGGCGAAGCGGCCCTGGCTCACCGCGACAAGGTCACTATCTGGGCCGAGCCCGAACTCGAGGGTCTCGGTGAGTGGATTGAGCAACTGTTAGCTGAATCGACAGGAAAGTTTGGCGGTGGACTTATCCCCGTCAATCAAGAGCCGATAGGGCAGGCGGACCGTTATTCGTCAGACCGCCTGTTCGTCATACTGCGTCACGGCAGCACGATGGAGCGGCAGCGGGACGCCTTGCGAGCAGCCGGCCAGGCCGTCATCGATGTGGAAATCGGCGAGGGTGCCGCCTTGGCACAGGAATTCTATCGCTGGCAGTTTGCCACCGCCTTGGCAGGCTCCATCCTCCAGGTCAACCCCTTTGACCAACCGGACGTAGAGGCCAGCAAATCGCGCACCCGTCAATTGCTCGGCGCCCCTGTGACGCCGGCAAACGGGCAACGTTACGGCAGCCTGATCGTTGACACCGGCGATAAGCAGGATCTGGGCGAATGGCTGCAGACGCAGGCTGCACGCTATTTCGCGTTGCTGGCCTATGTTCCGTGCAATTCGCGCAACCGCGCGTGGCTCTCGTATTGGCAAGGCCGTCTGAGGGACCTGTTCGGCACAGCCGCCACCGCGGGATTTGGACCACGTTATCTTCATGCCAGCGGTCAACTGCACAAGGGTGGCCCCGCAGGCGGCGCGTATCTATTCATCGGCCGCCAGGCTTGCAACGCCAACGAATTGGGCAGGTGCCAAGCCGCCCAGGCACAGGCCGACCTGGCAGAATTACGTGCGCGCGGCAGACGCTGCGCCGCCGTCTGGTTCGCGGGGGATGCCGTCCAGGGCATGCGCGATCTTGGGGCGCTGCTCGAGCAGGCGCTAGGCGTCACCAGTCCCAGCGCCGCAGATGCAGCCCGGGCCTAGTGGCGACGTCGGGCGAGTACGGTGCCGACCAACAGCACCGCACCCGTCCCCAGCCAGAACATCCCTTTACCACGTGTGTTGACTTCCGTGTAATAGCTGTGGCGCCGAACCTTCGAAGGCGATGGCGTGGCTGCGCGGACGCCAGGCTCGTATAACCCGTCGCCGCCCTCGGTGGCTGGCACGTCGCTGCGTTGATGCCGCGTCAGCCACCCCCCCAGCGCGTCCATCAAGCCCGGTGCACGATGGCCCAGCGAGGACATGATCTTGGCGGCCGAGCCGACATACAGATCCCGCTGCGGTTTGTGGGCCGCATACAGAATGGCCTGCGCCACCGCTTCCGGCGAATAAATCGGAGGCGGCAAGACGGGCTCGACGTCCATATAGTTGCGCGCGCGGCGTGTGTAGTCCGTATCGATAGATCCGGGCTTGATCAGCGTCACGCTCACTGGCAAGTTTTCTTGCATCAGCTCCATGCGCAAGGCATCGGTAAACCCTTTCACGGCATGCTTGGCGGCCGAATATGCGCCTTGCATGGGAATTGCCCGATCGGAGACTTCGCTGCCCACGTTGATCAGTGCGCCGCCTCGCTCTCGTAAATAGGGTACGGCCGTGAGCGACCCATACACCACGCCCCAGTAGTCCGTCTCGAAGAGCTTGCGCTGATCTTCAATCGGTACGCTTTGCAATGGCCCGAAAATAGACACGCCGGCGTTGTTCACCCACGTATCGACCGAACCATAGGCTTCCAGCGCTGCCTGCAGCAATCTGTGATGATCTTCCTCGATCCCCACGTCCATCGTTACGGTAGTAACCTGGCCGCCGTCAGTTCGGATCGATTCCGCTACCTTGTCCAATTCAGCCGCATCGCGGCCGGCCAGGACGACCCGAGCGCCTGCCCGGGCAGCGGCGCGGCCCGTGGCCGCCCCAATACCGCTGCTGCCGCCAGTGATGACGAGCACCTGCTCAGCCAACGGTTTCAAATTCAATTTACGCATCGCGACCTCCCTGTGAAAACCGGAAGTCGCTGCAAGCCCCGTGCCTGGATGGGGCCCTCGCTGCCGTAAAAACGTGGGCGAGGGCGCTCATCCCTTCGTCATACAGACCGGGTCAATCCGCCATCGACCCGAATATTCTGCCCGGTGATGTACGCCGCACCTTCGCTCGCCAGAAAGGCTACCGTGGCGGCAATTTCGTCACTTGTGCCGTAACGCTTCATTGGCACGTTGTCACGACGCTCATCCCGTTGCGGCAGACTGTCGATCCATCCAGGCAAGACGTTGTTGATGCGGATATTGTCCTGGGCATACGTATCGGCAAAAATCTTGCTGAACGCCGCCAACCCGGCGCGGAACACTGCCGACGTCGGAAACATATCGCTGGGCTCGAACGCCCACGCGGTGGAAATATTGATGATTGCGCCGCCTTTCTGTTTCTGCATGACAGGGGTCACCAGACGAGTCGGGCGGATCACGTTCATCAGATAGGTGTCCATCCCCTTGTGCCAGTCATCGTCGCTGATCTCCAGAATCTGCGCACGCGGTCCGTGCCCGGCACTATTGACCAGCACGTCGATCCGATCCCATTTCGCGACAGCCGCATCGACCAGGCGGCGCAGATCGTCGTTGGACTGATTGCTGCCTGTGACGCCGATGCCGCCCAGTTCCTGGGCCAGTGCCTCGCCCTTGCCGGACGACGACAGAATCCCGACCTTGAAACCGTCCGCGGCCAGACGCCGGGCTGCAGCCGCGCCCATGCCGCTGCCGCCTGCAATGATCAATGCGACTTTTTCTGCTTTCATAGTGACTCCTGCAAACAAAAAAACGATATATGGTGTACGAGAGGGTAGCAGTATCTCGGTGGCCTGCCCGTCGGCGACCCTCAGAAACCGCGCAGTACCGTGCGGCCATACTGGTTGTTGCCCTCTACCAGCGTAGCGAGCAAACGCATGAACACCTCTCGGCTGCGCGCGGTCAGTGGTTCCAGCAGACGCTCCTGGGCGCGCGCCATGCCAGCATGGAGCTCCTCGACCACACTGGCGCCTTCTTTGGTCAGTTTGGCCTGGCGTGAGCGTTTGTCTGCGGGATTGGTGCGGCGTTCGATCAGGCCGCGTTCTTGCAGCCGTTTGACCACATCTGCCGTGGTCGTGCGGTCCAGCCCCACGTCCATGCCTATCTCTGTCTGATCCATCCACGGCACGAGCGACAAGGCGGTCAGGATGCCGTACTGGACCGGTGTGATGTTGTGAGCATGACATTCCTCAAAGAACATGGCGTAGTGGATCTGGTTCAAACGCCGTACGAGGAACCCGGGCCGTTCCCACAGTACCTCGCGGGCCACGTCCGCAGCCTCATTCGTGCTGGATGCCTTTGGGGAGGCTGATTTTCGGGTAACGGGAGTCTGCTTCTTTGATAGTGTCATGCGACCGAGTTTCCAATCCCCGCCAGCGGCGAGGGAAGACTGAGATTTTATACAGGATGGACCAGATCATTCGCCAGAATGTTGGTATCGTAAATGACGTCGCGTCGTTTTAGCAGCAAACGGCCGTGCTCCCGGACAAACACGTCGTGATAGCTGCCGGCCAGGTGTACCGTCGTGGGGCCTTCCACGAGCGTCTGCATCAATAGAAAGGTGGCGTGCGCCTCAACCTCGCTGTCCGTGTCATCGATCACACGTACATTGCTGACAATGTGCAGCAAATAACGGGGTGCGAACATTTGAGTACGGGAAATCGCTATGGCACGGTCATGCATCATGTCACGGCCCTCGGCGTAGACCAGACCAACGGGCAGATTCAATTCCGCATTTTCACGAGAGGTGATTCGATAGAGCGCGTCGGCCGTAAAAAAATCAGGCCATCGCTCTACATCGCCGCCATCTAGTGCTGCACAATATTCTGCATGGAACAGTTCTATTTCGGCCTTCAGCAATACCGCTTTCTCAATGGCTAAACGGCTAGGCACGTAAGTGTTCTTTTCGTTCATGTCGTCGGGCTCTTCAAAATTCCATGACTTGGCGGTAGTACTGATACATGGCGCGAATGGCGGCCTCGGAAATCAGCGAGTCGGAGGTTCCCACCTTGCCGCTCTCCAGCTTGAGCACGTTGAGATCCGTGCTGGAACGGCGTACGCCTTCTTGAACGAACTTCATGGCTTCGTTGTCTTCCAGGCCCAGAAAACCCGCCGGCCCCATCAGATTGCCTTGGCGCAGGCGATGGCGCTGCATCTCGTCGGTGTCGTCCTCATAGCCGAACATGGTCCATTGCATGATCATGCTGTTAGGGCCATTGGGAATAATGTGACGCACGCCGAGGGTGTTCATCTCCCGTTGCACGATCAGGTTCGGCCAAATGGTTTGCATCGTCACCGACCAGGGCGAGTCGAATTCCTTGATGTACTCCAGAAACCGATCATCGCGCAGGCGCAGGCCATCATGGAAAGAGCGCATCTCTTTCTTGTTTTCCTCACTCACTGTCGCGTACTTGTCCTCGCTCTTGGCCGATGCCATCGTGCCATGGCGTCCATGGACAGTATCGACCGTCATCGCCGATTTATTTCCCGCCACCAGCAGCCCGAACACGACCAGAAATGAATGCAGCAGCGTGGCGTGATAAGGATCCTTCAGGTTTTCGTGATACATCTTCCAGTTGCAGGGCAGCTCGTTGCGGTAATAGCCCAGTATTTTCAGCGGACGCCCTGGAAATACCGCGTCGAAATCCATGAGCATCTCGGGCGTGAGGTAGTCCTCCAGCGGCTCAACGTCGTGTGAATAGGATGCAAAGATCACGCCATGACGTGTGGTCACGTTCAGCTTGCGCAGGCCATGCTCGTCATTGCGAAAATCGCGCGGCATGCCGCCCGCCTTGTTGACCCCGCGCTTGAAGGGGACGCCCTGCAAATTGCCCTTCAGGTCATAGGACCATTGATGATAAGGGCAGATAAACTCGGCGGTTTTGCCTTGTCCATGCCGGCAAAACTCTGCACCACGATGCGCGCAGCGATTTTCAAAGACATGCAGGCTGCCGTCTTCCGCGCGTGACACCACCACGGGAACGGCGCCTACATAAGACCGCTTATAACTGCCAGGCTCGGGCACCTCGGCCTCCAGGCCCACGAAATTCCACGTTTTTCCGCGAAAGATCCGGTCCTGTTCGAGCTCGTAGACGGCCTGGCTGGTATAGACCCAGTCAGGCACATAATGCAACGCGTCCTCTGGCCACACGCAGTCGGCTAGCGGAGGATCTTTTCGAGCGGGCGTAATGCCGATCACGGTTTGTGATTGATACATGGATAAAGCTCCTGAATGATGTGCGCCGTCAGGCTGGTTGTGCCATGCACGATTTAACGAATGGTTTTAAGCCGGTGGCCATGTCCGCAAAGACCTCTGCGGGAATGCGAACCGATTGCTCGAACAGCGGACGCAACACCCGCAAGTCGCCTCCCGCATTGATCGCTACGCCATGTACCGGGACGCCATCACGCAATCCAAGATACAAGCATTTGGGAACGGACTCGTTCGGCGCGGCGTCGCCGCGCACGACATATTCGAGGTCGGGGGATGGGGCGCCCAATATCTGGATATTGCAGCCCAACTGATCAGTCCAGAACCAAGGGTAGGGGACCGCGGGCCTAGCCGCATTCAGGATGGCAGCCGCGGCGATGGCCGCTTGGGTGTTCGCGTTCTGCCACGACTCAATTCGCACAGGGGTGTCGCCCGGAGCCTGATACTGGCTGGCGCAGTCACCGGCTGCCCAAACGTACTCGTTCGAAGTCCGGCAATGCCTGTCCACCAGCACGCCGCCGGTCTCGGCGCAGATCGATAGATTCGCGGCATGGGCGAGTGCGGTGTCTGGCGTCAGGCCGATCGAGACCAGCACATGATCAGCATCGATGACACTGTCGTCGCCTAGCGTGATCGCCATCTTCCCATCAGCAGAGGCGTCCGCGAGCGCGCTGGTCACCGCAACGCCCAGACGTACGTCCAGCCCCATTGCTCGGGCGCGCTGTGATAGCCAATGGCTGACCTGAGGGGGCAACACCCGGCCCAATAATGCCGGTCCGCCTTCGAGCACCGTCACGTTGGCGCCGCGCTGCTTGGCGCTCCAGCCGGCCTCCAAACCGAGAAAACCACCGCCGATCACCACCAATCGCATACCGGGCCTCAGAGCCGAACCCAAGGTCATTGCGTCGTTCAGGGTACGCAGGGTGTGCACGGTCGCTGAGCGCGGCAACATGGGTAGGTGCTTGGCTCGTCCTCCGGTGGCCAGCAAACAGGCGTCGTATGTCAACGTTCTGCCATCTGACAGGCCGACCTCGCGTCGTTGGGCATCAAGCAATTGAGCACTGACTCCGGTGATCACTTCGATGTTCTGTTCCGAATAAAACTCCGCGGGATACACCCTGCCTATGGCGAGATCGACGTCTTGCTCCAATGCGGCTTTGGACAGAGGAGGGCGCTCGTATGGCAGATGAGCTTCATTGCCGATTATCGTGATGCGCCCGTCATAACCCAGATCGCGCAGCGTGCGTGCCGCGACCGCGCCTGCCTGGCCGGCACCAATGATCAGAATGGTTTTCGGCGTGGACATGGTTCAGGTATCCAGTTGGGCATAGACGGAGCCGTCCTCGACGCGAACCGGGTAAACCCGGATAGGCACCGTGGCGGGCCCGCACCGGGGAATGCCCGTACTCAAATCGAACTGGGCTTGGTGCAGCGGACACTCGACACAGCCGTCCTCCACATACCCCTCGGCCAACATGGCGTGGCCGTGCGTACAGATGCCGTCGGAAAGAAAGAGCTCGCCGTCGCATTTGTATAACGCCAACTGAACCTGGCCTGCCGTGATTGATATGGCGCTGTCGTCGTCGATCTCCTGCACCGAAGCAATGCGAGTCCAATCCATGATTTTCCTTTGAAAATGATCAGCACACTGAATAAATTCTAGCAGTGAAAATTTTTTTGATCCAGTTCTCGATCACACATTTTTCATGCATTGGGGAATGCCCTGATTGCCTTGTCGCTCAGCGCATTAATCGGTTCATTAGTGCATATATATGGGGTTATTTACGGAAATTACAGTGCATAGAATTATTGGAAAGTGCGCGTATAAGATCAGGAAAAAAACCTATTGACTGAACTGATAAATAGTCAGCATACTGATTATAAATCAGCTTGAGTTTTGGTTTGGTCGTGTCATGATCCGGTGGCACGGTCTCTGCGCAGCGCGCCGGATACTCCACAGCAAAGGGCCGAATACGGCCATTCAAAACAAGGGAACCAGCTATGCAACGTCGTCGTTTCTTGACCCACGCCGCGGGTATCGGTGCAGTGGCCGTAGCAGCGCCAGCAGTGGCGCAAAGTTCTGCCACCGTCCGCTGGCGCATGTCCACCAGTTGGCCCAAAAGCCTCGATGCCATGTACGGGTCGGCTGAGGCGCTCACCAAACGCGTCGCCGAGTTAACCGACGGCAAATTTGAAATCCGCGCCTTTCCCGCCGGGGAGCTCGTGCCCCCGGCGCAGAACATGGACGCCGTCAGCAATGGCACCGTGGAGTGCAACCACGTCCTCGCCACCTTTCATATTGGAAAGAACACGGCATTGGCTTTCGACACAGGTCTATCGTTCGGATTGAGTGCGCGTCAACATAACGCGTGGATCCACTACGGCGGCGGTCTCGAAAAACTGCGCGCGCTCTACAAGAAATACAACATCGTCAATCACGTCTGTGGCAACGTGGGTGTGCAGATGGGGGGATGGTTCCGCCGCGAGATAAAAACGGTGGAGGATCTCAAAGGACTCAAAATGCGTATCGGCGGCATTGGAGGGATGGTGCTCTCGAAACTGGGTGCCATCCCTCAACAGATCCCCCCCGGCGACATCTATCCCTCGCTGGAGAAAGGCACGATCGACGCCGCCGAATGGATCGGCCCTTATGATGACCTGAAGCTCGGCCTCAACAAGGTCGCGCCATACTATTACTCGCCGGGCTGGTTCGAGGGCAGTGCCTCGATCACCACCATGGTCAATGCCGAGGCCTGGAATGCATTGCCTCCGCTTTTCAAAGCGGCATTCGAGTGCGCCAGCTCGGAGCAGACCATGAAAATGCTCGCAAAATACGATGCCAGCAACCCCGGCGCCTTGAAATCGCTAATCGCCGGCGGCGCAAAGCTGTCGTTCTTTCCCCGCGACGTCATGGATGCCGCCTATAAGGCCTCGCAAGAACTCTGGAAAGAGTTGGGCGCGTCCAACCCCGATTTCGCCGCGCTTTATCCGCAATGGGCCGAGTTCCAGCGCGACGAGGCGAGTTGGTTCCGCGTGGCCGAGAGCGCGCTCGATAACTACACATTCCAGGCAGTGACCCGCCGTTGAACCATCCGGCGGCGAGCAGCCGCCGATTTCCTGAGGTATTTATGCACGAAAAGCCTCCCGCCTCGAACAGTGCGGCACCGCAAGGTGTCGGCGCGCGCGTCCCTCGCAAGGAGGACATTCGCCACCTCATGGGCAAAGGCCAGTTTGTTGGAGACATGTCCATGCCTGGTCTGTGCGAAGTCGCGTTTCTTCGCAGCCCCCTCGCTCATGCCAGCCTGGACCGGATCCACCTGCCGGAATCGCTCGCGGGGAAGGCGTTCACCCGCGAGCATATGCAGGTACGGGATATCGTCGCGGATTCGACGCTGCCCACCTACCAGCGTTCCGCGCAGCCACCGCTGGCCAGCGGCAAAGTGCGATTCGTCGGTGAACCCATCGCCATGGCGATTGCCGCCTCTCGCGCGGAGGCCGAAGACCTGATCGAGGAGCTCAATGTCGACTATGGCGAGCTGCCTGTCTACGCCAATACGGAATCGGCGCTCGCGGCTACGGACCACCTCGTTCATGAGGAATGGCACGACAACGTGTTCGTCACCTTGAAGGCGGATCGGGATTTCGACGTGGCGGCGTTCGATGCGCCAGTGGTCGTGCGACGGCGGGTCGAGCTGGCGCGTCAGTGCATGGTGCCCATGGAAGGCAAGGCCGTGCTGGCCTATTGGGACCATCGCGATGATCAACTGGTTGTGATCAGCGCGACCCAAGTTCCACACATGATACGTACGGGGCTGGCTGAATGCCTGGAGATGGACCAGACCAAGATTCGGGTCATATCCCCGGATGTGGGCGGCGCCTTCGGATACAAATGCGTGCTGCAGCAAGAAGAGGTCTGTATTGCATGGCTGGCAAAGACCTATAAACGGCCGTTTCGGTACCTCGAGGACCGTCGGGAGCATCTCATCGCCGGCGCCAACACGCGAGAGCATTACTACGACATGACGGCCTACGCCGACCGCGACGGACGGCTGCTGGCACTCGATGCGCACATCGTGATCGACGGCGGTGCCTATTCGGTCTGGCCGTTCACGATCGGCCTGGAGCCAGGCCAAGCAACGGGCAATCTCCCCGGTCCGTACGATTTTCAGCGATACCGTTGCCTGACGCAGTGCGTGGCGACAAACAAACCCGGTTTTGTCCCATACCGTGGGGTGGCGCGCACCGGCGTGTGCTTTGCCATCGAGTTGATGATGGACGCGATCGCATCCGAGGTCGGCCGCGAACCCTGGGACGTCAGGCTGCTGAATCTGGTCAAGCCAGAGCAAATGCCCTATGTCAACGTCGCGAACAAACATTTCGACAGCGGCGACTATCCCGCCAGCCTGCGCCGCGCGCTGGAAATGATTGATGCGCCCGCGATACGCGCGCGTCAAGCGCATGCGGAACGGGACGGACGTTTGATCGGCCTCGGCGTGGCGACCTACACCGAGCAGTCCGCCCACGGCACCTCGGTGTTTGCGGCGTGGGGAACGCCAGTGATACCGGGCTACGACCAAGCCGGCGTCAAAGTCACCCCAGATGGCGGCCTGGAGATACGCGTGGGCGTGCATTCCCATGGACAGGGAATGGAAACAACGTTTGCTCAGATCGCCCACGAGATTCTAGGCGTCAATGTCGAGAACATCAGGGTCATACACGGCGATACGGGCCAAACGCCATTCTCTACGGGGACCTATGCATCGCGCTCCCTGGTGATGTCGGGCGGCGCGGTCTCTCAAGCGTGTAAAGAGCTGGCGCCACGCATTCTGCATATCGGCGCACACCTGTTGAAAGCCGAGCTTTCCACTGCCGAATTGCGCGCTGGTGCGGTATGGGCAGGTAGCAATTCGGTCGGGATTCGTGACGTCGCCCAAGCTTGGTATATCAATCCCCAAACCCTGCCAGCGGACGCCCACGTCGGCGGCCTGGAGACCACCGTGGGGTACAAGCCCAAGGTCGACAGTGGCGCGTTCACCTACGCCACCCATGCCGCCGTGGTCGCGGTGGATCCCGGTACGGGCGAGGTCGAGATTCTGGACTATGTCGTGGTCGAAGACTGCGGCACCATGGTGAATCCCATGGTGGTCGAGGGGCAGACCTTTGGGGGCATCGCACAGGGCTTGGGAACGGCCCTCTACGAGGAAACTCCCTACGACGAAAATGCGCAACCCTTGGCGTCGACCTTTGCCGACTATGTCATGCCTGGCGCCACAGAGGTACCGCATATTCGCATCGATCATTTTGAAACCCCGTCGCCGCATACCGAGTTTGGTGCCAAAGGCATGGGGGAGGGGGGAGCCATTGCGCCGCCCGCTGTGATCTACAACGCGGTAAACGACGTGCTTCGGCGGTTGAATGCGCCGGTAGTCAACCGCACGCCATTGACTCCCGCGAGATTACGGCACGCCTTGGCAGGCGCGAATAGCGCAACCGCGAGGCACCCGGCAACGCTTGCGACGGTGCAAGCCGAGGTGGAGGCTCAATCATGAAGGCAGCACGTTTTGATTACGCATGTCCGGTGACGCTGAACGACGCGCTCGCCGGCCTGCGAGGCGCCAAACCCATGGCGGGCAGCCAATCCCTGGGCCCCATGTTGAACCTGCGTTTGGCGCGTCCTCCCGCCGTGGTGGATATCTCTCGTGTCGCGGAAATGCGCCAGGTCGAGCGCCGCGGCGCTCGACTGCGTGTGGGCGCGGCGGTGACGCATGCCGAAATCGAGGATGGCGTGCACGAATGCCTTCGAGGCCATCCGATGCAACACGTCGCGCAGCGCATTGCCTATCGTGCAGTCCGCAATCGCGGGACGCTAGGTGGCAGCCTCGCTCACGCCGACCCCGCGGCCGACTGGGTCGTCGTCTGTGCCGGACTGGACGCCAGGATAGAAATCGCCGGGCCACGGCAAGCAGTACGCCACGAGAGCGTTCAGCAATTCATGGCGGGCGCATACACGACCTCACTCCAAGAAGGCGAACTCATCGTCGCCGTCGATGTTCCTGCCTTTAGCGCCGAATCTCGATTTGGCTACTACAAATTCTGCAGAAAGACCGGGGAGTTTGCCGAAGCCAGTTGCGTGGCGTGGTTTGACCCCGCCAGTCGTACCGCCCGAATCGTCCTGGGCGCCATTGACGCTACGCCTCGCTCGTTGATGGCATTGGCACATGCCTGTGCAAAAACAGGCAGATCAGCCGTCACGGCATCGTCGATACGTTCGGCGGTGGAACAAGCGCTGCCCGAGAAAGACGGCGTCGAGCGCCACCTTTACGAAACCGCGGTGACCCGCTGCCTGGATCAAGCGCTCAACGACGCGTTGCCCGTGGCGGAACCCTCCTTTGAACGCAAGGCGAGCGAGATTGCGCGATGAATAGAGTTTCCATGACAGTCAATGGCCAACAAGTGTGCCATGACGTTCCCGCTCGGATGCATCTGGCGGATTATCTGCGCGACAAAGAGCATCTCACCGGTACACACCTTGGGTGCGAGCACGGTGTGTGCGGGGCCTGTACGGTACTGCTCGATGGAAAGCCGGTCAGATCCTGCATAACGTTCTCTGTCGCCTGCGAGTCGCGCAACATCACCACGGTCGAAGGCTACGACGATGACCCCGTCATGCAGCGTTTGCGTCTGGCTTTTCGGGCCCATCACGCGCTGCAGTGCGGCTTTTGCACGCCAGGTATGCTGGCCACGGCCCGCGACATCGTGCTGCGCCTGCCGGATGCGGACGAAAAGCGGATCCGTATCGAGCTCGCCGGCAATCTGTGCCGTTGCACCGGGTATATGGGGATAGTCGCGGCAATACAGTCAGTCCTCGACGAGTTGCGCGAGCTGCCCGATCCCGCGGTTACGGCGTTGCGTGCCGGGCTATCCACGCCAGCGATCATTCCCATCGCTCATGAAAAGACGATGCCAGTTTTCGATCCCGTCGAGCCTATGGACAGCGCTGTGAAACAGGCACAGCCCTCGGCGCCTGCCTCACCCGGCAGGGGCGACAGCAAAGGAAAAGGACAGCATATCAATGGTGAGTTCACCGTACCTTTTCCGCCCGAGCGGGTCTGGTCATTCATGGTGGATCTCCCCATGGTGGCGGGTTGCTTGCCCGGTGCGCAGATAACCTCTCAACAGGGCAATGAAGTCCAGGGCCATATCGCCATCAAGTTCGGTCCGATGCAGGCCGCGTTCCAGGGGACCGCGCAACTCGAGCTCGACAACGAAAAGCGGTTCGCCGTGTTGCATGGCACGGGGCGCGATACCGTCAGCCAGTCGCGCGCGCAGGGCGACATCCAGTATCGGATACTGGCCGAAGGGCAGGGCACGCGAGTCGAGATTGATATGGACTATTCGCTGCAGGGCCCATTGGCACAGTTCTCGCGTTCAGGCCTGGTTCAGGATTTCGTGCGCCGCATGATCGCCGAATTTGGGCGTAACGTGACGCGACGCATCGAAAACCCGAGCTCGGCAGACGAGCCGGTCAAAGCCTTGAATCCAGTGGTGCTGTTCTTCGGTGTACTCAAAGATCGCATTCTGCGCCTGTTCCAGCGACGCCGGCGATAGCCCGGTACGTATGGTGTAACGCTTTCCCATCAACCGCACGTTATCCACATCAAGAGACTGCCAATGCAAGCCTTGCTTAGGGTATCCCATGCCATAGACGCAATAAGCATTTTTGTAGGCCGCATTGTGGCTTGGCTTATCCTGGCCATGGTGCTGATCAGCACGGCCAACGCCGTCGGGCGCAAGCTTTTTCATACCAGCTCGAATGCGTGGCTGGAAATCCAGTGGTATATGTTCGGCGCACTGTTCCTGCTGACGGCCGGGTATGCATTGCTGCGCAACGATCACGTGCGCGTCGATATCATCGCTCAGCGATTCTCGCGCCGGGCGCAGGTACGCATGGAAATCGCTGGCGTACTGTTTTTTCTGTTGCCCGGTTGCGGTCTGATCATGTGGCTAGCGTGGCCCATGTTCTGGGAATCATATGTCAGCGGCGAGATGTCTTCCAATTCAGGCGGCCTGATCCGCTGGCCCGCGAAATTGCTGGTGCCCGTCGGTTTCACATTGTTGATCGTGGCGGCCCTGTCGCACCTCATCAAGTGCGTAGGGTTTCTGAAAGGCCTGTGCGGCGATCCGCGCGAACGCGAAACGAACTCGGCAAAAAAGGCAGACTGACATGGAATTCTTCATCGGCAACATGGCGCCGATTATGTTCGCCACCCTGATTTTTCTGCTCTTGACAGGGTTCCCGGTCGCGTTCGCATTGATGGCGAATGGCATCCTGTTCGGCGTCATTGGCATGGAACTTGGCCTGCTTTCGCCGTCGCTTTTCCAGGCGTTGCCGCAACGCGTATTTGGCGTGGTATCCAACGATACCTTGCTGGCCTTGCCGTTCTTTACGTTCATGGGCCTGGTTCTGGAGCGGTCCGGCATGGCAGAGGAGTTGCTGGAAACCGTAGGGCAGCTATTTGGTCCGGTGCGTGGCGGTCTGGCGGTGGCAGTAGTAGCAGTGGGCGCCGTCCTGTCGGCAACGACGGGGGTCGTGTCGGCATCCATCATCTCGATGGGGCTTATTTCCTTGCCCATCATGCTGCGGTATGGCTATGACCGCAGACTGGCCACCGGGGTGATCGCAGCCTCCGGCACGCTGTCACAGATTATTCCTCCCTCCTTGACCTTGATCATCCTGGCCGACCAGCTGGGCCGTTCCGTGGGAGACATGTATCGTGGCGCGATCTTGCCAGGCATACTGATGATCGTCGCGTACCTGACCTACGCCCTCGTTCTCACCTGGATTCGACCTGCCGCGGGACCAGCCATGCCGGCCGCCGCGAGAGATTTCGGGCAGGCCAATGGATCATCGGGGATCCGTTCGTTGGTGGTGCTGATGCTGCTCTCGAGCCTCTGCGCCTATGTCCTGACAGTGAATGTCATTGACCCCAACGCGCCGATTGATGAGACGGGCGTGATCGCCATCCTCTGCTGGGGCTCCGTTGCCTTTCTGCTGGCATCGCTCAACCGGGTATTGCGTCTGGGATGGCTCTCAACAATCGCCGAGCGCGTCACGTTTGCATTGATCCCCCCGCTCGCGCTCATCTTTCTGGTGTTGGGCACGATATTTATCGGGCTGGCCACCCCTACAGAAGGCGGAGCGATGGGTGCGTTGGGGGCAATCGTCATGGCCCTGTTCAAGCGTCGGCTGAGCTTGCCTCTGCTCAAACAGGCAATGGACTCCAGCGCCCGGCTGACGTGTTTCGCACTATTCATCCTGATCGGTTCCACGGTGTTCGGTCTCACGTTTCGCGCTGTGAATGGCGATCTTTGGGTAGAACATCTGCTGGTATCCGTACCAGGAGGCGAAACCGGCTTCCTGATTTTTGTCATGGCATTCGTGTTCGTCGCCGCGTTTTTCCTGGATTTTTTCGAGCTGGCCTTCATTATCGTGCCCTTGCTGGGGCCGGTGGCGGACAAGCTGGGTATCGACCTGATCTGGTTTGGTGTGCTGCTGGCGCTGAACATGCAAACCTCATTCATGCACCCGCCATTTGGCCTGGCCTTGTTCTACCTGCGATCAGTTGCGCCGCGCGAGGATTATCCAGACAGAGTGACTGGCGCCATGATTCCAAAGGTCACCACTGGCCAGATCTATTGGGGTTCCTTGCCGTTTATCGCCATTCAGTTGCTCATGGTGGCCATCGTTCTGTGTATTCCCTCGTTAGTGACGCACTACCGTGATGGCGTGAAAGAAATCGATTCTTCCAATGTGCGAATAGAGATGCAAGGGGGAGGCTTTGAAAGCAATTACGGCACCAACATGAGCAATCCTTTCGGCAAGTAGAATTTTTTTAAACCGTTCATCAGTGTGCTGAATACTTTCGGCCAGAGTTAGTCGACGGTGTGCCGTCCAGCATTTAATCACCAGGAAACAGCGCCATGCGAAAGATTGCATTTGAAGAACATTACACCGCCCCGGGATTTCAGGAATACTCCAAAGTATTCGCGCAACATATCGACGCCGCCACCTATGCAGAGACCGGGCGCCGTCTCGCCGACTTCGATGAGCTGCGGCTCGCGGATATGGATGAGAATGGCATTGACTATGTCATTCTGTCGCAAACGGGGCCAGGAGTTCAGGCCGAACTGGATCCCGCGACGGCGTTGCGACGAGCAAGGGAAAATAATGACTTCCTGGCCGAGCGCATCGCCAAAAACAGCCGTCGATACGGCGGCTTTGCCGTCATCCCCATGCATGATCCCAGAGTCGCTGCGGACGAGCTCGAACGCACGGTGCGCGACTATGGCTTCAAAGGTGCCTTGATCAACGGCCACACGAATGGCACCTATTACGATGGACGCGAGTACGACGTATTTTGGGAACGCGTGCAAGCGCTACAGGCTCCGATCTACTTGCATCCCGCCGACGCGTACGTGATGCCCCATGCCTATGGCGGCCATCCCGTGATCGAGCGCGCGACATGGGGGTGGGGCGTCGAGACAGGTACGCATGCGCTGCGTCTGCTGTTTGGGGGAGTGTTCGATCGATTTCCCGGCGTGCGGTTGATTCTGGGGCACATGGGAGAGGGACTGCCGTTTCTGCGCTGGCGCTTCGATAGCCGGTTTGCGGTGTACCCCCATGGTGTCACGCTCGAGCAGGCGCCATCGGCCTATTTCGGGTCCAACATTTTGATCACGACCTCGGGCGTCTGCTCGCATCCGACGCTGGTGGCCGCCATTGCCGAAATGGGCGCCGAAGCCGTCATGTTCTCGGTGGACTATCCCTACGAGTCCAGCGCGATCGCCGCCGAGTTCATCGAAACCGCGCCACTCGATGAGGCCACACGCGCATTGGTGTGCCATGGCAACGCCGAGAGACTATTCAAACTCTGATCGATCTCGAGGCGGATTTTCTCAGCAAGGATTCCATATGAGCACCTATCAATACGGCGGCCATGTGCATGCCAATGGCATACGACAGCATTATTTGCGTTACGGCGGGGCGAAACCGGGAGGAGATCCCGTCATTATCATTCCCGGGATTACCAGTCCGGCGGTGACATGGGGATTTGTGGCCGAGCGTTTCGGCTCGGTGTTCGATACCTACGTCCTGGATGTGCGGGGCAGGGGATTGTCGCAGGCCGATGCTTCTCTGGATTACAGCCTGGATGCACAGGCAGCGGATGTCCTGGCCTTTGCGCAAGCGCTGGGCTTTGAACGATACAGCATCGTGGGGCATTCCATGGGAGCACGCATCGGCATTCGTGCCGCACGCAGTCAATCTCCGGCACTTCATCGTCTCGTGATGGTGGATCCTCCCGTATCTGGCCCCGGGCGTCGCCCGTATCCTGCTCAGTTGCCCTGGTATGTCGGATCCATGGCACAGGCGCGCGCAGGAATGAGCGCGGCGGACATGTCCGTATTTTGCCCGAGTTGGACGGAAGAACAGCGGCAGTTGCGGGCGCAATGGCTGCATACGTGTGACGAGCGCGCCATTCTGGCGAGCTTTGATGGTTTTCATATGGACGACATTCATGCCGACCTGGCCCATCTGAAAATACCGGCCTTGCTTATCACCGCCGAACGGGGAGACGTGGTGCGTGATGACGATGTCAACGAACTGCGGGACTTGGTGCCGAAGCTCTTACATATTCGTGTGCGAGATGCCGGCCACATGATTCCGTGGGATAACGAAGAGGGTTTTTATGCCGCATTCGGCACGTTTCTTGGTGTGGCCCTGCCGGGCCCGAATCCACGTTGAGGTGACATGATGCCGGTAAGTGATTACGCAATGGTCAACGCCTGGCAGCAGGTGTTGACGCTGTCCCAACTGCAGCCGGGACAAACCGTGACCATCCTGACAGGGGCAACCACACACGCCCAGACCCTTTCGACGGCGCTGATCGCGGCCCAGTCGATGGGGGCCATCGTCAATCGCCTGGACTTGCCGCCGGTAAATGGCGACAAGGCACTCAGCCGCGACCCGCTCGCGTACCTGGGAACGACACCCCTGACGGGCAACCAGGCCGCCATCGCCGCGCTAAAGGCCAGTGATATCGTGCTCGATCTGATGACGCTGCTGTTTTCACCCGAACAGCACGAGATACTCAAAAGCGGCACCAAGATTCTATTGGCCGTGGAGCCGCCCGAAATCCTCGTGCGCATGGTGCCTACGCCAGCGGACCGCGAACGCGTCAAAGAGGCATCTGCGTGCATAGACGCTGCCAAGACCATGCATGTGACCTCACCAGCGGGGACCGACGTTCGCTTCGCGCTGGGGGAGTTTCCCGCGATCAGTGAGTACGGCTACGTGGATGAACCTGGCAGGTGGGATCACTGGCCTAGCGGATTTGCACTGACCTGGCCTGACGAGGGCAGTGCCGAGGGAGTCATTGTCATCGATCGTGGCGACATTCTGCTGCCGCAGAAATGCTACGCGAATGACGCGATCAGGATAACCGTATCCGGTGGCTATGCCACACAGATTGAGGGCGGTGTCGACGCCGAGCTGCTGAACAGCTACATGGCTTCCTTTAATGATCCAGAAGGCTATGCGATCTCGCATATAGGCTGGGGACTGCAACCACGCGCACATTGGAGCACGCTATCGCTCTATGACCGCGAAGCCTCTATTGGCATGGACGCCCGTGCATTCGAGGGGAATTTCTTGTTTTCATTAGGGCCCAATAACGAGGCCGGCGGCAATCGCACCACGGCCTGCCATATCGATATCCCTTTGCGTGGATGCACGGTCCGTCTGGACGACCGCATCGTCGTCGAACACGGCAAAGTCTTGTTTCCCCCGGCGTCGGGAGAGCCGCAATGACACGGGATCATGATGTCGAGACCTACAGCCGCCAAAGCTTTGGCACAGCCATGGCGCCCAAGGCGCCGTATGGCCTGTTGATTGTCGATTTTGTCAACGGATTCGCCGATCCAGCCGTTTTTGGCGGAGGCAATATTCGCCCCGCCATCGATCGCACCGTGGCATTGCTGGATGCGGCTCGATCACGTCAATGGCCGGTGGCGCATTCGCGTATTGTCTACGCCGATGATGGTGCCGACGCCAATGTTTTCTCCCTGAAAGTGCCTGGCATGCTTGGCCTGAAGGAGCACGAGCCCAATAGCGCCATCGTGCCGGAGCTGACACCGATACCGGGGGAACTTGTGGTGCGCAAGAACGTGCCGTCGGCGTTCTTTGGTACGGGACTCGCGGCGTGGCTATCGTTCCATGGTGTGCAAACCCTGCTGGTGGCCGGTGCGGTCACCAGTGGCTGCGTGCGGGCCAGTGTGGTCGATGCCATGCAATACGGCTTTCGGCCTGTGGTGGTCACTGACTGCGTCGGGGACCGGGCGATTGCGCCGCACGAGGCAAACCTGTTCGATATGGAGCAAAAATATGCCACCTTGATGTCGAGAGACGAGGTGCTGGCGATAGGCTCCTAGCAGGGTAGGGAATAGGGCGCTGCGCCGCGCTGCAAAGATAGAAAATTCAAATACACTACGGCACGGTCAGTGTTCCCTATTCACCTCAGACGCTCTGTGATTTTTCTTTGACGATGTCGGCTACCCACAAACCCAAGTTCCCCCTGATGTCGAGATTCGCGGTATGCGCGGGTCTGTTCAGTATCGGTGCCCTCCTGATAGGCGCCCCATCCCAGAGCCGTGCGCAGGAGGCTGCAGGTGCTCAAGTCGCACAGACGCTCTCGTCAATGGGTCGTCCGGCGCCAGGTACCGACACCTTTGGGCAGCCGCAGTATGTGCTCTCCGGCGAGCCGATCGTGCCGCCGCGCGATTACAGCAAAAGCATCGAGATCCCGCAGCCGCAGGACTACGATCCCCGGGCAGTCGGCATCATCTACGACGTCTGCTTCCTGGGCATCGAAGACGGAAATATGCAGTTCGAGATCCGAGGCTTTTCAGCCGAGGACCTGGATTTTCCCGAAAGCGGCCAGACCATCGAGTTTCCTGTTGATCAAAAGACCATTGTCATCCGCGATCTGACGATCGAGGTTGATGAGGTGCTGCCTGGCAGTTTGACGTACGTGGTTCGACGGTCGTGATCGCTCAGCGGCTGCAGCTCGCAGTTGACCATCAATCGTTGAACTGCGTATACTGCCCGGGCTGCTTGGCAATCAAGCAGCCGTAAGCGTTACCGTCATCCAACGCGTCCTTTTCCGAGAGGAGTCCAGCTGGACAGTTCTCGGTTAACCTGACGCCGTTTCGATGACAGCATTTTTCATTTGCCCGGGCTCCAGCCGGACCCGAACATTTCCCCCGATTTCATTGGCGCTTTTGGTGATTTTCATCGCCGTAGGCCGCTTTCGCGCGTCTATGTCCTATACGGCATACCCACGCAAAGCAGGGGAGCAGCAAGATTCTGTCGGTCTGATGCGGCTTCAAAAGCAACTCACTCATCAAGACTTAAATCATGAACCTTACTGATAATTCCTTTCCAGTCCAGTGCAAGGGTCTGTTGAATCATCTCAGCTTTCCGACGACAGACCCGATGGCCACCGCCGTCTTCTTTCAAAAGTATTTTGGATGCGAGATTGTTGCCGCCGGCGACGCCATCCTGCTCAAGCGCGATGGCATGGACATCGTGCTGGACCACACCTCGAGTCCGGTCCAGTGGCCGGGCAATTTCCATTTTGGCTTCGAGGTCGCAACGCTGGATCAAGTGCACGAGCTATATCGTGTCTTTAACGAAGACGGCGTCAAAATGGAGACCGAAGTCTTCAACAACTCCCGCGGATCGCGCTTTTTCTGCCGTACTCCGGAGGACATTCTGATCGAGGTAAACACCCGAGAGGACAAAGAAGACGACTGGCGCAAGTTGTTCTAAAAAGTCCAAACGTTGAAAGCTAGAGACACTCACGGTCGCTAGGCATTGATCCGTGTCATGGGCACGGATCAATGCAAACCGGCTCGATCAAATAACTGTCACATTTCTGTCGTAGCATCGGCTCCCGACGCAGGGGCGGTACGCGCTCGTGGCGCAAAACTGTATTCACATGACACCGGCCGGGGAGGGCACATTGAAAAGGAAATCATGGCGCAATACCGCCAGGCTTTTCCTCGCCAGCTTGATCTTGCTGGTATTGCCGCCGACGACATGGGCCCAAACAGGGAAAGTCAAGGCGAAAACAAAAACGGCCAACAAGCACCGTGCATCCGCACCGCCTGCCATGCAGATCATCGAAAACGGCATTGTCGTTGCCGAGATCAACCTGCATGGCGGTGAGCTGGTGTTGTCATATCCGGCGTCCACAGTGGCCCAAACCACTAAAGCCGCTAAAACCACTAAAACAGCGCGTCGGCAACCCCCATCGCAAGCGATCCACGACCCGGTCCAGCTCTACGATCCCGTGATCCGAGAGGCCGCATGGCGTTACGGTATGGACCCCGATTTGCTGCACGCGGTGATCAAAGTGGAGTCCAATTACAACCCACACGCGGTGTCGCCTAAAGGCGCTACGGGTTTGATGCAGATCATGCCTGCCACGGGTGTGGAGCTGGGTTTCGCCAATCCGCGCCGGGATTTATTGATTCCGGCCAACAACATCGACGCGGGAGCCCGATATCTGGCATGGCTGAAAGATCAGTTCGACGGCGACCTGAGTCTGGCGCTAGCGGCCTACAACGCCGGCATAGGGGCCGTGACGCGGAACCAGGCGCTGTCCAATTATCCCGAGACGAGCAAGTACGTCAGGTCTGTCTTGGACCTGTACCGTCAGGCTGAGCTGACTGCCTTGCTACGCGCACGCTATTAAAAAGTGAGGTGATAGGGCCACGCCGCTTCGCTGAAGTCCTTGCTGTCGTTTTCAGATAGTGGGTAGCAAGTAGCTTCGCCTCATCGTTGCCTTGCGTCAGTTGGCTGCCGGAACGAGCGTGCAGCAGGTTGCAGGGAATCTCGGCTACGACTCGGTCACGGCTTTTATTACGATGTTCAAGAAGGCTCTGGGGCAGCCCCCGGCGCAGTACTTTTCGACGTTACGGTAAAAGCAGGGGCGCGAGGTTAGGTTTGCGCGCAGCAGGCCGTCAAGCCGATTCAACGCGTTTTCTCCAGCGAATACCCTCGCGTTCGCGCGCTGCAGCCGGAATATCGTCGATATCGGTGCACACGGCCAGCACGTGGGCGGGCTTGCTGCTCATGCTTAGGTAGATGTGGCCCATCTGGCTGTCGAAGTACGCAGATTCGAATCGGCTAAGCATCACGCTTTCGCCATTTTCGAACTGGATCCGCACTTTGCCGCTAAGCACGATCACGAATTCCTGGCCCGCGTGCCGCACGTAGTCTTCGAATTCGCTGCGTTCGCGCGATTCGATGATGGCCAGCATGGGCGTCATTTTCTTGTGGGGGTATTCGCCTAGCAGCAAGCGGTAGTGATAGTTTTCAGTTACGTAGTCCAGCGCGTCGTAGACCGAGCTTTTGACGAAGGTAGGCGTTTCCATGACCGGCGCGGCGTCGTCGCGTCGGAACAAACGCGTCATGTCGATTTCCAGGGCACGCGCCACGGCTGCGAATTTTTCGTACGATAGCGCGATCTGGCCCAGTTCGGCTTTGGACAGCGTGGACACCGCGATCCCGGACGCTGCCGACAAGGCCTGCAGCGTCATTTTCCGAACCTTGCGCTCGGCGCGCAGGCGAGCCCCCATTTCTTCTTTGCCTAGGATATCGGGCGTGGCAGGTTTCGGAACTGGGGCCATGGTGTGATCGGGATCAGGATGAGGCCGGCGGCGCAAGATGCACCGCCGGAGCTGCTGGCGATTGTAAGGCCTGTACGATTGCCTAGGGTCTGGCCAAAGGAGCACCCGCGCCGGTGCGTTCCAGGATCAGGCCATAGTGCTCGGGCCGGCGGTGCGCAGCGAAATTGAAGATATTCGCCCGGTAGTATTCGCAGACCGACAGATCGCAGACAAAGTTGATGACCTCGTCGTCTTCCGAGAATGTGCGTACCATCACCTCGCCTGTGGGCGCCACGATGGCCGAGCCACCTATCATTGGGCTGCCTTCTTCCACGCCGGCCTTGGCCGCCGATGCAATCCAGCAGGCGTTCTGGTAAGCGGCCGATTGCAGAGACAGCAGGTGGTGGTGCATGCGCAGATGGATCGGTTCATTCCATTGCACATAGCCCGAGGGAGTGTTGTAGCCGTTCATGACCACGTCCACGCCCTGCAGGCCCATGACACGGAACGTCTCTGGCCATCGGCGGTCGTTGCAGATGCACATGCCGATCTTTGCGTCGGGGGTTTCCCATACCGGAAAACCCAGGTCTCCAACTGCGAAGTACTTCTTTTCCAGATGCTGTAGCGCTGCGCCCGATACGGTGGCGGCGTCGCCTGGGATATGGATCTTGCGGTATTTGCCCAGGATGGTGCCGTCGCGGCCTACCAGGATGCTGGTGTTGAACTGTCTGTCGCCGTCCAGTTCCGCATAGCCCAAGTAAAAGCCTACGCTCAGTTCGCGGGCAGCGTCGAACAATGGGCGAGTTTCCGGTCCGGGCATCTCGGTTTCGAAAAACGCACGGATTTCGGCCGAGTCGTCCATGTCCCATCGCGGAAAGAACGTGGTCAGCGCCAGTTCGGGGAACGTGACCCAGGCGGCGCCGCGGCTGGCGGCGTCTTTCAGCAGTTCCAGCAGGCGCAGGACCACTTGCTTGCGGCTGTCGGCCCGTTGCACTGGGCCTAGTTGCGCAACCGCCAGGTGCAGTTTTCGTGCGGTTGAGGAGGTGACCATGATCAAACGGTCCTTTCCAGCACGTGGCCGGGGTGATTGCCTGTGTGTTCCTGGCCGGCCCACACGGCCTGGCCATTCACGAATACGTGTTCGATACCGGCGGCGCGTTCGGTGGGGTGTTCGAAGTTGGCTACGTCGGCAATACTATCGGCGTCGAACACCACCAGGTCCGCATAGGCACCGGGCAGGATTTGTCCGCGTCCGGCCAGACCGAACTTCGCGGCGGTCAGACCCGTCATTTTCCAGACTGCGGTTTCCAGCGGAAACAGTCCCAGGTCACGGGAATAATGTCCTAGGACACGGGGAAACGTGCCCCACAAGCGAGGATGCGGGCGTTCGTCGTGCGGCAGGCCGTCGGATCCGATCATGGTGGGCGGGAACGCCAGGATCCGCTGTACATCGGGCTCGTCCATCATGTAGTAGACGGCTCCAGCCGGCGAGATCTCGTCGATCACGTCAGCTTTGGATTTCCCGCGTTCAGTGGCGATGTCGCCCAGGTCGCGCCCGGCCAGTTCCGGAAAGGGCTTACACCAGGTGATCGTGGTGCGGCTGGCCAGCACGCCCAAGTCTTTTTTCAGCATGCTGGACCCAGCGACATACGGGTAGGCGTCCAGTGAAATCGGTTGGCGCGCCATCGCGGCTTCGATAATAGCCAGTGTTTCGGGCGAACGGCCAAAGTTTTGCCGACCCATGACCTTGTGGTGCGAGATCACCACGGGCACGTCCAATTCGCGGCCTATCCGGAAGGTTTCTTCCAGGGCGTCGACGATGCGGTCGCCTTCGTCGCGCATGTGCGTGGCGTAGACGCCTTGGTAGGTCGTCAGCGGACGGCAGACCTCGATCAATTCTTCGGTCGTGGCGTGGGCTGCGGGCGGATAGAACGTGCCGGTGGAAATACCGATCGCGCCGGCACTCATTGCTTCTTCGGCCAACGCCTGCATCGCGTCGATCTCGGCCGCAGTGGCATTGCGGTCCAGCGCCGGCATGATCGCAGCGCGCAGCGTGGAGTGGCCCACCATGCAGGCGGCATTGACCGACGCAGGGGTGTCGCGCAGCGCGCCCAGGTAATCGGCAAACGTGGTGAATCTATAGGACCCGCCCACGTCCAGCAGGTCTAGCGGGGGTGGGGGAGTGGCGTGTTTCAGCGGCGCCAGGCTGATACCGCAGTTACCGGTGATCACGGTGGTCACACCTTGGGATACCTTGGCCGTCATGTCGCGACGTGCCAACAGGTAGTTGTCGTCGTGCGTGTGCGAATCGATGAATCCGGGCGCCACGATCTTGCCAGTGGCGTCGACGCGTTTGACGGCTGCCTGGTTAGACAGATCCGCGATGGCGACGATGCGATCGCCGCGTACGCCTATGTCGGCAACGCGGCGCGGACCGTTGGTACCGTCGATGACAGTACCGCCGGCCAGGATAAGGTCATAGGGAAGGTCGTTCGGATCAGGCATGGCTAACTCCAGGAACAAGCGGGTCTATGAAGCAGACGATGGGTGCGACGGAAAACCCAGGCGTTGACGCCCTGGGTCGAAAGTCGCGGTGACCTAGGCAAAATGACAGGCGACCTCGTGGCCGTCCGACAGTTGGCGCGGCGCTGGCGTTTCTTGCGCGCAGCGTTCCTGCGCCATAGGGCAGCGCGTGCGGAACGCACAGCCGGATGGCGGCGACAGCGGGCTGGGAATTTCGCCCTTCAGGATCTGCACGGGTCCGCGTTCTCCAGCCCTGGCTGACGGCACCGACGCCAACAGCGCGCGAGTGTAGGGATGCGCGGGGTTCTTGAACAGCACGTCGCGGCTGGCTGTTTCCACAATCTTGCCCAGGTACATGACGGCCACGCGGTGGCTGATGTGCCGCACCACGCTCAGGTCATGCGAAATAAACACATAGGTCAAGCCCAGGTCGCGCTGCAGGTCCATCAGCAGGTTGATCACCTGCGCCTGCACGGAAACATCTAGCGCGGACACCGGTTCATCGCAGACGATCAGCGTGGGGTCCAGCGCCAGCGCGCGGGCGATCACGATACGCTGGCGCTGACCGCCCGAGAATTCATGCGGATATTTGTCGGCCGCGTCGGATCGCAGACTGACGCGCGCCAGCAGCGCCGCCACGCGTTCGCGAATATCGGCGCGGCTATACCCAAAATTGCGCAGGGGTTCGCCCACGATGTCGCGCACCCGCATGCGTGGATTCATCGACGAAAACGGATCCTGGAATATGAATTGCATGCGTTTGCGCATGGCGCGCAATTCGTTGCTGTTCATGTGTGCCAGATCCTTGCCTTCCAGCAGGATGCGGCCCTCGGTCGGGTCGCTCAGCCGGATCAGGCATTTGCCGGTGGTGGATTTGCCGCAGCCGGATTCTCCGACCAGGCTTAGCGTTTCACCACGAGCGACCTTCAATGAGATGCCGTCGACGGCCCGCAGCGTGCGGTTGCCGTCGCGGCCAGCGACTTGGTAATGTTTTTTCAGATTGATCACGTCCAGCAACGGCGAGACGGCGGGCAAGATAGGCGTGTCCATGGGAATGTCCAGTTGCTGTGGTCTCAGGCGGGCAGGGGAGCGGCGGCTTTCGCCGGCACCGGGGCGCTGCAGACACGAGCCCAGCACCACGACCGGTGCCGGTCTCCCGCATCCACGGCGGACGGTTCGTCGGTGGTGCAGCGGGCTTGCGCTTCGGGACATCGCTCGGCGAACGCGCAACCTTGCGATTGCGGCGTGATCACGGGCACGATGCCAGGCAGTTCCTGCAGCCGAGCCGTATGATCCTGGCCGTCGACGAACGCGGGCAGGGAGCGGATCAGCGCCCGCGTGTATGGATGCTGTGGACGGTCCAGCACGTCGTCGACGCTGCCTTCTTCGACCTTGCGGCCCGCGTACATGACGATGACCCGCTGGCACATTTGTGCGACCACGCCCAGGTCGTGCGTGATCAATACGATGGCCGTGCCCAGTCGTCGCTGGATGTCGCGCAGCAAATGCAGGATCTGGGCCTGGATGGTTACGTCCAGCGCCGTCGTGGGTTCATCGGCTATCAGCACGCGGGGCTCGCACGCCAACGCCATGGCGATCATTGCGCGCTGGCGCATGCCCCCCGATAACTGGAACGGGTATTCGCGCACGCGGCGCGCCGGGTCCGAGATCTGCACCAGTTCCAGCAGCGATTCGGCCTGGGCATAGGCCTGGCGCTTGGACTTGCCTTGGTGCAGCATGATGGATTCCGCGATCTGCTTGCCCACGGTGAACACCGGGTTCAGCGACGTCATGGGTTCCTGGAATATCATCGAAATGCGGTTGCCGCGCAACTCGCGCATGCTTTTTTCCGGCAAGGCCAGCAGATCCGTGCCTTCGAATTCAATCTGGCCGCCGGCAATGCGACCTGGCGCGCGCAACAACCGCATGATGGAAAGCGACGTCACGCTTTTGCCACAGCCCGATTCGCCGACCAGGCCCAGCGTTTCGCCGGGCCGCAAATCGAACGACAGGCCATTGACGGCGACGACCGTGGTGTCGTCGCCATCGAAACAGGTGCGCAGGTCGCGCACGCGCAGTACCGGTTGAGTCGTGTCGGTCATGGCAGTTCCTAGAGTTTCTTGGCTAGACGTGGGTCCAGCATGTCGCGCAGGCCATCGCCCACCAGGTTGATCGCCAACACCGTCATGCCCAGGAACAGGCCCGGATACAGAATGATGTGAAACGCAATGGCCACGAAATTGCGGCCTTCGGCCATGATGTTGCCCCAGCTGGGAATCTGCGGTGGTATGCCTACGCCCAGAAAGCTGAGCACGGCTTCCGTCAAAATGGCCGAAGCGGCAATGAACGTGGCCTGCACCATCAGCGGCGCGAACAGATTCGGCAAGATGTGGCGCAGCAGGATGGCCGGCACACGGGTGCCCACCGACACCGCGGCCTCGATATAGGGTTGTTCGCGTATGGTCAATACCAGCGCGCGCACCAGGCGCACCACGCGCGGTACCTCGGGCACGATGATGGCGATCATCACGGTGCCCAGGCCGCCTTTCAGCGTGGCCATCAACGCAATAGCCAGCAACACCCCGGGAATGGCCATCAGGCCGTCCATGATGCGCATGATGAAAGCGTCAATACGCCGAAAATAGCCAGCCATCATGCCAAGCAAGGTGCCCAGCACGGTGGACGCAACGGCGACTGCAATCCCTACGACCAGCGACACGCGCGTGCCCCAGATGGTGCGGGCATACACATCGCGGCCCAACGCGTCGGTGCCGAAGAAATGATCCGCGGACGGCGGTTTCATACGGGCGGCGGGGTTGATGTCCAGCGGATCTACGCTGGTCAACAGCGGTGCGAACAGCGCGATCAGCGCCAGCAGGATCAGCACCAGCCCGCCCAAGTACAAAATACGATGTCGGCGTACTGAGCGCCACATACGGACACGGGGGGGTCTGGCGGCTGGCTTCAGCGGTAAGGATGCGGTCGTCATGATCGTCCGGTCTTCAATAGCGGATACGGGGATCGAACAGGCGGTAGCTCAGGTCGACCAGTAGATTGATCAATACGTAGATGCCGGACGCCACGAGCAGCACGCCCTGGATGACGGGGTAGTCGTGGCGCAGGACGGAATCGATCGTTAAGCGGCCCAGGCCCGGAATGGCGAACACTGTTTCGGTGACGACGACGCCACCGATCAACAGGGCCACGCCGACACCTATGGTGGTCACGATGGGGTTGGCGGCGTTCTTGAGCGCATGCCAGACAATGGGCATGGTGGCCAGCCCCTTGGCGCGCGCGGTGCGTATGTAGTCTTCGGACAGGGCTTCCAACATGGTGGCGCGAGTCATGCGGGTCAGCAGCGCCATGTACACCAGCCCCAGCGACAGGCAGGGCAGGACCAGGTGCCGGAAATACAGCAGCAGGCCGTCCGCCATGGGCCGATAGCCCTGCACGGGCAGCCAGCGTAGTTTGATGGAAAAGCCATAGACCAGGCTGTAGCCGATCAGGAACACTGGTACCGAAAATGAACAGACCGACAGCACCATGGCGAACCGGTCTATCCAGCGACCGGCGTTCCAGGCGGCCAGTACACCCAGCGGAATCGCCAACGCGACTGCAAACAGCATGGTAAACAACGCGATCGACAGCGTAGGCCCCATGCGTTGGGCGATCAGGGTCGACACCGGCATCTGAGTGGAGATCGACGTCCCCAGGTCGCCGGTAGCAATGTTGGCCACCCAGATACCGAATTGCTGTAGCAAGGGTTTATCCAGGCCCAGGTTCTGGCGAATCTTGGCCACGTCTTCGGCGGTGGCGTTGTCACCTGCGATGACCGCGGCAGGGTCGCCGGGCGATAGGTGAATAAGCAGAAACACCACGACCGCGACCACAGCCATGACGGGAATGACAGCCGCGATGCGGCGCAAGATGAATTTCACGTGATTCTCCGCGCGCACGCCCTGACGGTCGTGAGACCGCTGACGGCGCACGCGTAGGCAAGGCTGGAGCTCGGGGGCGTCAAGGCTTTTGCAGGTTCCACATCACTGTGACGCCCGTCTTGAACAGTTCTGTGTGCGACAGACCACGCGTCGCCGAGATGGGCTTGAAATCGCCCCAAGGCACGTACGGCGCTGCCTGGAACGCACGTTCCTGGATCCTGGCGACCAGCTCCTTGCGCTTGGCCGCATCGGGTTCCTGGGTCCATTGGGTGCGCAATTCGTCCAATTGCTTATCGCAGGGCCAACCGGGCAGGCTGTTGCCGCAGGCCGCGGCGATCCAGGGATTGGTCAACGGCGTGCTGGCGTCGAAATAACCGCCCCAGGTCAGGAATATGTTCCAGCCTCCCTTGTCCGGTGCGTCTTTTTTCAGGCGGCGAGCGGCGACCGATGCCCAATCCATGGATTGCATGTCCACGTTCACGCCAGCTTTCTTCAGGTTCTGCGCCAGCACCATCACGGCGGGGCCGGTGACGTTGTCGGTGGGATGCAGCAACACGATTTTTTCCCCCTTGTAGCCCGCTTCCTGGAACAGTTGCTTGGCCCGGGCGATGTCCTGCTTGGCGTACGGCGCAGCGCCCGCGTCGGTGGCCAGCGGCGATCCGCAGATGAAAAGCGTGGCGCAATAGTCGACGCGGAACCCTTCCGGATAGCCGATGGCCGTGATCATTTCCTTTTGGTTGACGAGGTAGAACAAGGCCTGGCGCGCGCGCGGATCATTGAACGGCGGGAACAACGAGTTGGGCACGACCATCCCTTGCGAGGCCACCATGGGGTTGACCTTGATGTCGGGATTCGATTCCAGCACCGGGACAAAGTCGGGCTGGACTTGTTCGATCATGTCGACTTCGCCGTTCATCAGCGCTGCGGTCGCGGTGTTGCCGTCGGGAATGTAGACCCATTCGACACGATCCACGTTGACGACCTTGCCGCCAGCCAGTCCGTCGGCGGGTTCCTTGCGTGGCACGTAGTCGGGGTTCTTGACGTACACGACCTTGTTGCCGGGCACCCATTCGTCACGCTTGAACAGGAACGGACCCGAACCCACCATTTCGGTAACCGCCACGCTGGGATCGGTATCGGCCAGCCGCTTGGGCATGACGAACAAGGGCAGGCCGGACGGCTTGGACAGAGCGTCCAACACCAGGCCGAACGGCTGGGTAATGGTTAGCGTAAAAGTCGTGTCGTTATCGGCGGTCAGTTCGGCGCCAGCGCGGAACAACGCCTGGCCCATGGTGTCTTTCTTGCCCCAGCGTAGGATCGAAGCGACGCAGTCAGCCGCAGTGACCGGGGTGCCGTCGCTGAACCTCAGGCCGGGGCGCAGTGTAAAGGTCCAGGTCTTGCCGTCATCGGATTTGGTGTAAGTGTCCACCATTTCCGGCTGTGGAACGCCCTTGCTGTCTTGCGCGAACAGCGTGTCGAACACCATGTACCCGTGGTTGCGGGTGATATAGGCGGTATTGAACAGCGGATCGAGCGTTTTCAGGTCAGCGTGCGGGACCATGCGCACCGTCTTGGCGGGCGTGGCAGCGTGCGAGACGGTTGTGGTTGCGATCGTGGCCCCGGTCAGGCCGATCGCGACCAGGGCGGCGGCGCACAATTTGTTCATTTTCAACAGCATTGCAATCCCCATGATCGATGATTTGTTGAATCGTGCCGGCGATGCCCGTGATGCCGCACATGCCGGCGTGTGCTTCTTTGTGTTGCGAGTTGCGTTGCTTGTGATGCGTAGGTCAGGACGCTAGCGGCCAGATGTCGCGGCGCGCTTTGAAATAGGGCAATGATTTGTAGTCCTGGGTAATCGCACCCGGTGTTTCGACGTAGATGACTTTTTTGGCAATCTTGGAAAAAGACGCGTAGAAATGCTGCGAGCTTTTCACGACGATTAGTTTCAGCGCTGACAGGTCCAGGCCGAACTGGGTGAACAAGTCAGTGCCCATGGCTTGGTTACGCACGGTGGTGATGACCAGCGTCACGCCTTGCGTTTCGACGACGGCGACGTCGCCCAGTTGCGCGGGCGTGCCGGCCAGGCCTGTCATTTCAGCCTGGCGCGCCAACGCCACGACACGACAGGACAGGTCTAGCGGATCGCCGGATACCGGCGCGACTTTACCGCCCACGCGCAGGTTCATTTGCGCCCCGACGCCTGCTTCAAAGCACAGCGACACCGCGACGGGATCCCAGTACGGGCCGATGGCCACACCAGTCACGCCGCGCTCCAGGATGCGTTGCAGGATAAAGTTCGAATCGCTGGGTGCACCGCCGCCTGCATTATCGGCGGAATCCGCTAGCACGACAGGAAAGTCGCCGTGCGCCAACGCTTGGTCCAGGGCCGCGTCAGGCGCCGGATACACGGGCGCCAGTTCGTCGCGAAAACCGATGATTTCCTGACCCAGTTTCTCGGCCAGTTCCGCGGCCTGAGCGGCGTTATCGTCGGTATACACCAGCACTTTGCTGCCCATGTCGGGCACGTCGCCCCAGGGAAAGCCGTGCGCGATCGAGATCGACAGAATGCCGTCGTGGCCTTCCATCGCCAGCAGTTTGTCGACGAACCCACGCATGGGTTCACGACTGGTGTGCATGATCGAGATCATGTTGCAGTCGTACACGGCCAGCGTGGGCTTGATGCGTTTTTCGGCTTTGGCCACGCACAAGTCGACCAGGTCGTAGGCGCGATCCAAGATGTCGGTGTGCGGGTATTCCTTGAAACACACCACAAAGTCGGCGGATTCCGTTTTTAGCTTTGTCATGTGGCAATGGGGATCCAGTTCCACGCCAATCACGGTGTCCGGACCGACGATGGCGCGAGCGCGCGATACCAAGTCGCCTTCGCAATCGTCGTAGCCATCGGCCACCATGGCGCCATGCAGGCCGAACAATGCGATGTCGACGGGGCCGGCGTTGCGCAAGTCGTCCAGCACCTGGTCGCGCAGCGTCTCATAGGCAACCCGCGTGGTGGTGCCGGCAGGTGTGGCGCCCGCGGTCAGTCCTTCGATCAGAGTCCAGTCCCGGCCTTGCGCGCGTTGACGCGCGGCCCACAACGGTCCTGAGAACAGCTGCATGCGGTCGGGGTGTGTGCCGGCCGGATAGAAACCACGCGCTTTGTAGGCGGCCATCCCGGTGGGGATAGGCGAAAACGTGTTGGTTTCAGTAGCCAGTGACGCCGAGAAGATCTTCATGATGGGGCTCCGTGCCTAACCGAGATACGCTTGGATTTCGATTTCTACATCCACGCCCATGGCCAGTTGAGCCTGAACGGTGGACCGTGACGGGAAGTCGCCACCAAAGCGTGCGCGATAGACCTCGTTGAAGTCGGCGAACAGCGCCAGGTCCGTCAGCCAGACGGTGGCGCGCACGACGTTTTTCAGTGTTGCACCGGCCAGCGCCAGGGTTTCTTCGATGCGGTCCAGCGCGGCGGTGGTCTGTGCGCGGATGTCGCCTTTGACAACTTGGCCTTCGGCATCCATCGGGATCTGGCCCGACAAGAACAGGAAGCCGCCTGCCTGGGTAGCGCGGGAAAAGGGCAGCGGCAACGAACTGGGATAGCGGGTGATGGCAATCATGCGAAGATCTTCCTTGTCGGGTTTAACGCAAACGGTTGGGGTCGGCCAGCGCGGCGTCTACGCCGTGCTCGCGCAGTTCAGCCGGTACGGGCCGGCGCAGCAGCAGGGCGCTGGCTAGTTCCGACGTGGCGCCAGCGGTCTGGATGCCATACCCGCCCTGGGCTGCCAGCCAGAAGAAGCCGGGGGTGGCGTTGTCCCAGCCCACGGCGAAATCGCCGTCGCGCACGAACGAGCGCAGACCAGCCCAGGTGTGCTTGGGGCGGCGGATGGTCAGCGTGGTGGCTTCTTCGATGCGATAGATGCCGGTGGCGACGTCCAGCTCTTCGGGCACGACATCATGAGCGTCGACGGGGTCGGCGTTGGCTGGCGACCCCAGCAGTTGGCCGGCGTCGGGTTTGAAGTAGTAGCTTTCGTCCACGCCCACGACGGCTGGCCAGTCGGCAAACGCCATGTTTTCCGGTCCGGCAAAGGTGAATGCGGTACGGCGGCAGGGTTGCAGGCCCAGGGGTTTGGCGCCGCAGAGGGCAGCGACGTGGTCGGCCCAAGCGCCGGCGGCGTTGACGATGTGGCGGGCACGGATCTGTTCGTCGTTGGCCAACGTAAGGATCCAGATGCCGTTTTCTGGTTTGGCCCGGGTCAATTCCGCGTTGTTGGCCAGGTGGGCGCCAGCGTCGCGCATACCGCGCAGGAAACCTTGGTGCAGCGCGTGGACGTCGATGTCCCGGGCATCTGGCTCGGCGACGGCGCCGTACAAGGTTTCGGATCTGAGGCAGGGGACGCGCGCCTGGGCGTCACCGGCGCTGATCAGTTCGACGTTATCGGAGTATTGGCGATAGGCGTCGTACGTTTGCTGCAGTAGGTCTTTCTGATGGTGCGTGGCCAGGTACAGTACGCCGCGCGGGGACAGGATAGGGTGTTCGGTGAAATGTTGCGGTGGGGATTGATAAAAGGCACGGCTGGCGCGGGTTAGCGCCTGGATGTGCGGGGTGCCGTAGGTTTCCATGAACATGGCTGCCGAGCGGCCAGTCGAGTGGTAGCCCGGTTGGGACTCGCGTTCCAGTACGACTACGCTGGCGTGCGGGGCCAGGCGGTAGGCGGCGGATGCACCGGCAATGCCGGCACCGATGATAGCAAAGTCGTAGAGATGCGCGGCGGTCATGGAAGGAGGTCGGAGGCTTGGGTTTGCGAGGAGGGTGCTTTTGTTGGATTTCTCTGATTCGATAATTCTCCGATACGATAATTCTCGGAAACGAAAAAACCTAGATGGGGTTTTTACTCATAAGCGTCGTACGGTTCGCTCGAGGAGCGTCGGGCGACGCTTTCGTGAAGGTGTTAGTGCCGAACCGTAGCGGGCAGATCGTTGCCTACCTCGCGGCCGTCGGGAAAAACCATCGTGGCACTTGTTTGAAGAGGTCTTCGAGAGGGGCGTTGCCTATCTCGAATTGAGTGGGGTCGCGGTAGAACTCACGACCCGCGAAGCGGGAGGTGCAAACAGGGTCTTGCGTCGAAAATAGATGACGCAAGGGACGATCGGTAGAAACTTGGTTCGGTGTTAGGCCAGGTCAGTACGATGGGCCTAACACCAGTCAGGCTGGTTCAGCGCCGCCGTTGGCGGGCTGAAGAATGCCATTGGCGAACTGCTGTCGGAAATTAACCCGAGTGCGGGCGCTTGCCGGCGTTTTTCTTGTGGTGGGTATGCGAGCCACGCTCCAGGCTGCTACGCTGGCCGCCGCCTTGTCTCTTAAAGGTCACGCCCTTGGGAGCGGCGGGAGCGGGAGTGCGCTTGCGGTCGGCTTCCGTAACGATTTTGTTGCCCATGGAAATCTCTCTGGTTTGGTTAAAAAACGGGCTATTGTTCCACATTCACTCAGTTTTTTCTCGCGAAGCTGGAAACAGACAATTTGTTTCCCCGCCCGCCCGCAGTCAGCCCACCGTTTCACAATACAGTTATATTGAGAATTTATAGTCGCAGCAAAGACGATCTTCCGAGTTTCTGCAGAGCAAAACGTGAGCGTTTTGCCCGTGTGATAGGTAGGGGTATGATGCTGACCGACTATATTTCCGCTGGGGCGCGAACCCTGGCTCCTCCGCCAGCCTTTTTGTCGCTTGCGGCACGGCCTGATGTGATTTCCTTCGCCGGAGGCGTGCCGGATCCAACACTGTTCGCGTTCGAGAAGGTTGCTCGGGCCAGTCGTCGAATCCTTGAAGACCGATCGATGGCAACAGGTGCCCTTCAATACGGAGCTAGCGGGGGTTATGAACCGCTGAGACAATGGCTGGCGACGTTCATGACCGCTCAAGGGGCGGCCACCCCTCCCGAAAGTATTGTGATAACGAATGGCGGTCTAGAGGCGTTGGACCTCACCGCCAAAATGTTGATCAATAAAGGCGATGCTATTGCTGTAGTGTCGCCCACATTTTTCGCGGCCCTAGAGACCTTCAAGCTTTACCATCCACGGATGTTGAGTATTCCATTTGAAAACGGCATGCTGGACATGGAAGCTATGCTCCGCGCCGTCAGTCAAAGACCGAAATTCCTTTATATCAATCCTGACTTTCAAAATCCGACTGGAGTCAGCCTGTCAACTGAGCAGAGGCGGGAATTGGTCGATATCTGCGCCGAACATGGTGTGCTTATCCTAGAAGACGGCGCCTACAGCCAGTTGAGTTTCGACGGAAGCCTACAGCCCACCTTGTTGCAACTGTCCCAGGAGGCCGACGGACCGCACAAGGCGGCCGTGATATACGTGGGCACTTTCTCGAAAACAATCGCACCAGGCGCACGTGTTGGCTGGGCTTGTCTTCCTCCTGATTTGTGTCCTGCATTTGTCGGACTCAAGGCCGTCTCGAATATCAACACTAGCCAGATGAACCAGATGATTGTGCACGAATGCTTGTGTGACGGTTATGAGGATCATCTGCATAACCTGCGTATGGCCTACGCAAAACGGTGTTCGTCAATGACCAATGCGTTGGCGGAGATGATGCCTGATGGCGTCACGTGGACGAGTCCAGATGGCGGCATTTTTACCTGGTTGCGAGTACCTAGAACGGCCGGCGCAGTCACTCTGTTTGAGAGATGTGCACAAGATATCGGGGTGGCGGTGCTTCCAGGCAACCTGGCTTGCGTCGATGGCGGCAATTCCAATGCTTGCCGACTGAGTTTTGCCACTGTAGATGAGAGCCAGATCTGGGAAGGTGTCACTCGGCTGTCCAGGTTACTGGCGGTCGCGATAGGCTAAAGTGCGTGCCGGATTTTCACCCCCTCCGGATGTAGCGCAGAGCTAGTCTAGAACGCTGATAACCCCCATAACTTTTTGAAGAGAAGACTTCATGAATACTGCGACAGTGCAGGAGTGTGAGACTTCGTCTAAAGAGGTTCCGGATTCGGACTTGTCGAACCGCATGTCCTACTCTGGCTATCTCGACCTGGAACGATTGCTGGCTGCACAGAAGCCGCTGTCGGAGTCCCCCGACGAAATGCTGTTTATTATTCAACACCAGACAACTGAGCTTTGGATGAAGTTGATCATCCATGAACTTTCTTCCGTAATTGCCGCCATTGGCCAAAACCATGTCGGACTGGCCTGCAAGAGGCTATTGCGAGTTTCGCGGGTGTTTGAGCAGCTTAATGACGCTTGGGACGTGCTGCGAACCATGACTCCGAGCGAATTTCTACGTTTCCGTGGCGCGCTTGGGCAGTCGTCGGGATTCCAATCCTGGCAATACCGCGCGTTGGAGTTTTTAGCCGGTAACCGCGATCTGGCACGGCTGAGCCCGTATACCAACGACCGGTACGCAAGCACCCGGCTTCGGGAAATCCTGAATGAGCCCAGTCTTTATGATGAGAGTATCCGTCTGTTGGCACGGAGCGGGTTCGAGATAGGACTAAATGGGGAGCGAGAGTCGTGGAGCGAGCGCAGGCCCCCAAACGAGACTGTGCTGAGGGCCTGGAAAACGGTCTATGACGCACCCGACAGCTATTGGCAGCTCTATTTGCTCGCAGAGCAGTTGATTGATTTCGAGGACCAGTTCCGCCGATGGCGCGTTAATCACGTCAGCACCGTCGAACGCGTTATAGGTATGAAGCGGGGAACCGGCGGCACGGACGGAGTTTCCTATCTGCGAAGAGGGCTGGATATCGTGCTTTTCCCAGAACTGTGGCAGGTTCGCACGCAACTGGAGGCTGGCGCCGACCATTAATCCGCGCCTGTGAGATGGCTCTTTCGATAAAGGATGGCATTCATTGAAGAATCAGATAGACATGGGGTTGCCTGAACCCTCTCAGCCCTTCGCCTGGGCAATATCTTCGGGAGAGTTCCTGTTCACCACCCACGGTCCGGTACTGGCTGATGGCCGCATTTTACAAGGATCAACAGCCGACCAGGCTCATTTAACGTTTCAACATTTTCAGTCAGCTGCCAAGGCGGCAGGCGGCAGCATGGACGACTATGTTCAGCTGCAGATATTCCTGACAGACCGAGCCGACGTAGCAGTCGTAGATGAGATCTACAGGCTGTATTTTCGGCCGCCTTATCCTAACCGGGCGACCGTTATAGTTGCGGGCCTGGTGGTCCCGGAGATGAATATTGAGGTGACGGGAATTGCTCGGATCGTTCGGTAGAGTGGGGCCGCTATGTCGTGCTGGTTGTCCCCGCGACCTCAATCGTTCGAAGGACGCCAACATCGAGCTGACCAGAACCGGCAGTCCCGACGTCACCATCAAAGGGCGTGACAGCAGCAGAGACCGTTTGGAGTCTAAAGTTGAAGAAAGAGGGCTTTGCGGAAAGTGGATACTGATTTACGCAAAGTTCCCCAAATCCATTACTTTACATAATATACATTATGCGGTTATTGGATGGGTATCAAGCAGACCTCGTCTCGACCGGATGAAAATCGCCGCCATGTCCCTTTCGACTGGTTTTCGTATGGGTCGTGGTTAATTACCCAGCGAACTACAAAAAACCAATCCAACGTCCCGCAATGATGGCGCCCAACCAGAGAAACAGCGACACAGCCGCGTGCAGTTTCACTCTGGCTGGTGTCGACTCGCTTTGCAAGGCCCGGCTCCATGGGCCCCCATAATGCAGCCACAGAGCATTCAGGATCCCCAAGGCCAGCAATCCCAGTTTGGCGAGAAACGCGGAATTATCCAGATAGTCCTGAGGATTGACGGCGAACAGGCACACTCCTGTTAACAGCGCTGCTATGAGTCCCGCAGCTGCCAAGCGCGACAGATAAGGTCCTGCCGTAGCCAGTGGCAAGGTACGTGCGGCTCCTAACAAGCGCAAGTCCAGCGCCGCGATAGCGCCAAACAGCAGGCCAATCGACGCGATATGCCCCGCGTTGACCAGCAAATAAGCGGTGCCGGAACGCCGCAGCATACCGGCCAGAGGCCAGCCAGCTATCCAGTCCAGCATTATTTTTTAATGCGGTCCGGATAGATATCGTAGGTTTTGCCGCCTACGGTGATTTGCACGGCCTTCATGCGTTTTTCCGCATGGTCCTGCGCGCGGTTGCCCGTTGCGGTAATCGTATCGCCCGGTTTGGCGGATGATTCATCAAATCCGGCGCGGCTGGTCTGGTTGGGATTGCCCAGCTCTACGCGCCATAGACCATCCTGAGTTTCGACATCCAGCCAAGGATGCGGCGGCGCGACCTGCACTTGCTTGACCGTGCCAGTAAGCTTGATTTGCTCGGCGTCGGCCCATGACCAGCCGTGATGAGCGAGCGCCTGGGGCATGGCGATGAAGACAGAGACAGCCGCGCATAGAGTGCTGGCTGCGATGATGCGGTGAGACATGACGACACCCTTTTGACGTTGTGCTTCACTATCCATCAACTGGCAATGAGTCGGCGCCAGCCGGCATGTAAAAGACTATAGCGCAGTCTTTTTTGCCACCGTGTTTCAGTTAGTCGTCTTTTCCGCGCGTCGGTTTTTCATAGGCGTCTCTGCCGGACCGAGTGCGCTCGCCACCAGCAGGATAGCCGGAGTCGCTATAGGGGTCGGTGTTGGGCTTTTCCAATGGCTTTTTCCGACGAAGCTCCTGCAATTTTTCACCTAGATGTTCGGTTTGACCTTCGGGTTGATGAGGGCTCATTGAATGCTCCTGTTGACGACGGACTCTTGAAACCCTGTTTGATCGCAAGCGCCATACCCAAACATGCTTCAGGCAGTGCATCAGCGCAGATACACCACCGATTTACGCCGCGCTTGAAACGTCAGAATTCGTGTCTGCTCGGGAACGCCGGATGCTGAGGAGCTTGCGCAGACCACATTCATGATGGCCTGATCTGGAGATTGCTATGGAACGAAATGACTCAAAGGCAAGCGAGCACCTCATGGACTGGCTGAGGGATGCGCACGCCATGGAAGAACAGGCCGAAACGATGCTCAAGAGCATGGCCTCGCGTATCGAAAACTACCCTGACCTGCATCAACGTATTCAACGCCACATCGAAGAAACGCGCGAACAACAGCGTCTGGTGCGCAGTTGCATCGAGCGGCGCGGCGGCGATACCTCGATGCTCAAGGACCTGACCGCCAAGGCGATGGCGACTTTTCAGGGATTCTCCGGCGTCTTTGCGTCCGATGAAGTAGTGAAAGGCAGTCTGTTCAGCTTTGCTTTTGAAAACCTTGAAATCGCTGCGTATAGCCAGCTGAAAGAAGCTGCCGCGTTCGTGGGCGATGTGGAAACCGCCGAAATCTGCGAAAGGATCCTGCTGGAAGAACGCGCCATGGCGCAGTGGCTGGAGCACAACTCCCCTGCCCTTGTCCGGCATTTTCTAGCGCGTGCACAAAACCCCGAGGCGCAGGCAAAGCGATAACGGCATTACCTGTGGCCGGCGTGGAGGCTGCGCTGCGTGTGTTGCTTCGTTTATTAATTGATCGACTCAGGGCTGGCGGCATGGGAGGATCCACCGGGATCCGTGCCCCATATATCGATCAGACTGCATAGGCTTTCTACACAAAACATCCATCAACCGTGTTGTGCAACGGGGTATTCCTGTTCGCCGTACGTGATCAGCCCTTGCGCCTTGGCGTCGGCCAATTCGCTGCGGACTTCGGCACGGCTCTTGTTGCTGGCGATCGCTGCGGGCACCGGATATGGGGCTTCGCCATCGCTGATCTGGCCAGCGGCACGAGCGGCTGCCAATTCGGCGCGAACGTCTGCGCGGGTCTTGGTGTTGACAATGGGTTCAGGCAACGGGGACGGCGCTTCGCCGAAGCTCGCCTCGTTTGCCGCGAGCTGGGTCAGTGGCTCGCTATTGCCACCGTCAGCGTTGGCGGTGCCGATCAAGGCGGAAAAAACGATCAAGCCGGTCAGTGCGATTTTCATGGTGATACTCCTCGTGAATGATGGGAAAAACTTGGGTATCAGCCCAGGCTGTTTACTTCCCGGACTGCGTTCACGAAGATTAGTCAGACTTGCGCACGAGCAGAAGCCATCCGCCTGACACTTCAGAGTTGTGTGTATGGAAACAATGGATCGCGGCTGAGCTTCGGCCTTCGAGAGTTCAACGCAACGATGTCGCGTATTGGCCTGGCAACGTGACGCACGGTTTTTGCACCCACCGACTGCTGGCGGGTGCGCGCGCGTTCAGGCCGCTGCAGCCTCAGGCAGCTTGGCGATCACTTTGATTTCGAACTGAAAACCGGCCAACCAGGTAACGCCGACAGCCGTCGCAGTCGGATATGGCGCTTTGCCCCAGAACTCCGCGACCACAGCCCAGGCCCGTTCGAAATGCGTCTGCGGGTCCACCATGAACACCGTCACATCGATCACATCGTCGAAAGTGCATCCGGCCTCGGCGAGAATGGCATTGAGATTTTTGAACGCCAGACGAATCTGGTCATCAAGATCCGGCTCGGGAGAGCCATCGAGCCGGCTACCGACCTGGCCAGACACGAACAACAGGCCATTGGCTCGGATTGCGGGGGAATATCGGTGTAGTTCGTACAGGGCGTGGCGTTCGGCCGGAATAACAACGTCGCGGGTGCTCATCTGACAAATTCCTTAAAGTAATGGCAGGTGGAGCCACTATATAAGGCCGTCAATTGCGGATAAACTAGTCAAAAACAAAAACATTATTCGAGCAAACGGGATAATGTTGATGAGTCTCTACATTGGTTCGGCGCCCTGTACGTATAGCGCGTCCCGACCCCGCCGATCATTTCGGGCGATGAACGACGCGCAGCTTGCCGCTGCCGCCACCGCCGCAAAAGAAGCGGCCGTCGCTGCCTGCCTCTAAACCCGATACACCGGTGCCGACCGGCATCTCTATCGTTTCGATGATCTCACCTGTTTCCGGGTCGATCCTTCTCAGGTCGCTTTCTTCGCCTTCCCACGTCCCGTGCCAGAGCTGGCCGTGCATCCACGTCACGCCGGTCACGACACGATTGGATTCAATGGTTCGCAGGATTTTCCCGGTATCCGGATCAATCTGATAGATTTTCCGGTCACGATACTGGCCAACCCAGAGCGTGCCCTCTGCCCAGGCCAGCCCGGAGTTATTGCCTGAATCCCCGGGTGCCGGGATCGTGGTGAGTACGCGGCCGGTCGCCACGTCGATTTTCCGGATGTGTTCGCCGGTGATCTGAAAGAGGTGCTTGCCGTCGAACGCCGTTCCGGCATCGCCCTGGACATCAATCTGGCGCACCATCGCGCCTGTGTCGGGATCGAATGCGTTGAGTTTGTCTCCCGAGGCGAACCAGACGAGTTGCCCATCGTAGGTCACGCCATGGACTTCGCCTGCGCCCTCGAATGGGCCGTATTCGCGGATAATTTCGGCTTTGGAATGTTTCATCTGTTGCTCCGGGTTCCGCCCGCTCAAGTAGCAACTGCCACATGAGGCACGCTGGTTGATTAGGTTCTGACCAAGATAGTCTACTTATCGTGTAACAAGTCCGGGAGTAACAAGGCTGTCGGGAATCCTGGCACCGAAGCAACCGTCCAGCGACGTGCCCTCCCAGCACCGTAGGCCTGCACTTTGCCTGCTGCGCACAGCGGTTCCAGCGCCCGTTGAACGGTGCGCGCGCTCATGCCGAGCGCGATGGCCAGAGCCGAACTCGACCACGCCTCGCCGTCGGCGAGCAGCGCCAGAATCGCCGTGTTTCGTTCGTCAACAAGGGGCACCAACACCACAACGGGCTGCTCATCGCAAGGCGTCAGCACGAAGCCGCGTTTGGTCGCCCCAAGTTTGGCTATCCCCTCCAGCGCCACGCGCAGACGCCCTATTTCCACGCGTAGGCGCGCCCGATGCGATTCGTCAATGTGTTTGGCCCGAAACGCCCGCAGCAGCAGAGTTTCTCGGGCAACGTCGCCCGGCGAGGCTTCGCCCAGGCAGCGGGCCAAGGTGAACAAGACCGGCCGCTTCGCCAGCCGCACGATCGCGTTGGGGCCGCGTACCAGGCCGCGGCATGCGTCGATGACGAGCGCCCCGGATGTCAGTAACGACTCGACCTCATCGAGCAAGACGAGACGCTTTACGCCGCAGGTGATAGCGCATGCAACCGGCTGGTCGAGAATACCTGCTGCCTGCTGGACCTCTGCTGTCAACGCAGGAATATCTGCCTGCCGCGCGGCGTCGGCGGCCTGGATAAACGCCGAGCGCGCGGCAGCCGTGTCCAGGCGGCGGACGGCGATGCCTGCTAGCGTCAGCTCCACTGCCGCTCGCAACGCGGGCGCCAACCTGCCGGGATCCACATTGGAAAGGGCCTGCGCCGCCTCGTCCACCCTGCCGGTCAATAACAGCCGGCGGGCCGCCAGATTGCGCGCATGGGCGGCGTTCATGAGATCGCCAGACGTTTGCAGCACCGTATACGCAGCATCCAGGGCTGGGACGGGCCAGTTCAGGTTGCGTGAGACCAGGGCGATCTCGGCCTCGGCGACGATGCAGCGTGCACGGGCGACCTGGTCTGTCTGGCCGAATGCCTTCGCGGCACGCTTGAGCAGCGCCTTTGCGCGGCTGAAATCACCCAACTGCGCCATGGCGATGCCACGCAGCGCCAGCGCTGCCGGCTCTTCACGTAGCGCGACGTGGTTCAGGGCGTCAAGGACATCGCCCCTGGCCAGGGCTTGCGCCGCCGCCCGAATCAAAGCGTCCATTGGATTCCCGTCACATTTGTCACTCCCATGATGTCGAGGCCTGGTGCGACCATGGTATCCACCCCTGCCCTGACAGGTCGATGATGCAGCGCAGTTTGTCAATTAGCCAACGAGGAATCAAGCCATGAACGAGACCACAGTCCCCCAGACCGACAGTGCCAAAGTCAACGCAGGCGATCACCGCATCGTTTCCCGAGAGGACTGGATTGCCGAACGTAAAGCCTTGCTGCGGCGCGAAAAAGAACTGACGCGGTTACGCGATCAGTTGGCGGCAGAGCGCCGTGCCCTGCCCTGGGTTCGTGTCGAGAAAGAGTACGTGTTCAATACCAATAAAGGCCCCCGCAGGCTGATCGATCTATTTGACGGCCGTCATCAGTTGATTGTCCAACACTTTATGTTCGCGCCCGGATGGGAACAAGGCTGCCAGAGTTGTTCCTACATGGCCGACCATACCGACGGGATGACGACCCATCTGGCGCAGCGTGATGTGACGTTTATCGCGATTTCGCGCGCCCCGCTGGCGGATATCGAGCGTTTTCGTCGACGGATGGGATGGAAATTTAACTGGGTCTCATCCCATGGCAGCCAGTTCAATTACGATTTCGGCGTGAGCTTCCCGCCGGAAGACGTCGCGCGGGGAACGCTGCAGTACAACTATGGCGATTGGCCCTATGCGTACGAGGAATGGCCGGGAATCAGTGTCTTTCTGAAAAGCGACGCAGGCGAAGTTTTCCATACGTACTCCTGCTATACGCGTGGCGTAGAGATCATGATGGGCACGTATAACCTGCTGGATATCACGCCCAAGGGACGCGATGAACGAGAGGTGGAGAACAAGATGGAGTGGGTGCGCCACCACGATCGCTATCAAACGGAGCCGGCGCAAACCGCGGCGTCCGCCGGCACGGTCGGGGAGCTGCTCGATACCGCCAAATCGGCGTGTTGCCACGCCGATCTCACCAGTGAGGCAAGAACATGAGCCCGCTCAGTCAAAGCGAATGGCCGGATGCGCCTCCTGCACTGGAGGCGCGTGGGGCCGCCCTGCGGATGGCCCGTTGGTTACACCTGGCCGCTGCCCCGACCTTCGCAGCCATGGCGGCGCTGACGTTTCTGCTGGGCGGCGACGCACAGCCGATGACCTGCCTGGGCGGCGATCCTGCCTCGCCTATCAGCGGAATGGGCCTGATGTATTTGCTGATGGGCGTTTTCCACGCGGCTCCGTGGCTGAAGTTCGTCGCGTACCGGAGGTAAGACGGAGACGAACCCTGCCAGGCGATGGTTTATTATTGCGCGCGAGCCTCTCTCTGGAAATTTGCGCGTGAAAACCATCGATAAATCCGTCAAGCTGAACAATGTTGCGTACGACATACGCGGTCCGGTCCTGGATCGCGCCCGGGAAATGGAAGAAGCCGGGCAACGTATTATCAAGCTGAATATCGGTAATGTCGCCGCGTTCGGGATACAACCCCCGGACGAAATCATTCAAGACATCATCCGCAACGTGGCCGATTTCGCCGGCTATACCGATAGCAAGGGATTGTTCGCGCCGCGCAAGGCAGTCGTGCACTATATGCAGAGCAAGGGCGTGCACGGCGTCGACGTCAATGACGTTTATCTGGGTAATGGCGCATCGGAACTGATCTCGATGAGCATCAATGCGCTGTTGAACGATGGCGATGAACTGCTCATCCCATCCCCGGATTTTCCGTTGTACACGGCGGTGACGGGTCTGTCCGGAGGGCGCCCGGTGCATTATCTGTGCGACGAGAGTTCGGATTGGATGCCCGATATCGCTGACATTCGCGCCAAGATCACGCCTCGCACCCGCGGCATCGTCGTGATCAACCCCAACAATCCCACCGGGGCGCTGTATTCCCGCGAGGTACTGCTGGACATCATCCAGGTGGCGCGCGAACACAATCTCGTCATCCTGTCGGACGAGATCTACGACAAGACGATTTACGACGATCTGGCCCACGTCAGCATGGCGTCGCTGGCGGACGACGTGTTGATTTTGACCTTCAACGGCCTGTCCAAGAACTATCGTTCCTGCGGGTACCGTGCGGGCTGGATGGTGGTCTCGGGGGACAAACGGCCGGCGCAAGGCTATATCGAGGGGCTGAATATGCTGGCCTCGTTGCGCCTGTGTTCGAACACCCCGGGCCAACTCGCCATTCAGACGGCGCTGGGCGGATACCAGAGCATCAATGAACTGGTCGGTCCCTCCGGCAGACTGCGCCGGCAACGCGATTTGGCCTATGATCTGCTCACCCAGATTCCCGGTGTCAGCGTGATGAAGCCCAAAGGCGCGCTGTATCTGTTCCCGCGGCTGGATCCGGCGGTTTACCCGATACAAGACGATCAGCAATTTGCGTATAGCCTGTTGGACGAGGAACGTGTCTTAGTGGTCCAAGGCACCGGCTTTAATTGGGCCAACCATGACCATTTCCGGATGGTGTTCCTGCCGAACGCCGACGACCTGACCGAGGCAATCGGGCGGATTGACCGGTTCCTGGGCCGGATACGCAAGGGCGCCGTCTGAGGATAGGACTCTCTCTATCCTGATTCAAAAATAACCCCATCGAGAGGAGACCTCAAACGCCATGCGCCTGCAAAATTGCCACAATTTTCACGATTTTCGTGAGCTTGCAAAACGTCGTCTGCCTGGGCCGATTTTCAATTACATCGATGGCGCGGCGGACGACGAAGTCACATTGCGGCGCAATGCAGCGAGCTTCGAGCAATGCGATCTCGTGCCCAATGTGTTGCGCGGCGTAACGGACGTAGACCTCTCGGTCACGGTGATGGGACAGAAACTGGCAATGCCGGTGTATTGCTCCCCTACTGCGCTGCAGCGCCTGTTTCACCACGATGGGGAAAACGCGGTCGCGGCCGCAGCGTCGAAATTCGGCACGATGTTTGGCGTGTCCTCGCTGGGTACGGTCAGCCTGGAGCAGATACGCAAAAGCTATAGCGGCCCGCAGGTCTACCAGTTTTACTTTCATAAAGACCGTGGCCTGAATCAGGCGATGATGCAGCGAGCGAAGGACGCGGGCGTCAACGTCATGATGTTGACGGTCGATAGCATCACGGGCGGCAACCGCGAACGTGATTTGCGCACGGGTTTTTCGATTCCATTCAAGTTGAACCTGGCTGGTTTGACGCAGTTCGCTGTGAAGCCGGCCTGGGCACTGAACTACCTGACGCACGAGCGTTTTCGGCTGCCTCAGCTCGACGAGCATGTGGACATGAGCGGCGGCGCGATGTCTATCGGGCGATATTTCACCGAAATGCTGGACCCGGCGATGACCTGGGATGACGTGGCCCAGATGGTGAAGCTCTGGGGCGGTCAGTTTTGCCTGAAGGGCGTCATGTCCGTCGAGGACGCCAAGCGTGCGGTGGACATCGGCTGCACGGGCATCATTCTGTCCAACCACGGTGGACGTCAATTGGATGGATCACGTTCGGGCTTTGATCAGCTGGCCGAGATTGTCGATGCAGTCGGCGACCGGATCGACGTGATGATGGACGGCGGCATACAGCGCGGTACGCACGTGCTGAAGGCGTTGTCGTTAGGCGCCAAGGCCGTGGGTATTGGCAGATTCTATCTCTACCCTCTCGCAGCGGCCGGGCAACCGGGAGTCGAGCGTGCGCTGGGTCAACTGCGCACCGAGCTCGAGCGCGATATGAAGCTCATGGGCTGCACGTCAGTGTCGCAATTGACGCGCGAGAACCTGCGATTCCGTTGAACGATAGCTCCGCGTCTCGTGTGCGCGAATCCGCGCGGTCTACGTTAGTCGCTAACGTAGACCTGTCCGGTAAACCTCAAGCTCTGCGTCTATCCGACGAGTCGCGCTTTCGCCGATACGCCATCACGTCGCGTCAGCATCGATTCGCAAATAGGTTTCCACCAGACGGCTCCAATACGCCGCACCGATGACCAAGTTGTTGTCGTTGAAATCGTATTTCGGGTTATGCAAGCCGCGGCCGTCAGTCGCAGGGCCGTTACCCAGCCGCACAAGCGCACCAGGACAACGCTGCAGCATGTAGGCGAAATCCTCGCTGCCCATCAATCGCTTGGTTTGAGGCACGACCTGGTCAGCGGGCAACACCATACGTGCCACCTCGATCGCGAGATCGTTCGCAGCGGCATCATTCACTAATACCGGGTAGCCTTCGACATAATCGATGTCCGCCGTGACGCCTTGCGCGATGGCCGTAGATTGCACGATCTCGATGATGCGTTTCTTCAGTAGCGCACGCACGTCCGTACTGAATGACCGGACGCTGATGCCTATTTCGGCCGAGTCCGGAATGACATTGAGCGCCTGGCCGGCTTGCAGCCGGCCCACGGTGACGACTGCCGCCTCGTCGGGATCGACATTGCGGGAAACAACGGTCTGCAATGCGACCACAATGTGCGCCGCGGCGACCAAAGGATCTGCCGCTTGGTGCGGCCGGGCAGCGTGTCCCCCTACTCCCTTTACCTTGATGAATACCCGGTCGCCGGCTGCCATGAAGGGGCCTTCGCGAAACAGCATCTGCCCCTGCGGCATACCCGGGTGATTATGAATCGCAAAAACATAGTCGCAAGGGAAGCGCTCAAACAGACCATCGTCGAGCATAGCGGTTGCGCCGCTGTCAAAACCACGCTCTTCTGCCGGCTGGAAAATGAGATGCACGGTGCCGTCGAAACGGCGGGTCTGCGCAAGATGTTTCGCTGCGCCCAGCAGCATGGTCGTATGGCCATCGTGACCACAGGCATGCATGACGCCGTTGTGTTGACTGGCGTACGGGAGGCCAGTTTCCTCGAGGATAGGCAAGGCGTCCATGTCGGCGCGGATACCGATACTGCGAGTGCTGGAACCCGATCGCAAGGATCCCACTACGCCGGTTTTGCCCACGCCCGTGGTGACCTCGTAACCCCATTCTTTCAGTTTTTCCGCCACCAGTGATGCCGTCGCCTGCTCGTTGAAAGCCAGTTCCGGATGCTGGTGAATATGATGCCGCAGCGTTCGCAATTCGGCGTCAAAGGCATTGAGGTCTGAGATCTGGGAGTTTTTGATAGTGGACATGGAAAAGACTTGAGACGATGAAATCGTTGTTTAGGTTACTTCCAGATGGTATCGGGTGCAAAACCGGCAGGGGCCGAAACACTTACCCAGGAACAAACAAAGAACCAACATGGCGCCGCTGTCGCTCGCGTTGCATTCAATCTACCGAAGAGGCCTTATCGAGGATCCGTGGCAGGCTGAGCTCCAGCCAGTCCACCAAGTCTCGCACTTTTTCCGCCGCCTCGACGCCGATCGGCGTCAATGAATACTCCACATGGGGAGGCACGGTATTGAAAGCGCGCCGATTCACCATTCCGTCGGCTTCGAGCCATTGCAGTGTCTGGGCCAGCATGCGCTCGCTCACGCCGCCGATCTGGCGGCGCAGATCGCTGAATCGCAGGGTCCCCGATTGGAGAGCAATCAATACGAGTACGCCCCAGCGGCTCGTCAGATGCTTGAGAATCGGGCGCGATGGACAGCCCGCGGCCATCACGTCGCCGCGACGCAGTTTGGCCGAAAGCGATTCCGCAACGGGGGATTTGGAGGAACGGGGCTTAGACATTCAGGTGATGAGCTCACAACAACACAATGAGTGTAGTCCCTTAACTAACATTTTTGTACGTACTTACTAAAAATAAGTATTGCCCCTATAGTGTGTTCACCGCACATCTCTTGGAGTCGCACCATGACCATCGCAATCACTGGCGCTACAGGCCAGCTAGGCCGTCTCGTTGTTCAGAAGCTGAAAGAAAAAATCAATCCTGGAGATATCGTAGGTTTGGTGCGCAGCCCCGAAAAAGCCGCCGATTTGGGCATCACGGTCCGCGCCGCCGACTATACGCAGCCCGCCACACTGGAGGCCGCGTTGCACGGGATAGACACCCTGCTGCTGATCTCGGGCAACGATATCGGGCATCGCACAGCACAACACGCCAATGTCATTGACGCAGCCAAACAATCGGGCGTGAGGCGGATCGTCTATACCAGCCTTTTGCGCGCCGATACATCACCATTGAGCCTCGCGCCAGAGCATGCCCAGACCGAAGCGCTCTTGAAGCAATCTGGTCTGGTGTACACCATCCTGCGCAACGGCTGGTACACCGAAAATTACACTGGTGCTATTCCCCCTGCCCTCGCCCACGGCGCGCTTTTTGGCAGCGCAAAGGACGGCAAAATCTCGTCCGCGCCCAGAGTTGACTACGCGGATGCCGCCGTGGCAGTGCTGACGGGTGCGGAGCATGATGGGAAAGTGTATGAGCTCGCGGGCGACACGTCGTACACATTGACCCAACTGGCCGCGGAGGTCTCCAGGCAGACAGGCAAGGACATTCCCTATCGGGACATCCCGGAAGCGGACTACGCTGCCGCGCTCAAGGGCGCGGGTCTGCCCGACGGACTCGCGGCCGCCATCGCGTCTTGGGATGTGGGGGTGTCTCACGGCGCGCTATACGACGATGGCAGGCAACTCTCGAAACTGATCGGCCGGCCCACGGGCTCACTGCAGGATGCTGTTGCTGCAGCGCTGAAAGCCTAAAGCCCTCGATCTGGCGCGCATCGACAAATCATCGTCCGCCCGCTGACCTGCCCAGCCAATGGGACATCAGCGGGCGACGTATCGTGCAGCATCAACGCTGTCGCTATTCCACCTTCGTCCCGGTGGACTTCACCAGATCGCCCCATTTCGCGATTTCCTTTTTCTGGAAAACCGCGAAATCATCTGGTGACATCGCAGACGGTATGACGCCCATTCCCTCCAGGCGCGCCTGCATATCGGGTGAATGGATGATCTGCGCGAGTGCTTGATACAGCTTGTCCACGATGGGCCGCGGCGTGCCGGCCGGCGCAAAGATCGCTTGCCAGGCTTGTACCTCGTAGTCTTTGACGCCCGCCTCTTGCATCGTGGGCACCTCGGGCAGGCTTTTCAGGCGCTGCGGCGAGGTCACGGCCAACGCGCGCAGGCGCCCGCCTTTGACCTGCGGTACGACCGTCGGTCCCTCGAACATGAAGTCGACCTGTTGCCCGATCACGTCCGGGATGGCCGAGCGCCCCGAATATGGCGCGTGCACCAGCTTGATGCCCGCTATCTGCTCCAGCAAGACACCCGACAGATGTTGTGTCGTACCGATCCCGGAAGACGCATACGAGATCGTGCCGGGTTTTTCGCGCGCGGCGTCGATGATGTCCTGGACCGATTTGAATCGGCTTTCGTTGGATACGACCAACGTATTCGCATTCATGCCGATGATCGTGATCGGCTGAAACGATGCAACGGGATCGTATTGCATGTCCTTGAACAAGCTGGGGTTGATCGCATGGGTCGCAATGCTGGCGCCCAATAATGTATAGCCATCAGGCGGTGCCTTGGCTACATAGGCCGACCCGATCATTCCGGTCGCGCCGGCGCGATTTTCCACCACGACATTGTCCTTGAGCGCTTCGCCCAGTTTTTGCGCCATGATGCGGCCCAGCACATCGCTGTTGCTGCCGGGCGCGAAAGCAATCACGTAGTTGATCTGTTTACTGGGCCAGGTGTCTACCGAGGCTCGGACGGAACGCGGGGTGATACCGAATGCACATGCGACTGCACTGGCAACGCCGGTCAGCCCGGCGGCCACGAAGGTTCTGCGATTCATGGGTGTCTCCTCCCGGATCTCGTTCCGGGTTGGTGTTCAGGATGCCGGCGTCGTCCTCCGGCCTCAGGGGTGATGCGTAGACATATTGCTTTTCTGATAGATGCGCTACTTGGGTAATGCCAGTGTCTGCACGCCCGGGATTTCAAAATTCACAGACGCCAGGCCGTCCTCTAGCGACACGCGTTGCGCGGCCGTCAACTCGACGAGCGGCGGTCTGACCGTGGCCCAACCCTCGTCACCCGCTCGTTGCGCAATGGCGGCCTTCATCGCGGGGATCATGGGGAATTTCTGGAACACATTACGGACGGCATCCAGGCCGGCCTGCAACGCGTCGGCGTTGTCGCTTTGCCATTCTCGATACAGCTCGGCGATGGGGCCCGGATTGACGTTGCCCGTGGCGGTGATGCAACCGACACCGCCGCCTCGCAGCGTACGCAGCAGGAATGTCTCGCTGCCTGCAAACACGTCGAATCCTTGCGGTTGGAACGTCTTGAGCATGGCTTCGGTGTTGCTCCAGTCGCCGGAACTGTCTTTGATGCCGGCGATATTCTTGGGATAGGCCTTCAGCAAGCGCTCGATCAACCCCATACTGATACCGACCTGCGCGACGGGCGGGATGTGATACAGATACACGCGCAGGTTCTCGTCGGCGACTTCATCGATCACCTGTGCGAAGGCTCGATATAGTCCTTCGTCGCTGACGCCTTTGTAGTAGAACGGCGGCAGCATCAGTACCCCGGCACATCCCGCTGAGACCGCATGCCGAGTCAGCTCGATCGCGTCGGGTAACGCGCATGCGCCGGTGCCAGGCATCATGCGGCCGGCGGGCAACCCTGCTTCTAACAAGGCATCAAGCAACGCTCGTTTTTCGGCAACGCTTAGCGAGTTTGCCTCCGAGTTGGTGCCGAATATCGCCAGACCCACGCCCTGCTCCAGCAGGTTCCTGCAATGCGCCACAAAGCGCGGCGCCGACGGTGTGTAATCAGGATTGAACGGTGTCAGTACGGGAGAAAGCACGCCACGCAAACGCGGCGTATCAGGAATCAATGCAGGCATGATCGAGCGGGCTCCATCGGAAAGTCAGTTGTGAACGCGTCAACGCACGGTGCGCCATTGCCCATAGCGCTCGACCATGGACTCATCGAAATCAAAGCCCAGACCCGGGTCTTGCCGCAACAGTACCCGGCCATTTTTGTGTTCGAGCTGACGATCCACCAATTTGCGGAAATTCAGCACCTGATCGTCCCAGAAAAACTCGACGTACCGCGCGTTGGGTGTGGCGGCGACCAGCGGGGCATGCAGATCGTGGAACCAATGGGGGCATACGATGACGCCGTAGCTCGCGGCCGTCGCCGAGATGCGCCGCCATTCGGTAATGCCGCCGCAGACGGCCGCATCATGCTGCAAGATCGCCGCGGCGTTCTTGTCCAGCAATTCCTTGTGATACCAACGGCCATAGCCGATCTCGGCCGTCGCCACGGGGATGTTGGTGAGCGTGGCCAGTTTTGCATGGCTGTCTACGTCGTCGGGCGAAAACGGCTCCTCGATGAAATACGGGTTGTATTGTTCGAAACGGCGCACGTACTGCATCGCCTGCGTGGTATCTACCCAGGCATTGTTCATGTCCATCATGATTTCGACATCCGGCCCCACTGCCTCGCGCGCGGCGCGCAAGCGGGCTTCTTCTTCGGCAGGCGATAGACGGCCGGATTTCATTTTCACGGCGTTAAAGCCCTTGGCCACATAGCTGGCCATTTCCTCGCCCAGCATTTGCGGGGTCTTGCCGTCGAGGTAATAACCGCCGCTGGCATAGGCCGGCACCGAGTCCAACTCGTATGCGCCCAGGAATCGATGCAGCGGCAATTGCGCAGTGCGCGCGTTCAAATCCCATAGTGCCGTATCCAACGCACTGATGGCACGCATCACGGTGCCGGCACGCCCCTGCAGCAGGGATTCCTGGTACATGTTCTGCCACAGGCGTTCGACCGCGTGGGAGTCCTGGCCGATCAGAACCGGCGCGAGCAGTTGCTCGACGGCGTTGACGAACAACTCGCCCGCGGCGCTGCCGACATAGCAGAATCCGATGCCCTCGACACCGTCTGTCGAACGCACTTTGACCAGGCCGTAATAGCGCGTGCTGACGGTACGGGTGGAAAACGAAGTGACTTTGTCCAGCGGGACGGCGGCGGCGCAAACGTCGACGGAAAGAATCTTGGGCACGTGGGGCTCCTCAGAGTGGGCATACAGAAGAAAGTGTATGGATGTATTCTGGACCGGTGAAAGAAAAAGAAAAATAATGTTCTGGCATTTTGTGAAGTTATAAAATCCATCTTTTTAGTCGCTGCGATAGCGTCTGGCGCCCATGGACACACGATTCCTGCAGAGCTTCATTTATGTGGTGGAAACCGGATCGATCGCCGGTGCCGCCCGCCGGCTGGATCTGACGCCAGCATCGGTCGCACAGCGGATCAAGGCGCTGGAGGCCGACGTAGGCAGTCAATTGATCGTACGCGCCGGACGTACGGTCAAGCCCACGCTGGCCGGCAACCGCATCCTGCAGCGCGCGCATACGGTATTGAGCGAAGTCCGGGATCTGCGCTCTGCCGCCTCGGAAACCAATTTGCCGGCGGGCCCGTTACGTCTGGGAGCCACGCCGACGGGCTTGACGCACATCCTGCCCGGCGTGCTCAAGCAGTGGGTGCAGGCCCATCCTCACATTGAGATCTATATCGAACCTGCGCCCACCACGGTGCTGTATCGACGGGTGCTCGATGGCCATCTGGACGCGGCCGTCATGGTGCACCCCTTGTTCGATCTGCCCAAAAGTTGTGCCTGGCACGGACTGCGTAATGAGCCTTTGACCTTGGTGACGCCTGCAGAGATGCGTGTGCGAGATCCGATCAAGACGCTGGCGGCCGAGCCTTTCATTCGATACGACCGCCAAGTCGTCGGCGGCAAACTGGCCGATGATTATCTGCGGCACCACGGCGTACGCCCACGTGTGCGTTTTGAACTCGACGGCATTGAATCGATAGGCAGGCTCGTGGCCGAGGGGCTGGGTATTTCCATATTGCCCGACTGGAATGTCGGCGGGCCGCCCGATATGGCGATCACGCGCTGGCCCCTGCCTGCACCGCGGCTGGAGCGGCAGGTCGGCATTATGTGGACCCGTGCGAACGTGCGCGCGCAATTGGCGCAGGCGCTGGTAAGCCTGGCCGCGCCCTTGTTTCAGGCCACGCTCTGAACTGTCAGCCGTTCTGCGGTCGCCATCCATTCCTCGGATCCGCGCCGGAGCAACGCTGCAGCAGGTAGGCGAAATCGTCGCTGCCCATCATCTTATTGGACAAAGTCGCGATGATAAGCGTCCGCCAGCAGCACATAGCCCTTCTCGCAGCGAATCGCCATTACCGGGGCCAACACGTGCCCGGACGCCAGCAACAGTTCCGTCTCATCCGCAATACCCGGAGCTGCGCTGCTATCAAGTACGGCGCCACGTGCCTGCCGCGTACGGATCGCCAACATGATGGACGCCGCTTGATCTTCGATCGTGGGGTTGCTTAAATCCGCCAGTGCGTGGCGCCGCAAAGCTTCCGAGCGCCCGCTCCTATCAGCAAAGTCAATCGCGTAAACAGGGCGTGTGGAGGGGTCTCCTCCCGCAAAATCCGCCGCCGCTTTGGGGTCGAAAGCCGTGCTCAGAAACCCGTCGTACATTATCGGTTGTCCTGACAGAAATGCCCTGACGTAATCGCGGCCCGCGACCCGAGTACTCATGGCGGCGGTCTCACCGTCGCTAATTGCTCCGATACCTTTCATCACGCATGCGTCGGCAATAGGAGGTCCTGCTTTGAGGAACTTATCCAGCAAGCGCGCCTCCCGTTGCAGCTCATCGTCATTTTCAAACCGCGCCATGACGTCTTGCGGCGTGTACTCGACTCCGGCACTACTGACATAACGCAGTAGAAATTCTTCGCACCATTGCTGTACTTTTTCATCGTCATCGGTCGGGTACTGGCCCGGCATGGACGCATGCAAAAAATCGCGTAGCGTTTTGTGCCCGCATATGATTGCGCTCATCAAGATGTGGTCGCCACAGCTGCGATAGTTATCTACTGCGTACTTCAGGTCAGAACCATGCGGATCGGTGCGCCTTAGATGCTCGGCAGTCGCAGCACTTTGTTGCTGCAACAGTTCGAGGGTAAACGGAAATTTGCCCAGCATCAGCGCATTGATGTCCGCCAATCTTTCCTGCGCAAAGGCCCGGTTGCCTTGGCTGTCGGCCAGGATCGCCCGAGTCGCCTCCGAACTCGGCGGCCCACTTAGCGCAAATCGCTGCGGCCCCTGGCCCACAGGCGATACCAGGCGTCTGGCAAAGCGCAGTGGCGAAAGCGGCGCGGAAACGAACTGGCGGTTTCCTATCGTTACCCTGTCGGCCGCTGTATCGCCTGGCTGGTGTTGAAAAGCCGCGTGTACCGTCGCAGCCTGAAAATCAGGCCCAGACGGCACGCCTGACGTTGAGGCACCCAAAAACGTGGGCTGCCTGGGAAAAAGAGTCAACCGGCCCGGACTCGCGAGGGTCAACCCCTGCATACTGGACCTGGCGCTTAGCTGCCCCGCCGGCTGAAAGCTCGCATGAGTGCCCGCGACGGAACTGCCCATGCCCCCTAACCGTGACACAGCAGCATTTCGGGGCCCCAGATTCTGGGATAGAGACGCCGCCGCATGTCTGCCCCCTCTTCCTGCCCCAGGTGAGAAGTCTGACGCAGTGCGGCCGGGGTTCACCCCGCTCCTCGAGCCCTCTGCGGGCGGCTGCGATGACGTAGAGGGAAATACACCAGGACGTTGGTTTGGGCGGATGGGATTCATTTGCGCACTTTATCGTCCCCAACGCCACGCTTTCGCTCGGTAATCCGAAGCGGGTGACTTCCACCCGAACTTCTTTTCTTATTCAGTGGGCGTTACCACCCAGCCGGCGTGCATAGCCCGCCAACACGATGCGTTCGGACTGCACAAGGTAATCGTTGAGCGCATCAGCGGCTTGACGGAATTCGCCCGCCTCCGTCTGCAGCAGGATCTGCTCGTTCATTTCTGCATAAGGCGCATGCAGAAACTCCGGGTCTTGCAACAGCCCAAACACCAGCCGCAACTCGACCAACAAATGCGAGAACATATCGTTCAATCGCTCGCTGTCGGCCAACTCGACGATCGCCTTATGAAACGCCATGTTGGCCGTGCCTACGCCTTGCCAATCTTGCTGCGCGCGGCATCGCAGCGCCTCTTCCACGGCTTGGCGTATCCGTTGCCGTGCAGGATGACGTGGATACGCTTGCGCCAGTGCCTGGCATTCGATGATACGGCGGACGCGGTAGATGTCGATGATGGACGCCATGGTGGGCACGGCGACCGACACACCACAATTGGGCAAATGGGTCAGCAATCCTTCCTTGGTCAGAATGCGAAAAGCTTCACGGAGTGTGTTGCGCGACACATCCAGGACCTGAGTCAAAGCCGCCTCGGATAACCGCTGGCCTGGCACGAACTCGCCATTGATGAGCCGAGAACGAATTTGCTCGGTGACTTTGTCAGTGAGGCTTTGATGAGCGTCGGAATGGCGCATAAGTAGGGTTGGCGCAGCGCGCGAAACATAGCAAGAAAGTAGGCCGAGTGTATCGGAACCCGGTCTCGGACGTTCCCATTGTCGCAATTTCTGCCCTGACCTAGGGCAATTACCGATATTCGATCGAAACTGTATCAACCTACTATTCAGCCTGTTTTGTAGAACAATAATGTAACTATTGATCTACATGATCGTCCAATCCAATCCATTAAGGGGAGTGATCATGAGTCACACCGATACGCTTGCCGCGCCCGCGCGCGAATTCGCCAACAAGCGGCGCTCTTCGCTGCTGGGCGCAATTTTCCTGATGGCCACCTCGGCAATTGGCCCTGGTTTCATCACGCAAACGGCCACATTCACTGCCACCATGGGCGCGGCCTTCGCTTTCGGCATCCTGGCGTCTGTCGTGATCGACTTCATCGTTCAACTGAATATCTGGCGCATCGTGGCCCTCACCCGCAGACGCGCGTCAGACGTTGCCAATGCAGTGATTCCGGGCAGTGGCTACCTGCTGGCCGCCCTGGTGATCTTCGGCGGGCTGGTATTCAACGTCGGCAACATCGCAGGCGCCGGATTGGGTTTGAACGCCCTGCTGGGTCTGGACGTGAAATGGGGAGGTGTCATCAGTGCCGTGCTGGCTGTCAGCCTCTTTCTGTCGCGCCGAGCCGGCGTGGCCATGGACCGCAGCCTCATCGTCCTGGGCATCGTCATGATCCTGATGACGGTGTTTGTCATGTTTGCCTCCCAGCCCCCCGTGGGCGAGGCGCTACGCCAGACCGTACTGCCAGACCATATCGACTTCGCCACTATCACCACCATCGTGGGAGGCACGGTAGGCGGCTATATCACTTATTCCGGGGCACATCGCCTGTTGGACAAAGGCCTGACCGGCCCTGAGCACGTCGACGCCATCACGCGTGGCGCCTTCAACGGCATTCTTGTCACCGGCATCATGCGCTACGTGCTGTTCCTCGCCATTCTGGGCGTAGTCGCCAGCGGTGTGGTTCTCGACCTCTCCAGCCAGGCTGCCAACCCGGCCGCCCAGGCGTTCCAGGCTGCCTCCGGCGAATTCGGCCTGCGTGTCTTCGGGCTCATCTTATGGGCTGCCGCCCTATCGAGCATCGTAGGGGCGGCCTACACATCCATGTCCTTCATTACCGTCTTCAACAGCAAAATAGGCGAGTCCGGCCGTAATCGCGCTACGGTGATTTTCATTTCAATTTCGCTGGTGATCTTTGCGTTGCTGGGCACCGCGCCCGCGGCGTTGTTGGTGTTTGCCGGCGGCTTCAATGGCCTGATTCTGCCGTTGGGACTCACCATTTTCATGATCGCCGGTTGGACGCGTCGCGATTTGATGGGCGGTCACACCTATCCCCGTATCCTGCTGGTGTTGGGCACAGTGTGCTGCCTGCTGACCTGGTTCATGGGCTACAAGTCCATCGGCCCCATCTTCTCCTTCCTATCGCTGCATTGAGGATGCGAGAGCACATGACACAGATAGACCTGAATAGCGACCTCGGAGAAAGCCTGGGCGCCTGGAAAATGGGTGATGACACAGCCATGCTGCGAATCGTCTCCAGTGCAAACGTGGCTTGCGGTTTCCATGCTGGCGATGCGGCGGGCATCCTCGCAACCCTCAAGGCGGCGCACACTCATGGCGTGGCGGTCGGGGCCCACGTGGCCTACCCCGATCTGGCCGGTTTTGGACGCCGCAACATGGATATCTCCAGCGCCGACCTGGTGGCCGATGTCATCTACCAGATCGGCGCGCTCCAGGGGCTGGCAAGGGCCGCCGGTACGCGAGTCACCTACGTCAAACCCCACGGAGCGCTGTACAACACCATTGCGCACGACTCACGCCAAGGCAATGACGTTATCACGGCCATACTGGAGATCGACCCGTCGCTATACCTGGTCGGGTTGGCTGGTTCGCCGCTCGTGGCGCAGGCGCGCGACCGTGGTGTGCGTGTCATCGCAGAGGCCTTTGCCGACCGCGCCTATACGCCGCAAGGCACGCTGGTTTCGCGCCGCGAACCGGGCGCCGTGCTGCATGATCCGGCCTTGGTAGCTCGCCGGATGCTGCGCCTCGTAGAAGATGGCGTGGTCGAAACGTCAGATGGCAGTTTGACACGCCTGCAAGCCGATTCGATCTGCGTACACGGAGACAGCCCCGGCGCCATCGAAATGGCACGCGCCGTGCGGCTTGCCCTGGAGCAAGCTGGCGTGCGCATCCAGGCATTCGCCGGCGCCGAATCCTCATCTCATCAGCAGCTGCCTACGTCGCACAGGAGGCCCCATGCGCTTTCTACCAGTCAATACTAATGCACTGCTCGTAGAGCTCGACAGCCTCGAGCAAACGCTGGCGCTGTTTGATGCATTGCAAACCCGCCCCATTCCTGGCGTCACCGAGCTCGTCCCTGCTGCGCGTACCGTACTCATCGTCTTTCATCCGGAAATTGTTTCGGCCAGGACATTAAGAGCCGACGTCGCCACGCGCGACATCACCACTACGGTGGCGCGCAACGGCAAACTCATCGAAATCCCCGTGCACTACAACGGCGAAGACCTGCAGGACGTCGCGCGCATGCTGGGCCTCTCGCCCGAGGAAATCGTGCGTCTGCACACCGGCCGCATTTACACCGTGGCATTCACCGGTTTCGCGCCGGGCTTTGCCTACCTCAGCGGCGGAGATCCCAGGTTGGACGTGCCGCGCCGTCAGACTCCGCGCACACGCATCCCGGCCGGCGCGGTGGCGCTGGCCGGCACCTTCAGCGGTATATATCCCCAGGCCAGCCCGGGAGGTTGGCAGATACTGGGCATGACCGACACGCCGATGTGGGATATCTCACGTGAAACGCCCGCCCTGCTACAACCCGGCTATCGCGTGCGATTTGTCGATGCCGGTCCTGCCTCCGTCCGTACACCTCTGCCGAGCTCCGTTTTGCCGAGACCCGTGGCACAGCCAGCGAGTCTGCCCGCGCTGGAGATCGTGGCGCCTGGACTCCAGTCGTTGTTCCAGGACCTTGGTCGTGCGGGACAGGCCCGTCAAGGCGTGGCCATGTCGGGCGCGGTGGACCGGGCGGCATTGCGCGCGGCCAATCGGCTCGTGGGCAATTTGGCCGGAGACGCCTGCATCGAAACTGTCTACGGAGGACTGCAGGTGCGTGCTCACGGTGCGTGCGTCGTGGCCGTCACCGGTGCCAAAGGCGAATTGACACTGCGTACCACGAACGCCGCAAGCTGGACTGTGCCTAGCCACCAGGCGATTGCCCTGAACGATGGCGATACGCTCACGCTGGGCCAGCCATGCGCAGGCATCCGGTATTACCTCGCTGTACGCGGTGGTTTTGATGTGGCGCCGGTGCTGGGCAGCCGGGCCACCGATACGCTGGCCCGCATCGGCCCGGCCCCCTTGTCTGCGGGCGACCTGATCGCCATTCCTGCACCTCGGCAGGGAGCCATCGTTGGCATGCCCGAAGCTCCTGTGCCCGACCTCCCCCGCTCGGACACCGAGGTCATACTTGATATCGTGCTCGGCCCGCGCACCGACTGGTGTGATAAACGGGCCGTCTCGTTGCTTCACGAGCAGGCGTGGACGGTCACACCCGAATCCAACCGTGTCGGCATCCGCCTGAACGGCGCACACGTCCTGCAACGCTCCAATCATGCCGAGCTTGCCAGTGAGGGGACGCGCAGAGGCTCGATCCAGGTGCCGCCTAGTGGCCAACCCGTGGTGTTCTTGACCGATCATCCCCTGACCGGTGGCTATCCGGTCATCGGATCGGTAGCCCCCTGGCATCTGGATCTGCTAGGCCAGATTCCCATTGGCGCGCGCGTTCGTTTCAACCCGATCTCCGAATTTGTGCCGATCGAGATGCCCGTCATGCAAATCTCGTCGCAACTACCCGAACCCGTATCCCTATCATGAAGAAAGTCCTGATTGCCAATCGCGGCGAAATCGCCGTACGTATCATCCGCGCCTGCACTGACTATGGCGTGCAGTCCGTTGCCGTATATGCCGATGCCGATGTCGAGGCATTGCATGTACGTATGGCCGACGAGGCCTATGGTTTGCAGGGCGAGCGCCCTGCCGACACCTATCTGAACATTGACAAGCTCCTGGCTATCGCGCGCCGCAGCGGTGCCGACGCCGTCCATCCGGGTTATGGTTTTCTCTCGGAAAACGCGACCTTTGCACGCGCGGTCATCGACGCCGGACTGGTCTGGATTGGCCCCTCGCCCGACACGATCGAGCGCTTGGGCGACAAAGTACAAGCTCGAAAAATCGCTATGGAAGTCGGCGCGCCCCTGGTCGCAGGCACAGCCGAACCGGTTGGCGGCGCCGAGGAAGTGTTGGCCTTTGCGCGTGAATACGGTTTGCCTATTGCGATCAAAGCGGCTTTCGGTGGCGGTGGCCGAGGGCTCAAGGTAGCCTGGCACATGGAGGAAGTGGCGGATCTTTACGACTCGGCAGTCCGGGAAGCCGTCACTGCCTTTGGTCGGGGCGAGTGTTTCGTCGAACAGTATCTTGACCGGCCGCGCCACGTTGAGGCACAGGTCTTGGCCGATCAACACGGCAATGTCGTGGTGCTCGGCACACGCGACTGCTCGTTACAGCGACGCAATCAAAAACTGGTGGAAGAAGCCCCTGCCCCTTTCCTCACCGACGCACAGTCTCAGCAGATCCACGACGCCGCGCGCAACATCTGCGCGCACGCGGGTTATGTCGGGGCTGGCACGGTCGAGTTCTTGCTAAGCGCGTCGGGCGCCGTGTCTTTCCTGGAAGTCAATACGCGGCTGCAGGTCGAACACCCTGTCACGGAGGAAACCTATGGCCTGGACCTGGTGGTAGCGCAGTTGCGCATTGCCGATGGCCTGCCCCTGGACATCGCGGCCACGCCTGCTCCTCGTTGCCATGCCATCGAATTTCGTATCAATGCCGAGGATGTGGGCCGGGGTTTTCTACCGTCTCCCGGGCGCATTACTCGCTTTGATCCGCCTAGTGGCCCCGGCGTGCGCCTGGATACCGGCGTGGCCACGGATTCAACGATACCAGGCACGTTCGACTCGCTGATGGCCAAGCTCATCGTGACCGGTGCAACGCGCGACCAAGCCATTGCACGCGCCCGCCGCGCCCTGAAAGAGTTCCGTATCGAAGGCCTAGCCACCGTCGTACCATTCCATCGCGCGGTCCTGGCACATCCGGATTTCGTGGGAGGGCCCCACGGCTTCAACATCCACACCCGCTGGATAGAAACCGACTTTAACAACGACCTGCAAGCCGCTGTGCGCCCTGCTGCGCCCGACACTACACGCTTGCAGCGCATGGCCCTGGAAATTGACGGTCGGTATGTGACGTTAGGTCTGCCGCCGGGATTGCTTCGTGGCCTGTCGTCAAGCACCGAACTCGTCGACGAAGCGTCTGCGCTGGGCGCCTCGGCTGATTCGGCGCAATCTGTGACGGCTCCCCTGGCAGGCACGATTCAGTCCTGGAAGGCCGAGGACGGCGCCCAGGTCAAGCAAGGCGAACTCATCGCCGTGATGGAGGCCATGAAAATGGAAATGCAGGTACTCGCTCACCGCGATGGCACGTTGACGCGTCATGTCGAAATCGGCGAAAGCGTGGCCGCTGGTGCCTTGATCGCAACCGTTGACTGACACGCTTGCCGCTTGCACAAAGCTGGAAATGAACATCCCTGATTCGAGCAATTCATGTCGCGGCGTGTCATTGCATAGAGGAAGAATCAGGGAAAACTTCGTGTATGAAAATCAATATTCGCACCAGACATGACAGTTTTATTGCATAGAACTTAAGTTCTCAGTTCTCACTCGTTACTCAGAAAAGGGGAAGTCATCATGCGAGCGTCTTCGAGCAACACCCCGCCAAAAAAGCCAGTCACCAATACGACCACAGGAAGAGAAACGCGCGAGGTACGCCCCTCTTCCTCTCAAACGCCGCCAGAACTTGCCCCTGCGCAACAACGCATGGGGCAGTTAGCTGAACTGCCATCTCGTACGAGACCACTGCGCGCAACCAGCGCAAACACCACGCTCGCCTCCAATCCACGAGCGCCAGGCCATGGTGGCGCAGATATTGAACTCCAGCACATGAACTTGGCCAAGCCCCCCGACGGCTTGAGCGACCGGGCGAAAAAGGCTTTTAGTGAGCTGCAGAAGGCAGAGCGTCAATATCGCGCGTTTCCAGGCGAAAGAGCAGTAGAAGACCATCTCGCGAACTCCCTGGCCAACTGGCTCCATGAGGCGAGCGTGGACATACGCATGAAATGCGCACCCGGAGGCGCCCATGCCGTCGATCCAAGCCTGAGAATATTCGGCGCCAATGCCGCGGCCCAGTTCATAGGCAGCATCACGAACTTCACGCTGCCCGCCGTAGTCGCGCTGTTGGCAGGCAAAGCGGGGGCCTCCTCGCTTACACAGAATCTCATTACGGTTATCGGCACGGTCGCCAGCAAGACTGGGCTTAACGATGTACAACCATGGATGTCTCGCAAGCTTGGAGGCGCCGACATTTCTCTGCGGCTGGGAAAAGACGGCCCCTATCACCGTATCGCCAATCAGTTGGCGATGACAGCGCTTGGCCTCACATTCTATTCGGCAGGCGGACTCGCGCTCGCGGCACGGAATCCTGAACTGGTCAACAGTGCCCTGGGCCGGCTTGCCCGTGGCGCCGTTGGCGCTGGCACTATGGCCATCGGTACGCAGGCTACCGCTGTGATTGGCGCACATGTCACGCAAAAGCTCAACAATATGAGCGCGCGAGACCTTCCGGAAACAGAGCACACTCGTACGCTTGGCAACGGCCTTTATGCCCAAAAACATATTGCCCGACGAGACCGCACCACGTTGCCCATGAAGTTGCTGGAGAATGTGCCATCACTGATAGGTGCCATCATCGGTGCGTTGCCCCTGTTTTTTGCTGTCCAATCCGCGACAGAGCATCCCGCTCATAACGCCGGTGACGCGTTGGGAAACACCGCTAAGCAAATACTGGGAGGGTATGGCGCCCTGCTGACAATGATCGCCATAGCACAGGCTGTGGCAGTCCGCCTGGCCTTTGACCCAGCTCGGCATATGCCGAACTTCAAGATCCCCGAAAATAATGTTCTGATCAACACCATACGGGAAACGTCAAAATCCAATGTTCGCATGCTTCTGGATCAAGCCAACGTTGATCTGGAAAATGCCCCGGCAGGCGACCCCGAGCGCCAGCGCCATGAGGCTTACGTACGCGTCTTGACCGGCGAATCTTTCCGGCAAGGCGACATAGACGACATCGCGAGGCTCAAGGATCACTTGTACAAACTCGGCGAGGAAATCGAGGGACTATCGCACCCGCGCCAGAATCCTGGGAATCCCATTGCCAGCGCCGCAATACGCGATATCTCTAGCAGTCTCACTAATGCGGCCGACTCGGCGGCCATTGCACAGACCAACTATCTGGAAAAAGGAAACGGGGCGTTGTATCCGGAGGTGAGTTCCATCGCCGAATACTTGCGTGCGACACAATCGAAGTTGCGGCAGGCATTGATACAACTCAACCAGACGCAAAGCAACACAGGAGATCTGAGCGACTTTCCTGACCATCGTATCCCGGACATCGTAGCGAAAGTTTTTCCATTACTTGCTGCGGTACGAAAAACCGATCGTCTCGAAATCGCGGATCGCGCCGCCGACATTTTGGTCAGTTTCAACAAAGTCTCAGGGGGCTCTCCAAACGACGCGTACGCCAAGCTGGAGAAGATTCTCGGCGTTACCGGCATCCATCAAGAAGTATTAAATAGCGCCCGACGGCTGGACGAACTCTCTCGAGCTCATCCTGGCCAAACCAGCACGATAACCAGCATCAACGACGCTATTAGCGAATTGCTCGCCAAAAAGTTCAAGGGCGATCTGGAAAAAACGGCACGTGCGCCGACCGCGGTCAAGTTAATGCTGCTGCAGGCTACGCTCAACCAGGCGCATCCTGACGGGCCGCCGGCATCCGGCAACACCGACTCGCATGATGCGTCGCTGCTTCAGGTACGATCACTTGCAGATCATCTTGAGCGCATTGACAAAGCAAAAGACGACAAAGCGGCCCTCAGAGATGCCAGATCGAATTTCCTGAATAACCTGAGAAACGGACAAATTCCTCTGGATACCTTGCGCGACGAAGTCCTGCAACGCATTGCCGACAAAGATTTCAAACCTTCTGACGCAGAAAATACACGTCTGGCCAATGCCGATCAATTGCAATCTTTCCAGAAATTGCTGAGCAATGAGTTTGTGAAAACCGCGTTGGGGCACCTGAACGCGGCTAAAGATGGAAACGTCTCTCAGCTTGCCGGCGATCTTATCCATAACCTGCAGAAAGACCTGGAAGAACACAAGAAGGCCAACCTGGCCGACTATGAAGAGCGGATGACCGCATCGAGCATAGTGGTAGAGTTGCCGATACGTGGCGTGCCCTTGCACGAACAAAAAGACGTACACGCCCACTTGACCAACTACAACGGCGTCATTACCAGCATGGCGCGTCAACATCTGTTCAATCTGGCCAACGGCGTTACGGAACAGCTCAACGCCGCGATTCCGCACCAGCTTCCCAATTCCTCGAGTGAGAAAAAATACTACTCTGTGGTGCGACGGCTGATGGACTACATGAACCGTGACTACAGCCTGGCACAACAGTGGCTGCAACTGGATCACGAGACCCGCACACGCGTTCTTACGTTGGCAGTTGAGGAAGATGCTGTGTTAAGACACCTGGCGGAAAATCCGGCAGGTTCGATTCGTCCCACGACCACAGGCCCGGATCCAACGGATGCCAACTCCGCCAAGCGCGAGATCAGGCATTTGACCAAAGCTTTTGCCAACGCGGGTGTGCCGATCTCCGTCATGGGAGAAACGACGCTATACAAGGAAGGCGTGGGCAAACTCACACCTCGCTTACTGGGCCAGATCCCTCGCGCCACGGATTTGAAGACCCTCACGGCGGCCATGAACGCCGGCCTCGCTTTCCTCCTGCATATGGATTTGGGCGAGACCAGACGTGACAAATGGAGCAACTATTCCCGGGTCACGGATGCCATCAACGATTTGGTCAAAATCGCCCAAGAGAATGTGTCGGATCCGCTATTACTGAAGCGGGGAAATGAAAATGTTCCCCCTCGGAAAATGTCGCTGATCTATGCGCACGCTCTTGGTCAAAGCGTCACCAAGAAAGAGCCGGCGGGTGTCGCCAAGGAGATAGATACCTTGCTGGACCGCCGTGATCTTGCGGGTGACTTGCACAATGAAAAGAAACTTTTTGAACTGAATATCGATTTATCGTGGGATTATGTCGCCCACCATATGTACGAAAACACCTACGACCTGATCAATCATCGAGGTGTGGACAAGTCTGCCCCAGGAATCACCGAGGGCTTGCAAGACTTGCTGAAAACCTATCGCTCGTTCGCCAAACTGGGCGGCGCATCCGACAAGACGGATGACATCAGCCGGGACGACTTGACGCTGGGCCTGCGCCAGGATATTTCCGATCGACGAGAGGAGGCAAACAACGTCGCCAGGCTTCACCTGGAAGTGCTTGCGCAGTTCCAAAAGACAGTGGAAAGGGAATTCGCGATACCGCAGGCGCGAGAGGCGTTCCTTGAAATGGCCTCGAACCTTGGAAACGAGTCAGACAAACACAATAACTGGCTGTTCTTGCTGCAAAAGCATCGAAAGCGCTTTCTGTACGGCTCGGACACGCTCGCTCCTGGCATCAAGGCGCATGGCGAAATGGCTTACGTCATCAATACCAAGATACTGTCTCCGTTCTACGTCATCTTCGACGAGTTGGCAAAGTATGACGCGAAAAAGTTCGCCGGGATCTCCGACGCGATTTCACATGGAAATTTCGACCGCATACAGAACGATCCCATGCTCAGAGACAGAAGGGAAGCCTATCAGAGAGATGTAGGCGAAGGAGAAGGCGATTGGGGAAGCGGTCCTCCCCGCCCCACCCAGGGACTTATTACGCCTGCCGTCAGGCCAGCTGCAGCATCCACGTCCCAGCAGCAAAGAGAACAACATGAAAGTGCTTAGCTAGACGGCAACGGGCTCATTATTGTCCGTGGCGGACTCTCCCAGCAGCATGGCCGCCACGGATGCACGAGCCCTGGACACCCTGCTCATGACGGTGCCAATCGGTACCCCAAGTATTTGGGCTGCCTCGCGGTAGCTCATCCCTTCCGCACAAATGACAACGATGGCATCGCGTTGAGGCTCCGGCAAACGCGATACGGCCGTCAGGATATCTGCACACATACGCCTCGTTTCCTGATTAGCCGCAGCGGGATCGGGAATACGTTGCAGCAGATCATCCTCCCAAGCGATATGAACGCGGTTGTAAAGCCTGCGAGCTCGCACCTCATTGAGCCAAGTGGAGTGCATGATGGAGAACGCCCAGCTCAACGCCGATGATCCGAGCTCCCATTGATGGGCATATTCCAGCGCTCGCACACAGGTACATTGCACCAATTCTTCCGCATCGAGATGGCTACCCGTAAGGCGTAAAGCGAACTTCCACAAACGGGGCAACAGGGCCGGCAAGAGGCTCGCTATGCCTTCCTCATTACATAAAACCAGTTCAGCGCGAAACGGCGGCTGCGGCATGACTTGGCAGGCATCAGGAACGTGCCTCAGCGTGCACGCTTTTTGCCGCGACCGTGTCGTACTTCCCCTGTGTCCTACCTGGGGTTGATGTTTAACGCCATCCCCTTTTTCAGCGCTTGGCATATCGACTCCCTACATTTCATGGTGTGCTTGCAACTATTTGCCAAGCTTGTTGGAGTATGAGCACCAGGCATGACAGAAACTTGTAGAAGCGCCCGCACCATCCAACAATTATTAAGGAAACTTAACCATATAGAACAACAGAATGCCATTCGGATATATCTGTATAACGGAGGAACTTCGCATATCTGCACACCCGAACATGACTGGATAGCGCAAGAATGTATGAGCAAACGAATACAGCATTGCGACCCCCGGACCACAGCACCGCTAGTGCAAGGCGCATGCACGAAGCAAAGGACATGGCCCGCTTGCTGCCCGGCCGTAGAAGACCTTGCGTGATGCTGTCCGTTGTTTCGGATAACCGCATACCTGACAACGGCAATGCGCTTAGAGTGGCTGGAGGTCACGCAAAGACGTACCAACCAAATAGCGGTTCTTTCTGGAGGGAGGGGGGCCCCTATAATTCATGAAAATCGACCAGGACTTGTTGACTGCCTATCTAGAGGGTCACCTTGACGACGCCACATTCAACGAACTGCATACACAGTTGTTGGCGGACCCCAAGGGAGCCGAGGTACTGAAAATGCTGGACGTGTGCGACAGCACGTACAGGCAGGCTTTTAAGGCTCAAACCACCCCCGCGCTCCCGGCGCATCTGGTTCAGTACCTCGTAAGCCTGCTGGCTCAGCATGCCAAGCACGCGCAGTTATCGAAACATAAGCATGTCAAATCTTACGACACGTAAATCACGAAAGTTTTCTTAAGCGTAAGGGAATAACTTCCTGACTCAGGTGTTCTCTTGGACAGCGACTCCATGATGTTGAACAAAAACATAAATATGTTCAACAAAAATATCGTGGGTCGTGGGGACCAATTGCAGCCAACATTACGGGAAGCCCATGCATTCTGATCTCTATTTCATCGTCGCGTCTTTAAGCACGCTTGAAGATCTGCCGTCCCACTACATTGACATGATGCGTAATGGCGACATCAAGGCATTGGAAAAATCGCTGGCCACTGCTGTCGAAGCCATCCATCCCGAGGCGAATAATTATGACCTCTACCAAGCCTATGCTGACATACTGATGGTGCTTGGCCGCTCGGAAGAAGCAGAGCAATCCTATCGGCATGCGCTCAAGCATATTTATGACGACCGGGAGCGCTATCGACGCAAGTCCAGCCGCAACGCCGCATGGCAGGCTTTCTCCAGGCATCGCTACCATCCGGCAATCAAAGGGTTCAAACGCTTGGCCGAACATGAAAACACCAGTGACGGCGAGCTTTTTGAGGCTCGCATCGCCCTGGCCATGCTGGCCTATTGCATTGGCAACCTGACGACAGCCTGGGAACATTTAGGTGTGGCGCAGGGCATAGCCCAGCGGCGCAGAAATCGCCTGAGCGAGGAGCTCGTTCAGGTAATGAAGCGCGAACTGATATTGCTATTTCGTTTGCGCACTGATCCCGCCATGGCCGACCACGTTTTTTGGCAATCGGGGAGTATGGATCATCGCGTGCCACCAGACCTGCTGGCCCCCGAGGATACGTCTGGGACAATCACCAGCTGTTCGCTGCTCAACGGATGCATACAGTTTTTTCGTCGGGTCGAAGATTTCATGCAGGGGCATACCAGCGAACCTGACGATATCACCCTCTCCCTCACGACAGGAACGGGTGACCGTTCGCTGAAATACCTGCGCACGCGTCGGCTCACCATAGCAATGGCCACCCTGTGCACAGGCATGACAAATCGCAGCGAACAAACACTGGAAAACGTCGAACAGGCGTCGGCATTTGACCGTGCGTCATACTGGCACCTGGACTATCTGTACATTCTGGCCGCGTTAAAGCGCAAGCAAGGCCGTTGGCATGAATTCTCCGAGACATACACACGATATACGCTGCTGGCGATGAAACATGCACGGGCAGCAGACTCGGACGCGGCTGCTGTCGCTCCCCATAGCGGTGTCGCCGTCCCGTCGGCCATGTCGGATGACATCACCTCCCGCCTTATCGGCAAGTATCGTCGCGCCTACAGCTATATCGTCGATAACCTGCAACAACCCGATCTATCCGTTAGGGAAGTCGCGGCTCAGATCGGCGTAACAGAACGCACCCTGCAACTGACATTTCGTAGCAGCCTGGGCATGACCCCCATGGAGCTGATCCGTCGACTGCGCATGGAGCGCATACACCAGGATCTATTGACACAGGATGCCAGCGGCAATGTCTTGGCCGTGGCCAGCAAATGGGGCGTACGACACCGCTCCACGCTGGCAAACAGCTATCGCAAGGTATACAAGGAATCTCCATCAGAGACACGCCTTCGGATCAACTGAAAGATCCTGGCGCGGTGCAATGTGATGGCCTATCCCATCACATTGCAAAATCATCTACATTTTCAGCCAGAGATAGTCTCCTGCGGAAATCGCCTCGAACAACTCTTCGGGCGCTACCAGCAGATTTTCTCGCCAATATCGGCCGTGCTCAACATAGTGCTCCACCGTTTCCGACAGCCAGGCGCCGTCGATGTCGTCGGTCATCGGAACACGCACAATCAAACGCACAGTGCCGTTGTCCGGATCCAAGCCGAGCTGTGCTTGATCCTGCGCATAGATCAGATAATTTGATTCCAGCATCAACCTGAAGATCCGAAGCGTCCGGCCCTGCGTGGTCGCGCCGAAGTCAAACTGTAGATACATCGCGTCGACGTCTTCTTCCATATGCTCAACGACGATGTCGAATCCATGCATTTCCAGATGCTTGCGTGCAATGACGTTCTGAGCATCCGGAATGTCAGCGATTTCGCACAGCTGTCCCACCAGCTCGCAGTATCGATCGTAACCTTGAGATGTGTAGACCTCTTCGAATTCTTGCTCATCGGACGCTGCAACTGCTGCTTGATCGTCCTCGCTCATCGTGGTCCCCCATCGCGCAACAGTAAAGAGAGGCGCACGTGCGCCGTTTGGCGCTGCTCAGGCGGGCGTGGCCGTTGCAGATTCAGCAGCAGTAAGGGCAACAATTGATTGAGCGCGGGGTTGGCCGAAGGTTTGGCGCGCGCGTACAAGTGCGAGCGTACACGCCGCAAACCGCCGCTATCGAGCGCCGGCATGGCATTCTGCGAAGCACCGGACAATAGATCCTGCATGGCCTTTAATAAGGCCGCGCCCGTTTTGTCCCCTTCGCGCCAAGCTGCTGTCAATTCGCAAATCGACCTGACATAACGCAGCGCCGCGGGTACAGGAACGGCTCGGTTGTCACGCTGGCTGGATACGTCGCCCTTGTGCCCTACGCTAGTGTCGTGTCGACGGCCTCCTTGATCCTGCCTTTGTTCGCTGTTGGACTCCATGTCCATCGTCATGGCCTGTTCGATACTGACTTGGGTTTCCTCGGAGACCGCTGCCTCCAGTTGATCGTGCGCCGGCCCGTGCTTGCCACGCATCCGCCGTGCCTTTCCGCCTTTTCCGCTGTCTTTTACCCCCTTGGCGCCCTTTCCCATCCCCTTCAGGGGAAACATGCCATTTCGGGTCATGATGCTGCGTTCACCGCGGAAATTGGATGTCGCATGTTCGTTTTGATGCGCGGCCGCGATAGGTACTACGGAATGGCCGGTGTGCGCAGCATGGGCGGCGGGATTCGACGTGCCCTGCACCATATGTCCGGGATGCATGCCGTGTATGCGTGATAGCGCCATGTCATTTTCTCCTTGTGCCTGTTGGTCGTCGAGGTTTCATTGCACCGCTGCGGTCATCGCTTGGCGTGCAAAGCCCATCAGCGCCGATGCTCCCCATGGCGCGGACACCAGCAGCACGACAACGACCGCGACGAGCTTGATGCTCTGAGAAATGGTTTGATCCTGAAGTGAAGTAATCGCCTGCAGGAAGGAAATCAGCAACCCTACCAGCGCAGCGACTGCGACTACAGGAAGTGAGACTTTCAAGCAGAGCAACATGGCCTGCATGCTGAGTTGCAAAATCGTGTCGTAATCCACGTCAACGGCCCTTTCGTATCATCATCGGTACCCCAGCACCAGACCGTGCACCAGCACGGACCACCCGTCCAGCACGACGAATAGCAGCAGTTTCAGCGGGATTGAGATCTGCGTGGGCGTGACCTGTGACAAGCCCATTGCAAGCAAGATGTTGGCAACGACCAGGTCCACCACGATAAAGGCCAGGTAAACCAGAAATCCCGTGCGAAACGCCTCGGTCAACTCCGTCAGAGTAAAGGCCGGCGCCAGGATGATGAGGTCATCCGATCGTACCCCCTGGGCTCGCTCCGGTGGCCAGACGGCTGACGCGGATTTGACGAAGAACTCACGTTCGCGCAGCTGCGCGTGCTTCTCCAGAAAATCGCGTACCGGATCGGCCAGTGCTTTGGCGATTTGTGTCATCTGCTCGACGCTGTTGGTTTCCAGCCCATCAGCTGTGACCTTGTCATAAGCCGCCATGCCCACGGGTGCCATGATGTAGATCGAAATAATGATCGCAATGCCGTTCAACACCATGGTGGGAGGAACTTGCTGCACCCCCAACGCGTTTCTCAGCAAACCCAGCACGACCACGATCTTGGTATAGGAGGTCACCATGACGGCCACGAACGGCAGCAGGCCAACCGCAAGGACCAGGACCAGGAGCGGAAAGAGATCACCGAGCGAGGTTGTCTGCGTCATTGCCAGGTACCATGCGTACAATGCGGGCGCCGAGTCGGCTGCCCACCGCGACCAATTCCGCGTCGCCAATTACCGTTCCACACGCCACCAGGCGCAAGCGGGCCTGCGTCAAGGGCGAACCCAACTCAATAACGTAGCCGGGTTGTATGGACTCGAGCTCGGACAAGGAAATCGAGATGGTCTCGATTTCGAAATGCACGGGTATGTCCAGCGCATCAATACTAGTCCCGGGTGCATAATCTGGCGGCTGACCATCGGCGGCGGCCATGATCTCTTCATCTTCCATCGTGCTGAACGCTCCCATCAATGTGATCTGGTCCGAGGCAATAGAGGCTGACGCCATGAGCGCTCGCCCTACCCCCTGGGCATGTATTCGCGCCGGGAACGGTGCATCCGGCGATACCTGCTCCCCGAGCAAGACCACATCGCCCACGGACAACCTGCGCAATGCGTCCAAGCTCATGCTTCGTTGATGCAGTATCACCATCAGCGGCACCTGGAGCATCGATCGTAAAAACTTGAATTCAGGCTGCAAGGCCCTTTTTTCGAGTAAGGCGCCAAGAACATCAGGCGCTATTTCCAGCAAGGCGAGCCGCGCCAATTCCCTCGTTGATTCGCGTAACGCATACCATCCTGCGCCCGGCATCATCTCGGCAGGTAGAATTTGTAGCGACCGTATCCGAAAGCCGGACAAGGCATGCTGTCCCATCGCGCGCGCGACATCAGCAAACACGACTTCCAGCGCCATGATGTGCAAGGGATCGTCGCTTTGTTGCTGCGCCAACGCGCCGAACACTACATCGTCGCAAGCCAGCGCCAGGACGATGTCTCCCTGATCACAAACACAGTCCACGCGATAGATACCATGGAACGCGACTGGCTTTACGCGATCCGCCAGCGGCGTCAATGTGCATTGCATTCCTGACGCCGCGATGATGTCTTGCCACAGTCCATACAGGCGAGCATCGTGAAAAAGCTTTCCGCTCTGCACCATGGCTGGTTTGCAATGCGACAACAGCGGCGCCAGGTTCAACGAAACGGAGGGCAGACTCGTATCCATGGGAAACACATTCAAGAAGCCGTCCAGTCCAGCTCGATGGCGATCTCGTAGCGGTCTTCCAGCGCTGTCCCCAGCAGTTCGCGCAAGGACTGCTGATGCGTGTAAATTAAACGCTGTGACGACTGCTCCGAAGACAGGAAGCGAAGGCGCAGACACTGCGCCGAAATCCCCATTTCCAATACCGTATCGGCCAAAATGTCATTTCGTAGAGGCAGGCGAATCTGCCAGCCTTCTCCATGCATGGCCGAATCCCTGCAGAATCGCGACACGGTCTCAGCGATGGCCTTGATGCTGGCGGGCACCGCTGCGACCGGTGCTGCCATTGCCGCGGCGGGGGCCGACCGTTCGGTCAATGCCGCTCTGGATAGCGCGGACAAGGTCTGGCGCTTGAATTCCGCCATGCGTTCGTATTGATACGATGCTTGTTCCTGTTGCGACGCGCCGCCGTCATCCTGCTCACTTTCTCCCTGCTGCCCGTCCGATTGCGAATTGGACGCGTCAGATGGATCCTTCACTTTCCCGGAAATCCCGCCCTCGCCGTTTCCGGCCGCCTCGCCGCCGTTCTCCGTCAGCCAGTCCTCAGCGTCGCCGGACCTGCCGCTTTGCTCCAGCAACTGCGCAAAGCGCGATGCCGCGGGCTGTGGCGCTGCGGGTTTGTCTTGTGGTGTGCGATGTACGGTCAGTGAACGATAAGGGACGGGATGCGTACGATGGCTCATGAAAGCTCCTGGTTCACAGCGTGACATGCCCCAAAGGCACGACCTTGACCTGGTCACCCAACTCCTGGAACGAATAGACCGCCAACCAGCGAACCTGTTGCTCGACAATCCTGCGTACGTATCGCCGGATGTCCATCGAGGTCAGCATGATGACTCTGGCTTGGGGTTTCTCGCCCACGAGGTTGTGCACCCGCTCTGCGATGGCCAGGACATATTCCGGCGCCAGCGCCAGATAATTCCCCGCTGGCGTGGGCTTGATGGCTTCACGGATGAGTTTCTCGATGGAGGGCTCCAGCAACACCGCGGACACTTCCCCCGTGCCCTCGGTAGCCCGATAGCCAAGATATCGGCCCAGATCTCCGCGCACATATTCCGTGAGCATTAACGGATCTTTCTCTTTCGGCCCCCATACCACCAAACTTTCGCATATGGCGCGCATATTGCGAATGGGAACATGCTCTTCCAGAAGGCGCCTGAGTACTTCGGCGATTCGCTGGGGGGTAATGACTTTCTGGATTTCTACCACCAGTCCGGGATACTCCTTGGCGACACGCTCCAGCATCCACTGCACTTCTTGTATGCCCAGGAACTGGTGTGCCTGGTCATGCAAGGCCCGAATGGCATGGCGAGCGATTTCCTCCTCATGCGTTTGCTGGTGCTCGCCCTCGAGCTGAGACAGACGTCCCCGACTATAGGGGACATCGTGCAGCAATACCTCATAATCCAGGTCATCCAGGGTATCGCGCCACCATAGGCGGATGCCCGGGAAAGGTAGCCCGAGGCTTTCCTGCAAGGTCTTCCGCTCCCTATCGAACGACGTATTGAGCATCTCGATGCGTAGCGACTGTGACAGGGATTGAGACACCGCTACCGCCAATGGCGCAGTAAAGGCGGCAGCCTGAGATTCAATGACCGGTTTTTCCGAGCGCTTGCTGTCACCATCTCTGCGGAACCCTTTGAATGGATCTTCCCCATCGGCATCGCCGCGTCTTTGGCGCAACTGCAGATGGCGCGCAGACACCACCAACACCGCGGCCAGAATCAGGAATACATACCAGGGAAAACCTGGAACCAGCGCAAAACCGATCAGGAACAACGCGGCGGCATAAAGTGCGCGCCAGCTTCGCGTGAGCTGGACAACAATATCGTCGCCCAAGGAGCGCCTTTGCTCGTCCTCTTCGGCCACCCGCGTGATCATCACCCCCGCGGCTACGCAAATCAGCAGGGACGGCACCTGGGAAACCATGGCGTCGCCGATGGACAGTACGGCGAAGAGATTGGCCGACTCACCAGCGGACATGCCGTGATAGGTCACGCCCAGCGCAATACCAGCCACGAGATTGATGAGGGTAATGATGAGGCCAGCGATGGCGTCGCCTTTGACAAACTTCATCGCGCCATCCATGCCACCGTGCAACTGGCTCTCCAGGGCCAGCAGTCCACGTCGTTTTCTTGCCTGATCCGCGCTCAGGTGCCCCGCTCGCAGGTCGGCGTCAATACTCATCTGCTTGCCTGGCATGGCATCCAATGTAAAGCGGGCGCCAACCTCCGCAACGCGCTCCGAGCCCTTCGCGATAACGATGAACTGAACCACAGTGATAATCAGGAATACCACGAACCCGACAATCAGATTGCCGCCCACCACCAGGTTACCGAAGGCGGAAATGATGTGCCCTGCATCGGCGTGCAACAAGATCGCCTTTGTCGAAGCAATGTTCAACGAAAGACGAAAAATCGTGGTGAACAACAATAAAGACGGAAACGACGTCAACGACACCGCAGACGGAATATACATCGTCACCATCAGCAGCAGAACACTGATGGCGAGGTTCATGCCGATCAGGATATCGATGAGGAACGTGGGCAGCGGCAGAATGAACAGCGATAACGTTGCCACCAGAAGAGCGATCAGTGCAGCGTCACCGCCCAGTTTGAACTTTACTGACCTCATACCACCGGGCTTCGCACTTGTACTCATGCCGCGTTCTCCGGTTGCGCCGGATTCTGACCGATCTCGTCGACCCATTTCAAGACGAGCGCAACGGCTTCGAACAAACGCTCCGGTACAGCGTGATCAACGGGCACCTCATGTAAAGCGCGCGCCAGAGGCGGGTTTTCAAATATGGGCACCCCCATCTGGGTCGCGAGTCCGCGCAAGTACAGCGCGGCCTCATCCACCCCCTTGACCAACACCACGGGAACACCCGCCTCGTCTTCACGATAGCGTATCCCCACGGCATAGTGCGTGGGATTGACGACAAGCACGTTGGACTGAGCAACCGATCGGCCTGAGTCGGACTGAGCCAGCTCCATGCCCAACTCGCGGCGTTTTCCCTTGATCTCCGGGTCGCCTTCCTGGCCTTTGAATTCCCGCTTGACCTCATCCTTGGACATACGCTGGCCCTTTATGAACAGTTTGCGTTGAATGAGATAGTCGACTGCTGCCAGCAACAAGAACGCGCCCAGCACGAACAACAACATCTTGATGATCACCTCCCATCCGATGATGCCTACGCTGACCGGCGATTGATAAATAGCACCCGACACCAAGGGAAGCACACTGGTGATGAATTGGTAGACCACCATGCCCACAACCAACGCCTTGATCACCATCATCAATAATTGAAGCAGCGAACGCATCGAGAACACGCGTTTCAGGCCCTGAGCGGGATTGACTTGTTCGAACTTGGGCAGCATGGCCTTGGGCGTGATCTGCAAGCCCACTTGCATGGCTACGGCAATGACGGCTCCGAGCGAGGCGGCGGCGACGACTGGAAGCAAGGCCACCGCACTTTGCCACAGCATATCCAGTATGGCGTTGTACAGCACCACATCCGCGTTTTCTCCGGACAAGTCGCCCGCAGGCTTTAACGCTGCCGAGAATGCCGCGCGCAGACGCTCGGCAATATGGCCGCCTGAGACCAGCAGCGCCAACAGTCCTGCCCCCATCGAGCCGACCATGGCCAGGTCCTGGCTGCGCGCCACTTGCCCTTCTTTACGCGCTTCCCGCAATTTATGCGGTGTTGGCTCTTCAGTCTTCTCGGACATGGAAAAAATTGCCTGGCAAGGATTCAACATTCAGCTTAGGCCGCCCTGCCGTCCAGGTGCTCCGGACGCACGAAAAGCCGTACTTAAAAGCGAGACTATCTCGCCTCGAGCTGCGCTGAGCCTGCATCGCTGCCTTGGTACCACGCCAATACCGAGCTGACATATTTTCGCGTTTCCGGATAATTGGGCAGCGCCCCTTTGTAGCGCGAAACTGCGCCCGCCCCGGCGTTATAGGCTGCCAGCGCCAATTGCAGATCACCGTCAAAGCGCCGCATCAACCACGCCAATTGCCTGGCCCCTGCGTCAATATTGTTGGCGGGGATCAACAAATCGTGTTGAGGATTCGAGAAACCGAGATCCATGCCTGTGGCAGGCATGATCTGCATCAGGCCGATTGCCCCCTTGGGGGAAATGGCCTGGGGATCGTAGTTCGATTCAACCCTGATGACCGCATGCAAAAGGTCGGCATCCATCCCATAACGTTCGGCCGCGCGCTGGATCAAGGCGTCGTATACCGCGCCATTTCCGGCCACTCGGCTTGCCTTGCCCGGCGCTGGAACTGCCAATACCAAGGCGCCGCCACCGACGGTCTGGACAGCGTGAAGGTCGGCGGCTTCCACCACCAGCATGCCCCGCGACTGCGTGCGGCCCGCGGGAGGCTCAGGAGCGAGCGTCAACACGCCCTGGGCGGACACGGTTGGCGCCAACACGAGAACACCAATGCAGCCAGCAAAAAGGACAGCAACCTTATGCCACCGAGGTTTTCTCAACCGCGCTCTCCTTGCGGGCTATTGTCTGTGTGGGCGTCTCCTGGAAGAACTTCCTATAGGACGTCATTAGCGTTGAGCGATTGCGTATGCCCCAACGCGCCGCGGTAGCCAGCACGCTGGTGCCGGTGGCGTCATCGCGCAGCAAGTCGGCGCGTATCCGCTCCATCCGGCAACGTTGCAATACCTCGCCTGGCGTCATGCCCAGATAGGTCTTGAACGCAGACTGCAAGGCACGCTCTGTTACGCCGATCTGTTCGGCGATCTCACGCACACTCAGGCCAGCGCTATCCAGGTTGTCGCACATATAGCGATACGCACGGCGATACTTCGCCGGCAGGCGCACCAGCACATCATCGGTGGCCGGGTCCATGGCAGAATCGTTTCGATGGTCCGAACGAGATATATGGCGCGAGATTTCCATCGAAGCCCGCGCATATTTCTGGTAATGCACGATGGCCGCGTCATAACGGCCCGAAAGTATCTCCATCTTGGCGCGGCAATAAAGCAGTTCCAGATTCCACCCACGTAAACGGCGCCGCTCTCGATTGCGGCTCAGGGGCTCCAGTACCTGCCTGACGAAAGGCACCTGCCGTTGCGCCAATCCGGCCAAGGCGCAATCCAGCCGCGACTGTGACTCCAACGTGTGGCAGCCCGATTTATCCAGATCGCTCAAGTAGGCCGACAGGTTGTCCTGTACCGATACATCGCCTCGAATATAAGCGCGCAAGTTCATCAAATATGTGCAACGCAGCGCCAGCCAAGGGTGACCGGGACACATTTTTAGCGGCGTGGGAGGCGTTTCCGAAATCTCTCTGCTCTCGTCATGCCAAAGGATATGATCGTCCAACAATTCATGGCTACGCACTTCGCTGCGAACCTGGCGTTCGATATGCATCAACGCCACCAGTCCGCGCAGTGTCGCGTCCTGGACATTTTCCACCTGTGCTTCTGCACGCCTGAGCATGACCTGCGCCGCGCTGCTATCTCCGAGGGAGAGCCATATCATACTCAGCGCGCAGATGGCCTCGACACGATCATGGACCGTGGCGGCATCATCGGCCTCGATGCGTTCAAAGCACGCCATCGCGTTGGAAAATCGTTGCTGATACAGATTGAGAAAGCCTGAGCTGCGGCATGATGCAATGCGTACCGCGCCTCGGCGCTCACCCGCATGTTTGACCGCGATGCGATACGTTTCCTCCGCGTCCTCCAGGCGCCCCAGCGCCAGCATGAGATCTCCTGCCAGACGGGCCAGCAGCCCGGCCTGGGCATCCGGACCCGTGATGACACGTATGCGATCATCCAGCATTTCTTCGGCAATAGCCACGGCATCGCGGAAGCGGCCGCTTGCCACCAGCCCCGCCACCTGCAGGGATGCTTCATCCTCGGCAACGGCAACGGCAATGAAGGAAAATAGTTCCGTGTACATCGTATGTCTCGTACAAAGATCTCGACGTCCAGGAAACGAATGACCTCAATCGTATTCACCGAAGACGACAGGGACACGACCATCGTCATGCACGTTCAGCTGTGTTGCATACAGCATGCCGTCGAAGGGGGACTCTTGCCACACCACCATGGTGAACAAGTAGTACAGGCCCCGTTTAACGTCGAGGAATTCAAAGCGACCGGAGGCGTCGCACAAGGTGTCTCGAGAGAAAGTCTTGTACTCCGGCAGATCGGGGTAGAACTGGGTCGGTTTCTCAGCCGCTACCTTGCCCGCCAGTCTGCGCACCTGGCCTTGGCCTGGCGCACTGCCGTAAATGGCATTGAACCGTTCGGTAGCGTATTCCGTCACCGGCACCAGAACCGCAGGGGCTCCCGCGCAACTGACCATCGTTCCATTTGGCGCACGTGCCGATGCTTGGCCATCAACTCGAGAGGAGCCGGGTTGCATCTGACTCGAGGCGAATTGCGCATCGAATGGCGTTTTCAAGATATGCGCATCGATCGGCGCCAGCGGCGTTTGCGTACTGCATGCGCCCAGCAGCGCCATGCACACGGCCAACCCCATGCGGGCCAGCCTGCTTTCCATGCGATGCAAACCCCGTGTTTGCGCCAAGGCTACTATTGTGGACATTGAAGACACTCGCAATCACCAACGAGCCACAACAATAACGATCGGCGTACACGCTACTCTGCGCAGATGCGAAATGCATCTTCGTGCTGCGAAAAAAGCCGGCTAAAGCATTTTTCCGCAGATGACATTACTTGTGTGCAATGTCTGCGGCAGAATGCAAAACACCCCACGGTATCGGTCAGGTATCCCGTACCCCGGGGTGTTTCTTGCCACAAGGTGGCGTGTCAGATTATGAATTCTGGGTCGTGACCGAATTCGTGGTGGCGTTGCGATCCACGAAATTCTGCATCTTGTCCGGATTGTTGTTGAGATCACGGATCATCATCCCAGCCAAGGCGTCACCAAACCAGCCCTTTCCCGCCAATTGCTCACCGACGCCTGATCCTTCAGCGAACTCCTCGTGGTTCAGCTTATTATCGGCGCCAGTGACGGAGTTGCCCGCCAAACCTTGTGCGGCGTTGCCCGCCTCCTCGGCGCCGAGCTTGCCATCTGCACCGGCCATGTTTTGCAGCGCTTCCGGATTGGCCAGCATAGTCCTGGCTGCCTCCTGCACCATCGGCGGCACATTGCCATCCTTATTCATGGCCAATTTGTACAGTTCATTGGGATCCATGCTGGAAATGTCGTGCTGGTTCATATAGCCAGCAAGCGCACCTGCGGCAGACTGTGGCGTCATTCCCTGACCTTGATCGATGCCTGAGCCGAATCCGCTCGGGCTGCCAAAGCCGCCCACACCCTGCGGCTGGCCCATACCCATGCCAGACTGTTGGCCTATGCCGTTACCGCCACTGCCACCAATTAAACCCTGTGCGGCCGCATCAAAGTTCCCGACACCCGACTTGCCATCCACGCCAGCCACGTCATGGGTTTCCAGCTGGGAATATTGATCGGGATTCTGCAGCATGAACTTCGCGGCATCGCGAACCGTCTCGGGCAAGCTGCTGTCCGAGGCCATCTTATATAAGTCATTCATATCGACGGCATCTTTGCCGGTTTCACGCATGTGGCCTGCGATCGCGCCCGAGGCGGACTGCAGATTCATGCCGCTGGCGCCCTGCGTTCCCTGCGATCCACCCACGGAGCCGATCGTACTCAACATGGCCATGGGATTGGCTATTCCCGAAACGTTCATCGTCACTCTCCAGATTAAGACAAGGCTGAGCGCACGAATCGGTGTGCGCCGTTTGGATTCAGCTGCGCGTGGCAAGCACAATCACTGCGACGAATATTCACGCACAACAGCATCTGACCAAACGGCATAGCCGAAACATTGTCAGAAGATGCGAACCTATTGCCGTGTGACGCGGCATGTCTGCCGGCCGAACCCTACAGAATTTCGTTGCGAGGTCAGCCACTTCGTCTCGTCACTGTGCGTCCAATTCCGGCCTTCTATTCTGCGCGAATCACTTAACCCTACTGATCATCGCCGAAACGCAATGCACCTGAGCCGCTGCTCTACCTACCTTAGAAAGACTGCCTCGCTATGCCTTGCCATGATATTTGCGGTTGGCATCGTATCCAGCCCTTCGGCCGAAGCGGCTCCGCTCTTTCACAACGCCCGTTTCGTTTATCAAGCCAACGATAAGCCGCTGGGCGACGTGTTGCGGGATTTTGCGTCGACCGAAAATATCCCCATCGTGGTGGATGCAGGAGTCACCGGCACCGTCAGCGCCAAATTCGATACAGCGCCCCAAGAGTTTCTAACTGCTATATCAAAAGCCTACGGCATTATCTGGTATTACGACGGGACGACGATCTTTTTCTATCCGTCCAGCGCCATGGAAAGCAAGGTCTTTCGCATGCGCGGTTATACGCGAACACAGGTCGGTCAAATGTTGCGGTCGCTGGGGCTTGGCGATCCGCGCTTTCCCTTGCGTTTTGACGATAAGACGCAGACCTTGCTTGCCTACGGGCCTCCGCGCCATATTCAATTGGTGACGACCGTGCTGCAAGAGCTCGAGCGAGACAACCATGACCGCCTGGGAACCTCGATTGCTGTCATCAAACTGCGTTATGCCGTTGCCGCAGACCGAACATTTGGCAATGCCACCATTCCCGGCCTGGCCCGTACGCTGAACCGCCTGTTCGGCAACAAAGACGATAGCGAAGACAGCGATGCGCCAAGTCATGACTCTTTCTCGAAGGAAATTGCAGGGCGCATGAAATCCCTGCAATACAACTATGGCATGCAGGTATCGCCGGAACCCGCTGCCACCGAGCACAATCGCGCCCGGGATGCACACGGAGGCCACGAGGCCACGGCGCTGCAGTCAAGCGTGCCAGTAGAGAATTTCGACGCCGATCGCCCCTTTTTCCAGGCAGAGAAGTCGACCAACTCTATTATTGTGCGCGGGCTCCCAGACCGGATGCCTGAGTACAGACGGTTGGTGAAGGAGCTCGACAAGGCCCAGAATCTGGTGGAAATCGAAGCCACCATCATCGATATCAGCGCCAGTGATTTCAATCGCCTGGGCGTGAATTGGCAGTATAGCGAGAATGGTACGACGCGCTTCTCTGCTTCGACGGGTAATGGCAGCTCGGGCGGTTCATTGGGTCAGACCGACTCAAGCTACAACGTCAGCACGCTGATAGGCGGAGCATCCCATCAATTCCTGAATGAGATCCAGGCATTGGAAGGCGTCGGGCGCGCCCGTATCGTGGCTCGGCCGCAGGTCGTCGGTGTCGTGAATCACCCCGCAGTCATGAAACACCAGCGGACAGCATCCGTGCGGGTAGCGGGCAATCTGGATACCAGTTTGTACCAAATACAAACGGGCACGCAACTTTCCGTGATTCCACAGATCGTTGCCTATAACTCGCACAATGAAGTGCGTCTCTCCCTTTCGATTCAGGATGGCGGATTTGAGAACCAGACTGTCGACGATATTCCAATTGTCAGACAAACCGAGATCAACACCGACGCCACCATGCGTGAAGGCGAAAGCCTGCTCATTGGCGGCATTTCCGTAGACCAGACATCAGACGACTACAGCGGATTGCCCTGGATTGCCCGGGTCCCTTTGTTGGGCGCATTGTTCCGTACCAAACGAGGCTCAAGTTCGCATGAAGTCCGCCTCTTCATGCTCACACCGAAAATCATCAAGGTGGGTGAGAACCGCCAGCCCCAGGTCGCCACGACGCATCCCAATGACGGCAGCTTACGTGTGATCTGCCGCGCCCAGGATTTGATGGTGTCGCCTCGTTGCCTCGTACAAGGGTATTGATTCATGTCTGCTTCGCCATACATGAAACAACTTCGCATCCTGTCCGGCACACATGCCGGTGCCTCGTTAGATTTGATGCCGGGTCGTTATTCATTGAGCGGAGCGCATGATGCAGATATCTCGATCAGCGACTGGCGTTTCGCGGCGCTGGTCATGGATGTGCAGGCCGAAGGATCCGTCACGCTGCACTGGGACGAGGCGCCGGAAAAGCATCTCGACTTGCATGATTATCAGCCTGTCGAGTTCCTGGACGTCGCCCTCTGCGTGGGGTCGGCCTACGAGTCGTGGCCGGATGCGACGGCGCTCTTCGCGGTACAGAAAAGCGTCGAGGACGCGATCGCCCGCGGCGGTGTTTTTGCGGTGTGGCGCGCGGTCCGGCGTACTTCGTGGATCACGCATTGGCGCCTTTCGCTGGGAGGCCTGATCATGCTTGCACTCGTCTCGTCCGGCTGGTTGATGTCCACTGGCACCAACGCCCAGCGACCAGCCCCGGTAACGGCAGCGCAACAGCGTCCGCTATTACAGCGCGTGCTGGACGAGGTAGCGCCGCATCGCCTGCATGTGAGCGTCAACGATGACGTGCTGACGGTGCGCGGCATGGTCGACGATCCCGCGCAGGCCGCCCGTGTCGCCGACGCGATTGCGCACCAGCCGCCGCATCTGCGGCTGAAGGAGCAAATTACCGTCGCCACCGAGGTCGCCCAGGCCATCGCCAACAGCGTAGGGATCAGCGACGCGAGGGTTCATTATCAGGGCCAAGGGATATTCGAATTCTCGGCCACGGTCGAGCATCCCGATAAAGTCCGGGCCGCCGTGGCGCGTGTGGCAGCGGATCTGGGCCCATTTGTCCAACGCGTCGACACCCGCCTCGAAAATTCCGCGACCAAGAAAACGCCCCTGCCTGCTAGCCGTTCCGTATGGAGCACCCAAGACGGCGTCAATATCGTCGAAGGCATGGACGGGTCTAAGTACATTGTGTTGAGCAACAACGGCCGCGATACCAATGGCCCCGATCAAACCGATCATGACTTGCCTGGGCAGAACGCCGACACGCGACTGCCCTCCCAACCTGGAGATGCTCCATGAGCCTGAATTTTCCGCTTCCCGACAAAACGCTGAGTACCGCCATCGACAACCTGGAAGAGACCCTGCGCCAGGATGTCAATGGTGATAAAGCGCGCGCTCTGCACCACTACTTTTCCAACGCGGAGTTGCATATGCGCGGCGAACGGGCTCGTCAAACGGATTTTGAACAGGGTCAGTTCGCCGGCTTGCTTGCCGACGCGTTTTCTGCCTCGACTCGCAGCATTGTCTCGGCCTGGCATGCGCTTCATGGACGGGAGCTTACGCTCTAAGTCCTGCATTGTCTCCCCGGACATGTCAGTCTGTCCGACGTCCAGATCCAGGACATACGGGAATTACACGACTGACGCTTTGTTCTCTTCGTATTAGGAGTTTCTATGATTAATCCTCTGAGCGCGGTAGGCGGCATAGCCTCCACCGCTACGTCTGGTATCACAAATGCTGCATCGACAGCTGCGGTAGGCCGTACTGCGGAAAAAACCGCCGGTACTTCAATGAACAACTCGACCGACAACGTCTTAGGCAATCTGAGCGAATCGATCAACAAGAGCATCGCTTCACAAGCCTCCATGGCGGCAATGACGACCGACGCTGCAGCTCAGCAAAACGGCATCGCCATGCAGGCGCAACAAGCCATGTCGACCATCCACATGGCCCAGCAAATGATGTCGGCGCAGACCAAGGCTGCGAACGCCGGCGCAGATGCGATCAAGGAAGCCGCGGGCTGAGTTTCACGCGCTCCCTGGCGCAGTCGCCGGTCCGCGGAGACTGCGCCGCTTGAAGGAATTCGCTGGTCAGCGTTTCTGTCTCGCACTCATGCCAGAAAGCCAAACAATATAGGAGCCAAACCATGGCACCCCCTTCCCTGCCCAAGGACTGCATGCGCGTCATCGCAGCCATACATCTGCTATCGGACAAATACGGCGCTACTGATGACACGGCCAAGATACTGGCCGTCATGGCCGCTGCGGCCCCCGACAGGCCGGAAATTGCCGTGGCACAGGCGCGCAACATGCTGGTATCACGCGATTATGCCGAGGCCCGTTCGCTGCTGGACCGGGTCGAGACGAAGAATCCGGACAACGCCATGATCAAGGCCATGCTGGCCTTGTGCATGTATATCCAGCAAGACGGCATGTGGGAAACCTGCGCCGAAGAAGCGTTGGCCTTGCCTGACAGCAACGCCATCTCGCGTGGGATTATCGACACCCTTGCCAAAAGGTCGGGACAGCCCTTGCGCGGACTTTCCAAAGAAGACGCATCCGAACCGGTTGCCCGGCATCACCACGTGCCTGGCCTGGTTTGCTGAACCTAGGAACGTTGAACCATGCCACTCATTCCTCCTGTTTCACCTGTTGACGCGCTGGGAAAGTCAGCCGTCGATATGACCAAGAAACACATCACCCCTGAGGTTTCTCCCGAACTGAGCCAAAAGTTCGGCGAACTCATGAAAAGCAGCAAAAGTGAGTCAGCGGGAGAGTCGAATCTGCTTGACCGGGTCTCGCACGCCGTCAAAGCGCAGCAGGAGGAGTTCCAGGCGATGCAGAACAACATGGTCAACGTCCTGGAACATGGCCACTCCATGTCTCCGGCGGCGCACTTCGAAGCCTTCGCCAAATTGACCATGGATGCATCCATCGCGCACATGAAAATTTCGCTGTCCTCGGGCATGACCAAAAGCAGCAACAAAAGTCTGCAAACCCTTTTGAAGAACGAGTAGCGAGTTTTTATGCGTACGACTGGAAGATTCCTTTTCCTGCCACGCTGGCTGTGGGTAGGACTGTTGGCGCTGTTTCTGACGGGATGCAAAGAGCCTATCTACAACCAACTGTCGGAGTCAGCTGCCAATGCCATGCTGGAGGTACTGCTGCAGGCGCAGGTAGACGCCCAAAAGAGCAGTCCGGATGCCAAGACGTGGACCGTGTCGGTAGACAGCAGCGACATGGGGCGGGCGCTGGCTATTCTGCGTGCCAATGGACTGCCTGAACCCGGCTACGAGACATTGGGAGACATGTTCAAGAAAGACGGCTTGATCTCGACCCCTATCGAAGAGCGGGTCCGCTTCATTTACGGTACCTCGCAGGAACTGGAACGTACGCTGTCCAAGATAGACGGGGTCATCATTGCGCGCGTGCATGTCGTGCTGCCCAATAACGACCCGCTGGCCACGGATACGCGCCCGTCAAGCGCCTCTGTGTTTATCAAATATCGCGACGGCACAGATGTTTCTACGTTAGTACCCATTATCAAGAATTTCGTGATGCGCAGCGTCGAAGGCCTGTCGTACGAAAACGTCAATGTCACGATGGTGCAGTCCGCAGCGGCGCCCGCGACGCAGTTCCCTGTGCAATCCAGCAGTTGGCCTTTATCCACGGTCATCCTGGCGGCTATTCTCTTGTTGGGACTTGGTGGCGCGGGTGGCTATTATGGCTGGCGTCGTTTCCGCTCCCGGCGTCAACCGCCGCAAATCGACTCCCCCAGACCTGTTCCGGCGCCTGCGGCATTGCCGGATACTGAACACGCTTGAGGCAAACGCCCCATGGACGGAATGCGGGACCCCTTGCGTGCCTTGCTGCAGGCAATCCGCCACAAATCCGCGCACCTCGTTGAACACATGGATTCCAGCTGGCTGGAGCGGGCCCGGTTAGAGCTGGGCCTGGAGATGGCCAGACTGGAAACCACCATGCTTTCACGCATGTTGCGGCAGGTCTACCGGCTGAATTGGCCCGACCCTGGTGCATTCTCGGTACTGGCGCATCGCATTGTTCTGCTGCCGAAAGCGGAAATTCACCGCATGCTGGCGGTTGCCGCGCTATGGACCCAGCGCGACCGCGTGCGTCTGTGTATTGCCAATCCCCAACGCGGCGCTCTGGTCGAGCGCATAGGACAATCCGCTTATGCCCGCCTATTGGCTTGCCCATCTTTGCCGCAAGCTCATCGAGGGCCGTTGAGCCTTGATGAAATTCGCTCCCAGGGATTGATTCTCCTGGGCGCCCGCCACTGGGTGGATAACATCACCGGATGGCATAGCCAGGACCTCCTGGATTGGCTGAGTCTGGCAATACCGCCAGCCGATGCCCCCGATACCCACATTCAAGTCCACGAAGGGATACGTCTCATGCTGGACGACATCCCTGCCCTTTTCCCGGAACACGAATGGCTGTTTGGCGACTCCATGACTCGATCGCTGTCGATATCGGCGATGGCATCCTGCCCGCAGACGATTTCGCGCGGCTGACGCACACCGAGCAGATCCTGCGCGAAGCCCAGGAAACCCACGAACGGCTGGTCGCCGAGGCTGAGCTGCAGGCTAGCCAGATCCGCGAGGCAGCCCAGACCGAGGCCGATCAGATGCTGGACCAGGCTCAGCGTCAATTGGACAGCGCCTACCAGGCGGGGTTAGACCGTGGCATGCAGGAAGCCGCGGCACGCTGGGCCAGCCAGGCGCTGGAAATTGCGGCGAACCACAAGCGCGTGCTGGAAAGGCAGAGCGAACGGCTATCACAGCTGGTCTCGGCGGCGGTAACGCGCCTGGTGGATGAAGAAGACCGCAGCAGCCTGTTTCGGCGCAGCCTGCGCACCATTTCCAAGTTGGTCAAAGATGTGCCGCTACTGACCATGTACGTACACGAGGCTGAGCGGGAACAGGCAGAGCGCGCTGTCGCCTCCGTGCTGCCCCAGATGAGCCAGGGCCTGAGCATCGAAATCATTGCCAGCAACGCAGTGCCCACCGGAACCTGTCGTTTCGAGTCCGACGAGGGTGTCGTCGATGCCAGCCTGGATACGCAGATCACGGCGCTTCGGCAGGCCGTGCATCGGGCTGCGCTGGACATGTTGAGGGAAGAAAATGACGCCACCAACGCATTGCCAGCAGATGGACCCTAAGCCATGAACGATATTGTCGACGGTACCTTCCAGCGTTTCGCGCACGCGCTGGAGCGAGAATTCAATCAGGAACAGACCATTGTCCGTACAGGACGGGTCTACGAAATTATCGGCACCCTAGTCAAGGCCCGCGGCATAGATCCCCATATAGGTGAAGTCTGTGAACTATTGAGCCCGAATGGCGAGTTGCTTCAACGTGCCGAGGTTGTCGGATTCGGAAAACAAGGCACCATACTCTCTCCCTTTGGAACCCTGTCGGGCATCAATGAGCACACACAAGTGCGCGCCACCGGCAAACCCCTATCTGTGCCCGTGGGACCGGCGCTATTGGGCCGCGTGTTGAATGGCCTGGGTGATCCGATTGACGGAATGGGGCCCCTGGAATGCGGCGAAACGCGGCCGGCTTATGCCGACCCACCCGACCCCATGCAGCGCGCCATGATCGAAAAGCCCTTGCCCACCGGCGTAAAAATCATCGATGGCCTGATGACACTGGGCGAGGGTCAGCGCATGGGCATCTTCGCGCCCGCAGGCGTAGGCAAAAGTACCTTGATGGGGATGTTGGCGCGTGGCGCGCAATGCGACATCAGTGTCATCGCACTTATTGGTGAACGCGGCCGTGAAGTGCGCGAATTCATCGAGCAAATATTGGGCGAGGACGGCATGGCCCGGTCGGTAGTCGTATGCGCGACCTCGGACCGCTCCAGTATCGAGCGTGCCAAAGCGGCTCATATCGCCACGGCGATCGCTGAATATTTTCGCGACCAGGGCCAGCGTGTGCTGCTGATGATGGATTCGCTGACCCGCTTCGGACGGGCCCTGCGCGAGATTGGCCTGGCGGCTGGCGAGCCGCCAGCACGGCGCGGCTTTCCCCCCTCTGTATTTGCCGAGCTGCCTCGTCTGCTGGAGCGTAGCGGCATGGGAAGCACAGGCTCCATCACTGCGCTTTACACCGTGCTGGCTGAAGACGACAGCGGCGGTGACCCGATTGCCGAAGAAGTGCGCGGCATTCTGGACGGCCACATGATCCTGTCACGCAAAATAGCCGCCAAAAACCAATATCCGGCCATCGATGTCCTGGCCAGTCTGTCGCGGGTGATGACGCTGGTGGTGCCCGAACATCATGTCGAAGCCGCCAATCGTTTTCGCAATATGCTTGCCAAGTATGACGAGGTTGAAATCCTGCTTCAAGTGGGTGATTACCGCGAAGGCAGCGATCCGGCGGCCGATGCCGCCATTGCAAACATCGACGCCATACGCGCCTTTTTGAACCAATCGCGAACCGGTCTCGAAGGATTCGATGAGATCCTGCTCCAATTGGAGGAGATCGCCCAATGAGCCCGCGTCTGCGCGCTTTACGCGCTCTGGTAGCAGTCCGTCGCCGACGCGCTCAGGCCTTGCAGGAGGCACTGGCAGAGGCGACGCAACAGCTGGATCAGGCCCGGCAGGCGGCAACCGAGGCGGCCGCACGAGCGCAACAATGCCAAGAGGTCTATTTGCAAGGCGAACAAGAATTGCAAACGCTGGTTCACGACGCTTTCACGCTAATGGCTCAACGCGCCATGGCGTTGCGCAATGAAACGTTGCAACACACGGCCCAGCAAGCTCGGCAGATGGCAGACAACGCGCAGAATCGTGTTCCTCCATTGGAAGAGGCAGTGCTTGTCGCGAAACGGGAGGTCATGCGCAACGATCAGCGCATTGACTACTTCGATGAACGCATAAAGGAAATGCTGCGCGATCAGGCGGCGCTCCATATGGAAATCGAGGAAGAAGACGCAGGCGAAGCCGCGGTGGCGCGCCTGATCGCCGGGCGCCGGCAAGACGCGGCGGAAGATCCGGCATGAACGAATCATCTAATCAGCTCATTGCGCTGCTAGCCACGTATCTACCCACAATACAAGGTTTTTTCACCTTGTGCGTGCTGGCCAGCCTACGTTTTCTGACCGCGTTTTATATCTTTCCGCCGTTGGGCGACACTTTTCTTACCGGCTATTTGCGCAATAGCCTGGTCGGCTTGCTATCCATTTTCGTGGCCGTGGGCACCCCAGTTGAGGCAATGCAGACGCTGGCGATACTGGATCTGGCCGTCCTGGCGATAAAAGAGGCTGTCATTGGGTTGTTGATCGGCTTTGCCAGCGCCCAGGTATTTTGGATCGCGTCCAGTGTGGGCGCCCTGCTCGATATGCTGACGGGCTATAACGATGTCCAGACCAAGAACCCGTTGAGCGGCGAGCAAAGTACGCCTATTTCGCAATTTTTGCTGCATCTGGTAACTGTGATCTTCTACACCACGGGCGGGATGCTTTTCTTTCTAGGCGTCGTTTTCCAGTCGTACCAGTTATGGCCCTTGTTCTCCAACTTGCCTCAACTCGGCAATGCCAGCAGCCCGTTCGTACTCAGTCAGATTAACGGCCTGATGACGGGCATCGTGAAATTTGGCGCGCCGGTACTGCTGGTATTGATTTTGATTGAATTCAGCTTCGGCCTGCTCAACCGGGCAGCGGGTCAACTGGGTCTTTCAAATCTGAGTCAACCCGTCAAAGGGGCTGTCACGCTCCTGATGCTGGCATTGCTCATCAGCACGATCATCCCGCAGATCCAGCATCTGCTGGTACCCACGGGATTACTGCAGGAAATGAAGCGCATGATGGACATGGACTGATATCCGCCGGTCAATAAAAGTGACCTTTCATGCCGGAGAAAATTGCACCAGCCGTTGATATCAGGCCGAGCTTTTAATATCGTCGGCACCCTCGTTAGCGGTTTTCACGGCCGCCGCTATCATGCTCTGGGCAGTGTGGATTGACGAGTTGACCATCTCTGTCTGGGATGACGTAATCATGTTCTGTGTTGAGGCTTGTTGCTGCAGCATCGCCATCTGCATATTCGTTTCCTGCATTTTTTGTTGTTGATCTGCCATCTGCTTCATGACAGGATCTTGAAAATCCTTTCCGGCGAGCCCACCAGCAGCATCATGCGGGGCCTTCGCCTCGGCATCGCCAGCTGGCTTTGCGTTGTCAAGACCCTGAAGCTTCGCCTTCATCGAGGCGAGATCGCTGCTCAAGCTTTTCATTTCTTGAGTGGCTGCAGCCATTTCCTGACGCGCTGCGGCCATTTTTTCAAGACTCGCGTGGCGAGGCGCTAGAGGGCTCCCCTTCGCGCGCATAGCTGGCCTACGCTGCAACCCTGGAACAGACTGCGACGCGGGAGTTGCAGACGTCTGCCCCATCAACTGCTTCGCTCCCTGGGTGGCTTTGGTGGCGACCTGACTCGCCTGCCTGGCCACATTGGATATAAAGGAACTCGCCCCTTTGATCGGCAATGCCATATAACCTCCTGTGCTGAAATGTACAGTGGACCCTTTCTAGCGGCGGCAGACCGCCATGGGTGAATGAATGTCAAACAATTGTGGGTTAGGCTCTTGCCTCTGGCCGCGTCTGAGAAGGAGGCAGACCCTTGTTGTACAACCCCTCCTCATAGTCGCCATGGTCAATGGCATCCAGGGCCTTGAACCCTATTTTCGCGTTAACGCCGTCATGCTCGCCTACCACCTCGGTGATGGTGTTCAGATGCAGTGCGGCGCGTATGCCGAGACGCTTCGGGCCGCCATTGCTGACCACGTATTTGAGTTTCAGGTCGACAGGCATCCACGACTCGGGCGTTGTCAGCAGTGATGTAATGGCAGCGTCAACCGCGGCGCGGTCCTCGTCGCTCGCGCCCGCGCCTTTTTGGGCGATCTGAGCCTCCATGACATCGATCTGCTTGGCCACCGCTTCACGCAGGCGATGCCGTAGAAAATAGACTTGATTCCTGGCCTCGGCTGAGTCAATTCTGGCCCTGACCTTCTCGAGCTCTGCGAGGCCGCGCGTCGTGGCGGCGACTCGTGCCTGCGCACTGGGTTGTCCTTGCTCTTTCGACAACTCGCCAATCGCAAAAAAGCGTACCCATTCGTCTTGATTTTGCTTCAACGAATCCCGAAAGGCGTTCAGCGACGTGTACTCGCAGTCCATGATGCAAGCGCGGTGTATCAGCCGGCCATCGTCCCGTACAAGATTGAATTTAGCCTCGCCCCTTCGGTCAAGCAGCGGCAATGTCACGCCTAGGCCCACCGCCTGAGTACGAACCGTGGCATGACGGCCTTGCGAATCCGCGTCAATCTGCCCTAACGTGCCAAATCTGACGCCAGCATTGCCAGACATCTTCCATCCCTGGCCGAAACGATGCTGCTCGTACTGGTATCTGCCCCCGGAGTCCTTTGCATCGCGTTGACGATTGACCCACTCGCCTTGCACTCCCAGCGGCGTCGCCATGGCATTTAATGATGCCATCGGAAACGTTACGCCTGCCCCTACATCGGCGGAACCGCCGTGCCGCCTGTTACGATCCACGGCCTCGGTCCAGCCGATGGAAATATCCGGCTCTTCAAAGAAATGGGAGGCCAACTGGTTCCACGTATCCGCAGAGCTGCGCTTGTCGCCTGTTGGCGCGGCGGCGCTGCGCAGATACTCGGCAACCTGGAGTTGTTTCTTATGCAAACCGGCATCGTTGTAGCCAGTTCCATCTTCCTTGAGACGCCGCGGCACTCGGATCGAAACACCGCGAATGTTGGCTTGCTGATGGCCATAAAACACCGCGTCAATATTAGCCCCGGCCCGCACGCCCAGACTATCTCCTACTCCCAGGCCATAACCGACAAGGAGGCCAGCCCCTTCCTGGTGGGAAACCGTATTCGACGTGCCGAAGAAAAATTCAGTTCCGGCGATACCGCGCCCCAACTCGAACACCGCATCGCGCCGACGCTCGGCACGCAAATCCAGACGCGGCCCCAGCGGGATACCTGACAAAGCGCTTGTCAAGCCGCTTAGGTTGGCCGACAAACCTCGCGTGCTGCCGCCGAATTCGTTTCCGTCAAAAAGACGCAATCTGCCACCTGGCGGGAAATTGTCTACAACCTGCAAGAACCTATCGTGCACTTGATCTGCCTCTGGCGCTGGCAGCCTCGTTGTCTGATAGGTCTTAAAGGTATTGCTCCAGGTGTTCAACGCATTGCCGAGCTCTCCATCCTCCGGTCCGCGTCCCTGAACCCACGCGGCGACCGAATCGGCATCCCAGCTTTGCTTTCGCAATCCAGAAAACGAAGCATGGAGGTGGCTGGCGCTGGTCCATGAGCGCGCCGTGCTCAGAAGGCCGATCGGGATACGTACGCGGTGATTCGCTTGCTCGCGCAACAGTTGGTCGCGCAACGCCACGGCCTTGTCCTTGATCTTGCTGCGTTCTTTACGATTGGGCGTGTCTTTGGCAAAGCCGCCTTGCTCAATCCACACATGGATTGCGGCCAACTCCACCAAGGCTTTTTCGGGTTCTGGATTGCCCAGAATCATCCCTGGCTGCAAGTGCGTCAGCAATGCGGCCGACGCATCATGCAATTCATGTTCCAGCTTGTCCATCTGGGCGATCGTGCGCTGCGTGATGTCTTGGGTTCCGCCACGCAAGGCCGACATGGGAGAGCGATGCGTGCCAAACAGACGTGGAACAAACGTCTTGAGGCGGTTTTCACCCGCTCGGGGCATAGTCTTGCCCATGAACTTGTGCAAGCGGTTGCGCGTCATGGCCAGAGCCGAGCCGGGGCTGTCGTCGCGGAAATTCTGCCGCCAGGCAAAATAATCGCCTTTTTGCCGAGCGCTCAGCGCATCCTTGCCACCTCGTGAGACAAGCAAGGCCGCCTCGTAGGCAGCCAACGCCAGCGTGGGAGAGACTTTCGCTCCCTCTTTCGCCCGCTCCAGTACCGCCGCGGGCCGTGATGCCCCGGCTCGCGCACGTGGATAAGTCTGATTCAGATGATCGAGCGCCTGCAGCATCATGCGCTGCGCAGCCGGCTTGGAGGTCGGGAGCGAATCCGCGCTCGGCTGAGCAGTGCCCGCGATCGTTCCTTGCGCCATCGCTGCTTGGGTCTGCATATGCAATAGTGCCTCGTAGCCGGTCGAGGTACGCGATAAGGTGTATGCAGCGCGCCAGGCTTTCGAATAGTCGGACAACGACGCATCGCCCCGCGCGCCCTGTCCGGACATGCTTAACTTGTCGAAGTCCAGATTCTTCAACACATCCAGCACATTCTTCGCCTCATCCATGTCCTGGATGTCCGCGGCTTGCAAGGCCTGCGCCACCAACACCGCCCGCTGGATCTCCGGCGCGCGCGCCGGCGCACCCAGATGCATCAAGTCGGACACTAAAGCATGGTCTTGCGACGTGGATCGTGTCTCAGGAAACTGGCTTGCGAGGTATCCGGGCAATGCCGTTCGATCCAAGAAGATACAGGGCCCACCTGCAGGGGCATTTCCGGGCGCCGCGGTGCGCGCCGTCAAAGCCCGGCGCACATACGCGTCTTTGCCCCCGAGGCCTGCATTGCGCGGCTTGATCGCCACGTCATCTCCTGTGGAGGGTTGGGATTCGCCGGACGCCTTGGTAAACGCAGGGACACGGGCCTGTCCCTGCAGGGGACGAAAAGACTTCCCTCCCGCGGGCGTCATGATTTCAACCCTCGTGTCACCCAATTTGCGGCGGAGCCAGGATGCCTTGCTGGAGGAATCCCGCGGGGCAGCTTTTTCTTGTCCCCCCTGCTTTGGCCCATCGGCACGCTCGGCTTGCTTGGCCCCCTGGGCCGTTGCCTGCCGACGAGCCTGTAACGGGATGTCGCCGCGGCGTTGTCCTGGTGGTGTCTCTGGTGGATCTGGCCTCTCTCGTGAGGCGTCGGTCGCCGCAGATCCCTCAGACGGCCGAGTGCGCAGGTTCAACAAGCGCGGGAGTTTCGAAAAAGAAGACACCTTGCAACACTCCATCCTGGTATTACGACAACTACAGGCGGAATGAAACAACGCCCAGGCAAGGCGTCATACAGGAAATACGAAGAACCAGCGGCTCAAACGAAACTGCAGCCTCAGTTCCTTGTCCCTGCACACGTATGCGGATAAGCTCAATACACGGAAGACTCCGGTTCGACAATCAACAAGTAGTCGACTAGGGCGTGTTAACACTATTTGACACGACGATGTGTGCTGCGAGAAAGTCCATGCATGGAGATCACGCCTTCGCAATTCGCCCAGATCGAGCATTGCCTGCCCACCCAGCGGGGCAACGTCAGCCTGTCCAATCTGGACGTGTTGAATGCGATCCTGTACGTCGCAGAGCACGGCTGCAAGTGGCGCGGCCTGCCCAAGCGGTTCGGTAACTGGCACACCATCTACACGCGGATGAACCGTTGGTCCAAGTCCGGCGTCATGGACCGGGTGTTCGAGGAACTGCAACAGTCACAGGTTGTGCGCATCAAGATCGAAGCCGTGTCGCTGGACAGCACCAGCATCAAGGTGCATCCGGATGGAACCGGGGCGCTAAAAAAAACGGTCTGCAAGCCATCGGAAAGTCCCGAGGCGGATGGAATACCAAGATTCATATGGTTGCCGCGGATGCTCGCACGGCTATAACGTTCTCGTTGTCGCCCGGGCAAGCGCACGACGCTCCCGAGGGCCGGGCGCTGCTCGGCCGGTTGAGCGCGCCGAACCGGCCGCTTCATTTGCTGATGGATCGCGCCTACGAGGGCAACGAGACCAGGCAACTGGCGCTCGACCTGGGCTTCATCCCAGTTGTTCCGCCATTGAAGACCAGGGTCGAACCGTGGGAGTACGACCGCGAGATGTACAAGCGCCGCAACGAAGTCGAGCGCCAGTTCCGCAGGCTCAAAGGTTTCCGCCGCATCTTCTCGCGCTTCGAAAAGCTCGACGTGATGTTCCTTGGCTTCATCAGCTTCGCGCTGATCGCTGACGGACTTCGTATGTGTTAACAGACTCTAGCGGAAGAGATCCGCTCCTGAACCATGTCAACACGTCGCGCAGCGACAAGGCACAGTGAAGGAATGAGGCTCATCCGACGGGATGCTTGGAACTTCGCTTCGCGACCCGTGCTTTCAATCCGTGGCGTTCCGCCTGTCTCAGCGAACTGGACGGCGACAGGAGCGCATCCTTTCGCACCACGAGGAGACCTGCTAGCCAGGCACCCAGCGACAGGATCGCCGGCTCCTGGGCGCGTCGCTTGAGCACGCACAGCGAGATGCGATCGCCGCTGCTCACGAACCCCAACGGTGCGGCGATGCGCCCCTGTTCGATTTCTTCCTGCACCAGCACGGACGGAGCAATGCCGACCCCCAATCCCGCAATGGTGGCCTGGATCATGTAGATTAGCTGGCCGAAAGAGCGCTGGGGCTTCAGTTGTGCGACGTCGAGGTCACTGGCTTTCGCCCAGATATCCCACGCGGCAGGATAGGAGTTGGTAGCCAGCAAGGGAGTCGACATCAGGGTTTGCGGCGCTGCCAGCGTGGTCGCTTGCGCGGGAGTGCAGATCGGCCCGATATCGTTGTCGGCAAGAAGCTGCTCGTTCACATCCCTGGAATGGGTATCCCGGCCGCAATAGATCAGCGCATCGACATGCCCCGCACGCAACCGGCCCACGTCAGTGCCTACCTGCAGGTTCAGCGCGATATCCGGATGCTGCGCTTCGAGGCTGTCGAGTCGAGGAATCAGCCACTGCATCATGAAGCTGCCAGGGCACGCGAGGGTCAAGGCAGTGGAGGGTCGCTGTCCACGAATTTCGACGCATACCCTGCTCATGTCGTCCAACGCCTTCGCTGTCGACGCGAACAGCCGCTTGCCGGCCTCGGTCAGCGTGACCCCCGACGCATGGCGATCAAATAACTTACAGCCAAGCCACGATTCGATGAGACGAATCTGGTGACTCACGGCGCTGTGCGTGACGTTGAGTTTGTCCGCTGCGGCAACGACGCTGCCTGCCTGCGCGGCAGCTGTAAAGGCCTTGATGGCAGTCAGGGGAGGTAGCTGATGAATATCCATGGCATGAAACTAATTTACACCCAGTGTAGAGAAGGATCGCTACCGGCGCGAGGGAAATCGGCTTATCTTGTGTCCCTGCCGAACCCCTTTCCATCTCCTTCGTCATGCCTGCCAACGCCTTGCCCCGTCGCACCGCCATCCTGCTTCTCGCCGTCGTGATTGGCGCCTGGGGCATCAACTGGACCGTTGGCAAAGCCGTGTTGCACTACTTGCCGCCGATCTGGGCGACGGCGTTGCGCATGGTGCCTGCGTGCGTTGCGCTCTGGGCGCTTTGCTTGGCTTCAGGCCGGCTGACCATCCCGGTGAGAGGTGATGTGCCGGTGATCCTGAGCGTGGGGTTGCTGCACATGGTGGCCTTCTCGGTTCTGGCGAGCATCGGCCTGCAGTACCTGCCTGCGGGCCGCTCGGTGGTCTTGGCGTACACCACGCCGCTGTGGGTACTGCCTGCCGCGCGCATCTTTCTGGGCGAGGCGTTTACCGTTCGGCGCGGGGCAGGTCTGTTCCTGGGTGTGGCGGGGCTGGTGGTGCTGTTGCAGCCCGCGGCCGTCGACTGGACGAACAACGACGTGCTGCTGGGACACGGGTTGATCCTGCTGGCCGCTGCATGTTGGGCGGCCTGCATCGTCTATGGGCGCGCACATCGATGGATCACGCCACCCTTTCAGTTGCTGCCGTGGCAGACGCTGCTCGCTGGAGTCACGCAACTTGCGCTCGCCTTCTTCATCGAGGGCACGCCACCCATCCCATGGTCCATGGAGTTGGTAGCGCTATTGGGCTACAGCAGCCTGATCGGCACGGTGCTGGCGTACTGGGCCATGAACACCGTGAACCGTGGCTTGCCAGCTTCCGTCACGTCGATGGCGTTGCTTGGCGTGCCGGTGGTGGGGTTGCTGGGTTCCAGCGTCTTGCTGGGCGAACGGCCCGACGCGATTCTCTTGCTTGCAACCGGGCTGATCGTGGCTGGCGTCGCGTTGGGCACGTTTGGCGGCATCTCTGCCAAGGTGCGGCCTTAGCAGTTCGCATTCATTCTCCTCGTTCGGTATCGCCGCCGGCATGGGTGTGGATCTGGCCAAAGCCGGCCACGTCGCCACGCTGCGCCGCACGGACGTGGTCGCCGTGCCGATCAGAGAAGAAGAACGCATCGTCACCTGCGTGCTTCACAAGCACCAGCGGTTCGGGTTGATAGACGAGCTGCGCTTCCTGGTGCACGCTAAGACCTCGCACTGATCGTTACAGCTCCGACTCCATCGCGGCGGTGCGCCGCGCCATCGGCCTTGGACAGGACGCGCCTCACTTGCGATGCTGTGGGCTCCACGGCCCGCAGGCCGCGTTGATCGAACACGAGATGCGCACAATTAGTGTTAACAGGCCCTAGGCCGCGCCGTCGCTTCAGGCCTCGACCTGAACCTTCAGCCGTTCTTCCGTCGCTGTCCATTTCTCGTATTCGAATAGCGACCACAATTGCCGATGCGACAGCATTCGCTCGGCCGAACCTGCCGTTGTACCCGTGGCGGCCAAGCCCCGTAACATCTCTGTCCCTGCATACGTAAAACAACGCGTAATGGCATTGGGATAGATTGCCATGGCAAAACCCAGCTCGCGCAAGCGCGCCGCAGGCACGATAGGCGTGCGCCCGCCTTCCACCATATTAGCCAATACGGGTGCGCTGACGCTGCGGGCGACCTCGGCCAGCTCCTGTTCGTTTTCCGGGCTCTCGACAAAGATGACATCAGCGCCGGCCTCTACGTAGCGTGCCGCACGATCCAGCGCGGCCTGCAGGCCATGGTCGCTGCGTGCGTCGGTACGGGCGATGATGGCGACATCAGGGTCGATACGGGCATCGACGGCGGCTTTGATGCGCCCGACCATTTCCTGTGTCGAAACGAGATTACGCCCTCCTTCGTGCCCGCATTTTTTGGGCCAGGATTGATCCTCGATCTGTATGCCCGAGATACCCGCTCGTTCGAAAGCACGTACGGTACGGATCACGTTCAATGGTCCACCGTAACCCGTGTCCGCATCGACAATCACCGGAATGGACACCACATCCGCCACGCGCGCTGCGCGATCCAGGACCTCGGAAAAGGACATCAGGCCCACATCGGGCGCGCCGAGTGCTGACATGGACATGCCCGAGCCCGTGAGATACAGCGCCTGAAAGCCTGCCTGCTCGATCAAACGCGCCCCGACGCAATCGTAAGCTCCCGGGGCCACCAATACCTCTGGCGCAGAGATTTGCTGCCGCAGCGCGGCGTTACGTCCGGTCGGTTGACGCAGGCCCAAGGGATAGTCGTGAGGATCAGGCATGAGGGTGAATGCTCCAGGGATAAAAGGATGAAAATCGTCGGAAATAGGTAATGCCGTTAATACCGCTTGAATTATTGAATTTTATCTAATAGAATTAATTTCTTTTAAATAGAATATGATTTCCGTCCCTTGATTGTCAAGGACGGGCATCGCTACGCCATGCCACGCTACCCCGTCCGCGAACCCGATCCTGCTCAAGTCGCCGAAGGCGGCGTGGCTGCGGTTGATCGTGCCTTGGCCGTTCTGACCGCATTTCGAGCAGAAGACACAGGGCTGACATTGCGTGAGCTCAGCGACCGGGTGGGACTGGTGCCCAGCACGGTTCTACGACTCTTGGCGTCCCTCATCCATGCCGGGTTTGTCCAGCGTCATGCCGATGCCCGCTATACGCTGGGGCCGGCTACCGCACAGCTGCATCGCGTGTACGCCGCCTCGTTCAGCCTGCAAGACGTGGTGCTGCCCACCCTGCGTTCGCTGGTTGAACAAACGCTGGAAAGCGCGTCCTTTCATGTGCGTCAGGGCGATCAGCGTCTGCTGCTCTATCGTGTCAATTCGCCTCAACCGTTATCGGATCAAAGCCGGGCGGGTGATCTGCTGCCGCTGGACAAAGGCACAGGCGGACACGTGTTACAGGCGTTTTCCGGTGCGCCGGGCGCTCACTACGAGCGCATTCGACAGGATGGCTACATGAGCCTGCCGGTCAGCGATCGCTCTAGTGACCTGGCTGGAATATCCGCACCAGTGTTCTACCCAGGTGGAGAACTCGCCGGTGCCTTGACACTGACCATGCCGGCGCATCGTTTTCGCAAGACTCACATTCCCGTGTTGCGACGTGCGGCCAAGACCTTGACCGCAGCACTCGGCGGATAGCCGTCCTGCAGTCGCAGGGCTGCGCCCTCTCCTGTTCTGCATCAACGCAGGGCTTTCTCGGAGCAACGGATGAATCTGGCCTTCTTCGCTACCTTGAATGCTGTCATCAAGTACGGCAGTTTTGCCCGTGCGGCGCTAGAGATCAATCTGTCGCCCAGTACGGTGAGCCTGCAGATGAAGCGGCTCGAGGAATACTATGGACAGCCGTTGTTTGATCGCAGCGCATCGACGATCAAGCCCACCGCCCTGGCGCATGAAGTCGCAGGCCTGATCAGCGGCACAATGGAGCAAATGGAATCATTGCGGCGCCGCGGGTCCTCCGTTATCGAAGGCTGCGTTTCGCTGGGCGCGATTGAAAGCATGCAAGCGCATATCCTGCCTGAGGCCATGCGATATCTGCGCGAGCACAGCCCGCGCCTCACGGTCAGGCCCGTCCGGGATACGAGTCATGACCTGTTGAACGGCCTGAAAGAAGGCACAATCGATGCAGCCATCGTGGCGTTTGCCGATGATGAACGCAACAAGCGGCTGGATTGGTATCCGCTCTTGCAAGAAGAAATGGTGCTGGTCGCCCCTAAGGACGTGGCGCAGGACAACGCTTCCGCCCTCTTGCAGGCCCATGATCTGATCCGGTATGGGCGGGGATCCAATATTGCTGTGGCGATCGATCGATACTTGGCGGCGACGGGCAACACGGCCCGCGGGACGCTGGAAATGGATTCCACGCATGCCATTCTCGCCATGGTTTCGGCAGGACTCGGGGTATCGATCCTGGCCTGGCCCGATCGTCGCGCCTTTGTTGGTTATCCGATACGCGAGGTGCGGCTGGGTGAGCACGCCCCACGGATGCATTTTTCGCTCGTGACCCGCCGTGGCGAGACCTCTGACCGCGTGCTGTCGGTCATAAAAGATGCGGTGGTTCGCGCCGCCAATGTCGCAGCGGGCCGCAATCGCTGGCTATAACGACTCGCACGGCGTTCGATTTTCCTCATTTGCAAGTGTGAAATCCTCGCTGGAGGCTGGCTCGCCTCATCCCTAGAATGATCGGCAGCAGTTTTCAAGAGCCGGACGGCGAGCTGGTCGCACACCAGCGCCATACCGGCACGGAACAATCCGTACAAGGGGAAAACATGACTGTTCTGTTCAAACGCGTGGCTCTCGCTGCGATGAGTATCACCATGCTGTCGGCCGCGTCCGCCGTCCACGCGGACTCCTATCCCAGCAAACCCATTACATTCGTCGTCGGATACCCGCCAGGCGGGGCCAGCGACGTGATCACTCGCCTGATTGCCGGCCACATGCAGACGGCGCTGAAGCAGCCGGTCATCATCAAGAACCAGCCTGGCGTCAACGGAAACATCGCCACGGAAGAGGTCGTCAAAGCGCCTGCCGACGGCTATACGCTGCTGTTGGGAACGATCGCCAACGCCATCAACGCCAGTCTGCTGAAGAACATCCATCATGACGTGAACAAAGACTTCATTCCCGTCGTGCAGTTCATGTCCTCGCCCAGTGTGCTCGTCGTCACCTCCAAGCTGCCGGTAAAAACCGTGGATGAGTTGGTAGCGCTCGCGAAACAAAAGCCGGGTGCGTTGAGCTATGCCTCGACGGGCTCTGGCAGTTCTCCTCATCTGGCAGGCGAACTGTTCAAGCTGCGCACGGGAACCGATCTATTGCACGTGCCGTACAAAGGGGCAGCGCCAGCCTTGACCGACGTCATTGCGGGACACGTCCAGACGGGTTTCAAGACCGCATTGTCTGCGTTACCAAGCATGCAGGACGGCAGCATCAGGCCGCTGGCGGTAGCCGACAAACAACGCATGCCCGATCTGCCTGACGTGCCGACGATGGCCGAGGCCGGCTATCCCGATTTCGAGGTGTTGTCCTGGAATGGCATCTTTGTGCCGGCCGGCACGCCGCCCGAAGTGGTGCAGCGCCTGAATGCCACGGTCAACGAGATACTCAAAGATCCCGAGATCGATAAACGCATCCGCGGCATGGCGGGCCGTCCTGGCGGAGGCACGCCGGAAGAATTCCGCGCTCTGGTGCAATCGGAAACCGAAAAATGGGGCGAAGTCATTCGTAAGAACAACATCACGCAACAGTGATGCGCACCGCGGCGATCTACGCCCAGGCAATACCGTAAACACAGCAATTAGGAGTAATGGATGGACAAGCTGGAAAAATGGCGCGGTTACGTGCCGGACGCCGAGTTGGAAACCTATCGTAAAGGAGGATTCGCCAATCGCCTCGGGATAGGCAAGCGCCCGGCGCTCGTGAATATCGATACCACGCATATGTTCGTGGATCCCGCTTATTCGTTCTGCGGTGCGGCCATGCCGGAACTGATGTCTGCGCTGGAACGCATCACCGCCCTATTCCGCCAGTTGGGTCTGCCGATTTACTACACCCGTCGCGATGATCGTTCCTTGCCCTCTTATCGCGGCGCGTGGAATTGGAAATTGGCCAAGCCAGACGATGTGCAGTTCGTTGCCGACCCGAGGGCCGATGAATGGCCCGAGGCATATGGGCCGCGGCCAGGCGATCGCGTTGTCATGAAAAACAAGCCATCGGGCTTTTTTGGCACCATGCTGGCAGATTTTCTACGCTATGACGAAATCGATACCGTGATCATGGTGGGGATTTCCACCTCGGGTTGTGTGCGGGCATCGGCCGTGGACGCTTTCTCGCACAATTTTCGCGTCATCCTCGTAGAAGAAGCGTGCGGCGATCGCAGCCCGCAAGCGCACAAGGCGAATCTGTTCGACCTGGACATGAAATTCGCGGACGTCGAATCATTGGACTATATCCACGATGCGTTAGTGGCGAAGTTCGGTTCGTAGGCATTGCTCGTCATCAGGCAAAAGCGCTGGCCGACATGTTCGGCCAGCGCTTTTGCTTTGTTCCGTGCGGATTGCCGGTTGGACTCGGCACGATACTGAATTATGTACCTGTACCGAGTGAGACAATCAACAATCCACCCGCTATTTCTCGACTTTCTTGCGCGCTGAGGCCGCCAGTTTCTCGTACAGCACCAGCTCTCGATCAATAGTCTTTGCGAAATCTGCCGGCGTATCTTGCAGCACGGGCATCATCCCCATTTCCAGGACCTGCTGCTTGAAATCATCGGATATCACCAGCTTGTCCAATGAAGCCTTCAAGGTGTCGATGACCGCCTGAGGCGTACCTGCCGGCATCAACAGACCCGTCCAGGAATCAAAACGGAAATCAGGCATGCCCGACTCGGCAAAAGTCGGCGTATCCGGCAATAACGGATAGCGTTCCGGCGATGCCACCGCCAATACACGCACCTTGCCACTCTTGATATGCGGCAGGACGGATCCCAATGTCGCAAACGACATATCCACGTGCCCGGCAATCAAATCCACCATCGCAGCTGCCGCACCCTTGTACGGTACGGGCGTGATTTGCGTGTTCGTCAACTGCGTGAACAGCTCGACGGCGAGCAATGGCGATGCGCCTTGCGCTGCAGAGTTGTATTGGTTTGGCGCCTGGCGCACGGCCTCGACAAACTCGCTGAAATTTTTTGCCGGAAAGTCGTCACGCACCACCAATACCGTTGGCGCAATCGCCACGGTGCGTACCGGCATCAGGTCCTTGCGGCTGTCTACGTCCAGTCCCTCAGTCATCCAGGGATTGATGGTCAGGTTCAGGCTGGCCACCAATCCCGTATAGCCGTCGGGCTTGGCGCGGGCGGCGGCCTTGGTACCGATATTGCCGCCAGCGCCACCCTTGTTTTCAACGATGAATTTCTCGCCCAGGTCCGATCCCAACTGCTGGGCAATCAAGCGCGCGATCAGGTCCGTCGGCCCCCCAGCCGGAAAACCTACAATCAAATTGACCGGTTGGTTCGGATAGGTCGTTGCCATGGCGACGGGCGCGGCCATCATGCCCAGACACAACGGAATCAAAGCGGCACGCCGCAAAAGCGTCGAAAGCTTCATGATTGTGGCCCTCTCAGAATACGAACGAAGCTTTGTGACCCGCAGAGCCTGACGCGTCATCAAGTGCGTGATACAGAACGTGGTGAATGCACTGCATGATTTTTCCTCTTGAATCGTTATCGTGCCGGGGACATGAGGGCGTGTTCTTCCGGCCGCAGAACACGCGGTTTCGTTTGAACGGATGGCCTTTATTTCTGGCCGGCAAGTGCCTGCGATTCAATATCGTGGCGGCGGCCAGTCATGGGTTGAACGGTTTTATCCGCCACTCTCGGGATGCCGCGCCCCGCTGCCAACGCATGGCGCAGGTTTGCCGCAGCACGTGACAGTTCGCCGCCTTCAGGTGGCGTCTGGCCGCATTCCTGCCAGATAAGGCGCACGGCCGACTTCAATGCGTCAAGTTCGAGTTCCGATGTAGACATAATCAGGCTGCCAGGTTGGGGGCCAAGGAAGTGGATCGGGATCCCACCTGCGCGCGCCGGGGCTGCGGGGTAAAGTGGCGTTCCAACACGCGCGCCGTCCGCATCAAGCGCGCCTCTTGCAGGAATCCTGCGGCCAGTTGAACAGCCAGCGGCAAGCCGCCAGGATTAAAGCCTGCAGGCACGGACACGGCGGGATGCCCCGTCAACGAAAACGGACTGCCTGCCGAACGCGCGGTGAAGTCAATCACGGCCTGTTCGTCCGTCAACGCAGGCGCAGCTCGATCCGTCATGGGCAGCAACAGCACATCCACGTCGCTGAATAACGCGTCCATACGCGCCACCAGCTCGCGCCGTTGGCGCAACGCCGCGAGATAATCCGCTGCGCGGATGTACATGCCGATTTCCAGCTTTTCACGCAGGGCTCGCCCCATCAGCGAGCGATGTTCCAGATAGTCTTGTTCGTGAATCGAAAAGCTTTCGCTGCGATTGATGGGCAATGCAATCGCCCGAAAGTCCGCGGGCGCCAGCGGCAGTTGGATGTCGCGCACCTGCGCACCTTCGTCGCGCAACACGCTGCAGGCTTGATTCAACGCCTCGTCGATGGCGGGCTCCACACTATCTGCGGGATCCAGGCGGCGCACGACTCCCACTCGCAGGCCGGCCACACCGTCGTTCAACGCAGGCAATAACGGTTGCACGCCGCAGGCCAGACTGGATGGATCGGCGGCATCATGTCCCGCGATCGTCTCATAGACGAGGCAGGCATCCTCGACGGTCAGTGTCAACGGACCGGGACCATCAAAACTCCAGCAATTCGGCATCACGCCATGACGGCTGATACGGCCAAAGGTCGGCTTCAACCCCACAACGCCACACGCGGCGGCGGGCAATCGCACCGACCCGCCCGTGTCGGTGCCTATCGCGAAACAAGCGGTACCTGCGGCAACGGCAGCGCCGGAGCCGCTGGACGATCCGCCCGTGAAATGGCGCGGATCCCAGGGGTTGCGAGCGGGAGGCGTCTCCAGATCGAAATGCACGGCGCCCGTCCCCGTCCCGTATTCCCATGTGTTCAGCTTGCCGACCAAGACGGCGCCAGCCGATTGCAGCCGGGCGACGAGGGTCGCGTGCAAAGCAGGATCGTGACGTTGAGGCACCCTCGATCCGCCAGTCGTTGCCAACCCGTTGGTGTAGATATTGTCTTTGACGGCAAACGGAATCCCGTCCAATGGGCCGATACGCCGCCCCTGGCTGGCCCGCACGGCAGCTGCCTCGGCCGCCGCCAGCGCCGCCTCCCGGTCATGGCGCAGATAGGAGTAAATGACCCCATCAACCTCGTCGATGCGGGCCAGGACGGATTGCAGCAGATCCGTGGCCCGTAACTGCCCGCTGGACAACAAGCTGCTCGCCTGGGCGATAGACCAGGCGGCCGGCTCATCTGGGGAAAGACAATTCAAGCTCATATATTTGTATAAAACATCTGTTTCAAATTTATGTTTGAATTATCATGTCGAGCATCCCCCGGCGCAAGACGTTTTTCCTCCGTGAAAACCCGAGTACGCTGAATTGGGGAGCAGCCCCCGGATCTGGACATCATGCAAGAATTCGAAGACACGGACAGCCGCAACAGCCCTAAGCGTCAAGCCATCCTGGCCGCAGCCAAAGAGCTGGTGGCACGGAAAGGACCCAACGGCACGACCGTGCGCGACATCACCTCCGCGTCGGGCGCCAATGGCGCCGCGGTGAACTATTACTTTCAATCGAAAGACGGGCTGGTCGATCTGGCCCACCGGGAAATCACGGGCGACGTCAATCGCGCCCGTATCGCGCGGCTCGACGCGCTGGAGCAGCAGGCCGCGGGGCAGCCAGTGAATCCCCGGGATATCCTGTGCGCGCTGATCGAACCGATTTTGACGACGTCACGCTCGGCCGACGGCGGCAGCCTGTATGTGCGCAGCGTATTCCAGATGCGCATCGACGCGCGCACCGGCTATCACACCTTTGACATCAACCAACATGTGGCGCGCCGTTTTGTGGATGCCATTGCCAAGGCATTTCCCAAACTCAATCGGGAAGCCGTGATCTGGCATTATGAGTTTGCCCGTGGCTCTGCGATTCACATGCTGGCCAATCTGGATCCCGTTTCGCGCCGGTTTGAATTATTGGCAAAGGAGCCCGGCCAGGCGTTACCCGATACGCCTGTCTATGAGTTGGATCAAAAGCAGATCGATCGGGTGATTGCGATGATCCTGGCGGGATTTGGCCAGCCGTTGGATTGAGTTGGCGCAACGGATCTATATCGAATTGGAGCGCTGCCGTATTGAGCGGCGGCGCCACCACAGCCAGATACCGCTTGTTCCCAGTACGCCCAGCGCCAGGCCCGACAGCGCCACACCGATCTCTCCGGGTGCGCCGCCAAGCTCGCCCGTGTGCAAGGGATAGACGACAGAATTGATGCGGGCGCCCGGATCCAGTTCGTTCCATCGATGTTTGGCCAATACGGCGCCATCGCGCGGGTCCAGCCATACCGTAGACCGGCCGTTGGGATGTGGATCGTCGGGCACGCGCATGCGCACGGCCAGCGGCCGATCCGTACGCGGGTTGTATAGGAAATAGCCTATGGTGCCTTCAGGGAAGGCATCGCGAGCGCGCTGCGCCAAGGCATCGAGAGACAATAGCGGGCCGTTTCCGGGCGGCAGCACCGGCATGGCGGTAACCGGCGCACCGCTGATCCATGTAATCCATCCCCCTATCGGTCGCCAAGCCATGTAGGCTCCCGTCGCGATGCTGATCAGCACAACCAGCGCCACGATCGCACCGCCTGTGCGATGGACGTCGAACAAGGCTCTCAATAATCCCTTGTTCATTACCATGCGAAATGATGGCGGCCATTTGCGGGGCCACCACAACACGATGCCGGACATACACAGCGCCAGATATATCAGCGCCGCGCACGCCAGCACGGCCTTGCCCGTTTGCTGCATCAACAGCGCACTATGCAGGCTGTACAACACCGAGAGAAAGCCTTCGCTATCGCCTCGGCGGCCTTGCTCCGCGCCCGTGGCAGGATGCAAGTACAACGTGCCTCTCCATGCTCCCCGCACGAGGATCTGCAACGTTTCCGATGCCTCACGTGGCGGGCGGAACGTGAAAGACGCCTTTGCCCCGAACTCCCGCGTCAAGCGCTCGCGTAACGACTCCCAGGATGCAGGCGTCTGCACCGTGGACGGACCTGCGACAAAGAACTCGGGATGCAACCAGCGATCAATCGGCCGCGCCGCAACCAGCAACGATCCGGTCACACCGGACAGAATCAGTATCCACCCTAAAAAAAGAGCGGCCCAGCGATGGCATTTCAACCATAAGCTATGCAAGGATCGCATGGTGGCTAAGCGGGCCTGTTTGAAGATGCATACGATCAATACGCCAGCCGGGCCTGCACATAGAACATGCGCGGCGCACCGACCATACGGCCGCCGTTGATGTCTGTGTTGCGAGTGTAGTAGCGGCGATCGAACAGATTATTGACACCGACCGCTACCGAGCTGCCCTGCCATTGCGGGATCTTGTAGTCGAGCTGTGCATTCCACACGCTGAATCCCGGCACGCGGCCGTTCCTGGCGCCCGCAGATTCAGGCCCGGTATTGGCCGTATCGGAATACTGGCTGCTTTGCGCGGTGGTAAACAAGTTGAACGCCCAGTTGTTGCGGGTATAACGCCCGCCCACCGTCCCCGTGTGGCGCGAATAAAACGGCACGTCGTTACCCTCGTCCTCGCCGGATTTCTGAATGGCTCGTGTATAGGTGTAGTTGGCATACAGATTCAAACCCGCGAGCGGCCCGGCTTTGTCGAAATCATAGTCGACGGCGAACTCCACGCCATCATGCGTGGTTGCGCCGAGGTTGCGGAATACTGCCGGGTTCGTGCCAGGAATCGACAGGATCTGGTTATCGAATTTCAGATGAAACACGGTCAGTTCGGTATGGACTTGCTCGGCATTCCAGCGGACCCCGGCCTCCAGCGTCTTGGCCACCTCCGGTTTCAGAGGATTGGTTTCGGACATGGAATTCAGCTGCGTGTACTGTACGGCGCCGAACGAGGTGCTGTAACTCGTATAAAGCGTCAACTCATCGTTGACCAGATAGGCGATGTTCAACGACGGCAGGAATTTGTTGTTGCGTACTTTGTACGGCGAATCGTTACTCGTGCCGTTGGGTTGACGCTCGCTGCGGATCCGTTCATAGCGCAGTCCGGGCGTCACTCGCCAGTTTTCATACGCGATGCGGTCATCCAAATAGAACGAATTGGCGTGCGTGCTGTTGTCGAACGTCACCGTACTGCTCTTGGCCCCGTCGCTCAAGGAACGGGAATAGCGTTTGTCCTGGCCGGTCTCGTGGATGTAGCGGTAGCCCACCGTCACGTCATGCGTGGTCGGCCCCCATTCGATACGCTGCGTATAGCGAGGCTCGATGCCCAATACCTGGTTATTGCGAGGTTGAAAGTCGTTGCGGTTCTGGGCCTCGTTGATCAGCGAACTCTGGCGCGAACTGTCGTAGTGATAGACGCGCGCTTCGAATTCCTGCGTATCCGAAATCGTATTCAGATAACCGATGTCGATTTGATCGCGCTTGCCTTTCCAATAGTCGGTCGTATGCGTGTTCTGGAAAGGATCATCCTCGTACTCCGCCTTGGTCAAACCGCCCGGCGTCATGGACTTCACGTCGTAATGGGCGATTTTTCCGTATACCTCAGAGGTCGGCGATATCTCATATCGCCATTTCAACGCGACGTCGTTATAGCGATCATGGCTGGCATCGCGCCATTGCTGGCCGTCCATGCCGGAATACAACACGGCAACGCCAAGGCCGTTATCCATCTGCGTGCCGAGAAACGCGGTGTATTGCGTGTTGGTGCCGCCGTGGCTAAAGACGTTGTATCGTGCCGAGGCATCGGCCGTCAGGCCCTCTTTGTGGGGAATGGAGCGCGTTTTGAAGTTGATCACGCCACCCACGTTCTGCGGGCCGTAGCGCACCGCACCGCCGCCGCGCACCACGTCGATGGACTCGATATTCCCCAGGCTCGTCGGCGACATCACCAGATTGGGTTGGCCATAGGGCGCCATCGCCAGCGGGATGCTGTCGATCAGCATCGTCGTCCGAAACGAGTTGCGAGGATTCAAGCCCCGTATCCCCACATGCAAGCCTACCGAGCTGCCGGTTGCGCTCGTACTGCCGCTGATTTGCACGCCTGGCACGCGCCGCAGCACATCCGCAATATTGGTCGCACCGCTGTCGGCGATTTCCTCGCGCTTTAACAAGGTACGTGCGCCGCCGAATGTCTGCACACTGTTTTCCAAGCCGGTTCCAAGCCAATCACCGCTCACCTGGATCGCCTCGAAAGTCGCGGCATCGCTGGAGGAGCCGGCCGAGCTTGCAGCCACGCTTGACGTGCCGCCGCCGAGGTCCTGTGTGTCGGCAGACGGACTGGAGACGGACTTTGTGCTGCGTATGACGTAGCCCTCGCCGGGCTGAGCGACCGCCCGCAAGCCGGTACCGTCCAGCAGCATGGAAAGCCCCTGCGCAACGCCATAGTTGCCTTGAAGTCCTTTGCTTTGGAATCGCGCGGTGTCCTCCGGACGGAAAGACAACGTGATCCCGCTTGTTCGCGCGAAATCGGACAGTACTTGTGCCAGCGGCCCACCTGAAATGTCATAGGTTTGCGCCGTGGCAGGCGCCAACGTTTGCGCCAGACCAGCCGGCGCATATGTCATCGCGCCGATGGCCGCGCAAGCGGCCAGCACCGACATCGCAATCGGCGCCATGCGATGATGAAAACGACGCGATAGCGCGATGGGTTGTTTCGCGGTTGGGGATACCGATGCCACAGTTCAATCCTTTCACAAACAGGTCGTCAATCCTCTGCATGCCGGATGAACTACTGAAAAAGGGCCATCAATACCCAGAAAAAATGTAATCAAAAGAAAACGACGCCAAGTATCCGTGCATCAAACCCTGTCGGCCGTCACCGTGACCCAATAACGTGTGCGCGGCACGATCCGGATCGGTAACGTTTGTCCGACGACCGCCAAGATGTGATCGGTGTCGTTCAACTGGAATATGCCCGACACCCGCAGACCTGCGACGTCGGGATCGACGCGGATGATGCCTGGCCGGTACCGCGCCAATTCCGCCATGAATGCATCCAGGCGCATGTTGTCGGCCTCGAGGGCCCCCCGCGTCCAGGCAGGCGGTCTCTCAGCTGCTGCGCCGGCCGTCTGCGGTATCCGCTGCGCCGGCATAAATGCGTTCGCTCTGAAGGCGACCGACTCGCCCGCGTTGACAATACGTGTCGCGCCGTTCGATCCCAGGGTGATTTCGACGCGATGCTCCAGCACGGACAGCAGGGTTGTATCAGTATTGTCATCCAGCGCTCTGACGACAAACCGTGTGCCCAATGCACGCAACCGTCCCTGCCCTGTTTCGATCAGGAACGGACGAGTCAGGCCGTGCGCATCAGGCGCAGTCTGGATATAGATTTCACCGCGCGCCAACTGCACGAGCCGGGCCTGCCCGGAATAACGGACGTCGACGTGGGTCGCCGTATTGAGCTGGACCGTGCTGCCGTCGCTCAGCACGACCTGGCGATGCTCTCCGACGGCCGTGCGGTAATCGTTCGGACCGCGCAGCCCGGGCATGTGGCGGTAACTCAGCCATGCGGCGGGCACGGCGACCCCCAATATGCCGAGCGCCTTGATCACGGCGCGCCTGTTGTTGCGAGTCTGGCGCGTCAATACCGGCACCCCGACCGACGGCAGCACCGCACCGAACTGCTGGCTCAGGCGTTCGGCGCGTTGCCACGCTAGTTCATGCTCCGGCCGCGCTTGCCGCCAATGCTGCAAGGCGGCGTGGTCCTCGGGACAGGCGTCGCCCGAATGCAGATGCGCGAGCCAACGCGCCGCCTCTCGAATGACGGCGCTGTCTGGTGCTGGCGAAATCTGAGACATGGACATCGCGGCTCAAGCCATCAACGTGAGACACAACTCAAAACCTTGAGTCATGTAGCGCTTGACGGTGCGCTCGCTCAGATGCGTGCGGGCGGCGATCTGGGCGTATGTCAGCCCCTCTACCTGCGACAGGACAAAAACCTCCCTCGCCCGAGGAGCCAACCCCGACAGCAGGTCATCCAACTGTTGCAGCGTCTGCTGCATTGACAGCAACGATTCGGGGGATACGTCGACGTCCGACGGCAGCGCGGCAATCGCCTCGATCCAGGCCTGTTCGAGCGACCGGCGGCGCCAATGATCGGTCAGCAGCCCTCTGGCGATCGTCGTCAGGTACGCCCTGGGCTCGCGCAGGCCTGGCAGCTCGTCCGACTTGCGCAGCACCCTCACAAAGGTATCGTGCGCGAGATCCGCGGCGTCGTCGCGACAATCCAGCCGGCGGCGCAGCCACTGGAAAAGCCAGTCGTGATTGTTTTGATAGAGGGCTTGGACGGTAGACGTGGGCATGATGGGATTGCTCCTGCCGGCTCGTACCCATGACCCACAATGAAGCCAATGCACGGGAGGCAGACAATCGTCGACAAATTTGTGCAGGAATAATACCAAGAATTATTCCTATTTGTAGACGGCGTACGTGACGCCATCTGCCCCTTTTTTCAAGCACCCTTCAGCGAACGATATTCCGGATCGCAATAACAGCGAACGATAGCGTCTTGATCAAACCTGCTCTGGCAGACCCAGCAACTCAGCATAATCATCAAAAGCCAGCGCCTGAGGATGCTCATGCACCAATTCGCCGCCATAACCTGCCCGGAACCACACAAACGGCACCCCGGCGTGGTGGGCACTCATCGCGTCCACGTGGGTATCGCCGATATACGCGCCCTGCTCCGGCGGCACACCCATGGCAGCAAAGGCTTTCAGCAAAGGCTCGGCGTCCGGTTTGGGGCGGCTGACCGAGTCGCTGCCCAACACCACCGAGAAATATGGCGTCAATCCCTTTTGTTCCAGCGCCTTGAGCGCCGACGCGTGCAGTTTATTGGTGCAGATCGCCAGTTTTACCCCTCGGGATTGGCAATCGCCCAGAAAGTCCATCACACCGGGATACGGTTGCGAATTGCGGTGTGCCAAGTACGCGTAATGCTTGGTATAGGCCTTTATCACCGCATCCAGATCGGATAACGGTACGTTACGGTCCTGCATGACGGCCACCAGCACTGCCGGGAACGCCCCGTGCAGATTCGGCATGAGGTAATTGTCGGGCAATGCGCCGTGGCCGCACTCGCGCAGCGCCACACTGACGGATTCGCGGATATCGTGCATCGTATCGAGCAACGTGCCGTCCAGGTCGAAAGCGATGGCCTTGCAGTCAGCGAGCAGAAAAGGAGCGGTCATGGATATTCAGGCAATTGAAAGTTAAACGTGTCTGCCGATTGGAACACGTCTACAAGACGAACGCATTGCATCTGAATAAACCGTGGCTGCATGCGGAGCCGCGTCGGTAGTCTCGGCGACGGCGGGTGGCCGCCGTTTTCCGGCATTATCTCTGGTCCAGCTGCCGTGCCAATTCGTGGACCTGGGCCGCCTCCATTGCCATGATGTCTTCGAGCAACTGCCGCGTCACGGGATCTTTTTCACCCAGGTAGTCCACCATCTCGCGATAGCCTGCAACCGCCATCCGCTCGGTGGCCAGGTTCTCGTTGAGCATATCGATGAGCGTGACGCCCTCTACATATTCGGATTGACTGACATGTGCCAGATGTTCGGTCGAGGCCAGCGAACCGCCGTCCAGCTGGGCGATGCGTTGCAGCAGGCGTTGGGCATGGTTGTGTGCGTCCGTGGCGTGACGCTCCAGGTCATCAGCAACCTCGGGCGCATCCAGGCCACGGGCCAAAATGGCTTGGCTCTGGCAACGTTGCGCGCACATGACCTCTAGAGACAAGGCCTCGTTCAACATCCGCAGCACCAGCGCCCGGTCTGCAGACGGCAACTGCTCTGCGGTAGGAACGATGGCAGGCACAACGGCGTCACTGGGCGAAACGGCGTCCGGTGACGAAAGGCTCGGCTGCTGAACTAGGATGGAATGTTCCATTTTTTCTCCTGAGTCAGACTGGCTAATGAGCACCCCGCCCCAACCATAGGCGCAAGGAAAAGCCCTTCGTCCAGCTGACACAGGCAGTGTATCGAGGCAAGAGGCCTTATTCTGTATCGAAATCCTGTTGCGTTGCAACAAAAATCTAGGATACGACTCCGGCTCGTTACATCTGCGATCGTGGGAGGCCTGCCGCAGACACCAGATGCACAAGCGGGGGCGTTCATTGCGTGCGGACTGCCTCGGCGATGCATCTCGTCACATGGCCGTCCAGCTGATGTCGAGGAACTCTGCATCCGCGAGGCCCTTTATTCATTAGTCGGCTATCGGCCCGACGCGGCCTGAACACAGCCGGTCAGGCGTTGGCCAAAGAACGGCGGCGAACCGACGCTTTTTGAGCTTCGGCGGAAAAATAGGCTACCGTGCGAGCAATACCCTCGGCAGGGCTTACGGTGGGGTTCCAACCCAGGCAGCGTTGCGCCAAAGAAATATCGGGGCACCGATGCGCCGGATCATCGACTGGCAGATCCTGATGCGTAAGCGGCACTTGTGCCCCGGTTGATGCCAGCACGAGATCTGCGATATCCAGCATCGAGAGCTCCACGGGATTGCCCAGATTGACGGGCTGCGAGATCTCTGCCGGACTTTCCATCAGACGCACCAGGCCATCAATCAAATCATCGACATAACAGAGCGATCGCGTCTGGGTGCCATCACCGTAGATGGTGAGCGGCTTGCCCGCCAATGCCTGGCTAATGAAATTGGAGACCACCCGCCCATCGTTCGGCGACATCTTTGGGCCATAGGTATTAAAGATCCGTGCGATCCTGATCTCTACGCCCTCTCGGTGTTCGTATTCCATAAACAGGGTTTCGGCGCAACGTTTTCCTTCGTCATAGCATGCCCGTGGGCCAACCGGGTTCACATGCCCCCAATAGCCCTCGCGCTGTGGATGCTGCAGCGGATCGCCGTATACCTCGCTGGTAGAGGCTTGCAAGACCCGTGCACCCGTACGCCGCCCGAGTTCCAGCAACTGCATGGCCCCGAGCAAGCACGTCCGCAGCGTCTTTATCGGATCGGCCTGATACTGCGCCGGCGAAGCGGGACACGCCAGGTTATAAATGCGCGTCACGCCCAGATCGCCCAAGGGTTCGACCACATCGTGACGCAATACCGTAAAACGGGGATGGTCGGCCAGTGCCGCCAGATTGCCCGCACGCCCCGTCTGGAAATTGTCCACGCAGATGACCTCCCATCCATCGATCAGCAACCGCGTGCATAGATGAGAGCCCAAGAAGCCCGCACCGCCTGCCACTAAAGCTCGGCCTGTCTCTGCCATATCGTTTTTCATGAGTGCTCCATCACGGTGTCGAATACGTTGAGCCAGTCGGCGATATAGCGCTCCATGCCAAATCGCTGCAGCGCTTTTTCCCGAGCTGCCCTGCCCCACGTACGAGCCAATTCAGGATCGACGATCAGCTCACGAGCTACCTCGATCAATCGTTCCAGCCGCGTATCGACGTAGCCTTCTTTTCCGTTGGTGATTACGGTGGGTAATTCTGTCGTCGCATACCCTACGACGGGAAGACCGCATAACATGGCCTCCACTAGCGAGAGCCCCAGACTGGCGTAACGGATCGGACTGAAGAAATAGCGATAGCGAGCCACATGCGCAGCGACTTCCAGGTTGGGGACTTCACCCAAACCACCCAATGCCTCGGCGTCCATACCGATCAATTCCAGCGGGGTATGCAAACGCATGTGCTCAAAAATATCCCGGCCTATACGACGCCCGCGACGAGCCAAGTGATTGACGACGACAATTCCTCGCGCCAGGCTGCCGTCGTACGAGACCTGCGGATCGGGTACTGCATGCTCCACAATCCTGACGGGCATGCCCGTACTGTTCCACATCACTGCATTAAAAGGCGTGACGTGGACGATCAAGCCACGTGGTTGTTGAAACGGATGCTGCGTGTCCGTGGGATGCGGTTCAGGGGGATTGTGTTCCAGATACACACTGGGCAGCGCGCGCTGTTGATCTGTCAGTAGCAGGCGAGCGTCTTCGAGATTCTGCCGGGCCTGATACAGGATGCAGTCGAATTGCATGTGCCGCAATTGTTCCGCCGGCACCTGAGTGAGATTATTGCCCCACGGGATTCGGTTGCCCAGCGCGCCATAGCCCGGCACGGGGTGATCCAGGCCCGGCACCACGAAATCGTGAGGAACATGATGCAATGCGTAGAGATAATTGCCATGGACATGCCACGTCAAAATGCGCAAACGACGCGCCGGTTCTCGAGGGGAAGCAATCATGTCACCCTCTCGCACGCATAGAGTTGATCCCGCGCCGCGCCCAACACCTGCGGCACGGTCACCTGCAGTGCACACGGGTGTCCGATCGGACACGTCTGGTACGCACAGGGGCGGCACGGCAGGTCTGCGGACAGCACACGATGGCGTTCGCGATTGAGTGGCGCCCAACGGCGCGTATCGCTGCCGCAGGCCACCACGACACTGGCTGTCTGCATGGCGGCCGCAATATGGGATATCCCCGTGTCGTTGCAGACCAGCAAGCGGCTTGCCCGCACCAGCGCCGCCAGACTCCCCAAGTTGGTCAGCCCCGCCAGATCGGCTAGTGGGATCTGGGCCAGCCGTTGCAGCTCGGCAGTCATCGTCCGTTCGGTCGAGGTTCCGGTCAATGCGACTTGCCAGCCCTCCTGATGCAGGTCTCGCGCGATGTCCGCGAAACGCGCTAATGGCCAACGGCGCGACGCAAGGCGAGCTCCCACATGGATGATCACCAGTCTACGAGGATCCAGATCCCATCGACGCATCAACTGCGCTGCATCGCGTTCGTCCGTATGCGAACACGGGAACTCCAGATGTTCATCGTGCGCGTTTTCCAGGCCCGCAAAACGCAATAGCGCCAGATATCGCAGGACCTCTGGCAGATGGTCCGGCCAGACCAGGCGCGCGCCGGACACTTGTTCATGGCTATCTGGCACAAAGCCGGCCCACTGCTGCGCGCCGAACTGACGCACGATATCGTTGGACTGACGCCCACTGCCATGCAGTTGCAACGCGACATCGGGCTGCCACGCTCGTATCCGGTCAAAGAACGCGGGCAACGCTGCCTCGTCAGGCTCCTGTTCCGGAAAGGCCGGATTTCCAGGGAATGTCGTCAACTCGTCTACATAGGTATGAAACCTGTCGACGAACTCCCGTGCCCCGGGCAGTCCTGCCAAGACGATCTGCGCCCGTGGAAAGGCCTGCCGCAATGCTCTGAATGCAGGAACGGCGCACAACATGTCGCCCAATTGCAGCGCACGGAAAACGATGATGCGATGCGGGGGATGCTGGGGGTCGAGTACCGCCGTCATACCGCCGCCCTTTGAAATCGAATCAAGCCGACCACCCGCCATGCGATGGACAGTAGCGGAATACAGATGGAGGTGATCATCAAGTCCGCGACGGCCCGCAGTGAGTGTCGCGTGCCCCTGAGGCGGCGCACAAAAAATATGATCGTCAGCATCAACCATATGGTTGCGGCTACGGCCGCCAATGGATAGTGCCCGACGATCATCAAGACAACACCCGTGAGAAACGCCGCGGTGACATACAGGTAAAAACTCGGCAACCGATCGCGAATATGCTTGCGATAGAGAAACGGATATTTCCGCCGCAACAACATATCGAACATCACTTTTTTCTGCATCCCTATGCCCGCCGCAAAGCGAAACGACCGCACCGGATGCAACACGCGGGCCAAAGGCGCAGACTGAACCGAGAACCCCCGGTCCAAGAGCGCGAAATGCAGATCGGAGTCTTCTCGCCAGGCCATGGTATAGCGTGTGTCAAAGCCTCCGACGGCCTCCAGCGCCGAGCGGCGGACAAAACAATTCGCGGTAATAAAAGCCGAGCGAGTCAACCCCGCCGCATCACGCTCGTAGTCGCTCGGGGGATCGGGCAACGGCATCTCCGTGACGCCTGTCACGGCGGCGACGCTCGCCGTCATCGCCTGCACGCCCTGCCCCAGCCAATCCGGCGCGGGAATCGTGTCATCGTCTGTAAATGCAATGATGGTGCCGCGAGCGTTGCGCCACCCCATATTGCGCGCGCCGGCAGGACCTCTTGTTCCTACCACAGCCAGATAGCGTATCGAGGGCATCCCCTGCTGTGCACGCTGCCATTGGCCGACCTGCTGACGGGTCACATCGCTGCATGCGTCGTCGCAGACGATGATTTCATAACTATCACGGGGGAAATGCTGACTGGCCAGTGCCTTCACACAACGCTCCAGCAAATCCGGACGGTGATATGTCGGCACAATGACCGACACCAGAATGGTAGGTGCAATCGTTGCGCTCATCGCGGTTTCTCAACGAGATAAGATCCGATCACCAATGCATCCAGCGGCGACGTCCAGAAACTCTCCAGTGCGTCGCGAGGCGTGCACACCACAGGTTCGCCTCGCGTATTGAACGAGGTGTTCACCAGCACAGGCACACCGGTCCGCTTTTCGAACGCGGCCAGCAGATCGTAATAACGCGCGTTCTGGTCGCGCCGCACGGTTTGTACGCGTGCGGTGCCGTCGATATGCCTGACAGCGGGGATCTGCTTTGCACGATGCGGCAGTACGTCATAGACGAACAACATGAACGGCGCGCAGATTGACGCGGCGCCACGGCCGTCGAACCAGGCGGTCGCGCGATCCTCCATCACCACCGGCGCGACAGGCCTGAAGTCCTCGCGGTCCTTCAGACCGTTCAAACGCGCTTGCATCGCGCTGTCCAGGGGCGAGGCCAGAATCGATCTCGCACCCAACGCGCGAGGGCCGAATTCCATCCGCCCCTGAAACCATCCCAGGATTTTCTCCTGGGCCAGCAGTTCTGCGGCCTCCTCTGCGACATCGTCCAGCTTGCGAAATGCCAATCTCGATTGATAGAGGAACCGCTCGATTTCCTCATCCGTATACTCTGGCCCCAGGTAGGCATGTTCCATGGCCCATTCACGCGGCCCGCCCCGACGCTGGTAGTCCACGTATAGTGCCGCGCCTAACGCCGTCCCCGCGTCGCCCGCCGCAGGCTGCACCCAGACTTGATCGAATTCCCCATCACGCGCGATACGCGCGTTCATCACGCAGTTCAGCGCCACACCACCAGCCATGCATAGCCGCGAAGACCCGGTTTGCTTGCGCAGCCAATGCGTCATGTGCAGTGCAGTTTCTTCCAACACATACTGCAAGGAACTGGCAATGTCCTTGTGCCGTTCATCAAATGGCTCGCCGCGATGGCGTGGCGGACCGAATCGCTCAGCCAACTTTGCGGGATGCAAGGCATAGCCGCCCTGATCTTCGAGACTCAGAATCTCGCGAAACTCCTTGCGATACGTCGGTTTCCCGAACGATGCCAGGGCCATCACCTTGTATTCGTCGGAAGAATGCAGAAAACCCAGGTACCGGGTGACTTCCTCGTACAACAGGCCCAGCGAATGCGGCAGATCGATCTGTTTGATACGGTGGTATTCACCTCGGGAGAAATGGCCGAAACTCGTCGTCGTGCGTTCGCCTCGACCGTCCATGGTCAGCACCGCAGCCTCGTCAAAGGGCGCGGCCAGAAACGCACTCGCTTCGTGCGACAGATGATGATCCAGATTGACCCAGCGGTCTTTAATGTGGTCCAGCGTCAGGCCGTCCATCCTCGGCGACCTGAGATGATGCGGGACACCATCAAGCAATTGCCGCGGGGCATTGACCAGATACGAGATGAACAATGGATCCCAAGGCGACTCGCCGTTCGGTCCGAAGCCCGCCTTCGATGGCTCGAGCGGCAGCACGACATTCGGCTCGACATTACCCGCCGGCATCAGCAGCATTGGGTCGTAGGCGTAAGCAATATGATCTACCTGTCCCAGATGAGCGCCGGCCTGCGTCAAACAATAGTCGATCGCGTGATACGGCAACTGCCACGCCGTAAACGGCACGGGCCGTTTGCCATGCTTTATCCGGGTAAAGCGCTCTTCTTCCGCGGCGGCCAACACCTGGCCGTCACGCACCAGTGCCGCGGCGCAATCATGATAAGCCGCATTGATTCCTAGGGTAAGCATGAAACATCCTCCGCGTGACGAGAAACGACGCTGTCGTCGCGTCCATGCTGCAGCAACTCCCGTGCCGCGGCCGTGACACGGCGTGGATCCACACCGGCGAGACAAGCGTGATGGCCCTGCTCGCACACACTGCGATAGCAGTACTTGCATGGCACATCGTGATAAATGACGCGCGCGGCGGTTTGCCACGGCGTGTGTTGTGGATTGGTCAGGGCATAGAGGTCCACGATGGGAGTCTGCAAGGCAGCCGCAATATGCGCAGGGCCGCTGTTATTGCAGATCATCACTGCGGCTCCCGCCAACGCGGCCCCCAATTCACCCAAGGTCAGTTGACCGGACAGATCAAGCAAACCCGGCAATAGCGCGCGGTGATCGGCCAATGCCTGGGATAACGCCGGATCCTCGTGGCCGCCCAATAGCAGCATACGGCGCCCTTCTCCTCGCAGGCCGACCAAAGCCTGGATCATCAATGCCGGCGGATAACGGCGCGAGGCGGCGGTAGCGCCTGCGTGCACGCAAATCCATCCCTCCGTTTCGCTCACGCCCAGATGCACCAGTTTGTGCTTGAGCGAAAGCAGGTCGCCAGCACCGACACGAAATGACAACCGCGTATCGTCGCTATGCGCGCCGACGTGTGCAACGAGATCGAGTTGACGCTGAACCTCGTGACGAATGCCGCTTTGAGGTTCGGTGTCGCGCACCCAATCCGATAACAAGCGATACGGATTTTCGCGGCAATGGGCCAGGACGCTCGGTATGCCGGCCAGATGGCACATCAGCGCCGCGGGCAAGGCGCTCTGGCTGAAAGAGGTAAAAATCACCGCGGCATCCGGCCGCAAAGCCCGCAGCCTACCTATCATGTTGATATCGTCGTCCAGTCCTGACGAATCGTTTTTGACCCACGCGGGGTCATAGGCCAGCACCGTGTCGATCTCGGGAATATAGGGCGCCACTTGAGCGCCGGCAGCGGAAGCCAGCAACGATATACGAGATGCGCCGGATTCGCGCAACGCTCGCATCGCCGGGCTGCACATCAGCACATCGCCCATATTGTCCAGGCGCACACATAAAACATGCCGTTTCGCAGCCCAATCCCACACCATGCTCAACTCCCTCGTGCCGCAGCATCATTGGTCATGGCGTTCAATACCAGGCGAGCTGCCTCGTAAAGATCCGCGGCGCATCGATCGGGCTCGCGTTCCGGTGTCATGCGCCATTCCGTTTCGTGGCCCACGTCCAGCAAGACACTGCGGCACCCTGCCAGATGACCGGCCTGCACGTCGTCGAGAATGTCGCCGATGAACCACGACGCTTGCAGATCCAGGCCCAGTTCCCGTGCAGCCCGTAACAGCAAACCGGGCTGAGGCTTGCGGCACTCGCACTCGATGGCGTAATCCGGCGATATGCCCGTCGGATCATGCGGGCACCAGTAAAATCCGTCGAGCCGAGCACCCGCCGCACGAAACATCTCGGCCAATCTATGCTTCACCGGAATCAAGGCGTCGGGGGAAAAATATCCTCGGGCGATTCCCGCCTGGTTGCTGATCACAACCAGGGGTAGATGGGCGGCAGCGAGGCACGACAAGGCCTGCGCGGCTCCCGGCGCATAACTCATGCGATCTGGATCGACGTTATAAGGTTCGTCGACGAGCACCGTGCCGTCTTTATCCAGGAACACCGCCGGCCTCAGGGCCATGATGTTTCCTTCATCGGCAACACCATCACTTCGGGCACGACGGTTTCCGGCGGCTGGGTCAAGATAAAGCGTACGGCACGTGCGACGTTGGCGGGATCCTGCAAGGTCCCCACGTCAATGTCCGGAAATCGATCCAGCAAAAACGGCGTACGCATGCCGCCCGCGATGACGGCGCTGACTTTCAGGCCCGCGCCGCGCAGCTCTGCATGCAAGGCATGCGACAGGCCCATCAGCCCCCATTTGCTGGCATGATAGGCGCTGGCATTGGGCCAGGCTCGGCGGGCGGCCGTGGACGCAATATTCACAATGTGTCCGCCAGGACTCAAACGGTCCTTTCCCATTTTCGCCATCAAGAATGGGCCCGTCAGGTTGGTGCGCAGGACTCTTTCCCACACATCGGTATCCAGCGTGTCGATCGGCGCCGTCACGTCCACGCCCGCGCTATTGACGATGGCGTCCAGCTTGCCGAACTGGCTGACCACGGCATCCAGCCCGTCGCGTACATCCACCACCACGCCGACATCCATGCCGCAGGCCATGGCCTGGGCCCCGGTTTCCTTCAGCTGCCCGGCCAGTTTCATGGCGCGTTGTTCGTCGATGTCTGCCACCGCAACACGGGCGCCCTCGGCCGCGAGCATCCGACACAATGCCTCGCCCAGGCCGCTGCCGCCGCCTGTCACCAGAATCACTCGATCTTTCAGTGTCTCGAATTCATGCATCATTTCGCTCCTTTACGCCGCAATCTGAACGGCATGACGAGTCCGGCCTGCCCTGCCTGCCTCGAGGCGTTCATAGACGGACAGCAGATCCTGTCCCACGCGTTGCCATGTATAAAGCCGTCTTGCACGCAATCGACCCGCCTCGCCCATCCGTTCGCATAGTTCGGAATTCGATGCCAGCTGCGCCAGCCTTTCGGCCAGCTTGTCGGGATTTTTAGGGGGAACCAGAAATCCGGTTTTTCCATTTACGACGGTTGTGCGTATGCCCCCGGTATCGGCACCGATCACGGGCCGGCCGCATGCCATGGCCTCGACCGGTGTGATACCGAACGGCTCGTACCACGGTGTTGTCACAAACACGTCGCTGGCGCTGTAGTACGTTGCCAGCTGATCGCGATGGCGGCGGCCCGTAAATTGCACCAAAGGCGCGACGCCCTCTTGTTCTGCGATGCCGCGCAACCGTCCGATTTCAGGGGTGGCAGTTTCGCTCGCGTCTTCCGAATTTCCGCCGACCACGAGCAGTCTGGCCTCGATGCCGTAGCGGTGGCGTAATCGCCCCAGCGCTCGAATCACGTTGTCGACACCTTTGCGCGGCACCATGCGTCCCAATTGCAGCAAGGTGAAGGTCGTGTCATCCCAGCCGAGTGCGGCGCGCGCGGCAGCTTTGGGTTGCGGTTTCATTTCGCTGGCATCGTAGCCGCAGGGCACGATGTCGATATGCGTGGGATCGGCCTCGTACAGCTCCATCAAGTCGCGCCGGTCTTGCGGACATTCCGCAATGATGCAGTCGGCGTGCCGGACGATTTCATCTTCGATGTCAAATCGGCTATCAGGAAAACGGTCTGCTTCCTGTTGATAGCGACGGCGCACTTTGCCCAGTGCATGAAAGGTCACCACCATCGGCACACCGAACCGTTGCGATACGGGCAGTGCCGCCAACGCTGACATGAAAAAATTGGCGTGAATGACATCGTAGCCGCGACGCTGCTGTGCGAAGTACCGTTGCAGAAAGGCGCTGAATTCGTCCATATACGGCAGCATTTGTTCCTTTGGCAGATAACTCGCCGGCCCTGCCGGAACATGCACGATATTGACACCGTCCATCCATTCCTGTTCTGTTGCCTGTAGGGGGTCGTCCTTGCGCGTGAAAACGTCGACTTGAATCCCGGCGCGCGCCAATTGACGGGCGACCTGCGCCACATAGATGTTCTGTCCGCCGCTATCGACGCCGCCTGCCAGCGCGAGCGGTGACGCATGCTCGCTGATGAGGGCAATCTTTCTCATAATGAAGCTCCGTTTTCTAGCCAGCGCTCGACGGGTGACGCACGCCGGTGTCGTGTTTGAAGCAAGTGCTGTGCCGTAAAGGCGCGCATACGGCGATGTATGCCGGTGCAACAGGGAAACCGGCGCGATGCGGCACTTCTTACCGGCAGGCGTAAGAAGTGCCGCGAGACGATCAATGTTGAGAAATCCCGTGATTGCGCCGCAGTCAGCCTTTATCCTGGCCGCCGCTCGCCTTTGCCGGCGCAGCGGGCAGCAATGCCCCCACCGTCGCCAGCAACTCCTGTGTATTGACCGGTTTGGCCAGATGGATCTGGAAGCCGGCCAGCAAGGTACGCAATCGGTATTCGGGCTCTGCAAAACCCGATAACGCAATAGCAGGCAAGCGATGCGCCAGCGCGGCGCCTCGCTCAGCCTCCATGGCTCGAATCCTGGCAATGACCTCGTAGCCGTCCACCTCGCCCAGTGACAGATCGCAGATCAGCACGTCGGGCCATTGATCCGCGGACATGGTCTTGAACGCGGCCAATGCCTGCTCGCCGTCGGCATATTCGGTCACACGTGCACCGTTATCCTTCAGCACCTCGGCGATCATCTCGCGCGCCTCGTCTTGGTCGTCTACCACCATTACTGACACATTCTGCACATCGGCACGCTGCGCATCCCGCCGTGTCACTGTGGGCTCGACAGCCCGAATCGGAAAATCTGCCGAGAACGTCACCCCGCCCACATCGGCTGCCGCGCTATGAAAGACACCGCCTTGCCGCTGGACCTGTGCTGCCAGCTGAGCCGGGTCCAAGGCCGCCGCTCGACGCAGCGCATCGGAACCCTCCTGTCCCGTCGAGGACACGAGGTCCGAGCGTCCATCGGTCACTGCCAGATGCGCCATGGGACCATTACGTTGCAACCGTATTTCGATGCGTCCTCCAGGTGGGGTAACCGCGATCGCATGCAAGCACAGATCCCATACCAACTGCTGCAAGGTACTGGGATCGCCACTGATCCGTGCGGCCTCGTTGCCGATGAGGGTATACAGGTTCACGCCGCGCTCTAACGCGACCTCCCGTATTGCATCCAATACCCCTGCCACAACCGCCACCAGATTCACGGGCTGGCGGGTCTGGCGGTCCTGGGCTTGCTCCAGCTCGGACTGTTGACGCTGCAGCGCCCACATTTGCGCGTACATGCCCTGTTGCGCCAACAAGTCCTCGTGCTGGCCCTGTTCGATAACGCGACCTCGATCCAGCACCACAATGTTGTCCGCGTGCACAATCGTCGATAGGCGATGCGCGATGATCAGCGTGGTACGGCCGTGTGAAAGGCGTTCCAGCTCGGCCTGAATCGCACGCTCGGTGCGCGTGTCCAGCGCCGATGTCGCCTCGTCAAAAACCATGATGGAGGGATTCTTGAGGATGGCTCTGGCGATGGCGATGCGTTGACGTTCGCCGCCGGACAGTTTGATGCCACGTTCGCCGACCGGCGTCTCGTAGCCACTCGGCAAGCTCTCGATGAACTCATGCACCCGAGCGCCACGCGCCGCCTGCACGATCTGATCGCGCGTCGCACCGGGCTGACTGTAGGCGATGTTGTAGGCGATGGTCTCGTTAAACAACACCGTATCCTGCGGCACGATGCCCAGGGCTTTGCGAATACTGCGTACGTTGACGGTGCGCAGGTCGTGGCCATTGACGCGAACGCTGCCCTCGCTGGGATCATAAAAACGGAACAGCAGGCGTGCCAATGTGGACTTTCCCGATCCGCTGCCGCCTACCACCGCCAGCGTCGTTCCCGCGGGAACTGTCAGATCGATATCCCACAAGATCTGGCGCCCGGCCTCGTAGCCGAAATTGATTTTCTCAAATCGAATTTCTCCCATGCCGGGATCCAGATCCGGCAGTGTTGCGTCGTCGCCCGTTTCCGTGGGCTTGCGCAACAGATCGCAGACTCGCTCGGCATTCACGAAAGCCTCTTTGGCTTGGCGAAAGATCAAGCCCAGTGTATTCAAGGGCAGGCAGATCTGGATGATGTACGCGTTGACCAATACCAGATCGCCCACCGTCATCCGCGCGTCCACGACCTGCTCGCCCGCCAGCAACATGACGGTCGCCACACCGCAGGCGATAATGGCGCTCTGGCCCACATGCAAGCGCGACAGAGAGGTTTGGTTGCGTATCCCCACATCGACCCATGATCCCAGCACATGGCTCAACCGGCGGGACTCCAGCCCCTCGTTCGCGTTGAGTTTGACCGCCTCGTAATTCAAGAGGCTATCAACAATCCGGCCACCGGCGCGTGAGTCCAGATCATTCATATGGCGCTGGTAGACCATCCGTTTACGCACCATGATCACGGTATAAACAAAGTAGGCCGAGAACGTCGCGGCCATGACCAGCGCAAACCACGCGCTATAGCCCATGACCAGAATCAACACAACGGAGACCATTTCAACTAGCGTCGGCAGCAGCGTAAAGAGCGCAGTACCGAGCAGAAATCCTATGCCGGCAGTGCCTCTTTCCACGTCGCGCGCGAGCTTGCCGGTCTGCCGCGTGCCGTGGAATCGCGCGCCTAAACGCTGCAGGTGATCGAATACTCTCAAGGTGAAATCGGCTACGGCACGCTGCGCCACCCGGACGAACACCACATCGCGCAATTCGGTAAACAGGCTGCCGCCAAACCGGATCAACGCGTAGCCCAATAGCAAGAACACAGGCAAAACCAGCAACCCGGGTTCGCTGAGCCTGTCCACGATGGACTTCAACAGAAACGGGACCAGCACCATCAGCAATTTGGCCGCGACCAGCAGTGCGATCGCAGCCCCGGTTCTGCCCCGATGCTTCCACAACGCGTGCAAGATCGTACGCGTGACCTCTTTGCGTGCAAAGCTGTCGGCCGTGACGTCCTGATCCGATATGCCTACGAATTCATCTGTCTTGTCGTTCATAGGCTGTGCACCGGTCCTTTGAGCCCGGCAGTACGCGATCGCGATACCCGTTCGACCCGTGCACAAACAGAGGCATTCACGCACCGCCGATCACGCCATATCACGACGGCCCCTTTCAATACGTCTGCCAGCAGTTGCAGCCTGGAGGATAGTGATGGCGTGTTCTTGAATTCCTCGATGCTGCAGCGTATGGCCATGGGCAACGGCAGCCGCAGCCATGCTGTCCAGATGCTATTACGCGTCATCAACCGACGCCGCCGCACATTATCCCGCAACGAAGACGGCCAGTGATGCGTCACGACGCTTGGCGCGTAGACGATGCACTGGCCCCTTTCCAGAATGTCCAAGGCCAACAGGGTTTCTTCGCCGCCGATGAACAGAGGCGGCCAATAGCCGCCCGCGTCGCGAAACGACGCAGTCCGCATGACGCAGGCGCCTGCCATGAATCCGATCAGTTCCGGGCCGACATCGTCCACCTCAGCCAGAGGGCTGGCGGCCATGACATCGCATGCCGGGTCGATCCGAGCCTCATTGCCGACCAGAATCTGCGCATTGAGTACGGCGATGAGCGGATGCGCATCCAGAATCTCGGTCGCGGTGTCCAGCGCCGTTGGCGCCCACGCGGTGTCGTCGTCGCTAAAGGCAACGTACGGCGTACGCACGTACTGCACGCCCAGGTTGCGGCCAGCCGCGCCCAGATTGGTCTGCGACACGATCAACTGGACCTCGGGATATTCGTCGGCGATGCGCTGCGCGGTGCCGTCGGTACTGGCGTTGTCCACCACGATAATGGGCGGCGGGCCGGTTGCCGTGGATAGTTCCTTCAAGCGCGCAAGCGTTGCGCATACTTCGTCTTGGCGGTTATAGGTCAGCAGTACGATCGACACGCGGGGTTCGACAGCCTGGCCGGAGGCGGTCATTCTCCATCTCCCGATGGCGTCAAACGCCAATAGCCCTCGGGCCGCGCCAGATCGTCCGGACAGGCGCCAAAGCCTCGCAACTGGCTGCCATACGCCCACACGGCGCGGGATTTCCGGTCCGAACGGCACGGCGTGATTACCGGCGATGTCTCTATTCCCCGCTGGCGGATCACAGACAGCCGTTGCGGCACGGCATCGGGGCGTGCACGATAAGGCACATCCTCATATGCCATCCAGACCGCTCCTGGAAACAGATACAACAACGACAGCAATATGTCCGACACCCGGATGTGATCATCGTGAAACAGTCCCAACGGCATCACCACCTGACGTGGATGCAGGCGCGCGAGCGCATTCTTCAGTGACTCACGCAGCAGCGGAATAAAGGGCTGCCAGTTGTGCACGTATTGACTATCCGGCAGACCCAGCTCCACACCCTCGCTGCCCAGCAGCCTCAGCGCTTCGCGGTTTTCCTCCAGACGCCTTTTCAACGCGGCCCGCGCGGTCGGAAATCCGCAGCGCTGATCCCATGAGGTCAAGCGCGCGGGATTCTCCGGCAGTCCCGTACACACCGTAATGACGGTACTCAGCCGACTGCGGGCCAAGAGATCTCCGCAACTGAACACCCCATCGTCCAGATGCGGAGACACCACAACGAGTGCGTTTTTCTCACGCGTCAGCATGCGTTTCTACCACCGTGACGGGACGGCCGCAGGCATATCGCCTACTGCTTGGCCGGCGCGACAGTTTGCTGCAGCTTGCGGGCATCCTCGAGATGATGCTTCAAGCTGGGCAGCGTTTCTATGGCGAACTGTTTGACGTCGGGGTCCTGGGCGTCCGTCGAAGCTTTTTCAAACAGTTTGACGGCATCCTCGTGGGCCGACACACCGATCTCTTTTGCATAGGCTTCGTCAAAGCTGTCGTCACGTACGTCCAACGCCTTGAGCCTGGCCTTTTGCATCAGCGAGGGGTCACTGGGGATTTCATATCCTTTGCTCTTGGCCAACTCTGCCAATTTCTGAGCGACCTTGGTATGCTCGTCGATCATCTTTTGCGCAAAGGCCTTGACGTCGGCGTGACGCCCCTTTTCCAGCGCGAGTTTGCTGGCCTGGATCTCCAACGCGCCAGAGTGAGCGGCATCATTCAAAAATTGCCGATCGGTGCTGTCCAGCTTGGTGACGGGTTGGCTAGGCTGCGGTGTGGTGGGCGCCTGTGCGGCGCTGACACCCATCATGCCCAAGGTCAATACGACGGCCAGACCACTGTGTATAAAGCGATTCATCATGCTTATCTCCTGATGTGCGCGGCACATATTCCGCTGCGGCGCCGCGAGAGCGTGGCGCCTGTTTGCCCGTCAGCAAGTCGCATGCCGCATGCGCCCCTATCCCAGGGCGGCGATCACGCGTTTTCAAAGCCTTTTTGAATCAGGCCGGACGTGCGCTGGATATTCGGTTTTGCCGCCGTCGGACCGGCCGAAAAAGATGGCAATGTTTTGCTTTAATGAAGTTTTTGCTAATATCGCAACACTTTTTGTTTCTTTTGATTAGCCTCCACCCATGCTGGCACTCCGAAGATGGCAGTTCGTCTCTGGCGCAGTCATCTTTACGATGCTGGCGGGTCACGCTATCGTGCCGAGCGCAGCGCGGGCATCCCAGTCAGAGATCATCCTGGACCCGGCGGTCGATCCGGCAATCGCACCGCACGAAACCTATCCGCACGTCTCCGGCCAGTTCATCGGCTACATCGAAAACGCCCATTTCTATGATGTCAAAGGCCCTGAGGGCTCGGGCCTGCCGTCGTCGTGGAACACGGTGGATCCCTTTATGCAGGGCGCCATCGTTGCAAAACTGACGCCCACACTCGCGATATCGGGATTGGCGGAATTCCGCTCGTTTGCTACCGCGCCCGAAGATCGCGCCTTTGAACAACTGGACGGGCAGCTGCGCAATCTGTTCGTGACCTACGACGCCGGTCACACCACGCTGTTTGCAGGGAAATTCGAGGTGGGCTATGGCGAGGCCTGGCAGACAGTCGACGGCATCTATAGCGGGTTTTCCGGGGACTACAGCTATCCCGGCTCGTTGGGCCTGGGTGCGCGATGGTCGTGGAAAAACGCGGACTCGGCGCGCCACACCTGGACCTCTATTGTGTTCAAGCGGGATAACACGATTTTTGGCCATACCTGGACAAAAGACTATCCCGCCCTCCCGCAGTTGGAGGACGGCGGACCCGGCAATACCCATGGATTGCAGTCCGGCGGGATCGCCTATGACATTTCGGATATCCCCGGCCTGCCCGGCTTGCGCGGCGGTATCGCGGTAGGCCGAATGGCGCGCGGCGACGGCGAGGCCGATGAACGCGGCGAAACCGGTATGTCGGTCACCGTCAACTACGACACGCCACTGTCCGAGACATGGGGACTGCGATTGTTTGCCGAAGCCGTGTATCTACGCGGCTATATGGGACGCCAGGCAGCCGCCACCGATACCGTCCTTTCAGCCAGCCTCAGCCACGGCCAGATGCTTTACACGCTCACCGCGGCGCGCCGTGATCTGAACGCCATCCAAGGGAGTTTGGCCGACCAGGGCTTTGTCGACAACAACGATTGGGGCTGGTCGGCCACGGCGGCCTATCAAACGGATTTTGGGTTGATCGTGCAAGCTGGATTCTTGCGTCAGCAGGAGCAAGGCGTGGCGTTCAATCAGGCATTGCTGCGATTGATCTATCAGACGGGATGGCAATAGAGAGCGAGTCAGCTTGACGCTCGACCTCGAAAAACAGGCACTACGTTGCAGGACAACCGAATAGGGATTCGTATGAAACAGCTATTCCCGTGCTATCGGCACAGTGTGATATCCGCCACGATTGCCGCGGTCATGGCAGTCGCCGGCGTGGGCGCCGCCTACGCTTACAACCTGGACACCAGCGAGGCCACGGCCGGCAGGAAGTTGACTACGGAGCAGGTCGCGCGCGCCCTGCCCGCGTTTGAAGCCTACGCCAACGATCTGCTGGCGCGCAGTGGTTTGCCGGGTATGGCAGTCGGCATCATTGTGGACGGCAAGCCCGTGCTGGCGCGCGGCTATGGCGTGCGCGATGTCCGCAGCGGCAAACCGGTGGACGCCGATACGTTGTTTCCCTTGGCGTCGGTTTCCAAGGTGTTTGCCGGGGCCTCGGTCGCGGCGCTGGTGGGCGACGACGCCGTGCAATGGGATAGCAAGGTGTCTGATCTGGTCAGCGGCATCCGTTTTCAGGATCCCTATGTGACCAGCGAAATGACGCTGCGCGATCTGCTGTCGCAACGCACGGGCTATGCGTCGTTCTACGGTGACGATCTGGAGGTGATTTTCAGTTATCCGCGTGCCGAGGTGTTCAAACGGCTGCGTCATTTGCCGCCGGTCACGCCTTTTCGTACACAGTATGCCTACTCCAATTGGAATCTCACCCTGGCAGGCGAAGTCGCCGCACAGGCCGCAGGCATGTCGTGGGAAGACCTGGTGCGCAGCCGGATCATCAAGCCCCTGGGGATGAATCACACCGTCGTCACGCACGAAGAGTTTCTGGGTGTGGAAAACCGCTCTGCAGCCCACGAACTCGTCAACGGCAAGGCGGTGGCCACCGAGGTCAACTCGCACAATGCAGAGGCGCCTGCAGGAGGCGTGTATTCCACGCTGAACGACATGCTGCGCTTTGTCGCGTTCGAGATGAATGCCGGTCAGTTGGACGGTAAACAGATTGTCTCCGAAGACGCCATGCACGAGACTCAGACGGCGCAAACCATCATCAACCCCGCGTTCCCCTCGCTGCATTACGGTCTGGGGCTGGAAGTCCGCAACGATAATGGCCGCAAAGTGCTGGAGCATAACGGCGCCTTCGAGGAAGGCATCAATACGCGCGTCTCTTTTTTGCCCGCGCAAGGCCTGGGTATCGTGATATTGACCAACACCCCGCCGATGGGTGTACCGGATGCGCTGGAATATAAATTGATGACCTTGCTGTTCGGCGACCGGCCGGATCAGGATATCTGGCCCGATCTGCGGGATAAATGGCATGAGGCATTGGCACAATTGCTGGATCGTCCAGGCCGTCTGCACGGCACACCGCCGGCCGGCTCGGACCAGGTCATCGATGCCAAACGCTATGTGGGCCGGTATACGCATCCCTATTACGGAGACATCGTGATTCGGCAGGAAGGCAACGGCCTGCTCATGGTGGCCGGCGCCTCCGCGCCCCGCGCCATGCAGCACTGGCAAGGCGACACATTCCGAATTCCCATGCTGCAGGATGCGGCGATGAACTTTGTACCCGGCGCGGATCAGACGACCAGCGGAGCACTGACCCTGTCGGAGATTGACGACATCCCCGATGCGCTGTTTGTGCGGCAACCTTGACACCGAAACGGATTCGAGGGTCCCAGGCTGGCCGCTCACGGGCGGCCGCGCCGATTGACGCGGCAAGCCCTCAGGCCTAAGCTTTGCCGATCATTGACTACACGGCGACGGGAATGGAGTCTGCGACGGCTGCGGCGCCTCACTATATCGGCATCCTGTTGGCTGCAGGCGAAGGCATGCGTTATCGGGCTGCCTTGCTGGATGCCACAGGTCATGAGGCGCACAAGCTCCTGGCCAGATTGCCCGATGGCCGCCATGTCGTGCAGGCCAGTGCGCAGACGCTGCTGACGACGCTGCCCGATACGATAGCGATCGTTACCGAACAGCCGGCCTCTTTATCGGCGATGCTATCCGACGTTGGCTGCCAGATCGTGAATGTGCCGGACAGCCCGCGCGGCATGGGGATTTCGCTGGCGGCGGCAGCCCGTCACCTCATTCAACGGCCGGCTGGCCAGACGGATGGAGCAGACACGGCACTGCAAGCGACGGCCTGTGTGGTTGCGTTAGCCGATATGCCCTGGCTGCGGGCCGGCACGCTGCAGCGATTGTTGGCGTACGCCGCTCGCGACCGTATTGTCGTGCCGGTGTACCGGGGCCAACGCGGGCACCCTGTTATATTCGGTACGCAGTTCTTGCCCGAGTTGGCCGGACTCGGGGGTGACACGGGCGCCCGGGCATTATTGGTGCGTCACGGCGCACTCGAAATCGAGTGCGATGACGCAGGTATTTTGCGTGATGTCGATGTCCCTGCAGATTTGATGAACCCGGCATAAGCGCCGTCTCTGATCAACGCTTCAGTAACCTTCACACAAGACTCATTTCCGATGAACTCGCTGGATATGGATGTGCTGCGCCAGGCGCGCGAATGGATTCGGGAAGGCCATGCCGTGCATTTGGCAACGGTCGCCCAAACATGGGGCTCCGCGCCCCGCCAGGCGGGCGCGCTCATGGCGTTGCGCGCTGACGGCCGCATGGTGGGATCGGTCTCCGGCGGTTGCGTCGAAGACGATTTGATCGCTCGCGCTCAGGCAGGCACGCTGCCGGACCGGCCCGACCGCATTACCTATGGCGTGACGGGCGATGAGGCAGCGCGTTTCGGGCTGCCCTGCGGTGGCACGCTGCGCCTGGTCGTGGAGCCTCTGCGAACGCCCGAGTGGCTCGACGCCGTGTTGACGGATATCACCGAACAGCGGCTGGTTGCGCGTACGCTTGACTTGCAGACAGGCGCCTGCACGCTGGCGCCGGCCAATCCCTCTGACGGCCCGGATTTTGACGGGCGGATCCTGCGCGCGGTCTATGGGCCGCAATGGCGTTTGTTGATCATCGGCGCCAATCAGACAGCACGCGCGCTGTGCCACATCGCCACGATGCTGGATTTTCGCGTGCTGGTCTGTGATCCGCGCGAGGAAATCTATGGCGGATGGGACATGCCGCAAGCTACGCTGCTGACCACCATGCCTGACGATGCCGTGCTGGAAATAGGCGTCGATGCCCGCACCGCCATCGTGGCGCTGACGCATGATCCGAAACTGGATGATATGGCGTTGCTGGAGGCATTGAAATCGCCTGCCTTTTATGTAGGCGCGTTGGGATCACGGCCAAACCAGGCGAAACGGCGCGAGCGCCTGCGTCAGTTTGACCTGACCGACGATCACATCGCCCGTTTGCGCGGCCCTGTGGGGCTGCCTATCGGCAGCCGTACACCGGCGGAAATTGCCGTGGCCGTCGCTGCCGAGTTGGTCCAGGTAAGGAACTCCCTCAGCGCGGCGCAAGCGCTCTCTGCGGACGCGGCACATCCTGTATCGGGTTCTACCTTGTCATTCACCAAAGATTTGCAATAATGAGCGCACCAGCCGTTTTCAATGAATAGATTTTGCGGGGCATTTATTTATTAACGGGTGTACACCTACAAATCAAAGAGAATCCAAATGATCAAATCTGATGACACCGGCAAGCTCGTTTTACGCCTCAGCTTAGGCATTCTGGTGCTAATGCACGGCATCATGAAACTCTCCAGCGGCGTGGGAGGCATCTCCGGCATGTTGAGCTCGCATGGGCTGCCGGGTTTCCTCGCCTACGCCGCTTATCTGGGCGAGGTCGTCGGCCCTCTGTTGATCATCCTCGGGTTCTATAGCCGTCTGGGCGGCCTGCTGGTGTTCGTCAACATGATTGTTGCGATCCTGCTGGCGCATACCGGGCAACTCAGCAGCCTGAACGCGCAAGGCGGCTGGGCGCTGGAATTGCAGGGCATGTTCCTGTTTGGCGCATTGGCTATCGCCTTCATGGGTGCGGGTCGCTTCAGTCTGGGCGGCTCCGGCGGCCGCTGGAACTGAGATACGACCTGAGACTTGAGCGACTTATGCTGAAACGTGCTTTGATTTCGCTGACCATGGCTGCGGTCTTGGCCAACCCGTTATTGGCTCATGCCGAATTACCGGTCGGTGCTGCGGCGCCCGATTTTTCGGCGCCGGCGTCCTTGGGCGGCGAAGTCTTCACGTTCAAACTGGCTGAGGCGCTCAAGCAAGGCCCTGTCGTGCTGTACTTTTATCCTGCGGCCTTCACCCAGGGATGCACGATCGAGGCGCGCAATTTTGCCGAGGCCATCGACGACTACAAGGCCCTGGGCGCCAGCGTGATCGGCGTCTCGGCCGACGATATCGATACGCTAAAAAAATTCTCGGTCAGCGAGTGCCGCGGCAAGTTCGCGGTCGCTGCCGATGAGAATCAGGCCATCATGAAAGCCTACGATGCCGTCCATGACCGCCGGCCTGATTATGCGAAACGGGTGTCATACGTGGTTTTGCCGGACCATAAGATCGGCTATGCCTATACCGACATGAGTCCGGACCGGCATGTGGCCAACACCCTGCAGGCACTGCGGGACTGGCGCGCCAGTCATCCGCTGCAGACCTCGAAAAAATAGCCTTACGGCAGAATTTCCTTGACCAATTCGGCGGGGCGGCAGAGACGCGCACCATGCTCGGTCACGACGAATGGACGATTGATCAGGATGGGATTCTCAATCATCGCATCCAGCAACTCGTCGTCGGTCACATCGGCTGCGTCCAGACCGAGCTCTTCGTAGAGAGACTCTTTGGCCCGCACGGCCTCGCGCACGCTCAATCCCGATTGTTGGATCAGCCCGGCCAGCGTCTGGCGCGATGGCGGTGATTTGAGATACTCAATAATCGTGGGCTCGATACCCGCGTCACGGATCATCTGCAGGACGTTGCGCGACGTACCGCAGCGGGGGTTGTGATAAATGGTCGTAGACATGCGAGTTCCTAATTAATTAAACGGCCAGACCGTCGGGTTCGTCCCTGGCGGAACAGAGGGTCTCGTCCAACGCGCAGGGGTCAATGAAAACTGCGCGGCATGACGCACGGCAGTCAGTTGGCCAAACCCTGAGGGCGTCGTCTCCAGATAGCTCGCTATTGGAGGCATCGGGCACTGCAGCCCATCTGCAACACGACCCAATGAACGCAACCAGCGCGCCGTCTGCGCCAATGACACGCGCACATGCCAGCTGCCCCCTTCGGTCGCCTGACGCGCCAGAGCCACCTGCGCGCCAAACGCCATCAAATAACCCGACGCATGGTCGAGAATCTGCATAGGCAATGGCTTCGGACGGTCGATCCCGGCTGCCTGCGCCTCGGCGTGATTAAAGCCCGTCGCGGTCTGCACCAGTGAGTCGAACCCGCGGCGCTGCGCCCAGGGCCCGCTGTCGCCGTACGCCGACAGCGAGACATACACGATGCCCGGCCGTATGCGCGCCACGTCTTGCGGGCCGAATCCCACGGACTGCAGCGCCCCCGGGCGATATCCCTGCACGAAGATGTGAGCACTGCGCAGCAGATTGGCCAAGGCGATGCGTCCGTCCGCGGTTTCCAGATCCGCATGTACGGACAGTTTGCCGCGGCTGGTTTCCGCAATCGTCTCGATATTGGGCAGATGAGGCGAATTGACCAGCATGACATCGGCCCCGTACGCCGCCAGCGCCCGGCCGCACACCGGGCCGGCAATGATGCGCGTCAAGTCCAGCACGCGTATGTCCTTCAGCGGGCGCGCTTCCTGAGAATACTTGGGCAAGGGGCGCGGATCGGCCTCACCCATGCGTGTCACGGTCAGCACCGGCTGGCCAGCGATCGCCAGGCCCTGCGGATGGCGGTCCCATTCGTCGAAAGTGCGCATGGCTGTCACCACCAGCCCTGCCTCGGCCGCCTGTTGCTCGAAGTCCAACGCGCTGCGTGTGGAAAGCGCCCGCTCGACCATGTCACGGCTGGTCTCGGGGCCCGTCGGGCACCCCAGTAATGCCAAAGCACCATCCCGGTGATGAGCGAAATTGGCGTGAATACGCACCCAGCCCCCATCGCCACAGCGATACACCCCGGTGATTTTGTCGTGCACATCAGGCTCGACCCCGTCGAGCGTGAAATAGCTGCGGCATTCCTGGGCCGCGTGCAGCATGTTGATCGAGACGCGTTGCCGCGTGCCGCCCCGCAGATGCCAGATCTCTGCCGCAGCCAGCGCCGCGGCAGCCATACTGGCCTGCGCCGCAGTGCCTACCGCAAACGACGAGGGAAACACCGGTTCCGCGCCCGTCAGTTCAATGACGTCCATGGCCTCGTCAGGCATGTTCAGACTACGCCATAGCGATTGCAATGCATCGCGCGCCGTTTTGCTGTGGCGATCCGGTCCATTGGTATACGGGGATCGTAAATCTATCGGTTTGCCCATCTCAGCGTTGACCTCTATCTCTCTCGTCCATGTCTTCGATTACAGAACCGAGCCCCCACAGGCGTCAATAGCCGCGCGGGCCTTGGCCGGGTTCGAGACACATCTCCTTGTTGCTTTTACATTTGGCTGGCGCGATCCAGACGTTTGATAAATACCTGTAATTCCTTGATGATCTGCTGATCGCCGCGCGCTTGCGCAGCCGCGATGCCGCTCTCCCATGCCTGTCTTGCGCCTGCGAGATCGCCCTGCCCTTGCAATGCTTTGCCCAGCCACTTCCAGGCGACGGAATATTGCGGATCCAGTTCCAAGGCTGCGCGCAGATGCGGTGCCGCGACATCGAACTGTTCCTGTTCGGTATAGGCCTTGCCTAACGACAAACGCAACATGGCATTGTTTTGGCCTTTGGCCAGCATGGCTTCGAGTCTTTTTACTAAATCGTCCATGTTGTGGGCTCCGTACGAATTCCGTGTGAATGCTATACCCTCCATCATAGGCGGGCTCGGTCGAAAAACCTGCTGAAACCGCGGGCGCGGCAAGGACAAATCGGCGGTGTCCGGTGTGTCCGCATGCAATGCTGCATGTCAATCCGGAATGGCTGTCCGTATGACGCCTGCCCGTAGCGCGCTACACTGAGCCGAGAGACCCATCAAGAGGCCCATGTCACGCGGTCTCCAGGGTCTCGTTCGAAACCGAACGACGAGAGGCCGCCATGAGCACAATCTACGATTTTTCTGCGACAGACATCCAGGGCAAGGAACAAGCGCTGGAGGCATTTCGCGGCCAGGTACTGTTAGTGGTGAATGTCGCGTCGAAATGCGGGTTCACGCCGCAGTATGCGGGGCTGGAGACGCTGTACCGTGATTACCACGCAGCGGGGCTGACCGTGCTGGGCTTTCCGTGCGATCAGTTTGGCCATCAGGAACCCGGCGACGAAGCTGCCATCCAGAATTTTTGCTCGACCGAATACGGTGTCACCTTTCCCATGTTCGCCAAGATCGAGGTCAATGGGCCGAATGCTCACCCGATATATCGTTGGCTCAAGGGCGAAAAACCCGGTGTGCTAGGCACCGAGGGCATCAAATGGAATTTCACCAAATTCCTGGTGGGCCGCGACGGTCAGGTGATCAAACGCTATGCGCCCACCGACAAGCCTGCCTCGCTGAAGGAAGATATTTTGCAGGCCTGCAGTGCCGGGGCCTGATGGAGTCAAGCCGCACCCTGTGCGGCGCTCGGTATCACGGCCTCGCTGATTGCAGTGGCGGCAGGCGGCGGCGCACCGTGCTGCTTTTCACGATCGCGGTATTCGTTTCTGCGAACTCGGTGATCCTGTCCAGCACGCCATCGAGTTGCTCGATGGATTTCAATACCAGGCGCGCGATAAAACAATCATCGCCTGTGACCTTGTCGCACTCGATCACCTCGCCGATTTCGGCGATGAGCTTTTCGACGCGATGCAGTTGACCGGGCAAGGGGCGGATACGCGCGATCGCGGTCAAGGTATAGCCCAAAGCCACGGGATCGACATCCAGCGTATAACCACGCACCACGCCGGATTCCTCCAGGCGTCGCAGGCGATCCGCGACGCTGGGCGAAGACATGCCGACCTGGCGCGCCAGGTCCGCCGTCGTGGTGCGCGCATTCGCCGTCAACAGTTGCACCAGACGACGGTCGATACCGTCCAAGACGTCATTTTCGATTTTTAGGTCATTATTCATAAATACCCCAAAAAAGAAGGTGGAAAGATATATTCTCTATTTTTTCTGCATATTACCCGCTTTAACTCCCTGGGATAATTTTTCTCATCAACGGTGCACTGCTGGCACCTCTGAAACAGGGAGCAATCGATGAAAACTGCCAATCAAAATGCAGGCGTAGCCCAAATGGCCATGGCCATGACCCTCTCGGGCACGGTAGGGATATTTGTCCTGGAGTCCGGCCAAAGTGCCTGGAATGTAGTCTTCTTTCGCTGTGTGTTTGGTGCGTTGGGGCTGCTGGCCTACTGCCTGGCGCGTGGTCTGCTGCGGCCCGGCATCTTTACGCGCACCACGCTGGCATGGGCCATGGCGGCGGGCGTCGCCATTGTGTTGAACTGGGTGTTGTTGTTCTCGGCCTATCGCTGGGCGTCGATTTCCCTGTCGACAGCGGTCTACAACTTTCAGCCGTTTTTCTTGATCGCGCTGGGTGCGGTGTTTCTGGGCGAGCGCCCGACGCTCGCCAAGCTAGGCTGGTCGGTACTGGCGTTTGGCGGTTTGATACTGGTATTGCGTATCGAGCCCGCAGAGCTGGCCCAGGCCGGCGGCTATATCCATGGTTTGACGTTGGCGTTGGGGGCAGGCGCGCTGTATGCGGTCACCTCCATCATCGTCAAACGGCTCAAGCATATTGCTCCGCACGTGCTGGCCCTGGTGCAGGTCAGCCTGGGCGCCGTGCTGCTGCTGCCGATGGTGGATCTGCATGCCCTGCCGTCCGCCCCCGTGCAATGGGGCTATCTGGTCGCGATCGGCCTGCTGCATACCAGCCTGACCTATATCCTGTTGTATTCAGCCATTCAGAAACTGCCCACGACCTCGACCGCGGCGTTGGCTTTCATCTACCCTGCCGTCGCGATCTTGCTGGACTATGTGGTCTATGGCCAGCAACTGGCCTGGTCGCAAATCGCCGGGATCAGCCTGATCTTCCTGGCTGCAGCGGCAGTGAGCCTGAATTGGGGATTCCGGCTCATGGGTCCTCAAGACCTGTTTACACGATGGACTGGCAAGCGGAAAACGCAGTCCGAAGCCTGAGCAGCAGATCACGCCCGCCGCCTCGAGCGACATGCACACTCCTGAGGGCGACCGAGTTTGGGATAACCCGGTTTGATGGCTATGATGACATCCAAATAGCAGTCTTATCCGGAAAACCACACGCAGCGACCTCAGGAACCGTTCATGTCTCAGCTTGCGTCATTACAGTTTCGCCGCGCCGGCCGGGCCGACCTCGATGCCATCATCGCGTTACTCGCGGACGATGTGCTGGGCAGCCAGCGCGAGGATGCCTCCATTCCCGCCGCCCCGTGTTATGTGCGGGCCTTCGAGGCCATCGAGCGCGATCCGAATCAGTATCTGGCGGTGGCCATGCGCGACGGCGCGGTGGTGGGCTGCCTGCAATTGAGCTTTATTCCCGGCCTGTCGCGCCGGGGGCTGTGGCGCGGCCAGATCGAGAGCGTGCGGGTCGCGTCAAACGAACGCGGCGCCGGCACGGGACGGGCCTTGTTTGACTGGGCCATCGAGCAATGCCGCGCGCACGGCTGCGGTATGGTTCAATTGACCACCGATAAGGCGCGCGCCGACGCCCGTCGATTTTATGAATCGTTAGGTTTCGTCGCGACGCACGAAGGCATGAAACTGGAACTCGCCATTTAATTCGGAGTCCGATATCGCCATGCATGGTGAATACAAAGTACCCGGCGGCAAACTCGTCGTCGTCGATCTGGAAGTCAAAAATGGCGCGCTCAGCGACGTGCGCCTGAGTGGCGATTTTTTCCTGGAGCCGCTCGAGGCGCTGGATGTGATCAACGCCGCGCTCACGGGCCTGCCCGCCGACGCAGACGACGCCCGCATCGCAACTGCCGTCCAACAATCCCTGCCTGCAGAGGCCGAGCTGTTCGGATTTTCTCCCGAAGCCGTCGCAGTCACGGTACGGAGGGCGCTAGCGTGAGCGAACGCACACAGTGGGGCGACTATCAATGGGAATTGCTGCACGATGGGCCTCAGTCCCCTGAATTGCACATGGCCCTGGACGCAGTCATTACCGACGAGGTCGGCGCCGGCCTGCGCCCCCCGACACTGCGGATCTGGGAATGGTCCCAACCCGCCGTCATCATCGGACGTTTTCAGTCACTGAAAAACGAAGTCGACCCCGAGGGCGCACAACGTCATGGCGTCAAAGTCGTGCGCCGCGTCAGCGGCGGCGGCGCCATGTTTGTCGAGCCGGGCAATACCATTACCTATTCGCTCAGCGTCCCGCAGGCCCTCGTGCAAGGCATGAGTTTTCAGCAATCGTATGAGTTTCTCGATGCCTGGGTAATTCAGGCGCTGCACGATCTGGGCATCAAAGCCTGGTATCAACCGCTGAATGACATTGCCTCGGAGAGCGGCAAAATCGGCGGTGCGGCACAAGCCCGGCGCGCGGGAGCAGTCTTGCATCACGTGACGATGTCATACGACATCGACGTCGAAAAAATGGTGCAGGTGCTGCGCATCGGCCGCGAAAAACTCTCTGACAAAGGCACGACGAGCGCGAAAAAACGTGTCGATCCGCTGCGCAGTCAGACGGGCCTGGAGCGTGACGTTATCATCGAGCGCATGCTGCAAACCTTTCGGGGACTGGCGTCGCTGACGCCGATATCCCTGTCACAGACCACGCTGGAAAAAGCCCAAGCCCAGGCGCGCGATAAATTTTCCAGTCAGGAATGGACTGCCCAAGTTCCTTGAATGCCATGAGATTGAACCTATCCGCTTTTGCTCGCACCCGCCGTCTTGCTCCTGCCGGCATCTTGTCGATGCTGGTATTGCTGGCGGGCTGCGCGAGCTCGACTCCGTCGAATATCACCCTGCCCTCCAACGTCCCGCAACCTGCCAAGACCGAAGACAAGGTCGCCGGGCTGGAGGTCGAGAAAATCCAGTGGCAAGGCACCAAGCCCGGCTGCAAAGGGCAATGCCCGACCATTGAGATCGACAGCGTGGGGTTTCCTGCCATCCCGAAACTGACGGCGCTGGTGGATCATGTCCTGGCCTATATGACCGGCGTCGATCCCGGCCGCCCGCGTCCGTATCAAACGCTATCGGAATACACGCAGTATTTCTGGCAGACCGCGCAGTCCCGCGACAGCACCATTTTCAAGGCTAGCGTCAAGGACGTCAGTCCTCAGATCATTGCCATTGAGTTGCACACCGGCCAATACCTGACCGGCGCAGCGCATGGGATTCCGGCGACACAGTATCTGAACTGGCAACGAGATCGTGAGCGCGTCCTGGCGCTGGACGAAGCCCTGCTGCCGAATCAGCATCCCGCGTTCGTCGAGGCGTTGCAGCGTGCCCACCAGGCCTGGCTCACGCGTAATGAGGATGCGCAACGCGATCGCGCGGCGTATGACCGGATGTGGCCGTTCCAGGAAAGCGATAATTTCGCGTTGACGCGCGAGGGCCTGGTCGTGAAATATGACGCGTATTCGATCGCGCCGTATTCCCATGGAGAGCCGGAGTTGCTGATTCCGTATACCGAACTGCATGGTATTTTGCGGCCGGAGTTTATGCCTGCAGCTTGAATGCGGATGCGGGATCTTGCGGCTGACATTTGCCTGCGGCGCGTGGCGCGACAGCGGCTCTGCTATAAAAAGCGCCCCGCATGACTGGCTGTACTGCCAATCATGCGGGGCGCTTTTCCGTTCCTCGGGTCTAGGCCCGAGGGATCATCAAACGCATCACGGATACAGACCGCGCACTTGGCGGGCTTGCAGAATGCGGGTGCAAGCGACGATAAACGCGGCGGTGCGCAGCGTTACGTTGTGCTCCTTGGCCATTTGAGACACGGCGGCATAGGCCTCGCGCATCAGGCGTTCGAGACGATTGTTGATTTCCTCTTCGCTCCAGAAGAAGCTGGAGAAATCCTGCACCCACTCGAAATAACTGACGGTCACGCCGCCGGCGTTGGCCAGCACATCGGGCACCACGTAGACGCCGTTCTCGCGCAGGATGTCATCGGCGATCGGCGTCGTGGGACCGTTTGCGCCTTCGACCACGATCTTGGCCCGCACCTTGCCGGCATTGGCCTCGTTGATCTGGCCTTCTAGAGCCGCAGGTATCAGGAACTCGGTTTCCAATTCCCAGAACTGTGCATTGTCGAGAGCCTCGGCAGCGCTGAAACCGCCGACGCCGCCTTTTTGCGACACGTGAGACAACAGCTTGTGCACGTCCAGGCCGGCCGGGTTGTACACCGTGCCAGTGTGGTCCTGAACAGCGATCACTTTGGCGCCGGTCTCATGGAACAGGCGCGCTGCCGTGCCGCCCACGTTACCGAAGCCCTGCACGATCACACGAGCAGTGCTCACATCGACATTGCGATCGCGCGCGGCTTCGCATGCCGTCACGAACACGCCCCGCCCCGTTGCCTCGACCCGGCCTAGGCTGCCACCCAGCGCGATCGGCTTGCCGGTCACCACACCTGTTGCCGTCGCTCCTTCATTCATGGAATACGTGTCCATCATCCACGCCATGGTCTGCGCGTTGGTGTTCACATCCGGTGCGGGGATATCCTTGGACGGCCCGATGATGACGCCGATCTCCGAGGTGTAGCGGCGCGTCATGCGCTCGAGCTCGGATTGAGACAGCACACGCGGATCCACGCGGATGCCGCCTTTGGCGCCACCGTACGGCAAATTGACCGCAGCGTTCTTGACCGACATCCACGCGGCCAGCGCCATGACTTCGGACAGTGTCACGTCCTGGTGAAAACGTACGCCCCCCTTGCCTGGACCTCGCGACGTATTGTGCTGAACCCGATAACCCTCAAAATGCGCAATGCTGCCGTTATCCAGTTCGATGGGCACATCGACAATCAACGCACGTTTGGGGCGTTTCAGCGTTTCTACCCAACGCGCCAGTGGACCAAGATACGGGGTGACCCGATCGACTTGTTGCAGATAGATGCCCCAGGGACCGAGGTGCTCGGCATCCAGGTACGACGGCAAAGCATGAGTGGGTTTGTCCGACATGAGAGGATCTCCAGGCTAGGATCGGCATTATTGTAGCCACAGATTTCGTAGTGTCCCTATTTAATTTAAACAAAATAAATTAGGGACGTATAACGATTATCTGAATTTCGGTTCTGCTTGGGTCTTGCTCGGAGCCAACAACTGCCAGGCGAGCCTGGCCGCTACCTTTGAGGTGCGATGGTCGATATCGTAATCTGGATTGCATTCCGCCAGATCAGCCAGTCGCAATTTGCCACTTTGTTTTACCTTCAAGGCGATTTCTTCGACCACGGTCAGCGGCACACCGTACGCTGCCGGGGCGGACACCCCAGGCGCGACAGATGCCGGCAACACGTCGATATCAATGGTCAGATAAACATGCCCCGCACGAGCTAGCAGCGCATCCACATCCGCCAGACGTTGTGCGATGTGCCGTTCTTGCATGGCATGGTCTTCGATCCATAGCGTGCCGATTTCCGCCGCCCTTTCATAGAGTGCTGCGGTGTTTCCTAATCTGGATACCCCATAACAGGCGTATTGCCATGCATGACCATGTGCCTCGCAATACTCGGCTATCTGATCGAACGGCGTACCCGAGCTGCCTGGCCGCCCCGTGCGCAGGTCGAAATGCGCATCCAGATTCAGCACCAGCACGGGTTGTGTATCGCCTATGCCGTCCAGCCAGCGCCTCAGGCCTTGGAAACTGCCCCAAGCAACCTCATGCCCTCCTCCCAGTACGAGCGGCCGGGCTCCCGCAGACAGAACCTGGGCAATGCGAGCCGCCAATTGATCCTGGGCCAGCTCGAGTTGAGCGCCGTCACACACCACATCTCCGGCATCGACCAAGCGCTTGTAGTCGTGCGCTGGCAGGCCTGCCAGCATGCGCCTTATGCTCTGCGGTGCTTGCGCAGCGCCCAGGCGCCCCTGGTTTCTGGCCACGCCTGCGTCGCAAGCAAAGCCGATCAACACCGGGTCATCCGCCTGGATGCCAGCCTCGATCCCTGTCGCAACATGCGCCAGCCTGCGCGTATCACCGCGTTCCTGACTGTCATCACGCGCCCGCCAAATAGCGGGGTCCAACGCAGCAGTCATGCGGCCTCCCGCTGCGAACTGTTCAGCACGGCTTGCAGAAAAGCGCGTGTTCGCGCTTCGCGAGGTTGACTGAAGATCACCTCTGGCGGACCGGATTCGACGATGTTGCCTCCGTCCATCACGGCCACTACGTCAGCCACGTCGCGTGCGAATCCCATTTCATGGGTGACGACCATCATCGTCATCCCTTCTTTGGCCAGTACTTTCATGACTTGCAAGACCTCCCCCACCAACTCGGGGTCCAGCGCCGAGGTGGGCTCATCAAACAGCATGACCTCGGGCTCCATGGCCAGGGCACGGGCTATCGCCACGCGCTGTTTCTGTCCCCCGGATAGACTGCCGGGCATGGCACGCATTTTCTCGCTCAGGCCGACTTTCGAGAGCAGTTGCTCGGCTCGAGCCTCGGCATCCGCACGGCTGACACCGCGCAGCGTACGCGGTCCGACAGTGACGTTATCCAGCACCGACAGATGCGGGAACAGATTGAATGACTGAAACACCATCCCGACACGCATGCGCAGCCGATTCAAGTCCGACTCGCCCATCGGTTTTCCATGGTCCAGCAACGACTGCCCGCAGATGTCGATGGTGCCGCCTTGGGCGACTTCCAGGCCATTGCAACAGCGCAGCAATGTGCTCTTGCCCGAACCGCTGGGCCCGATCACGACGACGACCTGCGAGCGCTGCACGTCGAAATCAATACCGCGCAACACGTCTACCGTGCCAAAGGATTTACGCAAACCGCGGATGCGGATCATTTCTTGTTGGCTCATTGGACCATTCCCCCTGCACGCAAGCGATGTTCGATCTTGCGCAAAATCATTGTCGTTGCCGTGGTCAGCACAAAGTAGATCAACGCGATCACCAGGTACGTCTCCAGCGAGCGGTACGACACGCTGATGATTTTCTGACCCTCGTGCATCAAGTCGTGAATCGTCAACAGCGAGACCAGCGCCGAGTTTTTGATCAGCGCAATGAATTCATTACCCAGCGGCGGAATCATGCGCACAATGGCTTGCGGCAGGATGATGATGCGCATGGCTTGTCCGCCTGACATCCCGAGCGAACGCGCGGCTTCCGTTTGGCCGCGCTCAACGGATTGGATCGCGCCACGCACAATCTCGGAGACATACGCGCCAGAATATGTCCCCAGGCCGAGGACGCCGCAGACAAATGCCGGCAGCAAGATATCAAACTGAGGCAGGCCAAAGAACCAGATAAACAACTGAACCAGCAGCGGCGTGCCACGGAAGACCAGCAGATACGCGCTGCAGATTCCATAGACGATGCGCCGCTGCGGATTGAGCCGGCCGATGCCGACCAGCAATCCAATTGCGCAGCCTAACAGCAATGCGCAAGCGGTGATTTCGACGGTGACAATGGCGCCGCGCAACAAGGCATCAAAGTCGGCGAAGACGGGAGAAAAATCCAGGTTCATTGTGCCGGCGCCTCAAACCATTTGTTGACGATCTGCTCATAGGTACCGTCAGCCTTGATCTTTTTAAGCGCCTCATTCAGCTCCGTCTTGAGTTCCGGCAGACGTTTGGAGACTGCAATCCCATATTCTTCGGTAGTGATCTGATCCGCCAATACCGTCAAATCACGTGTGCTCTGTGCAAACAGTTTGGCGGCCGGCTTGCCCGTGACAGCCGCGTCGGCGCGGCCGATTTGCACCAGATTGAACATTTCCTGGTTCTTCTCGACCTCTACGCGTTGCACCGAGGGATAGTGCTCTTTCAGATAGGACACGGATTTGGTGCCGACCTGTACCGAGACTTTGCGCCCGTCAAGATCCTTCAGTGTCTTGATGGGACCGTCTTTGCGAGTCAGCACAACCAGTCCGCCGGCATAGTACGGGTCAGTGAAATCCACCACTTGCTTACGAGCGTCGGTGATGTAGATGGCAGAGACTGCCATCTCTGCCCTGCCTGCTTGCAAGGCGGGGATCAAACCCTTGAAGTCGATGTCGATCCATTCGATTTTCTTGCCCATTGCCTTACCGAGCGCCTCGATCAGCTCGATATCAAAACCGGTACGCTTACCGTCTTTGACGAACTCCATGGGAGGAAAGGTCGCGTCGGTCACCACGCGCAGCGTTTCCTGGGCCTGGGCGGACGCTGCGCCCCAGGTCAAACCAAAAGCCACGACAGCGGTCAATAGTTGGCGGCGAGTATTCATGATGTTTCCTTGGAGAATGAATAAATGGAACGGCAGGTGTGGAGCAACACAGATCGACGGGACGGCCAGTCCACGCCCAAACAGGTCAGCGGCTTTGCAGTCGATGCGAGATCCGCTTGGCAGCGGCTACCGTCATATCAGTCAGCAAGCTCGCACGCTGCGCGGCGCGTGTGGATGGCGCCATCAAGGTGATCGACGCCACAGCCAGATGAGGACGTTGGAATATCGGTGCACTGACGCCCCAGACGCCGGCGTCGACTTCGCTATCGGTGACGACATAGCCGGCGCTGCGAATGGGTTCCAGGCTCGCAGCCAGTGCCGCGACGTCAGTGCCTGCGGCTTGCAAGTCGGTCAAGAGCGCCTGAAGGCGGGCCGGCGGCATAAAGGCCATGAGCGAACGGGCCGATGCGCCGCGCACGAGCGGCAGGCCACGCCCTTTGACGAAGGAACAGCGCAAGGGATGTTGGCTCTCAACCATATCCAGGCACACGGCCTGGTCTTTCATGGCGACGAGCAGCCCGACGGTTTCGCCTGAGTCCTCTGCCAGGCGAGCCATGTCCGGCTGGGATTCTTGCACCAGAAACGACGATTGATCAAAGCCCCACGCCAGTTGCACGCAGAGCGGGCCCGGGCCATATTCCCCGGCCTGTTCCGACACGAACCCCCAGCGTTTTAGCAACGCGATTTGCCGGTACAGCGTGCTTTGCGCGAGACCAGTCTGCTCGGTCAGCGCGGCGATCGAGAGCGGACCGTCGTGACGCGCTAGCGTAGCCAGCACGTATAACACCCGGTCGGCGCCTCCGGCTATGGCCTGGTCTGACATGCGTACGCTCCCTGCGGCTTATTAGAAGGCCGCAGGTTAGCGATTTTTTCTCAAATTTCTATATGGAATTTCCCAAATTATGAGAATTACTAGGGAAATCCAGGACGTAAATCAGTCGTAATTGTTCAACCGCACGCCCGACACGCCGCCCACAGAGGAGTCGTCTCCGTCTGGTTTCGCCGGCGCGGGGATTTTGGCAGGCTGGGAGGGTGTTGCCTCAGGCAACACTGCCTGCGGGACTTGTTGCGGCTCGACAGGTGCGGCGGGAGTTTCCGTAACGGGAATTGCCGTCGTACGCCCCTGCTTCGCGCGTTGCGCGGCGCGCTGTTGCTCGGCCTTTGCGATGACCTTGGCCAGTTCTGCGCCCAGCTCATTACGCTTGGCGGCATAGGCCCAATCGGAGGCATTTTGCCCTTTGAGATTGCGGGTGGTGATGTCGGCGCCTGCATCCAGCAGTAGTTGCACCATGTACATACGCCCGGAAAAGCCGGCCATCATGATCGGCGTCGTCCCCTCGGGAGACGGCGCGTTCACCATGGCTTTGTTGGCGAGGAGCAGCTTGGCCGTGTCCATCTGGGCTTTGGACGCGGCATAGTGCAATGGGGTCCAGCCCAGGCGGTTGACCTGTGCACCCCGGGCAATGAGTTTGCGGGCCCGCTCAGTTTCCCCTGCCACGGCCAGGTACATCAGCGCAGTCTCGTTGGCGGGATTGACGGCATTGACATCGGTACGGGGATCGGCAGCGAGCACGTCAAAGACTTTCCATGCGCCGTCGACCACTGCACGCATCAAGGCCGGTTGGCCATTTGTGTACCTCACATTGGGGTCTGCGCCCTTGGCGAGCAGTGCTTTGAGATCCGAAGCTTTGTCGTTATGGACATACACCCACCAGTTTGCCGGTGCAGTATCGGCGTGAGCGGCAGGCGCCATACTTGCCGTCGTCACCGTCGCTAGAGCAAATGCCGCCAGGAGGCCACGGGCTTTTACGGGAAAGGATGCATAACGTTTCATGGCATTCTCGTCACAAGCCCGCTTCTCGTGACAGCCGCCTTCAATGCACGAGGCCAAGCGCTATCGAAACCGGGACTTCGTATTGTAGAAATTACTTTAAGAAAGCTTCGGATTATCCAAATCTAGATATAACATCAATAAAAACCCATAACCAACTGATTTTTATGAACTAAACATCAATTCAGTCCAAATAATCCAGAAAGTACTTTAAAGAATTAAATTTAAATAAAATACTTTAAATTAACGATCTATCTTATTGAATAACTTGAAAAAATTCTCTGTAGAGGCATGTGCCACCTCAGCCACCGGAATGCCTTTCAGATCCGCGATCTTTTCGGCCACATGGATGACCTTGGACGGATCGTTGCGTTTGCCACGGTAAGGTACTGGGGCCAAATACGGCGAATCGGTCTCGATCAACAGGCGATCCAACGGAACTTTGGTAGCGACCTCATGCACGATGCCGGCGTTCTTGAACGTAACGATGCCCGAGATGGAAATATAAAAATTCAGATCGATGGCAGCGTGCGCCATTTCCCAAGATTCGGTAAAGCAGTGCATCACTCCCCCGACCTCAGCGGCATTCTCCTCGCGCAGAATACGCAGAGTGTCCTCGACTGACTGTCGGGTATGGATGATCAGTGGCAAGTTCGCTTGCCGCGCCACGCGGATATGGCGGCGGAATCGCTCGCGCTGCCAGTCCAGCGGCTCGCTCAACCGGTAATAATCCAGCCCGGTTTCGCCGATGGCCACGACCTTTGGGTGCCGTGACAATTCCAGCAGTTCCGCCTCGGTCGGATCCGAGGTCGCCTCGTAGTCGGGATGCACCCCGACCGACGCCCACAAATGGCGGTGCGGCTCGACCAATTCGATCAAACCCGGCCAGTCGGGCATATCGACGCTGACGACCAGGGCGTGAGTAACCTGATTCGCCGCCATGCGTTGCAGAATATCGGGCAACTCTTGCGCGAGATCGGGGAAATTCAGGTGGCAATGAGAATCTACGTACATACGGAATCGTTAAGCTTGGCAGGATGCTGCCACGCGCTGCAGGGTCGCATGCGCAAATAATTTGGGGCTGAGCGGATGGGTCGCCAGACGGCGCTGCTGGGTGAGCCAGCGTGCGCCCTCTGCCAGCCGCACGGCATCAGCACGCGAAGCCGTCTGTCCCACCGGTCGAGCCAGCGAAGGGAAATACCGCACCGGCGCCCCCACACCCGCCAGCATCAGATCGGCATACAAGCGTTGCAAGGTATCAATCCAATCGGCAGGCGAGTTTTTCTCGAGGCTTTCGGCCAACGTGCCGATATCGGGCGTTTGACCCCTGGCCAGCGGCTCGATCAATTTCGACAGCCACTCCGGACAAGCCTGATCGCCGCTCTGAGACAAGCGTAACGCCGCCAAGGGCGCCCCGCCCGCCGCGGCGAGCCAATCCTGGGCGGAGGCTACGCCCTGCTCTGTCAGCCATTGTAGAGCGGCATCGCTGCCCGGCGCCGGCAAGGGCAGGCGTCGGCAGCGTGATACCAGCGTCGGCAGCAGCCTGTCGGGTGCATCAGCGACCAGCAGGAAAACCGTGTGAGGCGGGGGCTCCTCCAAGACCTTGAGCAAGGCGTTGGCGGAGATCACGTTCAACGCCTGAGCGGGATACAGCACGGCGACCCGCCAGCCGCCTCGATGGGTCGCTGTGTTGAACCAGGGTTCCAGGGTACGGATCTGATCGATGCGGATCTCTTTGGATGGCGCTCGTTTGGCCGTGCCGGTTTCGGCCGCAGGCGCGGCGTCGTCGGTACTCTCAGTGGTCGCGACACCCTCTTGCAGTGCCACTGCCTCAGGGCGGATACGCCGCAGATCAGGGTGATTGCCGCTGGCGATCCAGGTACAGGCCGGACAATGGCCGCAAGCCAGATTGTCAACGGGCGATTCGCACAACAGACTGGCCGCCGCTGCCGCGGCAAACTCGACTTTGCCAATGCCGGCAACGCCATGAATGAGCCACGCGTGCGCGAAACGTTCCCGCCCAGCCAACCAGCCCTGCGCGATCTCGCGCTGCCACGGCAAAAACTGGGCGACGCTCATGAGGTTCGCGAGGCCTGGACCAAGGCCTTCAGTTCGGATTCCAATTGGGCGCGCACGTCGGCCATCGGCTGACTGGAATCCACGATACGAAAGCGTTCTGGCTGTGCCTGGGCGCGGGCATGGTAGGCCGAGCGCGTGCGCTCGAAAAAGGCCGCTTCTTCCCGCTCGAAACGGTCTGGCTCACGAGCATCGGCCAAACGTGCGCGGGCCAATTCCAACGGCACATCGAACAACCAGGTCCGATCGGGCTGCAACGAGGGCTGCATCCATTGTTCTAGCACGGCGACCCGTTGGACACCCAGTTGGCGTCCGCCGCCTTGGTAGGCGTAGGTCGCGTCGGTATAGCGATCGCACACCACCCAATCGCCTCGAGCCAGCGCCGGCTCGATGACCTGCGCGACGTGTTCGCAACGCGCAGCAAACATCAACAGGGTCTCTGTATCCAGCGTCATGGATTCGGACAACACCAGACCGCGCAGGATCTCGCCCAGCGGCGTGCCGCCCGGCTCCCGAGTCGTGACGACGCTGAGCCCCGCGGCACGCAATGTATCGGCGATCCAGGCGGCATGGGTGCTTTTCCCTGCCCCATCTACGCCCTCGAGGGTAATAAAACGTCCACGTGCTGTCATTGCGTCCTGCCCAGGATGTAGCGCGCCACGTTGCGGTTGTGTTCGGAAAGGTTAGCCGAAAACTCGCTGGTGCCGTTGCCGCGCGAAACAAAGTACAAATATTTATGGCGCTCCGGCTGTACCGCAGCCAACAGCGCGGCACGCCCGGAGGCAGCAATCGGTGTCGGCGGCAGGCCGGCGCGAGTGTAGGTGTTCCACGGCGTATCGGCCTGCAGGTCCGCACGCCGGATACGGCCTTGGTAGCGTTCCCCCATGCCGTAGATAACCGTCGGATCGGTCTGCAACATCATGCCTATACGCAAGCGATTCACGAATACGCCAGACACCCGGTTGCGGTCAGGGCCATGGCCGGTTTCTTTCTCGACGATCGACGCCAGAATCAACGCCTCGTACGGTGTCTTCAGCGGCAGATCATCCTGGCGCTGCGCCCAGATCGTGTTCAGTACTTGTTGCCCCTGTTGATAGGCTCGGCGCAGCAGGTCGAAATCCGTCGTCCCGGGGGTGAAAACGTAGGTGTCCGGGAAAAACATGCCCTCGGGCGCCTTGATCGAAGCGCCCAGTTTTTCCATCAGATCCTCGTCGCTGATATCGCCCAGCGTTTGCTTGACGTCGGGATTGGTGCGCAGCGCCTCGCGCATCTGCTGATAGGTCCATCCCTCCAGCAAGGTGACCTGCCGTTGCACCATTTCGCCCCGGGCGAGACGATCCAGTAATTTCCAAGGCGAGTCGCCTTGGCGCGCCTCGTAGCCGCCCGCCTTGATCAATTTGTCGCGCTCGGACAGCCGCGCCATCCAGGCAAAGCCGTCCTCCCACACAGGAATGCCGGCCTCGTTCATGGCGCGCGCCATCGCACGCGGGGTGCTGCCCGGCGTGACGATGAATTCGACCTTGTCGGCCGGCAAGGCAATCGCGCGGTTCATCCAGTACCACGCGCCACCGGCGGCTGCGCCTGCCAATACGAGTACGGTCAGACAGAGCAGCAGAAAATAGAGGAAAAGCTTTTTCATAGATGTACGCAGTTTAATGGATCGCGGGCATTTGATCTGGCGCTGGCTGTGTCTCGTTGTGTCCGCAAAGGTATGGCTGTTCATGGAAAGACCACCCTTGGCAATCTCTGCTGCAGGCAACGAGCGTGCCCGAGGACGGTGTTTTCCTTGAGCAGACCAGGGTTTAAACGTCGCCCCGCGCTCCGTCCGGGTATCATCACAGCATCGGACGCCGTCGCGGCGCCCCACTCTATCGCCTGGCCACAACATGTCTGCTTTTTTCGATTCGCTGTCACCAACTACCACAGGGACGGCCCATGCCGCCCCACTGCCCGACTACACCGTCATTTCCGCCTCCGGCGCGGATGCCTTGTCGTTTTTACATGGCCAATTGACGCAGGACGTGACGGGCCTGACGCCCGATGCCGCTCGCCTGGGCGGGTACTGCACGGCCAAGGGCCGTTTGCTGGCGACGCTGGTGCTATGGCGGGCGCAGGCCGTGGGCGAGGCAACGGAAACCCCGGACGGACCGCAACTGTATGCCTTGGTCCGCCGCGATCTGGCCGAGGCGCTGGTCAAGCGCCTGTCCATGTTTGTCCTGCGCGCCAAAGCCAAGCTTGCGCCCACGGCGCTGCATGTGAGCGGTGTCTGGGCCGAGCCAGCCGATCTGGCGAAACTGGAGGCGGCAGCGGACGGTGCGTTGCCCGTCACGCCCTGGCAACGTACCGAATTACCTAGTGGAACCTGGATCGCCACCCCCTCAGTCAGCGGCGGCCTGCGCTGGTGGTGGATCGCCAGTGAGGCGCAGCAGGCGGACGCTGCGATGCTGGCCACGCAGATACAACGCGGGAATGCCGACCAGTGGCACGCTGCCGATCTGGCCGCTGGCCTGCCCTGGGTTGGCACGGCAACACAGGACCTGTTCATTCCTCAAACGCTGAATCTGGACCTGATAGGCGGCGTGAGCTTTACCAAGGGCTGTTACCCCGGACAGGAAATCGTCGCCCGCAGCCACTATCGTGGCACGGTAAAGCGCCGCACCGCATATGGTCAGTGGGACGCAATGAACGAGCCGCCGACCCCAGGCACCGACATTTACGATGCCAGACAGCCCGATGAGCCGTGCGGACGCATCGTCGATGCATCGCGTAGCGGCGCGTTGTTCGAGATCGCCTTGGCCTCGCTGGACGATGGCGATCTGCGCGTGGGCACGCCTGACGGCGCCAAGATCACCGTGACGCCATTGCCGTATGATTTGGCCGACGGTGGATTTAAACGATAAGGGTTCGAGCTAGCCTCGCCCTCCTATCGCGGCGTCACACGGACCGCCGTCATCAGCCCCACGACACAGAGCGTGGGTTGGTCGCCGCGATAAGCATGCACCTCCACCTGGCAGATAGATAAACGCCGCCCCGGCTTGAGCACCCGCCCTGTGGCCACGAAACGCTCGCCGTCAGCCGGCGACAGGAAATTCATCTTGAACTCGGAGGTCAGGACGTCCTCCCCAGGCTCGAACAGCGACAGCGCCGCATAGCCGCCTGCGCTGTCTGCGATGGTCGTGGATATCCCGGCGTGCAGATAACCATTCTGTTGGCACAGATCCGCGCGAAACGGCAATTCGATATGGACCAGGCCTGGTTCGACGCGCGATAAACGCGCATCGAACAAGGTCATGATGGTTTGCCGGGCAAAGCTGTCACGCACGCATTGGAGAGCGGCGGTTTGTGTGGGCTCAGACGACACGGTTGTTCCCGTTATGAAAACTCATGGCCCCGCAAAAACCGGGCTCGGAAAAATCCGCGTACGCAAACGCCCCTCAGCGCGAGCGCTCACATGCGTAATGCGTACGACTGCAGATCAATGACTACCCTAAGGCGTCTTGTGCGCGTACAGATTGACGATGCTGGAAAAATCCAGCTTGCCGCTGCCGTCGCCACTATGCAGCGAATACAGATTGCGTGCGAGTTCGCCCAAGGGAATCGACGATCGCGAGGACAACGCCGCCTCTGCAGCCAGCCCCAGGTCCTTTAGCATGAGATCGACCCCAAAGCCGCCAGCGTAGCCCTTTGACGCCGGCGTGTTTTCCATGACGCCAGGCCACGGGTTGTACAACTCGGTCGCCCAGTTGCGGCCAGAGCTCTTTGCAATGATGTCCGACAAGACTTTGGGATCCAGGCCGTTGGCCACGCCCAGGGCCAATGCCTCTGATGTTCCGGCCATCAAGATGCCCAACAGCATGTTGTTGCAGATCTTGGCCACCTGGCCCGCGCCGGCCGGGCCCGCGTGGAAAATATTCTTGCCCATGGCCTGCAGGACCGGCATCGCACGAGCCAGATTGTCGGCCTCGCCGCCAACGATGAATGTCAGTGTCCCGGCGGCCGCGCCTGCCGTGCCGCCGGACACCGGCGCGTCGATCATCGCCAGGCCGCGCTCCTGAGCCGCTGTAGCGACCTTGCGGGCCGAATCCGGGGCGATGGTGCTGCACTCAATCACGAGTGCGCTGGGATCGATCGCGCCCAGCAGATCCTGGCTCAGGTACAGCGCCTCGACATGTTTGCTGGCAGGCAGCATGGTGACCACGACTTCGGCCCCCTGCACCGCGTCAGCGGCAGAGGTCGCTGCGCGCGCGCCGGCATCGGCCAAGCTGTTGACCGCGCCAGGCACCAGATCGAACACTGCCAACTGGTGGCCGGCCTTGATCAGATTGTTTGCCATGGGCGCACCCATATTGCCCAGACCGATAAACGCAATACTGCTCATGTGGGGGTCTCCTCGTGTTTGTCGTGTATGCGCTGTCTGAAATCAGCTTACTACCGAATTTAAGCCTCGGCGCCCAAGTCCGCCAACGGATGAGGCTGACCTGCCGGCCAAGGCGCCTCGAAAAAGCGCTGCACCCACGCCTCGGATGCCTGAGCCAGGGTGGCTGGATTCCATTTGGGTTGCTTGTCTTTGTCTATCAGCAAGGCTCGGATACCCTCGGCGAAATCTCCCTCGGCTGCGCATGCCAGCGCCGCAATGTATTCGATGCGGAACACCTCGGCCAATGAACTGAGCCGCGTCCGGCGCAACAGGGTAAAAGCGAGCCGTGCCGAACCCGGCGAGCCCGCCAGCATCGTCGCTGCGGCGCGGGCCAGCCACGGGTCTTCGTGGGTTTTCAGCTCGGCAATGGCGTCATAGATCGCGGTCAGGTTCTCGCCGCCACACAGGCTATTGATCCGTGCCGCATGCTGACGCAACGGTCCTGGGGAAAGCTCCGACGCTGGCTCATGAGCCAGCAGGACATCACGCAACAGGTCGTCGTTTAACGAACGCGCTGAGCGTCCATCCTCGGCAGCCGACGCGGTCCAAGGCGTTTGCAGCAATGCTTCGATAAACTGCGGCCAGCCTGACGAGTCCAGGCGATAATCCGCGACACCGGCATACAGGGCATCCGAGGTCGTCAGTTGCGCACCCGTCAGCGCCAAAAACAGCCCGATGCGCCCCTGCATGTGATTCAGCATCCAACTGCCGCCCACATCGGGAAACAGGGCAATCGAAATTTCCGGCATGGCCAGGCGCGTCGTTTCGCTGACTACACGATGGCTGGCTCCCATCATGAGGCCGACACCGCCACCCATGACAATGCCATGCCCCCAGCACAGGATCGGCTTGGGATAGGTGTGAATCTGATAATCGAGCCGATACTCGCGCTCGAAGAAGTCTCGCGCCAATGGATTGGCCCAGGCCCCCTGGCCCTGGTGTTCCTGCATGCTGTGATACAGGCCGTGCAGATCTCCGCCCGCGCTGAAGGCTTTGCCGCCCGCGCCTTGCAACACCACCATCGCCACGCCGTCGTCCTGCGCCCAGGCCGTCAGGCGCTGGGCCAGTAAATCGACCATTTCCAGTGACAGGCCGTTGAGCGTTTGCGGCGCGTTCAGCGTGGCAAACGCCACACGCATCCCATTGGCGGTGGTTTTTTCCTCGAACAGCACTGGGGCGGTCATCTGATATCTGCTCCTTTTTCCAGCAATTGGCGGGCGACGATCACACGCATGATCTCGTTGGTGCCCTCGAGAATCTGATGGACACGAGTATCGCGCACCAGGCGCTCCAAGGGATAGTCTCGCAAGTAGCCATAACCCCCATGAATCTGCTGCGCGTCCAGGCAGATCTGGAAACCCATATCGGTCGCAAAGCGCTTGGCCATGGCGCAGTATGTGCCGGCATCGGGCGAGCCGGCGTCCAGCTTGCACGCCGCCAATCGCACCATCTGCCGCGAGGCAACCAAGTGCGTAGCCATGTCCGCGAGTTTGAACTGCAAGGCCTGAAATTCGGCCAGGCGGCGGCCGAATTGCTTGCGCTCGTCCATGTAACGCCGTGCAGCGTCCAATGCGCCCTGGGCGGCACCTACCGAGCAGGTGCCGATATTGATGCGCCCGCCGTCCAGGCCCTTCATGGCGATCTTGAAGCCCTCGCCTTCCTTGCCCAGCATATTGGCCGCCGGCACCCGCACGTTTTCAAAGGTGATCGGACGCGTGGACTGGCTGTTCCAGCCCATTTTTTCTTCTTTGCGGCCATAGCTGATGCCGGCGCTGTCAGCCGGCACGGCAAAAGCGCTGACGCCGCCAGGCCCGTCGCCGCCGGTTCGCGCCATGACGACCAGCAGGTCCGTATCGCCACCGCCCGAGATAAACGCCTTGGCGCCGTTGAGCACAAAATCGTCACCGTCGCGTTTCGCGCTGGTGCGCAAGGAACCAGCGTCCGACCCTGCGCCAGGCTCGGTCAAACAGTACGAAGCGAGTTTTTCTCCGCTGGCCAGCAACGGCCCCCAGGTCTCGCGCAGCGCCGGTTGGCCCCATTGGCCAACCATCCAGGTCGCCATGTTGTGAATCGTGAGGAACGCTGTCGTCGACGGATCGACCGCCGCCATTTCCTCGAACACCAGCGTGGCGTCCAGCCGCGGCAGCCCCAGGCCACCGATATCCTCGGACGCATAAATCGCGCAGAAACCCAATTCGCCGGCCCGGGCAAAGGCCTCTCGGGGAAAGATGCCCCCGGCATCCCAGCGAGCGGCGTTGGGGGCGAGCTCGCCCTGTGCGTAGTCGCGCGCAGCCTGCGCAAAAGCCTGCTGCTCGTCAGTCAATTCCAGATCCACAGCGTTGTCTCCTGTTGGTTGGTCTAGCTGGCGTCATGGCTGTCTCGTGAACGGCCATACCCGCCATCCGTCCATTTTTGCATGACGTTAACGTAAACGTAAATCTATAGCCGGTATCTTACGCCGGAATCCAGAGACAATTTTGTCCTGCCGATGACTTTTCCGCGTCAGGAAGCGGGTTCGCTACGAACGAGAGCTACAGCAATCCCGCAGGGCGTTCACGACCGTTGCGTGCCGCCGTAGCCTTGGCTCGGCGGTGATCAGCCCGGCGGCGGCGCGAGACCATAGGATCGAACGTCAGCGGACGATAGATCTCGATCCGATCGCCGTCGGCCAATGGCGTCTCGGCCTGGCATTGTTTGCCAAACACGCCAACGCCCTGCCCCCAAGGATCCACCCCGGGAAACGCAGCCTCAAAACCGCTCTGGCGCAGCGCGTCTGCGGCCGTAGCGCCATTGGGCAACACCAGCTCGCGCTGCCACGTTGCCGATGGCATGGGATAGCAGACGCTGACTCGCAGTACCTGAGCGTCATTCCCCATAGATTGCCTGCGCCCGCTTGGTAAAGGAATCGATAAAACTGGTCGCAATCCGGTTAAAGACCGGCCCCACCACCATCTCGAGGGCACGGTTGGAGAACGCGTACTCCAGGGTGAACAAGACCTTGCACGCGTCCTCGGCCAGGGCCTGGAATTCCCAGTTGCCCACCAGCATCGAGAACGGACCGTCCACCAGCTCGAGTTGAATCCGGTTGGGGTACTCATGGGTATTGCGGGTGGTGAATCGCTGCTTCATCCCCGCAAAACTGATCATCACAGAGGCTTGCATCCCGTGTTCGTCGCGCGACTGGATCTCCGTCCCGCCGCACCAGGGCATGAATTCAGGATACTTTTCCACGTCGGCAACGAGGTCGAACATCTGTGCTGCACTATAGGGAACCAGGACAGATCGCTGTACTTTATGCATCGGCTATCGCAAATCGCTAGAATGGTTGGATTTTACCGGTAGCGCAGCTACCGCCGCATTTTTCGCCGGATTATTGCCTGATCAGCCTTTATGAGCATTATCGACAACCGCAAGGCCACCCACGATTATTTCATCGAAGACCGCTACGAGGCCGGCCTGGTCCTGCAGGGCTGGGAGGTCAAGGCGATTCGTGACAGCCGTGTCCAACTCAAAGAAAGCTACGTCATCGTGCGCGATGGCGAGCTGTTTTTGCTGGGCATGCATGTCAGCCCCCTACCCACTGCCTCCACGCATATCCATCCCGACGCCATGCGCACGCGCAAGCTGCTGCTCAAGGCCGAGGAAATCAGCAAGCTGATCGGCAAGGTCGAGCAACGTGGCTACACCCTCGTCCCGTTGAATCTGCACTACAAAAATGGCCGGATCAAGCTCGATTTCGCGCTGGGCCGAGGCAAAAAGCTTTACGACAAACGCGACAGCTCTCGTGAAAAAGACTGGCAGCGTGAAAAAGAACGCATCATGAAACACGATACCCGCAGCTCGCGGCGCGACGATTGACCGAGAACGGGCTATCAGTCCAGCGCCGCTGCGGCTGACAGGCTCGAAACTCCCTGGGTCATCGTGCCACGCTTGATTCCGGCGTGGCACGATTTCTATCCGGCCAAACGGCGCTAGACAGGCTTGTTCGTCTTGACGATCGCCATTGCCGAGGCGATCAGGCCGCCGACATCCGACAAATTGGACGGCAAGATCAAGGTGTTGCCTTCCTTGGCAACATTGCCAAAGGCATCGACATAGCGCTCGGCGACTTTCAGGTTGACGGCCTCCATGCCACCGGGTTGACGCACGGCCTCACCGACCTGCGTGATCGCTTTTGCAGTCGCTTCGGCAATAGCCAGCACCGCAGCGGCCTCGCCCTGGGCCTGGTTGATCTGCGCCTGCTTTTCACCCTCGGAACGCGCGATGGCGGCTTCGCGTTCGCCAGTCGCGATGTTGATCTGTTCTTGGCGGCGGCCTTCGGAGGCTGCGATCAGCGCACGCTTTTCCCGCTCGGCGGTAATTTGAGCCTGCATCGCGCGCAGGATCTCATTGGGCGGCGTCAAATCCTTGATCTCATAACGCAATACCTTCACCCCCCAGTTCAGCGCAGCCTCATCGAGTGAGGCCACAATCGTGGCGTTGATGAATTCGCGTTCCTCGAAAGTGCGATCCAATTCCAGTTTCCCGATCACCGAGCGCAACGTGGTCTGCGCCAACTGGGTAATCGCCGAGATGTAGTTGGACGAACCGTACGATGCGCGCATCGGATCCGTTACCTGGAAATAGAGAACACCATCGACCTGCAATTGCGTGTTATCGCGCGTAATGCAGACCTGGCTCGGCACGTCCAGGGGGATTTCCTTGAGCGAATGTTTGTAGGCAACGCGCTCGATGAAGGGGATAACAAATCCCGCGCCAGGCGACAGCACCCGGTCGAACTTGCCCAGCCGTTCGACGACCCAGGCATGCTGCTGCGGCACGATGGCAATGGCCTTGATGATGATCAATAACGCCAGAACGACCAAGACGATCAAGGCGATGGTGGAGGGTTCGAGCATCATGGAAATGGTCCTGCGTGGAATGAGAGAAAACCGCACCCGTCGAGGGCGGCCACGAAATCAGATAGACAAGCCTAGACTGTAACGTACTCGGCTACGCGGCTCACACCTTGCGCGTCAATACCAGTCGCGGGCCACGGACCTCGCTGATCAGGTATAGACCCGGCTCACGCGGTTGCCCGGCTGCCAGCTCTGCTTGCCAATGCGCACCACGATACCAGACGCGTGCAATCCCGGCGTCCGTCCAGCTTTCGACTTCGACAGTCTGGCCGATGTCCAGATGCACATCCGCATTACTCTTCGCATCGACCTCGCGTTTTTTCAGGACGCCGGTACGACGCAACACAAATAATCCAATCAGGGCCACGACAGCGCACGCCACCAGTTGCCACTCAAAGCCGGCGTCGAACCACGCCGCTGCGCCGCCTGCAGCCAAACCCAGTGCGACCAGCAACAGGTAAAACGTGCCGCTCGCCACCTCACCGATGAGTGCGACCGCTGCCAGTCCGAACCATATCCACATCATGTGATGCCTTATTTGAGAAACCCTGGGTTGGGCTCTACCGGCCCATATTCCCTCGGAAGCCAAGGACACAAGGGGCATCCCCGCGTCCCCTCTGCAACAGAATATGGCTTGATTGTACGGATTTCTGCGTCATGACGATTTATCATCATGCTATCGACTGCGTTTTGCGCCGAACAGCAAGCCCCTGGATTTCCCAATGAATACTGCTGCCCCCCATTCCGACGGCCTACTGCCCGTCCTGATCCTGCATACCGGTGATCCTGATGAAGCCCTGCGCCAGTCGCATGGCGGCTATGGCGAGATGATGCGCCATGCTGCGGGACTGTCGCCCGATGCGGTGCACATCGTACGGGTGTATCTGGACGAGGAGCCTTTGGCGCCCTCGGCCTATCGCGCGGCGCTCATCACCGGGTCGCCCGCCATGGTGACGGACCTCGAGCCTTGGAGCGAGCGCACGGCCGCGTGGATACGGCAGGCAGCCGCCGAGAGCCTGCCTATGTTCGGCGTGTGCTACGGCCATCAGTTGCTCGCGCATGCGCTGGGGGGCGTAGTGGAATACAACGTCAAGGGCCGCGAACTTGGAACGCAGACCATAGAGTGCTTGCCTGACGCGACAGGCGATGCCTTGATGACGGGTTTGCCCACCCGGTTTCCTGCGCAACTGCTACACGCGCAAAGCGTCACCCAATTGCCTCCCGGCGCCGTCGCGCTGGCTCGCTCGGATATGGATCCTCATCAATTGATCCGCCTGGCGCCCGCGATCTATTCCGCGCAATTCCATCCCGAATTCGGACCGGAATTCATGCGCGACCATCTGCAGCAGTATCAGGCTGCATATGGCCGCGAAGGGCTCGATGCCGACGCCCTCAGCGCTGCCTTGGGCCCGACGCCAACGGCGGCCAGCCTGGTACGGCGGTTTCTAGGACTGTGCCAGCGTACGTCAGTGCGACCCTCGCAAAACACCGGCCATATGCCGGCCAAGTAACGCCCGACGCGATATAGAACAAAGGGGCGGCCCAAGGGAAAAGGCCCCCACGCTGCGCCTTGCGGCTTGCTGCCCCCTGAGGGGACGTTTTTTGCCTTGGGGCGGCCCAGCGGCAAAAAAGGCCTGCATTCAAAAAATGCAGGCCTTTTTTGTGGCAAACCATTCCGAGCCAAAACTGCCTCGGAAGCCCAGCATCGCACCCGCGGTGCGATGCTGCCAGCGGGATTACTTAGCCAGACGCTGCCACGTATCGACCACCGTATCCGGGTTCAGCGACATGGACAGAATGCCTTCGTCCTTGAGCCACTGCGCGAAATCGGGATGGTCGCTGGGGCCTTGGCCGCAGATACCGACGTACTTGTTGGCAGCCAGGCAAGCCTTGATCGCACGGCTCAACATGAACTTCACCGCATCATCACGCTCGTCGAAGTCGGCAGCCAGCAGCTCCATGCCAGAGTCGCGATCCAGACCCAGCGTCAGCTGCGTCATGTCATTCGAACCGATCGAGAAACCGTCGAAATGCTCCAGGAACTGGTCGGCCAACAACGCATTGGACGGGACTTCGCACATCATGATGAGCTTCAAGCCGTTTTCGCCGCGAGCCAGGCCATGGGCGCCCAGCAGATCCACCACGCGCTTGGCCTGGCTGACCGTGCGCACGAACGGCACCATGATCTCGACGTTGGTCAGGCCCATTTCGTCGCGTACTTTCTTCAGCGCCTCGCATTCCATGCGGAAGCACTCGGCAAAATCGGCAGCGATGTAGCGCGACGCGCCGCGGAAGCCCAGCATGGGGTTTTCTTCCTCGGGCTCGTAACGCGAGCCGCCCACCAGCTTGCGATATTCGTTGGACTTGAAGTCCGACATACGCACGATGACCGACTTGGGCCAGAACGCCGCGGCAATGGTGGCGATACCTTCTGCGAGCTTTTCAACGAAGAAAGCACGCGGGCTGGCGTAGCCGCGGGCAGCCGATTCGACCGCTTTTTTCAGCTCGCCATCGACATTGGGGTAATCCAACACGGCCTTGGGGTGAATGCCGATGTTGTTGTTGATGATGAACTCCAGGCGAGCCAGACCCACGCCAGAGTTGGGGATTTGTGCGAAATCGAAAGCCAGCTGAGGGTTACCGACGTTCATCATGATCTTGACGTCGATCGGCGGCATTTCGCCACGGCGGACTTCTTCGACCTCGGTTTCGATCAGGCCGTCGTAAATCCGGCCCTCGTCACCTTCGGCGCACGACACAGTCACGGCCTGACCTTCTTTCAGGACGTCGGTCGCTTCACCGCAGCCCACGACTGCCGGGATACCCAGTTCACGCGCAATGATGGCCGCGTGGCAGGTACGGCCGCCACGGTTGGTCACGATGGCCGAGGCGCGCTTCATGACCGGTTCCCAGTTGGGATCGGTCATGTCGGTCACCAGCACATCGCCGGGCTGCACACGATCCATTTCGGAAATATCGGCCACGACGCGCACGGGGCCCGAACCGATTTTCTGGCCAATAGCGCGGCCAGTGATCAGGACCTGGCCGGTGGCCTTCAGGCGGTAGCGCTGCTGGACGTCGTTGCCAGTTTGCTGCGATTTCACCGTTTCGGGGCGAGCTTGCAGGATATAGATCTTGCCATCTACGCCGTCACGGCCCCACTCGATATCCATCGGGCGCTTGTAGTGCTTTTCGATGATGACCGCGTAGCGCGCCAATTCGGAGACTTCGTCGTCGGTCAACGAGTAACGGTTGCGCTCGGATACGGGCACGTCCACGGTGCGTACGGCGCGGCCTTCGGGGCGCTCGGGATCGAACTCCATCTTGATCAGCTTGGAGCCGATGCGGCGGCTGACGATGGGATAGTGGCCCTGTTCCAGCGTGGGCTTGAACACGTAGAACTCGTCGGGGTTCACTGCGCCCTGCACCACCGTTTCGCCCAGGCCGTAGGACGAGGTGATGAATACCACGTCCTGGAAGCCCGATTCGGTGTCGATGGTGAACATCACGCCGGCGCTGCCCTTGTCAGAGCGCACCATACGTTGCACGCCTGCCGACAACGCGACTTCGGCGTGGGCATAGCCCTTGTGCACGCGATAGGAGATCGCGCGGTCGTTGTACAACGACGCGAACACGTGGCGGATTTTGTCCAGCACGTCGTCAATACCGACGACGTTCAGGAAGGTTTCCTGCTGGCCCGCGAACGAGGCATCAGGCAAATCCTCGGCGGTTGCGGATGAACGCACGGCGAACGAACCCTTGCCGTCGGCGTCCAGCGCGGCAAAGGCCGTGCGGATCTGCTGCTCGAACTCAGGCGAGAACGGGGCATCGATAATCCATTGGCGGATCTCGGCGCCAGCCGTGGCCAGCTCGCGAACGTCTTCGGGGTTCAGCGTGCTGAGTCGCGTGGCAATGCGCGCATCCAGACCAGAGGCTTTGAGGAAATCACGGAAGGCTTCGGCAGTCGTAGCAAAACCGCCCGGTACGCGGACGCCCGCGCCGGACAACTGACTGATCATTTCACCTAGTGATGCGTTCTTACCTCCTACCGAGTCCACATCCGTCATGCGGAGCTGCTCGAACGAAACGACGTACGACATTTAAGTCACCTTTTACAATAGAGAAAGCGAGTTTGGTCAAAACATCACGATGCGCTGACCAAACCAGCCTGAGACCGCTCTTGGGGTGACTGATTGGGGTCGAATTGTACCCGGTCGGGCACTCCAGCCCTCCACTTTGGTTGGAATATTTTACATATGGCTTCGTCCCCTATCGAACGTACTGTCTACATCGTCTCGGACAGCACCGGCATCACCGCAGAGACATTTAGTCACTCTGTGTTGTCCCAATTTGAGCAAGTACGCTTCAAGCCGATCCGCCTGCCCTTTATCGATACATTGGAAAAAGCCCGGGAAGTCGCCGAGCGCATCGACCGCAACGCCAATGAAACCGGTCTGCCGCCTATTGTTTTCAGCACCCTGGTTGACCCCCACAGCATGGAATGTGTCCGTCGCGCCAATGGGATTTTCCTGGACCTTTTTGGCACTTTTGTCGGACATATCGAGCAGGCTTTGGGAATGAAATCCAATCATTCCGTCGGCCGGTCCCACATGGCGGCCAACTCCGAGCAGTACCGGAATCGGATCGATGCCATCAATTTCAGCCTGGCACACGATGACGGACAGTTCATCAACCAATTGGACCAGGCAGACGTCATTCTGGTGGGCGTGTCCCGTTGTGGCAAGACACCGACCAGCCTCTATCTGGCCATGCAGTACGCCATCAAAGCAGCCAATTTCCCGCTGACGCCCGACGATTTCGAGCGCGGCACGCTGCCGTCCACGGTTGCGCCGCATCGATCCAAGCTATTTGGCCTGTCGATCCAGCCCGAACGCCTGTCCGAGGTCCGTAACGAGCGCCGTCCCAACAGCCAATACGCGACGCTGGAACAGTGCCGCTACGAGGTGGCCGAGGCCGAGCGCATGATGCGCCGCGAAGGGATTTCCTGGCTGTCCACGACGACCAAGTCCATCGAGGAAATCGCCACGACGGTGATGCAAGAGGTGGGCCTGGATAGATCGAATTAGTCCATCGCCTGGCGGCGCTGTTCAAACAGACACAGCGCCGTCGCCACCCCGACGTTCAAGGACTCCACCGAGGGGGCGTGGTCAATGCGCACCCGTAGCGTGGCGACAGACTGCAAATCGGACGAAACGCCCTGCCCCTCGTGGCCGAATACCCAGGCGCAGGCCCTTGGCAGCGCGGTTGCATAGAGATCCTGGGCGTTTTCCAGCGTCGTAACGGCCAGGGGGACATCCAGGCGGCTCACGCAGGCCATCAGATCTGCCTGTTCGTGTAGGGACAGGGCAAAATGCGCGCCTTGGCCGCCGCGCAGCACTTTGGGCGACCAGGCCGCCGCGCAGCCCGGTGACAGCAACACGCGAGACACACCTGCGGCCGCGCATATCCGCAAAATCGTGCCGACGTTACCCGGGTCCTGCACCCGGTCTAGCCATACCATGGACTCCGCCAAGCGCGCAGGCAGCGTTGGCGCCGGCGGATCGACGATGAACAGCACGCCCTGACCGGTTTCAACCGTCTCCAGATGCTTCAATAGCTGCGGCGACAGCGCCAAAATCTGCCGCTCGGGCAGGACGGCCTGCACTGCAGCCAACAACGCCGCCAATTCCGGACGGTCCAGCCGGTCTGCGTCGAACACAGCCAAGGCCGGCGCCGTTGACGACGCCAACCAGGCCTGACACAAATGCACGCCTTCCAGGATCGCATTTTCGCCACGACGCCCGGCATGGTGGGCCAGACGCTGCAATTGCTTGAATTGAGGGTTGTCGCGGGACGCGATGTGTTTCATGGCAGAGACAGAGGTGGCAATACGCGGTGCACGATACCGTGCAAAAAACGCTATTAAATCGGATTGAATGCAATTCAGCCCGCACCGCCCGAGCGGGACATCCCCGGACGTAAACAGGATCTTATGATGCCGGCATCAACAGCTCGCGCACAGGCGCGAAACTGCGCCGGTGTTCCGCGCAGGGACCATGTTCGCGCAGCCGCGTCAAATGCAGCGCAGTGCCGTAGCCCTTGTGCTGATCAAAGCCGTACTGCGGATACTGGGTATGCAGACGCAACAAATCGGCGTCACGAGCTGTTTTTGCCAGGATGGAGGCTGCCGAGATGGCCGGCACCAGCGCGTCGCCCTTGATCACGGTTTGCACCGTGCAACGGAGCTTTGGCGCCTGGTTGCCGTCGACCATGGCCACCTGCGGCGCATGGGCCAATCCTTCGACGGCTCGTTGCATGGCCAAAAGTGTCGCCCGCAAAATGTTCAAACTGTCGATTTCATCGACACTGGCGCTGGCAATGCACCAACTCAATGCGTATTCCTGGATCTCTATGGCCAGCGCCTCGCGGCGAACTGCGGTGAGCACCTTGGAATCAGCCAAGCCATCGATCGGCCTGGCGGGATCCAGAATCACGGCAGCCGCGTAAACAGCCCCCGCGAGCGGTCCGCGGCCGGCCTCGTCGACGCCGGCCATCGTCACGCCCGAAAAATCGGGCGTGGTGCACGCAAAAAGGCTATGTTGATCCATGTGCTACATCGAGAATTGCGCGCGCCGCCAAGCTCGCCGTATCGCGCGTCAGATCGTGATGCATGGCGGCAAAACGCGTGTGTATGCGTGCGGCATGGGCCTCGTCCGTCAGGGCGGCCCAGGTCGCTTCGGCCAGCTTATCCGGCGTAGCATCGTCCTGCAAGAGCTCTGGCACGGCGAAATCCCGCAGCAACACATTAGGCAGCCCCACCCACGGTAAATATGGCCGTTGCTGGCCGGATTTCCAGGCCATGATGCGGCGCATCCATGGGGACAAATAATACGAGATCACCATGGGGCGCTTGAATAGCGCTGCCTCCAGGGTGGCCGTGCCACTGGCCACCAGCACCGCATCACTGGCCTCGAGCGCTGTCCAGGCCACCGGTGCACTGCCTGCGGTTGTCAGATCATCGGCAGTCACGCAACGCAGCCCCGGGACCGGATACTGCGCCAAAATGGCGTCGAATTCCTGCCGGCGCTGGGCATTGACCATGGGCACGATGCATACCAGGCCAGGATCCCGCTGGCGCAGTTGTTGCGCCGCCTGGAGGAAACGCGGTGCGAGGATGCGGATCTCCGACGAGCGGCTGCCTGGCAAGATCGCCAAGACACGCGCAGTGTCATCCAGGCCCAGGCGGCGGCGTGCCGCCTGACGGTCGGGTTGCATCGGAATGGCGTCAGCCAACGGATGTCCGACATAGGTCACCGGGATGCCTTCTTTGCGGTACAGGTCTTCCTCGAACGGAAACAGCACCAGCATGTGCGACACCGCCTCGCGGATCTTGTGAATGCGCTCGTAACGCCACGCCCAGATCGACGGGCCGACAAAATGCACGGTGGGCGTACCCGCCTGGCGCAGTTGCAATTCGAGCTTCAGATTGAAATCCGGCGCATCTACCCCAACGAACACTGAGGGCGGCTCGGCCAGCCAGCGACGCTTGACGTCGCCGTAGGTCCGCAACAACCCCGGCAGACGCTTCAGCGCGTCCACATAGCCAAATACGGTCAGCGCATGCATGGGGTGCCAGGCCTCAAAGCCCGCAGCATCCATGGCGGGCCCGCCTATGCCTTGGCAATGCAAATCGGACGAGGCCTGATGCAGGCCGGTAATGACACGGCTGGCCAGCAGGTCGCCTGAGGGCTCGCCTGCCACCATGCCGATGGTAGTAGTCATGGCCGGATGATGCCCCGGTTCGAGGCATCAAAGAAATCCAGCAATGTCTGTAACGCCTCGGTCGCATCGGGATGCGACTGCTGGCGCGCGCGCAACTCTGCGCGTGCCTCGTCCAAGGACAGACCACGGCGGAAAACGATCTTGTATGCCTCTCGCAGGCTGGAAATCACCGACGCGCTGAAACCGCGACGGCGCAAGCCCTCGACATTGACGCCAACGGGTCGGCAAGGATTGCCGGCGCCCAACACAAAAGGCGGCATGTCCTGCATCAGGGAGCTATTGCCCCCGGTCATGCTGTGCGCGCCGATCTTGCTGAACTGGTGCACCCCGGTCAGTCCGCCCACAATGGCCCAGTCTCCGACCTGGACGTGTCCCCCCAGTTGTACTGAGTTGGCCAGAATGGTGTTATTACCCAGATGGCAATCGTGCGCGACGTGCACGTAGGCCATGATCCAGTTGTCGTTGCCCATGGTGGTCACGCCACCGTCCTGGACCGTGCCCGTATTAAACGTGGTGAATTCCCGGACCGTATTACGGTCACCAATGACCAGACGCGTGGGTTCAGCCGCGTACTTTTTGTCCTGCGGCATGCCGCCGATCGAACAAAACCGGTAAAACCGGTTATCTCGGCCTATTGTCGTCACACCGTCGATCACGCAATGGGGGCCGATCTCCGTCCCTGCTCCGATAGTGACATCCGGGCCTACGACGCTATACGGCCCGATCCGCACGCTGCTGTCGATCTGAGCGCTTGGATCGACCAAGGCGGTGGGATGGATATTTCCTGACATTTACGCTTCCAGGCTACGGATGGCGCACATGAGCTTGGCTTCGGCCACCACCTGGCCGTCCACCAGTGCACGCCCTTGGTATTTACAGATGGCGCGGCTGAGCCGTTCGGCCTGCACTTCCAGACGCAATTGGTCGCCCGGCACCACGGGACGGCGGAAACGCGCCTCGTCGATCCCCACCAGATAATAGGCGGTCTTGGCGCTGTCGCATTTCAGGCCGCCATCGTCATCAGTGAAAGAAAACAGCGCGGCCGCTTGAGCCATGGCCTCGGTGATCAACACACCGGGCATCACAGGATGATGCGGGAAATGGCCTTCGAAAAAAGGCTCATTGATCGACACATTTTTAATGGCAACGATGGATTTGCCCGGCACGATTTCCAGCACGCGGTCAATGAGCAGCATCGGATAGCGATGCGGCAAGCGCTCCATGATCGCCTTGATGTCGAGTTCCATTTCGTAAAAATTCCTACCGTATTGAATGATGACGCCATCACCGCAGGCCGCGGTGACAGGTCAGGCTTTTTCGAGTGCCCGCAGCCGGCGGCGCAGCTGCGACAGTTGTTGTATCACGGCGGCGTTACGTTGCCACTGGCCGTGTTCAGCGTAAGGATACACGCCAGTGTAACGGCCCGGCTGAGAAATGCTGGAGGTCACCGCCGTCCCCCCCGAAATATGGACGTCATCGGCCAGTGTCAGATGTCCCGACAGCATGGCCGCGCCAGCGATGGTACAGCGTGCGCCGATGACCGTCGAGCCGGCAATGCCCACGCAGGCGGCTACCGCAGTGTGTGCGCCGATGCGCACGTTGTGCGCCACCATGATCTGGTTATCGAGCTTGACGCCGTCACCGATTTCGGTGTCCTCCAGAGCGCCACGATCGATCGTGGTGTTGGCGCCGATTTCGACATCGTCCCCAATGCGTACACCGCCCAACTGAGCGATTTTGCCCCATGCGCCCTTGCCCAGCGTCGGATCCGGCGCGAAACCGAACCCGTCGGCGCCGAGCACGACTCCACTGTGCACGATGGCGCGCGCGCCGATGCGAACATTGGCATACAACGTCACGCGGGCGTAAAGCATGCAATCCGGCCCCACCGTGGAGCCCTGGCCGATCACACATCCCGGCCCGAGCGTAGCGCCACGTCCGATACGAGCACCCGCCTCGACCACACAATGCGGACCGATACGCACGTCATCCTCGATGACGGCATCGGGCGCCACAACAGCCAGCGGATGCACGCTGGCCGGCTGTTTCGGGTGACGAGCGGCGTCGAACCACTGCGCCAGGCGGGCGTAAAGCAGATAGGGATGCGCACATACGACCCGGATACACGAGGGGCCGTCCGCGCCAGCCAACATGGCCTGCGCCACGTCCGGCGTCACGATGACAGCGGCAGCTCGCGTACTGGCCAACTGGCTCTGGTAGCGCGGATTGCTTAGAAAAGTGATTTCTTCCGGACCGGCCGACGCCAGCGTACCGATGCCCCGGATACGGGGCAATGCCGCGCGCAAGGCTGCGGCATCGCCCTGATCCGTATCGCCAAGAGCGATACTTTTGACATCGCCCGCAGCGCCCGTCTCGATACGCAGGTCCAGCCCTTGGGTATTCACCGAAGCCAGCAGCGCATCCAGGGCGGGTGCGCGGGCGGTATCCAACAGGATCGGCATGCGACCTCGGCGATTATTTGCCGAGCGCCTGAATCACCTTGTCGGTGATGTCGATACGCGGGTTGACCGTCACAGCGTCTTGCACGATCAGATCGTAGTTTTCTTGTTCCGCGATTCTCTTGATGGCCTGGTTGGCCTTGGTCACGATAGAGGAGAATTCCTCGTTGCGACGGCGGTTGAAGTCCTCTTGGAACTCGCGGCGCTTGCGTTGCAGATCGGTATCCAGGCGCGCCAAGTCACGTTGGCGGTTGACACGATCCGTCTCGGACAGCACGGGGGAGTCCTTGTCGAATTTTTCAGCTTGGCTGCGCAGGCTGCTGCTCAGGCGCTGCAGCTCGTCGTCCCGCTTTTTGAATTCCGACTCGATCTTGCTTTGCGCCGTCTTGGCAGGGCCGGATTCGCGCAGGATACGCTCGGTATTCACGAAGCCGATCTTGGTGCCTTGTGCATGCGCAGGCAGCGTCACGGCGGAGCCGAGGAGCAGCGCACCCGCCAGGGCCAGCGTACCGCGCAGTTTGCCGGCGCGCTGGCTGCGCGACGGGCTCGAGGTTTTGAGTGCGAAATCAGACATCATGAAAATCTCACCTTCCAATGAGGTAAAGCAAAACTGCTATTGTGCCACTAATCCAGCAGACACCACGTTGCGGCGTCTTGCTAGTGTGATTATGCGTAACCTTTACGGTCACGGCGACCCTTAGAAACCAGTACCAATCTGGAACTGGAACGATTGCAAATCGTCACCCGACTTGGAATTGAGCGGACGGGCGTAAGACAACTGCAGCGGGCCCAGCGGCGACTGCCACGACAGGCCGATACCTGCCGAGAAACGCCAGCCGCAAGGATCCTCCACCTCGCTACCAGGCTCGCCACCCGAGCATCGCATCCCGCTGCCTGCCGAGACTTGGCCTGCGTCAGCAAACAGGAACCAGCGCAGCGTACGGTCTTTGGAGGCGCCAGGGAACGGCAGATACAACTGCGCATTACCGACGATACGACGCGCACCGCCCAGGTAATCGCCTGTGAGCGAGTCACGTGGGCCCAACGAGGACCCGTCGTAACCACGTACCGTGCCGATACCGCCCGCGTAGACGTTCTTGATGACCGGGAAGTCCTTGCTGCCATAGCTGAAGCCGTAATCCACCATGCCGTTGAAGGCCAGCGTATAACTGCGGCCCAACGGGACATAGTACTGCTGCTGAGCCGTCAGCATGTAGTACTGGAGGTCCAGGGTAGAAACGTCAGCTTTCAGGCGGGTATATGAACCCTTGGTCGGGGCCAGCGCGCTGTCACGCGTGTCCTTTGACCAGCCGGCATTGAAAATCAACGCATTCGTGCTGTCGCCATATTGGTCAACGAAGTCGCGATAGGCCTGCGGCGAGTTGTTGTACAGATCGATCTGGTTATGCTCGAACGTGCCGCCCAGGAAGATCCGGTCATATTCCGAAATCGGCACACCGAAGTTCATCCCCAGGCCGAGCGCCTTCACCCGGTAATCGCCGTCGCCGGAGTTCGTCTCGTACGGCTCAGTCACACGATAATAAGCTGACGTCGTGCGGCTGATGCCGTCTTTCGTGAAATACGGATCCGTGTGCGAAAGCACCACGGCGCGGTTGCTCTTGCTGGTGTTGAATTGCAGCGTCAGGTTGGTGCCGCTGCCGAACACGTTGTCTTCGCTGATCCCGGCCGACAGAATGGCCTTTTCAGACGATCCGTAACCTACACCGAGGTTGATCATCCCGGTAGGCTTTTCTTTGACGTCGACGTTGACGTCGACCTGGTCGGGCGAGCCCGGGACCGGATCGGTGGAGACGTTGACCTCGTTGAAATAACCCAGGCGGTCGATACGATCGCGCGAGATCTTCAGATCGCCAGAGTCATACCAGGCGGCTTCTTCTTGGCGCATTTCACGGCGCACGACCTCGTCACGGGTACGGGTGTTGCCGCCGATCTGGATCCGGCGTACGTAGACGCGGCGGCTGGGATCGACGTAGAACGTCACATCGGCCTCGTGCTTGGCACGGTCCAGCGTCGGGTTCGGGTTGACGTTGGCAAACGCGTAACCCAGTTCACCCAGATAATCCGTGATCGCCTTGGACGAGTCGTTTGCCTGGGCCGCCGAGAACGTCTCGCCTTCTTTGACCTGTACGAGATTCTTGATCTCCGAATCCAGGCCCAGGAGGTTGCCCGCCAGCTTGACGTTGCGCACCTTGTAAGGCTCGCCCTCGTGGATGGTGACCGTGATGTAGATGTCTTTGCGATCAGGGGATATCGTGACCTGCGGCGGCTCGACCGAGAATTCCAGGTAGCCCTGGTCGAGATAGAACGAACGCAGCGTTTCGATATCGCCTTCGAGTTTCTCGCGGGAATACTTGTCCGAATTGGTGTACCAGGTCAGCCAGCCGGGCGTCGACAGCTGGAACAGATCCAGCAGATCGCCTTCGGAAAAGGCCTTGTTGCCCACCACGCTGATCTGACGGATCTTGGCGACCTCGCCTTCGAACACGTCAAAGCTCACGCCGACGCGATTGCGCGGCAGCGGCGTCACGGTGGCAGTGACCTCGACACCGTATTTACCCTTGCTCAGATACTGTTCCTTGAGCTCGAACTCGGCGCGTTCCAGCATCGACTGGTCAAACACACGGCCCTCGCCAAAGCCCACCTGCATGAGCGATTTGGTGATGGCCTTGGAGTCGAACTCGCGCATGCCGTTGAAGGTCACCGAAGCGATCGTGGGACGCTCCTGCACGACCACGACGACCACATCGTTGTCCGTCTCGATTTTGACGTCGCTGAAAAAACCGGTGCCATACAGGCGGCGGATGGCTTCGGTAGCCTCGGCCTCGGTGAACTGCTGGCCGACTTTGACGGGCATATAGCCGAACACCGTACCCGCGTCCGTACGTTGAATGCCCTCTACGCGGATATCCCGCACGACAAAAGGTTCGAACGCATGAGCTAGCGCCGGCATGAGAAGCGCGGCAAGCAGGCCCGGCATCAAGCCCTTTTTGTGATGAAACATCCGAGAAAACATGTGCTTGGCTATCCTAGGTCGAACAAATGGCGAAAGATTTTATTCGATTGCCTGTCAGGTGAACAGGCGTGCGAAATCATTAAACAAGGCGAGCCCCATCAGCCCCGCCAACACACCGATACCGGCGCGCTGCCCGATATCTATCCATCGGTCGGGCGGAGGACTGCCTCGTACAATTTCGACGAGATAGTACAGCAGATGACCGCCATCCAGCATAGGGATCGGCAACAAGTTCAATACACCCAGGCTGATACTGATGAGCGCCAGATAGGCAATATAGGCTGCGAATCCGATACGTGCGGTCTGTCCGGCGTAGTCGGCAATGGTGACTGGACCGCTGATATTGCGCCAGGAAACTTCGCCGATCACCATGCGGCCCATCATGCGCAATGACAGCCACGCAGTATCCCACGTGCGCACAGCCGCGTGACCAATGCTTGCAAACACACCGTAACGTACCGTCACCATGGGGAGGTCTCCCCCCAGTTGCACACCGATACGCCCGATGGTCTGGCCATCCACGGTTTCTGCCCGTGGCACGACGGTCACCGATTGCTCGCTCCCATTGCGAATCATGGTCAATGCCAGCGGTTGGCCCGCATGCTGCTGAATGAGTTGCACCAGTTGCGCGGTATCGGGATCGATCAGATCGCCCGCGCGAATAATGCGGTCACCGTCTATCAAGCCGGCGCGCTCGCCTTCGCTGCCCGCCACCACACCGCGCACGATAGGTTTGGGCTGGGCCAGCCGCAATCCTGCATCGGCCAGCGGATCGCCCTGCTGGGGGTCCATCCCGCTGCCAGTCACCTGCAATACGCGGTGCCGAGTCGCACCGTCGGACGTGCGAACCTGCACCTGTGCCTGTCCACCCGTGGACAACACGTCAATCAAATGCCAACGCGCGTCATTCCACGAGACAACCGGACTGCCGTCGATGGCCACGATCTGATCGCCGCCGTGAAACCCTGCCCGTCCGGCCGGTGTTTCTGTGGCGGGAGGCGCGATGATAGGCGCGGGCTCTTCGGTACCTGCGAGATTCAAGCCGGCATATAACGCCACGGCCAAAATCAGATTGAATACCGGCCCTGCCGCAACAATGGCGATACGGCGGCCCACCGGCTGAGTATTAAATGACTGCGCGGCTTCTGCGCGAGTCGCTCCGGCTGGCGGGTCGTCCTGCATTTTGACGTAGCCGCCCAAAGGGATCGCCGACAGCGCCCATTCGGTGCCATGCTTATCTCGCCGGCGCAGCAGCACCCGGCCAAAGCCTACGGAAAATCGCAACACGCGCACCCCGCACAGCCTCGCCACCCAGTAATGACCCAGCTCGTGAAACGTAATCAGGATGCCCAGGGCGACGATGAAAGCAAGCAGGGTAAAAAGCATGTGTCGATAGGCGAAGAAAATCAGGCCAAGCCGAGATTACCCGTGTAGGCTCGTGTTTCAGCATCGAGCGCCAACACATCGGCCAGATTATTGAGCGTAACAGAAGACTGCCGTTGCTGCCATTCCAGGGCGGCGGCAATCACCCTGGGAATCCAGGTATAACGCAAGCGCCCCGCCAAGAACGCCTCGACCGCGATCTCGTTGGCGGCGTTCAGCGCAATACAGGCCCCCTGCCCGCTGCGCAACGCGTCAAATGCCAGCTTCAGGCACGGGAAACGCTCCAGGTCGGGCGTTTCGAACTCCAGACGCCCGCATCGGGCCAGATCCAGCGGGCTGACACCGCTCGCCAGCCGATCCGGGAAACCCAAGCCATAGGCAATCGGCGTACGCATATCGGGCTGTCCCAACTGCGCGAGCACCGAGCCGTCGTCATATTCCACCATCGAATGCACCACGCTTTGCGGGTGTATCAGGACCTCGATACGATCCGCAGGCATGGCAAACAGCCAGTGCGCCTCAATGACCTCCAGCCCTTTGTTCAGCATGGTGGCGGAATCGACGGAGATCTTGCGCCCCATGCTCCAGTTGGGATGCGCGCAGGCCTGATCGGGTGTGACGTCGTGCAGATCCTCGGGATCCTGACGCCGAAACGGCCCACCAGAAGCCGTCAACAGCAAGCGCCGCACACCTCGCGCCGGCTCAGTCGGCGCACCAGCGTGCTGCCCTTGGGGCAGACATTGAAAAATGGCGTTATGTTCGCTATCGATCGGCAGCAGTTCGGCGCCATTCTCACGGACCGCCTGCATGAACAGGCCGCCTGCCGCTACCAGAGCCTCTTTATTGGCCAATAAGATTCGTTTACCTGCCCGGGCTGCGGCTAACGCCGACGGCAAGCCTGCCGCGCCGACGATGGCAGCCATCACGGTATCGCATTCGGCGTCTGCAGCGGTATCCGCCAGGGCCTGAGGCCCCACCCGGACTTCCGGTGCGGACTGTCCGGTCGGCCATGCCGCCAGAAAGCGGCGGCGCGCCGCATCGTCCGGCACGACGACCACAGCCGCCCGGCTTGCCAAGGCCTGCTGGGCCAGACGCTCCATGCGGCTGTGCGCAGACAAGGCGTACACCGCCAACCGGTCCGGATGACGGGCAATCACATCCAGCGTGCTTTCACCGATAGATCCCGTAGCGCCGAGAACGGCAACGCGTTGAAAACGGCTCAAGACAACACTCCAGACAGCAATAAGGCGAATGGCGCCACCGGCAGGATCGCATCGATGCGGTCATAGACACCGCCATGCCCTGGCAACAGGCCGCTGGAATCCTTACGGCCGGCGCGGCGCTTGAGCAACGACTCGAATAGATCGCCCACAATAGAGATGACGCCCAATAACATCGCGGCCAGCAAAGCCAGGGGCAAAGACAAACGTCCGATCAGCGCCTGGCCAAAACTGCCGTCCCAAAAACTCGATATCCAGACCCAAATGGCGGCGCCGGCGACGCCGGCTACGGCGCCAGCAATCGTCTTTCCGGGGCTGACCTTAGGGGCCAGTTTACGCTTGCCGAATGCCCGACCCGCAAAATAGGCCGCAATGTCCGCGACCCACACCAGCGCCAACAAGGACACCACAAACCACGCGCCGCGCGTCATAAACGTCAACGCCAACACCGACCATGCCGCAAAAATCGCCGGGACACTGAATATCGACCACAGGACACTGGCAGGCGGCGCATCGGATCGTCCGCGCACCACGGCTGCGGTCGCACCTACCAGCCATATCAGCGCCACAACGGGCACCAGGCCCTGAACGACCGCCGCCTGCAGCGCGCCGCTATCAGGCATGCCATATAGCCAGGCCCAGCTCGCATATAGCATCACGGCCAGCAGCGCCAGCGCTACCGCAACGCTCACGACGCGAGATGCCGGCGGTGCGATGGTCAGCCGCAGCCATTCCCAGCACGCGCAGGCCGCCCCTATCGCCAGCAACGCCATGAACCACCAGGGGTTTCCCACAGACAGCGTCAGGGCCAGCACGGCCAGCAACACGACGGCGGTGATAACGCGTTGAACGAGCATAGATGTCTCCGGAGGCCTCAGCGCGCCGCGTCGTCGCGCAACTGTGCGCTGGTACGGCCAAAACGGCGTTCGCGGGTGCGGTACCACTCGAATGCCGCCTCGAGCTCATCTGCGCCGAAATCAGGCCAGTAATGATCGGTGAAGTACAACTCGGTATACGCCAGTTGCCAAATCAGAAAATTGGAAATGCGTTGCTCGCCGCCGGTGCGGATGAACAAGTCGGGCTCCGGCGCCCAGGCCATGGACAAGTGGTTGCTCAGATGCGTTTCGTCAATACGCTGCGGATCACTGGCCAACTCAGGGTGCTGGGCAAGCATGGCGCGCGTTGCCTGCAATACGTCCCAGCGTCCGCCGTAATTGGCGGCCACGGTCAGATGCAAGCGATCATTGTGTGCCGTGCGAGCCTGCGCATCGGCGATCAACGACTGCAGCCGCGGCTCGAAATGCGACAGATCGCCGACCACATGCAGGCGTACGCCCTGATCGTTGAGCTTGTCGACCTCGCGCTCCAGCGCCTGCACGAACAGACGCATCAGCAAGGACACTTCTTCGACAGGACGCCTCCAGTTCTCGGAGCTGAAGGCAAACAAGGTCAGATAACGCACCCCGCGCCGTCCGCAAGCCTCCACCACGCGCCGTACAGCCTGTACGCCCTTGGCGTGCCCGGCGGTACGCGGCAAATGCCGGCGCGTTGCCCAGCGGCCGTTACCATCCATGATGATGGCAACGTGCTGCGGAACTGCCTGCGTGGCGGGAATCGCCTGGGTGGAACTGATTGCCATGTAGGAAACAAGTCGGGCCGTCAGGGCCTTATCTAAGCTGAAAATCAAAAAAATCACGCCGCCACACCAGCACCGTGCCGGCCATGCAGCAACGGTACGGCGCAAGCGGCGCGCGTGCGAACAATATCCTGACCCGATTATACGGTCATGATCTCCGCTTCTTTCGTGGAGACCAATTTGTCGATCTCGGTAACGCTACGATCGGTCAGCTTTTGCACCTCGTCCTGGGCGCGGCGCTCGTCGTCCTCGGAGATTTCCTTGTCTTTGACAAGCTTCTTGAGCGACTCGTTAGCCTCGCGACGCAGGTTACGCACAGCGATCTTGGCATCCTCGCCCTCGCTCTTGACCACTTTGGTCAGATCACGACGGCGCTCTTCGGTCAGAGCCGGCATCGGGACACGGATGGTTTCGCCCATCGAAATGGGGTTCAGGCCCAGATCCGACTCACGAATGGCCTTCTCGATCACCGCGGCCATGGGCTTTTCGTAGGGCTGCACGCTGATGGTACGCGCATCGACCAGGTTCACGTTGGCGACTTGGCTGACGGGAACCGGCGAACCGTAGTATTCGACCTGGACGTGATCCAGGATACCCGTATGGGCACGGCCCGTACGGATCTTGGACAGGTTGACTTTCAGCGTTTCCAGCGACTTGGCCATGCGGGTTTCGGCCGATTTGCGGACTTCTGCGACGCTCATGAAAATATCCTTTGCTTAAACGTGTACCAACGTGCCTTCGTCTTCGCCGCTGACGACACGCTTGAGTGCGCCGGACTTATTGATCGAAAACACTTTCAGGGGCAGTTTCTGGTCGCGGCAAAGCGCAAACGCCGTCGCATCCATGACTTCGAGGCGGCGCACGATGGCCTCGTCGAAGCTGATGCGGGTGTAACGCGTCGCCGTGGGGTCTTTGTTGGGATCGGCGCTGTAGATGCCGTCGACCTTGGTGGCCTTCAACACGATTTCAGCGCCGATTTCGGCGCCGCGCAATGCGGCAGCCGTATCAGTCGTGAAAAACGGATTGCCCGTACCCGCCGCGAAAATCACCACTTTGCCCTCTTCGAGGTAACGCAGGGCCTTGGGGCGGATATAGGGTTCGACGACCTGGTCGATATTCAGGGCCGACTGTACGCGCGCATCGACGCCTTTGTTTTTCAGCGCGTCCTGGAGAGCGAGCGCGTTCATGATGGTCGCCATCATGCCCATGTAGTCGGCCGTGGCGCGATCCATGCCCTGGGCGCCGGGCGCGACGCCACGGAAAATATTGCCACCGCCAATCACGATGGCCAGTTCGACGCCTAGCGCCGAGACTTCTGCAATTTCATCGGTCATGCGCACAATGGTGCTGCGATTGATGCCAAAAGCATCATCGCCCATCAGCGCCTCGCCGGAAAGTTTGAGAAGAACCCGTTTGTATGATCTGCTGCTCATAGGTGATGTCCCAGGGAACGATCCGACGAAAGTGTAAGACAAGAAATAGGGCCGGACTAGATGTTTATCTAGCCGGCCCTGGGTACTACGACTACTTAGGCGCGGCCAGCGGCGGCGGCGGCGACTTCAGCGGCGAAGTCGCTGGTCTTTTTCTCGATGCCCTCGCCTACGACGAACAACACGAATTGGCTGATCGAGGCGCTCTTTTCCTTGAGCATCTGTTCAACCGATTGCTTGTCGTTCTTGACGAAGGGCTGCGACAGCAGCGTAACTTCTTTCAGGAACTTCTGCACCGAACCCTCGACCATCTTGGCGACGATTTCGGCAGGCTTGCCGGACTCGGCAGCCTTTTGTTCGGCAACCGAACGCTCGGCGGCGATGTCAGCGGCGGCTACGCCTTCGGCGTTCAGGGCCTTGGGCTTGGTCGCAGCGATGTGCATGGCCAGGTCTTTGCCGATTTCTTCGGTGCCCGTGTATTCAACCAGCACGCCGATCCGGCCGCCGTGCACGTAGCTGGCCAGCGCGTTGGGGGTTTCGATGCGCTGGAAGCGGCGTACGGAGATGTTTTCACCGATCTTGCCGACCAGAGCGGTACGGGTGGTGTCAACGGTGCCTTCGCCCAGGGGCAGCGCCGACAAGGCGGCCACATCGGCGGGGTTTTGCGTGGTGACCAGCTCGGCCAGCTTGTTCACAAAAGCGACGAAGTCGTCGTTCTTGGCAACGAAGTCGGTCTCGCAGTTGACTTCGATGACTGCGCCTTGCTTGGCATCAGCCGAGATGAACAGGCCGATCAGGCCTTCGGCCGTCACGCGGGCGGCAGCCTTGCTGGCCTTGTTGCCCAGCTTGACGCGCAGGATTTCTTCGGCACGGGCCAGATCGCCTTCGGCTTCGGTCAGGGCCTTCTTGCACTCCATCATGGGCGCGTCGGTTTTCTCACGCAGTTCCTTGACGAGGGCGGCGGTAATTTCAGCCATGATTGCTCCAATTTCGCTTAGACATGCCCCGGTCACACCGGGGCATATGGTTTGATTCGACAAGACGCCCGCTTTCGGCGGGCATGAGACGGGAGCCCGTCTCGAGACGTCCGACGGCGGTTGTAACAGACCTGGCTGTCACAAACCACCATCGGATCAGGCCTTAGGCCTGGTTGTCCTGCACTTCGACGAACTCTTCCGAGCCTTCGCCGGCTTCTTCGACGATGCCGTTCAGGTTCTGTTCGCGGCCCTCGAGCACGGCGTCAGCGATGCCCTTGGCGTACAGCGCGATGGCCTTGGCCGAGTCGTCGTTGCCGGGGATGATGTAATCCACGCCGTCGGGCGAGTGGTTGGTATCAACCACGGCCACCACGGGGATACCCAGCGTGCGGGCTTCGGCGATGGCGATCTTGTGGTAGCCAACGTCGATCACGAACAGCGCGTCGGGCAGACCGTTCATGTCCTTGATGCCGCCGATGGACTTGTTCAGCTTGTCCAGTTCGCGTTGGAACAGCAGGCCTTCTTTCTTGATCATGCGCTCGGCGCCGCCTTCGGCGACGACGGTTTCCATGTCCTTCAGGCGTTTGACCGAGGTCTTGACCGTCTTGAAGTTGGTCAGCATGCCGCCCAACCAGCGAGCGTCAACGAAGGGCATGCCGCAACGGGCGGCTTCGGTAGCGACCAGTTCGCGAGCGGCGCGCTTGGTGCCGACGAACAGGATGTTGCCGCCACGGGCAGCCAGTTGTTTCACGAACTTGGTGGCGTCTTGGTATTTCTCGACGGTCTTTTCGAGGTTGATGATGTGAATCTTGTTACGGTGACCGAAGATGTACGGGGCCATCTTGGGGTTCCAGTAACGGGTCTGGTGACCAAAGTGGACACCGGCTTCCAGCATTTCGCGCATGAGGGACATAATGTTCTCCGAGGGTTGGTTCTTGCGTTACGCCTGTACCGGCCCGTGCATGACACGGCTGGCACCCTGGGTGGCATAACGCGCGATTTTTCGATGGCCACCTGGCCATCGAAATGGTCTAGCCCTGAACCCGGCCGGCCGATCACCACAGCAAAACCCCCGCTATGGAGAACAAACCCAGACGACCGTAGCAGCATAGGGCCTACAATGCATCTCAAAGTAGACCCGGCCACCGGCAACACCTCGGCCCCTCGCGATCACGAGCGCTATATAGATAGCAGCGATCAGCGGGCGGTAACCCAAGCATTGCCCCCGGTTTTCAGGCAAGCCTATAATTCTACTATCTTTCTATCCACTTACTCAAGCCAAAGACACTTCACCATACATGGGACTCGTTACCAACCCCGCCGATCTGGACAAAATGCGCGCCGCTTGCCGGGACGCCGCCAAAATCCTCGATTTCATTACCCCTCACGTCAAACCAGGTGTCACCACGGGTGAACTGGACCGTTTGTGCCTGGAATACCTGACTGACGAGCTCAAGGTGAAATCGGCGACGGTGGGCTACGCGCCTCCGGGATATCCGCCTTTTCCCGGCGCGATCTGTACCTCGGTCAACCACCAGATCTGCCACGGCATCCCGGGCGACAAGGTCCTGAAAAACGGCGATTCGCTCAATATCGACGTCACCATCATCAAGGATGGCTGGTTCGGCGATACCAGCCGCATGTACCACGTCGGCGAGCCCAGCATCCAGTCCCGCCGCCTGGCCGAGGTGACCTTCGAGTGCATGTGGAAAGGCATCCAGCAGGTGCGTAATGGCGCCACGCTGGGCGATATCGGCCATGCCATTCAAAAACATGCCGAATCCAACGGCTATTCCGTGGTGCGCGAATACTGCGGCCACGGTGTCGGCCGCCGCTTTCACGAAGACCCCCAGGTCCTGCACTATGGCAAGCCCGGTACGGGCGTGCCGCTGGTGACCGGGATGATTTTCACGATCGAACCGATGATCAACGCCGGCCGCCGCGAGATTCGCCAGTTGTCCGATGGCTGGACAGTCGTCACCCGCGATCACAGCCTGTCGGCACAATGGGAACATGCCGTGCTGGTCACGGACACGGGCTACGAAGTCTTGACGTTGTCGGCTGGCGTGCGCCAACCGCCCGACTTCATCGCCGACCGGCTCATATTGCCGGCTGCCTGATCGCAGGCGTGGCATGATCAAGGGCGCCTCGTGCGCCCTGCTCACCAGCCCTGTATCGGGTGCCAGCCATGCACCGGCCGGTCGACTGTCTGAGCGACATCGCGTTTTATTTTGTACACCTACAGGGCAGGTCCTGCCATGAACGCCATCCCCACCAGGCTATCCGATCTGCGCGAGCGCCTCCAGGCTGCCCGTCGCGCTGCGATTGCGCAGTTTCGCCAACATCGACGGCCCGATACCCTCCTGACCGATCTGCGACGCCTTGTCGATCAGGCGCTGCGCGACTTGCTCAAGCTGCATCCTCTGCCTGCTGGCGCCACGTTGGCGGCCGTGGGCGGTTATGGCCGTGGCGAACTCTATCCGCATTCCGACGTCGACCTGCTGATCCTGTTGCCACATGCGCCCTCGCCTACCGACGCCGAGGCCATTCAGACACTGGTTGCCGCGCTCTGGGATCTGGGGCTCGAGCCAGGGCACAGCGTACGCACCCTGGAAGACTGCGTCCGCGAAGCCGATGCCGACATCACCGTCCAAACCGCGCTGCTTGAATCGCGTTGGCTGGCTGGCAGCCGCTCGCTCATGAAGCAGTTCGAGTCCACTATCCAGCAGCAAATGGACGCACCGGCCTTTTTCCAGGCCAAACGCGTCGAAATGCAGCAGCGTCATGCACGCTATCAAGACACGCCGTATGCGCTGGAGCCCAATTGCAAGGAATCTCCGGGCGGGCTGCGCGATCTGCAAGTGATCCTGTGGATGGCGCGCGCGGCCGGCTTTGGTGGCACCTGGAAAGAAGTCGCACAAGCGGGACTATTGACGCCCTCCGAGGCACGCGACCTGCGCCGTGCCGAGCAGGCTTTCAAACGCCTGCGGATTGAATTGCACCTGCTGACTGGGCGACGCGAAGACCGCCTGCTGTTTGACCTGCAACCGGGTTTGGCAGAGATCTATGGGATACAGGCCACGGCCACCCGCCGCAGCAGCGAAATATTGATGCAGCGGTACTACTGGGCTGCACGTCTGGTGACGCAGTTAAACGCGATCCTCGTGCCCAGCATTGAGGAGCGCCTCTACCCTCGTCCCGACACCGACGCACGCGACATCGACGAAGATTTCCGCAACGTACGCAATCGCCTCGATATCGTTCGCGACGATGGATTCGAACGCAAACCGACGCTGTTGCTGCGCGCATTCCTGCTGATGCAGCAGCACACCGAACTGACCGGCATGTCGCCGCGCACCCTGCGTGCCATCTGGCACTCGCGTCACCGCATCGATGCGCAGTTCCGGCGCAATCCGGTCAACCGCAAACTGTTCTTGCAGATTCTGCAGCAACCGCGCGGCATTGTGCACGAACTGCGGCGTATGACGATGCTGAACATTCTGCCGCGTTACCTGCCGGTATTTCGGCGCATCGTCGGGCAAATGCAGCACGATTTGTTCCACGTCTATACCGTTGACCAGCACACCCTCGCGGTCGTGCGCAATGTTCGGCGCTTTACCATGCCCGAGCACGCGCAGGAATATCCATTGGCCAGCCAGTTGATCGCCAACCTCGAACGCCATTGGCTGCTGTATGTCGCAGCGCTGTTTCACGACATCGCCAAAGGCCGCGGCGGCGACCACTCGGAATTGGGCGCACGCGAAGTACGGCGTTTTGCGCACGATCACGGCCTGGATCCCGAGGATGCAGAACTCGTCGAGTTTCTCGTGCGCCAGCACCTGCTGATGTCTGCCGTGGCACAGAAACGCGATCTCTCTGACCCCGCCGTGATCGCCGATTTTGCCGCCACCGTGCGTGACGAACGGCATCTGACTGCGCTGTATTTGCTGACAGTGGCCGATATCCGCGGCACCAGCCCCAAGGTCTGGAATGCCTGGAAAGGCAAGCTCCTGGAAGACCTCTATCGCCTGACCTTGGCGGCGCTGGGGGGATCGCCTGCCGACACGCACACCGTGTTGACCGAACGCAAAGAAGAAGCCGCACGCTTGACCCGTTTGGCGGGCCTGCGAGACGATGCCCGCGAGGCGTTCTGGAACCAGTTGGACGTGGCGTATTTCCTGCGCCACGACGCGTCGGACATCGCATGGCACACGCGCCATTTGTATTACCAGGTCGCACCCGATGCACCAGTCGTACGCGCCCGCCCCACCGAACACGGCGAAGGCCTGCAGATCATGGTGTACACGCGAGACGTCGCAGAATTGGTGGTGGCAATCTGCGGATACTTTGACGCCAAGGCACTGAGCATTCAGGATGCCCGCATTCATACAACACGGCACGGCTGGGCATTGGACAGTTTCATCGTGCTGCCGCCGGAAGGCACGTCGGATCTACGTGCGCAGGCGACGCTGGTTGAACACGAACTGACGCAGCGCTTGCGTCAGCTGCAGGATGGCACGAGCGCTCCGGCCACCTATCAGGTGGCGCCGCAACGTCGCCAATCCCGTATCTCAAAGGCTTTTCCTGTCCTGCCTCAGGCTGAATTGCAGCCTGATGAACGCAGCCAATCATGGCGTTTGTCTGTGACGGCAACGGATCGTCCGGGCTTGCTGCACGCGTTGACGCGGGTGTTCTCTAAACACAAGGTCGAGGTCAGCATGGCCAAGATCATGACGTTGGGCGATCGTGTCGAAGACGTATTCATTCTCACGGGATCGACGCTGGAGAAGCCTCGCAGTCAGATGCAGTTTGAGCGGGCTGTGTTGGATGCGCTGGCGGGGGATGAAGAGCAAAAGCGGGCGGCTTAGATTTTTATGATGGGTTGTTCTGGGTTTTATTGAGCGGTTGTTGGTTCTTTTGTGCCGTGGTTGGTTCTTTTGACGCTGGCGGCCGGGGTGCGAAGGCGATGCTGGCCTAATCGCAACGGCTCGGCGCAACACCAGGCGCCGAGGTCCCCTTCGGGGACTGCCCGTCGCTCAAAAGGCCAGCATCGCCTTCGCACCCCGACCACCAGCTGCATTAGAGATTAACGACGGCTGGCAAAACAATCTCCAGATGACGTTCATCGAGTGCTAGAGCCGTGGCTCAACAATTCGACTATTAAAAATCCTGGCGCATGCCAGACAGCATCCGCGGCATTTCCTCGTTGTGAGTCCCAGCCGGTCGCCTGAAAGCCGCACCGGGCCGTAGAGCCGCGATTTAGCCTCGCGCAGCGAGGCCGAGGCCCCTGGTCACGGGCCGAGTCGCGGCGATAGGCCCGGTGCGGCTTTCAGGCGACCGGCTGGGACGCCTAAAGAACGACAATCCCGCAGCAGCAATGGCACTAACGACAATAGCAATAGCAATAGCAACAACAACAGTCGAATCAAAGCACTTTGCTCCGCCGAACCCTAACTTCAGCAAAAGCAAATAGTCACCGCAAGCTCCACCGGTAACACTCTATCCGTGCCGCACACATTGCGACCGAGATACCAATAACGCCGGAACACAAAAACATCCGGCGACCGTGGAGACATTCATGATCAAGAACGTACGGCGTCTTGCGATGGTGTGCGCGCTGGCTGGCGCGGCTCAGGCAAACGCGGCCTGGCCCGACCATCCTATCACCATCATCGTCCCGGCCGCCCCAGGCGGCACCACCGACATCGTGGCTCGCCTAGTAGGCGAAAAACTCAGCACTGCCTTGAAGCAGCAAGTCGTCATAGAAAACCGCGCCGGTGCCGGCGGCATCATTGGCGCACAGCTGGTCGCCCGCGCCAAGAATGACGGCTATACGTTTCTCATGGGCAATATCGGCCCAAATGCCATCAATTATTCCCTGTACAAAGAGCTGCCCTACAAACCTACCGATTTCACGCCCGTGACGCAGGTCATCATGGTGCCCAACATCCTGGTCGTGAACGCCAAATCTCCCTACAAAACCGTAGCGGAATTGATTGCAGCCGCGAAAAAGGAACCAGTCACCGTGGGATCGTCCGGCACGGGCCAATCACCACATATGTCTGCCGAGATGTTCAAACAGCGCACAGGCATCGAGGCAACCCACGTTCCATACAAAGGCGCCGGTCCCGCCGTCGCCGCACTGCTCGGGTCCCAATTCACCTTCATGATCGACAACCTTCCCAGCTCGCTAGGCGCAATACAAGATGGAAAATTTCGCGCATTGGCGGTCACGAGCGCAAAAAGGTCGCCCGTGCTGCCCGATGTGCCCACCATGGAAGAAGCCGGCGTGAAAGACATGGTTGTCACCGCGTGGTTCGGTCTGTTCGCCCCTGCTGGTACCGACATGAACATCGTGAACCAGATGCAGCAAGCCACTAGCAAAATCATCCACGACGGCCCCATCGCCGAACGTTTTCGCGCATTGGGTGGCGAACCCGGCGGTGATACGCCCAAAGATTATGCGGCGTTCGTAGAGCGCGAACGGACGCAATGGAAAGACATTGTGCAAAAAGCAGGCTTGAAGCAGGAGTAGCCGGTGATCAACAAAATATGCCCTTCCCTGCGGGACGCCGTCTCGCCCATCACAGACGGCGCCAGCATCATGATCGGCGGATTCGGCGAAGCCGGTGTTCCGATGCAATTGATGCAAGCCCTGCTGCAACACGGCTCGCGGGATTTGACAATCATCAGCAACAACAGCGGCACATTCGATCGCGGCATCGCGGCGCTCATCCAGGCCAGACAAGTGAGCAAAGTGATTTGTTCGCACCCCCGCCCGCCTAATTCCGAGGTCTTTGCCGCCGCCTACCGCGCAGGCCAGGTGGCACTGGAGGTCGTCCCGCAAGGCACGCTGGCCGAACGCATTCGCGCAGGCGGTGCCGGACTAGGGCCGTTTTTTACCCCTACCGGCTATGGCACGCCGTTGGCCGAAGGCAAGCAGACCTGCGTCATCGATGACATCGGCTATGTGCTGGAGCAACCGTTGCGCGCTGACTTTGCATTGGTGCGCGGCCATTTGGGTGATCGTTGGGGCAATCTGACTTATCGGTTTGCGGCGCGCAACTTCAACCCCGTCATGAGTTCGGCCGCACGGCACACTATCGCCCAGGTCGACCAGATCGTAGAGCTAGGCGCGATCGCGCCAGAGCACGTCATGACGCCAGGCATTTTTGTAAAGACCGTGGTACTCGCCAAGGATCCCCAATGAGTCAAGCGCTATTGCCCCCACGCGAACAACGTCTGTCTCGCCATCACATCGCTCAACTCGTGGCCAGCGATATCCCTGACGGATCCATCGTCAATCTGGGCATCGGCATGCCTACACTAGTGTCGAACTACCTCCCGCCGGATCGAGAAATCGTGCTGCATAGTGAGAATGGCATTTTGGGCATGGGCGCCGTTGTCGAGGGTGAACAAGCCGATCCCGATCTGATCAACGCCAGCCGCGAGACCATCTCGCTGTTGCCAGGTGCATCCATCTCCGAACACACCGTATCGTTTGCCATGATGCGCGGCGGCCATCTGGACTACACCGTGTTGGGCGGTTTTCAAGTCGCGGCCAACGGGGACCTGGCCAATTGGATTACCGATGCAAAGGACGCCATTCCCGCCGTAGGCGGCGCAATGGATCTGGCAGTAGGCGCGCGCAAGGTCTACATCACCATGGATCACTGCACACGCGAAGGGATGCCGAAGCTATTGGAACGATGCAGCTATCCCCTGACGGGTTTAAAGGTGGTGGACCGTGTCTACACCGACATGGCCGTAGTTGACATTAGCACGCAAGGAATGGTGCTCTACGCCATTCTGGATGGGATCAGCATCGCCACACTGCAATCCGTCACGCAAGCCACGCTGCACACGCCGATCCCGCCGCGCATTATCGAACGCGTAACCGATGATCGCGTGCAATATCGAGCGTGATTGACGCCGGGAATCGACGTTGCTCGAACGCGAGTGGATAGAGGATATCGCCGACTGCAATAAAAGCGAATCCGACGACGCATCGCCTCATCACCCACCAGAAAGCAGGAGACGTCATGACAACCTTAGCGACATGGAATCGACGTTGGACACGCCTGGTTGGCGCAGCCGCATTGAGTTTGGCGAGCGCGCTGAGTTGCCTGATGGCAACCGAAGTCGCCCACGCAGCATCGGACTATCCCAACAAGCCGATTACCCTGCTGATTCCCTACCCGCCCGGCGGCAGCGCGGACATGTTGGCACGCCCACTGGGCGCAGTGCTGCAGAAAGAATTGGGGCAGCCCATTGTCATTGAATACAAACCCGGTGCGGGTGGCTCGATTGCGACGGCTCAGCTCGCGCGCTCGGCCCCGGATGGCTATACCGTGCTGATGGTGTTGGCCGCGCATGCGATCAATCCCAGCCTGTACCCATCATTGCCGTACGACACGCGCAAGGATTTTTCGCCCGTATCGTGGGTGGCGAATCTGCCACTGTTAGTCGTCGCGCCCACGCCGGCACCCTACAACACATTGCCGGAAATGATTGCATACGCCAAGGCCCATCCCGGCAAAATCTCATTTGCGTCGGCCGGCAATGGCAACACCAGTCACCTGGCGGTCGAGTTGTTCAAGCGCAAGGCCGGCATCGACCTGCTGCATGTGCCATACAAAGGCAGCGGTCCTGCCGTGGTCGCCCTGATCGGCAATGAAGTGGGACTGATGTTCGACAGCATCTCGACATCACTACCCCAGGTGAAAGCCGGCAAACTCAAGGCATTGGCGGTGACAGGCAACGCACGCGCAGCAGTGCTGCCCCAGGTACCCACGGTGCAAGAGTCCGGCACGCCGGATTTTGTCGTCAATGGCTGGTACGGCATTATTGCGCCCACAGGGGTGCCAAAAGACGTCGTCGACAAGCTCAGCACAGGCATCGCCAACGCGGTAAAACAACCTGCATTGCAGCAGCAACTGGCCGGCTATGGCTACGAAGTCGTGGGATCGACTCCCGCGGAGTTCGGTAAGCACATCGATGCCGAACTCGATACGTGGCATCAGGTGATCACGGATGCTCAGGTGAAACTGCAATAGGAAAGTCCTGCCCTGGCTAGCGCCGCACACCAGGGCGGGCTCTCCCCGCCTCGCCCCGCGTACGCCGGGACAGGACTGGTGCGGCTACGCCGCTGCACGCAACGGCGTGGCATCGGCGCGTGCCAGTTGCGCCGCCGCATCGCGCAGTGCCGTACGCAAGCCTTCTTCCACGACCGGATGATAGAACGGCATGTCGAGCATCTGGGCGATCGTCAGATCTTGCTGCACGGCCCATGCCAGCAGATGGCCAATGTGCTCAGCCGACGGGCCGATCATCTCCGCGCCCAGGAAACGGCCGGTACCGATCTCGGCATAGACGTGCAACATGCCTTTGTTCTTCAGCATGACGCGCGAACGGCCTTGGTCACCAAAATCCACTTCGCCTGTGACGTATCCACCCTGCGGTAAGCGGCTGTATGGCGTACCCACCAATGCGATCTGCGGATCCGAAAAAACCACGCCTAACTGCGCCCGTCGCAAACCAGGCTGCATCTCGGGATACCGCGCGGCGTTTTGGCCGGCAATGCGCCCTTCGTCAGCAGCCTCGTGCAACAACGGCACGTCTGCATTCGCGTCTCCAGCGATAAAGATCTGCGAGTTGCCAGACTGCAGCGTATGCCGATCAAATTCCGGCACGCCGCGCGCATCACGCACGAGGCTGGTGTTTTGCAGATCCAGCTGATCCACATTCGGGCGACGGCCGGTTGCCACCAACGCATAATCGAATGTCTCGGTGCGTTCAGTGTTATCCAGCGCAATGTAGCGCACTTCCACCTGATCGCCGACGCGCGTTGTCGACAGGACACGCGCATCCGGATCCAGATAGAACTCGTCCTGGAACGTGCGGCGCGCCCGCTGGCGCACGGCGGGATCACTCAGACCGCCCAGACTGCCGCTCACACCAAACACACGTACGCGAACACCCAGACGCGCCAGGGCTTGCCCCAGTTCCAATCCAATGACGCCAGGACCAAAGACCGCCACACTGCTGGGCAAGTCGTCCCAGTCGAACACGTCATCGTTCACCACGAGACGATCGCCCAACCCTTGGAATGGCGGGGGCACCACGGGACGCGACCCTGTCGCAATCACCACGCTAGCCGCCTGAATTTCGATTTGATCGTCGACGCGCAATACCGTGTCTGAAACGAACTTCGCATACCCAGGGATCTTGTCCTCGGCAGGAATGTTTTCAACGCCCTCGAGCACGAATCCGACAAAGCGATCGCGCTCACGGCGGACGCGCGCCATGACTTCGCGCCCATCAACGCGGATCGGGCCATCCACATGCACGCCAAACGGCGCCGTGTGCGCGGCCTGATGAGCGGCCTCGGCGGCGGCGATCAACAGTTTGGAAGGCATGCATCCGACACGCGCGCATGTCGTTCCATAGGGACCGCCCTCGATCAAGAGTGCGCGCTTGCCAGCCGCACGCGCCGCACGGTACGCCGCGAGCCCCGCGGTGCCCGCGCCAATCACCGCAACATCGGTATGCAGAGTCTTCATCATTTTTCCTACTGAATCTTGCGCTGCGCCCTGAGCAAGGCGAACGCGCCCAAAACAAACGCCCGCGCAGCCGCCTTAATGACTGGCGCGAGCGTTATTTATGAGAAGCTGTTCAAGGTGGCGCTGCGCAATCTCCGAGCGCCGCCCTGCCATCAGGCGAAATGTGCCTTCAGGTCTTCCAAGCCACCGATCAGCTTGCCATTGATAAAGATCTGCGGAGCAGTTCCTTTACCCGACACTGCGCCGATCACACGGCCGCGCACCTTGTTTTCCAAGGGGATTTCGATGGCGTTGTAGCCTTTCTCATCCAACAGGGCCTTGGCCTCTACGCAGAACGGGCAGCCCGGTTTGGAGAACACGACGACTTGATCGGGCTTCTTGGCTTTCGGGGCGAAGTAGGCGAGCATCGTGTCCGCATCGGAGACCTCAAACGGGTCGCCTTCTTTTTCCGGCTCGATGAACATTTTTTCAACCACGCCGTCTTTCACCAGCATGGAGTAGCGCCAGCTGCGCTTGCCAAAGCCCAGGTCGCGCTTGTCGACCAGCATGCCCATGCCTTCGGTGAAATCACCGTTACCGTCGGGCAGCAGGGTGATGTTGGCGGACTCTTGATCCTTGGCCCATTCGTTCATCACGAACGTGTCATTGACCGACACGCAGACAATGCTGTCGACGCCCTCGGCAAAGAAAGCCGATGCCAGTTCGTTGTAACGCGGCAAGTGGGTCGACGAGCAAGTCGGCGTAAAAGCTCCGGGCAGGGAGAAGACGACAACGGTCTTGTTCTTGAAAATATCGTCAGTCGTCACTTGTTTCCAGTCATTGCCCTCGCGGACAGGGAAAGCGACGTTAGGGACTCGTTGGCCTTCGCGGTTTTGCAGCATTCGTTTATCTCCAGATGTGTTGAGAGGTCTTCAGCGACCATGTGGAAATAATAAACAATAGCTATTAATTTATCTAATTTAATTATTTTAATTAATTGATAGTCAAACTTAATCGCCTACTAAGAATAAAAAGAAAGTGTTAATTAAACAGTAAAGTGAACCGTCGCACCACCAACGGGTCGAGGCCGCCTGCGCATCGTTTTGCAGCACGGCCTGTTCCCACAGCCGCCTCAGGCCAATTGCGCCTCATAGCCGGCGTCCACAATCGCCTGCCGTACTTCGTCGACGTCGGTAGTTCCGTCGACCGTGACGCGATGCGCGCCCAGGTCCGTGGTCACGGTGGCGCCGGGCACCGCGTCTTTCACAGCCTTGGTAATCGTACTCACGCAATGGCCGCAGGTCATATCGGGAACGTTGAATTGGAAAGACATAAATGCTCCTTTTTAGGTAGTCAATATCAAGTCCGCGTGGCACGAGATGTGTTTCGCGTGGCACACGGCCGATTGCAACCAGCTTAAACCTTCCCATGATGTCAAAGTCAAGCGTACAATCAAGCTTGACCTTCCCATTATGTCAAGGTTGAGACTATCACCATTCGCTCTCAACTTTGACGGAGTTCATCGTGAACGCCTCCTCTCTCACCCAGACAGAGCTTGCCATTACGGGCATGACCTGCGCCTCGTGCGTCAAGCGTGTTGAAAAGGCACTATCGGCCGTACCCGGCGTGAATCAGGCCAGCGTCAACCTGGCCACCGAACGCGCGCAGGTGAATTATGACCCTGCTGCCGCGAATGCCGAGGCCCTGATTGCTGCCGTCGTTCGCATGGGCTATGAGGCCCAGCCTATCACCGCCAACGACGGACACGAAGATCGCCAGGCCCAGGCCCGAGCCGACGAGGCTCGTGCGCTGCGCCGTGCCTTTACGGTAGCGGTGATCCTGACCTTGCCGGTGTTCATATTGGAAATGGGCTCGCACATTGTGCCGGCCTTTCATCACTGGATTCTCGACACCCTGGGCCGGGAAAATAGCTGGCTATTGCAGTTCGTCCTGACCACGCTCGTGCTGGCCTGGCCTGGCCGCGTGTTTTTTACCAAAGGCCTCACCGCTTTATGGCGGCGCGCGCCAGAGATGAACTCTCTGGTTGCTGTCGGTGCAGGCGCAGCGTGGGGCTACTCCACTGTCGCGACCTTTTTGCCGGACTGGCTACCCAGCAACGCGCTGCACGTCTATTTCGAGGCGGCCGCCGTTATCGTCACATTGATTCTATTGGGACGTATGCTGGAAGCTCGCGCCAAAGGCCGCACCGGCGCCGCCATCAAGCGTCTGATCGGCCTGCAGCCGCGCACCGCGCGCGTGCTCCGCGAGGGAAAGTTGCAGGACGTTCCCATTGAACAGGTCTTGCGCGGCGAACATGTCGTTGTCCGTCCGGGAGAAAAAATTCCCATCGACGGTGAGATTATCGAAGGCCGCTCCTTTGTCGATGAGTCGATGTTGACGGGCGAGCCGGTTCCTGTCGAAAAAAACGTAGGCATGTCCGCGACCGGCGGCACCCTGAACACCTCAGGCAGTTTCACACTGCGCGTCACGCACACCGGTGCGGACACGATGTTGGCACGCATCATCGGTATGGTGGAGGCCGCCCAAGGCGCGCGTCTGCCCATTCAGGCGCTCGTCGATCAGGTCACCGCCTGGTTTGTGCCAGCCGTGATGACCGCTGCGCTGCTCACCTTTGCCGCGTGGCTGATGTGGGGGCCGGCGCCTGCCCTGCCCTTTGCGTTGGTAAATGCGGTCGCGGTGCTCATCATCGCCTGCCCCTGCGCCATGGGGTTGGCCACGCCGACCTCGATCATGGTGGGCACCGGCCGAGCGGCGGATATGGGTATCCTGTTTCGCCAGGGCGATGCCTTGCAGGCACTGCGCGACGTGGACGTGATCGCGTTCGACAAGACCGGCACCTTGACCGAAGGCAAGCCCGCGCTCACTGATATCCATGTGATGAATGGATTCGACGAGACAGAGGTGCTGCGCTGGCTCGCTGCCGTACAGACTCGGTCCGAACACCCCATTGCCTTGGCCATCGTCGCGGCCGCCGAAGAACGCGGCCTGAGTCTGCCAAAAGCCGACGATTTCCAGGCCTTCACCGGTGCCGGCGTACAAGCCACCACCGAAGGTCGCAATATCATCGCCGGCAATAGCCGTTTGATGTCCGAGCATGGCGTAGACATCACAGCAAAGCTCGATGTGGATCATGCCGCTATGCAAGACCCCATTGCCGCCTGGGGCGAGGCAGGCAAAACCCCCATCTACGTAGCCGTAGACGGGCAAATGGCTGCCATGGTCGCGGTCAGCGATCCGGTCAAGCCTTCCGCTGCGCAAGCCATCGCCACGCTGCATCGCCTGGGCATCCAGACCGCGATGATTACCGGCGACAACATGCATACTGCCCGTGGCGTTGCCCGCCAGCTGGGTATCGACGAAGTACGCGCCGAAGTCCTGCCGGACGGCAAAGTCGCCGCGATTGAAGACCTGCGCAAGAACGGACGACGCCTGGCGTTTGTCGGCGATGGGATCAACGACGCTCCGGCATTGGCGGCCTCGGACATCGGCATTGCTATCGGCACCGGCACCGATGTTGCCATCGAAGCCGCATCGGTGGTCCTCATGGCGGGAGATCTGAATGCCGTTCCCGATGCTATCGCTTTGAGCCGCGCCACGATGGCCAATATCCGGCAGAACCTGTTCTGGGCATTCGCCTACAACGTAGCCTTGATACCGGTAGCGGCGGGCGCGCTGTATCCCGCGTATGGCATAGCGCTTTCGCCGATGTTTGCCGCTGCCGCAATGGCCATGTCCAGCGTGTTTGTATTGGGTAACGCGCTGCGCCTGCGCCGTTTTCGCGCCAGCGCACGGCCTGCCGCTGTTTAGGAGATTGAAGCCATGAATATTGGACAAGCTGCCGCCGCTTCGGGGATCTCTGCCAAGATGATTCGCTACTACGAAAGTATCGGCCTGATCGACTCGGCTACACGCACGGACGCCGGATATCGCGTCTACGGAGACAAGGAACTGCACACCTTGCGCTTCGTGCGCCGTGCGCGGGATCTGGGATTTTCCGTGGAGCAGATGCACGAGCTGCTGGCCCTGTGGCGAGACCGTGACCGCGCCAGCGCGGATGTGAAGCGCGTTGCGTTAAGTCACGTCGAAGGCCTGGAACGCAAGGCCGCAGAACTGCAGCAAATGGCCGATACGCTGCGGCATCTGGCCGAGCACTGCAAGGGGAACAATCGACCGGAATGTCCGATCATCGAGGAGTTGGGCGGCGTTTCAGTAACGCATGAGGGTAGAAGTGAAGTGCGATAAATTGGTCCTGTAGGCGAATTGTGCGACCGCCAGCCGCTCTCTAAGATTCAACTTCTGTCAGTTGAATATGTGTATCCCAAAGGATACAATCGCAGATATTGAAGTTTCTACGCACCAAAGAGTTTGATATATGGCTGTCCTCAATACGAGACGTAGTCGCTAAGACCCACATCGTCGCGAGGGTGCACCGGGCGCAGAACGGCAATTTCGGGGACGTCGAATCAATCGGCAATGGTTTGAGCGAAATGCGCGTCCATGTAGGCTCTGGATACCGGATCTATTTCGCGAGGCAGGGTGACGTCGTGTACCTCTTATTGCTCGGTGGCAACAAGAACACACAGCCAAAGGACATCGCACGAGCAAAGAAGCTTTGGGCTGACATTCAGCGGAGCAATAAAAATGGTTGAACTACGAGAATTCGACGCAGCAGAATACCTGGAGAATGATGAGGCTATCGCCATGTTTCTCGCCGAGGCGGCGAAAGATGAAAATCCAGATGTTTTTCTCAGCGCGCTTTCCGTTGCCGCGCGTGCTCGAGGTATCACAGAGATTGCAAAAAAGACAGGGCTCGGCCGTACCAGCCTTTATAAAGCCTTAGCCCCGGGCGCCAACCCAAGCTATCTCACGCTACGCAAGGTGATGAGCGCGCTGGGCGTCCATTTCAGCGCGACCACAGATCACCCACATCATTCCGCGCATGCGTGACAATCTACCCTCCAGCCTTCTGTCGCCCTGCCCGGCGCGCATTGCGCGCCATCGTGCGGCGGGACATTTCCGAATCCAGAATCAAGCGGCCTTTCAGTTTGCCGTGCATGCGTGTCACTGAACGCATGCAGTCATGCATGTGATCGCTCATCAAGGCTCGTACGCGGTCTGCATCGCGCTCGCGCGCAGCTTGCAGGATCTGCTTGTGGAATTTCGTGTTCGACATACCGAATTTCGCCTGTTCCTGCAGAGGCATCTCGTTATCGAATACGGTCAGTTGCCGGATCATCTGGTTGATCATCTCGCAGCTGAAGCGCAAAAACGAATTCGGGCAGGCCGCGGCAAAAATGTCGTGGAAGTTCATTTCTTCCTGGCGCTGCGCCAACGGGTCCTCGACATGTTCGGCCATGGGATCGCAGCATTGGATGTTGTGCTCCAGCGCGGCAAAGTGCGCATCGGTCAAATGGGCGACGGCGCTGGCGGCCAGCTCCGGCTCCAGCAGCTTGCGCACCTGGTAGATATCCTCGATGCGGACTTCCTTGAAAAACAGGTAGTTCTGCATCAACTGGAACGTACGATCCAGCGGGACCTCGACCACCATCCCGCCTCCGCCAGGCCCAGTGCTGACCTTCACCAAGCCCTGCACTTCCAGGGACTTCAGTGCTTCGCGGATCGTGCTTTTGCTCACGGCGAACATACTCTGCAATTCGCTTTCGCGCGGCAGCTTGTCGCCCGGCAACAGGTTCTTGGCGGTAATCAGCCGCTTGATTTCTTCGGCCACCAGATCGCTGCGTTTGGGTTGGCCCATCGCTGCCGTGGGCTGCATGTCCTGACTGTCAAAGTCCATAACGATCCTTTGCGCATGGGTCGCGTCATTGTCATCCTCACTGCTTTCGGTGCATCGGCCTGACCCAGGGTTAAACCTGATACCCGGATTCTTGACACCGATTGCTGCCGTGCACGATTATGATATTAATCCTATTTATCATGATAAATAGGAGCGCAGGCGCAGCATCAGTGGAAACACCAACTCCACTTCGAGTCAGAGTCAGCCGTACAGGAATGCGCGCGAGCCGCGCATATAACGTCTATATGCCGCCGCCCGTGCGCGCCGCGGCCAGGGAGAAAAATCTTGAATCGCCGTAACCTCTTGAAGATGGCTGCGTTGGGCGCAGTGCCGGGCTCATTGTGGGCCGCTCGTTCCGCGCTGGCGCAATCCGCTGGTGCAATTCAATTCGCCTGCCCGGTCCCTATGTCCGGGGCATTCGCCGCAAACGGTAAATTCGCGGACTTGGGCATGAAGCTGGCCTTGGAACAATATGGCAAGGCGCTGGATCGCCCCTTGGCCTATACCGTGCTGGACACCGAAGGCAAACCGGCCACGGCGGTGCGCAAGGTACAGGAAATCGCCCAGCAGAAAGGCGCCAAATTCTGGGCCGGCGGCATCCTGTCGTCCGAAGCATTGGCCATGGGCAAAGAAGCAGAAAAGGCAAATGCCGTATTCATCACCACCGCGGGCGCAGATGAGATCACCGGCAAGGACTGCAACCGCGCGACATTCCGCTGGTCGGTGCCCACCTTTGGCGCGATCGAACAGACCCTGCGCCCGCTGCTGGCAGAAAAGCCAGGCGCCAAGCGCGTCTACACCATCACGCCGCAGTACGTGTTCGGCGAAGGACTGTTGAACGCCGCCAAAGCGATCCTCAAGGAAAAAGGCATCGAACACGTCGGCAACAGCTACCACTCGTTGACCGAAAAGGAGTTCAGCGGCTATTTGACCAACGCCATGGCCGCGCAGCCGGACATTCTGCTGATTCTGAACTTTGGCTCACAATCGTCCGACACGCTGCGCCAGGCAGTCAGCTTTGGCATGAAGCAGAACTGCACCATCCTGATTGCCTGGGCATCGGGTCTGGAGCAATTCGAAAGCCTGGGTGCGGATCTATGCGAAGACGTATATTTTGGCGCGCAATACTGGCACGGCATCGATTCGCCGTTAAATAAGGAACTGGTTCAACTGACGCAGTCCAAGCTGAAGATGAATCCCAACTACAGCCTGGCAGGCTCCTATATCTGCACGCGCATCATGGTGGACGCCATGATCAAGGCCAACAGCGATGATCCCGCGAAAGTCATTGCACAAATGGAAGGCATGCGCTACGAAGGCCTGACCGGCACCGAAGAGATCCGCAAGGAAGATCACCAGGTACTGAAAAATTACTACCTGCTGAAGGGCAAGAAAAAATCCGACATGAAGGACAAGGACGATTACGCGACCATTGTCCATTCCGGACAATCGTTCCTGCCCGTTGCCGAGACCGGCTGCAAGATGTAATGTCCGCACGCCGCGACGCGCTTGATATCAGGCACGTCGCGGTTTCCGTCTTCGGACATCCTCTCTTCTCTACGCACACTCTGCATGAACGTTTACTTGCTTCAGGTGGTCAATGGAATCGGCGTGGGCATGCTGTACTTCCTGCTGGCGGTCGGCTTGTCCATCATTTTCGGTCTCTTGCGCTTCGTCAACTTTGCGCATGGCGCGTTTTACCTGCTGGGCGCCTATTTCTGTTTTCAGGCCATTCAATGGGGCCTGAATTTCTGGATCGCCCTGGCCATCGTGCCGCTGATTGTGGGCGCCTGCGCCTGGGTGGTTGAAAAAGTCGTGCTGCGGCACGTGTACGCGCAGCCGCATGAGTTTCACATCTTGATCACAGTCGGCCTGGCGCTAGTCCTGCAGGAAGCCGTCATCGTGATCTGGGGACCGCTGGGCGATAACGTCGCCGCTCCTGCCTCCCTGCAAGGCGTCGTGATGTGGGGCAGCTTTATCTATCCCAAATATCGTTTGTTCGTGATCGGCTTTACTGCCGTGTTCGCCTTGCTGTTGTGGTACGTGCTTGAGGGCACGCGATTGGGCAGCGCAGTGCGGGCAGGCAGCGAGTCGACCGAGATGGTGTCGCTGCTGGGAATCAATGTATTCCGTGTCTTCAGTCTGGTATTCGCGCTAGGCGCGGCCACCGCGGCACTGGCGGGCGTGCTGGCCGCGCCCATCCGTGGCGTCGAGCCGTTCATGGGCATCGAGGCATTGGGCATCGCATTCGTCATTGTGGTGGTAGGTGGCATGGGCAGCTTTTCCGGCGCGCTGGTGGGCGGCCTGCTGATAGGCATCGTGCAGAGTGTCATGAGCACGCTGTGGCCCGAGGGCGCCCGCTTGATGATCTACGTCGCCATGGGCGCCGTATTGCTGCTGCGTCCGCACGGTCTGCTGGGGAGAGGCTGATGACACGATTGAAATCCCATATGCAACTGGTGCTGGCGCTGCTGGTTGCATTGATACTGCCGCTGTGCATGCAGTCCGGATCGCTGGCGACCGAGGTATTAATCTACGCGCTCGCGGTACTGGGCTGCAACCTGCTATTGGGTTTTACCGGCTTGCTATCGTTCGGCCAGGGCATTTTTTTCGGGCTGGGCAGCTATACGGTCGGGATTCTGCTGACACGGTTCGCATTGCCGATGCCATTGGCCTTGGTAGCCGCCGTCGTGGTGGGCGCCCTCGCCGCAGCCTTTGTCGGCTGGTTCGCCATCCGCCAACGCGGCACGTACTTCGTCATGCTGACGTTGGCCTTTGCGCAGATGTTTTATTTTCTGGCCTATAGCTTGCCCGACCTGACCGGCGGCGACAACGGCTTGCTCGATGTGCCTCGTCCTCCGTTGTCGGTGGCAGGCTCAGAGCTGATGTCGCTCGCATCGCCCTGGCAGTTCTATACCTTTGTGGCGGTGTGCTTCCTGATCGTGTTCTGGCTATTGCTGCGCATCACGAATTCCGTATTCGGACGTACCTTATTGGCCATACGCGATAACGAGGCGCGCGCCGCCGCGGTAGGCTACAACGTAAAGATGTTCAAACTGGCGGCCTTTGCCATCTCTGGCGCTGTCACCGCGCTGGCGGGCGCGTTCCTGGCCATGATGACCGGCATCGCGCCGCTGTCCAGTATCGAATACCACACCAGTGAAATGATTCTGGTCATGACTGTGATCGGTGGCACCGGCAATCTATTTGCGTCGGTGCTGGGCGCGGCGTTTTATGTTTTGTTCGCAGACTGGCTATCCACACTATGGCCGCGTTGGTTGATGTTGTTGGGCTTCCTGTTGATTGCTGTCAGCCTGTTTATGCAGAAAGGCCTGTGGGGCCTGGGCGAACGCCTGTGGCTGGCGACACGGCGAACTCCCGCCACGGGTGACACCACCAAGGAGGAACGCGCATGACAACGCATGACGGCATTGCAGCCACGACGGCGCCTTCCTCGCCCACGGCGCAGCCCCTATTACAAGCTCGCGGCATCATCAAGCGGTTCGGCAAGTTTGTCGCGTTGCATGGCGTCGATCTGCAGATCTATCCGCGCACCGTGCATTCCGTGATCGGTCCTAATGGCGCTGGCAAGACCACCCTATTCCACACACTGACCGGCACGCTGATGGCCAGCGAAGGCAGCATCGTGTTCGACGGCCACGACGTCACGCGCGAAGCAGACCACCAACGCGTGCAGCGCGGCATTGCGCGCTCGTTCCAGGTCACCAGCCTGTTCACGAACCTGTCCGTGCGCGAAAACCTGCGTCTGGCGGCTCAAGGGGTACACCGGTCGGGAGCTTTCGATTGCTGGCATCCGCCATCGGGCGCTCGCGCGCATGCCGATATCGTCGACACGTCGATGCAACGTATGGGGTTGACGCGCCTGGCCGGCGTGACTGCGGGGGCCTTGTCACACGGCCAGCAACGGCGGCTGGAGGTCGGCATGGCGCTGGCGGCCAGACCGCGCGCCATTTTCCTGGACGAACCTACCTCCGGCATGGGTGTCGACGATCTGGATGAAATGAAGCACCTGATCCGTGGCCTGCGCGACGATCACACCGTAGTGCTGATCGAACACAACATGAACATCGTGATGGATATCTCGGACACGATCACGGTCATGCAGCAAGGCCGGGTCCTGGTCGAAGGCCGGCCCGACGTTATCCGCAACGACGAGCGCGTGCGTGCCGCGTATCTGGGCAACATGATTACCGGAGGCCGCGCATGAGCCTGCAGATCGACGCCATCCACAGTTATTACGGCAAGAGCCATATCCTGCAAGGCGTGTCGCTGACCGTACCCGAGGGTTCTGTCGTCACGCTGTTGGGCCGCAACGGCGCTGGCAAGTCCACCACACTCAAATCAATCGCGGGGGTGATCGCGCCCCGGGCGGGCAGCATTCGGCTGCATTCCCGCGACATCACGGGGCTGCCCGCACACAGAATCGCCGCGATGGGCGTGTGCCTGGTGCCGGAACATCGCGGCATTTTCAAGCTGCTGACGGTCGAGGAAAATCTGAAACTCGGCGCTCGCCGCCAATCGCCCTGGCAACTGGACGATGTCTACAAGATCTTTCCGCGCCTGAAGGAACGGCGCCGTAATGGCGGCGGACAGCTGTCAGGGGGCGAGCAACAGATGCTGGCCATAGGCCGAGCCTTGATGAACCATCCGCGCGTGCTAATGTTGGACGAGCCCGTAGAGGGCCTGGCGCCAGTCATCGTGGAAGAAATCGTGGCGCAGATCAAGCTGATCAAACAGGCCGGTGTCACAATCTTGCTGGTCGAACAAAATCTGGAAGTCTGCACACAACTCGCAGATCACCATTTCATCATCGAACAAGGCGCCATTGTCTACGAAGGCACGAACGCGGCCTTTTTAGCCAATGATGACGTCAAAGACCGTTATTTGGGCGTGGGTGTATAACGCACGGCACGCTGGAAGGAAATCACCATGGAAATGACAACGTTAGAATCCGTCAGCGCCCTGCGCGTGAACGGCGACCGTCTGTGGAACTCACTGATGGAACTGGCGCAAATCGGCGCCACAGACAAGGGCGGCGTCTGCCGTCTGGCATTGACTGATCTGGATCGCCAAGGGCGCGACCTGGTCTCGTCCTGGGCCCGCGAACTGGGCTGCACAGTGCGCGTAGACGCGATTGGCAATATCTTCATGCGCCGCCCCGGTCTGCGCGACGATCTGCCGCCTGTCATGACCGGCAGTCACATCGACACGCAACCAACCGGCGGAAAATTCGACGGCAACTATGGGGTATTGTCAGGCATTGAAGTCCTGCGCACGCTGCACGATCACGGCATCGAAACCGAGGCCCCCGTCGAAGTCGTGGTGTGGACCAACGAAGAGGGATCGCGTTTCGTGCCGGTCATGATGGGTTCCGGTGTATATGCTGGTGCCTTTACGCTGGATCATGCCATGAATGCGGTTGACCGCGACGGCATATCCGTGCGGCAAGCGTTGAATGACATCGACTATGCCGGCCCGGACCCCGTCGGCGGGCGTGACGTCGCAGCCTATTTCGAAGCGCACATCGAACAAGGGCCTATCCTCGAGGCCAAGAACATCACCATCGGCGCGGTCGCAGGAGCATTAGGCCAGCGTTGGTACGACATCGTCATCACCGGCCAGGAAGCGCACGCCGGCCCGACACCGATGGAACTGCGCCGCGATGCCTTATTGGTCGCCGCCGATGTGATCCGCGCGGTCAATCGTATTGCACTCGATCATGCGCCCCATGGCCGCGGCACTGTGGGTTGTCTGGATAACTTCCCTAATTCGCGCAATGTCATTCCTGGCCGCGTCAGCCTGACCGTAGATATGCGCGCAGCCGATGACGCCACGCTGGACAGCATGGCCGCTGCGTTGGCACGCACCGTACAGGACCTCGCCGTGCCCGGAAAAATTGAGGTCGAATCGAAAGAAGTGGTTTATTTCCCGCCCCAACCCTTCGAGCCGCGTTTGGTGCAGGCGGTCCGCGATGGCGCGGCTACGCTCGGCCTGGATCATCTGGACGTGATCAGCGGCGCGGGTCACGACGCCGTCTACATGGCACGCGTGACACCGACGGCGATGATCTTCGTGCCGTGCAAAGATGGCATCAGCCATAATGAAATCGAAGACGCGCAACCTGACCACCTGGAAGCAGGCTGCAACGTGTTGCTGCACGCGATGTTGCGCTGCTGCGGCGCGATTCAAACACGCGCGGCAAAGCAAGCCGTTTGACGACGCCCTTCCCTGCGTAAAGACATCCCTCTCACTGATCCGAGCCGTTGCACATGAAAGTCCTGATCGCACGCATGAACCACGAGACCAACACGTTCTCGCCGGTCCCGACACCGCTATCCTCGTTCGGTAACGATGGCCCCACCTACGGCGCCGACGCCTACGCAGAAAACAAGGGCAAGCGCACGGCCATGTCGGCATTCATCGATCTGGCCGAGGCACGCGAGGCCGAGCTCGTCACCCCCGTGTCAGCGACAGCCTATCCCAGTGGCCGGGTGGATGCACAGGCCTATCAACAGATCTGCGATTGCATCATTGCCGAGGCGGCGAGCTGCGATGCCATCCTGCTGGACCTGCACGGCGCGATGGCCGTTGAGACCACCGATGATGGTGAAGGCGATTTGCTCGAACGCGTGCGCGCTGCCGCCCCGGACACGCCGATCGCGGTGGCGCTCGATCTGCATGCGAACGTCACGCAGAAAATGATCGATAACGCCAACGTCATCATCAGTTTTAAAACCTATCCGCATGTCGACATGTACGAAACGGGCGAACACGCCGGCCGCCTGCTGTTCGACAGTATGGACGGCAAATGCAAGCCCGTGATCGCGTGGCGCAGCCTGCCGCTGGTGTCGCATACCCTGCGCAGCAACACGGCCGAGGGTGCCATGCAGGACGCCGTGCACGCCGCACGCAACGCCGAGGCTGCCGGTGCGCTGGGCGTGTCCATCCTGGCGGGCTTTGGCCTGGCCGACATTCCGAACCCGTGCCTGAGCGTCGTGGTGGTGGGTGATGGCGACGCGGCAGCCGCGGATCGCGTGGCGGCTGAAATCGCCGGCTCGATCTGGGCCAACCGCGAGGGATTCCTGTACGACAGCGAGCCGCTGGCGCAGTCGCTCGTCCGTGCAAAAGCGCTGGCTGAAACCGCAGACAAGCCCGTGCTGCTGCTGGACCATGGCGACAATTGCATGAGCGGCGGCACCTGCGACACGATGGATGTACTGATGGCCGCGCTGGACGCCGGCCTGACGGGCATACAGGCGGGGCTGTATTGCGACCCCGAGGCAGTGCAAAAACTGTCTGAAGCTGGCGTGGGTGCCACGGTCGAATTACCAGTGGGCAATAAGCGCCCTATTGCGGAGATCGGCCGCAATACGCCGCCAGTCACATTACGCGGCACCGTGCGTGCCGTCACCAATGGCGAATACGTGATCTCGGGCCCTACCTATACGGGTCAACTGGCTTGCATGGGACGCAGCGCCGTACTGGATATCGGCGCCGCGCAACTGGTACTGACCGAACGCACGCATGAGCCCTGGGACCTGGGTGTGTTCCGCAGCATGGGGCTGGAACCCACGCAGGCCAAATTCATTCTCGTGAAGTCGCGCATGTATTGCCGGCCCGTGTTCGTGCCGATCTCATCGGCGTTGATCGAATGCGACAGTCCGGGCGTGACGAGTTCTGACTGGTCGCTGTTCGACTTCAAGAAACGCGCAAAGCCCATGTTCCCATTGGAGCCTCTCGATAAGGACGCCTACGATCCGGTGACTGGCACGCTCTCAGCCTGATTCGCGCGGACCGCTCGCGCAGCACAGAAACTGCGCGGTATCGCCCTGCTTTCGTTCGCCGGCCCAAGGCGCTGCGACTGGCTTATCAAGCGGCAATCTGCGCTACTGCGTCCGCGGCCGCTTGTGCCTCTTTGGCTTCTTGGGCTTCGCGAGCCTCTTGGGCCTCTTTGGCCTTTCTCACCCGGGTCTGTTCCTGCGCTGCCAGCACGCCGGCCTCTGGCAACGATTCGAATACCGCGATCGATTCTACGTGCCCCGTATGCGGAAACATATTGATCACGCCGGCACTCTTTAGCACGTAGCCGCCTTCGTGCACCATGATGGCCGCGTCGCGCGCCAAGGTCGCCGGATTACAGGACACATAGACAATACGGCGGGGACGCTCCTCGGCCGACAGCACCGCGAGCGCTTGCGCCACCGCGTGCGCGCCCTCACGCGGCGGGTCGATCAACATGCGATCAAAATATCCCAGGCCACGCAGCCATTCGACATCCACCTCGAACAAGTTCAACGTGGCAAAGCTCGTGCGGTCGGCCAAACCATGGCGTGTCGCTGCGTCCAGCGCGCGATCGGTCAGTGCCTTGCTGCCCTCGATGCCCACCGCCTCGCGGCCCTGTGTGGCCAAAGGCAACGTGAAATTCCCCAGTCCGCAGAACAGATCGGCAACACGGTCCGTGGGCTGCACGTCCAACAACATCAATGCGCGCGATACCATGGCGCGGTTGATGGCGTGATTGACCTGCGTAAAATCGGTCGGCCGATATGGCATGCGCAGGCCGAATTGCGGCATGGTGTAGGCCAGCGCGTCGGCGTGTTCACGCTCGAGCGTGTGCACGGTATCCGGCCCTTTGGGCTGCAGCCACCATTGCACATCGTGTTTGGCGGCAAACGCGCGCAAGATCGCAATATCGCCATCGGTCAATGGCTCGAGGTGGCGCAACACCAGGGCCGTGACGCCCTCACCGAGTGCGACCTCGATCTGCGGCATGCGGGTGGGTTGTGACATCGACGCGATCATGGCGCGCAACGGCATCAGCATGTCGCTGACGTGTTTCGGCAAAACGTGGCACTCGCGCATATCGGCCACGTAACTGCTTTTGCGTTCATGAAAGCCAACCAGCACGCCGCCTTTTTTCGGCACCACGCGCACGGACAGCCGAGCACGGTAACGATAGCCCCAGGTCGGGCCATGCAGCGCCGGCAAAATGCGTTGCGGACGCAGCTTGCCCACGTGCCAGAACGTATCCTCCAGCGAACGCTGCTTGATGGCGACCTGAGCGCTGGGTTCGACGTGCTGCATGGCACAGCCCCCGCAGACGCCAAAATGCGGGCAGCGCGGCGTGACGCGCAACGACGACGGACGCAGGATGTCTGCGACGCGCGCGATTTCATACGACGGTTTACGACGCACGGTCTCGGCGGTGACGCGTTCGGAAGGCAGCGCGCCCTCGACGAACACGACCTTGCCGTCGCGGCGCGCAATGCCCCGGGCCTCGAGGTCCAGGGATTCGATATTCAGTACTTCGGCCATTTCTTGTGCAATCCAGGCTGATACGGGCAACCGGGTATTGTAAAAGAGAAGCGGAAGACTGCAGACCGGCTGCTGATGCGGACCCGTTTTAAGCTCGCATCAGCGATCTGTGGCACTCGCAGCAGTGCATGAAATCCTGCGTTCAGCTACGCCTGATCTCAGCCCTGGCCCGGACACAATAACGATTAAAACGCCCTCGCCACTGAAAACACGGCGCCCAAACGCCCTGACGGATGGCCGTTTTTGGTGGGCAGCCAGTTGTCCTTGGAGGCGCCGACGGCGGCCAGGCCCAGCACCCAGCCTTTCAGATCCTTGGTCACGCCCAGTTTGTAGTCCACATAATGGTTGATATCGTCGCCATCCATGTTGACCTGTTTCTTCAGCTTCTGGTAACCCACGTGCGCCACGAGGCCCCAGCCGTCGCCCAGATCAAAGTTGGCCGTGCCGTCCAGATACCACGTTCCTTTGCTGTCCGGCGTGCTGAAAAAATCGCTCGGGGTATACGAATACTTCAAGGAATAGTTTTCGTAGCTCAGCCCCAGATAGAGGTCCGTATTGTTGTAGTTGCCGCCTTTGGGCGACTTTGAGCCAGGGTAGTAGTAATACAGCGCGCCGACGTCCAGGCTCAATCCGCTGTCGCCCAGCGCCCCTTTCCAACCCCCGTAGAAATCCATTTCCAGGTTGCCCTCGGGAAAGACGAAATCAGAGACGTTGGAGTTCCAGTTTCCCAGGTAAAAACCCGAGCTGTGCGCCAAATCAAAACCGACTTGAACGGCCGGACGGAAATTGGTCTGTGAGTACCCCCGGAACCGGTAGTCGCTGACGATAGCGGCATTGCCGCTAAGCGAGAAACCTGCACCCAAATCAGTGGGTTCTGCATGGGCGATAACTGCATAACTGGCCGAGAACACGAGGGGCAAGGCGAGCAGCGTGCGTTTCATGGTGCGGATCCTGTGCGGAAAGAGAGGTGATAGCGGCGGAAATGCCGGCACGGCTAACCGGATTCTTTTCAGAAAAATGACACCGGCGTATCTCTCAAAAGCACTTTCCATGCCAGGTTTTATTGCTGCAGAAAACCGTCAATCTCGGCGGCTTTGCCCGCACAAACACCACGGTGGTGCACCCTTGCTTGCGGATGGGCACACATTCGGTGCGTTTTTGACTTGAACGCGCCATTTTGGGACAAAACATCGACCGCACGCTCACGTCGTAATTGAAAAGCCACGACGAATCAGTGTTGACTCGTCGTGGCTTTGGATGCCACCGATGGCGGCTTTACTACCCTACTGCTTTACTGTCTTTGCAACGGATGACGACGCAATCGCTATCCATGTGTCCTGCATCGACCAATGATCAGTTGGTCATAGGGGGCGGCGGCACGTCAGCCGGCACTGGCGGCGGCACATCGCCACCGGCTTTTTCACCCCTGGCCGCCTCACGCTTGGCAAGACGCTCCGCCTTTTTGGCGCGATGTGCCTCCATCTTGGCTTGGCGCGCTTTGACCAGGTCGGTCACTTGCTGCTGCTGAGTGCCATTCAGGCTATCCCAGACCGCCAGCCATTTACCGCGGACTTGCTCGGACTGTTTGCGGAATTCTGCGCGTTGCGCATCTTCGTTGGCGGTCAGGGCATGAGGATCGAGCTTGCCACTCTGGATTTGAGTCTGCAGCAACTCATGGCGCTTGCCACGGTTCTCGCGCATCGATTTGAAAAAATCGCCCTGTGCCTGCTTGGCCGAGTCAAACGCGGCTTGTTGCTTGGCGTCGAGCTTGAGCGTAGCGACTTGTTCCTTGGACAACGGGCCTACGCCCGGCACCCAAAAACTATCGCGCAGCTCGGGACCACCGCGACGATCGCCATGCTTGAAATGGCCGCCACGATGATCGCCGTGCATGCCGTCATGCTGTTTCGCAGAAGCGGCAGGCGGTGCGGCATCGGACGCGGCCAACGCGGGACCGGACAAGCCAGCAGCGGCAACGATGAAACCCAAGGCAGCCAGGGAAGAACGGATCGCGTATCGGGACATAGTGGTCTCCTGAAAAAGTAGAACGCGAGACCATTGTCAGTGCAGACCCGTTACGGGTGGATTTCGGATCGGCCGAGAATATTTCAGTCGATTGCCGAGGCTCAGACTGTAGCGTCCCAGGCCGCCAGATATTCCTGCCAATGCGGCGCATTGCTGGCCGCCAGCGTATCGCGTACGAGATCGATCTCGGCTTGGTAAGACGCGGCGTCCAACTCGCCCCGCAAAAACCGGAACCGGCAATACACCAGCCAGGTATTGACCACGTCGGTTTCGCAATAGGCACGAACCTCATCCGCGCGGCCAGCCTGCCACGCAGGCCAAACCTGCCCGCCATCCATGCCGAGCTTGCCCGGAAAACCGCACAGCTTGGCCAACTCGTCCAAAGGCGCATTGGCGCGCCCGTTGTACTTGGCCAGCAAATCCATCAGGTCGATATGACGGTTGTGATAGCGGCTGATGTAGTTATTGAATTTGAACTCGCGATCCTCGTCGCCAGTATCCCAATAGCGTGGCGCGGCGACGCCGTGAATCAAGCTGCGGTAATGCAGTACAGGCAGGTCAAAACCCGAGCCGTTCCAGCTGACCAGCCGTGGCGTATAGCGCTCGATGGTTTTAAAGAAACCACTGATCAGAACGGCCTCCGGATCGTCGGGCTGACCCAGCGTCTTGACACGAAAGCCCTGATCGTCGCGAAACACACAGCCGATGACGGCGATGCGCTGTAGATGCAGCGGCAGAAAATCGTGCCCCACGGCCTCGCGGCGCGCCGCAAAGGCGCGCTCGGCGACCTCGGCATCGGAGACGTCAGTCCCCCAGCCGTTCAGCTTGCGCAGCCCGTCGATGTCGGGCAGCGTTTCCAGGTCAAAGACAAGCGTCGGGGTCATCGTGCCGGCAGGTACTGCAAAGGATCTACCGGTGTCCCCTGGCGACGGATCTCGAAATGCAGGCGTGGCGAGGTCGTGTCGCTTTGGCCGATCTCGGCGATTTTCGAGCCACGCTTGACCGCCTGGCCAGTCTTGACCAACAAAGTCTGGTTATGCGCGTAGGCGGTGATAAACCCGTTCTCGTGATTGATGATGATCAGATTGCCCAGCCCACGCACACCATTGCCGCTGTACATGACCTTGCCATCGGCGGCCGCCACTACAGGAGCGCCGAGCGAACCACCGATATCGATCCCTTTGGATGCGGTAGTGAACGTTTGCGTGACCGCGCCGCTGGCAGGCCAGCCCCAACTGATCAAGTTCGCATCGGCCGCGCGCTTGGGTGTCGCAACCGGCGCCGGCGGTGCTTCGCTCGCGGCGGGAGGCGTCGTACTCGTCGCTGGCGGCGGCGCGCTGGATGCAGGCGGCGTCGTGGTCGAAGTCGTCGTCCCGGGCGAGGTCGAACTGCCCGGTTCTCCCAGCGGCACCGGCGTTGCCGTCGCGCCTGACGAAGCCGGCGGCGGCGCGCTGGCCACCGTACTGCCCGCGCTGCCGCCAGCAGAAAGCTTGAGGACCTGGCCCACGCTCAACTGATTGGCATCGGTGAGATTGTTCCACTGCCTGAGGCTGTCTACGCTCACGCCATTGCTGCGGGCGATCTGGTAGAGCGTATCGCCCGGCTTGACGACGTAACTGCCGCCGGATGCCATGCTGCTGCCTGCGGGTTGATTGGATAGATCGACCACGGGCGCTCGCGACGTCGTGCTTGAGCAGCCGTATATCAGGCTCAAACCCAGCGCGCCGGCCGCCCACATGGCGGGCCGCGTCAGGCGTGCAAACGACACCTGAGGAAAATAAAGAGCGGTCAGTGGCAACTGCCCGTTGAGCATGTAATTCTCCTGTTGCTCAAGATTGTATTCCGGCCCGCAACGGGACGAAACGTACTGCTTCTAATTCGGTGCGCTTCCATGTGGAAGTCCCGGTGCGTTCAACCAATACCAATCGCTGGTTGGACGTCCCCTCGGGGGCGATCAGACGTCCGCCTGGCGCCAATTGCATCAGCAGCGCTTGCGGAATGGCCAGACCGGCCGCAGCCACAACGATAGCATCGAACGGCGCTACGCCGGGCAAGCCTACCATGCCGTCGCCATGCACGAGGCGCACGCGCGTGGCCAGACGCAGCGCGCGCAGATTGCTGCGCGCCAGCTCGAACAGCCCGCGGATGCGTTCGATGGCATGCACCTCACGCACGAACTGCGCCAGCACCGCCGCCTGATAGCCGCAACCAGCGCCCACCTCGAGCACGCGCGTGGGAGTGCGATCCTCGCAGGCGGCCGAGATCATCCGCGCCACTACCCACGGTTGGGAAATGGTCTGCGAATGCCCGATCGGCAATGCCGCATCCTCGTACGCACGGCTGGCCAGGGCCTCGTCCACAAATACATGGCGAGGCACCGCCGCCATCGCACTCAGTACGCGCTCATCGGTCACTCCCTGGCTACGCAGGCGCTGGACCATGGCCTGGCGCAAGCGGTCGGAATTCAGGCCCAGGTTACTGACCTGAGCTGCGGGGTTGCCGATCGCGGCGGGTTTGGCCAGCGTGGCCGGCGAAATCCGCGTATTGCTGTTGGTGGCGGTATAGCCTGGGGCCAGCCCCGTGCTGCCGTAACCCGGGGTGGCTTTGCTGCGGCCCGGCGGAATGGGTGGGCTCACAGGCTTGCGCATAGCGGCTCCGCCCAGCCCCGGAGCTCGTCCAGTTGGCTGTGTTGGGTCAAGTCCAGGCGCAGCGGCGTCAGAGATACCCTGCCCTCGGAAATAGCATGAAAATCGGTGCCTGGCGAAGCATCCGCCGCCACGCCCACCGGCCCGATCCAGTAGACCGTATCGCCATAAGGCGTAGTCGTACGCACAACCGGCTGGGAAGGATGGCGCTTGCCGAGGCGAGTGACTTGCAACCCGCCCATCTGCTCGAAAGGACGGCACGGAATATTGACGTTGAGCAAGACCGGCGAAGCCAGCGGCTGCGCAAGCTGACGTTCGACCACCGAGCGTGCAGCCCGCGCAGCCGATTCGATATGTTCCCAGCCTTTTTCGACCAAGGAAAACGCGATCGCCGGAATACCGAACAGATACCCCTCGGCAGCGGCCGCGACGGTACCCGAATAGAGCGTGTCATCGCCCATATTGGCGCCGTTGTTGATGCCGGAGACGACCAGATCCGGCCGTTCGTCCATCAAGCCCGTGAGCGCCACGTGCACGCAATCGGAAGGCGTGCCGTTGACGCACACAAAGCCATTGGCCGCGGTGCGCACCGTCAAAGGCCTGTTCAGGGTCAGGGAATTCGACGCGCCGCTGTGATTGGTTTCAGGAGCAACGACAGTAATCTCGCCCAGCCCTTGCAGCGCCTGAACCAGCGCTTCGAGCCCAGGGGCGCTATAGCCATCGTCGTTCGAAACCAGTATTCGCATTGAGCATCCACAAAATCAACAAAATGAAACGGGGTCGATTGTACCGCCGGAAGGTGACTGACAAATAGCTCTATGGATAACCCCCACACACAGCCATGCGTCACGCGCGGTAGAATCCGCAGCCACGACCTTTCTGTAACGGACACTTTCTCATGGTGCACACTGCCCCCTCGTTCTTCTTCAGTGCCGGGTTGATCGCGCTGGCTTATCTGATCGGTTCGATTCCGTTCGCCGTGGTCGTCAGCAAACTCATGGGCTTGCAGGATCCTCGCAGCTACGGCTCCAAGAATCCCGGCGCCACCAATGTGCTGCGTACCGGCAATAAGGCGGCAGCGGCGCTGACCCTGCTGGGCGATGCCGCCAAGGGCTGGTTCGCCCTGTGGCTGGCGCAGACCCTGGCGCCGGGGCTGCCCTGGACGATCTACGCGCTAATCGCGCTGGCCGTCTTTCTCGGGCATTTGTATCCCGTTTTCCTGGGATTCAAGGGCGGCAAAGGCGTCGCGACCGCATTGGGTATCTTGCTCGCCATTCACCCGGGCCTGGCACTGGCTACTGCCGCCACCTGGGTGATCATTGCCGTATTTACACGATATTCTTCTCTGGCGGCCCTGGTCGCTGCGTTTTTTGCCCCGGTGTATTACCTGTTCGGCTCAGGCGTGGCCTGGTATGCCCAAGGCCCCGTGGGCATTGCCCTGGCAGTGATCAGCCTGCTGCTGTTCTATCGCCACCGCGCCAATATCGGCCGCCTGCTGGCGGGCAAAGAAAGCCGTATCGGCTCGAAAAAGAAATAGCGCAGACGTCGATATCGATGGCCATCCCTGGGGATTGGCCGTCCGCGTTGCATCACGTCGATGCAACGGCCTGACAGGCAATCATCCGCCTGCAAGCCGCATGATATCGATGCACCCGCGCCAATTCAGGCAGGCGTATCCACGCAAATATCGGCCAGATCCCAGCGCGGACGCACCGTAAAGGCATGCTCGCCAGGTTTTAACGTCACCAGGCCTGCCTTGACCCGTTCGGAGGCCGCAAAGGCGATCATCGCGCCGTTGTCGGTACACAAAGCCAACGGCGGAAAATAGGCTTGCGCACGCAAGGGGCGCATCGCCTCGGCCAACTGGGCACGCAACAATTGATTGGCGCCAACACCGCCCGCCACGACCAGCCGTTTCAGGCCGGTCTGCCGCAGCGCCTTGACTGCCTTGGCCACCAGCACATCGACAATCGCCGCCTGCGTGGCTGCAGCCAGATCGGCACGCGTCTGCTCATCCAGCGACACCCCGGCACGCTCCGCTTCTTTGACACGCGTCAATACCGCGGTTTTCAGGCCGCTGAAACTGAAATCCAGGTCGCCGCTATGCAACATCGGCCGCGGCAACGTGAAACGCTGCACGTCGCCATTGGCGGCCATACGGGACAGCGCCGGCCCGCCCGGATAGCCCAGGCCCAGCAATTTGGCCGATTTATCGAACGCCTCGCCGGCCGCGTCATCCAGCGTCTCGCCCAACAGCGTATAGCGCCCCACCCCATCGACACGCATCAGTTGGGTATGCCCGCCCGACACCAACAGCGCCACAAAAGGGAATTTAGGCCGTGGCGTATCCAGCAAGGGCGACAGCAGATGCCCCTCGAGATGATGAATCGGAATAGCCGGCAAGCCGCGCGACCACGCAAATGCCTGGGCGACACTGGCGCCGACCAGCAACGCCCCGGCCAGGCCCGGCCCCGCGGTATAGGCCACCGCCTCCACGTCTTTCAACGTCAACCCGGCCTCCTCCAGCACCTGGCGGGCCAGTGGCACCGCACGCCGGATATGGTCGCGCGAGGCGAGCTCTGGCACCACGCCGCCGTATTCCTGGTGCATGGCGATCTGAGAATGCAGGGCATGCGCGAGCAAGCCGCGCTCTGTGCAGACGGCCGCGACGCCGGTCTCGTCACACGAGCTTTCAAAACCTAGAATGATCATGGCCGCGAGTTTACATCTGGTGCGAAAATGGCGGCTTGATAACCCTATAAAAACCAACCCGGGAACTTGCCATGCTGGAGAAGCTATTCCAATTGCGCGAACACGGTACGAATGCGCGTACCGAAATCGTTGCGGGTTTGACGACATTTTTGACCATGTCGTACATCATTTTCGTCAACCCGAATATTCTGTCCTCCACCGGCATGGACCGCGACGCCGTATTCGTCGCAACCTGCCTGGCTGCAGCGCTGGGCTCATTGATCATGGCGCTGGTGGCCAACTGGCCCATCGGCATGGCGCCGGGCATGGGCCTGAACGCCTTTTTTGCCTTCACGGTCGTCAAGACTATGGGCTACACCTGGGAACAGGCGCTGGGCGCGGTCTTTATCTCTGGCGTGATTTTCCTGGTGCTCACCATGACAGGCGTGCGGGCCTGGCTGATCAAAGGCATCCCCCACTCGCTGCGTAGCGCCATCGCAGCCGGCATCGGGTTGTTTTTGGCCATTATTGCCCTGTCGTCGGCCAAAATCGTGGTGCCGCATCCGGCCACCATGGTGACGCTGGGAGACCTGCGCGAAGCCGGTCCTCTCTTTGCGATCCTTGGCTTTTTCGTCATTGCGGTCCTGGACGCATTGCGCGTGCGCGGCGCCATTCTGATCGGGATCCTGGTCGTCACGCTGCTATCGATGGCCACGGGCCACAACGAATTCCATGGCATAGTCTCGACGCCGCCCAGCCTCGCGCCGACGTTCATGCAGCTCGACATACTCGGTGCCTTGCATACCGGTTTTGTGCATGTGATCCTGGTTTTTGTGCTGGTCGAGGTCTTTGACGCCACCGGCACCCTGATGGGTGTTGCCAAGCGTGCCGGGCTCGTCCCCGAGGACCGCCCCAACCGCCTGGGCCGGGCCTTGTTCGCCGATAGCACCGCCATTGTGGCGGGCTCGATGCTGGGCACCAGCAGCACGACCGCCTATGTCGAGAGCGCCTCAGGCGTCCAGGCCGGCGGCCGCACAGGACTGACTGCGCTGGTGGTCGCGCTGCTGTTTCTGGCCGCGTTGTTCATTTCCCCATTGGCCGGGTCCGTGCCGGCCTACGCGACAGCGCCTGCCCTGCTCTATGTCGCCGGCCTGATGATGCGCGAATTGATCGACATCGACTGGAACGATATCTCCGAGGCCACGCCTGCTGCATTGACCACGCTGGTCATGCCTTTCACGTACTCGATCGCCAATGGCCTGGCGTTTGGTTTCATCAGCTATGTCGTGTTGAAAACCTTCACCGGTCATTTCCGCACGATCCATGCCGCGACCTGGTTGGTCGCCGCATTGTTTGTGATCCGCTACGCCTTCTTTCCCGGGTAGGCGACGCGAGGAAATCGCATCCTCGCCAACCTCGGTATGTGCCGGGCACGGGTCTTGCGTATTGGCGTCATTGACGCTCGCTATCAACCCGATCAACCACAAGGTTGATCGGGTCCCAGCTTGATTTCACCGATACACTCCCCAAGTATTAGAGGAATGCAGGGCGTTGCCGCCGCATTCCGCCCTACTATTTCCGGAGAATTCCCCATGTCCCAGTTGGCCCGCGTGCCCTTTTCCGTGCTTGACCTTGCCCCTATTGTGCAAGGCGGCGACGCCGCGGGCGCGTTCCGCAATACGGTCGATCTGGCGCAGCATGTCGAACGTTGGGGATACCAGCGATTCTGGCTGGCGGAACATCACAACATTACCGGTGTAGCCAGCAGCGCGACCTCAGTGATCATTGGCCAGGTCGCGGCTCATACCAAAACGCTGCGCGTGGGATCGGGCGGCATCATGCTGCCCAATCACGCGCCGCTGATCATTGCCGAGCAGTTCGGCACGCTCGAAAGCCTGTTCCCTGGACGTATCGATCTGGGCCTGGGCCGTGCGCCCGGCAGCGACGGCGCGACGCAGCAGGCGTTGCGTCGCGGTCCCCGCAGCGGTTTTGATTTTCCTGAGCTGTTGGCAGAATTGCGCGCGTTCCTTGCGCCTGCCGTGCCGAATCAGGCGGTCCGTGCGATCCCCGGCGCAGGACTGGATATTCCGATCTGGTTATTGGGCTCCAGTGATTTCAGCGCACGTCTGGCAGCCGAGCTGGGCCTGCCGTTTTCGTTCGCAGGACACTTTTCGCCAGAGGGCATGGCGGCGATGCGCTTGTATCGGCACTTGTTCAAACCGTCTGCGACGCTGGAGCGCCCCTACGCCATGATCGGCGTGCCGGTCATCGCCGCCGACACCGACGAACAGGCGCGCATGTTGTCCACTACGCAACAAATGAAGTTCCTGTCCCTGATCCGCGGCAACCGCCTGCAATTGCAGCCGCCCGTTGAAAGCATGGACGGGCTGTGGAACGAATGGGAACAGCAAGCGGTGCATCAAAAACTGGCGGCCTCTATCGTAGGCGGCCCGGAAACCGTCAAGCAAGGTCTCGAATCATTGATCGCGCGCACAGAGGCCGACGAAGTCATGATCGTTTCGGACTTCTATCGTCACGAAGACCGCCTGCGTTCCTATGAAATTTTGGCGTCATTGAAAAGCCAAGGCGACGCCTCCTGAACAAGTCCAGGCAACCATACCAAGCTGGCCGCCCCACGCTCTGAAGAACGTGGACTTCCTACACACAACCTTGTTTGTGCACACTGAAAGCAAGGTCAATCGGAGCACCCTATGAGCAATCTCATCGAACTCACACAAGCCTCTTTCCAAGAGTCGATCACGCCCGACAATACTGTGATTGTCGATTTTTGGGCTCCTTGGTGTGGCCCTTGCCGCGGCTTTGCGCCGGTATTCGAACAAGCTGCAGAACAACATCCGGATGTGACTTTCGCCAAGGTCAACACGGACGTCGAACAAGAGCTCGCCGGCGCGTTGGGCATCCGTTCCATCCCGACCCTGATGGTATTTCGCGAACAGGTCCTGCTGTTCTCTCAACCCGGCGCGTTATCGGCTGGACAACTGGGCGAACTGCTGGAAAAGGTCAAGGGCCTGGATATGGAGAAAGTGCATCAGGATATCGCTGCCGCCCAAGATGCGGGAGACGATAAGCAGCCGTAAGGAGCCTCACCGCTGACGCAGTTACCGCGACTGTGTCAGCACATCGCTGGGTCCGATTTCACGAAGGTTCGCGGCAAGAACAGAACGATCGACAACGTTGGATGTTACCTACTTGCCTTTAAGAAGGAAGTACGTGACATGGACAACAGTTTAGTTCGTGCACCGCACCGTCACGACAGTGAACGTCTTATCTCGTCCAGTTGGGCGAGGACGTGCAGGGGCAAAACGCGCTCGGCAACTATATTGAGCTTGGCACTCGCATCGCTAACGGTTTCAGCCGATGCCGCTGACGTTACTGGTAACGTTCCTCCCCTCCAAGGAGCCAGTGCCCCCGTCCACAATCCGCTACCCCAAGGGGGCTATGCCCGACCTGCCGGTGGCGTCAATCTCAATGTGCCAGGCCTCGACGGTGTCAACGAATTCCTTCCACTCGCTCCCCCTCGCCCCGTTGCCGTCGCACCGGGACTGCATCCGCAAGCGGCCAATGCTGCCCCTAATGGGGGTGGCGTAATACGCACTGTCGTTGACAGTGCGCAATGGGTTGGCGGTGCGCTCTACGATCATAAAGGGATGGCCATCACGGCCGCTCTGATCGCTGTTGGAGTTTATTGCTTAGCAACGCAATCAGAAGCAAGGACCGCAACACTGGACGTGTTAGAGGACGCAGCACATTCTGCGCATGACATGTTAGACAACGCAAAAGCCTCCGCGTACGACATGTTGGGCAACGCAAAGAGTTCCGCGTATGACACGTTGGTACAGGCAAAAGATTCGACATACGGCGCCTTGGTGAGCGCCACACAGTCTGCATATCACGGATTGGCGAAAGCAAAAGAATATCTATGGAGCTCGAGTGAAGCAACATCACCAGCAGAGTCCCGTGAACCTCGGGAAACCTCAACGCCAAAGATAGAGAAAAACGTCGACGAAACGGCTGTTCAACATTCTGGCACCGACGCCGTGGTGTCGGTGAATAACGTGCAAGAGGTCGACGATAAGACGTCTCAGAGCCACGCGGAGCCGGGTAACCCATCCGGTCCGACGGGCTCGGGGGAGCAGAATGCCGGCGAACCAAACTCCGACAATCAGGACACCAGCATCCTGAACTCAGCCAATCGGACCAACGTCACGCCAGACACAGTTAATCAGAACCCCGCCACACCGGATGAACGCGATCGGGATACCGAGACGCCAGAGCCTGAGCAGAAAGGCGATCTGAATACCGAGACGCCGGACGCCGAGCAGGTCCAGTCCATTGGGGAAGTACAAGCGCCTGTCGCCATACTGAAAGCACAGCCCTCCGTCGGCAACACCGCCATCCGCCCGGCGGCAGGCTCGTACATGAGCAACGCCTGGGCGGCCAATACGATGTTCCAGATGAATCTGAACGATCGTCTAGGCAGCTATTACCAGGGTGAAACCAGCCCCCATCAAGGCAGCGCATGGATCCGCTACAGCGGCTCGCGCGGCCACCTGAAAGACACCACGGGTGAACTGCGTACCGCCGGCGACAAAAGCACCGTCATGATGGGTGTCGACATGCTGGTGCAATCGACCAATGCTCGCGATCAATTCACGATCGGCATCATGGGCGGCTATGGCCACTACAGCGGTCATACCCAAGCGAACGGCTTTGACTATTCCACCAAGGGCAAAGTCAATGGCTACAGTGTCGGTCTGTACGGCACCTACCAAAAGGACGTCGCTACCCAGCACGGTTTCTACGCCGATAGCTCGCTGTTGTGGAACCAGTTCGACAATCGCGTCAAAGGTGGCGACCTGCCGGCTGAAAAATACGACGCCAAGGGCATGACCGCGTCGCTGGAGCTGGGCTACAACATCCCGCTGGCCGACCGCAATAACGTGAAGTATGTGCTGCAACCCCACGCACAGGTCATGTACCAGAATGTGCGCAGCGAGAACTTCCGTCAGGTCGATGGCACCAATGTCGATTTCATGAACGGCTCACATGTGCAAACGGCCCTAGGCGTACGCGCTGCCGCACACATTACGACTGGCCTGACCTCCGTCATCACACCGCACATCGAAGCCAATTGGCTGCATGCAAACAAAGGTTATGGCGTGAAAATGGACAACGTCGATGCAGCCATGAACAGCGGGCGCAATATCGGCCAAGTCAAACTGGGCGTACAGGGCGACATGAACCGCCACGTGTCGCTCAACGTCGAGCTGTTCCACAATCAAGGCAATGCGGGCTATCACGAAACCGGAGGCAATGTGACCGCGAAGTATCGTTTCTGATGCCGCCATGCGCAGCGAATCAACCGCTGCATATAGCAATCCGCACCATCGTCAAGCACCTGCCGCCATTCCCGGTCTACATCCCTATAATGCAGGCATTTTTTATGCGCGTCAGAATGAACGAAAATCTGATCGCGGCAGTGCTTTGTGTCCGATTTACGGGAGAATCTCAGCGGTAAAACCTTGCCAGCGTATGTGGGTAGTACTTATCTCTTTTGACAGTAAAGGAGACAAGTACATGAACAAACTTTCTACACCCTCATCTATCCGCCGCAAGCATGATCGTGTCGTGTCGTCGAACTTGACGAAAAACCGCAGCGCTAAAACCTTCTCGGCGACCGTACTCGGTTTAGCCCTTGCATCGCTGGTGCCGACTGCAGTAGCAGACACCAATCGCTCCCATCAACATCAAGCTATAAAACAGGATCAGAACCGTGGTTCATCCGATTCCTATTTGAATTATTTTACCTCTGGCAAGATGGGTACCGCTATCGGCACTATTACCGCTGCCGTTACCACGTATTTCGTAACCCGTTACATCCAATACGCTCGCCATAATGATGCGGCTCCCGCCCAGGCTCCCCGCAGGCCGGGTGATTATAACGTTGGCGCAGTTATTACTCCGGGAAGTGTCACCACGGCTGCTGGCGCCGCTTATTTGGCTGGGGCAGGGCTTTATCAGTCTGGGATGTTGAATAAGCTATGGAGTGCAAAGGAAGAAACACAGCAGTCCGGGCAGGACGCGGTAAAAAATGATGGTCTCGATACAGACAAGGTCAAAGAGGACGACGACACGGCGTCGGAGACAGACACGCCCGGGTCGACGAACGAGGATGGCGGCGAGCCACGATCGGCTATTCAAAGCCCCAACCCAGCGAACCCCACCAATGAATCCCGCGTCACGCCAGGCGAAGACGACCAGGAAACAGGCAAACCCAGCACGGATAGCAAAATTCTCGATACATCGGACGACAGCAATCAAAAGACAGAGACGTCAGACTCCGAACAAGCTCAGTACTGGGATGAACTGCAAAAACTTGTCAGCTGGCTGGAAGAATCGTTATCCACTCGCAGCGCCACCATCCGCCCGGCGGCAGGCTCGTACATGAGCAACGCCTGGGCAGCCAATACGATGTTCCAGATGAATCTGAACGATCGTCTAGGCAGCTATTACCAGGGTGAATCCAGCGCCCATCAAGGCAGCGCATGGATCCGCTACAGCGGCTCGCGCGGCCACCTGAAAGACACCACGGGTGAACTGCGTACCGCCGGCGACAAAAGCACTGTCATGATGGGTGTCGACATGCTGGTGCAATCGACCAATGCTCGCGATCAATTCACGATCGGCATCATGGGCGGCTATGGCCACTACAGCGGTCATACCCAAGCGAACGGCTTTGACTATTCCACCAAGGGCAAAGTCAATGGCTACAGTGTCGGCCTGTACGGCACTTATCACAAGGACGTCGCTACCCAGCACGGTTTCTACGCCGATAGCTCGCTGTTGTGGAACCAGTTCGACAATCGCGTCAAAGGTGGCGACCTGCCGGCTGAAAAATACGACTCCAAGGGCATGACCGCATCGCTGGAGCTGGGCTACAACATCCCACTGGCCGACCGCAATAACGTGAAGTATGTGCTGCAACCCCATGCACAGGTCATGTACCAGAATGTGCGCAGCGAGAACTTCCGCCAGGCCGATGGCACCAATGTCGATTTCATGAACGGCTCACGTGTGCAAACGGCGCTAGGGGTACGCGCTGCCGCACACATTACGATTGGCCTGACCTCCGTCATCACACCGCATATCGAAACCAATTGGCTGCATGCAAACAAAGGTTATGGCGTGAAAATGGACAACGTCGATGCAGCCATGAACAGCGGACGCAATATCGGCCAAGTCAAACTGGGCGTACAGGGCGACATGAACCGCCACGTGTCGCTCAACGTCGAGCTGTTCCACAATCAAGGCAATGCGGGCTATCACGAAACCGGAGGCAATGTGACCGCGAAGTATCGTTTCTGATGCCCCCATGCGCAGCGAATCAATCGCTGCGCATCGCAACAGCGACAGCGCCCCGCACCATCGTCATGCCACTTGCCATTGGGATTGGCCGCGAGTGATATCCCCGACGGTGCGTGCCAACTCATCCAAGACAGCGCAAGGCACGATCAGCGTCAGCATTGCGCCGTCGCCATCGAATTGTTCCGCGTCGATCGTTGCACCCGCTTGGCTGATACGCGCCTTCATCAACGGCAACTCTGCGTAATTGCACCGGCAGGTGACCGTACTGGTTGCGATGATCGGCGTTCGCAGCCCCAAGCGCAAACACTGCGCTGCGCAGCCGCTGTAGGCACGCACCAGACCGCCCGCGCCGAGTTTGATACCGCCGAACCAGCGCACGACCAGAACCGCGACACGGTCGAGATCCTGACCTTCGATGGCCTGCAAAATAGGCCGGCCAGCAGTGCCGCTCGGCTCTCCGTCGTCGTTGAATCGGTAGGCCTGACCAATGCGATAGGCCCAGCAGTTGTGAGTGGCTGCCGGATCGCTATGCTCTGCAAAAAAATCCATCGCTTCGCTGACGCTGGTCACGGGAGCAGCGTAGGCCGCGAAACGGCTTTTTTTGATGTCCTCTTCGTGGGCGCAAGGCGCGCTTAAGGTATCGCTCATGGGCCGCAATTGTAGACGAGCATGATCGGGAGCCGTGTGTGCCGTTGGAGGATGCGGCTTAACCCACGAAATACTCGTGCGATCTGCTCATGATCGTCCGTTCATTCGTTGCGGACACCAACAAGGCCCATGACAACGCTGCCGCCACCCTCTTCCACCGCGCCGCTTTTCAACCGTGGCAGTCTGGGACCTCTTGATCCAGATAGACATCGAATGCGACGTCGCGCGCCCATTTGTCGACCATGCCCCGGACGACACCTTCACGGCGCCATTGCTGCATAGCATCGGTCAGCCAGGCTGTTGTGGCGCGATCATTCGCGGCTACTAACCAGACGCGCTCAACACGCGGGCCCGCTTCGTTCAGCGTAGAAGAAAATTTCTTCCATTCGGGAAATTTCATGAGCGGAGCCCACGCAAGGTCATCAATGAGCCCGACGTCGCAGCCCCCCTCTCGCACCGCGACCAAGGCATCTGACGGCACACGGTATGGCCGCACCGTCGCTCCCCACTGGGTTGCTAGCGCCTGGGCTTGGAAAGCGGCGCTAGCCATACAAACGGTCAGCCCTTTGACGTCTGGCCAGTGGCGCAGCTTGGTATCGCTGCGGATGATGGCCTTTGGCCGGGCAGCATAGCCTGTGGAGATAGCGGTCGAGCCCGCACCGTCTGATGTCGCGGGATTCAGGCTTGACTCGGCCGACTGTGTGCTCGACATCGCACTACTCGCAGCCGCTTGAAGGTCCCCGGAACGCTTTGCCGCGCCCGGATCGGCTACGCGATCAGCAATCAGCACGTCCACCTCGCCATCGGCCAACGCCGATAACCGCCGCGCGGGATCGACTTGTACGACTTTTACGGGCAGCCCCAGCTGCTGACCCAGACGATCGGCCATCACCGTGTCCAGACGCTCGGGGGTACGAACCTTCGCGCCAGCGGCAGGCTCGGGCGCCAGATAAGGCACGCCCACGACCAAGCTACCTCGCACGCGTGCCCTGGAAAAAGCATCCTCCGACTGCGATGAAGCCGCACTGGCAGTCTGAGCGGAGGCGATCATCGGCACCCATAAACAGGCAATCATCGGCCCCCATAGCGCAGCCACCTGCGCACAACGGCCTGCGCGAGAAAGAACACTCCATGCCTTCATGAGCCCAGATGCGAGCGGGCCACTGCCCGCCCTCTCCCTTTATACGTACTGATAACGCAACAAGCGATGTTTGAGGTTTTCGAGTACGAATTGATCAATCAGTGCAGCGAGGATCGCAATAACCAGGATATTGGCCATCACGCCCGTCATATCGGCGATCTCGCCCGAATAGGCCAGCGAACGCCCCAGGCCTTTGCCGAAACCAATCAGCATTTCCGCCGAAATCAGGGCGCGCCAGGCATTACCGAATGCGAGCTGCGCGCCGGTAATCAATTCAGGCATGACCGCAGGCAGATACACGCGCTTGATCAGGCCCCACGGGGTGGCCCCCATCACACGCGCAGCCGACACGTGGACACGCTGCACGGATTCTGTCGCGTTCATCACGCTGAGCGCCGCCGGGAAAAACGCCGCCAGCGCCACGACAATGATAATCGGCGCACTGCCAAAACCCATCACGATCAGGAACAACGGCACCCAGGCAATAGACGGAATCGACTGCAAAATGACGATGGCGCTGCGCAGGACTTCGCGAAAAAAATACAGCACCGCCGCGATCAAGCCAAAACCCACCCCGGCCAGCAAGGCCAGCCCATAGCCTGCCCCCAGGCGTCCCAGCGTGCCCACCAGACTCTGATGAAAAGACGACTCGCCCAGCTCATTGAACAAGCGCTCAACGACGGCCGGCACGCCCGGCATCAGAAAGTCTGGCAGCGCCCACGCAGCTGCCTGCCACAAGAACAAAATGAAGACTACGCCAAGCACCCCCGCGAGGTGCTTGCGCAGTCCCGTTACACGAGTCGATGAGGTCAAAGCTTGCGAGCCTCTTGCCAGGATAGATCGATGATGCTGGACACGTCGTACGGCTTGCCGTCACGCGTCTTCAGCGACCCCTGAGCTTGCAGAATATCCGCAATCTCCTGCATGCGGGCTGCGTCCTTGTCGGTCAGCTTGGCAGTAAAGACCTGTGTCTTGATCGCGTCGGTGATGACGGTTTCGCGCGGCAGCTCGCCTTGTTTCAGCGTTTTCAAGGTGGGCTCGGCGATGAAGTATGACGCAATCAGCTTGGAGGCTTGCTCCGGATGGTCTTTCAGCAGATCGATCGCCGCTTTCTGTGCATCCAATGCTTTCCAGACATCATCTTTGCGTTTTTCGAGTACATCCCCCGAGGTAATCACGACCATGCACGGGAACGGCCACGATTCGCCCACTTCGTAGATCTGTTTGACCGGAGCAACCAGTTGCGCAATGCGATCATAGGGCTCGAACAAGAAGGCAGCGTCCACGCGCTTGCCTACCAACGATTGCACGGCTACAGCAGGGCTCACGCCCATGATGTCGACATCCGTGGGTTGCAGATTACCCTCTTTCAACACGACGCCTTTCAACACCACGTCGGCCGTACTGCCCTCTTTTTGCGAGGCCAGCGTTTTACCTTTGAGGTCCGCGATCTTGTCGATGCCCGCATCATCGCGGACGACAAGCGAATGATAGCCCTGCTGTGCGCCACCGACGACCTTCAGGTCTGCTCCCTTTGACGCCCAAGCCACCGCGTTGGTAAAGCCCAATACGCCGATATCGGCCTGGCCGCCCACAATGGCTTTGATCAGGTCAGTGCCTGATTTGAACTCGATCAGTTCGGTGTCCAGACCCGCCTTTTTGTAGAACTCTCCTTCTTGGGCAACGATGGCCTGCGCGTCGTCCATCACACGTAGATAGCCCACACGCAATTTCTCAGCGGCCAGCGCCGGAGCCGCCGCCACCAACGCCGCGACCAGCGGCAAGGACAACCATTGCTTCAATCTCATTTGTGCTCCCGGATTGGGGTATAGGTATTGATAAATTCGAATGACACGTCACGTCTGAACAGACGTATGACATCAGGCTGCCAACGCGATATCGCCCCCGTTGTCGTCGGCGCTTTCGGCGACCTGGATGCCCAGCAGGCTCAGGATTTCGCGTTTTTCTGCAGCCAGGTCCGACAGGTCATGGGTCTTGCGCCGCTGCGTCAGATTGAATTCGCGCAGCACGCGCGCCGGGCGCGGGCTGAACACCACAATACGGTCGGCCAGGAACAACGCCTCATCCACATCGTGGGTCACCAGCAGGACCGTGGGTTTTTCCTGTTTGATCAACTGCCGCAAAACGTCTTGCAGACTCAGCCGCGTCAAGGCATCCAGCGCGCCAAAGGGCTCGTCCATCAGCATGGTTTGAGGCTGCGCAATGAACGCGCGAGCCAATGCGGCACGCTGGCGCATGCCGCCGGAGACCTGTTGCGGATAGTAGTTTTCGAATCCCGCCAACCCGACGCGCGCCAACCAGGCCACGGCCTTGTCACGCGCCTCGGCTTTCGGGATGTTTTGAAACTCGAGCGCCAACGACACATTGTCGCGCAGCGTCAGCCACGGATATAAGGCGTGCTCTTGAAATACCAGCGTGCGGCTGGGATGCGGCCCGGCGATGGCTTTGCCGTCGGCCAAGACTTGGCCTTGGGTCGGGGATTCCAGTCCTGCAGCCATGTGCAACAGCGTGGATTTGCCGCAGCCTGAGGGGCCGACCAACGCCACCAACTCGCCCGTTCTGAACTCGCTGGAAAAGCCGTCGACGACATGCAAAGCGCCGAAGTTCTTGTGGACGTGATCGAAGGTCAGATTCATAGACAGGCTCGTGCAACGCAGGCGTAGGGTAAGTAGCTCCTAATCTAACAATTCGTTATATGAACTCAAACTATATTTTCATAATTGATAAATTACTTTTAGCTATAAACAGCGTTCATCGACAGCGTACGTTGGCCTGGTAGGAAATCGCTCGGGACAAACTTACACCATGCTGACACTCACATGAAAATCGGACCAATATCGAATAATGTCTTTTTATTTCATTAAATATTAAAACAAGTCCATTAATTCGGTATTATCGATGCATCGTGTGCCATAAAGCTCCCATTTGACCGGCACGACATGCCTACGGGCGAGCCATGGGGGCCATTCCGTCCTTGAGCAAAGCTTTCCATATGGGAGAAAGACCAATGCTATCGCCCCACTGACCCGCCCGATCGACTGCTGTCCCGCGATCACGTCTCCTTTTCGTCCTTTAACGATTGAACGGCTAGCGCCGCTCAAGGGGACGCTTTACGCCTATTTCAGTGCCTATCATTAATTGGAACCCTTGGTTATGACTACCCACAGCATCACGTTGTCCGACGAGACAAAGACCCTCTCTCCGAGCAACCCGGAAAATGTTCAGAACGGCGACACCGTCGACCTGAAGGTGATAAGCGGCTCCCAGCTCACCGTCGAATCTCTGGATATCGACCTCGTGGTTGACGCCACCGGCAGCGACAGCTCTGCGCCCAACGTCGTTGCCTCCGAACAGGGGGCGGATCTCACGATCACCGGCGTCACGCTCAAAGATAACCAGACCATCAAGTACGAGATTGACCACCAGTCGTCGATGACCTACATCGTCCAGGCCGGCCAGACGTCGGCGCTGAACTCCACCACGTTCCACTTCCAAGGCACCGGTGGTGAGGGCAACCCGGGTGATCTGAGCGAGTCTGTACTCAAATTCGTCATCCCCTCGGCGCTGGATAACTCGATGAATCCTGCTATTACCAATTTGCAGGTGGGCGACAAGATCCTTCTGGAGATCGACAATGGCGACGGGACATTCAGCGTGCCCGACGGCTATGAGTTCGTCTCCACGCCCGCGGGCAGTTTTCTACAACTGAGCAAGGATGGCCAAGTACAGGTCAAGTTCGCTCTGCCCCAGGGTTATACCCCCGGATTGGATTACCAAATGCAGAACGGCACCTTTGTCGTCGCGTGCTATTTGCGCGACACACTGATTGCCACCCCCGAAGGCCAGAAACCCGTACAAGATCTGCAGCCTGGCGACAGCGTCTTGACCGCCAGTGGCCGTGTTGCGACCGTGAAATGGCTGGGATACCGCAAAATGCACGCCAGCCGTATCCCGGCCGACCAGGCGATTCGTGCCTACCCCGTGCGCATCGCGGCAGGGGCACTGGCACCCAATGTGCCGACACGCGATCTGTACATTTCGCCCTATCACCATATGTACTTCAACGGCCAGCTGATCCCCGCGATGCTGTTGGTGAACGGCCAGACCATTACTCAGGATTTTTCGCGCCGTTCGTTCGAATATTTCCACGTGGAATTGGATCGCTTCGATATCCTGCTGGCCGAGGGCGCCGCGGCTGAATCCTATGTAGATACCGGCAATCGCTCGATGTTCCAGAACGTGAACGTAGTGACAATGCAAGCGGACTTTGGCCCTCCCGAGGGCCGTCAAGAGATCGAAGGCATGGAAATCGTGCGCAATGGTCCGAAAGCCGAAGCGATCCGCAAGCATTTGCTCAAACGTGCCGAAGCGTTGACAAAAGCGAAACGCGTGTCTGATCCAGACCTGCGTATCGAAGTCGACGGTCGGGAAATTCGTCCCGAGGCCACCGATCAGGCCGAAGGCGTCAAGCGCTTTGTGTTGCCGGCAGGCGTTCAAGCCAGTGACGTACGCATCCTTTCTCGCTCGTCCATCGTACGCGACACCGCGGTGCATGCGCGCCGAGACTTGCGCCGCGTAGGCGTTGGACTGGCTCGCATCACCATCGAGGATGCTGCTGGACGTCGTGAGATCGACCTGCGTGATGATCGCCTGCGCGGCCTGCAAGGCCTGCAGGACGTACACGGCGTCGCGATGCGCTGGACAACGGGCACGGCGGTTATTCCGGCCACGTTGCATGCTGCCCAAGGTCCTGCAGTGCTAGAGCTGCATGTGCTGCGCACCTACTCGTACTGGAGTCAGCCCCAACAACTCGCTGCGTAAATACTGTCACGAGAAAACGACGATATAAAGAACCCCGCGCCTGGATAGCGAATCCAGGCGCGGGGTTCTCTTTTTAGAGTGCTGCGGTATGTCCTCGGCGGTGTTCCCGGCGCGGGATCAGCCCTCGATGCCACGCGAGGACAGGTAGTCCTCGTAGCCGCCACGGTAGTCGACGATCTCGCCATCAGGCAGGACTTCGATGATGCGTGTCGCCAGGCCAGACACGAACTCGCGATCGTGCGACACAAAAATCAGGGTGCCCTGGTATTTCTCGAGCGCGAACTGCAACGACTCGATGGATTCCATATCCAAGTGGTTGGTGGGCTCGTCGAGCAGCATTACGTTATGGCGACCCAGCATCAAGCGGCCAAAAGTCATGCGGTTTTTTTCGCCGCCTGACAAGACCTTGGGCGCTTTGGGCAAATCATCCGCCGAAAACAGCAAGCGGCCCAGCACGGAGCGAATGGATTGATCGTCATCGCCTGGTTGGCGGTAGTCGCTCATCCAATCAAACAAATTGATATCCGTTTGTTGGAATTGATCGGACACGTCCTGCGCCATGTAGCCGAGATCGGCGTTATCCGACCATTTCAGCGAGCCCGAATCCGCTGCCAGATCGCCTGCCAACATGCGCAACAGCGTCGTTTTACCCACACCGTTCGCGCCGATAATCGCAATCTTTTCGCCTGCGTCGATCATCGCGGAGAAATCGCGGATGACCGGCGCATCGTAGGACTTGGAGAGCTTTTCAATGGTCGCCGCCAAGCGGTGCATGACCTTGTTCTGCTCGAATCGAATGTAGGGGTTTTGGCGCGACGAAGGTTTGACCACGACCTGTTCGGCCTTGATACGGTCAATCTGCTTCAGACGCGAGGTGGCCTGGCGGGACTTGGACTTGTTGGCGGCAAAGCGGCGCACAAAGTCCTGCAGTTCGGCCACACGCTCTTTGGCCTTGGCATTGTTGGCGACCAAACGCTCGCGCGCCTGGGTCGAGGCCAGCATATAGTCGTCATAGTTACCCGGATAAATGCGGATCTCGCCATAATCCAGGTCGGCCATGTGAGTGCAGACCTGGTTCAGGAAGTGACGATCGTGACTGATGATGATCATCGTGCTCTGATAGCCGTTGAGCACATTTTCCAGCCAGCGGATCGTGTTGATATCCAGGTTGTTGGTCGGTTCGTCGAGCAGCAGCACGTCAGGATTCGAGAACAGCGCCTGCGCCAGCAGCACACGCAGTTTCCAGCCCGGCGCGATCTCGCGCATGGGCAGTTGATGCTGGTCTACCGCGAATTCCAGGCCCAATAGCAGTTCGCCCGCGCGCGCCTCGGCGGTGTAGCCATCGTACTCGGCGAACTTGGCCTCGAGCTCGGCCGCACGCATGTAATCGTCCTCGGTCGCCTCAGGATTCGCGTAGATCGCATCGCGCTCGGTCATGGCGGCCCACATTTCGGTATGGCCCATCATGACGACGTCCAAGACGCGCAGGTCTTCGAAAGCAAACTGATCCTGGCGCAGCTTGCCCAGGCGCACGCCGGGTTCGAGCGAAACGTTACCTGCGGACGACTCCAGGTCGCCGCCGATGATTTTCATAAAGGTCGACTTGCCCGAGCCGTTGGCCCCGATCAAACCATAGCGGTTGCCTTCCCCGAACTTGACACTGACGTTCTCGAAAAGGGGTTTGGGACCGAATTGGATAGTGAGATTGGCGGTAGATATCACGGCTTTGTATAGGGGAAGACGCCCGCGAAAAGCGCGAGGCTAAACCGGATAGTGTACCAATTCCGCGTTACCGGCGCTCTCGCACGCCAGATGGCGCGCACTAGGCCGAAACCCTACACGGGCGAGCGTCAGCCGCGATAGCCCAACCGTTGAAGTATCCACCCCGACACAGCCGGATGGATAATGGACAGCAGAAAACAGCCCAAATTCAGGGGAAACGGAAAACTGATGCGCGCGCGGTTGCGGGTGAGGCCCCGCCGGATGACGCGAGCCGCCTTGGCGGCAGGCCACAAAAAGGGTTTGGGGCCGGGCATGTCGAAGCACATTTGCGATTCGACGTAGCCGGGCATGATGACATTGACCTTGACCCCCTGCCCGGCCAAGAGATCGCGCATCGCCTCGCCGTAGACTTTGACAGCCGCTTTGCTGGCGCTGTAGCTAGGGGTCTCGGGAAGGCCCCGCCACGCAGCGAGCGAGCTGATCAAGGCAATCTGCCCACTACGACGCGCCAGCATCGCCGGCAAACTGGCATGCAGGGTGGCCATGGCGGCCTTGATATTGACATCGAAAAGACGATGCATATCGTCCCAGCTTTCACTCTGTTGTTGGGGGCCGGTATTAATGTTGACGCCGGCGTTGGCGATCACCAGATCGGGGGCTTCGGTTTGACCGATCTGCATCAGCCACTGCCGCAGCGCGTCGTGGTCCCGTACATCCAGTTCGTGCACGATCACGCGCACGCCCATGGCGCCGCAATCCTGAGCCAACTCATCCAGGCGCTGACGATTGCGCCCCTGCAGGATCAATGTCTTTGTACCGGCACGGGCGTATTCCAGCGCCAATGCGCCACCGATCCCCCCTGTCGCACCGGTGATCAGGACAGACGCGGGAACATTAGCGGATAAGCCGGATGATTGAGTCATGCAGACGAGTAGATGGGTAAAGGACAAAAGGCGCCAGAGCAATCACGCGATGGCATGAATCAAAACGACACCGGCCTCTCTGGTGAGAAGCCGGCGTCATTGACTATGGAACGCAAGATCACGATTACTCGAGCAAGCTGCGCAACATCCAGGCGTTCTTTTCGTGGATGTCCATGCGTTGGGTCAACAAGTCAGCGGTGGGCTGATCGTTGGCGCTGTCGGCCTTGTCAAAGGCGGCGCGAGCGGTTTTCGAGACGGCTTCGTTGCCTTTGACCAGCAGGCGTACCATCTCCAGAGCATTGGGCACGTCGGCCGGCTCGGAAATAGAAGACAGCTTGGCGAACTCGCGATAGGTGCCCGGCGCATGGACGCCCAACGCACGAATACGCTCGGCGATATCGTCCAGCGCAGCCCATTCCTCGGAATACTGCGTCATGAACATCTGATGCAGCGTGTTGAACAGCGGGCCCGTAACGTTCCAGTGGAAATTGTGGGTCATCAGATACAGCGTGTAGGAATCTGCCAGCACCTTGGAGAGCTCGGCCGCGATTGCCTCGCGGTCTTTGTCCGAAATGCCGATATTGATGCGAACAGCGGCGGTACTACTTGCTTTGGACTTTGCCATGTAGTGCTCCTCGTGCAGGTTGTAGACGGAATAAGAATACCACTGGATTGATATAGATTGTTTATAGCCTGAGAGCCCTGCTCAAGCTCTCGCAAAACTGAAAAATATCAACTTTCTACCGCAGTCTCGTGATCCAACATGGTCACGCCCGGCAATCCACATTCGTAGACGGCTTGGGCCAGCGCTTCGATGGCGGCCAGACGCGGGAAACTGCGGCGCCACGCCAGCACCACGCGCCGCTCTGGCGGACGACCCTCAAAAGGCAAATAGCGCAATAGTGCTTTGGGCGGCGGGGATTCAGGAATGGCGGTCACCGGCAGGACGGTCACGCCTATGCCGGCCGCGACCATATGACGGATGGTCTCTAACGACGATCCCTCAAAAGTCCGCTGAATACCGTCGCTCGCGGCAGAAAAGCGCGAGAGTTCGGGGCAGACTTCCAAGACCTGATCGCGGAAACAGTGGCCCGTGCCCAGCAGCAGCATGGTCTGCTGTTTCAGGTCTTCGGAACTGATGGCTTCTCGGTCGGCCCACTCATGATCGCGCGGCACCGCGACGATAAAGGGTTCATCGTAAAGCGGTTGCGTGATCAACCCCGCCTCGGGCAAAGGCAATGCCATGATGGCGCAATCGATTTCCCCTTGCCGCAGCAGCTCGACGAGACGCAAGGTAAAGTTTTCTTGCAGCAGTAATGGCATCTGCGGCGTACGGGCAATCTGCGTCGGCACCAGATGCGGCAACAGATACGGCCCGATCGTGTGAATCACGCCGACGCGCAGCGGCCCGGCCAGCGGATCATGGCCTTGACGGGCGATTTCCTTGATGCTGGCACTTTCCTCGAGCACCTTTTGCGCCTGGGTCACGATGCGCTGACCGATAGCGGTCACGCCGACTTCGACGCCACCACGTTCGAACAGCGTCACGCCCAACTCATCCTCCAGTTTGCGAATCGCCACGGACAAGGTGGGCTGACTCACGAAGCAGGCTTCGGCCGCACGGCCAAAATGCCGTTCGCGTGCGACGGCGACGATGTATTTGAGTTCAGTCAGAGTCATCTTCTGCTCCGGGAAACCGCGGCATTCGTACCGGGAAGGAAAGGGGCGATGTTTGCCCTGAGGCGGGCCAGCCGACAAAAGCGAAGCATGAAAGATTGCATGGCGCAAAGGATTTGCATAGGTAGGCTCAGGTCCGCAGAAAGTCTTCGCGTCCACGCATCCAGCGTGCCAAGTGCGCCGCCACCGCGTCGGGATGATCGGCACGCAGCCATGCGGCGGCCTCGCGCGCCTGCTCGGCAATACCGACATCGCTTTCGAGATCGGCAAATCGCAAGAGCGCCATACCCGATTGGCGCGTGCCGAGAAACTCGCCCGGGCCACGCAGTTCCAGATCGCGGCGCGCGATTTCGAAACCGTCATTGGTCTCGAACATGGCCCGCAGCCGTTGGCGCGCAATCTGCGACAGCGGCGTCTGATAGAGCAGCACGCAAACGGACTCGGCACTGCCCCGCCCTACCCGGCCACGTAACTGATGCAATTGCGCCAAGCCAAAACGCTCGGCGTGTTCGATCACCATGAGCGATGCCTTGGGCACGTCCACACCGACCTCGATGACGGTCGTGGCCACGAGCAAATCGATATCGCCATCGCGAAAGGCCTGCATGACCGCGGCCTTTTCGGTTTGCGCCAGGCGGCCATGCACCATGCCAATCCGCAAGTCGGGCAGATCCGCGCACATGGCGTCGTACGTGTCGACAGCGGTTTGCAGTTGCAGAGCTTCGCTTTCCTCGACCAGCGGGCAGACCCAATACGCCTGCTGCCCCTGACGTACAGCGTTGGCGATATGCGCGATGACCTCCTCGCGGCGATTGTCGGACACGAGCTTGGTCACCACAGGCGTGCGGCCTGGCGGCAGCTCGTCAATGACGGATACGTCCAGATCGGCAAAAAAAGTCATCGCCAAGGTACGCGGAATCGGCGTAGCGCTCATGTTGAGCTGATGCGGGATCGTGGGAATCTGTTCTGCTTGATCAGGCGAGACCTCGCCTTTACGCGTCAAGGCCAATCGCTGACCCACGCCAAAGCGATGCTGCTCATCCACGATAGACAGACCTAGACGCTGAAACTCGACATGATCCTGAATCAGCGCCTGTGTGCCGACCAACAGTTGAATACTGCCGTCGGCCGCGCCGGCGGCGGATTCGCGCCGGGCCTTTGCCGTCTGGCTGCCGCTCAGCCATGCGACGTTCACACCCAAAGGCTGCAGCCATGACACCAGCTTATGGAAATGCTGTTCAGCCAGGATTTCTGTGGGCGCCATCAATGCCACCTGAGCGCCGCAGGCAATGGCCTGAGCGGCTGCGACAGCGGCGACCACGGTCTTGCCGCTGCCGACATCGCCCTGCAATAGACGATGCATCGGATACGGCTGTGCCAGGTCGGCCGAGATTTCCTTGATGACGCGCTGTTGTGCCGCGGTCAGGGTAAATGGCAATGCTCGATACAGGCGCGCGACCAAATCGGCAGCGTCGGAGGGACTGGCCTGTAGAGGCAATGGCACAGCCCGAATGCTGCGTCTCGCCGCGCGCGCAGCGGCCAGCGACAACTGCTGAGCGAGCAATTCGTCAAATTTGATGCGGTGCCAGGCAGGATGGCCACGTTCGATCAGGTCTTGCTCGGATACGCCAGGCGGTGGCGCATGCAAGAGGCGGATGGCTGGCGCAAACGGCATCAGCGTGTAACGTTGCAGGGCTTCGTCGGGCAGCGTATCGCTCAGATCCGCCTGATCGAGGGCCTGGGCAATGGCCTTGCGTAATGAAGGCTGGGTCAGCCCTTCTGTGCTGGGATAAACCGGGGTCAACGCCTCGGGCAAGGCGGCATCAGCACTGGTCATGCGCGGATGCACCATCTCGCGTCCAAACAGACCGCCGCGCACCTCGCCCCGGGCACGCAGACGGCGGCCCGGCGTCAGTTGTTTTTGCTGGCTGGGATAAAAATTCAGCCAGCGCAATTGCAGTTCGCCGCTATCGTCTGCCATCACGGCAGTCAACTGGCGGCGTGGACGAAACAACACCTCGCTACGCAGGATTTCGCCCTCGACCTGCGCAGGCGCACCGGGGCGCAGCGAACCGATCGGAACAATGCGCGTCTCGTCCTCGTAACGCAGCGGCAGGTGCAAGATACAGTCGTTAGGCGTGACCAGGCCGAGGCTATGCAGCTTGCGCTGCACATCGGTCAGCGACCGGGCCGGCCCCGATTTGGCGCCGGATTTCGTTTCGGGCCGCACGCTGGCCGCGCTATCGGCAGCCGCATCCACACCGGCACGCTTGAGCGCACCGGTACGATTGCGGGCAGCAGCAGTCGCCGGCATATGCGAGAAAATCAGGCGCCTTAGGCCAGAACCAGAATCGCCTCCACCTCGAATTGCGCGCCTTTAGGCAGGCTGGCCACACCGACCGTCGAACGGGCCGGGAACGGCTGCGGGATCAATTCGGCCATGATGGCGTTGGCGGCGGTGAATTTGTTCAGGTCAGTCAGGAACAAGGTCAATTTGACGATGTCGTTCAGCGTCCCGCCTGCCTCCTGGATGACCGCGGTCATGTTCATAAAAGCCTGGCGCACCTGAGCGTCGAAGTTTTCCGACACGAGATCGCCCGTACCCGGTTCCAGGCCAATCTGGCCAGACAGATAGACCGTCTTGGTACCGGTCACGGCAACGGCCTGCGAATAAGGACCAACGGCGGCCGGGGCCGCATCGGTATGGATGATTTGCTTGCTCATGAGCCGGATCCTTGAAGAATAATCGATCGTAATACTGGACTATTGAAGTTTAAACGGCAATAGGTATTTGCGAAAGCGAGGCGGACCACGTTGAGCCGCCCGGCTGACTCGGACATTGTCGACAGCGATATGACAAGAATAGTGGCGTTCGCCGCTTTTTGGCTAATTTGGCTTGATGTGGGCGCCATCAAACTCCCAATTCATTCACGTGCTCTCGCAGCAGGTCATACAGCGTTTGGGCAGCGACCGACAAGGCGCGGCCTTCGCGGCGCACGAGGTACAACGGTCGTGTCAAGGGTTTCCCTGCGAGGGGCTTGATCGCCAACTGGTCGCGCTGAAAATGAAACAGCGTCATGGCGGGAACCACGCTGATGCCCATACCGGCCAGGACCAGCCCGGTTACCGTGGCCAGATGCTCGACTTCGAGCAGGGGCTGGGGCGATTTCGGCCCGAGGGCCTCGTCGAGATAGCGGCGCACGCTGCTGCCGCGCGCCAATTGAATCAAGGGCCAGCGCGCGAGATCACGCAGACGGACCTCATCGCGTCCGGCCAAAGGATGATCCTTTCGGCAAACGAGGAAAAACCTATCGGCATGGAGAAATTCGCTCTCCAGGTCGGTCATATCTGCCCGTTGCGCCGCGACGGCGAAATCCGCCGCACCACTTTGCACCATATCCAGGCACGGATCCAGCAGAGCGTCGCGCAATTGCAAGGTGATCCCCGGATAGTCCTGATGAAAACGGGCCAATAGCGCTGGCAGCCACCCGGCGGCCAATGACGGCAAGGCGGCGATAGTGACGTGCCCGCGGCGGCGCGCGGCGTAATCGCGCAGATCCTCGACGACAAGATCGAGCTCGCCCAACAATCGACGCGCGGACGCATCCATCACCCTGCCCTCGGCCGTCAGTTCCACGTTACGGGTGTTGCGATCGAACAGACGCACCCCGGCTGCGTCCTCCAGTGTGCGGATGAGCGCACTGAACGCCGGCTGGGTCAGATGGCAACGCTGCGCGGCGCGAGTGAAATGCTTTTCATCGGCCAGGGCCACGAATGCGCGAAGTTGGCGGGTAGACAGATTCATAGAAATATTGGATGAATCGATCTTTTATTTCTATTTCACTTATTAAGCAAGCCTACCTATAGTGAGCGCCATCGGCTGCATGCCATGCCAGAGGCGCGATGGTCTCACCGTCATCAACGACGACAGCTCATCGCGACGCTGCTTTGCACGATGGCCGCACAAGAACGACAACTCATACCGGGACAAACATGACGGCTGCACCCTTTTTGATCGGCTGTGCCACCGGCTTTTCTGGCGACCGCACGGACGGGGCATTGCCCATCGTGCACGCGCTGGCCGCGCGCGGTGGGGGCACGCTGATTTTCGAAACACTGGCCGAGCGGACACTTGCACTGGCCCAGTTGGCGCGCAACGCCGATCCGGAACGCGGCTATGAACCGTTGCTGGACGACTTACTGAACCCCATCCTGGCACACTGCCTGCGGCACGACGTGCACATCGTCAGTAATTTCGGGGCCGCGAACCCGCCTGCGGCGGCGCGTCGAATTGCTGAACTGGCGCGCGCGCAGGGGCTGCCGGCGCCGCGCATTGCTGTCGTGCACGGCGACGCATTGACGGCGCCAGCGCAACATGACTTGTTGCGCGAACGCCTGGGTCCTGCCTTTGACAGCATGGATGTCGTCAGCGCGACGGCTTATCTCGGTGCAAATGAGATTGCTGCCGCATTGCGCGAAGGCGCGCACATTGTTGTGGCCGGACGGGTGGCGGACCCCTCATTGACCTTGGGCCCCGCTTTGGCGCATTACGGCTGGGCAGAGGACGATTGGGCGCGATTAGGCCGCGCGACGATGGCGGGCCATATGCTCGAATGCGGCACGCAAGTCACAGGCGGTTATTTTTGCGTGCCAGGGCTCAAAGACGTGCCGGATATCTATACAGCGGGCTATCCGATCGCAGAGATCGATGCCGATGGCGGGTTCGTGATTACGAAGCCTGACGGCACCGGAGGCGTGGTTGACGCGCGCACGGTAAAAGAACAATTACTTTACGAGGTACATGATCCGGCGCGGTACTTGACGCCGGACGTCATCGCGGACTTGAGCCAAGCCCGCGTCCAACCGATTGGCCCCGATCGCGTAGCCGTCACAGGCATTACCGGCCACCCACGCCCTGACGAACTGAAGGTCAACGTATGTCACCGCGGCGGCTGGCTGGCCGAAGCCGAGATTTCCTATGCAGGCGTGCAAGCCGAGGCGCGCGCCCGTCTCGCGGCGGACATGGTGCAAAAGCGCCTGGGCTCGGCGTTGAAAGTGCGTATGGATTTGATTGGCGTGGTCAGTATTCTGGGAGACGACAACGGTGGCATGTTGTCCGCGCGATCGCTCGGACACGCTCGCGACGTGCGCTTGAGATTGGCCGCCGAACACACGGACGCAAGCACGGCGGAACGATTGCTGCGCGAAGTGACTGCGCTCTATTGCTGCGGCCCTGCAGGAGGCGGCGGCGTCCGGACCTCGCTGCGGCCGCGGTTGAATATGGTGTCCTGCACGATTCCACGAGATGCAGTGGCAAGCGGCTGGACGATGCTGGAGGCGCAACAATGACTTCCATACTGTCTGCCAACCCGCCCGCCGCCACGGTCTCGGTACCGCTCTATCGGCTGGCGCACAGCCGCTCTGGCGACAAGGGCAATATTTCCAATCTCAGCCTGATTGCCTGGGATGAGGCGTGCTACGACGTGCTCGTCGAACAGGTCACGGACATGCGCGTGGCGCAATGGTTTGATTATCGCCATCCGACTCGCGTCACACGCTATGAGATTCCGACGCTGCAGGCCATGAATTTCGTGCTGGAGGGGGTTCTGGACGGCGGCGTGAACGACGCACTGAATCTGGACACACACGGCAAGAGCCTGTCGTTTCATCTGCTGGATCTGCCGGTCGAGGTCAGTGTAGAACTGGCGCGACGTCTGCCCGACGTGCCTGGCGACGCTTTATCGACGGCATAACCGGTGGCCTGGCCTGGCCTGGCCAGGGCCTTAACCCACCTCGGCGGTGTCTGCGGCAATGCTTTGTTGTCCACGCACCTGCCGCTTTCTGCAGCAACACACGTTTCACCACAAACCACTTAACAACAACACACGGAGACTACGATGCGCTTGACCCCTTTACGCATGATTGCCGCACTATGCACTGCCTTGCCCTTGACGGTAGCGGCCCAAAACTTCCCGAGTAAACCCATCACGTTCATCGTGCCCTTTGCCGCAGGCAGCGCCACCGACCAGATCGGCCGCGCCATCGGTCAAGGCGTCACCGAACAGACCGGGCAATCGGTGGTCATCGAAAACCGGGCTGGCGCCAGCGCGATGATCGGTGCGCAAGCCGGCGCCCGGGCTCCCGCTGACGGCTATACGGTACTGATCACTACCAACACCACGCACGCCGCCAATGAACATTTGTACAAAAGCCTGCCCTACGATCCGGTGAAGGATTTTTCGCCGGTCACCTTATTGGGTAAAGGCGGCCAGATCATGGTGATCAACCCTTCGTCGTCCGCAAAAACGGTGGGCGACTTTCTCGCGCTGGCCAAGCAGTCGCCGGGCAAGCTGAGTTTTGGCAGCGGCAGCTCCAGCAGCCGCATCGCGGGCGAGTTGCTGCAGCAGATGGCCGATATCAAACTGCTGCATGTCCCCTACAAAAGCAATCCCTTGGCCGTGACCGATTTGTTGGGTGGCCAGATCGACATGATGATCACCGACACCGCCACCGGCCTGCCGCAAGTCGCCTCGGGCAAACTGCGCGCACTCGGGTTCACCGGCAGCGAGCGTTCTCCTCTCGCTCCGGATCTGCCCACCATCTCGGAGGCCGGTGTCCCCGGATATGAAATGGGCTATTGGTTCGCCGCCTACGTCCCCGATGGCACTCCCGATGACGTCGTCGCCAGACTGCACGACCTGTTGGCCAAAGCCACAGAAGGCAAAGCCGCCAAACATTTCTACGAATCCACCGGCACCGCGCCCGCCACCTCGACACCGAAAGAACTCGCCGAGTTCCAGCACGCTGAGTCAAAGAAATGGGGCGAGATCATTCATAAGGCGGGGATTACGCCGGAATAATCCAGCCGGCAACGTGTCAGAGGCGGGCCAACGCATAACGACCGTAAACGAACAAGGTGCGCAGCGGCCGTGCGTGCGATGGGCGATGGGCGATGGGCGATGGGCAATGGGCAATGGGCAATGGGCAGACAAATGTCTGCCCATTTGCTTGTGGCTGAACACCGCAGGAGGGATATCGGCAGTCCGGAACGAAACATGATGCTTCGTTACTTACATAGCCAAGCCGCCCTCACGCAAACGCTCACCATGGAATCTGGCGGCAGTCCGGCGGCTGCTCTAGGAGATGCCGCACCGCGTTTGCCCTTCGAGTACCGTCCTATGCCGAACGACATTCATCTTTCTCAGAATCTGACCAGCTTAATGCCGGTCGATCACCCGCCCGCCAATCCCGCCCCGTCGGAAGCTGGCGGGCGATTGCTGCAGGCCATACAGACAGACGACTTGGAGACGTTCTATGCGCTGTTTAACGACGATACGGCAGATTTCGGGCAAGAGTACTACGAGAACCATGAGAATGCCCTCCATATTGCCGTAAAGTCTGGCAGCCATGCCGTCGCGATAGCGTTGGCTGAGATGTCCCATGAGATGGACCTGGATCTCCTTGACGGCCGGGACGATGCCGGATACACGCCGATCATGTATGCAGCCCAATCCGAAACCGACGACGTTGAACTGATCAACGCGTTGCTCAATTCTGGGGCTAGAGCCGGTCTGGACGAAGCCCTGAAATTCGCCGCACAGCGAGGTCACGTGGGGATGGTGGCACGCCTGATCGACAGTGACGTTGATTCAGTCCAAGTCCTGGCCGAAATCGCTCAACACGATTCCAGCGACGGCGGCGTGAGCGCTGCGAAGCTGTTGATATCAACGGGAGCAGATGCGACCAACGCATTGATCTACGCGTCTGAAAAAGGTTGGCGCACTGCGGAATCCGCGTTGCTCATGCTCGGCGCCAACGGCTCAGCTGCTTTAGTGTCAGTGGCGACGCAGGAGGCAATCAGAGGAACTTCCTCCATGTTCACCTTCGGCGGCACGAACCGCCTGATTGCCATGGGCGCCGACGCCGCCACCGCGCTGATTCAGTTAGCACAGAGTCCCCGTAGCGAAGTCAATAGCAAGGCGGCACGCGTCTTGATCGGAGCAGATCGGGACCCCGGCTCTTACTACGAACCCACTCCTGCCGAGGGGATTGCGCTGTCGCGGCTAATACGAAGCAGAGACACTGCGGCGTTGCAAATGTGGATTCCACTGCGTCCCGCTGTCCTCATTAGCGAGTTGGCAAAAGCGGGGGAAGTCGGCACACTAAAACCATTCATCGCCTCTCACCCAGACATAAGCGAACAAATCCTGCAGCGGGCTATCGAAGGCAAGAATCTGTTGCTTGCGAAAACAATGGTCGCCGCCGGCACGTCGACCTCAACGTTAATACACTCGCTGCCCGTCCACAGGGACAACCTGCCTGCATTACGCTTGGCAATCCTAGCCGGCGCCCCACGTTCCGGCCTGCCGGAGGAGGCCAGAGCAGACTTCGCCAAAAGGGAAATAAGGGTCTCGCAGTATTCACCTACCCAGAGACAGGCCGCGCTTCTGTCTGCCTTGTGGTGGAATGACGTAGGGGATGTCGCGATTTTGCTCAACACAAAGGTCGATGTCGGGGACGCGCTGAGGAAGCTGCGTGAAGATGCCAATTACCGGGGACTGAGGACATTGTTCGCCTCGGGATTACGCACGTCTGACGTGATGCTCGAAAGCGTGCGCGCGGGGGACATGAGGACCGCAAAATTCATGACCGAGAGCCGGGAGACCGATGCATCGACCGAAGTTCTCCGCGAGCTGATTGCATACGACCAACGGGAGCCAGCACGCGCGCTCCTTGGCCTGTTGAATGACAGAGGCCGGCAAGCCCTGACACACGCAGCAGCGAGTGACGATATCCCATTCGCCGTAGCCCTCATGGAACTAGGCGCCGATGGGCCAGGCGCCTTAATCGAATTGTTGAGCGACCAACACCGTGCAGCAGCACTCAGACTGATCGCTGCAGGGGTAAATATTCATACGACCCTGACGAAAACGGCCGAGATGTATACAGGGACCACACGAGATAACGTCGTGAGAGATCTCGTGACAGCCGGCGCGGATTGGCTCGTTGCACTACAACAGGCGAGTGAGCTTGACGATAAAGAAGCTATAAAGTCGCTAGCCACACGAGCTGAGCTAGGCCAAAAAATGGTGTGGGTGCTGGATCACGAAACGATGGCTACTGAGGAAAAAACGGAATGGCTGCGACTGATGATTCAGTCCGGGGTGCCGACCGACACCCTAGCAGCGACACTCGCCGAAAACGCAAAAAATGCCGGAAAATTGAGATTATTAACGGCCGCGGGAATGCGCACAGACGACCTCTTGGTGCAGATGTCCAAGCAAGGCAATCGCATAGACGCAAGGAACCTCATCCTCGGCGGTGGAAATTACATCGAGGCAATGAGATCGCTGCGGGCCGACAACCAACACCAAGCAATAACCGTGTTGGGCTTAGCGCTGACGGAGGCCAGGGATAGGATGATGGCGCCGTAGCGAGATTGGTTCACTACGCCGTCAGTCAAGCAAAGGGCATGCATCTCGTGATGCATGCCCTTTTTCATTGCATATCATAGACGGCGACACGGCCGCTCGCGCATTATTTTTCGACGAATGCGCGCTCGACCACGTAGTCGCCCGGCTCGCCTACGCCCGGTGAAACCTGGAAACCGCGAGAGTCCAGCATCGCACTGATGTCGGCCAGCATGTGAGGGCTGCCGCAGAGCATGGCGCGGTCGGTTTCGGGGTTGATCTGCGGCAGGCCGACATCGGCGCAGAGCTTGCCATTTTCGATCAACTGCGTGATGCGGCCCTGGTTGCGGAACGGCTCGCGCGTGACGGTGGGATAGTAGATGAGCTTGTCGCGCACCACATCGCCAAAGAACTCGTTGTTGGGCAGCTCGTTTTCGATGAATTCGGCGTAGGCCAGCTCGCTGACCCAACGCACGCCGTGCACCAGGACGACTTTTTCGAATCGCTCGTAGACGTCGGGGTCTTTGATGATGCTCATGAAGGGCGCCAGGCCGGTGCCTGTGCCGAACAGGAACAGGTTTTTGCCGGGCTTGAGGTCGTCGACGATCAACGTACCCACCGGTTTACGGCTGACGAGGATGGAATCGCCCTCTTTCAGGTGCTGCAAACGAGAGGTCAAGGGGCCGTCCTGGACCTTGATGCTCAGGAATTCGAGGTTTTCCTCGTAGTTGGCACTGGCGATGCTGTAGGCGCGCATCAGGGGCTTGCCTTCGACTTCCAGGCCAATCATGACAAAGTGGCCGTTGTGGAAACGCAAGGCCGAGTCACGCGTGGTGGTAAAGGAGAAAAGCGTATCGTTCCAGTGGCGCACGCTGAGTACGCGTTCGGTATTAAAAGCTGCCATGTCGTTGAAAAAGTGCAACGCACCAGGTGCGCCGAGTGAATTTCCGCGCTGTGCAAAAGGCTTGCAATAAGCTGGCGCGGGGCTCAGGGTTTTCCCGATTTTACCAAGACTACTTGATAACTCATCTCATTATTCCGTAATTCTCTTATAACTTTTTGGTAGAACCCCGGTTCAAGCCCGGAAACAGGGCTGTAGCTGACGCTAAGTTGAATGGTTGGGCGGTTCCTGGTATTGTCGCACCCACTTGATAATAATTTTCGTTAACGGGTTCTGCCCTGCCCGGCGCCACGCTCGGCCCGGGTCGAGCGGTGCCCGAGACAAACGGCATTTCAGCCAACTATTTAACGCTATATCGGAGCCTGGCCCTCTATGTCGACCCGACGCTTTTCCTTGTCCCCCCTCTTTGGCGCGCTGGCGCTCGCGGGCGCCGTGCTCGCCACGCCGGCCAATGCGGCCGAAGAAGTCAGCCTGTACACCACGCGCGAACCCAAATTGATCCAGCCGATGCTGGATGCCTTTACCAAGGAAACGGGCATCAAGGTCAACACGGTCTTTGTGAAAGACGGGCTGCTCGAGCGCGTCAAGGCCGAGGGCGCACAATCGCCAGCGGATGTGCTGATGACGGTCGATATCGGCAACCTGATCGATCTGGTCGACGGCGGGATTACGCAAGCAGTCCAGTCGGAAACGCTGAACAAGGTCATTCCGGCAAATCTGCGCGGTGCGGATGGCAAATGGTATGCGCTGTCGCTGCGCGACCGTGTGCTATATGTGGCCAATGACGTCAAGCTGGACAGTTTCCACTACGAAGACCTGGCCGATGCGCAATGGAAAAACAAGGTCTGCATCCGCTCGGGCCAGCACCCGTACAACACCGGCCTGGTTGCGGCGATGATCGCGCATGACGGGGCCGAGGCAACGGAAAAATGGCTGCGTGGGGTCAAGGCCAACTTGGCGCGCAAGGCTGCAGGCGGCGATCGTGACGTGGCGCGCGACATTCTGGGCGGGATTTGCGATATCGGTATCGCCAACGCCTACTACGTCGGCCATATGAAAAACGCCGAACCCGGTACCGACGCCCGCAAATGGGGCGACGCGATCAAGGTGGTGCGCCCGACATTCAAGAATGGCGGCGACGGCACGCACGTGAACATCAGCGGCGCGGCCGTTGCGGCACATGCCCCGCAAAAGGAAAACGCGGTCAAACTGCTGGAGTTCCTGGTTTCCGAGCCGGCACAAGCCCTGTACGCGCGCGCCAACTACGAATATCCCATCCGTCCCGGCGTGACGCTGGACCCCGTGGTGGCGAGTTTTGGCGAACTGAAGATCGATTCGCTGCCGGTGGCGGAAATCGCAAAGCATCGCAAGCAAGCCAGCGAGCTGGTGGATAAGGTCGGGTTCGATAATTAAACGGTATTGAGGTAATAGGCTGAATCAAACATGATGCAGGGCCGGGGCTGAACGACACACCATCGCCGGCCCTGTTACGGCACCAGCGGTATATCCGAATCATGTCTAACCGGTCTGAGACCTAATCAATCATCACGCCAGCACTGCCCGTTTCCGTGGCGAGTCAGCAATCCGTGTCAGGCACCGCAAGGGGCCTGACATTTGCTTTTTTCACCGGACGGCGATAACGCCGCCGGTGCAGCGTGAGGGTCTTTTTTTCTTAGTATGCAAACTGATTCTTTGCCGCGCCCCTGGCGACTACGCGGCCCCGAGCGCGGAGCGGGATGGCTGCTGGGCGCAGTCCTGATCGCATTCGCCGTGTTGCTGCCTCTGGGGGCGTTGGCGTGGCAGGCCCTGGACGCCGATCTGTCGCACTGGTCGCACTTGGCGACATACGTCCTGCCTCAGGCGCTGGCCAATACCGCCATGTTGCTGCTGGGCGTCGGGATATTGGTCACGATGCTGGGCACCGGCGCGGCCTGGCTGGTCACCGCGTACGATTTTCCCACCAGGCGGATATTGACATGGGCGCTGCTGCTGCCCCTGGCAGTGCCCACCTACATTATCGCGTTTGCCTATCTGGACTTGCTGCATCCGATCGGGCCGATTCAGACGGCGATACGTACGATACTGGGCTATGACAGCCCGCGGGATTTTCGCTTGCCGGATTTGCGCTCGATTTACGGTGCCATTTTTGTCCTGGGTTTCGTGCTGTACCCGTATGTTTACTTGAGCACGCGTGTGATGTTCATGACGCAAGCCGCGAGCCTGCTCGAGGCGGCACGTACGCTGGGCGCGGGTAAAGTCGGTGTCTTTGTCCGCGTCGCCCTGCCCCTGGCGCGCCCTGCGATCGCGGTGGGTGCCAGTCTGGCCTTGCTGGAAACGCTGAACGATATCGGCGCATCCGAGTTTTTGGGCGTGCAGACGCTGACGGTGTCGGTGTACACGACGTGGGTGACACGCTCGGACCTGGCAAGCGCAGCGCAGATCGCGTTGACGATGTTGGCCATCGTGGTGGGGCTGATTTTGCTGGAACGCCACGGCCGCAAACGGCAACGTTACGCCAACACACAGCGCATGCGGCCCATGCAGGCGCGGCGCTTGCGTGGCAGCGCCGCGTTGCTGGCCATCGTGCTGGGCTGGGTTCCGGTGTTGCTGGGGTTTATCGCGCCGGCCTGGTATCTGGTGGTAGAGACGTCCAAGCGCCTGCATCTCGTGGGCGGCGTGTCTGATCAGTTGATCAATGGCCTGACCAACACGGTCACGGTCGCGTTTGCAGCGACAGTCGTCACGCTGGGCTGCGGGCTGATCGTGGCGTGGGCGGGACGGACGCTACGGGAAAGTGCACGACTGAATCCGGGCCGTGCATGCGCCCGGATTGCCAGTCTCGGTTATGCCGTACCCGGGACCGTGTTGGCGATCGGTTTGCTGATGCCGTTTACCTGGATCGATCGTCAACTGGGCTCGGTGTTTGGTACGCAGGGTTTGCTGCTAATGGGATCGACAGGTGCGCTGGTATGCGCCTATACCATGCGTTTTCTGGCGATTTCGGTGGGCGGGATCGAAGCCGGCCTGTCGCGCATTCCGCCCTCTTTGGAGCAAGCCTCGCGATTGCTGGGTGAAAATGCGAGCGGGACGCTGCGCCGGGTCCATTTGCCCTTGCTCAAGCCGGCGTTGGCCACCGCGGCGTTGCTGGTGTTTGTCGATACGATGAAAGAACTGCCGGCCACACTGCTGTTGCGGCCGCTGAATTTCGAGACGCTGGCGACGTGGCTTTATGCGGAAGCCGCACGCGGCACGTACGAGGAAGGCGCCGTCGCGGCCTTGGCCATCGTGGTCGCGGGCCTCGTGCCGGTGATTTTGCTGGCACGTACTAATTTGAAAATGGGACATTGAACGTGGCCGATTTGCTTGAACTCGACCGCATCCGCCTGGCCTACGATACGCCGCAAGGCCTGCGCCCGGTGGTGCAGGATCTGTCGCTGGCGCTGCCGGCGGGCCATATTGGTTGTTTGCTGGGCCAGTCCGGCTGCGGCAAGACCACGATTTTGCGCGCCATCGCGGGCTTTGAGCCGGTGCGCGCCGGGCATATTGCACTGGACGGCACCATCATTTCATCCGAGTCCGTGCTAGTCGCACCGGAACACCGCCGTGTAGGAATGATGTTCCAGGATTACGCGCTGTTCCCCCATCTGACGGCCGCAGAAAATGTGGCGTTTGGGCTGCGCAAGCTGATGAACAAGGCCCAGCGTGCGGCGCGCGTCAAGGAAATGCTGGATCTGGTCGGTCTGTCGGCAGCGGCCGATAGCTATCCGCACGAGATTTCCGGAGGACAGCAGCAGCGTGTGGCGCTGGCCCGTGCGCTGGCGCCCTCGCCTGATCTCTTGCTGCTGGACGAGCCGTTTTCCAATCTGGATGTGGATACGCGCGAGCGCCTGGCGTTCGAGGTGCGCGATATTCTCAAATCCACGGGCCACACCGCCATTCTCGTCACCCATAACCAGGCCGAAGCCTTCGCCATTGCCGATCGCATCGGCGTCATGAGCGAAGGCAAGGTGGTGCAATGGGATACCCCTTATAACCTGCATCACCGCCCTGCGACGGATTTTGTACGGGATTTTGTGCGACGCGAGGCCTTGGTGGAGCAGCGGCAGCAAGCATACGCGCGCGGGCGTTGATGCGCGTTTTCATGTTCCCGTAGACAGCATCGTTGCGCAACGCATGTGCGCCCTCACCGAGAGGGTAACGGCGGCGGCTGTCGAGCAGCCGCCGCCATAGTTACCGTCACCGTCTCGGGATCAACAGGTCATCATCATCACGCCTTTGGCGCGGGCAGCGGAATATATTCCGTTTCGTCCCCCGGCACGATCTGGCTGAAACGATCACGCTGCCAGTCTGCTTTGGCCTGCTCGATGCGGTCTTTGCGGCTGGAGACGAAATTCCACCAGACAAAGCGCGGACCATCCAGCGGCTCGCCACCCAGGATGGCAAAGCGGACCTCATCCACGGCCCGCACCGTGACGGGTTGGCTGGCGACGAACACGATGAGCTGTCCGGGTTGGTAAACCTGCCCGTCAACCTCGACGGTGCCGCGGCTGAGATAGGCGGCGCGTTCTTCGTATTCGGCGGGAATCACCACGGTGGAGCCGGCCTTCATCACGATGTCGCCAAAAAACAAGGGCGATAGCGTACGTACGGAAGAGGTTTTGCCGAATAGGGAACCCGCGACGACCTGGGCACGCACGCCCTCGCCTTCGACCACAGGTTGCGCGTCGAGGCCGTAATGCACGAAACCGGGATCGGTTTCCTCATGTTGGCTGGGCAAGCCTACCCAAAGCTGCAAACCCGCAATACGCTGGCCGGCGCTGCGTTGTGCATCGGGACTGCGTTCGGAGTGGACGATCCCACGGCCGGCCGTCATCCAGTTGACTTCGCCAGGACGGATCTCCTGGACATTACCCGCGCCGTCGCGGTGCATCATGGCCCCCTCGTAGAGAAAGGTCACGGTAGATAAACCAATGTGCGGATGAGGACGTACGTCCATTCCCGCGCCCGGTTCGAACGACACCGGACCCATCTCATCCAGGAAGACGAACGGGCCGACAGTGCGGCGTTGCGCCGACGGCAAGGCGCGGCGGACGGTAACGCCGTCACCCAGATCGCTGGTGCGTGGGACGATGAGCGTTTCAACTAGGGACATGCGGTTCTCCTGGGGTGTCGCGCCGCGCGGGCGTGGTTAAAGCATTTTGGGGGATTACAGCCCGCATGGCTATCGCGGATAACCATGCGGGGACGTACCGACGGGTCCAGCTTGACCCGGTCCTGCAGCGGCCTCAGGCCAGATCGAACACCAGCACATCGGCCTGTTTGCCATCACTGATGCGTACGGCGCTCTCGTCGGTCAGGGCCAACGCGTCGCCGGCCTTCAGGGCTTGGCCATTGACGGTCACTTCGCCACGCGCCACATGCACCCAGGCACGACGGCCGGTGGCCAAAGGCAGTTCAGCAGTTTCCGCACCATCGAACAAGCCGACATACAAGCGTGCGTCCTGGTGAATGCGCATGGAGCCATCGGCGCCATCGGGCGAGATGACCTGGCGCAGGCGACCACGCTTTTCGGCTTCAGGCACCGCCTGCTCTTCGTACTCGGGCTCGATACCCGTGACGTTGGGCTCGATCCAGATTTGCAGCAAATGCGTGGCCTGGTCCTCCAGCGGGTTGAATTCCGAGTGCAACACGCCGCGGCCGGCACTCATACGCTGCACGTTGCCCGGGCGGATGGTCGAGCCGCTGCCCATGCTGTCCTTGTGCGCCACGGCGCCGTCGAGCACGTAGGTGATGATCTCCATGTCGCGGTGGCCATGGGTGCCAAAACCACGGCTTGGGGCGATACGGTCGTCATTGATGACGCGCAGCGAACTGAAACCCATGTGAGCCGGGTCGTAGTAGTTCGCAAAAGAAAAGGTGTGATAGCTGTCGAGCCAACCGTGATTGGCGTGGCCACGTTCATTGCTACGGCGCAGGGTCAACATAGTGAGCTCCTTTCGATAATCAGAATGATTCAGGGCGAGACGTTGTTGTCTGATCACCCTCCATGAAACGTATTGTGCGCGGATCAGATAGGCTTGAGACTGAATTGGTTTGATGAGATCATTCAATTTATTTGAATGACTTTTCGCCATGCAAGCCATCACCCCTGAACTGCTTTATATGATCGACGCCATTGCGCGTCATGGCAGTTTTGCCAAGGCGGCGCGCGAGCTGGGCAAAGTGCCCTCAGCCGTGACCTATGCCGTACGCAAACTCGAGGACGCGCTGGATGTGCTGTTGTTTGATCGCAGCGGCCACCGCGCTCACCTCACGCCGGCGGGGGAAACACTGCTACAGGATGGCCGGCAGGTGTTGCAATCGCTGGATGCGCTGGCGGGACGGGTCAAACGGGTGGCGACGGGATGGGAGCTGGATTTGAAGGTGGCAGTCAGTGCCGTATTGCCCTTGGCGCCGCTGTATGACTTGATTGCCGAGTTTCGCGAGTTGGCCTCGGTCACGACGTTGCGGCTGTCTACTGAGGTGCTCAGCGGGAATTGGGACGCTTTGGCGTCAGGGCGTGTAGATCTGGTCATTGGCGCGGATGCGGCGGGAGTGCCCTCTGGGGCCTATTGGTCACAGCCCTTAGGCGAACTGCAGTTTGGTTTTTGCGTCGCGCCGCATCATCCGCTGGCGCAGCTCAATCGCCCACTGACAGCGGCCGATATCGCGGCCCACTGCGCGATTGCGCTGGCCGATACGTCGCGCGATCTGCCGCCACGCACGCGCGGCCTGCTGAATCAGCAGCCCTTCGTCATGATGCCGACCATGCAAGCCAAGATCGATGCGCAGGTGCGCGGCCTGGGATGCGGCTACCTGCCCCTGTCGCTGGCCGCGCCCTACATCATCCGAGGCCAATTGGTGCAATGCGCCACGGATGACGTGGTGCCGATTACCGAACAACTGGTTTACGCCTGGCGCGAGCCGATGCCGGGACAGGCGTTGAAATGGTGGCTGCAAAAGCTGCGCTCGCCCCGATTATGCGAAAGCCTGCTAGGGGTGTGACTCCCTGTCAAAAGCCCTGCCCCTCGATGCCACTTTGCTGTCAACGGGGCAATCGCACATCATCACATATGTTTCGAGGCGCCACCGCCTCGCCCGTGGGCGGGCGGGATAGCGCCCTGCCCAGGGGGCTCGACTTAACGAGACTCCGTGCTGTACTTCAACAAATCGATCAACGCCGCATAAGGCTCTGCAACGGGTTCCACGACGAATTCCGCCATTCTGCCCGCGAGGCGGGCGGGCTGCAGGTAGCGTTCGACCACATGATATTCAGGCCGGTCCACATAATCGTCGAACAAAATGACGCAGCCCGGCGGCGCCATCAACATCGTGATCAGGAAAGACGCGACGCGGAAACGCCCATCGATCAATACCAGGTCGGGCCGCTCGCCGGTTTTGAGCAATTTTGTCCAGGGCGCGGTGCAATAACAGGGCCAGTCTCTGGCGTGGGATTCGTCCACCGGCCTGCCCCATTCCTTGGTGGCGCCGATGTCCGCATAGATGGGGATGTAGCGACGGCGCGGAATGCCTTCATCCAGCAATCGCTGCCTGACGGCTTTCAAAAACTGCTTGTCGGTATCGACGGAATAAATGCTCTTGACGCCTGCCTGAGCGACCATCAACGAGCTGCCGCCCGAACCATATTCCAGAAAGACTCTGATCCCCGTCAGGTGTTCGCCGAGCAGCGCGATGCCTTCCGCCTCCATGTGAGGCAGATCGGGAATCGTATCGGCCGACCAGACCTGCGTCGATGGCTCGGCGGCAGAGTTTGGTTTGGTCCGCTTGACTCTGGTTTGCTTGGTTTTTTTGGCGCCGGAGTCTTTTGCTTTGGCGCGCTTGGGCGTGACGTCGGCGCCTTTTGCTTTGCCGCTCTTGACCTTGATACCGCGGTCCTTTGCTTTGGCGTCTTTGGCCTTGACGTCTTTAAGCTTGAGCCCTTTGGCCTTCGCCTCTTTAACCTTGGCAGCTTTGGTCTTGGTCAACTTAACCTTGCTTGCTTTAGCGTCAGTTTGCGCGGCTGCGGCCTGTGTGGAGGCCGAGACTGGTTCAGGATGTTTGCGACGAACAACTTTAGGCACTGCGAACTCCCACAAGTCCGAAGCCCTTATTGCACCACATTATCTATACAGTCCCAAGACACTCGCCCCTGCCCTGTAAACACGGGCGAGTGCGGCATTAATCTTCAATGCCAAGTTCCCGCAGTTTACGGGTAATCGTGTTGCGGCCGATTCCCAGCCGCGACGCCGCCTCGACCCGCCGGCCTCGACTGGCGTCGAGTGCCGTTTGCAGCAAAATGCGTTCAAATTGCCGAGTCAACGTGGCCATGACCGCCGGCTCGCCGCGTTCCAGGCGTTGTTGAGTTTCACGCAACAAGGCCCCTTGCCAATCCGGGACACCGGGCACCGCCGGCATCACTGGTGCCGATGCTGCATAGGCTGGTGCTGGAGCAGTGGTTGGAAAACCGCCTCGGCCCGCCACCCCCGCTGCCATCGGAGCAGCCGCACCGCCGTTGATCACGGTGGGCGCCGCCGCACCCCCATGGTGCGGCGCCTGATGCTCCAACTCGATGGCCCGGATTTCAGGCGGCAAATCGGTTCGCTCGATAATCTGGCCCGGCGCCATGACCGTCAGCCAATGGCAAAAATTTTCCAATTGCCGGACATTGCCCGGGAAATCAAACCGGGTCAGGACGGCTATCGCGTCCGGGGTCAAGCGTTTGACCGGAACCCCCAACGAGCGCGCACTGGCAGCCAGAAAATGATTCGCCAAGGCCGGAATGTCCTCGACACGCTCACGCAACGGCGGCAAGCGCAGGCGAATGACATTCAAACGGTGAAACAAGTCCTCGCGAAACTGGCCTTGTTCGACGCGCTGCTCGAGCGGTTGGTGTGTGGCCGCGACGATGCGTACATCGACACGTACCGGTTGAGCGCCGCCCACCCGATAAAAACTGCCTTCGGCCAGGACACGCAATAAACGGGTCTGCAGCTCGATCGGCATATCGCCGATCTCGTCTAAAAACAGCGTGCCACCGTTGGCTTCTTCGAAACGGCCGCGACGCAAGGTATTCGCGCCGGTAAAGGCCCCACGCTCGTGGCCGAAGAGCTCGGCCTCGAGCAGATCGCGAGGAATCGCCGCGGCGTTCAATGCCACGAACGGGCCGCCTGCTCGCGCACCATGGCCATGCAAAGCCCGTGCGACCAACTCCTTTCCGGTACCAGACTCACCGGTGATCAATACGGTGACTTTGGATTGAGACAAACGGCCAATGGCACGAAAGACTTCTTGCATGGCGCTGGAGGCCGATTGCGTCATCATCCAGCGCTCGTTGTTTTGCAACGGGTCTGCCCCCTCGCCAACAACGGTTTTTTCCTCAGGTGCAGATTCGAGCACTGCGCGCTCGATCAAGGCAACCGCCTCGTTTACGTCGAACGGCTTGGCCAGATAATCGAACGCGCCGCCTTGAAATGCCGACACGGTGCTATCCAGATCAGCGAAGGCGGTCATGACGATGACGGGCAGACGCGGATGGCGTTCTTTGATTTGACGCAATAAGTCCAGCCCGCTGCCGCCAGGCATGCGGATGTCCGAGACCAGGGCGGACGGCGTTTCGCTTTCCAGCGCATCCAGCACATCGGCGGCCTGGGAAAAACTGCGCGTTGGCACGTCAGCGCGAGCGAGCGCTTTTTCCAGGACCCACCGAATGGCCTGGTCATCATCAACGATCCAAACAGGTTTGCTCACTGTGGCTGCTCCATCGGTAAGACCAGACGGAATTCTGTATGCCTGGGGCGGGATTCAAATTCGATAATGCCTCCGTGCTGCTGCACGAAATCCTGGGCCAGGCTCAGGCCCAACCCTGTCCCGCCTGGCCGTGCGGTGACCAGGGGATGAAAAATACGATCGCGGATCGCCTCGGGCACACCCGGCCCATTGTCGATGATCGCCAGTTCGAGCGCCAAACGATGTTGGCGATGGGCCAGCATGACCTGCCGAGCGACACGCGTGCGCAATGTAATCTGCGGCGAAGGCACATCTGCCTCGGGTTTTTGCAGAGACAGCTCCTGGGCCGCGTTACGTGCGACATTCAAGACTGCCTGCATCAGACGAGCGGCATCGCCCTGCAAATCAGGCACCGACGCGTCATAGTCACGCACCAGCGTGATCTTCTCGCGGAACTCGGCCTGGATCAACGCGCAGACGCGCTCGCAGATCTCGTGAATATTGACGGGCCGCGCATTCAAGGGAACACGTTGCGGACCGCTGAGCCGATCGACCAGGACTTGCAGGCGATCGGCTTCGGAAATAATGACCTGGGTGTATTCGGCCAGCGCCGCATCGGGCAACTCGGCCTCGAGCAATTGCGCTGCACCACGCAAGCCCCCCAACGGGTTCTTGACCTCGTGCGCCAGGTTACGCAACAACTCGCGATGCGCTTCGATTTCCTCGACCAGGCGATGATTGCGATCGGCCAGCACACGCTGTTCGATCTCGCGCGCCTCGATCAGGACGGGCCAGGCTTGGCCGCTCAGTGACACCGTTGTGACGGTGACCTCGACACACTCGCCCGCTCGGCGCAACGAAGACAATTGGCGCACATCGGCAAAATGGCCGGATACAGCACGGTCGATGGACGACTGTACGGCCTCTGGATGGCCAAACAACGTCGCGGCAGAGTGGCCGTGCAGTTGCCTGCGGGACCGACCGAAGAGGTCTTCGGCTGCAGCATTGGCCCATTCGACATGTCCTTTTTCGTTCAACAGCAGGACAGCCGTGGCCAGTAGATCAAACGCATCAACATTTATCATTTGCAGCACCGGGGTGGACGGGCCGGCGGGCCGCCCCGTCCGCCCCAACTAAGCCAAAAACATCACAGGCTGTAGTACATGTCGAATTCGACAGGGTGCGTGGTCATACGCAGACGCTGGACTTCACCTTCTTTCAGAGCCAGGTAGGCATCGAGCATCTCGTTGCTGAACACGCCACCACGGGTCAGGAACTCGCGGTCCTTGTCGAGCGCTTCCAGAGCCTGGTCGAGCGACGCGCAGACGGTCGGGATCTTTGCATCCTCTTCCGGCGGCAGATCGTACAGGTTCTTGTCGGCGGGATCGCCGGGGTGAATCTTGTTCTGCACACCGTCCAGACCGGCCATCATCAGTGCCGAGAAAGCCAGGTACGGGTTGGCCAGCGGATCCGGGAAACGCGTTTCGACGCGGCGGCCCTTGGGGTTGCCCACGTAAGGGATACGGATCGAGGCCGAACGGTTGCGTGCCGAGTAAGCCAGCTTGACCGGGGCCTCGAAGTGAGGAACCAGACGCTTGTACGAGTTGGTGCCCGGGTTGGTGATGGCGTTCAGGGCACGAGCGTGCTTGATGATGCCGCCGATGTAGTACAGGGCGAACTCGGACAGGCCGGCGTAGCCGTTGCCAGCGAACAGGTTTTGGCCGTCTTTCCAGATCGATTGGTGCACGTGCATGCCGGAGCCGTTGTCACCGACGATGGGCTTGGGCATGAAGGTCGCGGTCTTGCCATAGGCATGGGCCACGTTGTGGATCACGTACTTCATGATCTGGGTCCAGTCGGCGCGCTGCACCAGCGTGCTGAACTTGGTACCGATTTCCAATTGGCCGGGGCCTGCGACTTCGTGGTGGTGGACCTCGACGGGCACGCCCATTTGCTCGAGCAGCAGGCACATTTCCGAACGCATGTCCTGGAACGAATCGACCGGGGGCACGGGGAAATAGCCGCCCTTGACAGCGGGACGGTGACCCAGGTTGCCGCCTTCGAATTCCAGGGCGCTGGACCAGGGGGCTTCTTCGGATTTGATCTTGACGAAGGTGCCCGACATGTCGGTGTTCCAGGTCACGCCGTCGAACACGAAGAATTCGGGTTCCGGACCGAAGTAGGCGGTGTCGCCCAGGCCGGAGGATTTCAGATAGGCTTCGGCGCGCTTGGCCAGCGAGCGCGGGTCGCGGTCGTAGCCTTTCAGGTCGGACGGCTCAACCACGTCGCAGCTCAGGATCAGCGTGGGTTCTTCGCGGAACGGATCCAGGTTGGCGGTGCTCAGATCGGGGATGAGCAACATGTCCGATGCTTCGATACCCTTCCACCCTGGAATCGACGAACCGTCGAAGGCTTGGCCGCTTTCCAGCTTGTCTTCGTCTACGACGCTCGTAGGCACGGACACGTGGTGCTCACGGCCCATCGTGTCGGTAAAGCGGAAGTCTACGAATTTGACTTCGTTGTCGGCGATTTGCTTCAGGATGTCTTTCGGGCTTGCCATGTCATCTCCATTAGATAAAAGCGCCGGGGGTCTAAGCCTGGCTCCGGCTGGCATAATCAGTAGAAAGCAATATGTGTGCCAGGTTCCATTACGGGGCATAGCCACATAAAGCATCCATGGCGGGGCATTAATGCACTATATTAGTGCATAACATGGTGCAAAAAAGCACCATGTTGGTGCTTTTTGTTTACAGGAACATTTCCTGTAAGTCATTCAAAAAGCGCCAACCCAGTGCAGTGGCCTTTAATCGCGTGGGATCCGTGTCCAGCAGTCCCTTGGCACTGGCGGTTTGCAGCGAGCGAGACATCGCGGCCAAGGACAGGCCGGTACGTTCCTCAAAGGAGGCCGCGGACACGCCCTCTTTCAGGCGCAACGCATTGAGCATGAACTCGAACGGCAACTCATCGGGGCCCACCTGACGGCTCTCTGCGATATGGCTGCCGTCGCGCGCCATGGCCCCCGTCGTCCAGGTGTCGGGATTGCGCAAGCGCGCCTCTCGCACGATACGGTCATGAAATGACAGTTTTCCGTGGGCGCCTGGCCCCAGCCCCAAATAATCGCCAAATTCCCAGTAATTCAGGTTATGACGGCTGCGCGCGCCGGGTTTGGCGTAAGCCGACACCTCGTAGCGCTGCAACCCCGCCGCTGCCAAGCGCGCCTCGACCGCGTCCTGCATCGCAGCGCTGGTGTCGTCATCCGGCAACTCGGGCGGATATTTGGCGAACACCGTGTTCGGTTCCAATGTCAGGTGATACATCGATAGATGCTCTGTCCCAAAGGACAATGCCTGTTCAACATCGAGCATACAGGCCGCCAGATCCTGCGCCGGCAAGGCAAACATCAGGTCGAGATTAACCCGCGACACTGCCCGCTGCGCCATGTCGATGGCCGCCCGGGCCTGGTCCGCATCGTGAATACGGCCCAGTTTTTTCAGTTGGACATCGTCAAAACTCTGGATCCCCAGCGACAGGCGATTGACGCCGCTGGCCGCATAGTCGCGAAAACGCTCGGCCTCGGCAGTACCTGGGTTCGCCTCCATCGTGATTTCCGCGTCGGGCCAGAGATTGAGATAGGCACGCAGCATGGCCAGAATTTCGTCCATCGCCGCCGCCGACAACAGGCTGGGCGTGCCGCCGCCAAAAAATACCGAGATGACTTGTCGGCCCCAGATCGAGGGCAACGCCTGCTCCAGATCGGCGCGCAACGCATCCAGATAAGCCCGTTCGGGGATCTCGGCGGGCGCCGCATGCGAATTGAAATCACAGTACGGGCATTTGCGCACGCACCAGGGCACGTGGATGTAAACCGAGAGCGGCGGCAGGCTGGTCAGCGTGGCGCCCGGCGGCGTCACGACACGGGACGGATTGCCTGCGCCAGCGGCGCGAATGGGAATGGTGATGGCCAAGATAGAGACTCAAAATACGAAAAACGGTGATTGCAGCTCTCACACAAGACAGCGCGCCCGCGCGCAAGACACACCACGCTCATCATCGTGCCAGCGGACACAGCGTACTAGCGCGGCGCCAGCTTGCTCAAAAGCTGCTGCAACGCCCGGGCACGGTGGCTGACACGGTTCTTCTCGGCGGGATCGAGTTCCGCCGCCGTGCGGCCCAGATCAGGCAGCAAAAAATACGGGTCGTACCCAAAGCCATGATCACCTCGCGGCGTATCGACAATTTCACCGTGCCACAGCCCCTCGCCGATCAGAGGCCGAGGATCATCATGCGTACGCACCAATACGAGCAATGCCACATACCAGGCGCTACGGTCGGCCACGCCGGCCAAATTATTGACCAGCAAGGCGTTGTTGGCACTATCGCTGCGGGGAGCGTCAGGATTGGTCAACTGCGCGTAACGGGCAGAATACACGCCTGGCGCACCACCCAGGGCCGCAACGCACAGCCCGGAATCGTCTGCCAGCGCAGGCAGGCCTGTCAGCTCGCTGGCATGGCGCGCTTTGGCCAAGGCATTTTCGACAAACGTTACATAGGGCTCTGGCGCCTCGGGCACGCCCAGCTCGCCTTGCGGGACGAGTTCGATACCCAAGGGGGCAAACAAGGCCGAAAATTCGCGCAATTTGCCAGCATTGTTCGAAGCCAGCACTACTCGGCTCAGAGAGGGATGAATCGTTGTAGAGGTCATAGCCCCCATTGTATGCCGCGCTGGTTTTACTTGGCCTCGGGACGGATTTCCCGTTCGATCTCGGGAACGTCGGCCACCAGCATATCCACCAGCTCTCTCGCAAACGCCGGCAAGGCCTCTCGACTACGCACGCAGATCTGGAGCTTGCGCACTGCCCATTCGTCGGTCAGCGGCACGATGGCGATTTTCAATACCCGGGCAAAACGCATGGCGACGGATTCGGGAATCACGCCGATCCCCACTCCCGTTTCGATCATGCGGCAGACGGCTTCGAAATTGCCGACCTCGATACGGAATTTGAAGGTACGTCCCAGCGCTTCGGCTGCCTGCACTAGAAAGGGGTGAATTGCGCTCCATTCGGACAGCCCGACATAGTCGTTGCTCAATGTATCGGCAAAAGCCACCGCCGCCTCTTTCGTCAGAGGGTGATTGCTGGCGGCAACCAGCACGAGCCGGTCTTTCCGATAGGGAATGAATTCCAGATTCGGATCTGCCGTGCAGCCCGCGACGATGCCCATGTCCGCTGACCCCTCGGCCACCGCCCGCATGATCAAATAGCTGAGCCGCTCGCGCAGTTCGACGTTGACGTCCGGATGGGCCGCAAGGAATTTACCTAATACGGCAGGCATGAATTCCGTCATTGCCGTGGTGTTGGCCAATACGCGCACGTGGCCCTTTACCCCACGGGCAAACTCCTGCATATCGCCGCGCAGTTGCTCAACCTGGCGCATCACCGTGCGCGCATGACGGGTCAACGCCTCGCCGGAGGGTGTGAGCGTGACGCCCTGACTGGTCCGGTACAACAACTGCGTTCCGAAGTGCTCCTCCAGGTTTTTGATGCGCGTGCTGGCAGCCGGCAACGATAGATGAGTCTTCTCCGCAGCACGCGTCAGGCTTTGACGGTCGCCGATATGGACGATCAGTTGTAGGTCTGTCAGATCAAAATGCCCTGCCATGGTTTCCTCTGTTCTTCGGCAATTGCAAACCCGGTATTAAGCAATCATAAATTGGCAAGGGTACCCGGGTTGCGGCAAAGTGCCGGTGTTGTTTTGGCCGCCGGGCCGCCTCTAATCATAGGCGCGGCGCGGCAGGCCGTTATCTTTATTGGCGTCATCATAGACATAGAACCTGAACCATGCCCAATACGAATCACGATTTCCAGGACATCCGCGAAGCCGTCCGTGACCTGTGTTCCCAATTTTCCGGTGAATATTTCCGCAAAATCGACGAAGAACGCGGGTATCCCGAGGAATTTGTGCGCGCGCTCACCGAGGCCGGGTGGCTGGCTGCGTTGATTCCTCAGGAATACGGCGGATCGGGTCTGGGCCTGACCGAAGCCTCGGTCATTATGGAAGAAATCAACCGCAGCGGCGGCAATTCGGGCGCCTGCCACGGTCAGATGTACAACATGGGCACCCTGCTGCGCCATGGTTCGGACGCGCAAAAACGCGAGTATCTGCCCCGTATCGCGAATGGCGAACTGCGTTTGCAGTCCATGGGGGTCACCGAACCTACAACGGGCACCGACACCACCAAAATCAAGACCACGGCGGTGCGGCGCGGAGATCGCTATGTCATCAACGGCCAGAAAGTCTGGATCTCACGCGTGCAGCACTCGGACCTGATGATCTTGCTGGCCCGTACCACGCCGCTGGAACAAGTCACCCGCAAATCGGAGGGCATGTCGATTTTTCTGGTGGATCTGCATCATGCGGTGAAACACGGCATGCAGGTGCGCCCCATCCCCAACATGGTCAACCACGAGACCAATGAGCTGTTTTTCGACAATCTGGAAATCCCGGCCGAAAACCTGATCGGCGAAGAAGGCAAAGGCTTCAAGTACATCCTGGATGGCCTCAATGCCGAGCGCACGTTGATCGCTGCAGAATGTATTGGCGATGGCTATTGGTTTGTCGACAAAGTCTCTGCGTACGCCAAAGAGCGCATCGTATTCGGCCGCCCGATCGGCCAGAACCAGGGCGTGCAATTTCCGATCGCGCGTGCGCATATCAACGTCGAAGCGGCCAGCTTGATGCGCTACGAAGCCTGCCGCCTGTTCGATGCCCATCAGCCCTGCGGCGCACAAGCCAACATGGCCAAGCTGCTCGCCGCCGATGCCTCATGGGAAGCCGCCAACGCCTGCCTGCAATTCCACGGCGGTTTTGGTTTTGCCAACGAATATGACGTCGAGCGCAAATTCCGCGAGACCCGTTTGTATCAAGTCGCGCCTATTTCGACCAATCTGATTTTGTCGTATGTGGCCGAGCACGTGCTGGGTATGCCGCGCTCATTCTGATCAGCTCGATACTTTTATAAACCATCCATGACCGCTACTACTCATCCAAGCGCCGTCCTCGCCGAATTCGCCGTCAACCTGCGTTTTGAAGACATTCCGGCGCCCGTACTGCGCCGCGCCGAGGACTTGTTCCTGGACTGTCTGGCATCGATCCTGGCTGGCGCCGATACGCGCCCTATCCAGGCCATCGAACGCTATGCTGTCGCCATGGGCCCGGCCGATGGCGGTGCAGAGGTCCTGATTTCCCGTCGCCGGACATCTCCCTTATTTGCCGCGATGGTCAACGCAGCCGCAGCCCATGTGGTCGAACAAGACGATGTCCATAATGGGTCCGTATTCCACCCCGCTGCTGTGGTGTTCCCCCCTGCCCTGGCCGTTGCGCAGGCTTTGGGGCTGTCCGGCAAAGAGCTGCTGGTCGCGGCCGTAGCGGGCTACGAGGTGGGCATCCGTATCGGTGAATACCTGGGTCGTTCGCACTACAAGATCTTTCATACCACCGGGACCGTCGGCACCCTGGCCGCCGCCGTCACCGTGGGCAAGCTGCTGAATTTGAACGCCGAGCAAATGCTGCATGCATTGGGCTCTGCGGGCACGCAGGCTGCCGGCCTGTGGGAGTTCCTGCGCGATGCCGCCGATTCCAAACAGTTGCATACGGCCAAGGCCGCTGCCGATGGCATGACTGCTGCATATCTCGCCAAAGAAGGCTTTACCGGCGCTCGCCGCATTCTCGAAGGTGCACAAGGGCTGGCCGCAGGCATGTCGACGGACGCAGACCCCGCGCGCCTGCTCGATCGGCTGGGCGAACGCTGGGCCTTGTCCGAGACGTCGTTCAAATATCATGCCTCGTGCCGCCACACCCATCCCGCGGCCGATGCGCTGCAACAGGCGATGCGTGAATACAAATTGCGCGATACCGATATTGCTGAAGTCATCACGCATGTGCACCAAGGTGCGATTGACGTACTCGGGCCCGTGGTCGACCCCAAGACCGTCCATCAATCCAAATTCTCGATGGGCACCGTGCTAGCCCTGATCGCACGCGAAGGCCGCGCCGGCCTGGCCGAATTCGACGCAGCACCGGGCAACGCCGATGTGGCTGCGTTGCGCACTAAAGTCCGCATGGAACTCGACCCCGAAGTCGATGCTGCCTACCCCGAACGATGGATCGGCAAAGTGACCGTGCGTACGACTGATGGCCGCGTCCTGCATGCGCGCGTGGACGAGCCGAAAGGCGATCCGGGCAACACGCTCAGCCGCGACGAAATCGAAGAGAAAACGTTGCGGCTAGGCGTATATGCGCAAGCGGCCAACGAAGCAGAAGTCCGCGATGTGATCAACAGCGTGTGGAATCTGGAAAATGCCGCTCGCGTGACAGCACTATTGCCCAAGCGCTGATTCGATACTGAGGCGCGCTGCTCTGCAGTCGACGGACAGGCATGGCCTGTCCGTTTTTTCTTTACGGCGCGAGAGCGCAGAAGACATTCAAAACCGCCTCGCGCTGGCGGTTTCGACGTTGCACTCGCTCTGTGACGCTGAGTTCTCGCAAATCTGCTGCTGCGCTGTGCGCTGATTGCGGCATGCTCCTTGCGTGTGCTGCAGCCACGCGCGTAAGACAGGCCGCTTGTCGGCGCGCGCATACTCGATTTTCAATGCATCCAACTGTGCCTCGATTTGAGGCGCGTCCGTCCCGGCATCAATACCTCGCGCGATCACACCAAACACATCTTGCACTCGCCGCTGAAGCGGAGTCGGCTGCTCCGCGGTCAGACCTTCCAGCACGCCAAAATGGCTCCAATTCAGGCCAAAATCCTCGGCATACAGGAGATGAGTCTTGGCATGATCCAGCACCTTTCGCGACACGGACGTAATGCTGGTCCGCAATGCCGAGCCCTCTTCGGACACGAGTACAAACATTTGCCCCAGATAAGGCGAATTCATATCCAGTCTGTCCCCCACCGAGGTAAACGAAGCGGGATCGATCACGATGGGAAAATAGGATAACTGCCGGCCCGACATCTTTGCGGCGCGCGCCGTGGCGGCCACGCTGCGCACCATCAGATCCGCGCTGCCGCCCATGCTGTAGTGCAAACCAATGAAACGCGTGCCAGGATCGCGGGCCATTACCTGGGCCATACGCTCAGGGTCGCGATCGTTCAGCTCGAAAATCCGTGCGGCATAGCCTTGCCGCACCAGCCATTGCCCGCCGTCCACGGCCAAGCCTTTATCCCAGCGCGCACTGGACCACAACATGCCCGGGTGCACGAAGACGGTGTTCTTGTTGCTATTGGCGGTACTGGTACTCGACGTAGCGCTGCCAGTCGATACCATGCGGTTAGTCGAGGCAACGGGAGGACTCGATGCGGTGCCATTATCTGAGACTGCCTGCGCCACAGGCACCGCACAGGTGCCGTCGGCCAGGCTGGCAGATACCGTCGCGTCCGCTGGCGAAACTGGCACCATCAGGTCGGGGCGAGAATAATAACGGCCGCTCGAACACGCCGCCAGACACAGCAAAGACGTGACGCATAGCAGCATACGCAAGCCGCTCATCCCCTATACCCCTGATTGCAGAAACAAGAGGGTTATATCAGTGGAAATTGACTTGCGACCGCCTAGGCAATGCTATCTTTTACATCGTGACCCTTCGCAACATTCTTGTGACTTTTTAGCAGAGGATCGAGGCTAGATCCCTGATTTCAGCGCGGCGCGCTGCGCTTGCACCAATTGTGCAATACCCTGTTCCGCCAGTCCCAGCATGGCATCCAACTCCGAACGCGTAAACGTCGCGCCCTCGCCGGTGCCTTGCACTTCCACAAAAGCGCCGGCGCCTGTCATCACCACGTTCACATCAGCGTCGCAGGCCGAGTCCTCCTGATAATCCAGATCAAGCACGGGCCTGCCGTCGACCATGCCCACCGACACCGCGGCCACCGCATCACGTATCGGGTTGACCGCCAGATCGCCGCGCTGCATCAACAACGCCACCGCGTCTGCCGCGGCCACCCAGGCGCCTGTGATGCTCGCGCAACGAGTCCCGCCATCGGCCTGCAGCACATCGCAATCCAGATGCAGCGTACGCTCGCCCAAGGCCTGCATATCGAACACAGCACGCAAACTACGGCCGATCAGGCGCTGAATTTCCTGGGTGCGGCCGCTTTGTTTTCCGCGCGCGGCCTCGCGATCGCCGCGCGTATGGGTTGCACGCGGCAACATGCCGTACTCAGCGGTGACCCAGCCCTCGCCTCGGCCTTTCAAAAACGGCGGCACTTTATCCAGCACACTCGCTGTGCACAGCACATGCGTGTTACCAGCGCGCACGAGCACCGATCCCTCGGCATAGCGCGTAAAGCCACGCTCGAGACTAAACGGTCGCAGTTGATCAACCGAGCGGCCGGACGGACGAGAAACGGTGGCAGACGAGGACACAATGGGCTCCAAACAAAATTAGCAATTCGCCGCATTGTACGGGGCTTGCCCCGCGCATTCGAGAAAACGCAACGGACTCATATATTCAGGGCCCCCTTGGCTCGCCGACAACGCATCGGTGCTCGCCGTCAGCGTCACCAGGGATCTTTCACAAAGCGCCGTCGATCTGCTTGAGTTATCCTGCCGGAATACGGCTCCTGGCAGCCAGTTTTCTAGATTTCATCAGGACACCCCATGATTCGCAGCATGACCGCCTTCGGCAACGCCCGCGTCGATCTCGAGCAAGGCACTTTGGCGCTGGAACTGCGCAGCGTCAACAGCCGTTATCTGGATCTGTATTTCCGTCTGCCCGACGAACTGCGGCACGCGGAAACCCCGCTGCGCGAATTGCTCACCACCAATCTGGGCCGCGGCAAAGTCGAAGTGCGAGCCTCATTTGCTCGCAGCGCGGGCGCTGAACTGGCCACGCTGGATCCCGCGTGGCTCCAACATCTGGCCACGCAACTCGAGGCCGCCCGCAGCATTCTGCCCCAGATCGAAGCCCCGCGTCTGGCGGAGCTTTTCAACTGGCCCGGCCAGCGTGGCAATGATGCGCTGGACCCTCAGGTCTGGGGAGCAGCCTGCATCCAGGCCGCCAAACAAGCGTTGACCCAGCTCCAGGAAGGCCGCGAACGCGAAGGCCAACGCCTGGCCGCCATCATGCTCGAATGCGCCGATGGTGTTGCCGGTATCGTGGAATCGGTCGAAACGCATCTGCCACAGCTTCTGGAAGACCATCGGGAAAAACTGGCCAACAAACTGCGCGAATCCATGGAAACCGCCTTTCCCGGCGGATTCACGCATATTTCCGGCGCAGAACTCTCCGAGCGCGTGGCTCACGAGGCCAATCTATTCGCCCTGCGCATCGATGTCGCAGAAGAACTCGCCCGCTTACGTTCGCATCTGGAAGAACTCCGTCACCTGCTAGGCGGCGGGGAAGGCACAAGCACCAAGAAAGGCAAAGCCGACGGCAAACGCGGCCACACCAGCGGCAGCGCCGGCAAACGGCTCGACTTCCTGTTCCAGGAAATGAACCGCGAAGCCAATACATTAGGATCCAAAGCCGGCAGCATGGACGTCACGCGAGCCGCGATGGATTTGAAATTGCTGATCGAGCAGATGCGGGAGCAGGCGCAGAATATTGAGTAATTGAAGCTAGAACGAACAAGGGCTCCTGGATTAACCCGGGAGCCCTTTATCCATCCTGATACTCAAACCTCAGCCTTTCGTGCAACCCATCACCGGATCATCGAACTCGTGCGTATTCTGATGCGTGTTTTGCCAGTACCGCACGATCGACCCTTTGCCGTGCTGGACGATCTCCGCCACATGCGCGGGCCCGATACGATCAGGGTCTTTGGTGTAAAGCCGTTGTCCGCCAGGTATGGCGGACGACTCCACTGTTGCCTGCAATACCCAGGCGCTGTTGATGCAGTCAAGCACATCGCTCATCGAGCGAGCCGATTCAATCGTAGCTGAGGGCGGTGAATCAACGGTTTCGTCCAGAGTCGTGCAGGCAGTCAATATCAGGCTGGCGGATAGCGTAGCAATTAATTTCATGGAGTCTCCAATCGTGTGGCAGCTATGTCGCACGATTCGGCCCGCCGAGTCAAGCACTACCGCACTGATCTGCCCTACGCCTGCTTGCCCCCGATCAACGCGGAGTGCTCCATCCAGTCGCGTTGCGGATAAAAATTAAATAGGAATGCCTGCTCCGCCAACGTATCGATCAGCGGGCGCGCAACAGGCACGCGTACCGCCGGACAGCCGAAACTACGCCCCAGCCGCCCGTGCGTGCGTATCATCTCGGCACTCACATACGGCGCGCCATGAATGACGATGGCGCGATCAAAGGCCAGGTCGTTGAACCCCGGCTCTAATCCGTGCAAACGCAAGGAATAGCCGTTCTTTCCCGTATAGATCTCGCCCGCCTGATAAGCCCCCAGACTGGACATATGGCTTTCCGGGCGATTCGAGAACTCGCGCGCGAAATTGTCGCCGGTGTTGCGGCCGTGGGCGACCCATTCCTCGAACAGGACCGCATGACTATTCAAATCGAATACCCACAACCGCTTGGCAGTGGAAGGCAGACTGAAATCCACCAACGCCAGCACGCGCGGGTTGCCGCCGGGCAAGGCCTTGTCGGCACGAGCACGCTCCAGCGCCTCGGTCGCGAGTTGCACGGCCAGCATCGACGCATTGGGTGCTTTGGCAGCCAGCGACAACGCCAACTCGTTGGCGGCCGTACGGGCCTGGGCCGCGCTGGACGAGCCATTACGGCAGAACTCGCTGCCGGCGTGCGCCCCGCCAGCACTTCGCGCCTCACATGGCAACGTGGAAAGGGCCGAGGTCTGCTTGAACGCGGCCTCAGAACGCGCAAACGCAGCGGGCACCGCCCCACCCAAAGCCAGGCCGGCCAAGGTACGCAAAACACGACGACGGGAAGGATGATCAATCATGGGCAACTCTGACTTTCTCAAGGACACAACGGGAACCCGTGTCTCCTTGCCCCTAGCGGGGATGGCGATTCCTTGCCTCCTGTGGGAGCTCGGCCAGATGCGGCCGGGCCGCAAGGAATGTCTATCTAAAAAATGCCGGGCCAACGCCGGCATTATGTCCCCTCTTTCAGGCGGGCCATGTCAAGCCCAGGAGACATTAATCAACGTCAGATTCTAATACACGTTCCGTCTGACCCGGTCCAGGGACGTCAGGCGCCGGCCTCACCGCAGGCACGCTCGTGATCAGCATGGTGGTTCCAGGCTTGAGCAAACTGTACACACGGCGGATGAATTCAGGCTGTGCTTTGATGCTGTTTTCCAGGCTACTCAAAGACGGCGGCGAGCCGAACAATGTATAGCTGGCCCATTGATGCCGCAGCTGCGTAGGATCAAAAGGACTAGGCTCATTGACCGTCCCCGCCCCCATCACCAGCAGCAGCGCACCGTCAAAATGGGCGCCTGAATCAGCATGCAACCATGACGAACCAATCGCGATCCCGTTGCGCAGGACGTAAAACCGCTGCTCGCTCAAGCTGACGACAATACTCAGCGGTCCTGAGGGTGAAATACTCTCATCCCAGAAGTCTCCCTTGCCACGCTGGGCAATCTGGTCAACGGGAGACACCTCCGCCCCCGGCGCTACCGGCGCCAGCAACGCGGGAAAGGCAATCCGGGAGGGATCCACCCGGGCATCGGCCACCACCACCGTATCGCCGTTCTTCGTCTCTGCAAACAACCGTTGCGCAAACGCATTGGGCAGCCTCACGCAGCCATGCGAAGCCGGATGGCCCGGAATCGCCCCGCCGTGCAATGCGATCCCGCTCCAGGTCAGCCGCTGCATATACGGCATGGGCGCATTGTTGTAGATATTGGACCGGTGATCACGGTCTTTTTGCAGGATGGTGAACACGCCGGGAGGCGTCTCATACCCTGGCTTGCCGGAACTGATGGTCGACACCCCTATCGCCACGCCATTGCGGTAGACGTACACGCGCTGCTCGTCCAGGCTGACCAGGACGACCAATGGGCCCGCAGGCGCCGCCTCGGGATGCCAGATGAAATCACCTGGGCTCATGTCCTTCACATTGATAGCCAGCGCGTCCGCGCTGGCAACAAGAGCGGTCGAAAAGCACACGCCAAGAAAAGCGCGACGCGAATACACGGCATTCGATGTCAAAGGCATAGGGACTAAGAAACCGTTAAGAAAACACAACTCCCACTGTAGCCCGTTTATTCAGTGCAAGTGAGCGTTATCCCGTTATCGGGAAAACCATGATTGGAACTTTAGTTTCATAGAAATATAGTCTTGAAACTATAGTTTCACAAACATCACTATGACCCAGTCCCTGCACGACCGAATCCTCGGTCTACACGACCAGTTGACAGACAGCGAGCGCCGCCTCGCTGAGATCATGTTGGAGCACCTGAGTCAACTCGCCGCCTACACAGGCGCCGAACTGGCGCAAAAGGCGGGGGTGTCCAAAGCCACGGCAGGCCGGTTCTTTCGCCGCCTAGGTTACGACAATTTCAATGAGATACGTGCCGTGGTGCGTGAACAGGCGGATCTGGGCTCGCCGTTGCAACTGCTCGCGGGCGCAAATGCCGAGTCTCCCAGCGACGATGCGCTGGCTCAGCATCTGGCGGGCGATCTCCAGAACCTGGTTCATACCTTCGAACGCATCGAACGCAAAACGATAGACGAGGCGATTCAACTGCTGGGCCGCACGCGCCGCGTTTTTGTAGCAGGGTTCCGCAATGGCCGAGTATTGGCCCAGTACGCCTGGGCCCTGCTCACCCAACTGCGTGATGGCGTGGCACTGGTGCCCGGCGCGGGGCTGAATCTGGCAGAAGATCTCGCTGATCTCGGTCCGGACGACCTGCTGCTCGTGATGGACTTTCGCCGTCGCGTGGCACTGCTGCGCCCCATGGTGGAACATGCCAATCGCGCCGGCGCGAAAGTCATTACGCTCACCGATCCCACTGCCACGGAGCTGCCTGCGCGCTCCGACGTCGTCCTGCGCTGTACGACTCAGGGCGCACAGATTTTCGACTCGTATGTCGCACCCATCAGTCTGATCAATCATTTGTGTTCCAGCCTGGCCGCGACGCTGGGAGCCACGGCACGTAAACGGCTGGAAAACATCGAATCACTGCATAACCATTATGGCGATCTCCATCGCTAAACTTTCTCGGGAGACCGGCTTGAACACACCTCTTTCCAACGTAAAGCTGCAGTACACATTGAATCCGGCAGCCCGACCCGATGCTCCCTATGGTGCAGAACAACAGTCCGTGCTCGGCGGCGCCGCGTTCACGCGGGCGGCCACGCAGATCCGGCAATGGCCCGGCTACGCCCCTACCCCGCTGCACGATCTGACGGGCCTGGCGCAGGCGGCTGGCGTCGCGCAGATTCTGTATAAGGACGAAGCCGACCGGTTCGGATTGGGCAGCTTCAAAGCCCTCGGCGGCGCTTATGCCGTCAGCCGCTTGCTATTGAAAGAGATCGCAGCGCGTACGGGCGAGCAGAACGCGACAGTAGAAGACCTGCTCTCGGGCCGCTACGCCGCCATCACGCGCGACGTCACCGTCACCTGCGCGACCGATGGCAATCATGGCCGCTCGGTCGCCTGGGGCGCGCAGCGATTCGGCTGCCAATGCGTCATCTACATTCACGCCACCGTCAGCGAGGGGCGCAAGGAAGCGATCGAGAAATACGGCGCACAGGTGGTGCGCACCGCCGGCAACTATGACGATTCCGTACGCCAGGCCGCCCGCGATGCCGAGCGCCTGGGGCGTTTCGTCGTATCGGATACCTCGTACGAAGGGTATATGGACGTACCCAAAGACGTGATGCAAGGCTATGCGGTCATGGCCGACGAAGCCCTGCAGCAGATCGGCGCGGACCCGTTGCCCACCCACGTATTCCTGCAAGGTGGCGTCGGCGGCCTCGCCGCGGCCGTATGTGCGCATTTCTGGGAAACCTTGGGCGCCAAGCGGCCGAAATTCATCGTGGTCGAACCCGACAAAGCCGCCTGCCTGTATGAAAGCGCACGCGCCGGCAAACCCGTCGCCGTACATGGTGATCTGGACACCATCATGGCTGGCCTCGCCTGCGGCGAAGTCTCGCTGCTCGCCTGGAAAGTCCTGCACCCAGGCGCGCAGGCGTTTCTCTGCATCGATGACGACTCCGCGTTGAATACGGTGCGCTTGCTGGCCGAGGGCGGTTATGGCGATACGCCTATCGTCGCCGGTGAATCGGCAGTGGCCGGCTTGGCGGGCATGCTGGGCGCGATGAACGATCCGCAAGCTCGCGCTGCGCTTGGCCTGGATGCCAAGAGCCGTATTCTGGTGTTCGGCAGCGAAGGCGCGACAGATCCCGAGCTGTATCAACGCATCGTCGGTAAATCGGCACAGGCCGTGCGCGAATCCAGCAGGACCCCGGCATGAGCGACTACACATCACCTCAATCGGCGGCGGCGCCCGCGTCAGAGCACGACCCGTTGCGCATCAACACGCAACGTCTGCTGGGCCGCATCGCAGAGTTGGGAAAAATCGGCGAAATCGATGGTGGCGGCGTATGCCGTTTAGCGTTGACCGACGAAGACGGCCTGGGACGAGACCAAGTCTGCAACTGGATGCGCGAGCTAGGGCTAGACGTGACCGTCGATGCCATCGGCAACGTCGTCGGCATACGCCGAGGCAGCGAGGATCTGCCTCCCGTCATGACTGGATCGCACATCGACACCGTGCGTACCGGTGGCCGCTATGACGGCAATCTCGGCGTGCTCGCCGGCCTCGAAGTCGTGGCGACACTGAATGACGCCGGCATCACGACACGGCGACCGCTGGCCGTGGCCTTCTTCACCAACGAAGAAGGTGCGCGCTTTGCGCCGGACATGATGGGCAGCTTGGTCTTTCAAGGCGGCTTGCCGCTGGAAACCGCCTTGAACACAACAGGGATCGACGGCACGACGGTGCGTGAAAATTTGCAGCGCATCGGTTATGCGGGCTCCTATCCCGTAGCCAGCAGACCCGTCCATGCCTTTGTGGAATTGCACGTAGAACAAGGCCCGGTGCTCGAGCACGAGAATGTGACCATCGGCGCGGTCACCGGCGTGCAAGGCATCCATTGGACCGAATTCACCATCGAAGGCACATCCAACCACGCTGGGACGACGCCCATGCGGCTGCGCCATGATGCAGGCGTGGTCGCCGCCCGCATCGCCTGCTTTGCGCGCGATCTGGCGGTCGAACTGGGCGCGGGCCAATTAGCCACTGTCGGGCATATTCAGATTGCGCCGAACCTGGTGAACGTCATTCCCAACCGCGCCGTCTTCACTCTGGATTTGCGCAACACCGATGGCGATGCCCTGGCCAACGCCGTGCAACGCGTTTTCGAATTCGCGCAACAGGCCGCCGACGCAGAAGGCGTACGGTTGCGCCATCGATCGCTGGCGGACTTCGAACCGGTCAGCTTTGACCCTCGCATCATCGAGCGTGTGGAAGCCATCGCGCGTCAGCATGGACACCGCGTGCAGCGCATGCCTAGCGGCGCAGGCCATGATGCACAGATGCTGGCGCGCATGTGCCCATCGGGCATGATTTTCGTGCCCAGCGTCAAAGGGCTGTCGCACAACGTCGCCGAATTCACCCACGACCACGATATCGAAGCCGGCGCCAACGTCCTGTTGACGTTGCTGACTGAGCTTGCAGAACAACACTAGGAGACCACTTTGTCACGATTCATCAATGTCGCTGCTGCTCAACTCGGCCCCATACAACGCAGCGATACACGCAGTGAAGTCATCGAGCGTCTGCTGGCCCATCTGCGGCAAGCCCACGCCATGGGTTGCCAGCTGGTGGTGTTTCCCGAGTTGGCATTGACCACGTTTTTCCCGCGCTGGTACATGGAAGACCCGGCCGAAGTCGACGCGTTCTATGAAAAAGAAATGCCCGGACCGACCACCCGCGTTCTGTTCGACACCGCGGCCAAACTAGGCATCGGTTTCTACTTGGGCTACGCAGAACTGACGATAGAGAACGGCCGTGCGCACCGCTACAACACGTCCATCCTGGTCGGACAAGACGGCAGGATCATCGGCAAATATCGCAAAGTACATCTGCCCGGCCATGCCGAAAACGAGCCCTGGCGTGCCTTTCAGCACCTCGAAAAACACTACTTTGAACCCGGCCAGTCATTCGATGTGTGGCGGGCGTTTGGCGGTGTCATGGGCATGGCGCTGTGCAACGACCGGCGCTGGTCCGAAACCTATCGCGTGATGGGCTTGCAAGGCGTAGAGATGATCATGCTCGGGTACAACACGCCCGTGCATAACCCGCCCGCGCCCGAGCATGACGACCTGTCGATGTTTCACAATCAGCTCGTCATGCAGGCAGGCGCCTACCAGAACGGCACATGGGTGGTGGGCGTGGCCAAGGCGGGTGAGGAAGAAGGCTGCGAGATGATCGGCGGCACCTGCATCATCGCGCCCTCCGGTGAAATCGTCGCGGCCTGCTCTACCAAGGGCGATGAGCTCGCGATAGCCCGCTGCGATCTGGACCTGTGCCATTCCTACAAGAGCACGACCTTCAACTTTGAGCGTCATCGACGCCCCGAGGCCTATGGATTGATCACCTCGCGTCGCGGCGCCATCGCGCCAGCCGACGTGGAGATGTCCCCAGCTTAACCCCGCGCTTCCCTCTTCTGGCTAGGTTACAGGATGCCGGCGTTTTCCGGCATCCAAGGGGAGTGTTTGCCTTAAATTTTTTCGAGGTGCATGCTAATGAACACAAGTTTGGCTCCGGCTCACGCCGCAGATGCAGTATCTCCGATCCAATCCGGCAGCAAGGACGACGCTCTCTACCGCAAGGTCGCGTTCCGTCTGCTTCCCTTTTTAATGCTGTGCTATATCGCGGCGTTCCTGGATCGCGTCAATGTCGGCTTTGCAAAACTGCAAATGCTCGACGAACTCGGTTTCAGTGAAGTTGTCTATGGGTTGGGCGCGGGCATTTTCTTCATCGGCTATTTTCTCTTTGAAGTCCCCAGCAACCTCCTCATGCATCGTATCGGGGCAAAGAAAACCCTGGCGCGCATCATGATCCTGTGGGGCATCATCTCCGGCGCCATGGCCCTGACGCAAACCCCGACCCAGTTCTACATTCTGCGATTCCTGCTGGGTGCTGCCGAAGCCGGCTTTTATCCCGCCATCATCCTCTATTTGACCTACTGGTTTCCGTCTCGCCGCAGAGGGCAGATCGTCGCGATTTTCATGACGGCGGTGCCGTTTGCCGGCATCATCGGCGGCCCATTGTCGGGATACATCATGGAGGCATTCCATAATGTGCATAGCCTGTCCGGCTGGCAATGGATGTTCCTGATCGAAGCCATCCCGTCCGTCGTGCTGGGCATTTCCGTTGTTTATTATCTGGATGATCGCATCGACGATGCGAAATGGCTCAGCGCCTCGGACAAGGCCCGCATGAACGCCAATCTGGACGTGGATCGGTCTGCCAAAGTCGAACACGTCTCGCTATGGACGCTGCTCAAGGACAAGCGCGTCATTCATATGGCGCTGATCTGTTATTGCACGGTATCCAGCCTATCCGGTTTGGCCTTTTGGATTCCCTCTGTCATCAAATCCACCGGCGTTGACTCGCTGTTGTCGGTCGGGCTATTGACGGCGGTGCCCAACATTTGCGCGGTGATTTCGATGGTGTTGGTGTGCCGTCATTCAGACCTGAGCCGCGAGCGCCGCTGGCATATGATCGTGCCCTTTCTCATCGGCGGCACGGGCCTCGTGTTAAGCACGATGTACAGCCACAACCCGCCGTTCGCGGTGCTGATGCTGTCCGTGGCGGCTGCGGGATGCATGGTGTGCTCACCGCTGTTCTGGAGTTTGCCCACCGCGTTTCTAAAGGGCCGCAGCGCCGCTGCAGGGATTGCTGGCATCAACTCTTTCGCCGGCTTGGCGGCCTTTGTCAGTCCGTATGTTATCGGCTGGATCAAGAACGCGACAGGATCGACCGATTACGGCATGTATTTTCTGTCCGCGTTCACGGTGCTGGGCGCCATTCTGGTCTATCTCGTCCCCAAAGACCTGGTCAACCGCTGACAGCTGCTCGTTTGATGTGTGCCCGCCCTGCCCTGGCCGCATCGCGCGCCATGGCGGCCCTTTCTGATTTGCAGTGGAGTGAATTACATGACTAGCGATGTCATCCAATTGACCCAGGACATGGTGCGCATACCCAGTCTTTCCGGTCAGGAAAGCGCGATGGCCGACCTGATGAAGCAACGCATGCGCGAATTCGGGTTCACCTCGGTCACTATGGATCGAAATGGGTCTGTCCTGGGCTTGATCGGACCCGACGACGCGGACGTCGCGTTGCTGTTCGATGGCCACATGGATGTCGTGCCCGTATCCGGCGAATGGCGCTTTGATCCTTTCGGCGCGACGATTCACGAAGGCCGGCTGTACGGCCGCGGCAGCACCGACATGAAAGGCGGTATCGCGGCGGCGATTTGCGGCGTGGCCGCCGCCGCACGCGAAGGCACGCTCAAACGCCGCGTCGCCGTGTCAGCCAGCGTACTGGAAGAAGTCATCGAAGGCCACGCGTTGGCCAGCGTACTGGATCAATGCCAGCCTGCCGCGGTGATCATCTGCGAACCGTCAAAACTCGATATCAAGATTGCACAGAAAGGCCGGCTGGAGATTCTGTTGACGTTCAAAGGCGTGCCCGCACATGCCGCCTCGCCGCACCTGGGCCGCAATCCGCTACATGCCGCGGCCCGCGCGTTGACCGCATTGGCATCGCTACCGCTGCCCAGCGACCCTATCGTGGGCGATGCGCTATTAGTGCCCACCGATATGATTTCGTCGCCCTATCCGTCTATCTCGATGATCCCGTCGTCGACCACCATACGCTTTGATCGCCGCACGCTCGGCGGCGAAACCGAGGAAAACGTGCTGGCCCAGATCGATGCCTGCCTAAGGCAACACGGGCTATCGGATTACACCTTGACGACAACCTGCGACAGCGTCAGTACCTTTACCGGGGAACGATCCGAGCCGGCCCGATGGCTGCCGGCGTGGCAGCAGACTCAGGACCATCCTTTGGTGACCAGCACTGTCGAGGCCGTCAAACGCAGCGGCCGCGAGCCGCGCATCGGCGTATGGCCCTTCTGCACCAATGGCTCGGAGTCTGCCGGCAGACGGCATATCCCGACCGTGGGACTGGGCCCCGGGCGCGAAGAAGATGCGCACATCATCGACGAGTCCATCGCGCTGGACCAACTCGAGGGTGCGCGCGAAATATACAAACAGTTGACGTTGATCGCGGCGGCGTAAGCTCTCGGCGCGCGGTTCGAGACCAGGGCGTGGCCTGCGACCAATGGGCGGCCCGTTCGATCGCTGTCTCAACGCATGCCATCACAACAACCACTCGATCCGCAGCCAGCCGACCATCGTGACGATGGCCCGCTTGAACCAGCCCGCGCCGAGTTCTTGCTGGTGGATCTCGGTGCGGCCATCCGCGAGCTGTTCATACCAAATTCAGTTGTCGCGGCCGCCATCAGCGCACCGATTTCACCATGGGATGCGCATGAAAATGCGCCAATAGATTTTGTTTTTGACGAGCGGTCAGCTTGGCTTGTTCGATCAGTGCAGGCCATTGCGCGTGCGCAGCTTTTACGCAATCGCTCACTGCCTTGGCGGCGGGCTTTTCCGGAATACGCAGGTGCGCGCAGAAAGCGCGCAGCATCGCAGGAGACAAGGCGGGTTTCAGTGACGCCTTGGCGCTCGATGGCACGTTGCTGGCGCCGATCGTTGGCTGCTGAGTCCCGGATGTGAGAGCTTGTGCCTTTTCCGGCGCAGTTTGCCCTGTGCCGGATCTGCCGGGACGGCGCGGCTCCAATCCCTCCGGCATGATGCGCAGCGCGTGTCCCTGACAAGGATGATAGGCCGCATAGGCCACGATATCGTATGCGGGCGCCAGCTGCGGCGTATGCCCATCCTCGTAGATCAGGCCGATGTTTTTCAGATGCATATCCGGATTGCCCAGCATCTCATTGACAGCCATACGCCGCAGCAACTCATGCACCGCGGGCTCGCCTAACGACGGAAACGCCATCAATACCGCCGCCACATCCAGATAGGACGCGGCTTGATATTTTTGCTCGGGCATTGCGCCCAATACCTGAGCGAAGTCTTCGCAATGAATACGCCGGCCCGGCTGACGGTCATAACGCACGACCGCCAGGAACTGCGTACGCGCATCCGCGTCACCCAAATCATAGCCATGCTCGGCCGCCAGATGCTCCAGCGGTTCGAGATAGGCCTCGCAAATATTCACGCCGGCCACCTGCGCCAACTGCAGCGACAGCGCCTCCAGTTCCGGCAACAGCGGCTGCCCCACTACCGGCAGCTTCGCAATGATATGGGTGTCGTGATCCCGCGTACGTCCCACATAACGTTCGCCCTGTTTGATCACGCCCAGCTTGGGCTGAACACCGGACAGTGACACGCCTTGTTCCATTGGGTCGGCCGTAACCGTCATTTCCAACGCGTCCTGGTCCTGTGTGACATAGTGCGCCAACTCGTCGCGAGACAGCTCGACCGGCCGCGCATAGACATTTCCGGGTAAATCTCCCCCACAGGCCGCCAACATCTCGAAATGATCTTTGGGATCGCAGCCCCGCACGCGGGCCACATGGTCGCGAAAAACGCCCTCTGGCAGCAGATTCTGGAAAAATGCCGGCAATAGCCAGCCATTTTGCGGGGAATAGCGTCCATTTAACGGCTCGCTCCGAATGTCCGCCCAGAACGCCGCCTGATCCTCGGGAGAGTTCGCCACATAGGCGGCCGACACTACCGGCGCATCCCACTGATGCGCGAAAGCGTCGTCGGCAACAAAGCGAGTCACCACGTCCGCCCCCTGCATGCGGTACTGGAACAGCACGCCAACCCGCGCAGCGCCGATGAAAATGGCCAGTGCTTGCACGTTCATTTTGTCTCACCCAGTTGTCGGCGTGCGACCTCGATGCGGGTGGGAATCTTGGGCTTGACCGCGTCCCCCGCGTCCACCGCAGCGGCTGCCCCTTTGGGGACCAATAACATTTCCAGCCCCAAGCGATCGGCCAGTGCCAGCAATGTGCTGACTTTGAAGTCCTGTTCGCCGCTCAGGACATTGGTCAGCGTGCGCTGTGCAATCCCCGCGGATTGGCGTAATTGAGCCTGCGTCTGGCCCTGCTGTTGCAAGCGCCCCCGCAGAATGTCGGCGATATCCGATAGGCTGTTCATGGTGGCAAATAGTAGCAATAAAGTAGTGTTATAAGAATAATAACTACTATATTGCTACTAAACAAGCCTTTATATAGCATTAAAGTAGTTTGTCAAAAAAATAAACTACTTTAATGCTACTGAAACGCCGTCTCCATAAAGGTGCGCAGTTTGCGGGAATGCAGACGCTCTGGCGGCATATCCCGCAAGCGCTCCAGCGCCCGTATCCCGATTTCCAGGTGCTGATTCACTTGGTCCCGGTAAAACGCGCTGGCCATGCCCGGCAATTTCAATTCGCCGTGCAAGGGCTTGTCCGACACGCACAGCAGAGTTCCGTACGGCACGCGGAACCGGAACCCATTTGCCGCAATGGTCGCTGACTCCATATCCAATGCAATCGCCCGCGACTGCGTGAAACGCTGCACCAGCTCAGTGTGATCCCGCAGCTCCCAATTGCGATTGTCGATGCTGGCTACCGTGCCGGTGCGCATGATGCGCTTCAGTTCCCAGCCTGATAAGCCCGCCACCTCCTCTACCGCCTGCTCCAGCGCCACCTGCACCTCGGCCAAAGGCGGAACGGGTACCCATGTGGGCAGATCGTCGTCCAACACGTGGTCTTCGCGCACATAACCGTGCGCCAGCACATAATCCCCCAATCGCTGGGAATCGCGCAGCCCGGCGCAATGCCCCAGCATCAGCCAGGCATGGGGGCGCAGCACGGCGATGTGATCGGTGATGGTCTTGGCATTCGAGGGGCCCACTCCGATATTCACCAAGGTAATGCCCGAATGATTGGAACGTACCAGGTGATACGCCGGCATTTGCGGCAACCGCACGCCGCCGGCCGGCGGCGCCGCAGCTGTCTCGCCACGGTGAGTCATGCGGTTACCCGGCTCGACCAGCGCATCGTAATCGCCCCCACCCTCGGCCATCAGTGCCCGGGCCCGTGCGCAGAACTCATCCACATAAAACTGATAATTCGTAAACAGCACGAAATTCTGAAAATACGACGGCGCAGTCGCCGTATAGTGCTGCAGGCGATGCAGCGAATAATCCACCCGCGGCGCAGTAAATGGCGCCAGGGGACGCGGCTCACCGTCTCGGCCATGCCAGGAACCATTGACGATCGCATCGTCCGTCACCGCCAAGTCCGGCACATCAAACAGATCACGCAATGGCCTGCGCATGCCCGACAGGCGCTCACCCTCGACATAAGCCCCTTCCGGGAAGGCGAAATGCAACGGAATGGGGCTATCCGATTCGCCGACCTCGACCGCAACGCCGTGATTCTGAATCAGCAGGCCGATCTGCTCCAGGTAGTAGTCACGAAACAGCGTCGGCTGGGTCACCGTAGTTTGATATATCCCCGGCTCGGCGACATGGCCGAATGACAGACGACTGTCAATCAGGTCATAGGTATCCACCCTGATGCGGATCGCGGGGTAGTACGCCCGCACCGGCCCGGGCAGATCCCGGCCATTCACCACATCCTGAAACGCCGCCCGGATAAAGGCCGTATTGCGGCCGTAAATCTCCGTCAGGCGCTCAACGGCGGCTTGTGCTTGGTGAAAAGCCTCGAACTCCAGAGAAGGCGGAGAACTGTGGGAACCAATCGAAAAGTCAACAGTCATTTTTTAGATTTCCGTAAAACGGCACGCCTACACAACATATGCTTATCATGCATTAACACGATGACAGCACCAAATGCCCCTCAACCCGCCATCATTTGTTTCGATCAGGTTAGTAGTAACCCCAAAATGCAAAAAATCGTCAATGGGTTACAATGCCCCGTGGCTGCGTTGTATTGCCGCCACATTTTCGCCGGCTTGACGTAGTCAGCCATTCCGCCCCACTCCGAAAGTTGAAGTGTCGCAATGACTCCACCGACGCGAAAAGTCCGTCCTAATTTATTCGTACTCCCCTCATTCCTGGCCGCGCCGCTTTTGGCTCTCGGCCTCAGTTGGCTCCCCACCGCTCACGCCACAAAGACTCCCGAAGCGATCGCTTCGATGCAAGGGCTGCGGTTGATTGATCCCCTTACGGTTCCCAGCCTGTCCGACATGGTCGTGCGTGCTGGGCTGGAGACCATCGGTACCCCTTATGTCTGGGGTGGCGAGGATCCCAACGCCGGTTTCGATTGCAGCGGCCTGACGCAATTCATCTATCGCGAGATCGTCGGCGTGGAATTGCCGCGCACGGCACGCGAGCAGCGCCTCGAGGGCACCGGCGTCAAAAAAGCCGAGCTCAAACCGGGCGACCTGGTGTTCTTTGCGACGATGCGCCGTCGCGGCGTCTCCCATGTGGGCATTTATATCGGTCAAAACCAGTTCGTCCATGCCCCTACGCGTGGCTCGAAAGTCCGCGTCGACAGCCTGGACAACAGTTATTGGTCGCGCCACTACGTCGCGGCACGGCGTTACATTGAGCCGAACACTGCCCCTCAAGGCCATCTGATCGCCAAGGCCGATACGGGCCAGTAACCCCGCCAAAAGCCGCCACGACGGAACATCAAAGGGAGCCCGCGGGCTCCCTTTGATGACATCGACGCGGACGAATCCCGGCGAATCAGCCTCTGCCCACAAACGGCATATTCGTCGCCATGATCGTCATGAACTGCACATTGGCGTCCAACGGCAGCTTTGCCATTGAGACGACGGCATGTGCCACGTGCCCGACATCCATGCGAGGTTCCGGCCGGCGGTCGCCGTTGGCCTGCAATACGCCCTCTGCCATGCGCTGGGTCATATCCGTGGCTGCGTTACCGATGTCGATCTGTCCGCATGCAATGCCGTAAGCACGGCAATCGAGCGAAATGGATTTGGTCAGGCCCGTCACGGCATGCTTGGTCGCGGTATAGGCGATCGACAAGGGCCTGGGCGCGTGCGCCGAAATGGATCCGTTATTGATGATGCGCCCGCCACCGGGTTGTTGAGCCTTCATCAATCGAATTGCCGCTTGCGCGCACAGGAACATGCCCGTGAGGTTGACATCCACAACCTCGCGCCATACGTCCACGGGCAGGTCCTCGATAGGCACCGCCGGCGAATTGCGCCCCGCGTTATTGAACAGAACATCAAGCCGCCCGTAATCCCGCTGTATTGCATCGAACAGCTCGCGCACGGCCTGCTCGTCGCTGACATCCGTAGGCACCACCAAAGCGCGCGCACCGTCTTCGCCAGCCGCGGTACGGGTCTGCTCGAGCTGTTCGCGACGGCGGCCTGCCAGCACCACTCGATAGCCCTGCGCCAAGAACTCCAGCGCGACGGCACGGCCAATGCCGCTGCCTGCGCCTGTCACCAACGCCACTGGCGAAATACTTGCCTGCTCATTTGACTGCATTTTTTTAGTCTCTCTGTATGGATCTGCGTCGCGTAATCCTAAAGCAATCGCGCGACTAGCGTTGCAAACAACTGTGATAATCCTGCGTCACTCCGGGGACACCAGCGCCGTTGTCTTCAGGCACGAGGACTCGGGCTCGGAGACCAAATATAATAGTTAAAAGCGTAATTTTGTTATTCTTCGCGTCCCGTATCCCGTTTGTCGATCTGATTTATGTCAAAACGCCCCGGTAATGTGTTCATGGTGGTTGCGCCCAGCGGCGCTGGCAAGTCCAGCCTGGTCAAAGCCCTGCTCGACCATGACAAATCACTGGTCTTGTCGATTTCCTGCACCACGCGCGCACCGCGCAGTGGCGAAGTTGACGGGCGCGAATACCGCTTCATCACCAAAGACCAGTTTGAAACTCTGCGCCAGAATCAGGCGCTGCTCGAATGGGCAGAGGTGCACGGCAATTTCTACGGCACTCCCCGGGATCTGATCGATCAAGCCACCGAGGACGGGCGGGACGTACTGCTGGAGATCGACTGGCAAGGCGCCCGTCAGGTCAGGCAACGCTTTCCTCAGGCTATCGGCATTTTTATTTTGCCCCCGTCCATCGAGGAACTCGAACATCGCCTCAAGGCCCGCGGCCAAGACGCCCCCCAAGTCATCGCTCGTCGATTGCTGGCGGCCGGCGGTGAAATCGCGCACGCGCCGGAATGCGAATATGTTATTATTAATCAAGAATTTAGCGTAGCCTTGGCGGAACTGTCGCAGGTGATCAGTGCCGCCCGGCTACGTTTTTCGTCTCAGGCCGTTCGCCATGCTCCGCTGTTCGCCCAGCTGGGCATTCCGGCCGATCACTGAGGCGCTCCTCCTTTTCACAGCCCGTTCCAGGTATAACTCATGGCTCGCATTACTGTCGAAGACTGTCTGAATCAGATTCCCAACCGCTTCAAGCTCACGCTGACCGCTACCTATCGCGCTCGCGAGCTGGCGCAGGGCCACGCCCCGCGTATCGACAGCAAAGACAAGCCCACGGTCACCGCCCTGCGCGAAATCGCCAGCGGCCATACCGGCCTGGAAATGCTGCGTAAAGTCCCCACCTGATCCAGTCCAGGGGGCGGCAACATGGCTTTTCCCCGGCTGAAGTACGCTTCTACGGGCCTGCTTGCTGCCTTGCGAGCAGGATCTCGGCTCGGACGCCGTTCCGACAAAAAAAACTCGCCTGTCGAGCTTTCGAGCACGACCGCTAACGGCACGCTTTCAGATACTCCCGCCTCTCCTGTCGCCTCGCTCGCACCGCTGACCGAGATCATCAGCAGTTATCTCGACAAAAAAGACGTCGAGCGGGTGCGCGAAGCCTATCGCTTCGCCGACCAGGCGCATCTGGGTCAATTCCGCGCAAGCGGTGCGCCCTACATCTCGCATCCGATCGCCGTCACAGAAATCTGCGCGGCCTGGAAACTCGATGCGAACGCGCTGTCGGCAGCCCTGCTGCACGACGTCATCGAAGACCAAGGCATTCCAAAGCAAGAGCTCGCCGAAAAATTCGGTGTGCAGGTCGCCGAATTGGTCGACGGCCTGTCCAAGCTCGATCGCCTGGATTTCGCGACCAAGGCCCAGCAGCAGGCCGAGAGCTTTCGCAAAATGCTGCTGGCCATGGCGCGCGATGTGCGTGTCATTCTGATCAAGCTGGCCGATCGCCTGCACAATATGCGCACGCTGGATGCCGTCAACCCAGAAAAGCGCCGCCGCATCGCTCGCGAGACGCTGGACATCTATGCGCCGATCGCGCATCGTCTGGGCTTGAACGTGCTGTTCCGCGAACTGCAGGACCTGTGCTTTGCGGCCATGTACCCCAATCGCTATCAGGTACTGTACAAGGCCGTACTGGCTGCACGCGGCAACCGGCGCGAGGTCATAGGCAAGATCAGCGACGCGGTACGTGCCGCCCTGCCCGCCGCCGGCATAGAGGCCGAGGTCTCCGGCCGTGAAAAAACCCTGTTCGGCATCTACACCAAGATGGTCGAACAGAAAAAGTCTTTCTCCGAGGTGCTGGACATCTACGGATTCCGCGTCATCGTGCACACACTGCCGGAATGCTATCTGGCCTTGGGCACGCTGCACCAGCTGTATCGTCCGGTACCCGGCAAGTTCAAAGACTACATCGCCATCCCCAAGGTCAACGGATATCAATCCCTGCACACGACGCTGGTGGGTCCCTATGGCACCCCCGTCGAATTCCAGTTCCGCACGCGGGACATGCATCACATTGCCGAGGCAGGCGTCGCATCGCACTGGCTCTACAAGGGATCCGATGTCACGCTGAACGATCTGCAAAAGCGCACCCACCAATGGCTGCAATCGCTGCTGGACATCCAGAGCCAGACGGGCGATTCCGGCGAATTCCTCGAGCATGTCAAAGTCGACCTGTTCCCGGATGCGGTCTACGTATTCACCCCTCGAGGCAAGATCATTTCCTTGCCGCGCGGCGCCACACCGGTAGATTTCGCCTATGCGATCCACACCGACATCGGCAACCAGGCGGTGGCGACCAAGGTCAACAACGAGTTCGTGCCGCTGCGCACCGAGCTCAGCAGCGGCGACGTGGTCGAGATCATCACCTCGCCTGCTTCGCGTCCTAATGCGCAATGGCTGAACTACGTGCGCACCGGACGCGCCCGCTCCGAAATCCGCCACTATCTGCGTACGGTCAAATACGAGGAATCGGTCGCCTTTGGCGAGCGGCTGCTGGAACAAGCCCTGCAAGAGCTGCATCTGAACCTGCCTGCGCAGGACGACCCGGCGTGGCAGAAACTCGCACGCAGCACGGGCGCGAGCTCTCGCGACGAGATCCTGGCCGATATCGGTCTGGGCAAGCGGCTGGCTGCCGTCGTCGCACGACGCTTTGCGCCCGAACACCAGTTGGTCGCCACGACGGCCGCCGCCGTCGACGAGATCACATCCGCGCGCAGCGCCCCCATTCTGATCCAGGGCAACGAGGGTCAGGCGGTACAACTGGCCTCCTGCTGCGGCCCATTGCCCGGTGACCCCATCGTCGCAGGCCTGCGTCTGGGTCAAGGCCTGGTCGTACACACGGCCGATTGCCCTACCGCGACGCGTCTACGGGCCCGCGAACCCGATCGCTGGGTCAACGTCGCATGGGACACACATACCGCCAAGCACCTGTCTACACGCCTGGACGTCATTACACGCAATGAACGTGGAGTCCTGGGCCGGCTCGCCGCCGAGGTCACCGCCGCCGATGCCAACATCGTACAAATCACCATGCACGATGATGCCATCTCAACGGTCTCGCTGCATCTGACGATCCAAGTCGACAGCCGCAAGCACCTGGCTCAGGTCATTCGTTCGATACGGCATGTGCCGCAGGTTCAAAAAATCGTTCGGGTCAAAAACTGAGGGACATCGCGTCAAGCCACGTGCTGCAAAAAGTCTTTCAAGCGCTGGCTTGGCGGACTGGACAATAGTTCCGCCGGCGGTCCGTCATGGGCAACCTTGCCGCCGTCGATGAAAATCAATCGGCTGCCGACTTTACGCGCGAATTCCATCTCGTGCGTCACCACCACCATCGTCATCCCTTCTTCGGCCAAGTCTCGCATGACTTTGAGCACCTCGTGCCGCAGTTCCGGGTCCAGCGCCGAGGTCGGCTCATCAAACAGCATGAGTTTGGGTTTGATCGCCAGCGCGCGCGCAATGGCCACGCGTTGTTGCTGCCCGCCTGACAGTTCCGATGGATAGTGATTCATCCGCTCGCCCAGGCCAACCTTGCGCAACAGCTCCTCGGCCTGCGCGCGCGCCTCGCGGCGCGGCACCCCTCGCGTATGAATCGGCCCAAACATGACGTTATCCAGCGCCGACATCTGAGGGAACAGATTGAACTGCTGGAACACCATCCCCGCCTCGCGCCGGATCTCGCGGACCTGTGCGGAGGGTCCTTTCACGCTCAGGCCATCGACGAGCAAGTCACCGCCCTCGATCGTTTCCAACACGTTGATGCAGCGCAGGAACGTGGATTTTCCTGAGCCCGAGGGCCCGACCACGACCACCACCTCTCCCGCATCAATATTCAGCGTAATGCCGTTCAGTACAACAGAATCGCCAAAGCGTTTGATGACATCGTGAAATTCGACCATGCTCATAAGATGCGCATCCTTTTTTCGACCAAGCGCAGCGCCAAGGCCAGCGCTCCAGTCAGAATCAGATAGATGATCGCCACTGCGGACCAGATCTCGACGGCCCGAAAATTACTGGCCATGATTTCCTGACCCTGGCGCGTCAGTTCGGCCACGCCGATCACGATAAACAGCGATGAGTCTTTCAAGCTGATGATGCATTGATTGCCCAACGGGGGAATCATGCGGCGAAACGCCACCGGCCCGATGATGTGCAGCAGAATCTTGTGAAACGGCAGGCCCATGGCCTGGCCGGCCTCTTTCAGGCCTTTGTGCACCGACAGCAGCGAGCCGCGCACGATCTCGGCGATATAAGCGCCCGAGTTGATAATCAACGTGGCGATCGCCGCCCAGATAGCGTCTACGCGCAACCCCGGGATCATCAACGGCAAGGCAAAGTAGATGAACATCACCTGCACGACGATCGGCGTACCGCGAATGATCGACACGTAAATCTGGGCAATGCCCGAGAGAATCGCGGGCCCGTACGCTCGCGCGACGCCAGCCAGTGCCCCGAGCACAAAGCCCCCCACCAGCCCCCAGAACGTGATTTTGACGGTCATCAGCGTACCGTCGAGCAAATTGGGCAAGGCAGCCCAGATGACAGACCAGTCGAATTGCACGGCCTTCCCCTTCGTTGTGATGGCGCGGGCCAGTCTGGCGCCGCACGTCGTTTGCTGTGCGGGTGCGAGCGGTCACGCCCGCGCCCAGCCTGCTCAACCAACTATTCAGGGTTTTTTACCAAACCACTTGGTATAGATCTGGTCGTATTGACCGTTGGATTTCAGCGTGGCCAGGGCCTGATTGACCTTGGCCGTCAGATCGCTGCCCTTGGGGAAAGCGATCCCGTAGAAATCGCCGCTCTTGACCGTGCCGGCGACTTTGACTCGGCCCTTGCCCGCTGTATTGGCGTAGTACTGCACGTTCGGCGTATCGTGCACGGCGGCATCGACACGGCCGGTCGCCAACTCGAGATACGCGTTGTCAATGTTCGGGAACAGCCGCAGCTTGGCGTCCGGTACCTCTTTTTTCATAAAATCGACAGTAGCGGTGCCAGTCTTCACTGCGACACTTTTGCCCGCCAGGTCGGAGGCGGCCTTGATGTCGGTATTGTTCTCAGCCACCAGAATGGCCAGGCCGCTCTCGTAATACGGATCCGAGAAATCGATGACCTGTTTCCGATCATCTCGTATCGTGATCCCCGCCAGCGCTGCGTCGATATTTTTCGTCTGCAAACCGGGAATGATCCCGTTGAAATCCATGGGTTGCAGCTTGTATTTCAGGTTGAGCTCTTTGGCGATGGCCGCCCAGAGATCGATGTCAAAACCGGTGTAGGTACTACCCTGCTTGAACTCAAACGGAATAAACGCCGTATCCGTGGCAACGATCAACTCTTTATCCTGGGCCGCGGCGGTGGACACTGCGCCGATCAGGCTCAACCCCATCAGCACGGCGGCAAATTTGCGTTTCATCATCGATCTGCTCCTGTAGAGACAACCGGCCTCTGGGAAACCCAGATAGGCCAATAAACACATTGCAACGGGTAGCTGCATGCCTGTAATCCATCTTAACTCATGCGTCCCCATGAGCGTATAAGGGACGACGCCAATTCCCAATCCGACCCCAAAATGTAACGTGACTGGAAATATCGTGGAGACCTAGCGGAAAGTATCCTATGGGTGTAATCAGTTCCTCGATGACGCTCTACGCCGGAGACGACTCATGCCGTTCAAACCTGTACGCATCACAGGCACTCGCCGCCAAGTCGGCTTCGCTTTAGGAAAGCTCGCCCGCCCGCTGATGTCGGTCTATCTGGATCAAAGCACGACGTGGCGAGCATTACGTCCCTGGCGCGGTCACGCCTATCTGCAGGAGCTCGCCGCACACATCCAGCGCAATCTGCCCGAACTCTGGCAAGAGTTCGAAGGCATGGTCGAGGGCGTGCAAATGCCCGCAGAGGATTTGCTGCTGTGGAACTGTCGTGGCGACCTGTTGCATCAGACGACTGACGGCTGCACCTCTGTGGCGATACACGGCCCCGATGGCGCTCGATGGATCGGCCACAACGAGGACGGCGATCCCTACCTTTATGGGCGTTGCCATGTGGTCGACGTGCAGCCGGACGATGCGCCAGGTTATGTCAGTTTCTATTACCCGGGGTCATTACCGGGGCATACCTTTGCTGCCAATCGCGCGGGGATTGTTCAGACCATCAATAATCTGCGTACGCGCACCCGGCGTGCCGGTGTACCGCGCATGTTTTTGGCGCGCGCCGTGCTGGACTGCACGACCCTGGATCAGGCGATCACACGCTTGCACGACACGCCACGTGCGGGCGCGTTTCATCACACCTTGGGCGCAGCGGGCGACGATCGATTGTTCAGCGTAGAGGCTATGCCTGGCCTATGCTCCATCGAGCCTGTCCAGCGTCGATATGGACATGCGAATCACCTCGTGCATGCGGCAACCAAAGACGTTGCCCAGATCGTCACTGACTCATCCCGCGCACGTCAAAGCCGCATCGAAAGCCTGTTGGACAGCTGGCACGAAGACATCACAGAAAGCGACATCGTCGCCGCCTTGCACGACAAAGAAGGAAACCTGCCCATCCTGCGCGGCGCAGCGGACGATCCCGATGAGGAAAACACCCTGGCAACTGCGGTATTTACCCTGGACGATGCCCACGTCGCCCTGAAGGTTTACGATCGGAAAGCGACGGCGGCACAAAGCCTCGCCATCAAATGATGAATCGAGCCGACACTGACCGTCCTGGCATTGTGGTGTACTTCACTGCGCAAAAAAGCCGTCAAGATCAACGATGATCTTGACGGCTGACTACGCGGCTCGGATGTAATGCCCTATCGCGTGGATCAATAGCGATACTTCGCCATCAGGTTGCCGCCGGTCTCGTGATAACCCGCAGTTCCCTGGTTATGGAACACCTCGACATTGAGCGAGAGGCGCTGATTGAGGTTGCCTTCCACGCCCAATTTCAACTGGCCGGCATCGCGCCCGCTGTTCATCTTGGCATCGGCATTGTTCATGCGAACACCGTAGCCCTTGGTGGTATGCAGCCAGTTGGCCTCGATGTGAGGCGTGATGATAGACGTCAGTCCCGTAGGAACATGCGCAGCGGCGCGCAGTCCCACACTGGTCTGCATGCGCGACCCATTCAGAAACTCGATCCGGGTACCATTGCCATCGGTGAAATTATCCGAGCGCACATGTTGATAGATCAACTGCGCATGTGGCTGCAGCACGTACTTCACGTTATTGTGCTCGGCGATCTTGGCGTTGTAGCCTAACTCCAGCGACGCGGTCATACCTTTTGACTTGTATTTCTCGCCCGGCAGATCGTTACCCTTGACGTGGTTATCGAACTGGTTCCACAGCAGCCAGCTGTCCACGTACACGCCCTGCTGGGTTTCGGCATTCTGCTGATAGGTCCCATACAGGCCCAGACCATAGCCATCGACTTTGCCCTTGCTGCCAAAACCGGCCAAGCTCGAACTGGTTTTGCCATCATAGTGGCCATACCCGCCCATCACACCGAGCGTCACCTGATCGCGATCATTGGTCGAATCCACCAGCATGTCGATACCCATCATGACCGTATTCTTGTCACCTTTGGTACGCAACTGCCCAGACTCGTCTTTCAGGGCGCTGTGCGAACCGCTGTACCGGATCCAGGCACTGCCCTGATGCGGATGGCCTTCGCCCTGAAAATAGCTGCCCAAGCGATCGTTCAGGTTCATCCGGAACATCGTGTTGGCTGCCCAGGCGTTGCTGTTGTACGAGCCTGCCTTCGGTTCGAGCACAATCACGCCCGTCTCCGCAGGCAACGGAGTCACGGCGAGGGCGGACGCGGCACTGGAATTTTCGACGTTGATTTCGCTCTGCTCACTGGACGAATCGTTCGAATTTTTTTCTTCACTCGACTCTTCTTCTTCGTGGACAACAACCGGTGCCGTCGACGAGGTATCCTCAACAACCGGAGTGGATAGATCGGGCGCATCACCGCCACCATCAACGGCGGACGCCTTCGACGAGGTATCCCCAACAACCGGAGTGGATAGATCGGGCGCATCACCGCCACCATCAACGGCGGACGCCTTCGATGAGGTATCCCCAACAACCGGAGTGGATAGATCGGGCGTATCACCGCCACCATCAACGGCGGACGCCTTCGACGAGGTATCCTCAACAACCGGAGTGGATAGATCGGGCGTATCACCGCCACCATCAACGGCGGACGCCTTCGACGAGGTATCCCCAGCAGTCATAGCGGACCGACCGGACGTATCACCATCAATAACACGGATGGCCTTCGTCGAGGTTTCTTCTACACTCGCGCCGGGGACATTAGGCGTAGCGTCGTCACGAAAAATAGTGGGCACCATGGACACAAAGGGCGCCATGGACGAGGGATTCTTTCCACTCGTGGCGGAGTGATCAGGCGCATTACGTTCGTCTTGGCTGCTTTCTGACGAACGTTCTTTGTTCTTCGCTGCACCCGTACCCACCAGATCATCCACACGCGTATGCAGTATCTCATCTGCCTTCGACGCCCAGCGCTCAACAGTCCCCGTGGCGCCTGAAGCCAGAACCTCATGCATAGGACGGGACCTACGCACGGCCACCCCAGACTCGGGCTTTTCGATTGGGGCATGGCCTGCACTATCGAGCCTATCCGAAGGCAATTGATTCGTATCCGTCGCAGTCACCTTCAACGGCATCGAAATGGGCACTGTTTCGTTTTTCAAAACGGATGAGGATGGAGCCTCAATCATCGGTGTCGTATTGGAAAGCGTGGGCCGAATATCAACGTGCGAATGCGCCAGATTCGGCAGGAGCAACGAACCCACCAACATACAGGAGGCAATTACGGAAGAATTTTTGCCTCGACTTTTCGTCAGCTCTGACGCCACTACCCAGCAGTGCAGACTGCGATTCCAAATCAGCTTAAAGACCTTATTCATTTATTCTCTTTCTCTCCCGACAAGGCATGTATCCTGATCGAGATGTCAATGCGAAGATGACAAGGGACGTGTCCCCTTGCCCTCCTCAGTTCAAGGATTGTGGTGATTCAAAATTTCTTCTGTCGAAAAAATTTCGCGAAATTTAGCCACACCGAATTGAGAAACGAAATTTCAGCAATAGGAAAAATGAAGTTATGCCGCGCTCTTGGCCGAATTGAAGGCCCTTTATTTTTTCTTTATTTTTCAAAAGCCTATAAACAAAAAAAACGGACTCGAAGAGAATGTCCTCCTTGGCAATTTGATATCTCAGCAAGAAAAAAAAGGACGATTCCTACGTCTAAGAAGAAATCATGCTAGAGATTTGGCCACGATCAATGCCGAGATGAAATGCCGGCCGTTTGAAAAAACCACGTATAAATCGCGTCGGATTATCGGTGGCGAAATCTCAATTTCTCGCTATTTTTAAGGGGTCTCATGCCATCCAAACCGGATCCCGAATGGACTTAGATATCTAAGAAAACCCATCACAGGAAAATCAGACTATCCCTATGCCTCCTACAACGTTGAGGCCGTCGTACACCGTAAAAGTCGTGCTGCTGTCGTTGAGACTCGACTTCTGTAAAACATCTTTCCAAGCCTTAAGCGAATCCATCGCCTTGGATCGTCGCCCTCCTCGTCCTTCATAGGAGGCGGAGCCTGGTCTATGACAGCGCCGAGACAGCACTCGACCCAATCTGCAAAATCTGCAATACAACAATGCATCGCTGTCAAAAAAATGCCTTTTTTCAGGCCTAGACTTCCGCCCCTGACGGTTGCAATCCGACCCTGTTTTTGAGCTGGCTTATCAACGTGCGCACTCTCGCCTGATCACCGCGGGCACGCACATTCTTTCCAGGCGATACGAAACGATGATGCGAAGTAACACTGAGGGACGGCCCTATACGCGCAAGCTGGCATGGGCACTGAGCCTGTCGTTGGCCGTCTTGCTGGCGGCTTGCAGCAATAGCGACTCGGACGATGACGAGACGACGCCTCCTCCTCCGGGCGGCGGCACCACCGAGTGCACCGCCGACGTCCATTGCGCGCCCGCGCCCTGAACCCCTCTCTCATCCACGATACGTACATACCCAACATGTCATTTGATCCCTCCAAGCGCGGGTTTCTGCGTGCTTCGCTAGGCACCACCGCAGCATTGACTGCCCTCTCTACCTTGCCGTTGTCCATCCGGCGCGCGTTGGCCATCGAGGCGAACTCCGCCACAGGCACCTTGCAAGACGTCAAGCACGTGGTGCTGCTGATGTTGGAAAACCGTTCGTTCGATAGCCATTTCGGGACGTTTCGCGGCGTGCGCGGGTTTGGCGATCGCCATCCGATCCCATTGGCCAACGGCAGCCACGTGCTTTATCAAACAGACGCCAACGGCAATACGGAAACGCCCTATCACCTGGACGGCAGCAAGGGCAATGCACAGCGTGCGGGCGGCACACCGCATACCTGGCTCGACGCGCAGGCAGCTTGGGACCATGGTCGCATGAACCGGTGGCCTGTCGCCAAACAGCCGCTGTCCATGGCCTATATGGAAAACGCCGAAGTCCCGTTTCATCGCGCGCTGGCCGATGCCTTTACGCTATGCGATGCGTATCACTGTTCCATGCATACAGGCACGATCCCGAATCGTCTGTTCTACTGGACCGGCACGAACGGCCCGTCGGGCGACAACTATGCAGCCATCATCAACCAGTACAACGGCGGCAACGATGTAGGACCATCGACCGAAGGCTGGACATGGACCACGTACGCCGACCGCCTGGAACAAGCCGGCGTCAGCTGGAAGGTCTACCAAAGCCTGGACGATAATTTCGGCTGCAACCAGCTCATGACGTTCCGCCATTGGCGCGAGGCCATGGAGGCCATGCCCGCCGACCGCCGCCCCGTAGCGTTGCCCGCCATTTCACCGGCCTACGATCCCGCCATCGACGATGCCCTCAGTCCGCTGGCCAAGGGCTTTGGCAACACCATGCCCGACGGCCTGCTGCAGAGCCTGCGAGACGATGTGAAAAACGGCACGTTGCCTGCGGTGTCATGGGTCATTCCTCCGTCGACGTACAGCGAACATCCCGGCCCCTCCAGCCCTGCCCAAGGCGGGTGGTACATGCAAGAGGTCCTCGATGCATTGACCTCGAATCCCGAGGTGTGGGCCAGCACCGTCTTGCTGATCAACTACGACGAGAACGACGGGTTTTTCGATCATCTGCCGCCGCCGTCTGCCCCGTCGGTGCGTGATGACGACTCCTTGGCCGGTAAGACGACGCTGAGCGACGAGGAGATGGCTTTCGAATACTACAACTACGCTCCTGCCTCGTCGTCACATCCGGCACAGGACGGCAAACCTTTTGGTCCGGGTCCGCGCGTGCCGATGTGGGTGGTGTCTCCCTGGAGCCGTGGCGGCTGGGTGAATTCCCAGGTGTTCGATCACACGTCGACGCTGTTGTTTCTGGAAAAACGATTCGGCGTACAAGAGCCCAACATCAGCGCCTATCGCCGCGCGATATGCGGCGACCTGACGACGGCGTTCAATTTCGCCAATCCGAACGGCGAAGCGCTGGCGACGCTGGGCGGCAGCACGACGAAAGAGGCAGCGGCCGAACTGGTCGCTCAACAGGAATCCGCCGCGGCGATTCCAGTGCCGGTGGATCCTGCCTTGCCGCACCAGGAAACCGGTACAAGGCCTTCGCGTGCGCTGCCGTACGAGTTGCACACCACAGCCAGGCCCGACGCCAGCAAAGGAACCGTTACGTTGGCGTTTGCCAATAGCGGCCAGGCCGGTGCGGTCTTTCACGTGTACGACAAACTGCACCTGAGCCAGATTCCGCGCCGCTATATGGTCGAAGCCGGCAAGGAACTCGATGACGCGATCGACGTCAGCGTGGACAATGGCCGATACCATTTCTGGATACTGGGACCCAACGGCTACCATCGCGAGTTCATCGGCGATCTGCGCGATACGGCAACATCGGGATTGGAAATCCAGGTCTGCTATCAATCGTGCGAGCCCGCAGAGGTCCAGGTCAAGCTGTATAACCGTAGCAGCAGCGCAGTCACCTTTAGCGTGACCGCGCAAGGCTATCGCCAGGACGGTCCGTGGACGAGCCAGGTCGAGGCCGGAAAAATCGGCGAACTCAGCTGGGCGCTGGGTGACAGCGGCAATTGGTATGACTTTGTCGTGAACGCGGGCGACTCCAAAGTCTGGTCGCGCCGCTTTGCCGGTCATGTGGAAAACGGCAAAGACTCGGTCTCGGATCCCGAGATGGGTCAAGGCTGATGAGGCCGGGGCGAGACGCCGTGACGTATCGCCCCGGATGTAGATCGGATGCCATTTACCCAGCCTGCCCCTGGCGTGCCTGGCATGGCCGATCAGGCCGCGTCAGACCCGGACTGGCCGTTTACCGCCATAAACAGATCATCGACATGTACCATCAGGTCGCGGACTTGGCGTAACAGTGGATATTGACGTCGCACCGTGTCCCACCGGGCGGATGTCAACAACTGTTCCCAGACGGACGCCAGGCTCTGCCTATCGCCTGGGGCTGCACCTGCCAAACTGCTGGCATATGCCACGCTGCCAGGTGCGGACAAGAGTTGCATACGCGTGGCGGTACTGAGCAATTTCGGATAGGCATCAGCCACGGCATCGCAGCAATAAAGAACACTGCCTGCCACATGGGTATCCTCAGCGGCGAATCGCTTTAGCGACGAGCCGCGCAATTGCACACGTCCTTGATGAGTGTCAAACGCATACGTTGTTTCGGCCTGCGCACTGGCCAACAGCCGCAGGCCTCGCAACAGGCGAGGCAAATCGGTAGTCGCTGCATCGACGGAGGCTTTTGCCTCAATCAGCAAACAGACGTCAAACGTCGGCGTATCGCCATCCGAAGGAGTCTGCTGCAACAGCACGGCATCCCACTCACTCTTGGCATAGTCGGCATTCCCGGGCAGCGACGGCGAGGCACGCATCGACGTCACGACGCGATAGGGGATTTTGTTCTCCGCTTGCGCGTTCAGCCGTTGAGCCAACACCTCTAGCGCCTGCGCCGCGCGAGCTTCGACTGCCGCGCCGCGCTGCTGCGACGCAGCGCCTTGTTCCATCGCCACGGCACTGCCTGCACGAGGTCCCTGCTGGTCCCATAGCGAGCGGTAGCGCTGCACCAGCGGGTCGGATACCAACACCGACAGACGTCGCAACCGTCCCAGCGCCGGGCTGCCAGACAACCGGTCCATGCCGCGTGTGACTGCCGAATCGGCTTCGGCCTGTGCCAGAGGCAGGACTTGTTCCGCACAGACACACAGCGCATGCCAGTCTTCCGCGGCCGCAAAGGCCTGCAATTGCGTCAGCGCCGCACGCAGCGCCCCTGTGGGCATGCGTTGCAGTTTCGTCGGATGAGCGACGGTATTGACCGCTGCATGGACTTCACGCCGATCCTGATTTGCGTGGGCAGCGAGCGAGGCATACTCGCGCACCGCAGCGGTTTGATGACGCAAGACCATGGCCTGAAAAGCGGTGTCTCCGCGCGTTGGCTGCACCGCCTCTCGAATCAAACGATCAAGAGCATCGAAGAACCGGCGTTTCAGGGCATCGTCCGGCGTATCGCCAGCCTCCAGCAAGACTCGAACCTGTTCCAGCACGATGGCGAGCGCTGTCGATGGATTCTCACTTTGCGTGCGAGACGACGCCGCCGGCATCGCGGGCAGCCGATATCGGCGCCTCACCGTGCGCAGTATGTCTTGCAATAGGGACGAAGGCTGCACGCGTTGCACTACGCTTGACGTTGAAACGGCGCCGGCGCAGTCGCGGTATCCACGAGTCTCAAGAACATATGTTTGTCCGCGTAAAGTTTGCCATCGATGCATAGCGAATCAGGTTCTTCGCCACACAGTTGAAAGCCCAGGCTTGAATAGAGCTGAAACGCCGCCGCGTTGGACGCTGTCACGTTCAATGTGATTTGCCGAATCCCCGGCAGTTTGCGGGTGTGGGCGATAGCCGCCGTCATCAACGCCCTGGCTGCCCCTTTTCCCCTCAGATCAGGATGCACATACACGCCCCATATTGTGGCCTTGTGCATGGCCTTTTTGCCCCGATGCCTGAATACGCCCGCACTGCCTTTGAGCTCGCCTGCGACAAATGCGCCGATGATCAAGGCGCCGTCGTTGGGGCCAACCCGGGCAGACCAATCCGCCTCTGACAATACAGCCTCATCCTCCAGGCTGCTCATGAACGATTCGGGCGAGTCTGCGAGCATCTGCGCGCGCAGTACACGGAAGGCTGCGACGTCTGCGTGATTCAGCAATCGGTATTCCACCCCGTTGGCGACGGGTTCCTGTTCGAGAGACATGAAAGCTGGGACCTCCAAAATGTAAATTTTGACACAGCACGACCCTAGGACTTTCCCCTATGTAGGGGTTTCCTGGGGCAATCGGCGTTCTTGGCCCCGTAGAATTGCAACGCTTATGGCACCGCAATGCTTGCTCGCAGTGTTTCTGTGATACGCCGGGCTCATCGCCCTCTCTATGCGAAGAAGGATCTCTCTGATGAAAAAGACCCTCCCCTTGCTGGCTGGCAGCTTTGTGCTGGCTTTCAGCGCCAGCGCTATGGCTCAAACCACGTGGGATCTGCCCAGCGCCTATCCTGCCAGCAATTTCCATGTCGAAAACCTGAATACGTTTGCCAAAGACGTGGAGTCGCTCTCCGGCGGCAAGCTGAAAATCACGATCCACAATAACGCGTCGCTCTATAAGGCGCCCGAGATCAAGCGCGCCGTTCAAGGCAACCAGGCTCAGATTGGCGAAATCCTGCTGACCAACTACGCCAACGAAGATCCGATTTATGCCCTGGACGGCTTGCCCTTCCTGGCAACGGGCTATGACGCCTCGTACAAACTTTATCAGACGCAAAAACCGTATCTGGAAAAGAAACTGGCCTCGCAAGGCATGACGCTGTTGTTTACGGTTGCCTGGCCCCCGCAAGGCATTTTCACCAACCGTGACCTGAAAACCGTCGACGATCTGAAAGGCCTGAAATGGCGCGCCTATAGCCCTGTCACTGCCAAGATCGCGGAACTGGTCGGCGCTCAACCCGTCACGGTCCAGGCTGCCGAGCTGTCCCAGGCGATGGCTACGGGCGTGATCGACTCGTATATGTCGTCGGCCTCGACCGGCTATGACACCAAGACCTACGAGTACATCAAAAAATGGTACGACACTCAGGCTTGGCTGCCCAAGAACGCGATCCTGGTGAACAAGAAAGCCTTTGACGCATTGGATCCGGCAACCCAGGAGGCGCTGAAAAAAGCCGGCGCTCAAGCCGAAGAGCGCGGCTGGAAGCTCGCCGAGGAAAAAGGCGAGTGGTACAAAAAAGAGCTCACCAAGAACGGCATGGCTATTGTGCAACCCACACCTGAGCTCAAAGCAGGCCTGAACAAGGTCGGCGAAGTCATGATCAAGGAATGGGAGGATCGTGCCGGCGATGACGGCAAGGCCATCATCGAAGCCTATCGCAAGATGTAATCCCCATGCGCCGTTTACTCGATACTCTGTACGGCGCGGCCGGCCTCTTGGCCGGCCTGTGCATGATAGGTGTGCTGATTTCAGTACTGATTTCCATCATTGGCCGCCAGATCGATTGGCATGTAGCTGGCATGGACGCCTATGCGGGCTATTTCATGGCCGGTGCCGGTTTTTTGGCATTAGCCAGTACGTTCAAACACGGTGAACACATTCGCGTCACGCTGTTGCTGAATTCGCTGGCAGCGCGCGGCAGCCGGCGCCTGGATATTTTTGCGCTGTGTGCAGGCACCCTCCTCGCGGCCTCTTTTGCGTTCTTCAGTATCAAGCTGATGCTGGACTCGCATACCTATAACGATGTATCCACGTCCAACGATGCCACGCCATTGTGGATACCCCAGATCAGCATGGCTGTCGGGACCGTGTTGTTCCTGGTGTCGCTGGTCGACGAATTGATCCGCCGCTTGCACGGTCTGCCTGCTCCTACGTCACAGCAAACCCATGAATGAAGTCCTGGTCATTACCCTATTAGTCGTCTCTATTTTCGCACTGCTGGGCTGCGGAGTCTGGGTAGGTCTGACATTGGCAGGCACGGCCTGGATCGGCATGGAGATTTTTTCCAGCCGGCCTGCCGGCGATGCAATGGCAGTCACCATCTGGGGCGCAGCCTCGAGTTGGACGTTGACGGCGCTGCCCTTGTTTCTGTGGATGGGCGAAATCCTGTTCCGCACGCGATTGTCAGAGGATCTATTCAAGGGGCTCGCGCCCTGGCTGAATCGCCTGCCTGGCCGTCTGTTGCACACCAACGTGATCGGCTGCGCGATCTTTGCCGCGGTATCGGGTTCATCGGCCGCAACTTGCGCGACGGTCGGCAAGATGACGATCCCCGAGTTGAAACGGCGTGGCTATCCCGAGAGCAAGGTGCTCGGCACACTATCCGGTGCGGGCACACTGGGGCTGCTGATTCCTCCCTCGATCATCATGATCGTCTATGGCGTGGCGGCAGATGTCTCGATCGCCCGCCTCTTCATCGCAGGCATTGTGCCAGGCATCATGCTGGCTGCGCTGTTCATGGGCTATATCGCCTGGTGGGCCATACGCAATCCTAAGGAAGTGCCCGCCTCGGACGAGCACATGACGTTGCGGCAAAAACTCTATCAATCTCGTCATTTGATTCCCGTGTTGCTGCTGATCGCAGCGGTGCTGGGATCAATTTACGCGGGGGTCGCAACAGCGACGGAGGCTGCAGCGATTGGTGTGGTGGGCGCGTTGATTCTGTCGGCACTACAGGGGACGCTGAACAAAACCAGCTTTTGGCAATCGCTGATGGGCGCGACCCGGCTGTATTGCATGATCGCATTGATCCTGGCCGGCGCACAGTTCCTGACGCTGTCCATGGGCTATATCGGCCTGCCGCGTGCGCTGGCCGAATGGATCGGCGGACTGGGACTGTCGCAGTTCGGATTGATCATGGCGCTGATGGTCTTTTTCATCGTGTTGGGTTGCTTTCTGGATGGCATTTCCATCGTCGTGCTCACGATGGGGGTGCTGTTGCCGACGGTGCAGGCGGCTGGAATCGATCTGATCTGGTTTGGTGTTTTTGTCGTGTTTGTCGTCGAGATGGCGCAGATTACGCCGCCAGTCGGGTTCAATCTTTTTGTGCTGTCGGGGATGACGGGGCGAGAGCTGCCCTATATTGCCAAGGCGTCGCTGCCGATGTTCTGTTTGATGACGTTGGCGGTGCTGTCGTTGTATGTAGTGCCGGGGATAGCTACTTGGTTGCCGCAGCATATGAAGCTGTGATGTCGGACTGACGATCGACACGCGTGGGTTCAGTTGGCGCCGTCTGCAACAGGTAGACGGCGCCAATTTTATTGGGACATGCCTGTTAGGACGTGCCTGTTAGGACATGCCTGTTATTGAGTCTTGATGGCGGGGTTTCCCGGCAGCTTACTCACGACGTTCGCCCCGCCCCTGTGCGACAGGGATTTGCCACCATCCAGGCAATAACGCCTGCACCTTCGCCCTGCGATAGCGATCGTCGATGAGATAAACCGTGCCACTATCGTGCTCGCTGCGGATCACGCGGCCAGCGGCCTGTACGACCTTTTGCAGCCCGGGGTACAAGTAGGCGTAGTCATATCCCTGGCCGCCGCCATAGAGTTTTTCCATGGCGGCCTTCATCTGCTCGTTGATTGGATTGACCTGAGGCAGACCCAGTGTCGCGATAAAAGCGCCGATCAGCCGTTTGCCCGGCAAATCGACAGCCTCTGAAAATGCGCCGCCCAGCACGGCAAACCCGACGCCAGAGCCCGTTTCGGTGAACCGGGCCAAAAATTCCTCCCGGCTGGCTTCGTTCATGGCACGCGTTTGTTTCCAGAGCGGGACGTGCGGATGGCATTGGCTCAACAGATCGGCCACCTGCTCCAGGTATTCGAAGCTGCTCAAAAAACTCAAATAGTTGCCTGGGCGTTCAGCATATTGTGTCGCGATCAGGTCGACGATGGGACGCAATGACTGTTTGCGGTCCCGATAGCGGGTAGAAACGTTGCCCGCGACATGCACGGCCAATTGTTCCGGCTGGAAAGGCGCGGCTACCTCGATCCAGGCGGTACTGTCCGGCAGACCGAGCGTGTCCCGGTAATACTGTTGCGGATTGAGTGTGGCGGAAAACAATACCGTTGCGTGCGCCGCCGCGTAACGCGACGCCAAGTGCGGCGCGGGCACGACATTGCGAACGCAAAGCGTCGATGAACCCGTCTGGACGGCGGGATCGTCGGGCCGATCTCGCGTGACATCGAACAGCGCGTGCGGGCCGAATTGCTCTGCCAATCGGGCAAAGCTCAGCATCTCGAAATAGAACAGCAACAGGGGATCATCCTGGGCCAAGGGCGCCTGTCCCAGGTGTTCCGCGACGGCAGCTGTGGCCTTCTGTACCGCGGCGAGCACGCCAGCGGGGACGGCGTCGTAGGGCTGATACGCGGCGGTCTGTTTGCGGTTTAACGCATTCCATGCCCGATTCAAGCCATCCAGCGGTTTACGCAGCGCCTTGGGCGCAGCCTGGCGTGCTCGCTTGAGTGCAGGTTGCGACAGCGTACTGCTGTACATGTGACGCGCGCGGTCCACGAGATTGTGCGCTTCGTCCACCAGCACCGCTACGCGCCACTGATGAGCCTGAGCGAGCGCGTACAAAATCGCATTGCTATCGAAGTAGTAGTTATAGTCGCCGAGCACTACATCGCTCCAACGCGCGAGTTCTTGCGACAGGTAGTACGGACATACACCGTGTTCCTCAGCGACGGTGCGTACGGTTGATCCGTCCAACCGCGTATGCGTCAACGCGGCGGCACGAGCCTCGGGCAAACGGTCATAAAAGCCGCGGGCCAATGGACAGGACTCGCCATGACAGGCCTTGTCGGGGTATACGCAGACCTTATCGCGCGCCTGCAGATCGAGCACTCGCAATCCGGGTTGAGCGGCCGACTCGTTGAGACGGTCCAACGCCTGTTGCGCTATCGCCTTGCCTGCGTTCTTGGCCGCGAGGAAGAATACCTTGTCGATGCGCGTATCGGGTGCGGCCTTGAGTAGCGGAAACAAGGTGCCTAGCGTCTTGCCGATGCCCGTGGATGCCTGCGCCAATAAACAGCGTCCATCACGGGCCGTACGATATACCGATACCGCCAACTCCCGCTGTCCCGCGCGAAATTGACCCAGCGGGAAATCCATTTGCGCCAACGCGAGGTCGCGCGCCTGGCGATGGGCGAGCTCGGCGGCCGCCCACGCCTGAAAACGCGCACATTGCTCTTCGAAAAAGGCCTGGAGTTCGGCCGCGTCGTAGTCGCGAGGAAATAGCGTTTCTTCTTCGGTAGCCACATTGAAATACACGACAGCCACGCGCAGGCGACTAATGCCTCTCGCCTGGCAAAACAAGTGGCCGTAGATGCATGCCTGCGCCCAATGCAGTGCACGATGGTTGTCGCGCACACTCCTCAGTTCGCCTCGGTAGGTCTTGATCTCCTCGAGTTGATTCGTGCTCGGATCGTATCCGTCGGCGCGACCGCGCACGAACAGGTCGCGGTACTGCCCCGACAACGCAATTTCAGACTCATAGGCCGCGCAGCGACGATCCACTACCGCAGCATGCCCCGCTACCCCTTCGGGGCCGGTCGGCGCGGGCGTGAAACGCAGATCCAGATCCCCTGCCCTGGCGGTGAATTCGCACAGCGCACGCACTGCGACCGAATAACTCATGCCTGGGCCCCATACCGGCAGGCTGCATCGGTCAATACATGCCACGGGCGCGTTGCGACCGAAGAATTGCTCATGCCTCATCCTCGCGCCATTGCACATGGCACACATGCGCCGCAATGCCATGCTCGGCGCAATATTGCAGCCAGCGAATCTGGTTGTCCTGCAATTTGTCGCCTGGCCCCTTGATTTCGATCAGTTCATAACGCTCTTCGCCGGGCACAAACCGGATCAGGTCGGGCAAGCCCGTGCGGTTTTGCGTGATGTCTTGCAGCATCCGCGTGAAAAATAGCCTCAGATGATTCGCGGGCAGGCAGTCCAACGCCAGACGCAACAACGGCTCGGATAACGCTCCCCAGAACACAAAAGGCGATTGCAGGCCGGCTTTTTCGGTGTAGTGCCTCCATATCGTGTCACGGTAAGCGCCCGATTCCAGCTGCGACAGTGCTGCGGCAAATAGATCAGCACGGCGTGAAACAAAGTCCGGCGCAGACAAGTCCGCAGGCTCGCGCTGAAAGGGATGAAAGAAGGCACCTGGCAATGGCGCGAAAACGGCTGGCCAACACAGCAAGCCAAATAACGCGTTGATCAACGTGTTTTCGACGTAATACACCGGCGCAGCGTCGCAGTGCAGATGATCGCGTGCGACAAGCTCCACAGACTGCGGTTCAACGGGGCGCAAGAGCGCCAGATCGCGCCGTACCGGAGCCGCGATGGCAGCTCGCGCGAGCGCAGGCAGCCCGGCGTTGCGCCGCAGGCGCGGCAGCATTCTCGCCAGAGCCTGGGTTTCCGCCTCGCTTTCCGGGGCTTGCCGAGCATGCAGGGCCAGTCCTAACGCGTCGTCATGGCGTTCCATGCGCTCGAGCATTCGAATACGGCGGTGACGAGCCCCCGGATAAGCACATTGCTCATACACGCGATAGGCCATATCCCAATGCCGCGCGCGCTCACAGGCGTGACCGATGCGCAAGAGCACCTTGGCGCGGCGTTGCTCCAGCCAGGCGTTCGTGCTGGCGCAGGACTGCACGACATCCAACAGATCATCTATCTCAGGGTTCGTATCCAGCGCCTGGCGGCATGCATGCAGCGCCAGGTACCTGTCGATATCGGCGCGTGTCTGGAATGCACGCGACGCCTGGTCGAACGCGACGGATTCGTAGCGGAACACCCCCAGATCGGCCAACACGAACTCTGACCAGTCCTGCCGCAGATTACCGAAAAACATCAGGCGCAGCCGGTCGCAATGATCTCCCAGCATAAAGCGCCAGGCCGGCTCGGGCGACGCGGGGCACCACTGGTCGTAGGATCGGGCCTCATCATGCCGCTCGCGCAATACGGCCAGCCATTCCGACTTGCGCAGCCCTGCCATGACAGACGCCGGGAACAAACCACGCAACTCTGGCAAGGTGCAGATATCGAATAGCTCATCCAACGCCATCGGCGCCCGGGCGTCGAGCCAGCCCAACGCCGCCAAGGGCGCAGCGGCCGCAAGCAGATCGGGAATTTCTTCGTACGCCAGGCGGCTGGCACGAAACCACGGTCCCCGTCTCATCGCCATGCGCACGAATAGCGCGCGCGACATCTGCGGCAAGCGGTCAAAATCGTCGAAAAACGCCCGCTCGCCCTCATCGAGCAAATCGGCATAACGATCGGCCACGACCTCCAGCGCACGCTGAAAGTTATGCAGATAGTAGTAGCGGTGCGGGGGCAGCATTTGGTAAAAACTGGATGTTTATCCAGTAATCATATCAAATCCCGGCTGGGCAGTATCTCGCTCATGGGACGCAGCCTACCCGGGTATGCGACTTGCAGCGCAACGTCCACCAAACCTAGGGGATGCCATGATTTCAGAACGATTGAAACGGATACGCCATCTGGCCGAGTTTGTCATTGAACGCAGCGGCGACTATCTCGAACTGGCCGGCATGGAGCTGTCGCTATACCGCTCGGCCTTGGTCACTACATTGATCAGCAGCGTGGCGCTGCTGTTTTGCGCACTCGGTACACTAGCCTTTATATCGGTAGCGACCATCGTGAGTTTCTGGGACACGGATAATCGGCTGCTCGTGGCGTGGTTGGTGGCTGGCGCGTGGTTGCTGATTACCCTCATCGCGCTGACCATTGCCGCCCGCAACGCGCCGAAAAACGCGCTTTTTTCCGAACTCAGCCACCAGGTGCGCCTCGATGCCGCCGCCGCCCGGAGTCATTATGCCCAAGACGACCACACAAGCTGAAAAAGACGCCTTGCTGGCGAAGATGGAGCGCGATAGAGCTGAGCTGGCGGACGCCTTTGCGCGCGTGGCCAATCAGACAAAAACCTCCAGCGGATGGGCCTCCACCACGGCGCTGGCCGCCGGAGCCGTCATCGGATGGCCCCGGTTTTTAAAAAAACCCATGCGGGCGATGGCGGCCATAGCGCTGCGCGACCGGGTCGCCAACGCCCTCAAGCGCCGCCACCAAAGACGTGCCAGCCCGCCAGCGGCCAACGCTGAAGTCGACCGCCTGGCCCAATTGACAGCGGATCTGCGCCAAGCGATAGAACGTATAGCGCCCGCGGAAGAAGTCGAGCACATACGGCGGGAACTTGACGACCAAGTGCGACGCATCCGCGAACTAAAGGCGCTCGAAGCGACCCCCGGGCAAACCCTCTCCCGCTAAAGGACAGGCCGACCGATTTTCGGTATAGACTTGCGACCTGATTCCTCGGTCGTCTCACATCTATCCGCTGTGAGGCGGCCATATTTAATTCCGACTACGAGTCGGATCTCAGGGAGCGAGACAATGAAGAAAACCGCTATGGCGTTGCTGGCGCTGAGTGGATTGGCTGCGGGAACAGCCGCCGCCGAATCGAGTGTGACCTTGTACGGGATTGCAGATGTCAGTATTCGATATCTGAATCGCAGCAGCCAGGTCGACGGCAGCCACATCGGACTGGCCAACGGCGCCATCTCCAATAGCCGTTGGGGCCTGCGCGGGGTCGAGGACCTCGGCAACGGGAATAAAGCATTCTTCCGATTGGAGAATGGCTTCAATGTGCAGAACGGGAATGGCTCCGATCCAGACAAGACGTTCAGCCGCCTGGCCTACGTCGGCCTGGACGGCGGGTCGCTCGGTGTCCTGACGCTGGGCCTGCAGAACACGCCCATGTTCAACCTGCTGGCCGATCATTTCGATCCCCTGACCGTCGGCAACTACGATCAGAACGCCTGGTTGCCCGCAGCCATGTCGCGCGTGCGCACGGGCAATATGTTCACCTACGCCAACACGCTGGGCGACCTGGCGCTGGTGCTCTCCTACGCCAACGGCGAGGACTACGACGACCACAAAGTCGGCTCGCAATATGGCGCATCGCTGCGCTATACCTTTGGCCAATTTGCAGTGGGCGGCGCCTATCAGCAGACCTATTCGGAAACCAGCTCGGATTATCGCCAACGCGTCTGGAACCTGAACGCGTCATACCAGTTCGAATCCGCCAAGGTCTTTGCCGGCTACTTCAACGGCCGGGACGAAACCGGATTCGTCAATGCCGTCATGGGCGGCAACCCCGTCGCAGGCCTGGACCGCAAGGACAACGGCTATTTCGCCGGCGTCACCTGGCAAGCCACCCCCAGTTGGGCCCTGACCGGTGCAGCCTACTATGACCGCAGCGAAAACGTCGTCGTTTCTGGCGACAAAGGCAAGCGCTACGCCCTGGTCGGCGTCGCCGAATATGCCCTGTCCAAGCGCTCCCAAATCTACGTGACCGTTGACTACAACAAAGTCAAAGACGCCGCCAGCGACGAAATCGCAGGCAGCGGCAGCCAACTAGGCGCCGCAGTAGGATTCCGCCACATCTTCTGACGGTCTCCACGCCAATAGCATAGGCCTCGCCCCTATGCTATTGGCAGCCCGCAACTGGCCAGGCATTCACAGCACTGCCATCCGGCTGTTCAACAGATCAGTAATCAACATGTGCCCCGGCGCATGCGTAATGCAGAACTCCGGCTGTACCGCGGCAACGACCGATTGAGGGGTAACGCCGCAGGCCCAAAACACAGGCACCTCGCCCGGGCGGATCTCGACCGCGTCGCCATAGTCCGGGCGGTTAATGTCCATAATGCCAATTTCAGCAGGATCGCCGAAATGCACAGGCGCGCCATGTACAGAGGGGAATCGTGAAGTCACCTGGATGGCACGGATCGCGTCGGCGGCTTTGAGTGGGCGCATGGACACGACGAGCTGTCCATGGAAAGGCCCCGCGGGCACCGTCGGAATCGAGGTGCGATACATCGGCACGTTGCAACCCTGCTCGATGTGACGGACAGGCAAGCCGTTATCCAGCATGGCCTCTTCGAACGAAAACGAGCAGCCGATCAGAAAAGACACCAGGTCATCACGCCATATGTCGCGGACATCGATGGGTTCATCAACCAGTTGTCCATTGCGCCAGACGCGATAGCGCGGCACATCGCTGCGGATGTCGATGTCATGCCCCAGATCGGGCAAGGCCGGACTGCCGGGCTCAGACATCGCCAGCAAAGGACAGGGCTTGGGATTGCGTTGGCAGAACCGCAGAAAATCCGCAGCCAGGTTCGATGGCAAAATCGCCAGGTTGGCTTGCACGTAGCCCGGCGCGATATTGGCGGTGGGACCAGTCAGCAGGCCGTCACGCGCATCGAGACGCGCACGATAGGCAGGATGGGTATCAGCAGTGTAGGTCATGATTCTATGCGGCGCTCCCTTGATTGCAAAGGAGCCGCCATCTCTCTAAAAATGCCGGCATCCGAATGAGCAGGGCCGGCGTTGCGTTACGAGCGCAACAGGTCTTCGATCGCCATCCCTATGGACAGGACTCGAGTGTCTGCGCCGTTAGATCCCGCGATCATGAGCCCAACGGGCGCGGTGTCCGCAGGCTGACACGGCACCGATACTGCACAACCATCGAGAAAATTGATCAATGTGGGATTACGCAGAATCAGTCCATTTGTGGCGTAGTAGACCTCGTCGCTGGCGGTGACCTCTGCGATGGTCGGCGCGGTGATAGGCACGGTCGGCATCATCAAGGCATCGTAGCCTGCAATGCGGTGATCAACCGCCGCGACCCAAGCCTCGCGCGCGTCCAGCAAGTCCAGATAGTCGGCCGCGGACATGCCTTCGCCTCGACGGATGCGTGAAACCACGCGCGGATCATAGCGGTCGCCTGCAGTAGCAATCAAATCACGATGCCAGGCCCAAGCCTCGGCAGCAGTAAAACCGCCTTTGGCGTTGATAGCCGCCAACTGGTCAAACTCCGGAATCTCGATTTCATCGACCAGCGCCCCGGCAGCGGATAGCCGGCTGATGGCCGCAGAAAAAGCGGCTGCGACGCTGGCGTCCATACCATCCAAGGCCAAAGTCGTTGGCACCGCCAGACGCAGGCCACGCACAGCGGCGGGTTGCCAGGATGGAATCGCGCTGTCGATATCGTCGCCCGCCAGGATCGCATCCAGAGTCGCGCAACAGCGGACAGTGGGCGCCAACGGGCCGATGGAATCGAGATTGGCGGATAAAGGCAACACGCCAGCCATGGACACTCGCCACGCGCTTGGCTTGAAGCCGGCCAGACCACACAAGGCTGCGGGAATACGTACCGAGCCGCCGGTATCGGAACCGATCGCACCCAGGGCCATCCCATCTGCGACGGACACGCCTGCCCCCGAGGACGAACCGCCCGGAATACGGCCGCTAGCGCGGTCCCAGGGATTGAGCGGCGTACCGTAATGCGGATTGACGCCTAAGCCTGAGTACGCGAATTCGACCATGTTCGTACGGCCAATGATGACCGCCCCCGCAGCCAACAAGCGCTGAACCACGACCGCGTTTTCCTCGGCAGCGGGAGCCCCCTGCAAAGCGACAGAGCCCGCCAGCGTCGTTTCCCCGGCGACATCAAACAGGTCCTTGATCGAAATCGGCAGCCCATCGATCGGAGAACGCGACAGGCCCGCGGCCCGCAGGGTGTCGGAGGCCTGCGCCGCTGCGCGGGCCTGTTCGGCATAAATGCGCGTAAATACTCTAGCGCCCTCGCCTGCCGGATCGGTAGCACGCGCCAGTGCAGTTTCGGTCAACTCGACGGCGCTCAGGCGGCCTTGTTGCAAGGCCGTAGCGGTGTCATGCAATGTGGAAAGCATAAAGTCCTCGTGGCCGCCCGGGCGGCGCATCTATGATGATCTGGTGCCGGGTGCTGTGATGAAATCCAGATATGGTCTACATGTTGACGCTGTTCAGCGTACCGCCCCACCTGTATGGTGCAGGCCATGCAATCAAGCGGATTTCATGCTCAAGCAACCTCCGGCAATACCTCTACATCATACCGATGACGCAGCGACCGTTGGCGACGCGGGTCGAACAGTTCCATGATGAATGTGGTCGACGCGCGAATGCCGCCGATAGCCCCTACAGTGCCACAGGTCATGCCGGTGCCATCGGGCAAACCTGAGCCACCGGTATAGCCGGCGATCAGCTCCTGAGGCGTGCGCAACGCATCCAGTGTGCCCTCTTGGTACACGACCTCAGCGCCGTTCTCGATGATGCGGGAACGAATCACAAGTTCATCCCAGTACTCGGCGACATCAGAGAGACGCCATGCCGTCGTCCCTACCGGTTTCGCGCAGACCTGCTTGGACAACGCCACACTATGCGACTCGAGTTTGCGGTCAGTATGGTCGGAGGCAATACTGACGTAGAGCTCACCATCCAGGGCAAAAACAAAGGTCTCGACTTCGCCTGACGAGGCGTCGCCGACCGCCTGAATACGATCAGTCTGCGTCAATTGATTATCCGCGATGCGGTAGTACAGCGGTACGCTGGTGGGACGCGGCACGCCGATCGCGGCGAGTTCTTCGATATGGTGCTCGATGGCCGCGCGATCGCGGCCTGCCCAACCTGCGACGACCAGATTGCGAATATCGACTTCGATTGCGCTGACGCTATTATCGTTAGCGGATTCGACTTGGAATACGGCTTTCATTTGTTGCTCCGAGAAACCTCGGCATCCATGCCAGGAGGGGAAAAGGCGCAGCCGCGAGGCTGCGATTAAATTCAATACATCGCCACGGCATCAGCCGAATGCGCGTGGCAGCCATAGAGCCAGATCTGGAATAAAGGCCAGCAGCGCCAACAGGACGAACATGGCGGATACAAACGGCAATGCGCCGACGATGACCGCGGTCATGTTTCCGCTCTTGCGCAGACTCTGCACTACGAATAGATTCAGGCCCACGGGCGGCGTAATCAGTGCGGCCTCGACCAGCACGATGATGACGATGCCCAGCCAGATCGGGTCGTAGCCCAACGCAATCATGATCGGCGCCACGATGGGGATGGTGGTGATCATCATGGAGAGCGTTTCCATGAAGCAGCCAAGGACCAGATAGAACACGACCACAATCAGCAGCATCCAACCGGGCGACAGGCCAAGCCCCGTAATGGACTGGGTCAACGCATCGGTGATGCCCGTCGCCGCCAGAATGAAATTCAAGAAGCTGGCAGCAATCACGATCAACATGATCATCGCGGTGGAACGCATCGTGCCTTCGATGGCATCGCGCAACATGGTGAACGTCAGCCGGCCATAGCACGCTGCGAGCACCAATGCGCCGAGCACACCGAGGGCCGCCGCCTCTGTGGGCGTGGCCAAGCCTGCATAAATCGAGCCAACCACCAATAGAAAAATCCCCAACGGTGGCGCCAGATGTGTCAGGCTGACAATGCGTTGCCCCCATGTCGCATGGATTTTGTGCCCACCCCACGCCGGTTTGATCACGCAAGCGATCACGACAGTCAGCATGAAGAGTGCCGCCAAACCTAGGCCCGGGATGATCCCCGCCAAGTACAGCTTGGGCACGGACGAGTTCGTCAACACGCCGTAGATGACCAGATTGATCGACGGCGGAATCAGTATCCCCAGTGTGCCGCCCGCAGCGAGACTGCCCAAGAACAGCGGCTCGTTATAGCCGTACTTCTTGATCTGCGGCAGCGCGACCGTGCCAACCGTGGCGGCCGTGGCCACACTGGACCCGGAGGTCGCGGAAAACAAGGTCGATGCACCGATATTGGCATGCATCAATCCCCCCGGCAACCACGACAGCCAAAGGCTCATCGCGCTATACATGCGTTCGGCAAATCCAGAGCGCAACAGGATTTCGCCCAACATGATGAACAAGGGAATCGCCACGAGCAGAAATTCGTTATTCGTGCTCCAGGAGACTTCTCCCATGGCGCGCGTGAGCGGCAGCATCGAATACAGCGGGTCCAGGATCAGACCCAGCACGCCCAACGCCGCACCGACCGGAATCGAAATGCCGATGAGCACCAACAGTAGTGTCAGAGCAGTCGTGATCATGCTGCATCCCCTTTCACCATACGCTCGCCGGCGGCGGCTTCTTCCTCGGCCTCTTCTCGCGTGGAGCGCACGCCGCAGATGGATTTGACCAACGCGATGTCACCCGTCACCAGCGCCAGCGAGGCACGCACCAGCATCAGGGCTACGGTGATGCACATCCACACCAGCCCGAGCCACCACAACCCCTGAGGAATCCAAAGCGGAGTCGCCAACGGCGTATTCGCAGCGGAACGGCTGGTCCATGAGGTCTGCACGATCTCGAGGGCGTAATACGTCAGATACGCCATGAAAATGCCCAACGCGACCAATGCAATCCAGTCAAGCAAGGCCGATACGCGTACCGGGAAGAACTGATACAGAACGTCCACACGCACATTGGCGCGTTGCAGGGTGGCAAACGCCAAGGCCCACGTCGTGCTGATCGCAAACGCGTAGCTGGACAACTCGTCTGCGCCGCCCGTCGTAAAGCCAAAGAGCTTGCGTGCCACGACGTCGAATGAAATCAATAGCACGCTGGCCAGAATGAGCGCGCCTCCAGCCCAGACGGCCGCTCGCGAAAAGGACTCTGCACAGCGCAATAGCTTGCCCAGAGCTCGAAAATGTTCGGATGAGGTCATAAATATCTGCCTTCGTTGCCGCGCATCAACGCGAGCGTCATCTCACGTGCGATGCACGACGTGTATTGCGATGACGGCGCACCTGTTCAGCGCGGCCATCTAAACGATGTGTCACCATCGTTTGACGACATGACTACCCAGAGCGCCAGGCGCTATGAGGTAGTCATGTATCAGCCATTATTTCTTGGCCACGACGTCCAGCTCTTTGCCGATGGTCGCGTTGAAGTCCTCGACGCATTGCGCCGAGCAGCGTGCCGCCCATTTCGGCAACACGGCTTCAGCCAGGACTTTCTTCAGCAGTTCGCGATCGGCGTCCGTAGGCTGGACCAACACCATCTTGCCCTTGACGGGATACGGACATGCGGCTGCGCCCGTATTGCAGTCATAGCCTTCTTGCGTCTGACGGGCAGCGGCGTCCCAGATATCGTCGACCAATTTGTCGATGTTGGTCTGCAGGAACGTCTGCACCTTGGGATCCAGCTTGTCCCAGGCTTTTTGGTTCACTGCATGAATCTGCTGATTCCAGTTGATGGGCAAGGCATACAGGTGCGTGGACACCTCGTACCATTTCGCGGAATAGCCGGACAGCGAGCCGGTGATTGCGCAATCCACGACCTTGTTTTGCAGCGCAGGAACCACCTCGCCAAATGCCATGGTGACGCTGGACCCGCCCAGGGCCTGCACAAATTCGGCGGTCGTGCGGCTGCTGGTGCGGACCTTTTTGCCTTTGATATCGGCCAGGCTCTTGATGTCGGCATTGCAGAACAGCACTTGGCCAGGATAGGTCGAGATGCCCAGCAGCTTGACGTTGGCGCCCTCGCCATAGACCTTGGCATAGACCGGCTCAAAGGCATTCGTCACCGCACGCGCGGTTTTGACATCTGGGGCCAGGCCAGCCAGATCGATCGCCTCGTTGATCGGATTGTCGCTGGCAAAATAAGACAGCGTGGCGGTGCCGAATTCGATCACGCCCTGTGACATCAGTCGCAGCAGCTCAGGGCCTTTCAAACCCATTTCGTTAAAGCCTTTGATGTCCGCCGTCACCTGGCCTTTGGATAGCTCGGGAATGGTCTTGGTCCAGAATGGTTTTTCGTAGTCGTTGTAGGCGGTCAGGTTGCTCAGGCCACCGACGACTTTCAAATGCGTCTTGGGCAGATCCTGAGCATGTGCGGCAGTGCTCAACAACGCTGCGGCGATGGCAGCAGTGATCAACGGCTTCTTCATGGAGGCTCTCCTTGCAGGCGGGATTCGATACGCGCCAGGCCCCGTTACCCGATGACGCGCTGCGATCAGCAAAACGACCGCCGCAGATTGTCTGCAGCCGGCCTTGCTCTCGCACGCATTCCACCGGCTGGACATAAACCTGTCCAATCGTAAGTTGCGATGCTGAGATATAAATATTCTTTATGTCTCTGTGCAGAACAGAAGACCAATCGGCGCAAAGCCAATAACGGCGCGGGTTTGCCGCCAGGTAGCCACAAAGCGCATCAGGACGTTGAATGCGGCTGAACAGCTGATCAATCGCAAGGCATCAGGGAAAGCCCTAGCCCATTTAGCATCCAACCCGGCCCTCACCGCCGTAGTCAATAGTGCTCCAACAGGTACGTTGTCCCGATGCGATTGCGGGGTGCGGTAAATTACGAGCCCGCTATCCCGCTCTGCGGCAACGGCTGCAATTTTCCTTCGGCCGCTTGCTGCGCCAGCAACGCAATCGTGCGGGCCACATGGCTGTCCGGTCCTTGTACCCACGTCGCAGTAAAGGCCAGATCGGGCAAGGGATCGGCCTGAACATTCAGGATGCGCAACTCGCCATTGGCAAGCTCTTTATCCAGAAATACCGGCGCGATGACACTGGTGCCGATGCAATCCAGCGTCATGCGCACCACCATCGACAGCGAAGCACTGCCGTACATGCGTGGGGCTTGCACGCCAGCGCGCGTCAACATGTCACGCACCATTTGATAAGGCCGGCTGCTCGAGGGATACGTAATCAGCGGCAGCTTGCCTATGCGCTCCAGCGTCAGCGGCTCTGGCCCCAGCGCCAGACGCGGGCTGGCCACCCACGCCAACGGATAGGCGCACAGTGGCAGATTCTCGAACCGCGGCTCGAGGATCGGCCCCATCAAGAAAGCCAGGTCAATCTGACGCGATGTCAGGTGGCTATGCAGGACGGATGTCGTATCGACCTCGATCTGCAGCACCAGCGCCGGATAGGCGGCATGCACGTGCTCGATCAGTAATGGCAACCAGGTCTGGACAATGGTCTCGGCCACACCCAGACGCAATGGCCCGCGCATCACGTTCTGTTCGCGCGCCGCTCGCAACATATCGCTGCGCAGCTGCAGCATGCGCTCGGCATGTGACAACAGCTCTTGCCCTTTGCCAGTCAGCGTCACACCCCGGGCGTCACGTTCAAACAGCCGAACTCCCAGGTCGCCTTCCAACGAGGCGATCCGCTGAGAAATAGCCGGCTGCGTGGTGTTGAGTTTCTCCGCCGCCGCCCGAAAACTGCCCAGCGTGGACACCCAAAAGAAAGTTTCGATGTTGCGTAGATCGATCATGGTCCGCTCATCATAGCCGCCACCTCCGTTTCCTAGGGATAGGCGTATTATGTTGCGTTTTACCGAGCCGGCCTTGCGCCGGCTTGCGTTTGCCCTGTACTAGAACCAAGGAGACTCGCATGCACCGGGCCGCCGCCGGATCCAGACCGGCAGCTTCGCCATTGCCCTCTGCGCCGCGCGCCCCGTCTGCGCGCCCCGTGTTAGGCATTGTCCTGTTGATTTTGTCGGCCTGGACGCTCACGTGCCTGGATGCCAGCGGCAAATGGGTGATGGAGGCAGGCGTACCCTTGTGGTTTCTGTGCTGGGTACGTTATATGGTGCATCTGGTGCTGGTGCTGGGACTGGTGTTGCCCAAACGGGGCATGGGCATTTTGCGCAGTACACGCCCGCGGGAGCAGCTCATCCGTGGCGGCGCGATGCTGTGCGCAACCGCGGCTTTCTTTACCGCACTGAGCTATATGCCGCAGGCCGAGGCCACGGCCATCAACTTCCTGGCGCCGTTGCTGGTCTTGGCCCTGGCCCCCTGGGTGCTGAAAGAACCTGCCCGCATGTCGCGCTGGGTCGCGGCCGCAGTCGCATTCTGTGGCGTGCTGATCATCATCCGCCCGGGCGGTGGCCTGCATCCCCTAGGCGTGCTCTTCGGCCTGTTGACGGCTTGCTGCTTTACCGCGCAATACATCGCCACGCGCCGCATCGCCGGTGACGACCCGTACACCTCGCTGATCTGGAGCGGCGCCGTGGGCGCGGTCTGTCTGACCCTGATGTTGCCCTTGATCCTGCCGACTGCGCTTCCGGTACTCAGCAATCTGAGTCCCGGTAATTGGATGCTGCTGATTTCGACCGGGTTCTCAGGCGCGTTGGGCCATCTGCTGCAAATCGGGGCCTATCGCAATGCGGCGGCGTCAACGCTGGCGCCATTCGTCTACCTGCAGATCGTCAGCGCGACGACGGTGGGTTGGCTGGCGTGGGGGCACTTTCCCGATGCGCTGACATGGCTCGGGATTGCGATCATCTGCGCCAGCGGTATCGTGACGGGGCTGATTGAATGGCGCCGGGGTCAGGTCACTGCACGCCAAGTACGGCAGGCTTGACAGGCCATGCGGCCCATCAAGCGTCGAGTATGCGCCCAGCCGATAGCACCAATTGCTGGCCACACCGCGAGGCCAGTTGCGGGTCATGGGTGACCAGAATCAGCGTCGTCCCCTGCTCGCGATGCAAATCGAACATGAGGTCTATCACCGTCTCACCCGTCGCGGCATCGAGACTGCCGGTGGGCTCGTCGGCAAATAGCAGATCGGGCTGCACCACGAACGCGCGCGCCAATGACACGCGCTGCTGTTCGCCGCCAGAGAGCGTACGAGGATAGTGATGCAGGCGTTCTCCCAGGCCGACGCGTTGCAACATGCTCTGGGCGGCCTCTCGCGCCGGCTGGCCGGCGAGCTCTAGCGGCAACATGACATTTTCCAGGGCCGTCAGATTGGGCAGCAACTGAAAAGACTGGAACACGAATCCCACATGCCGGGCACGCAACTGCGCACGGCCGTCCTCGTCCAGGGAAAACAAGTCTTGTCCCGCCAGCCGGACCGTGCCCGACGAGGGAACATCCAACCCCGCCATCAGTCCCAATAAGGTAGATTTACCGGAGCCGGAACTGCCAGTGATCGCCAAAGCGCTGCCGGCAGCCACCGTAAAATCGATATTTTGCAGGATCGACAAGGTACCCCCGGCATCGGAAACCTGTTTGCCCAGCCCTGAGACTTCAATCGAGACCTTACTATCCATGCGTATGCTTTTCCGTTGTTTTGCCATAGGCGCGTTGGCCATTTCCGCGACAGCCTTCGCTCAGACCCCCAATCCCGCCGCGGGTTCCGCAACACACACCTTACTCGTCGTTGGTGACAGCTTGTCGGCCGAGTATGGCTTGACGCGCGGATCCGGTTGGGTGGACTTGCTGGCCAAGCGAATGTCAGAACAATACCCTAACTATCAGGTTGCGAACGCCAGCATCAGCGGCGACACGACGAGCGGGGGGCTCGCCCGCCTGCCAGCACTGCTGCAGCGCCATCATCCAGATATTGTCGTGATCGAACTGGGCTCGAATGATGCGCTGCGCGGCCTGTCGCTACAGATGACCGAGCAGAATCTGCGCACGATGACACAGAACGCGCAAAAAGCCGGGGCCCAGGTGCTATTGGTGGGCATGCAGATCCCGCCGAACTATGGCCGGGATTACACCCAGCGCTTTGCCAGCATCTTTCCGGCGGTCGCCAAATCCGAGCAAGCTCATCTGGCGCCCTTCCTGATGGAAGGCATCGCCACGGACCGCACGCAGTTTCAGGCAGATGGCATTCATCCCAATGAGCAAGCGCAACCTGCCCTGCTTAAAAACGTATGGGCCGCATTGCGGCCCATATTGGAAACAACAAGCAAAACGGCTAAACAGCCTTAGCCTGCGGCCGATTCGGGGTCATCCGACCCCTTGATCGCATTCGCCGCCTCGGGCAGGATCTTGACCTGATATTGCTCGCGCAGCATTTTCATGATGGCAGCGGACTCGGCGTCGCCCCAGGCGGCGCTGAGTTGCCGGCTAAAGAGCTCGGAGTCAGCGGCCTCGACTTTGCCGGGCTCGACCTTGTCCAGGCGCACCACCACATAATCATTGCCGTCGACAGCGCCTGCATACGCGGGCACAGGCTGCGAGGGCAAACGCATCGCGGCCTGCAACACGGGCGCAGTCAACTGTTGCGGTTGTTCGCGCGTCACGGTGATGCTGGCGCCAAAGCCCTCGGGCAGGCTGGCCGCATCGGCCGACCAGGTTTTCAGGGCCTCCTCGCCTGCCTTGCGGGCAGCCTCGGCCGCTCGCTCGTTGGTGAGGCGATCACGGATGGAGTCGGTGACCTTGTCCAGCGGCGAAACGTGTTGCGGCTGAACCTCTGCCGCCCGCACGACGAGCAAGGTGTCAGACGACAGCTCGATCACGCCGGAATTCAGCTTTTCACGCAACGTATCGTTCGAGAACAGGGATTCACGCACGCGCGGATTGTCCAGCAAGGCCGCATCGCTGCTGGCCGATGCCGGATTCGCACCGACAGTTTTATCCGCGGGCAGCAGCCCCTGGCGAGTAATGCCGCTGACGCTGCGAATCTTCAGGCCCAGCGCATCGGCGGCAGGCTGCAGGCTGTCGCGCTGGTCATAGACGATCTCGGTCAGCTTGGTCGCCATCTCCGCAAATCGCGTCGCCGCGATCTGCTTGCGGATCTCGGCCACGATCTCGTCGCGAACCTCGGCCAGGGGCTTGGCGCTTGCCGGCTGGATGTCGGTCACCTGGATCACGTGAAAGCCCGACGGGCTCTCGACAACCCCGGACACCTGGTCCTTGTTCAGGCTGAAGATGGTCTTGTTCAGGTCGCCGGTCAGCATGCCGGAGGCCATCCATCCCAGATCGCCACCCTTTTGGGCCGAGCCTGCGTCCTGCGAGTTGGCTTTGGCCAGATCGGCAAAGCCAGCCGGATTGGCGGCGGCCTGCTGGGCCAGCGACTCAGCCTTGGCACGAGCCGCCTGGCGATCCGCATCCGAAGCGCCGGCGGCCACCTGAATCATGATGTGGCTGGCGCGTCGGCGTTCGGGCTGGCCAAAACGGTTCTTGTTCTGTTCGTAATAGCCGGTGATGTCCTCGTCTTTGACTTGGATGTCTTGCGATGCGGCAGCCTCGTCCAGCACCAGGTATTGCGCGGTGACTTGCTCAGGAACCGTCAGCTGCTGTTGATTGGCGTCGTACCAGGTCTTGATGTCCTCGGGGGACACGGATACCTGAGTACGGTAATCAGCAGCCGCAAAGCGGCGCAATTGCACGGTGCGTTCCTGGGTCAGGGCCGACTCCAGCGACGCCGTCACGGCCGCAGGCGCAGTAGCGGACTCCGCCACGGGCTGCAGCACGCGTCCGATCGCCAGATCGCTGCGCAAGCCGGCCTCGTACATCGTAGGCGTCATTCCCTGGCTGGCCAACACCTGGCGATAGCGCTCAGGCGAGAAACGGCCGTTATCCTGGACCTGGGGAATAGAAGCGATGGTGTTGCGCAGCGTGCTATCCGAGACCGAAAAACGGTTGTCCTGAGCCACCTGGGCCAAGAGGCGCTGGTCGATCAACTGGTTCAAGAGTTGCTCACGCATAGCCGGCGTATCGACCAGTGCGGGGTCATAACGGCTGCCCAGGCGTTGGCGGAAATTCTCGAGCTGATTGCGGTGCGCATTGTCGAACTCGCCGCGCGTAATGGGTTGCCCGGCGACCGTGGCCAACTCCGGTTCACGGTTGATAAAGCTGTCATAGCCCTGGATGCCGACCAGGAAAAACGACGGCACGATCAAAATCAGCAGAATGAACTGCATCCAGCGACGGTGATTGCGTATTAGTTCGAACATGGAATCCTTGTTTGCCCTACGCGGCGCCCGGCAAAAACGGACCCCGCGCCGCAAAAAAACGCATCAAAACAGACCGCAACGCCAATCTCATGAATGGCATTATCCCGAGACACATGTTTTGTCTCGCGATGGCCCGGCACAAATAAATACGCCACGCTTGCCACGGCGCGGCGGCGCTGCCCAAAAGGGGCTCCCCTGAGGGAAGGCTTTCCCATCTGCGGCCGATGGCACATCACCCTCCACCCGCCGACAGGACACCCCCGACGGGATGTTTTTGCCTTGAGGCAGCCGGGGCAAAAAAGGGCGAACCGATTCGCCCTTGCCACTGCTGTAACCGCACTAGGTTAGCCGCCGGAGTTTACCATTGTCAGCGGGATATCAGACAAGCAGTTTGGCAGCGTCCGGCAGAGGGGCGACTTCGACCGTCAAGTGACGGATTTCATCGATAGACGCGAGTTTGGCGCGAATCTCGCCTGCGGTAATACCAGCCGCCGCCTTGACGCAGACGATGGCTGCCCGCGCCTGCGGGCCGATCTGCCAGACGTGCAGGTCAGTGATGGTCGTGCCGGCGCATGATTCAAGGGCGTCCCGGATTTCCTCGGCGACGTGATCATCCGTGGCATCCAGCAGGACGCTGCTGGTATCGCGCATCAGTGTCCAGGCCCAGCGCGCGATGACGGCCGCCCCGACGATGCCCATGACAGGATCGAGCCATACCCATCCGAGATAGCGGCCTGCCAGCAAGGCCAGAATAGCCAATACCGAGGTCAAGGCATCGGCCATCACATGTAAGTAGGCCGAGCGCAGGTTGTTGTCCTGGCCGTGGCCATGACCGCTGTGCTCGTGAGTGTTGTCGTGGAGATGATGGTCGTGACTGGCATGTCCGTGGCTGTGCGCCTCATGGCTACCGTGGGCCCGGTGACCGTGCGAGTGATGAGGGTGCCCATGGTGATGCCCGTGCCCGCCCGAGAGCAACATCGCGCTCACGATATTGACCAGCAATCCGATGACCGCAATAACGGTGGCCTCGCCGAACGCCACCGAGCTCGGATTGACCAATCGGAGTGCCGATTCCACCCCGATGGCCAGCGCCACGATGCCCAGAATCAGCGCGGAGGCGAAACCAGCCAGCTCCCCGACCTTGCCCGTCCCGAAGCTGAATGCACGGTCATCCGCATGACGTTTGGCGTATCCGTATGCCGCAGCTGCGATGCCCAGCGCCCCAGCGTGGGTCGCCATATGAAAACCATCGGCCAACAAGGCCATGGAGCCCGTGACATAGCCGGCGATGACCTCCCCCACCATCATGACGAACGTCAGGGCGACGACCCAGGTCGTCCGCTTTGCGTTGGCGTCGTGGTCGCGGCCGAGGAACGAATGTCCATGCTGGTCTGCTGACAGATTGTCGCTCGTATTCATTGTGTCACTCAATAGGCCCGGATTACCGAGACGGAAAGAATGCAACGGCAAGGCCGCAGGATCGGCTGATACCTGTGTCTGATGTCATGGACGGTCAACGGTCCACTATTTGGAATAGCGCCGGATGGCCGTGACCAGCGCCTCGACCCCCTGCTGCCGTTCGTCTGCACTCAAATCCGGATGAGCGACATGCTCTCGGGCATGGGCCTCCAGCAGTTCATCCAACAGGCCATTCAGCGCGCCTCGGGTCGCTGCGACCAGATGCAGGATTTTGTCGCAGTCGGCCTCGTTTTCCAGAGAACGCTGGACGGCATGGACCTGCCCAGCGATCCGTTGAACGCGCTTGAGCAGCTCGTCTTTGTGCGTCGAGATGTGCGACATAGGATACCCCCCTTAGGTATAAAAAGATTAACACGAAGTCTGATAAAATCGCCGTTCTCTCTGGGGAGTAGCTTCCTTTCAGGATTTTCTGAAAGAGGCTTGCGTCAACATTCTTGGCCCGACGGCCATGGCGCAAGCGGCCTGTGTGGCTTGGCGAGACCATAGATCCTTCACATTGCGCCGGGCGTGTGAATGGTCTGTGCTGTCTATGCCCGGTTGATTAGGTCAACATGAACGCACTTTCCACGCTCGTGCTCGCCCTGGCGATGTCTACGGATGCTTTTGCCGCCGCTGTCAGCAAAGGCACCGCCCTCAAAAACCCCAAATTCCCCGAGGCCCTCAGAACCGGCGTCATCTTTGGCGTCATCGAAGCGATCACTCCGCTCATCGGATGGGGCCTCGGCTCTGTCGCCGCCCAGTATGTGCGCGAATGGGATCATTGGATCGCCTTCGCCATGCTCTGTATTTTGGGGCTGATGATGATCCGCAATGCCTTCAAGCTGGAGAATGAGGAAACAGCCCCGGTAAAACGCCATTCTTTCTGGCTATTGGCCGCCACGGGTTTTGCCACGAGCATCGATGCCATGGCCGTTGGCGTCAGCCTGGCCTTTATTGACAACAATATTGTGGTCACCGCCATTGCGATTGGCTTGGCCACGACGCTCATGGTGACAATAGGCGTGCTGGTGGGCCGAATTCTGGGCAGCATCGCGGGCAAGCGCGCGGAAATCCTGGGCGGAATTGCGCTAATCGGGATCGGCTCAACGATTCTTTACGAGCATCTCACGGCAGCCGGGCTCTGAACGGTGTTCCAGGCCATGGCTATGCAACAGCCTCAGGGCCGTGCAGATCAAGCGGCTTTCGACAACCGCTGTGCCGAGGCCAGCATGTCCGCCCGTTGCGCAATACGGCCATGGATCGCCGCGATCTCCTGAGCCTGACGCAGCGCCTTGAAGCCAGGCCGATCCGCCATGCGGCGGCGTTTATCTTCAGGGCGCAGTGCGGTGACATCGACGTTCTGAAAGAAATCGCGATTACCGCCATCCGCCCACGACTCGGAATAGACGCCATGGGCCAGCACCACATCGAACTGGTCCAACTCAACGTGGTAGTACGACACGCTTGTCACCTGCTCTTCCTGCGTGATCGTGATGCCATTGATCAGATCATGCGCACGCACCAGCACGCCATCGACGTACAGATGATGCCAAGGTGAGACGAGCAGATCCTGTGCCGGTTGGTTGTCGCCCAATGCATCCTTGCGAATACGTACCGGTGCGCAGCGGGCTTTTTGTCCGGGGGTACGCAATCCAAACGCGCCATAGTTGCGCCACCCTATCCACTTGACCGTACGCCATCCCGTGCTGCCACGGACTTGGCAGCCCGGCTCGAGGTCTTCGATGGCTACTGGCCCCAAGAGGGTCTCAATCAACGTGCCACGCACAAAACATACTGGAAACACGTCCGCGGGATCAGTCGAAAAAGGAATCGTGTCGCCGACTTCGTAGGACTGGCTGAAGTCAGTGGTCAGATAGGATAGATAGGGCGCGCCGGCCATCTGCGCCACGATACCTGTACTCGTAGTACCGACAATCGTCACGTCCTCGAAGAGTTGTGTCTCTCCATTGCTAGTGGTCTCGACCGTCAAGGTATCCCCGATCGCGAAACTGCCATCATCGGACGCTTCGGTGACGCGGTAGGTCACATTCGATGTCACGGGTATCTTGTAAAGCACGACACCCGCGTTGTCTACGAGATAGCCATGACTATCACCCGGGTACTCGAACGTAAATGATTGGCTCACTGCGATTCCTTTTAATCAACCGAGCGCCAGAAGCGTTCACTGCTAACGCAGCCAGACACACCATGACAATAAATGCTGTTTTCTGTTTAAAAATATAGCATTTGATGGTCAAAATGTGATCAAAAAGAATCGGCAGCAATAATCAGAAACAGTTAGCCAGGATGACACAATCGGCCCGCTGCGCAAGACGGCCATGGATCGCCGCGCTCTCGCGCGCCCGACGCAGCCTCGCAGCCTTGAAGCCGCAACGAGCGGCGATGCGGCGTTGCTTATCCTCGGGGCGCAAAAACCAGGGCGACGAACAGCCCGGCCTGCCCTGCGCCTCACCCACGCCGCGCGGCCTCAATGGTAGCGATATCGATTTTTTTCATCGTCATCATGGCGTCGAACGAGCGTTTTGCGACGGCCGGATCAGGATCGGTGATGGCTTCGAGCAGAACGCGGGGCGTGATCTGCCACGACAACCCCCAGCGATCCTTGCACCAGCCGCAGTCGCTTTCCTGCCCCCCATTACCAACGATGGCATTCCACAGCCGATCCGTTTCCGCCTGATCTTCCGTGGAAATCTGGAACGAAAACGCTTCGCTGTGCTTGAAAACCGGGCCACCGTTCAGACCGACGCATGGAATACCCGCGACGGTGAATTGCACCATCAAGACATCGCCCTGTTTGCCATCGGGATAGTCGCCCGGGGCGCGGAGAATATCCCCTACCGAGCTATTGGGAAAGGTTTCGGCGTAGAACGTCGCAGCATCCAACGCGTCGCGGTCGAACCATAAACAGATTGTGTTCTTGCTGATCATTGCGCGTCTCCTCAAAGAAATACCAGGTCATCTACCCCCTCAAAGTAACGCAAATCGTCCCCAGCGCGAATCCCGTATCGGTCATGTGAACCATAAAAAAGGCGCCCGCAACATGCCGGGCGCCGAATGTCACACGCGTGCAGAACAATCAGTCTTTATAGACCTTGATCTGATCGCTCTTGAGCACGTCCGCATTCAAGCTCTTTTCAATCCAGCCCATCGACGTTTCCTCAACGCCCGGGGTCACCAGATCCGCCGGCACGATGGTGATATCCGACAGCACCTTGAACGGATACTTGTCGCTCTTTTTGGTCACGCCAAAGAGCTGCGCCTCCAGGCTCTGTCCGTCGACGCGATTGAGCGTCAGCTCACGCCCAAAGCCTTTGAACTTGATGTCGTGCATTGCCGCGGCCACCTGCTCCGGCGTGGGCCATGCGCCGCCGTTGTCCTTGATGGCCTTTTCGTAGCCCGCTTTCAGGCCATTGAGGGCTTGCACCATGTGGTACACCGAGTAAATCGGATAGGCGCCGGTCTTGTCATGGAATTTCTTGATGAATGCCTGGTGGGCGGGATCATCCTTGGTTTCCGGGTGCAGGAAATAGTGGTCGCCGCGCGCCCCGATGTAGACGCCTTCGGGCAGTGCGTTGCCCAGCCGCTCGAGCGAGCTTTCGGCCAGCGACAGGACGAATGTCGAGTTCTTGAACAGGTTACGCTGCGAAGCCTGGCGCACGAAATTATCCAGATCGCCGCCCCACGAGGTCGACAGGATCACGTCCGGACGCAGCGCCTGCAAACGGCTGATTTCCGTGGAAAAGTCCGCCGCGCCGAATTTCGGGAACATCTCGGCGACGACTTTCACGTCGGGTTTGAATTTCTTCAGCGCTGCCATGAAGATGTCGCGCGAGTCGCGGCCCCAGGCGTAGTCCTGGTTGACGATGGCCAGCGTCTTGAAGTCCGGCTTCACCTTCATCAGGTACAGCACCTGTGCCACCATCTCGGTGGTGGCGTTGGCCTGGGTACGAACGACGTATTTGTATTTCTTGCCCTCCAGGGCCTTTTCCGTGCCGCAGTCCCACAGCACGTTCAGGACTTTCAGGTCCTCGGCCACGGGCGCCACGATGTTGCAGTGGCCGCTGGAAATCGCCGACAGCATGACCCGCGTGCCGCCCTCTGCCAGACGGCGATACTCGGTCAGGAGCTTTTCGCCGCCGCCGCCCTCGTCGATATAGCTGGGCACGATTTTCACGCCATCGATGCCGCCATTGGCATTGATGTCCTGGATCAAAATCTCGGCAGCATCGCGGGCGGGAATGCCGAACACCGAGGCCGAGCCCGACAAATAGGTCGAGATGCCGACACTGAGCTCTTTGGGTTTGTCGGCGGCGTGGGCGAATGCCGCCACGCTCGATAGCAGCACGGCGCCCAGCAAGGGGGTCAGCCTGGAAAGTTTCTTCATTGTGTTGTCTCCTGTCCAACAGTTCATAAGATTTATCGATTGACCAAGCAGGCCACTGGCCCACTTGGTCGATGCGGTGTCAGGTCCGTTGATTCGTCTGAGGTTTTGGACAAGACACCCCTCTCGATCCCATCAGCGCATTCAGCCTGAAATCTGGCCGTTAAAACACAATCGCGTCGCGCAGATTGCTCCCTGTCGCCAGCTCGTCGAAGCCCTCGTTGATCTGATCCAGCGTAAAGGACTTGCCCATCATTTTGTCTACCGGCAATCGGCCGCCTTTGTATAGATCGATGTAGCGTCCAATATCGATGGCAGGAACGCCCGAGCCTAAATAGCTGCCGCGGATTTCACGCTCCTCGCCCACCATCTGAGAAAGTGACAGCGAAAAACCCAGTTTGGGATTCGGCAGGCCCGAGGTGATGGTCGCACCGCCCCGCCGGGTGAGTTTGTAGGCCGTTTCAAACGCGGGCACCGCACCCGCCATATCCAGCCCATAATGCACACGGCCGCCGGACAGGTCATAGAGATCGTCATCGCTCTTGACCTGCTTGGGGTTCACCGTATGCGTGGCGCCCAGCTCACGCGCCAACGCCAGTTTGTCGTCGGAAAGATCCACCGCCACCACCCGGCGCGCGCCAGCTGCGACGGCAGCGAGCAAGGCGCTCAGCCCCACGCCGCCCAAACCGACAATCGCCACATCGTCGCCCGCCTTGACGCGAGCGCGGTTCAACACCGCTCCCGCCCCGGTCAAGACAGCACAACCGAATAGTGCCGCCTCGCGATGGGACAGTTCGACGTTGACCTTGACGCATGAACGGCGTGACACGACGGCGTATTCGGCAAAGCACGACACACCCGTGTGGTGATTCAAATACTCGTCACCGACATGCAAGCGCCGCGCGCCGCTCAACAATGTCCCTTGCGTATTTGCGGCCGCCCCCGGTTCACACAGTGCCGGCCTGCCCTCCAGGCAGGGATGGCAGCAGCCGCAGCTGGGGACGAAGACCATGGCGACATGATCGCCGGCTTTCAGATCCGTGACACCGGCGCCAACCTCGACGACCTCGCCCGATGATTCATGGCCGAGCACCATAGGCAGGCTGCGCGGGCGATCCCCATTGATGACGGATAGATCTGAATGGCAAAGGCCCGCAGCACGGATACGCACCAAGACTTCGCCGAAGCCTGGCGGGTCCAGTTCGACTTCGGTGATTTGCAAGGGACGGCTGTCTGCATACGGCGCGGCCAGGCCCATATTACGCAAAACGGCAGCTTTGATTTTCATCGACAACTCCGAAAAATCTGAACGCATGGCTGCTGCGAACGGCTGCAGCAAAGACACATCTATGTAAAACGTCAGGCACCCAGTTACACGACAGCCTCCCAATACGAATTGCTAAACGCCGGGCTGCAGGACTACGTCCTTCAATGGCGCCACACAGGATCGCATGACTACGCCCGTCAACGCACGCCGCTGTGCATCAAATCGTGCGGCCGCCGTCCACCGGGAACTCGACGCCAGTGATGAACTCTGCGGCATCGCTGGCCAGATAAAGCGCCGCTGCGGCGACATCCGACGGTTGGCAGAAACGGCCCAGTGGAATCGTGGACGAAAATTTCGCGCGGTTCTCCGGCGTGTCCGGCAATCCCATGAACAATTCGAACATCCCCGTCACACCCATCACCGGGCAAATGGCGTTGACACGGATATTGTCGGGGCCCAGTTCAACCGCCATCGATTTGGACAACACGTTTACCGCGCCTTTGGAGGCGTTGTACCAGCTCAACCCGGGACGCGGCCGGATGCCGGCGGTGGAACCGATGTTCAGGATCACACCGCGTTTTTGCTGGCGCATATGCGGGATAACGGCCTGCGACATGTGATAGATGGATTTCACATTGATCGCGAACATACGATCAAACATTTCCTCATCCACATCCAGCATGGGCTGGTTCTTATGGGTGATGGCGGCGTTGTTCACGACGATGTCCAGTCCGCCAAATGCCTCCAGGGTATGCTTGACCATCGCGTCGATGTCCGCGCGGCTGGAGACATCCGTCTGCAGTGATAGCGCAACGCTGCCGATCTCGCCGGCCACACGATCAGCGGCTTTTTTATTGATGTCGGCGATCACCACCTGAGCGCCCTCTTTGGCGAAAAGCTTGGCGATGCCTTCGCCAAAGCCACTGCCTGCGCCCGTGATGATGGCGACTTTGCCTTGTAATTGACCCATATCTCTCTCCGTCTTCTGCCTGGGGTTACTTACCGTGTTGCCAAATAGTCTTCAGTGGCGAGAACACTATTCACTGAGGGCCACCCGTATTGGGTTTACCTGCGCCCGTGTCATGAAGGTTCCCTTCAATTCAGTGCGATCGCGCCACGCTCGATGGTCCAGATCTGGTCCGGGATATCGCCGAGCAGTTTGACGTTGGACTCGGTAATCACCACACACAGATCGGGTTGCAAGTCTTTCAACCGGGCCAGAGCCTCGGTGTAGTCGCGCGCGAGCTTCGGCGCCAGCCCCTGAAAGGGCTCGTCCAGCATCAACAGGCGCGTGCCCACCATCACTGCTCTGGCGAGCGCCACCATCTTGCCCTGCCCGCCCGACAACGCCGCCCCGGAACGCGCCAACATGGGTTCCAGCTGAGGCACAACCTTCAGCACCGTGTCGATACGTTGCCGGATCGCTTCATTCGATTGTCCCTGTACTTCGCAAGGCAGACGCAGGTTCTGCTCCACCGTCATCGTGGGAAAAATCACGCGATCCTCGGGGGAATAGCCGATCTGGTGTGCCGCTCGCAGATGTCCCGGCAGCGCCGAGAGCTCAATGCCGTCGAACTCGATACGCCCGGATTTCAGCCGAGTCAGACCCATGATGGTGCGTAATAGCGTCGTCTTGCCCGCGCCATTGCGGCCGACAATGCCGATCGTTTTCGCCGCCTCAAATCGGGCAGTGACATCACGCAGAATGCGGTTGCCGGCGAGGTCTACGTTAATGGCCGATAGATTCAACATGGCTCATACCCCCAGGACTTCGCTCTTGATTTGCGGATGGTTCAGGACGTGCTCGGGCGAACCGTCGGCAGCGACCTTGCCGGCGATCCACGCCGCCACGCGCGTGGCGTAGCGAGATACGATATCCACGTCGTGTTCCACAAACCAGCTCGTCACCCGGCGCTCGTCCAGGGCATGCATGACGGTTTCCATCAAGCCGTGCTTGTCCTCCGAGGCTACGCCACTGGTGGGCTCGTCCATGATCAGGAGTTTGGGTTGCAGGGCCAACGCCATGGCCACGTCCAGCAGCTTGCGTTTGCCCTCCGGCAGCTCAATGCAAAGCGCCTCGGCGTCCGGCAACAATCCCACCAGATCCAGCGTCGCATCGACTTCCCGACCATCTATGGTGTGCTCCAGGGCACGGAACCAGCTCAGGTCTTTATTGCGTCTCGCCGCAGCAATTTGCACGCATTGGCGCACCGTGTGCTCTGTAAACAACTGCGGCAGTTGAAACGAGCGCCCCAGGCCAAGCCGCACGATCCTGCGCGGTGCCATGCCGGTCACGTCTTTGCCGTTGAAGTAGACCTTGCCCTTTGAGGGCTTCAGGTATCCGGTGCAGATGTTGATGAACGTGGTCTTGCCCGCACCGTTTTGCCCGATCACGGCAAGGCGTTCGCCCTCATGCAGCTCAAAATCAATATTGTCCGCCGCCACGACGCCGCCAAAGGCGAGCGTCAGGCCGGTCGTCTTCACTAACGGTTCCATGCTCAGTTCCTTGCCGGTTTGGAGTTGGCCATGCGCTTCATGATCTGACCGACAAAGCCGGTCGGGAAAATAAAGATCACCAAGATCAACGTCAGCCCCAACAGGAACTGCCACAGCCCGGGGAAATAGGCGGCCGAGGCCAGCTTGACGAATTCGAACGCGGCGGCTCCCAGGAATGCGCCAGCCGCGTGGCCCGCCCCGCCCAGAATGGTGATAAAGACGAACTCCCCTGACCGTAGCCAGGAACCCAGCTCAGGCGTGACCAGCCCCTGCATCAAGGCAAGCAAAGCACCCGATATACCCACCACCACAGCCGACAGCAGATACCCTTTCCACATGATCAGATATGCGGAAAAGCCCAGGTATTCGATGCGAGTCTCATTGGTCTTGATGGCCGACAATGCCTGCCCGCTACCCGAACGGAAATAACGTTGTACCCACCACGCCAGCAGCAGCGACAACACCAAGGTCAGCACCAGCAGACCACGCTCAAAGGCCGCGCGTTCCATAACCATGCCGAACAAGGTGGGACGCACAATGCGCAATCCATCCGAGCCGCCCGTCAGGTGATAGAGCTTGCCCAGCAACGCAAACAGCACCATGCTGAGCGCGAGGTTCAACATCCCGAAGAAAATCCCCCGGTAACGCACCACGAACGAGCCGACGATCAATGCAGCGGCGAAACTGGCGACCACACCCGCCACGATCAGCAGCAATGCATCTGCGCCGGGCATGGCCCGCGCCAGGAATGCGACCGTATACGCGGAGATGCAGGCATACATGGCATGACCAAACGACACTTGCCCAGCCCGCGCCATGATCGAGACTCCCAGGGCCGCGATCGCGTACGTCAACCCAATCACAATCGGCGTGATGGTCCAGGAAAAGCTATAGCCCACGATGAGCGTGACGATCGCGGCCAATACGCTGAGGATAGGAACGCTCATCAGATCCTCCTTGTTTGAGCCACGGTGAACAGGCCATGCGGCCGGATGATCAGCACGAGCACCATGATGATGTACGGGACGGCGACCTCCAGTTCGGGCGCGGTGTAGACCGTCATGGCGCGGATAATGCCGATCAACAGCGAAGCAATCAGCGCACCCGTGATTTGCCCCAGGCCCGCCGTCGCCACCACAGCAAAGGACAACACTGTCATATCGGTCCCGGCGCCGGGCACGAGCGAGGTCGTCGGCGACGCCAGCGCACCGCCCAAAGCCCCCAGAATCGTCGCGATCACGAAAGTCACCAGGCCGATCTTCTTTGCGTTGATGCCCAAGGACGTGGCGACCTCACGATGGTGGGTCATGGCCACGGTCTGCTTGCCCAGCTTCGTGTGCTTCAGGAAAAACTCCAGAAACACATAAGCCAGTAAAGCGGTCACCGGCACGATGATCAACTGATACGTCGTGTAGGTGATGTCGCCCAACTCGATATTGCCCAACCGGTTTACCACTTCGCTGGCGCTATAGGGCTGTGCGCCCCAGATCATGCGCTGGATGTCTTCCAGCATCAGAAACGCGCCAAAGGTCAGCAGCAGTTTGAGGATGGGATCGTAGTTCTGCGCGCGGCGGATCAGCAGAAACTCCATCACGCCGCCCAACACCAGCCCTACGACAATCGCGGCCGCGAACAGGGCCGCAAACAACAAAATGGGAGATTCGCTATGTGGCGCGAGCGCCATGACAAAAGTGGCCGCCGCATAACCGCCATACGCATAAAACGCGCCGTGAGCGACGTTCAGTATTCCCATGACGCCAAACACCAGCGTCAGGCCCATCGAGACCAGAAATAGCAGGCTGGCATAAGCCACACCGTCTACCAAGGCCAAAGGCAGTAGATCCCAGGTCAAACCTTGTCTCCTTCTTTATGGAATATCACTGGAACGTGGGACCTTGTACCGCAAGCAAAACAAGACCGTGCACGCACAGCGATAGGGAATTACCCGGGTGTGTGTCACACCCTTCTCTGTTGTGGTGACAAAGTATAGGGATGCCCTTCGGTCAGGGGCTATTAAATTTTCTGGAAACCCAGCTTAATGAACCCTGAAGGGTTATTCTTGCAACCTCGACCTTTATTCGGTCTGGTTTTCACTATCTCACGATCATCCCTATGTCCGCTTCCTGGCCATATCCTACTCATATTGCCCATCGCGGCGGCGGCCGCCTGGCCCCCGAAAACACATTGGCAGCGATGCGCGTGGGCGCAAAGCACGGTTTTCGCATGGTCGAGTTCGACGTCAAACTCAGTCGCGATGACATCGCCTTTCTGTTGCACGACGACGACCTGGATCGCACCACAGATGGTTGTGGCCCTGCTGGCGCCCTGCCCTACACGGAACTGGTGTTGCTGGACGCGGGAGGCTGGCATTCACCGGCCTATGTTGGGGAACCTGTTGCCAGCTTTCAGGCCGTAGCCCGCTACGCGATCGCCAATCACATTGCCTGCAATGTCGAAATCAAACCCAGTCCCGGCCGCGAAGCCGAAACCGGCACGGCAATAGCGTTGGAAGCGCGCGCGCTCTGGCAAGGCGCCACCGTCGCCCCCTTGCTGTCCTCGTTTTCCGAAGCCTCGCTGGCCGCGGCCCAGGCCGCCGCACCGGAATTGCCCAGGGCCCTGCTGGTCGAACACGTGCCCGCCGACTGGCGCGAACGCTTGGCCAAGTATGATTGCGTCGCCCTTAACATCAACCAGCGTGATGCCACCCCTGAGCTGATCGAGGACGTACACGCAGCGGGCTACCGCATTGCCGCCTGGACCGTCAACGATCCGGCGCGCGCGCAACTGCTGCTATCCTGGGGCATGGACGCCATTTTCACCGACGAGCTGGCCAGTATTCCCCCTATTGCCTGACGACAGGAAATTATTTTGTTTAGTTATCGACACGCTTTCCATGCCGGCAACCATGCCGACGTGTTAAAGCACGCGCTGCTGGTTCAAATGCTGGAATATCTGAACCTTAAGGACAATCCCTACTGGGTCATCGACACCCATGCTGGCGCAGGCTTATATGCGCTCGATAGCGAATGGGCCAACAAGAACGCCGAGTTTGCCGACGGCATCGGCCGTTTGTGGGATATGAATGATCTGCCGCCACTGCTGGCGGATTACGTCGCCCAAGTCCGGCGCTACAACCCCAATGGCCGCTTGCGCCATTATCCAGGCTCACCCTGGTTCACGCTGGACGCATTACGCGATCGCGACCGGCTGCGCTTGTTTGAAATGCATCCGAACGAATCGGGAATCTTGGCGAGCAATCTAGAAAAACTCGACCGGGTCGCATTACGTCAAACCACCATTTTTGCCGCAGATGGCTTCGAAGGAATGAAATCGCTGTTGCCCCCGCCGACACGTCGGGGCATGGTGCTGATCGACCCCTCCTACGAGGACAAACAGGACTACAAGCGCACACTAAATGCCGTCAAAGAGGGTCTCAAGCGTTTTGCGACCGGCACGTACGCTGTATGGTATCCGCTCGTTCAACGACGCGAGGCAACCGAAATGGCCCGCCATCTCGAGAACCTGCCGATCAAAAACTGGCTGCACGTATCGTTGACGGTAAAACGACCCGTAGCCGATGGATTCGGCCTGCATGGCAGCGGCATGTTCATCGTCAACCCGCCCTGGACCTTGCACGCGGCATTGAAAGAAACGATGCCCGTCCTGACCAAATTACTAGCCCAAGACGACCGCGCTACCTACAGCCTGCAGCATCGGGCAGACTGATAAACCGTCTGGCAGTCTGCAGCTTCTCCTCATACGATTAGCTCGTCGCAGGGGGCAGGATCCGCGCTCAGCCGATTGGCTAGTTGGTGCTGAATGGGCGTGGCGAGGGTGGCGTGCTTATGGACGTCGAGCCGAGGCAATCGGGCCGTGAGGGCTTCACAAAGCCGGTCCGGCGCGCGGGCGCCGGACACCGTGTTCGCTCGTCTCGTCCGCGCCTTCGCGCTCCCTTCGACGTCCGCTCCACTCGGCTTTGAGGCGCCCTCCCGGCCCGATTGCCTCGGCTCGACTCGCAGCAATTCAAGCTCATCACATCGCTGGCACGGTTGTCTTGCTTGGCGTTTTTCTGTCGCCGTGTTGGTAAAGAGGAAGATCTTGCAGGGCTGCCATTTTCGGGTGCCCTGCACCCCCGAAAATGGCGATCAGTCCGGGCATGCAGCGGGGTGGCGTGGTGCTGGTTTGGAAGATCTGCTTGGCTAGAGTTGACGCGTGCGGCGATGATGCGTAGTTCATCTCTAGGTATAACGAACTCGTAGCTCGAGAGATCTTCTGCTTATCTCCAATGCCAAAGCCATGGCATGCAGATCACGAACGCTATTCATTGGCGCGCCCGTAGGCGCCAATGAATAGCGGCCCTGCAAGATCTTCATCCTTGCAAACGCCAGTTCCTACGAAGCCTAAGAAAACCACCCGTGCCAGCGACGAGGGAATCAGAGATGCTGCGAGTCGAGGCGGGGCAGTGACCGTGTTGGCGCGCCTCGTGGCCGAGCGAGTGGAAGTCGAAGGGAGGCCCGAAGGGGCCGTACGAGACGAACGAAGCGGTGTCGGCCGCGCAGGCGGCCGACCGGCCACGTGAAGCGCCAACACGGTCACTGCCCCGCCTCGACGTCCAATAGCACTCGATCCCCCGTCCTGCCCGATCCCTTTACCGCCGCAACATCGCCCACAAACTCGCCAACAACAACACCACAAACAAACTCAAGCTCCAGAGCGCATACTCCACCCCGAGCACTTCCACCATCGCATCCATGCAGCTGGCATAAATCCCGAACAGCCACGGCACCGCCCCATCCAACCCCGACGCACTCATGAACTGATCCGCGAACGTCTGATCGCAGGAAAACATATGCGCCGCCACATCATATTGATACCAAGCCGCAGCAATCCCGCCCGCGCTCAATATGGCCGCCAACCCCGCGCACAACCGGGCCAGCAGCCCCACATTGGCACCGATCAAGGCAATCACGCCGATAGTCAGATAGATCAAGCGCTGTAACACACACCATGCGCAAGGCGGCATGTCATACACATGCTGCGACACCAGGGCAACGCCCAACGCACCAAAGCAGAAAATGGCGATCAGCCATAACAGGCGACGAGAAGATTGCATGTAATTGGACCGAGGTAAAAAAACATGATGCCGGGCCATACCACTGCCCGGCATCGTTACAGAAAGGAAAGGCCGATCATGCGCCGTATCAGGCGTCGTTCGACGAGAATCCCATGTTGAACTGCAGCCCGCCGGTAGACTCATCGCCGTCTGAGTCGCCACGCGATTGGCCCAGACGCTCGAGGTATTCCGCCGTGATATCGCCGGTCACGTACTGACCGTCAAAGCAGGACGACTCAAAACGGGTCAGAGCCGGATTGATGTCCGTGACCGCGCGCTGCATATCGCTGAGATCCTGATAGATCAATCCGTCAGCGCCGATCGTACGCGCGATTTCCTCGTCAGAACGGCCCGTGGCGATCAGCTCGCTTTGCGTAGGCATATCGATGCCATACACGTTCGGGAAACGTACTGGAGGCGCAGCGGAAGCGAAGTAGACCTTGTTCGCGCCAGCGGCACGCGCCATATCGACGATTTCGCGGCTGGTCGTGCCACGCACGATGGAATCATCGACCAGCAGTACGTTCTTGCCCTTGAACTCACTGCCGATCGCATTGAGTTTCTGGCGCACGGATTTACGGCGCACCGCCTGGCCTGGCATGATGAACGTACGGCCCACGTAGCGGTTCTTGATCAGGCCTTCGCGATAGTCCAGCCCCAGACGTGCAGCCAACTGCATCGCCGCAGGACGCGACGAATCCGGAATCGGCATCACCACATCGATGTCGCCCAGACGCATATTGCGCGCCACCTTGTCGGCCAGATATTCACCCATGCGCAGACGGGCGTCATACACCGACACGCCATTGATCATCGAATCGGGACGTGCGAAATACACGTACTCGAAGATACAAGGAACGAGTTGCGGGTTGTCGGCACATTGGCGGCTAACCATGCGGCCATCCAGATCGACAAAAATCGCCTCGCCCGGCTCGACGTCGCGCACAAACGCAAAACCGCTGCCCTCGAGCGCGACGGATTCCGAAGCGACCATCCATTCCGCGCCCTCCTCGGTTTCCTGGCGGCCGATACACAGCGGGCGTATGCCATGCGGATCTCGGAATGCCAGCATGCCATAGCCGGAAATCTGGGCCACGACAGCATAAGCGCCACGCACCCGTTTGTGCACGGCCGATACCGCACGGAACAGCGTGTCGTCGTTGAGCGACACGCCCGTGGCGGCCGACTGCAGCTCATGCGCCAGCACGTTGAGCAGCACCTCGGAGTCGGAATTCGTATTGATATGGCGGCGGTCATCGCGATACAGCGACTCACGCAGCTCGCGCCAGTTGGTCAGATTGCCGTTATGGGCAAAAGTGATGCCGAACGGGGCGTTCACGTAGAACGGCTGGGCTTCTTCTTCGCTGGCGCTGGAGCCCGCCGTGGGGTAGCGCACATGACCGATACCGCTGGTACCGGGCAGCGACCGCATGTTGCGGGTGCGGAAGACATCCCGCACCAGGCCGTGGGCCTTGAACATGTTGAAGTGGCTGCCTTGGGACGACGTCGCAATACCTGCCGCGTCCTGGCCACGATGCTGCAGCAGCAGCAAACCGTCATAGAGCAGCTGGTTGACCGGCCCGCGCCCAATGACCCCGATGATTCCACACATGGTGATTTCCCGTTAAACGAAACTTAGTAGGGCAGCCACGTCGCCAACGACGGGGGCAACCACAACTTGATATGCCTGACGGCCTCGGTGGCCGAATGCGAAAACATGGCGTTCTGCCACCAGGGCTCTTGCGGCAACGGCGTATAGCCGCCCAACGCCACCAATACCAACACAAACAATAAACCTCGTGCCAGCCCGAACACCGCCCCCAGGCCGTGATCTGCCGGCGACAGGCCGGTCGTACGGATCAGGGCAGCCAATGTCATATTGAGCAGCCCTACCCCTAGCAACACCAAAATAAACACCGCCGCATACGCAATACCCATACGCAGCATGGGGGTCTCTATATAGGGTTCAATCCAGCCATATACAGAGGGGCCCCACCAGATCGCTGCCACGAAGGCCAACAGAAACGCCATCAAGGACAGGATTTCTTTCAGCAGGCCGCGTACCAACCCCAGCAGACCGGAGGCTGCCAGGATGGCCAACACGACGAAATCGAAACCGGTCACTGGCTGGCGATGAAGCCGTTGTCATAACCCAGCGTGCGCAGGCGTGCCTGAGCAGCCTGGGCTGCCTCGCGCGACGGGAACGGCCCCACGCGCAGGCGGTACGACTGTTTACCTCCAACGGAAGCTTGTTCGACAAAAGCGTTGGTAACACCGGCCTGATGCAGTTTGGTACGTCGCGACTGGGCATCCGCCTGGGCGCCATAGGACGCGATCTGCAAGACGAAATTGCCTTTGGCGGCGGGTTTGGGCGCGGCCGGCTTGGGTGCGGCTGGCGCGGGCGTATCCGACGGGGAACGGCCCTCCAGCAGCGCCAACGCCCGGGCGCCATCGTCGTCGCGCGGCTTGGGCGGCGTGACTGGCGGTTTGGTCGCCGGCGGCTTGGGCGGAGTCACTGCGGCAGGCGGCGTCTCGGGCCGCTGAGCGGTGGCAGGCGGCGGCGTCTCGGGTTGCGTAGACACGTCAGGCGGCGTAGGAACAGCAGGCGGCTCTACGGGAGGCGTCGCAGGCGGTGTGACCGCGGTGCCCTCTGGCGTGGTACCCGTGGCAGCATTGCCCGCATCGGCCACGGCCGGCGGCGAAACCTGCGGTTGGTAAGGGGTATTGCGATCCGGCAAGCGGATAGGAATATCGTCCGCCACCGGTACGGGCTCGGAGTCCAATACCATCGGCAGCACGATAACAGCTGCGAGCACCAGCGCGACGGCGCCGGCTAACCGCCGGCGCGCACGCCCACGGAGTTCTGCCGCCTGGGCTTCGCTCGATACCGACGGACGCGGTCTAGAGGGCGATGCCTGAGAGGCGGAGTCTTTGCGAGTGAAAAATCCCATGGGCAGGAATTCCTTGCGACCTGACCGGAGCCTGCGCCCCGACTGCCGAAACCTTAAATTTTGCGACCCAGTGCCTGCAAAACCGCGGCAACGGTGAGAAACGAGCCAAACACCACGATTCTATCACCCTCGCCTGCCCGCTCGCGGGCCGCGGCGAACGCTGCGGCGGGGTCAGCGTACGTTTGCACGGTAGGCCCGTCGGAACCGGCCGGAGCCGTCTCGATTGCAGACGAAACGTGCCTGGCCAAGTCGTCCCCGCTGCCTCCGCGCGGCCCTGGCAGCCCTGCACAGTACCAGTGATCGACACGGCCCAGCATTTTGGCCAGCACGCCGTCGACATCCTTGTCGTTGAGCATGCCCACGACTGCGTGGGTGTAGGGATGAAACCCCATGTTATCCAGATTTTGAGCCAGCACCGCTGCGGCGTGCGGGTTATGGGCCACATCCAGAATGATGGTGGGCTGGCCTGGCAAAATCTGGAACCGGCCGGGTACCGATGCCTGCAACAGACCGATACGGACGGCTTGCTGCGGTACAGGCAGGCGGTCACGTACCGATTCCAGCGCGGCGAGCGCGGCCGACGCATTCAGCAACTGGTTTGCGCCCCGCAATGCCGGATAGGCCAGGGCATTGCGGCGCTGGCTTCGGCCGCCATAGGCCCATTGCTGGCGATCTCCGGAATAGTTGAAGTCTTTACCGAACAGCCACAGATCGGTGCCGATCTCTGCCGCGTAGTCCAGCAACGACTGCGGCGGCTGCGGATCACTGCATATGGCCGGCCTGCCGCTGCGATAAATATGGGCCTTTTCCCAGCCGATTTTTTCGCGGGTGTCGCCCAGCCACTCGGTATGGTCCAGATCGACGCTGGTGATGATGGAGCAATCGGCGTCAATGATATTGACGGCATCCAGACGCCCCCCGAGGCCGACTTCCAGCACAATGGCATCGAGATTCGACTGTGCGAACAAGCGCAGGATCGCCAGCGTCGTGAACTCGAAATATGTCAGCGTAATCTCGCCGCGTGCCGCTTCGACTGCGGCAAACTGCTCAGTCAACGCGGTGTCGCTGGCAATCTCGCCGTTGATCCGGGCACGCTCATTGAAATCGATCAGGTGCGGCGAGGTGTACAAGCCCACCCGATAGCCGGCGGCCAGCAAGATAGCCTCGAGCATGGCACAGGTCGAACCCTTGCCATTGGTGCCGCCGACCACGAATTTGACGCCGTTCAACTGCAGCGCCAGGCGGTCCGCCACCTGCTTGACCCGGTCCAGCCCCAGATCGATAGCCTTGCTGTGAATGGACTCAAGGTACTGCAGCCACTGAGGCAACGGCGCGGCGGCGTCTAAACGGGGGGCAGACATGAAAATATTCGAAAAAGGCGAAGACGCGGCAGTGTAACAGCCGCGTCGATATACAGGGGCATAGGCCCTGTTGGCGTTGATGGATTCGGCGACCAACCGGCCCCGGCGAAAACTACGCCGCTTGCAGCATCAAATCCAGGTTCTGCACCGCTGCGCCCGAAGCGCCCTTACCCAGATTATCGAATACTGCTGTCAAGAGAATCTGGCCATGCTCGGGATTGGAGAAAACAGCGAGCTCCATATTGTTGCTGTCATTCAAACGCTGGGGGTCCAAGGCCTGCAACGCGGAAGACTCGGCCTGCGGCAACACACGCACGTATTGCGCGCCCGCGTAATGGCCGGCAAGGCAGGCCTGCACTATCCCGGCGTCCACCCCTGCCGGCAACAGGCGTTGTTGTAACGCAATGGTGAGCACGATCCCCTGGCGATAAGCCCCGTAAGCCGGGACAAAAACCGGCGGCAATGCCAGACCGGCATAACGTTGAATTTCCGGGACGTGTTTATGTTGCAGCGGCAAGCCATAGATCTGGAACGCGGGCAGGCTGCTGGACTGTTGGCTGGCGCTCCGTTGCTCACTGTGCGGATCGATGCCCTCGTACCGCTCAACAGCTGCGCGCCCACCGCCGGAATACCCCGATACGGCCTGAATGGCCAGCGGATAGTCAGACGGCAGCAAGCCCGCCGTCACCAAGGGCGATAGCAGCCCGACAGCGCCCGTGGGATAACAACCCGGATTCGTGACGCGCTTGGACTGCGCAATCAGACGCGATTGATCGGCACTCAACTCCGGAAATCCATACGTCCAGCCATCCTGGACACGATGAGCCGAACTGGCGTCGATGATGCGCACGTGGGGATTTTTGACCAGCGCCACCGCCTCGCGCGCTGCCGCGTCAGGCAGGCACAAAATGGCGATGTCGCAGGCGTTCAACGCCTCGGCGCGACGCTGCGGGTCCTTGCGATAAGCCGCCGGCAAAGTATCAATGACAATATCGTCGCGCCCCTGCAAGCGTGCATGGATCTGCAGGCCGGTTGTGCCTTGGTCGCCGTCAATAAAAACATGAGGAGTCGTCATCGCGATGATTCCGGTAAATGGTCGATGGCGTTATCGTGACTCGACTCGTAGAATTAGAAAAGTTGAATTTAATAATCTTCCTATTCAGAAATTCTGATCTATGAGGCGCCATGCGAGAAATCAACCTGGATCAACTGCGCACGCTCGTCACCATTGCGGACCAGGGCTCGTTCGCCAAGGCCGCGGCACTGCTGCACTTGGCGCCGCCTACCGTCAGTCTGCACATCAGCGAACTGGAACAGCGCGTGGGCGCGCAATTACTGTCTCGAACCAAAGGCCATGTACGCCCCACAGCCATCGGCGAAAGCCTGATCGATCATGCACGAAAGCTGTTGGCCGACGTGACACATGCCCTGGATGACGTGTCGCGTCAGGCCCAGGGACTGGCGGGCCGTGTCCGACTGGGTGCATCGACCGGCGTCATCGCTCATTTGCTGCCACGCGCCCTGGCGGCTTTGGCGCAATCGCATCCGGCGATTGATGTACAAATCGCAGTCCTGACCTCTCAACAAACCCTTGTCCAGTTGACCGACGGATCGCTCGATATTGGCATCGTCGCCCTACCTCAGGCCAAGGTTGCCGGCCTGACAATCCAGCCCTGGCGACGCGATCCGGTCGTGGCATTCCTGCCTGCGGCCTGGCGCGCGCCTGCTCATATCACCCCCCGCTGGATGGCCGAACGGCCGCTCATCCTGAACGACCCGGGCACGCATTTATCCAGATTGACCACACAATGGTTTGCCGACGTCGGCCTGCGGCCTGCTCCCCGCATCGCGTTGAACTACAACGATGCCATCAAGAGCCTCGTCGGTGCAGGGTATGGTGGGACATTGCTGCCTCACGAGGCGGGCGCGCCAGCGCCAGATGAACGCATTCTCATGCGGCCGTTGCGACCGGCATTGTGGCGGCAACTAGGGATTGCCTATCGCGAAAAGGTGAGCGAGCCTGCTACGCGGCATATGTTGGCGGCTTTATGGGATTTGCAGCAGCAGTGAAATCGGGCTGTTTGGTTAGCTGGTAGCCAGGGGCTGTTGGGCTAGCGAGTCTTTCCGGGAAAACCCCCTTGCTCGTGATTTCACATCTGTGAAATAATTTTCACACTCATAAAATTCATTTCCCTATCATGCCCCACACTCCCAGCTGGCTAGTCCGCGAATCCCAAGTCCCCGGCTACCACCCCGCCAACCACACTGGCACCCTCAACCGCCGCCTGATCGGCCCAGAAAACGTCGGAGCAAAGCACGTAGAAGTCCTGTTAGGCGTAATAGAAAAGGGCCAAGGCGCCCTGCCCCATGCCCACCCCGGCATCGAGCAAGTCTGTTATTTGCTCGAGGGCACCGCCCGCGCCCAAGTCGGTGACGAATCCGCCGACATGGTCGCCGGTGACTGTTGCTATTTCCCGCCCGATATCCCTCATGTTTTCACCGTCACCAGCGACACCCCCGTGCGCTTGCTGGTCATCTACTCGCCGCCCTACGAAGAATCTCCAGATCGCGTAATACGCGGTTTTGCTGCCCCCACGACAGGAAACACATCCAAGTAATGCCACCCGGCCCAGCGGCCACCGCAGGCAGAACCGCCATCACAGAGCCGCCGCCATCCACCAACCGGAGAGAGACCCCATGTTGTTACGCATCCTACGCGCCGCGGCGCTATGCAGCACCGCGCTTGCGTCCGTATTCACGTCCCCCGCCCAAGCCGCCTACCCCGAAAAACCGATCACGCTGATCGTGCCCTTTCCCGCAGGATCCGGCACCGACGCGGTAGGCCGTATCTTTGCCGCCGAACTGGGGCAGATACTGGGACAACAAGTGATCGTAGAAAACAAACCCGGCGCCAACGCCACCATCGCCGCACAGTACGTCGCACGTGCCAAGCCCGACGGCTACACCTTGTTCGTCACCACCAATACCTCGCACTCGGCCGCCCCGTTCTTGATGAAGAACGTCCCCTACGACCCGGTCAAGGATTTCACGCCGATTGCACGCGGGGGCAACTTGCCCTTTCTGCTGGTGACCAATCCCAAACAGCCCTACACCACCGTGAAGGAACTCGTCGATTACGCCCGCAAAAATCCGGGCAAAGTCACCTATGCCAGCGGCAACAGCACAGGCATCGTGGCGGGGGGCACCCTGGCGCACCGTGCCGGCATCGACATTCTGCACGTGCCTTACAAAGGGACGCCCCAGGCGCTGACCGATCTTGTCGGTGGCCAAGTCAACATCATGTTTACGGATCTGGCTTCGGGCCTGCCTTTTGTGCAATCCGGCCAACTGCGCGCCCTGGCTGTGTCCACGGCAGAGCGCAGCACTATCGTGCCAGACCTGCCCTCCATGCGTGAGGCCGGTGTGAACGATTTTGATTTGAACTCATGGAACGGCTATTTCGGCCCGGCAGGATTGCCGCCGGAGATCGTGACCAAACTCAATGCCGCTATCAACCAGATCGTCAACAAACCCGACGTGCGCAAACGTCTGGCAGATCTCGGCTTCGACGCGTTTAGCGGCACACCGGAGAGTTTTGCCGCCTTTGTCAGCGAACAACGCGACCTCTGGGGAAAACTGATTAAAGACGCAGGAATCCAGGCGCAATGATCGCGCTGTTTTTTCAGAGATGTGCTGATTGCGCCTCGCCCTCTGCACCCGCATTGTTGTGCGTTAACGAAGTGTGCAGCGCCAGCAAACCACAGAGATTCGAACACTATGCAGCATCATGACGCACCTGTCCGCAACGGGCCGACATCTGACATTGACACAGGTTCGCCTCCTGTGACCACCGGTCCGTTGTCCGGCGTACGCATTTTGGATTTGAGCTCAGTCGTGATGGGTCCGTATGCCACGCAGGTGTTGGGCGATCTGGGCGCAGACGTGATCAAAGTCGAATCTCCCGCTGGCGACAACATGCGGGCCGTCGGTCCCATGCGCAATGCTGGCATGGGACATCTGTACCTGCATTTGAATCGCAATAAGCGGTCCATCGTGCTGGACCTGAAAACCGAAGCGGGCCGCGAAGCGTGTCTAAAGCTGGCGGAGAGCTGCGATGCGCTGCTCTACAACATCCGGCCCCAAGCCATGGCAAGGCTAGGCCTATCGTACGAGGCCGTGTCCGCACGCAATCCTCGCCTGGTCTACATTGGCGCCTATGGTTTCAGCGAGGCCGGCCCCTATGCCGGTCGCCCTGCTTACGATGATTTGATCCAGGGACAAACAGGCATTGCGGATCTGTTTCGTCAGCAGAGTGGCGATGTCCCGCGCTATGCGCCATTGACGCTGGCAGATCGCGCCGTCGGCCTGCATGTGGCCATCGCGCTCGTGTCCGCCGTCCTGCATGCTCGTGCACAGGGCCAAGGCCAATCGGTTGAAATCCCCATGTTCGAAGGTATGGCCCACATGGTGCTGGGCGACCACCTCGGCGGCGCAACGTTCGAGCCGCCGCTGGGCTCTACCGGCTATGCCCGGCTGCTGGCCGCGCACCGGCGTCCCTATGCGACCGCAGATGGTTATCTATGCCTGCTGATTTACAACGACAAACATTGGCGAAATTTCTTTGCGCTGATCGGCCGGCCCGAGCTGGAACAAGATCCACGTTTCAGCAGCCACACTGCCCGCGCTCGTCACATTGATGAGGCGTATGCCTTTGTGGCCGACATCATGCGTACACGCAGCAGCGCTGAATGGCTCGCTGACTTGACGCAAGCAGACATTCCTGCCGCGCACCTCTATTCGGTTGATGACCTGATCCACGACGCACATCTGCAGAGCACCGGTTTCGTTCATGAGATGGATCACCCCACCGAGGGCCGATTGCGTACGACCGCGCCGCTGGGACGCTACGAACGCACCCCGACTACCATTCGCCGGCCCGCGCCGCGATTGGGGGAACACAGCCAGGAGATACTGCGCGAAGCCGGTTGCACCGATGCGGAAATCGACGCACTCATTGCCGCTCGGGCGACACAGGAGATCACCGCTCATGATGCTGCACCTCAGAAAGGAATTTCGTAATGGACTTTGAATTTTCATCCGATCAACTGGCGTTGCGCGATGCGATCGAACGCGTCTGTGAGCGTTATCCCAATGAATACTGGCTCGAACGCGATCGTGATGGCGGTTTTCCTCATGACTTTCATGCGGATCTGGCACGCGATGGCTGGTTAGGGATTGCCATGCCGCAAGCGTATGGAGGCGCGGGATTAGGCATGACAGAAGCCGCGCTGATGATGCAAACCATCGCTGCCTCCGGCGCGGGTTTCGCTGGCGCGTCGGCCGTGCACATGAATATCTTTGGTTTGAATCCCGTGGTCGTATTTGGCTCCGACGAGCAACGCCAGCGTTGGCTTGACCCGCTGATCGCCGGCCGCGAAAAGGCCTGCTTCGCCGTCACCGAGCCCGATGCAGGTCTGGATACCACCAAACTTTCCACACGTGCGGAACGCCATGGTGATGAGTACATCGTCCATGGCCGCAAAATCTGGATCTCGACCGCACAAGTCGCTCACAAAATGTTGCTGCTGGCGCGCACAACCCCGCTGGTCGACGTCGCCAAGCCCACCCAGGGCCTCTCACTGTTCTACACCGACCTGGATCGCAGCAAAATCGAAGTCCGAGAAATCGACAAAATGGGCCGCAAAGCCGTCGACTCCAACATGCTGTTCATCGACGGCCTGCGCATCCCTGTTGCCGACCGCATCGGTGAAGAAGGCCGAGGCTTTGAATACATCCTGCACGGCCTGAACCCCGAACGCATCCTCATCGCCGCCGAAGCCGTCGGCATAGGCCGCGCCGCCCTCGATCGCGCCGTGCAGTACGCAGGTGAACGCACAGTATTCGGACGTCCCATCGGCCAGAACCAGGGCATTCAACACCCCTTGGCCCAGGCATGGATGCAACTGGAAGCGGCCAATTTAATGGTCTTCAAAGCCGCCAGCATGTACGACGCGGGCTTGGCCTGCGGCCCCTATGCGAATACGGCCAAGTATCTCGCCGCAGAGGCGGGACATAACGCTTGCCAGACAGCCGTCCTCACCTTAGGGGGTATGGGCTACGCCAAGGAATATCACGTTGAACGTTTATTGCGAGAGAGCTATATCCCGCGCATTGCCCCCGTCAGTCCGCAATTGATCATGTGCTTCATTGCAGAGAAGGTGCTGGGTTTGCCGAAGTCGTATTGAATCGGCGCGGGGGCTGGTGCTGGGAATCAGGGAGTGCTTACAGGCGCCATGCGGCGCGCAGGTATGCAACAGACGAGTCTCCAAAGAGACCTCTACGCATCATCATCGCCAGCCTTAATCGCAACCAAGCAGATCTTCCAACAGGCACCACGCCACCCCTCCCGCATGCCCGGCCCGATCGCTTGAGGTGGACGCGCAGGGCGTCCCCCGAAAGCAGCACCGCAAGACCTTTCTCTCTTCCCAGGCGCTGCAAAAAAAACGCCAAGCACAAAAGTCGTGCCAGCGATGCAGAGAATTCTAATTGCTGCCAGTCGAGCCGAGGCAATCGGCCCGGCCGGGCGCCTCAAAGTCGAGCCAGCAGCCACCGTAGGGAGCGCGAAGGCGCGGACGAGGTGAGCGACGCGGTGTCCGGCGCCCGCGCGCCGGACCGACTTTGTGAAGCCCGGCCGGGCCGATTGCCTCGGCTCGACGACCAAAAGAAAACCTCACCGCACGCAAAAAAACTACCCCTGCTCCAACCCCGTACAAGCCGCCCTCAATATCCGAGCACACTCCTCCTGCCGAGGCTCCAACCGATAAACCGGCCCCCCCACAGAAATCGCATACGTCTCCCCCGACAACGTCACCGGCCAAGCCAGCGCACACACATCGGGAATCGACTCACCGAGGTTCATGAACCACCCCCGCTCCCGCGACAACTCCAGATCCGCATCAACCGCATCAACGGACGTCAACGTACGCTCGTTATAGCGAGTCAGAGCATAGCTATTGAGCAACGCATGGCGAGCCTTCGTATCCAGGACAGACAACAACGCCTTGCCAAGAGAGTTCGCATGTACCTCGCGAAACTCCCCGGCTACCGGGGCATAGCGAATGGTGTGCGGAGAATCCAGCACATCCAGATAGACAACCTTGCCCTCGCCGGTGAGTTTCCCGAACACAATCGTTTCCTGCGTCGCATCGCGCAGTTCGATCAAGCTGGGATAAACACGATCCAGAACCGGATCGGACGCGGCGATGCGTTGCGCCATCGCCAGCAACCGACCCGTAGGGTAATAACCCTGCCGTCGCCCTGTCTCGTACAGATAGCCAAGATCGGCCAAGGTACGAATCAGCGCCAGACAGCTGGAGACCGGCACACCCAATAGGCGCGCCAGCTCCGACAAGGGCAACGCGCGCCGCTCGCGAGCATAGGTTTCTATGATCTCGATGACGCGCAGCGCTGTCTTGACGCTCATGGGCTGGGCAAACAGATGTTTAAGAAAGGATTACTTCTTGCGCATCGGAGGCAAATCCGTGCACACGCCTTCCGCGACTTCAGCCGCCATGCCGACAGACTCGCCCAACGTCGGATGCGGGTGGATGGTCTTGGCAATATCGACCATATCCGCGCCCATTTCGATCGCCAAAGCGATCTCGCTGATCAAATCGCCCGCATGCGTGCCGACAATGCCGCCACCCAGAATGCGGTGCGTTTCGGCATCGAACAGCAGCTTGGTAAAGCCCTCGTCGCGGCCGTTCGCAATCGCGCGGCCCGACGCTGCCCAGGGGAACAGACCCTTTTCGACCTTGATACCCTGTTTCTTGGCCTCGTCCTCGGTCAAGCCCACCCACGCGACTTCCGGATCGGTATAGGCTACCGACGGGATCACGCGCGCGTCGAAGAACGACTTTTGACCAGCAGCTGCTTCTGCAGCCACATGGCCTTCATGCACGGCCTTGTGCGCCAACATGGGCTGGCCCACGATGTCGCCGATCGCGTAAATGTGCGGCACGTTGGTGCGCATTTGACGATCGACTTCGATAAAGCCGCGGTCCGTCACGGCAACACCAGCCTTGTCGGCGGCGATTTTCTTGCCGTTCGGGCTGCGGCCCACGGCCTGCAACACCAAGTCGTAACGTTGCGGTTCTTTCGGTGCGCCCTCGCCTTCGAAGCTGACGTAGATACCGTCTTTTTTCGCTTCGGCGCCGACGGTCTTGGTCTTGAGCATGATGTTGTCAAAACGCTCGGCGTTCATTTTCTGCCAGACCTTGACCAGATCACGATCCGCACCTTGCATCAGGCCGTCGAGCATTTCCACGACGTCCAGACGCGCGCCCAACGTGGAATACACCGTACCCATTTCCAGGCCGATGATCCCGCCGCCGATGATGAGCATCTTTTTCGGAATCTCGCGCAGTTCCAATGCCCCGGTCGAGTCGACGATACGCTCGTCGTCGGGCAGGAACGGCAGTTTCACCGATTGGCTGCCCGCCGCAATAATGGCGTTCTTGAAACGGACGGTTTGTGTCTTGCCGTCAGCGCTCTTGACGGACAAGTGATGCGGATCGGCAAACTCGCCGACACCCGTGACCACCTTGACCTTGCGTGCCTTGGCCATGCCGGCCAGGCCGCCCGTCAGCTTTGCCACCACGCTGTCTTTGTAGCCGCGCAGCTTGTCCAGATCGATCTTGGGCTCGCCAAAACTGATCCCGTGGGCCGCCAGTGCACGCGCTTCGTCGATGACGGCTGCGTTGTGCAACAGCGCCTTGGATGGAATGCAGCCTACGTTCAGGCAGACACCGCCCAACGTCTCGTAACGCTCGACCAGCACAACGGACAGGCCCAGGTCTGCCGCACGGAAAGCCGCCGAATAGCCGCCGGGGCCTGCGCCCAGGACCAGCATGTCGCATTCCAGATCTGCGGAGCCGCTATACGACGCCGCCGCCGGTGCCGGAGCTTTATCGGCCGGCGCCGCCGCCGGTGCAGGCGCAGACGAGGCCTGCGGTGCATTGCCACCCGCTTTCGCCTCGGCCGGAGCATTACCGCCCGCCGGCGCGGCGGCTTTGCCCGCGTCCGCCGACGCTGCCTCGGCAGCCTCGACCTGCAGGATCACCGTGCCCTCGGCAACCTTGTCGCCAACCTTGACCTGCACGGATTTCACCACGCCGCCTGCGGACGCGGGGATTTCCATGGATGCCTTGTCGGATTCGACCGTGATCAGGCTTTGTTCTGCCTTGATCGTGTCGCCCGCAGCAACCAGCACCTCGATGACTTCGACTTCCTTGAAGTCACCGATGTCGGGTACCTTGATATCAACCAGTGTGCTCATGAGGCCCCCTTACAGCAAGATGCGGCGGAAGTCGGCCAGCAACTGACCCAGGTACGCGTTGAAACGCGCGGCAGCAGCGCCGTCGATGACACGATGGTCGTAGGACAGCGACAGCGGCATCGTCAGGCGCGGCACAAACTGCTTGCCGTCCCAGACAGGCTTTTGCGCCGAACGCGACACACCGAGGATAGCCACTTCCGGTGCATTGATGATGGGCGTGAAGTGCGTACCGCCGATCCCGCCCAGCGACGAAATCGAGAAGCAACCGCCCTGCATTTCCGCAGGAGAGATCTTGCCTTCGCGGGCCTTCTTGGACAGTTCGCCCATTTCCTTGGCGATGTCGATGATGCCTTTCTTGTCCGCATCGCGGATGACCGGCACGACCAAACCGTTGGGCGTGTCGGCAGCAAAACCGATATGGAAGTATTGCTTGTAGATCAGTTGATCGCCATCAAGCGACGCATTGAACTCGGGGAATTTCTTCAGTGCGGAAACAACGGCCTTGATCAGGAACGCCAGCATGGTGACTTTGACACCGGCTTTTTCGTTCTCTTTGTTCAAGGTCACACGGAAAGCTTCCAGGTCGGTGATGTCCGCTTCGTCATTGTTGGTGACGTGCGGGATCATGACCCAGTTGCGATGCAGGTTCGCACCCGAGATTTTCTTGATGCGCGACAGCGGCTTGGCGTCGATCGGACCGAACTTGGTGAAGTCGATCTTCGGCCACGGCAAGAGGCCCAGCGCCGCGCCATCGGCGCCGCCCGAGGCAGCCGCCGCCGGTGCTGCCAGCGCTTGCTTCACAAAGGCGCGCACGTCGTCGGCCGTGATGCGGTCTTTCGGGCCAGAGCCTTTGACCTTGCTCAGGTTGACACCCAACTCGCGTGCGAACTTGCGCACCGACGGCGATGCATGCGGCAATTGACCAGGCTTCAGACCGGGATCTTCGAGCGAGGCAGCAGGCGCGGGCTTGGCGGCCGGCGCCTCAGGTGCTGCGGCAGGAGCGGGGCTGCTGGCAGCCGGTGCTGTTGCCGCGGCTGCGGGTTGCGCGCTGGGCTGTGCCGAAGCGGCAGCGGGTGCCGCGCTGGCGCCGCCCTCGACCACCACGATCACGGTGCCCTTGGATACCTTATCGCCTACCTTGGCCTTGATTTCCTTGACCACACCGCCTGCGGATGCCGGGATTTCCATCGAGGCCTTGTCGGACTCGACGGTAATCAGGCTTTGCTCGGCCTTGATGGTGTCGCCCACGGCGACCATGACTTCGATGACTTCGACTTCTTTGAAATCACCGATATCGGGTACCGCGATTTCCACGGGGCCACTGCCTTGCTGGCTTTGCTCGGCCGGGGCAGCGGGCGCCTTGGCAGCAGCGGCAGGCTCAGCAGCGGCAGCCTTTGCCGGCGCCGATTCCGCCGCAGGTGCGGCAGCGGGTGCGGCCTCAGCCGCCGCTTCGCCCGCCTCGATTTCCAGGATAACGGTGCCTTCGGCGACCTTGTCGCCGACTTTGACCTTGACGGACTTCACGACGCCACCGGCCGACGCCGGGATTTCCATCGATGCCTTGTCGGACTCGACGGTGATCAGGCTTTGCTCGGCCTTGATCGTGTCACCCGCCGCGACCAGCACTTCGATGACTTCGACTTCTTTGAAATCACCGATGTCGGGTACCTTGATTTCCACGAGTTTGCTCATGTCTGTTTACCTTCAAGCGTGGTGCGGGTTGGCTTTTTCCGGGTTGATGCCGTATTTCTTGATGGCCTCGGCGACCTTGCCGGCGGGGACCTTGCCCTCGTCGGCCAGCGCGCGCAATGCGGCCAACACCACGAAATGGCGATCGACTTCGAAGTGCTCGCGCAGCTTGTAGCGGAAATCCGAACGGCCGAAACCGTCGGTGCCCAGTACACGGTACGTGCGGTCCTTGGGCACAAACGGACGGATCTGATCGGCGAACAACTTCATGTAGTCGGTCGACGCGATGATCGGGCCTTCGGTCTTTTCGAGTTGCTGCGTGACGTAGGGCACCTGCGGTTTTTTCTGTTCCGGGTGCAGCAGGTTGTGGCGATCGGCATCCAGGCCATCGCGGCGCAGCTCGGTAAAGCTGGTCACGCTCCACAGATCCGAGGCGACGCCCCAGTCGGCTTCGAGCAATTCCTGAGCCGCCATGACTTCGCGCAGGATGGTGCCGGAGCCCATCAGTTGCACGCGGGTCTTGCCCTTGCCGTGCGACTTGAGCTTGTACATCCCCTTGATGATGCCTTCCTCGTCGCCCTTGGTCAGACCGGGCTGCGGGTAGTTTTCGTTCATCACCGTCAGGTAGTAGTACACGTTCTCCTGGTCTTCGACCATGCGCTTCAGACCGTGCTGGATGATCACAGCCAGCTCGTGACCGAACGTCGGGTCGTACGACACGCAATTCGGAATGGTCGAGGCCAGCAGGTGGCTGTGACCGTCTTCGTGCTGCAAGCCCTCGCCATTCAACGTGGTACGGCCTGCCGTGCCGCCCAGCAAGAAGCCGCGCGCCTGCATATCACCCGCTGCCCAGGCCAGATCGCCAATGCGCTGGAAGCCGAACATCGAGTAATAGATGTAGAACGGCACCATGATGCGGTTGTTCGTCGAATACGACGTGGCCGCCGCAATCCACGAGCTCATCGCGCCGGCTTCGTTGATGCCTTCCTGCAGCAGTTGGCCGTCGGCGGATTCTTTGTAGTACATGACCTGGTCTTTATCGACCGGCACGTACTTCTGCCCTTCCGGTGCATAGATGCCGATCTGGCGGAACAGGCCTTCCATACCGAAAGTCCGCGATTCGTCCGCCAGGATAGGCACGACGCGCGAGCCCAGGTCTTTGTCGCGCAGGATCTGATTCAACACACGCACAAAAGCCTGCGTCGTCGAGATCTCGCGGCCTTCGGCGGTGGGTTCCAACACCGCCTTGAATGCCTCCAGCGCGGGGGCCTTGAGCTGCTCGTCGGCCTTGGCGCGGCGCTTGGGCAGATAGCCGCCCAGCGCCTTGCGGCGTTCGTGCAGATATTTCATTTCCGGCGAATCTTCGGCCGGCTTGAAATAAGGCAGTTTCTCGAGCTGATCGTCGGGAATCGGGATCGCGAAACGATCGCGGAATTCGCGGATCGACTCGAGCTCGAGTTTCTTTTGCTGGTGAGTCGGGTTCTTGGCCTGGCCCACCTGGCCCATGCCGTAGCCCTTGATGGTCTTGGCCAGGATGACGGTCGGTTGACCGGTATGCGTGCTGGCCGCCTTGAAGGCCGCGTAGACCTTGTGCGGATCGTGGCCGCCGCGGTTCAGGCGCCAGATGTCCTCGTCGCTCATGCGCGAGACGGCTTCCAGCAGTTTCGGATGCTTGCCAAAGAAATGTTCGCGCACGAACTTGCCGTCGTTGGCCTTGTACGCCTGGTACTCGCCATCGACGGTTTCTTCCATGATCTTGCGCAGGATGCCTTCTTTGTCGTGCGCCAGGAGCGGATCCCAGTAGCCGCCCCAGATCAGTTTGATCACATTCCAGCCCGATCCGCGGAAGTCGCCTTCGAGCTCCTGGATGATCTTGCCATTACCGCGCACCGGTCCGTCCAGACGCTGCAGGTTGCAGTTGATGACGAAGATCAGGTTGTCGAGCTTTTCGCGAGCGGCCAGCGCGATCGCGCCCAGCGACTCGGGTTCGTCCATTTCGCCGTCGCCGCAGAATACCCAGACCTTGCGCTGGCTCGTGTCGGCCAGGCCGCGGGCATGCAGGTATTTCAGGAAGCGGGCTTGGTAGATCGCCATCAGCGGGCCCAGGCCCATCGACACCGTCGGGAACTGCCAGAAATCCGGCATCAGCTTGGGGTGCGGATACGACGACAGGCCCTTGCCATCGACTTCCTGGCGGAAATGGTTCAGCTGTTCTTCGGTCAAGCGGCCTTCGAGGTAGGCGCGACCGTACATGCCGGGCGAAGTGTGGCCCTGGAAATACACCAGGTCGCCGCCATGGCTTTCGTCTTCGGCATGCCAGAAATGGTTTTGCCCGCAGCCGATCATGGTGGCCAGCGAGGCAAACGAGGCGATGTGGCCGCCCAGATCGCCGCCATCGGGCGGGTTATGCTTGTTGGCCTTGACCACCATGGCCATGGCGTTCCAGCGCACATAGGAGCGAATACGCGATTCCAGCTCCAGGTTGCCGGGATGAGCCGGCTCGAGTCCAGGCGGAATGGTGTTGACGTAGGCCGTGTTGGGCGAAAATGGGATATGCGCCCCCGAACGACGGGCCTCGTCAATCAGGCGTTCCAGCAGGTAATGGGCACGCTCGGGACCTTCGCGGTCGAGCACGGCAGCCAGGGCTTCAAGCCACTCTTGGGTTTCTAGAGTGTCTTCGTCGTTGGCGGCCGATAGCGCGCTAGCCTGGGCATTAGAGGACATCGTATGTCTCCTGTGGGAGTTCTGAGCAGGCCCGCTCCAACGTAATGGATCGGGCAATCCAAAGGGGTCCGGCTCCTGGCCGGGGCGTGTTTTGCCGCCTGAACGGTCAATGCTATCGCGTCAGGCAGCAAGTACGAAACGCGAAGATTAACCTGTCCGCGTGAAAATTTCATGTTGCGGTACGGAATTTCATAATATGAAATATTGACAGATTCCTGAATTTATTTTCCCCATCATGACAAACTCCAACGCCCTGCTCTGCGCACACACGCGCAACACGCTCTAAAATGCCGGGTCTATCTGTGCCGACTGTCATGTCCAGCCCTTACAAATCCAGCATTCCCAACTCGTTTCACGACCACGCTCGCAAACGCCGGCGGGGCGTGTACTGGGTCACGCCAGCGGTGGTGTTGATCCTGTATCTGTGCGTAATGGGTGCGTTTTTCTGGCTGCAGCGTCTGCACGACGACAGCGTCATGTTCGTGACCATCGACCAGGAGGTCCGCCAACAGCGTCTGATCTGGGTCGTGCTGGCACTGTCGTGTGTGATCATCATCAGCTTGCTGATGCTGTGGCGTTACACCCGTTTCCGCTCGACCGCCGAGGCCGCCTTGATCGCCGAGACCGGATTCCGCCGTGCCATGGAAAACTCCATGTCCACGGGGATGCGCGTGCTCGACATGGAGGGGCGCATCGCCTATGTCAATCCGGCGTTCTGCCGCATGATCGGCTGGAACGAGGCGGATCTCATCGGACGCAGCCCTCCTTTCCCCTACTGGGTGCCGGGCCGGCACGAGCAGCACCAGCACACACTCGACGTGCTGACCTCGGGCAAGACCCCCAGCAGCGGACTTGAAATCGAGGCCCAGCGCCGCGACGGCTCGCGCTTTACCGCGCGGATGTATGTGTCGCCCCTGCTCGACCCCAACGGCACGCAGATCGGCTGGATGACCTCGATGACGGACATCACCGAGCCCAAACGCATTCGCGAGGCCCTGACTGCCGCGCATGAGCGTTTCATGACCGTGCTCGAAGGGCTCGACGACGCGATTTCCGTGACTGCCGACACCCATGACGGCCTGGAACTGCTGTTCGCCAACCGCACCTACCGCCGCGTGTTCGGGGCGCAGACTGGCGGCCACAACGAACTGCTGGCGCGACGCCGCGGCCGGTTCACCGATGAGGCGATCGAGATCTTTGCCCCCTCGGTACAGCGCTGGTTCGAGGTACACCACCGTATGTTGGCCTGGACCGACGGCCGCCGCGTACGCATGCAGGTCGCGCGCGACATCACCGAGCGCCGGGACCACGAAGAAGCCTCGCGCATCCAGCAAGAAAAGATCCAGCTCACCAGCCGCCTGACCACCATGGGCGAAATGGCTTCGTCCTTGGCTCACGAGCTGAATCAGCCTCTGACTGCCATCGCAAACTACAGCATGGGCGCGGTCGCATTGGTCAAAGCCGGCCACACCAGCCCGACCATGCTGCTGCCCGCACTGGAAAAAGCCGCCTCGCAAGCCGAACGCGCCGGCAAGATCATCAGCCGCATCCGCGAATTCGTAAAACGCAGCGAGCCGCGCCGCCAGCGCGTGCCGATCAGCCGCATCGTTGACAATGCCATCGGTTTTGCCGACATCGACGCACGCAAACGCCGCATCCGCATTGATTCGTTCGTGCCGTCCAATGCGCCAGACGTGCTGGCCGACCCGATTCTGATCGAACAGGTGTTGCTCAATCTGCTGAAAAATGGCCTCGAGGCCATGGACAAGAGCGATTCCGACGAGCTCAAGGTCGCAGTCATCCCTCACGAACAGCACATCGAAGTCGCTGTCGTCGACCGTGGTCACGGCCTGACGGATCCCGAGCGCCTGTTCGAGCCTTTCTTCAGCACCAAGACCCAGGGCCTGGGCATGGGTCTGAATATCTGCCGTACCATTATTGAATCGCACCACGGCCGTCTCTGGGCGGATCCGAATCCCGCCGGCGGTACGATTTTTCGATTTACACTGCCCTGCGCCGCGCCTGAAAAACCGGCACAGAACGATCAGCCCGAGGAGTTACACGCATGAACACCCCCCCCCAGTCGAGCACGGTATTCATTGTCGATGACGACGAAGCGGTACGCGATTCATTGCGCTGGCTGCTCGAAGCCAACGGTTATCGCGTGCGCGCTTTCGCCAGCGGTGAGACCTTTCTCGAGGAATATGATCCCAGCCAGATCGGCGTCTTGATCGCCGACGTGCGTATGCCCGGCATGAGCGGCCTCGAGCTGCAAGAGCAACTGCTGGCCCGCAACGCCCCGCTACCCATCGTGTTCATCACCGGTCACGGCGATGTCCCCATGGCAGTATCCACGATGAAAAAAGGCGCAGTCGATTTTCTGGAAAAGCCTTTCAATGAATCGGACCTGCGCGAGATCGTGGCCCGCATGCTCGAGCAAGCGACCCAGCGCATCAGCCAGTTCCAGGCCCAAAAAGACCACGAAGCCATGCTGGCCCGTCTGACCGCGCGCGAGCAGCAGGTATTGGAACGCATCGTCGCCGGCCGCCTGAACAAGCAAATCGCCGACGATCTCGGCATCAGCATCAAAACGGTGGAAGCGCATCGCGCCAACATCATGGAAAAACTGGAAGTCACCACTGTCGCCGACCTGATGAAAGTCGCGCTGGCAAAACCCGAGGCACACGCATGACCCTGCAGGACCCTTCTACACCCGCCGTCCAAGGCGCACGCATCATCGACGGCACCGCCCTGTCGCAACGCATCCGCGAAGAAGTCGCACAACGTGTGCAAACCCTCGCTGCCAAGGGCATCCGTCCCGGTCTGGCCGTCGTATTGGTCGGCGAAGACCCCGCCTCGCAGGTCTATGTACGCAACAAGGTCGCTGCTTGTGAAAAGGCCGGCCTGCATTCGATCAAAGAGCAATATCCTGCCGACATGACCGAGGCCGAGCTGCTGGCTCGCATCGACGCACTGAACCGCGATCCGTCCATTCACGGCATTCTGGTGCAGTTGCCGCTGCCGCCGCACATGGACAGCCACAAGGTCATCGAAGCGATCTCCGCCGAAAAGGACGTAGACGGCTTTCACATCAGCAATGCCGGTCTGCTGATGACAGGCCAGCCTCTGTTCCGCCCTTGCACCCCCTACGGCGTGATGAAGATGCTGGAATCCGAGGGTGTCACCCTGCGTGGCGCCGAGGCTGTCATCGTGGGGGCCAGCAACATCGTGGGCAAGCCCATGGCCATGTTGCTGCTGCAAGCCGGCGCCACCATCACGATCTGCAACTCGAAAACCCGTGACCTGGCCGCGCAAACGCGCCGTGCCGATGTACTGGTGGTTGCGACGGGCAAGCCGGGCATGATCACCGGCAGCATGATCAAGCCGGGTGCGGTCGTCATCGACGTCGGCATCAATCGTGGCGCTGACGGCAAACTCTGCGGCGATGTCGATTTTGCGTCGGCCCGCGAAGTCGCTGGCGCAATCACGCCGGTGCCGGGGGGAGTTGGCCCCATGACCATTGCGATGTTGCTGGTGAATACCGTCGAGGCGGCCGAGCGCGCGGCAGCGTAATACGTGACAACGATGCCAGGGACCATCAAACATCCGTGGCATCGTTGACTACCGCATCAAGTTCCTATCGAAACCGGAACCATAACGCCCACAGCATGAACACGCCGCCCATCATGAACAGGGCCTGATATCCCCTGACGATGGGTCGCTGATGGCGCAAGAACCCTCGCACGGGCTGGCGATCCAGATTGGCGGCATTATGCGTGGTGTGAAATTTGGCCATTGAGCTCACACCCTTTTGCGCCAATGCCGCAAAAAAATTGAGCAGAAAAATCATCAAGATCGCCATATATAGCTTGACGCCCAACAGCAGCGCTGCGGCCAAGTCCGGGGAACCCTGCTGCCCTGAAAACTTGATGCTCTGACCATGTTTCGTCAGCAGGATCGCCGCCGCACTCAGCACGACATGCACCGCCAGCACCATTAAAAAATGCATAGCCACCGTTTTGAACGGTTTTCTCAGCGTAACACCAAAGAAATAGGCCAATAACAAAACCAAAGACGCCCCCCACATCAGCGTCTTCAAAAGAATATCCATCATCCCAATCGCCTCTGAACTGCGATAAGCTGCGCAGCACGGAGGGCATTTTATCGCCGGAAGGTCCCCCCGCAGGGTCACCCTTGTTTTCCGTGCAAACGCCCTCATCTTTATCGTATTCCGTCCCATTCGCAGCGACACCGAACATGACTCAAAATCCCCTGCTAGCCCCCGTCTCCGACCTCATCGACTATGCCACCGTGCAGCCCGCGCACATCGTGCCCGCCATCGAAGCACTGCTGATCGGCGCACGACAGGCTGTTGATGCAGCAGCGGATCCGAGCTTGCCGGCTGATTGGGAATCTGTGGTGCAACCGCTGGATACCGCGTCAGAGCGACTGTGGCGCGCCTGGTCGGTCGCGGGCCATCTGAATGCCGTGGTCAACACCCCTGAATTGCGCGAGGCCTACAACGCCGCCCTGCCGCTCGTGACGGAGTTTTCGACCTGGGTAGGCCTGCACGAGGGACTGTACAAGCAATACCAACGCCTGCGTGCCGCCCAAGACTTCGACAGCTGGGATCCAGTACGCCGCCGCGTCATTGAATTAGCGCTGCGTGATTTCCGCTTGAGCGGCGTCGAGCTGCAAGGCGCGGCCCGCGAGCGCTATGCCGAGATCTCCGATCGCGAGGCCCAAGTCACGCAAAAATTCTCCGAAAACGTCCTCGATTCGATCGACGCCTGGTCGCTGCTCATCGAAGACGAGTCCCGGCTCGCGGGCCTGCCTGCCGACGTGCTACAGGCCACTCGTCAGGCCGCTCAGGACGATGGGCACGAAACGGGCTGGAAACTCACGCTGAAAATGCCGTGCTACCTGCCCGTCATGCAATACGCACGCGACCGCAGTCTGCGCGAACAGATGTACCGCGCCTATGGCACCGTGGCCTCTGAACAAGGCGACACGCGTTTTGACAACTCCCCGCTGATCGAGGAACTGCTATCCCTGCGCGCCGAGGAATCCGGCCTGCTCGGGTTTGGCACCTTTGCCGCGTTGCGCCTGCAAACCCGCATGGCCCGCGACGCCGACGAAGTCACCGGTTTTCTGCGCGACCTCGCTTCGCGTGCCCGTCCCTACGCCGAACGCGACCTGGCCGAGATCAAGGCCTTTGCCGCCAGCGAACTCGGGCTGGCTGAGCTCGAGCCGTGGGATATTCCCTACGCGTCCGAGCGCCTGCGCGAGACTCGCTACGCCTACTCCGAAGACGAGATCAAACAGTACTTCACCGAGCCTCGCGTGCTCGAGGGCCTGTTCCAGGTCATCGAATCGCTGTTCAACGTACGTCTGCGCGAAACCGACGTCTCGCGCTGGCACGCCGACGTACGCGGCGTCCGCGTCGAATCACCCGAAGGTGCGTTGATCGGCCACCTGTACCTCGACCTCTATGCCCGTGCCGGCAAACAAAGCGGTGCCTGGGTCGACAGCGAGCGCAGCCGCCGCCGACTAGGCGACCATGTTCAAACGCCGGTCGTCTACCTGACCTGCAACTTTGCCCGCCCCGGCGACGGCAAGCCCGCCTTGCTCACGCACGACGACGTCATCACGCTGTTCCACGAAACCGGCCACGCGCTGCATGCCTTGCTTTCCGAAGTCGACGAGCCCGGCGCCTCGGCATTCTCCAGCGTCGAATGGGACGCCATCGAACTGCCCTCGCAGTTCATGGAAAACTTCTGCTGGGAATGGCCCGTCGTGCAACGCCTCTCGGCCCATGTCGCCAGCGGCGAGGCCCTGCCCCGTGCGCTGTACGACAAACTCGTCGCCGCCCGCAATTTCCAAAGCGGCATGCAGACCGTACGCCAAATCGAATTCGCACTATTCGACATGCTGCTGCATAGCCGCACCGATGGCGCGACCATCGAGCAAACCATGGACCTGCTCCAGCAAGTCCGCAAAGAAGTCGCCGTGCTGTTCCCGCCCGCGTGGCACCGTTTCCCGCATGCCTTCTCGCATCTGTTCGCCGGCGGCTACGGCGCGGGCTACTACAGCTACAAATGGGCCGAGGTCCTGTCTGCCGACGCCTACGAGGCATTCGAAGAAGCCGCCAAAGCCAACGCCGACAGCACAGCCGGCACCCTGGATCCCGTCACCGGCGCGCGCTACCGCAAAGAAATCCTCGCCGTCGGCGGCGCCCGCCCCGCTGCGGAATCCTTTGCCGCCTTCCGCGGCCGTGCCCCGCGCATCGACGCCCTATTGCGCCACAGCGGCATGACAAACTGACCGCCGCCTCGTCCAACATCCTCACGCCTACAACCGCAGCCCTTGCAAGCGTCATTGGCCCGAGTGATGAACCCGCCGCAATATGAGGCTTCGGTATGCGACTGACGCCATGACCTGGGCGTCATCAGTCCTGCTGACGCTGTGACCTTGCAGCGTTATCAGTCCCGCTGACGCCGTAATCTTGCATGGGTTATGCCCTTCTAACGCCGTGAGTTTGCCGCAGCCGGGCGGGAGCCACGGGCGGGCCTGTCGGAGGCTGCCGAGTCTGCGAACCATCGGCGGGGGAAGTCCGGGGGCCATGTTTGAGTGGAGCGTAGCGGAGCGAGTTTGGCCCCCGGCCCGCCGATGGTTCGCGGACGAAGGCCGAGTCCCCGTTCAGGGGACGAGTCAGCCGACCAGGCCCGCCCGTGGCTCCCGCCCGGCTGCGGCAAACGGCTTAAGAACCCACCCCTCCGCCAAAAACGCCCCACCCCAAGTCCCTCAGCTAGAATCAAGCCATCAACGTGCCCTCCGCATTCAGCGTTAACGACACCACATGCCTGCCATTCTCACCCGCCACCTCTGGCGCGCCCTGCTGTTAGCCACCTGCACCCTGCTCGCCGCCTGCGGAGATCGAGCCGTCAACTGGACCCTCTACGACGTCAAAGGCCACCTGCCAGACCTGCAATTTCAATTGCCCGGTGCAGGCGGAAAAACCGTCTCCAGCGAAAACCTGAAAGGCAAAACCGTCATGCTGTTTTTCGGCTATGCCAGTTGCCCCGACATCTGTCCCACCACCATGGCGCAACTCACCGCCGTCCTGGAACAACTCGGTGACGACGCCCAAAACGTACGCATCCTGTTCGTCAGCGTCGACCCCCACCGCGACACCCCCGACAAACTCCAGGCCTACGTCGATGCCTTCAACAACCAGGCCATCGGCGTCACCGGCACCGAAAAACAAATCGCCGATCTCGCCCGCCGTTATCGCGTCGCCTACCAAATCGAAAAACCGCGCCCGGGCGACTCCGCCGAAATCTATGACGTCAGGCACAGCCGCGGCGTCTATATATTCGACAACACGGGCAAAGCCCGTCTGCTGGCCTCGGACACCGAGAGCACCGCTGACATCGTCAAGGACATGCGCCAATTAGTCGAACTGACACGCTGAAGCGCTCAACCCTCCATTGACCGCAAATCCAGCGGCCGGTTATCGATAATGGCCTCCATACTGAAAAATCCCGTCACCGTCGCCAACTCGAACCCCGTAATCAACCGCTGGTAAAAACGGTCGTACCCCGCCATCCCCCGGCAGACCACCTTGATCAAATAGTCCCAATCGCCCCCGATGCGGTAGAACTCAGTCACCTCGGGCAACTGGTCCACGTGCTGACGAAACGCATCCGCCCAATCCTTGGAATGGCGGCTCGTCCGTATCATCACGAACACCGTCAGGTCGAAGCCCAATTCGACCACATTCACCTCGGCGCGCGTCCCGCGAATAATCCCGCAACTATGCAAACGCTGCAGCCGCCGCCAGCACGCGTTTTGCGACAAACCCACGCGATCCGCCAGCTCGCGCTGCGACAGCGCGCCGTCTTTTTGCAGGCAAGAGACGATAGCCATATCAAACTTATCTATTTTTTCCATAAATCAGATCATACGACCCAAATTCAATGAATTTTCGGAAAATTTAGGTGATGTTTCAAATTTCCTTCCATCGTATGATATTTGGACACTTCGGCATGACCACAAAGACGGCATAGATGGATACCCACACAGTCGCAACACCCGCCACGCTGGGCCTGTTGCAGCAGTTTCAAGCAGACCTCGACACAGGCGACGTCATCGCCTCCCTGGCTGACGGACTCATCGGCCAGGACGCAATCGTCCAAGGCCCCTATGGCCCCAAACCGCTGATTTACGCCGACTATGTCGCTTCGGGCCGGGCACTCATGCAAGTCGAGCGCTTCGTGCTGGAAAAAGTCCTCCCCTATTACGCCAACTCGCACACCGAAGCCTCGTATTGCGGCGGGTTCATCACCCGCCTGCGCCGCGAAGCACGCGCTGCGATCGCGCGGTGCTGCGGTGCCACGGCCGAACACGCCGTGATCTTCGCCGGATCGGGCGCCACAGCGGGGATCAATCGACTCGTCCATTTGTTCGGCGTAGACGCAGCCCTCAAGGCCGGCAAAAAAGTCCGCGTCATCATCGGCCCCTACGAACATCACTCGAATATTTTGCCCTGGCGTGAATGCGGCGCCGACATCGTCGTGCTCGCCGAAAGCCCCCACGGCGGCCCCGACTTGAACGACTTGGACGCCGCCCTGAAAACCGACGACGATACCTTGGTCATCTGCGCGCTATCGGCCGCCTCGAACGTGACCGGCATCGTCGCCGACGTCCCCGCCATCACGCGCCAGGTAAAAAAGGCCGGCGCAAAAATGCTGTGGGACTATGCCGGCGGCGCACCGTACCTGCCCGTGCAACTGTCGCCCGCCAGCGATGCGCCCATCGACGCGATCGTCTTTTCACCGCATAAATTTCTCGGTGGCCCCGGCGCCTCGGGCGTCCTGATCGTACGGCGCGACGCGGTCCTGAACACCACCCCGACATGGCCGGGCGGCGGTACCGTCAAATTCGTATCGCCGCTCAGCCACGACTACAGCGACAGCCTCGAATCCCGCGAAGAAGCCGGCACGCCCAATGTCATCGGCGACATACGTGCCGCGCTCGCAGTCCTGGTCAAAGAAGCCATTGGCGCCCCGTTCATGCAACAACGCCAGGCCGCCTTGGTACAGCGTGCGCTGGCAAAATGGCAAGGCGTGCCGCAAATCGAACTGCTCGGCTCTCTGACCGCCGAACGCCTGCCGATTTTCTCGTTCCGCGTACGTAATGGCCAAGGCGGTTTTGTCCACCAGCAATTGATCACCCGCATGCTGAGCGATCGATTCGGAATCCAGGCCCGCGGCGGATGCGCCTGCGCCGGGCCCTACGTGCATGAACTGCTCGACATCAGCGCCGACGAGTCGGCCCGCATGCGCCTAGCCATTCTCGATGGCCGCGAAATCGAAAAACCTGGCTTCACCAGACTCAATCTCAGCGTCCTGCTGTCGGATGCCAAGGTAGATTTCATTTTGGCATCGGTATTGGCGCTGGCAACAGACGCCACGCAATTCGAACACCAGTATGGGTTCGACCCGAGCCGTGCGATTTTCACACCCTTGAACACCGTTGCGAATGCCACACAGATGTGACAACTGATCAGTGTTGTTGTACAAACACCCTGAATACGAGTTGTTACACTGCGATCGTCCGCGGTGAGTATCATCAGAGCGTTTACCCATCGCCTAACAGGAGTGTGCGAATGAGCATTATCATCATGATCATCGTTGGCTTTGTCGTGGGTCTGATCGCCCGCGCCATCATGCCTGGAGATCAGTCCATGGGAATCATCTTTACGACGATTCTCGGGATTGTGGGTTCTGTCATTGCCGGCTTTCTGGGCCAGTCGATGGGTTGGTATGCCCCGGGTGAACCCGCGGGCTGGATTGGTTCCGTAGTTGGCGCCATCATTGTCCTGTTCGTGGTTGGCCTGATCGCTAAAAAGCGCGGCTGAGATCGTTGAGGCGCATGCATCACCGCGCCTCGCCATCCCACGATCAACACATTTGCTTCTCGTCCATCCTCTCTTGACGTGCGTGACAGCAAAAAAATGGGCGGCTCTTGATCAAGAGCCGCCCATTTCTTTTCCACCGCTGATGCTTATTTAACCGCTGGCGTAGCGCCACCTTGTACAGCATCTGCCGCGCTGGCATCCTGCGCCGCAGCCACCGTTTTCTCGGTCCAACCGCCGCCCAGCACCTGATACAGCGTGACCAGATTAGACAGCCTGGACAAGCGCGTTTCCACCAACACCTGTTGTGCGGCATACAACGAGCGCTGCGAATCCAGGACGCTCAGATAGTCATCCACGCCCTGGTCGAAACGCTGCCTGGACAAATCATAGGCACGCTGATATGCCGCCACGAGTTGTTGCTGCGCCACGATCTGCGTCTGATAAGTACCCTGGCCTGCCAAAGCATCGGCCACCTCGCGGAAAGCCGTCTGAATGGCTTGCTCGTAGGTCGCGATCTGAATGTTTTTACGCACCTTTGCGACATCCAACCCTGCCCACAGCGAACCGCCGGCAAAAATCGGCATCGTGATCGACGGCGCGAAACTCCACGCCCCCGACCCCGCGTCAAACAAGCCTCCCAGGCTGGCACTGGCCGTACCGGCGCTGCCCGTCAAGCTGATGGTCGGGAAAAACGCAGCGCGCGCGGCGCCGATATAGGCATTGGCGCCCTTGAGCTGATGCTCCGCTGCCCGAATATCAGGACGGCGCACCAACAAATCCGACGGCAATCCGGCCGGCAAGGACTCGGGCACGATGCCGTCGGGCAACGTCTTGGCCTGATCCAACTGAGCCACCACATCATCCGGCAAAGGCTGCCCCACCAACAACACTAATGCGTTGCGAGCCTGCGCCACCAGTCGCGTATATGTCGACAGATCACGCTGCGCCGTACGCAGTGACACCTCGGCCTGACTCAGATCCAGCTCCGTTGCCACACCCGCGTCATAGCTCTGTTTTGTCAGCTGGTACGAATCCTGTTGCGAGGTCAGCGTCGACTGCGTCAGGCTCAGCAGTTCCTGGTCCGCTCGCAACGTCAGATACGCCGTCGCCGTTTCGGAAATCAACGACAACTGCGTGGCAATACGCGTTTCGTCCAGCGCCAGGTAGGCTTCCAAAGCCTGGTCACTTAAGCTGCGGATGCGGCCAAACAGATCCAGCTCCCACGCCGATACCGCGCCGCCAACTTGATACGAGCGGCTGATGCTGCGGCTGCCTGTACTGCTCAGATCCGCGGGCAAGCGCTGTACCGAGCCCTCGCCTGCGACTCCCACGCTAGGCAGCAGATCTGCGCGCTGGATACGATACTGCGCGCGGGCTTCCTCGACATTCAATGCCGCGACACGTAAATCACGATTGGCCGTCAGCGCCATCGAGATCAGGTTCTGCAGCAGCGGATCCGAATAGAAATCACGCCAGCCGATATCGGCCACCGGCGCTTGCGCCGCGGCTCCTTGCGACTGACCCGACTGCGTATACGCGTCGCCCGTCGGATAGGCGGGGCTCACCGGCGCCTCGGGACGTTCGTAGGTCGGAGCCAGCGAGCAGCCAGTCAGCACAGCCGACAACGCAACAACATAGAGTTTATTCATAGGAAACGGAATCACGACTGCTCTCCCAACTTAGCGTCGAGAGCCTCTTCTTCAGCTTTGCGTTCGCTCACGCGTTTGACGCGGAATAGACGCAACATCAATACAAAGAACGTCGGCACAAAGAAGATCACCAGCACCGTACCGGTCACCACGCCACCGATAACACCAGTACCCACGGCATTCTGACCACCCGAGCCAGCCCCGGAGGAAATAGCCAACGGAACGACACCGAGCGAGAAGGCAAGCGAGGTCATGATGATAGGACGTAGACGTTGACGCGCGGCGTGTACCGCAGATTCGATAAGACTGGCCCCCTGTTCGAAGTGCTCTTTCGCAAACTCCACGATCAGAATTCCATTCTTCGCTGTCAAGCCCACCGTGGTCAGCAGTGCCACCTGGAAGTACACGTCATTGGACATACCACGTAGCAGTGTCGCAAGCAATGCGCCGATCACACCCAACGGCACTGCCAACAATACCGAAGTCGGAATACTCCAACTTTCGTACAACGCGGCCAGACACAGGAACACCACGATGAGGGAAATGGCGTACAACGCTGGAGCCTGGGAACCAGATGATTGCTCCTCGTAGGACATCCCCGTCCATTCCAAGCCCACGCCCGTGGGCAACTGACTCACCAGCCGCTGCATCTCGGCCATCGCATCACCAGTACTGTAGCCTGGCGCATTCTGCCCCAGGATTTCAAATGCCTCCACGCCGTTATAGCGAGTCAACATCTGAGGCCCGTAGGTCCACTCGGCGGAAGCGAACGCCGAGAACGGCACCATGTTTCCACTGTCATTTCGCACATACCAGGAGTTGAGGTCTTCGGGCGTCATGCGCGATTCCGGTTGCCCCTGGATGTACACACGCTTCACACGACCACGGTCAATGAAGTCATTGACGTACGACGACCCCCAGGCAGCCGACAAGGTAGTGTGAATCTCTGCAATGGAAACCCCGAGCGCATTCGCTTTCTGACGATCGATTTCGAGTTTGTACTGTGGCGCGTCTTCAGTGCTGTTCGGACGCACGCCCGCTAATATTGGGCTTTTAGCCGCCTCGCCCAATAGTTGATTGCGCGCCTGCAACAACGCCGCATGGCCCACACCGGCTCGATCAACCAGCATCATGTCAAACCCGGTGGCATTACCCAGCTCGATGACCGGCGGCGGCGCAAATGCCATGACGACGGCATCAAGGAATACCGGATCGGACGCGAACTTGGCGTTGGCCCGCTTCATCAGCTCGGCGACCTTTTGTTCAGCGCCGGGACGCTGAGCCCAGTCACGCAGCTTCACAAAGACAAGGCCAGCATTCTGTCCACGGCCGCCAAAACTGAGACCGTTGACGGCAAAGGTAGATTCAACGCTATCCTTTTCATCGTTTCGGAAATAGCCTGCCGCTGCATCAATGACGTGCTGAGTACGTTCGGCCGTAGCGCCTACCGGAGTCTGTATCTGCACAAACATGACGCCTTGATCCTCATCGGGCAGGAACGACGACGGCACCTGGGTAAACAGCCACCCCATAGCAGCCACCAGCACGGCATAAATGAGCAGCATCCGCTTACCACGATTGAGACTGCGGGCTACCGTGTTGGAATACCCGTGGCTGGACCGTTCAAAATTGCGATTGAACCAGCCGAAAAATCCCTTCTTGGTGCCGTGATGTCCCTTGGGAATGGGTTTGAGGAGCGTCGCGCATAGGGCCGGCGTAAATACGATAGCAACCAGCACCGAAAACGCCATGGAGGCAACGATCGTGATCGAGAACTGGCGATAAATCACGCCCGTGGACCCACCGAAGAACGCCATGGGCACAAACACTGCCGACAGAACCAGCGCGATACCGACCAGCGCGCCAGTGATCTGATCCATGGACTTACGCGTAGCCTGCTTGGGCGATAAGCCCTCCTCCTGCATGATCCGCTCCACGTTTTCCACCACCACGATGGCATCGTCGACCAGCAGACCGATGGCCAGCACCATACCGAACATCGTCAGCATGTTGATAGAAAAGCCCGCCAGAGACAGCACACCGAAAGTCGCGAGCAACACGACCGGCACTGCCAGCGTAGGGATCAGCGTCGCCCGGATGTTCTGCAAGAAGAGATACATCACCAGGAACACCAGGACGATGGCCTCGATCAGCGTATGGATGACAGTTTCGATCGAGATGGAGACGAACGGCGTGGTGTCATAGGGATACACCACTTCCATCCCTGGAGGGAAGTACTGCTTCAGGCTGTCGACCGTGGCCCGCACGTTTTCCGCGGTGTCCAGCGCATTAGCCCCCGAGGCCAGACGGATAGCCAGGCCTGCAGCGGGATAGCCGTTGTATTGGCTGTCAATAGCAAAGTTCTGGGCTCCCAGTTCGACCCTGGCGACGTCCTTGAGCCGCACACGCGAGCCATCGGGATTGACCTTGAGCAGAATGTCGCCGAACTCCTCGGCCGTCTGTAGACGGCTGGGACCAATAATGGTGGCATTGAGTTGATTGCCCTTGACAGCAGGCAGCCCCCCCAACTCACCCACAGAGAGCTGCACGTTCTGCGCCTCGATAGCGGCCGAGACGTCGCTGGCTACCAAGCCGAAGTTAACCAGCTTCGCAGGATCCATCCAAATACGCATGGCGTACTGCGAGCCAAACAACTGAAAGTCACCGACACCCTCGGTGCGGCTGACCGGGTCTTGCACATAGGTAGCAACATAGTCGGACAAGTCGGCCTTGTTCATGGAACCGTCGGTCGACACGAAGCCCAGCACCATCATAAAGTTAGAGGTGCCTTTAGTAACGCGTATCCCCTGCTGCTGCACTTCCAGTGGCAACAACGGCTGAGCCAGCGACAACTTATTCTGGACTTGAACCTGTGCCGTATCGGGATTGGTACCCTGCCGGAACGTCACGGTGATTTCCATGCTGCCGTCGGAGTTAGCCTGCGACTTCATGTACATCAGGTTGTCGATACCGTTCATCTGCTGCTCGATGACCTGCACGACAGTATCCTGCACGGTTTTCGCCGACGCCCCAGGATAGGTCACCGAAATGCGCACCGCGGGCGGCGCGATATTGGGATATTGCGATACCGGCAGGCTGAAGATGGACAACGCCCCCGCCAGCATCAAGACAATGGCGATGACCCAGGCAAAAACCGGCCTATCGATGAAAAATTTGGCCATGCGCTAGGCTCCCTTACTTCGTTTGTGCGGCTTGCGACGCACCGGCGGCGGTCGGCTGCCATTCGGTCGGCACCACCTCGACGCCCGGCCTGGCTTTCTGGATGCCTTCGACGATGATCTTGTCGCCGGCCTTCAGCCCCTCGGTCACCAGCCACTGATCGCCCACGGTACGGTCCGTTTTCAGCATGCGTAGCTCGACCTTGTTTTCTGCATTGACCACCAGAGCGGTCGGCTGACCACGCTGATTTCGCGTGATGCCACGCTGCGGCGCCAATAAACCTTGTGGCGCCGTACCTTCGAGAATGCGCGCCCGCACGAACATACCGGGCAGCAATTTATGATCGGGATTGGGGAATACGGCACGCAGCGTCACCGAATCGGTACTCTCGTCGACCGTGATCTCGGAGAACTCCAAGGTGCCCTCAACGCCATAGTTCTGACCGTTAGCCAGCTCCAACGACACACGCGCCGAGTCCTTGCTCGTATCGCGTTGCAGCGACCCGCTCTCGATCGCGTTACGCAGACGCAGCAGCTCTACGCTGGATTGGGTAACGTCCACATAGATGGGATCGATCTGCTGTACCGTCGCCAGTGCTTCAGTCTGATTCGCTGTGACCAGAGCGCCCTCGGTGAACGAAGAGCGCCCGATAATGCCTTCGATGGGCGATAGCACCTTGGTGTAGACCAGGTTGATGCGAGCGGTGTCCAAAGCGGCTTTGGCGGACTGCACATCGGCAGCGGCCTGGTCGCGCGCCGCGATCGCGTCATCGTAAGTCTGGCGGCTGACGGCACGCGTTTCGGCCAAAGGCTTGTAGCGTTGAACGAGCAAATTGGCCGTCTTGAGTTGGGCCTGAGCGCGCGCTAAAGCGGCTTGCTGGCTCTCCAGGCTGGCTTGGTATAACGCGGGATCGATCTGATAGAGCTGTTGGTCGGCCTTGACCTCACCGCCCTCGGTAAAGAGGCGTTTCTTGATGATACCGTTGACCTGTGGGCGCACTTCGGCCACTCTGTAAGCCGAGGTGCGGCCGGGTAGTTCGGTCGTCAGTACCACTGGGCGCGTCGCCAAAGTAACGACGCTGACTGGTGGCTTGCCGCCAGCTGGCGCCTCTGCAGTTTTGCTGCACGCCGCCAATGCCAGCGCGGTCGCTGCGAGAGTCAAAACAGCGGCGCTACGCCGCATTCCGTTGTAGTTCATACGATCCTTTCCGAGCTATAACGTGCCGTATCACCCCTAGCGGCGTGGTACTTGCAGCCCTAAATCTCTGATTCACGATTCGAATCGCGCAGACATCCTATGTTGCACTGCGCAATCCGCCATTTTGCTTTATCCCAATTCAGAAACAAAGTGGGTAAAAGCGAAAACATCATCCCAAATATGGAATAATCCTTTATCGAACTCTCCTGGATGGCCTAGCCATGAAACGCCTACAAGGCATGGAACTGTTTGTCGAAGTGGCCAAAACGTGCAATTTCGGTCGGGCGGCGAATAATCTGGGCATCCCAAAGTCGACCCTATCGCGCCAGGTCGCCGAACTGGAACGTTCGTTGGGATTGCAGTTGCTCAGTCGCACCACCCGTAAAGTGGAGCTGACCGAAGCCGGTAAGCTGTACTTTGTACGCTGCCAACGTATCGTCGCCGAAGCCCAAGTCGCCCACGAAGAACTGCAAAAGTTGGTGGAAACGCCCTCGGGGCCCTTGCGAGTGAATATGCCAGCCGATTTTGGCACGGACTTCCTTGCAGAAGCCTTTCTGGAATTTTCTCGACACTATCCTGAGGTCACCTTTTATCTAGATCTCGCCAATCCCGATCATGCCGGCCTAGTGTTTCAGACCTGCGATATTTCCATCGAGATCGGCGCCCTGCCCGACTCCACTCAGATCGCCCGCCTGCTAGGACGGCTAACGGCCTATCTATACGCGTCACCCGAGTACCTGCAACGTCATGGCACACCGCAACATCCCAGCGACCTGACTCGCCATGAATGCATAGAGTTCCGAGCCGACAACAGCCGCGTCACACGATGGCCCCTGTCACGAGGCGACGAACACATCGAGATCACCCCCAGCAATCGCTTTTCGGTCAACAGTATGGCAATGGTGCGCAGCCTGGCGTCATTAGGCTCCGGCATTGCCATCTTGAGCCCTGCGCAAAGCGTATTGCAGGACGTCGCAGAGCAGCGTCTGCAACGTGTCTTGCCCGATTGGCAGGCGGGGCCGTTTCCGGTCTATGCCGTCACCGACACGCGACTGCTGCCCGCCAAAACTCGGATTTTCATTGAGTTTCTGATGGAACGGCTACGCGACGGTAAGTTCGTAGCGAAGAATAGCGCGGACTTATTAATTTAAATTAAGGCGTGAAATGGGCTGAAACAGCTATGCAGCACCGAAGCACCGACTATGGGTAACCGTCTGCTGTGCAACTAGCGATTAGAAACGCTCATCATCTCGCAAATAACGCCACTGCCCTTGCGGCAGATTTCCCAATCTGATTCGACCGATACGCACGCGTTTCAGTCCCACGACGCGCAAGCCCACGAGTTCGCACATGCGGCGGATCTGGCGTTTTTTGCCCTCGCGCAAGATAAAACAAAGTTGATCGTCGTTTTGCCAGCGGACCTGCGCGGGACGCAGTGCCTTGCCGTCAAGCGACAGGCCATGATTCAACAATGCCAGGCCTCGCTCGTCCAGACGGCCCTGCACGCGTACGAGATATTCCTTGTCTACGTCGGAGTCCTCGCCAATGAGTTGACGGGCGATGCGGCCGTCCTGAGTCAGTACGAGCAAGCCCTGTGAATCGATATCCAGCCGGCCTGCGACAGCGAGCCCCTGCAGATGGGCTCGGGAAAAGCGCAGCGGCGAGCGATCATTGGCGTCGCGGGAACGGGCATCGATCAAGGCGACGGCGGGCGTATAGCCTTTTTCGGCCTGGCCCGACACATAGCCGACGGGTTTATTGATCAGGATGGTGACGCGAGATGTCTGTTGCGCCTGGGCGGCGCGTTCCAGCGTGATGACCTGATCGGGATAAGCTTTGGCGCCGAGCTCGGATACGACGACGCCGTCGACTTTGACCCAACCGCGCTCGATATAACTATCGGCCTCGCGCCGCGAGCATAGGCCGCGCTCGGACATCAGCTTTGAGATTCGTACTTTTTCCATATGCCTTGGTGGTCTGCTACGCGACGGGTGATGTGGTCGCCTAGCGAAGGGGCTATTTTAGGCTGAAGGAGGTTGAGCTGCTCTGGATCTCATATATTGCCGGCGGGAGTTGGCATAATAGTGGCTATGACAGTCTTTCTTCCTCTCGCCGCTGGTTGGCAGCCTACGGTCGCGCCTTCGTTGACTCCTGCTCATAAATTCTGGCTGATGCGTCCTGGCGCGTTAACGGCCGGATTGCGGCAGTTGGGCAAAATGGAACTTCGCGTATTGAACGAATATGCCGAAGGGGTCCCGCTGGATGAAGCTCGGGGAATGGGTCTTGAGGTGGCGCGTCCTGTGTGGGTACGGGAGATCCTCATGTCCGTGGACGGTGTGGACAGCGTGGTGGCGCGCAGTCTGACGCCGTTGGCGGCCTCACATGGCGTGTGGCAAGGAATACGCCGGCTGCGCACGCGGCCGTTGGCGGACATGCTTTATCACGATCGTACGATTCAACGTTCGCCCTTTGTCTGCCGCAAACTGGCCTCGCCTGTACCGTTTTATGCGACAGCGCGGGGGGTGCGGGCCGATGGGGACAACGGTGCACTCTGGGCGCGGCGTTCGGTATTTTGGCGATATGGGCAGCCGCTGTTGGTCGCGGAATGCTTTTTGCCGGGCTTTTGGCGAATCGTGGAACAACGTTCGGCTACGTAGCGATTCAGCAGATTGACGTGCGGCCCAACCAGTCGGTCAGGCAGGCGCAGCGCTGCAGATCAGCATTCCGTACGGACCGCGGCAAACCACCCCGTGCCACAAAAAAAACGATCTAACGCCAGACTTCGGGCTCGATGGTCATCTGCCCTTTGTCTGCGGACACAAAGGCAGTACCGTCCTGTATGTTGACGTGCACGTCCATCGTGCGCTCGGCCAATTCGCCGAGTTCACGGGTATGCCCGGCCGGCAAATGTACGACGCGCAAATTGCGGGCTCGTTCCAGCTTGTTGCGTACGCCGTCCCACCAGACGGAGCTGGCATGGCCGCCGTAGCAATAGACAATCACTTGTTCGGCGCGGCCACAGGCCTTGAGAATGCGCCGCTCGTCGGGTTGACCGACTTCGATCCACAAATCGATTGCGCCGGTCAGGTCTTTCAACCACACATCGGGCTCGTCGGTGTCGCTCAAGCCTTTGGTAAACGCCAGACCCTCCTGCGCGTGCAGGGCAAAAGCCAGCAAACGCACCATCATGCGTTCGTCCGTTTCCGAGGGATGACGTGCGATCGTCAGCGAATGACTGCCGTAGTAGTGGCGGTCGGAGTCGGCGATGTGCAGGTCGGCTTTGTAAATCGTTGCGCGCAGGGCCATGGAGGTGTTGGGAGGCTGGGGCGGGTTTTGAGAAAGGGGGTAATCATACTCGGGGTGGAGGGGGCTTGCGATCAGGTGGGTTCTTTAGGCGCCGGGGGCCGTCATGTCGAGGCGGTGTTGGCCCTATCGTCCGGTCTGGTCGCCTGCGCGACCAGACTGCCCTTCACCGTCCTTGTCAGGCGGGGCGGCTGGGCAAACTCGCTCCGCTGCGATGCGCTCAGACATGCCCAGCCGACTGCCCCCCGCCTGACAAGGACGGTTCGGCGGACTCAACGGGCCGACACCGCCTCGACATGACGACCCCCGGCTCACGTTATCTGCACATGGCAGGATCGAGGCTCTGCGCCAAACAGCATCCGGGACATGCCACTACTGTGAGTCGGTGTCGGGGGCTGAAAGCCGCACCGGGCCGTTGAGCGGCGATTTAGCCCGCGCAGCGGGCCGAGGCCCCTGGTCATGGGCCGAGTCGCCGCGATAGGCCCGGTGCGGCTTTCAGCCCCCGACACCGACGTGTTCACAGAGAGGCTCCATGCCCCTAGCTGACCGACAGCCTAAATCGCACAAGCAAAGCCCATACGGGCCTACCCCGCGTACACCCCCACAGTATGACGAGCAACAAAATGCCCCTCGCCCACTGCTACCAACGGCGCCACTACAGGATCATCTCCCACCCGACGCACCGGACTGGGAATCTCATCAACGAGCAATGAACGCTCGCGATGGCGACGTTGCGGGTCTGCGATAGGCACAGCATCCATCAGCTTGCGCGTATACGGATGCTGCGGATTTTCAAAGATCGCTCGACGTGGACCGATCTCGACGATTTGACCCAGGTACATCACCGCCACACGATGGCTGATACGCTCGACCACCGCCATATCGTGCGAGATGAACAGCAGCGATATCCCCAGTTCGCGTTGCAGATCGAGCAAGAGATTGACGATCTGAGCTTGAATCGAAACATCCAGCGCCGACACCGACTCATCCGCCACGATCACTTTGGGATTCAACGCCAACGCTCGAGCAATGCAGATACGTTGACGCTGGCCGCCGGAAAACTCATGCGGATAGCGGTCGATCATCTCGGGCACTAATCCGCATTTGTCCATCAGCCATCGCACACGATCCTGCGCTGCCTTGCCTTTGGCCACGTTATGAATCAGCAAAGGCTCCATGATCGAATAGCCCACTGTCATGCGCGGATCCAGCGAGGCGAACGGATCCTGGAAAATGAACTGAATGTGGCGCCGCAAAGTCTGCATGGCCGCGCCGCGCAGGCTGCCGATATCCTGGCCATCGAATTCGATACTGCCGCCCTGGCTTTTCACCAACTGCAGCAACGAGCGGCCCGTCGTGGTCTTGCCGCAACCGGACTCTCCGACCAAGGCCAAGGTCTCGCCCGGATAGAGATCGAAACTGACTCGTTCTACCGCATGTACCCGTTTCTGCACACGACCGAAAATACCGCCCGAGATATCAAAACGGGTGATCAAGTCCTTCACTCGCAGTACCGGGCCGTTGTCGCGGCGCACTGTACTCTGCAAGGTGTCGACCGGGGACGATGGCACGGGGGCATCCGCGGCATCGGCCACCCGCAATAGCGGAAATGGCGCTGGCTCGTTCGTGCCCTGCATCGCGCCCAGACGCGGCACGGCAGACAGCAAGGCGCGCGTATAGGCGTGGCTCGGCGCAGCGAAGATCTCGTCCGAGCCGCCCTCTTCAACCTTGTCGCCACGGTACATGACCAGCACACGGTCGGCGACCTCGGCCACCACACCCATGTCGTGCGTGATGAAAATCACCCCCATGTCCATTTCGTCCTGCAACTGACGGATCAATTGCAGGATCTGTGCTTGAATGGTCACATCCAGCGCGGTGGTCGGCTCGTCTGCGATCAATAACTGCGGCTTGCACGACAGCGCCATTGCGATCATGACGCGTTGACGCATGCCGCCCGATAGTTGATGCGGATAGCGATCCAGAATGGCGCGCGCCTCGGGGATGCGGACGCGCTCCAGCATGCGCAACGTCTCGGCACGTGCAGCGGCACTGTCCAACCCCTGGTGCAACTGCAACGCCTCGGCGATCTGAGAGCCCGCCGTGAAACTCGGATTCAGCGAGGTCATGGGCTCTTGGAAAATCATGGCGACATCAGCGCCGCGCACACGTTCCAATACCGTCTCGTTGGCATGTATCAGGTCCAGCATGCTGCCATCGCGACGACGCAACAGCATATCGCCATTGACGATGCGGCCACCGCCGTATTCCACCAAACGCATCAGCGCCAGCGAGGTCACGGATTTTCCCGAGCCTGATTCGCCGACGATGGCCAGCGTCTCGCCACGATCCACATGGAACGACACGTTGCGCACGGCTTCGACCATCCGATCCGGCGTCTTGAACTGCACGGTCAGGCCGTTGACCTGAACGACTCTTTTCGCATCCATATTTTGTGCGAACGTTTTAGTATCCATCTTCGCCATGCTTACTTCTCCTGCCGTGGGTCGAGCGCATCGCGCAGGCCATCGCCGAGCAGGTTGAAACCCAGCACGACCAGGAAAATCGCCGAGCCCGGGAAAATCGACATCCACGGAGCCTGCGTCATGAAGTTTTTGCCGGTATTGAGCATCGATCCCCACGAGGGATTAGGCGGTTGCAACCCCAGGCCCAAAAACGACAGGCTGGCCTCAGCGATGATCGCGGTGGCGATGGTGATCGTCGCCTGCACGATCAACGGCGGCATGATGTTGGGCAGGATGTGCCGCGCAATAATGCGTGTGTCCGATGCGCCCAGAGCGCGTGAACTCTGCACGTAGTCTTCGCTCTTGACGGCCAATACCTGGCCACGCGCCAATCGCACGAATTTCGGTGCGGCCGACACCCCGATGGCAATCATGGCGTTGGTCAGGCTCGGCTCCAAAAACGCCGCGAGCGCAATCGCCAGGATCAAAAACGGGATCGCCAGCAGGGCCTCGGTGCAACGTGACACGATGCTATCGACCCATCCGCCAAAATAGCCCGACACCAGGCCTAGCGGCACGCCAATGATCACGGCGATGGCCACGGAGACAACGCCGGCCATCAGAGACGCCTGCGCGCCATACAACATGCGGCTATAGATATCCCGGCCCAGTTCATCGGACCCAAGCCAGAACGTCGCGGACGGCGCCTTGCGGATCGTCATGAAGCTGGTCTGAAAGGGATCGTGCGTCGCAAGCAAGGGGGCAAAGATCGCCAGCAAGACCATCGCCAGGACGATCGCGGCCCCGAGCAAGGCCACACGGTTGCGTTTGAATTTGCCCCAGGCGCGGTTGCGGCGGCGGGGCGGCGTGACGGCGGCAGCCGTAGCAGTATTTGCGCTCATGCGTGCCTCAGGCGTGGGTTAACCAGGATATACAGAATGTCGGCCAGCAGATTCATGATGATGAACCCTACGGCAACGCACAGGACCACGCCCTGCACCACCGCGTAGTCCCGCGTGAATACCGCATCGACGATCAGCTTGCCAAACCCGGGAATCGTAAACACCTGCTCCGTCAGCACAGCGCCGGCCATCAACTCGCCAAACAACAGCGTGACCAGCGTTACGATGGGCATCAAGGCATTACGCAAGGCATGGCGCAGCACCACGCGGCGCGCCGATACGCCTTTGGCGCGCGCGGTGCGCACGTAGTCGGCGTTCAGCGCCTCCAGCATGGCCGAACGGGTATGACGCATCAAGTAGGCGGCAATTGCTGTCGACAACACCAATGCCGGCATCAGCATGGTCTTCATCGATAACCAGAAATCCTCGAACGGTGAGACGTATCCCGATGCGGGCAGCAGACGCCATTTCACGGACACCAGCATGATCAGCAAAATGCCGAGCCAGAAGTTTGGTATCGACATACCCGACAGCGCCGCAACGTTGGCACCCATCTCCGTGACAGTGCCTTTGCGTACGGCTGCGATGATGCCCATGGGCACGCCGACCAGGATGGCAAAGAACATCGCCATCGTCGCCAGTTGCAGCGTGACGGGCAGTTTCTGGGCAATCAATTGCGTCACGGGCACGTCCGTGCGCAGCGAGCTTCCCAAATCGCCCTGCAGCACATTGCTCACCCATGCCCAATATTGCACGGGCCATGAGGCATCCAATTGATATTTTTGACGCAGAAACTCCAGAACGGCAGGATCGCGCTCCTCGCCCGCCATGGTCAGCACGGCATCGCCGGGCAACAGTTTCTGCAGCAGGAATACGATCACCGACACCAGTATCAATGTCGGTATCGCCACCAGCACGCGACGCAGAATTATTTTGAACATAAAAAGACCTGAAAAACTCGGGGATTACGAACGGTCAACGCCAAATGCACGGGCCGTGCGTGACGGCACGGCCCGTGCATCCGGCGATGCAAGACTACCCGCGCTTATTGCGCAAACGTCACGCCCTTCAGGCGGATCATGCCGTCCGGATAGGGCTTGAAGCCTTGTACCTTCTTGGCCAGTACAAACGGCCACGGTTGGTAGTAAATGTAGACCGATTGCGTTTCGTTTTGCAGAATGCTCTGGGCCTGATCGTAAATGGCCTTGCGCTTGGCTTCGTCAGGCACGGTGCGCGCCTCGTTCAGCAGTTTGTCGATTTCGGGATTGCAATAGCGACCGTCGTTCAACGCGCCTTTGCATGTCACGAACTGATGGATGTTGCCATCGGGATCGACACGGCCTGACCAGCCACGCATCAACAATTCGAAGTTACCGCTTTGCGCTTCGCTCAACAAAGCGGCGTATTCCGTCGGGCGCAGGCTCAATTGGAAACCAGCTTCGGCGGCCATGGCCTGCACCATTTCGGCGATCGCCGAGGTCGTGGTGTTGTTGCCGAAAGCCAGCTCTGCCTTGACTTGTTCCTTGCCTGCCTCTTTCAGCAGGGCCTTGGCCTTTGCCACATCGCGGGCGGGAATCGGAAATTTGTCGCTGTGATATGGGCTGGCCGGCGGAAACGGCTGATTGGCGGGATCGAAAATACCGCCACCCACAACCTCGTTGATCACATTGCGATCCAGCGACAACTCGAATGCGCGGCGTACGCGGGCGTCCTTGAACGGATTGGTCTCGGCGCGCTTGCCATTGGCCAAGTTGAAGTAGAACTGCTGATAGCCCAGCCCCGAAACATTGGCGAATTGCAGCGAGGCATCGCTCTTGACCTGTTGGGCATCCGAGGGATTCATGCGCTCCAGAATATCCAGCCCGCCTGCACGCAGGTTGGACAGACGCACGGTGGAATCCGGAATCGGCAGGAACGTCACGCGCTTGAAGGCGTAGTCCTTGGCGTTGTAATACTGGTCGAACTTGTCCAGTACGATGCGATCGTTCTGCACACGCTGCACAAATTTATACGGTCCCGAGCAGACAGGGTTGCGTCCCACCGCGGCAGTGTCGTCAGTAAAGGTCTTGGGCGACAACATCATGCCCGCACGGTCCGACAACGACGCCAGCAAGGTTGCGTCGGGCTTTTTCAATTTCAGCACCAACGTCTGTGCGTCAGGGGCGTCGACCGACTCCACAGAGGCCAGCTCGCTCTTGCGCATGCTGTCCTGCAGGGACAAGGCGCGCTCGATGTTTGCCTTGGCCGCCGCCGCGTCGAACTTGGTTCCGTCGTGGAATACCGCGTCCGAGCGCAGTTTGAACGTCAGCTGGGTATTGTCGTCGTTCCATGACCACGACTCGGCCAATTGGGGCACGAACTGCAGTTTTTCGTTGACGTCCACCAGTTTGTCGCACAAGGACGTGAAAACAATACGCCCCACATAAGTACGAGCGCGATGCGGATCCAGCACGTCGGGATCTTCTTGCAAACCGATGCGCATTTCCTGCGCGACGGCCGCGCCTGAGGCCACGGCCAATAGGGTTGCACACAGTCCAAGCTTGAAGGTCTTACGCTTCATGGTTCTTTCCCTTGTATACGTGTTGTAGACACCAAACCGGAGCCTGTCATGGGGCTCCGGTGTTGGATGCATTACTGTTATTTTGACTTAGAAGCCGACGGCTTGACCGTCACGTCGGGGATCGCTGGCCGCGACATAGCCCAGTTCGTTGTCGCTTTCGTGCATGCGCCAGATGAACTGGCCCGCGCCAAAGTCCATATAGGGATCGTCCACCGACTTCAGCGCATGGCCCAATGCCTGCAAGCCCTCGACGGTCGCCCGGTTCATGCTGGACTCGATATCCAGCGTGAAATCGCGGTTGACCTTCCAGCGCGGCGCGTCGCACGCGGCCTGCGGTTGCTGGTGGTAGTCCAGCATGCGCACGACGGTTTGCAGATGGCCTTGCGGTTGCATATCGCCGCCCATCACGCCAAAGCTCATCACGGGCTTGCCGCCGCGCGTGAGGAATCCAGGAATGATCGTGTGGAAAGGCCGTTTGCCACCCTCGACCACGTTGGGCGATTTCGGATCCATCGAGAAACCGACGCCGCGGTTCTGCAGGCTGATCCCGGTGCCCGGCACAACCACGCCCGAGCCAAAGCCCATGTAGTTCGATTGGATGAACGAGATCATCATGCCGCTTTCATCGGCCGCCGTCAGATAGATCGTGCCGCCAGCATGCGGGCGGCCGGCTTCGAATTGCGTGGCGCGATCCAGGCGGATCAGCTTGGCGCGGCTTTGCAGATAGGCGTCAGACAGCATCTGTTCGGGCGTGACGTCCATGCTGCGCGGGTCGGACACATAGCGGTACAGGTCCGAGAACGCCAGCTTCATGGCTTCGATCTGGACGTGCTGCGATTCGATCGAATCGACCTTCATATTGGCCAGGTCGAAATGTTCGCAAATGCCCAGCGCCATCAAGGCGGCGATCCCCTGCCCGTTCGGCGGGATTTCGTGCAGCTCGTAGCCGCGGTACGACTTGGAGATCGGTTTGACCCAGTCCGGCTTGTAGTTGCGCAGATCGTCCAGCGTCATCGCGCCGCCGCATTCCTTGGCAAACGCAGCGATTTTCTCGGCGATTTCGCCCTCGTAGTAGTCACGGCCGCCGCTGGCAGCAATACGGCGCAGCGTGTAGGCCGCATCAGGAATACGGAAATGCTCGCCCGGCTTCGGTGCGCGGCCGTTGGGCAGGAAGACCTGGGCGTAGCCCGGCTGGTCCCGCAACTCGTCGGCGGCGGCGGCCCATTTGTGCGCCACAACCGGTGGCACGGCGTAACCGCGCTCGGCGATCTCGATGGCGGGCTCGAACAAATCGGCAAAAGGCAGCTTGCCGAACTTTTCATGCAATGCCGCCCAGCCGGCCACTACGCCCGGCACGGTCACCGCGTCCCAGCCGCGCTTGGGTTGAATGGCCAGACCGTTGGCGTCCGTACCATATTTGGCCTTGAAATATTCGACGTTCCAGGCGGCAGGCGCCACACCGGAGGAATTCAATCCGTGCAATTCCTTCCCGTCCCACAGGATGGCAAAGCAATCGCTGCCCAGACCGTTGGAAACGGGTTCAACCAGCGTAATCGTCGCAGCAGCTGCAATCGCAGCGTCGATAGCATTGCCGCCCTTTAGCAGCATGCGCAGCCCCGCCTGCGCAGCCAGCGGATGCGACGTAGAGACGACATTGCGCGCAAACTGAGGGATGCGGTAGGAGGGATACGGGTTATTCCAATCAAAGGTTTTCATGGCGCGGGGACTCGAAAAAGAAACCTGGGAGATAGATACACAAACCGGACTGCATGGCCGACACGTGCACCAGCGCAACGCGCCAACCAAAACAATTGAAGTTACTCTTGTGATTTAATTAAATCAATTTGAATAATTATTTTCTCGTAAAAAATATTTTTATGAGTAGCATTCGCTTCCTGCGCAGCTTCCTGGCTGTCGCCCACCATGGCTCGTTTTCCGAGGCTGCCGAGCAGGTCGCCCTGACGCAGGCGGCCATCAGCTTTCAGATGCGCGCCATTGAGGCCGAACTGGGACGGGAATTGTTCGACCGTACCGGCCGGCTGGCTATTTTGAACGCGGCCGGACGCGAGCTGCTGCCGGATATCAAGCAGTTGGTCGACATGTACGATCGCCTGAAGCTGCCTCGTTCGGCCCCGGGCAAGCTGGCGGGTGCCGTCTCCATCGGCGCGATCGTGTCGTGCATGGGGACACTGTCCAAAGTGGTCTCTCAGCTCAAACGCCAGCACCCCGCGCTGGATGTCCGCGTACTATCGGGCAAAGCCAGCGAGCTCGCCAGCAAGGTCGAGGCCGGCGAGCTCGATGCGGCCTTTGTCGTCGAGAGCAACCGCAAGGTCGCCAGCCTGCACTGGACTCCGCTTTACGAAGAGCCGCTGGTCATCGTGGCACCTGCGTCCGTGCAGGAACAAACAGCGCACGCCGTGCTGGCGGCCAATCCTTTTCTGCGCTTTGATCGCACCCAGCGCACTGGCCGGCAGATTGACCGCCTGTTGCGACGCCTGGGCGTCGCCTCTGACGAGTTTCTGGAGCTGAACGCGATCGAGACGCTGGTCGAACTGGTGCGCCAAGAGGTGGGCGTGACCCTGCTGCCCCTGTTGAACGGATCGAACTGGCAAAGCAGCCAGGACCTGCGCATCGTGTCTCTGCCGGATGAATTGGGACACCCTACCCGCAGCATCGGCATGGTGGAACGCCGCGATCACGTCCGCCAGCACATCACCCACGAAATCTGCACGCAAAGCCTGGAGATATTCCAGATGAAGGCACATGCCCAGACAGGTTGATCCTGGTTGCCGGCGTCACACATACTGCTGTCATAAATTTACGTTAGGGTCCACGCTTTCGTCCCAGCGATATCATCTGCTTTATGCGCCTGCGCCCGACCTTTACGCTGCCCTCTGCCCCACGCGCCGTACGCGTTCTGGCGATTGCCGCCGCCGCGGCGGGTGTGGGACTCTGGAGCGCAATATTGTTGGCGCCTGCGCCTACCGATTTGCCCCCCGCCCTCAACACCAGCAACGCCCCGGTATCGGACACACGCTCTGTGGCGATGCTGTTCGGCACCGATGGCGTACTGGACACGCAGATTACGGTATTGGGCCTGATTGCCGCGGGACCGCAAGGCTCTGCCGTATTGAGCGTAGATGGCGCGCCGGCCCGGGCCTATCGCATCGGTGCCGAGATCGCACCGGGGTTGTCGCTGGTCGAAGTCTCGACCAGCGGCGTCGAACTGGACCGCAACGGGACGCGCTTGCGCGTCGCGGCGCCCAAGCTATCCGCCGTTCCGGCGGGAATTGTGGCCGTCCCCTAGATCGGCTCACCTCTCCCGCACGGCTGGCATCTGGATATTGCTGCAGCCCTGATCGCCGCGCGCTGCAGGTTATTTCCCTTTGACGTATTTCCGGACTTCGCGGGCAGCGCCGGTGGCCCATTCATTGATCAGCGGCTGCAAGTCGGCCGCCTGAACCCCGCCCTTGCCCTGGCTGGCGCTCGTAATCCGTTCGCCTGTGCCCCCGCGCACGGCGGCATACAACATTTCGCCTGACATGCTATCTGTCACGAGCGTCTCGATGGCAATCGTCGCATCACGCGGCAGTCCACCATCCAGGGCGGCTTTGGCGCCGGTCAACACCAGGCCGATCGGAATGTATTGGTAAGCCTTCAGCGCTTGTTGTTCTGCCCCGACCGCGGTAATGGCGATACGCACGTGCGCGACGCCAGGGCCCGCGCGGTCTACCAGACGGACCTGCTGCCCGATCTTGCTGCGCAGCGATTGGTCGATCGTATTGCGGATCTGGGTCAACGTTTCCATCGACACATCTTCGGTGGCCTTGGGCTCCGGGTAATACTTAACAGTGTCAAGCCATACCGCTTTGTAGCGTGCCGGGGTAAACGCGGGATTCACATAGACCTGCCGGGTGCCGCCATCGGGGGTGGTTTCCTGGTGCAGGCGGCTGTAATCCGGCAAGAAGCCCGACTCTTTAGGCGCGGACCGCGTCGCACAGCCAGAGACCAAGAAAGCAGCCAATATCCCCAAACACATTGCACGCACTGGATTATTGATTTTCATTGCTTTTCCTTTGCGGAAAGTAGACCCAGAGAAGTAGCGCTGTAAACTTTTGTCCTGCCTCATACCATAACGTAACAAAAGCTACGCAGCACTATAGCGCGCTCCAGACGCTTTGTGTCAACGTCCGTCTGCGGAACGTATCTGCCCTGCGCTTGCGACATTCCCTGGGCGCGCCAAGGCGACCGGCACGGTGCAGGCTCATTGTTTTCGCCCTGGAAGTATTACTGTCATATTTCTGACGCATCATTGCCGCCTTCATATGGTTTTTCATTGAATGAGCGGAGAATAGTTCGTGCCTCAGTTTCAGCGCCCGCGTGCCCGGCAGCAAGGTTTCACCCTGATCGAGATCATGGTGGTCGTGGTGATCATGGGCATTCTGGCCGCGCTCGTCGTCCCCCGCGTGCTGGATCGCCCGGACCAGGCGCGACGCGTCGCGGCCAGACAAGACATCAATGGCCTGATGCAGGCCTTGAAACTCTACCGCCTGGACAACGGCCGTTATCCCTCTACCGCTCAAGGGCTGCAGGCCCTGGTGCAACGCCCGGATGGCGCGCGCAATTGGCGGCCCTATCTGGACCGCATGCCCAACGACCCGTGGGGCCATCCCTATCAATACCTGAACCCCGGCGTTAAAGGCGAAATCGATGTGTTCTCGTTTGGCCCCGACAACAAGCCAGGCGGAGAGCAAGACGATGCGGACATCGGCTCGTGGGAACTCTGAGGGCGGCTTTACCCTGATCGAAATGCTGGTCGTGGTGGTGATCATCGCCATCGCGGCCTCGATGGTCAGCTTGTCAGTGGCCTCCTCGTCAGATCGGACGCTGCGCGCTGACGCGGAACGTCTGGTCGATGCTTTTTCTGTCGCGCAAAGCGAAGCCCGCAGCGATGGCCGCACGATTCGCTGGTCTGCGGACGAGCAAGGCTGGTCGTTCGAGCGGCAGGGTCGATCAGAACGTCTGTCGGCACAGGACGATGGCCCCCTCAAGCCCGATCGCTTCGATGACGATCAGAGTCTGCGCCCTCAGACATGGCGCTCGCCACCCGTGGCCCTACAGCTTTCACCCAATCGGCCAGTCGTTTTCGGTACCGAGTGGATTGCCGATCCCATCGTACTGGAGCTCTCCATCAAAGGAGACACCGTGCGTATCGAACGCGACGCGGCAGGCGGATATGCCATTAATTAAACCGTTTCCTGATGGCCTTGCTCGGCCCCATGTTCGCCATCCCGCGAAACCGCCACCGCAGCCGCGTGCATGCGGCGGCCGGCGTTCCGGCGGCCGGCTATCCGGCGGCCAGCATTCCCGCGCCTCGAGAGCTGCCGAGCAAGGTTTCACGCTGATCGAAGTCCTGGTGGCGTTGGCCATCATCGCCGTCGCCATGGGTGCCGCGCTGCGGGCCACGCAGGTCATGCTCGATAACAGCCGCGCTATCCGAGGCAAGACACTGGCGCTGCTGGCTGCTGAAAACACGCTGGCGCAATTGCGCCTGGAGCGCACATTCCCGCGCGCCGGTACACAGACACGCCCCTGCCCTCAAGGCAATGTCGCATTGCGCTGCGAAATCGAAATCCGCAATTCAATGAACCGCAATTTCCGCCAAGTCACAGTCCGGGTGAATGACGCAGACCGCGATGGCGTGACACTGACGCAGTTGAGCGGCCTCTTGTCGCAGGTTAGATAATGTGCACCTGTTCTAGCAGACCGGCGGGATCGAATAGACATCCAGGCGCGCGTCGCATCACACCCGTGCTCCCGCGCACCGCACAGCAAGGCTTCACGCTCATCGAAGTCCTGATCGCCATCGCCCTGATGGCGCTGGTCAGCCTGCTATCCTGGAAAGGCCTGGAACAAGTATCGAACGCGCGCGATTGGCTGGGCGAAGAATCCGCTGACCAAGCCACCGTCTTGCGCACGCTCGGGCAAATCGAACGCGATTTGAATCGCGCCTATGCGGGCGCACCTGCGGGCACGACATCCAGCACGTCCGGCAGTTCCGACGGTACAGACACGGGCACCGCCACGCCAAGCAGCACCACACTGCTGCCTCCGGGCATTGATATCACGCAGTCCTCTGGCGCCGTGCTGCTGAATCTGATCCGCGCCACACCGGAAAACGGCTTGTGGCAACGCGTCATGTGGCGCCTGCGGCCCGATGGCTTATGGCGCTATAGCGGCGCGCCCGGCTCGAGTTATCCATTGCCAGAACCCGATCAGGGCGTTCTGATCATGCCCGGCGTCAGCCGCCTGGATGTGCGCGCGTGGTTGACCGGACAAGGCTGGATCAACCCGTTGCAACCCGCCACGGCCCGTGCCGCAGGCCTGGAAATCGCCATCGAGCGTCAACGCGGCAATCAGAAAGAACGCTATACCCGAATTGTGGTGCTGTCATGAGAACGGCCCGCATCCGCCCAAGCTGTGCGCCAGCGGTATTGGCAACATCCCGCCCCCCCCGCGAACAGCGAGGCATGGCTGTCGTCAGCGCCCTGATTGTCGTAGCCATCGTGGCTGCGCTGACCAGCGGCCTGTTTCTGCGCCAGACGTCAGCCATACGCCAGATCGAAAACGAACAGGCCCGCATTCAGGCTCGATGGCTGCTATTGGGCGGCATAGATTGGTCGCGTCTGATCCTACGCGATAACGCCCGGGCCGAATCCACCGTCAGGCGGGACCAGCTATGGGCAACTCCCGTCCAGGACACACGCATCGATGGCGAACAGACGGGCGAGGATGCGGTCTTTGCCGGCAACATCCAGGACGAGCAAGGTAAATACAACCTGTACAACCTGGCCAAGCAAGGCATCGTGGATGAAACACAGATCGAGGTCCTGGCGCGACTGCTCGACATGCTGGGCCTGCCCAACACCCTGGCACGCCAGATGGCCACGCAAATTGCGCTGACGCAAAGCCGAAAAGTTGCGGCGGGCCCGGCACCGGCCGACGAAACCAGCAGCGGTGCGCGCGCGCCGCAATCACGCGGCATTGACGATATGGCCGCGCTATTGCGTATCGACGATAGAGCGCTGCAGACCCTGCGCCGTACGCTTACCGTATTGCCCGAGGCCACCGAGGTCAACGTCAACACTGCCGAGCCCGAGGTCATTGCGGCAATCGTGACCGGCTTGACGCTCGCGCAGGCCCGCAGCATCACCGGCGAACGCGACCGCGGCGCCTGGTTCAACAACAGCGCAGACTTCACTAATCGTTTGAGCAGCTATGGCGATGCCGTGGAAATTCCTCCCGTGACCACCGGCAGCAATTGGTTCATTGCCAATGGCACCGTGGCCTATCTGCGCTCACGCGTCAGCATGCAGGCGCTGTTGAATATGTCGGCAGACAGCACACCGAAAACCGTATGGATAAGAGAAACACCGTAACCACGCCGTCACGCCCGCCGGTAAAGAACACGCTACGTATCGCCCTGCCCCCCTTGGCGGAATGGACGGACAGTACGCCTTTGGCTTATGCCTGGCTCGACCGGCAAGGCCGGGTTGCGCGTGGCGGCGGTTTACCCGCAACGGAACTTGCTGCGGCATTTGCCCAGGCACGTACCCAGGTGGTCTTGCATCCGGATGACGTGATCGTCGCCATGATCAACGTCCCCGCTGTCCCCGCCAATCGTTATGCCGCCGCGGTGCGGGGCATCCTGGAAGGCCTGGTATTGGGGGATATGGATGGATTGGCGATAGGCCACAGCAAACGCGCAGAAGACGGCACGGCCATCGTCGCCTGGACGCCACGCGAAGCCCTGCGCAGCGCGTGGCAGCGCTTGTCCGCTGCCGGCTTGTCCGTGCAGGCGTTTTATCCCTTGCAAATCTGGTCAGACCAACCGTGCATCGATCAGGCGGCGCCTCTGCACAACATCGAGGATCCCCGTTGGCAAGCGTCTAACCCCGGATGGTCTCTGGCCATCCCACAGTTGGCGCCGCGGCAACCCTCGCGCTGGCGCGGCGCCGCGGCATGGATCGCAGGCGCGGCACTGATCTGGATTGTCGGCCTGAACATTCATGCCGCTCAACTCCAGCGCGAGACAGAACAACTACGGCAACACATGGAGCGCGACGTGCGCGACGCATTCCCTGACATTCCTGTTGTGCTGGACCCCTTGCGCCAAGCACAACAAGGCCGCGACGCCCTGCGTACTGGACAGGGAGACACTTCGGGCAAAGACCTATTGTCGCTGGCCCGTGTTGCCGCCCAGGTCTTGCCGTTTGCCGCGGATGCGGTAGATCTGCTGGTCTACCAGAATGACGTGCTGACATTGAGGTTGAGCGACGGCTCGCAAGACAGCGGTCAGAGCGAATCGGGATCGCCGCCCGCGAACGAACTGGGCAAGACTGCGACACCCAACGTTAAAGCAGCCTCGCCGGAATCCGCGGGTCCGGCCTCAGCCCCAAACGCCCGGACCGGCGACGCAAAGACCACTGCGGCGGACCGCGTGGCCGATACCGCTGCCATTTTGCAACGCGCCTCTGCCTTGGGCGCGCGCGTAGAGCGCGACGACAAAGGCGCCTGGCGCATTACTCGAGCCGACCCATGAGCTTTTCCGATTCCCTGCGTAACTCCGTGGCCCCCTGGGTCCGCCGAGGCTCGGCCTGGTATGGCAGAGCTGAATCCTGGTATCGGCACCGCCCGCGTCGCGAGCAACAATTGCTGGCAATGGCCGGTGGCGTGATCGGCATCGCTCTGATTTTTCTGGTCCTGATCGAGCCAGCCTGGTCGACCATGACACGCGCCCGACAACAGCTACCGGAACTGCGCACACAAGCCGCCGCCGTATCCGACCTGACGGCGCAGGTCCGTGCCCTGAGACGCCAAGGCAGCCACGGCGCCAGCGACGGCGCCCCTTCGATTGAGGAGCTCGGCAACAGCCTCAAACGCGAAGGGTTGAACGAAGAGAGCTGGTCCTTGTCCGAGGCGCCAGCCGCCTCGGTGTTAAGCACCAGCAATGGCCAAACCTCGCAAACCTACAGCAGCCAGGATCTGGCCACTCGCCAGGCCATCACGCTGACACTGAACGAGGCGTCCTCATCCGCGCTATTCCGCTGGCTGGACACCTCCGCCCGCGATTGGCGCCTGTCTGCGGTCAAAGCCGAACTCACGCGTGCCCTGCACGCCACAGGCCGCCGCCTGCCAGGCCGCCTGAGTGGCACATTGATATTGCTGCCGGCTTCGCCATCGTGAGGCCTCTAGCCCAGATCACATCACACCGACGCGTCGTGCCACATGCTTGACGTCGTCACTGTTGACGCTCACAGACGTGTGCAGACCGCGCACGTGATTTGAACCCGTTTCCGTTCCCGTACCACGGACATCCCCCGATCAAACCTTTCCTGATGCGCCTGTCACTACCTTCATTCGTCTCGGTGCCGTTGACCATTCTGGCGCTCTGCAGCGCCATCGTCGCTGCGCTATTCGTCCTGCCCGCACGCTGGCTGATGCTGGCTTTGCCTGATAACGCGATGGCCGCCATTGCTGACGCCGGCGGCACCGTGTGGCGTGGCAGTGCGCAAATCGCGCTCGGACCTGATGGCGCACGCTATCTGCTGCCGCAACCTGTCAACTGGCAATGGAATAACGGGGCGCTGGAGATTTCCCATCCGTGGCTGCGCGGACCTGTCCGCGTCCAGCCCAGCTGGTCGGGACTGAAGGTCTCTGCCCAGAACCTGCGCGCGCCCGCCAGCGTCCTGACCGCGTTCGGCGCGCCGCTGAACACGATTGTCCCCGCAGGCCAGATCAGCCTCGAATGGCAAAGCTTTATCGTGGGTCACCTGCCCCAAAGCGGCAACCTCGCTACCGGTCGCTGGACACAAGCCGGGTCCGCACTATCTCACGTACGTCCTCTCGGCGACTATCGCTTGCAGGTCAACGCCAAAGACGGCAATGCTCAGTTCACTTTGAGCACAGATTCCGGGGCTCTCGTCATCAACGGCCAGGGTCAATGGCAAAAAGGCCGTATCCGCCTGCAAGGCACGGCAGAGCCCGCCGACAATGCCACCGATGCGCAACGCGCCGCACTGACCGGGCTGCTCAGCGCGTTGGGCCCCGTCACCAAGGGCCAAAGCCGGTTTGGCACGCCGCGTTGAGTCGCCAGCAGCGTCGATAGCTCGAGCGTGTCTTTTACATGTAACAATCATTCGCGCGGCAGCAACGGCGATGAGAAGCATTTTCCTGTCGAAAAAAAACGTGTGTTAGGAGCTGTAAAACTCCACATATGCCACAGCGCACAATGCTAGCCTGAAGTCCTTCAGATACGTTCAAGGCGGGCTCGATTGCGCCGGCAGGATAGCACCCCTGCCCACACAAAAGTCATTGCTCGAATACGGGCATCCATTCGTGACGAAATGGCAAGCAACTTGCCAATAGACGTCTTTATTGGCGCAACCATTATCTCTACGATTCAGTTTCAAGATACGTTTCCCCCTGCGGCGTTTTGGCAATTCCCATGAATATCCTGTACACGAATTTCCATGCCGCGGCGACCATCGGTGGTCATTCGATCTATATCCTCTCGCTGCTGCGCGCGCTGGCTTCACACCACAATCTCATGGTCGCGGTCCCTGATGGCTGCGGCCTGGCGCGCATGGCGGGCGATATAGCGAATGTGCGAGTCATTTCACAAGAATATCCCAGCCGCTTTTTCAAACGCCTGCGTGCCGCCCGGCAACTGCGACGCGTTATTCGAGAACAGCAGATCGACGTTATTCACGTCAACGGTTCGGCCGATCACCGTACCGTGATGCAAGCCTGCGCTGGTTTAGGCCACAAGCGACCTCGCGTCGTCTTCACCAAACATAACGACCTGCCCATTTCGGCCATCGGCGCAGCGTGGCGTGCCCGCCTCTGCACTGACCATGTGATCGGCGTATGCCGCTATATCGAGCCCATGCTGCGCCAGTCACCTTATGCGCGTCTGCCTATCAGCATCATTGCCAATGGCGTATGTGGACAACGCTTTCAACCCTGGTCCACAGACGCGACACACGCCGCCCGGCTGGGCCTGCTGGGCTCGCGCGCAGCCGATTGCCGATTGCTGGTGGGCAGCAATGCCGGCACCAATGATTACAAAGGCTGGATGGACATGGTGAATGGCCTCGCCTCACTAGGAGAACAGGCTCGAGGCGTATACGTAGCGCTGGCGGGCGCCTATCCGAATGCCGAGCAGATGCAGGCATTACAGGCAACAGGGCTGGCGGATCGCGTCATTTTTACTGGACCGCTGGATGATGTACGGCCTTTCCTGGCGGCACTGGACCTAGGCTTTGTCCTGTCGTATCGGGTCGAAACCATTTCATTTGCCTGCCGCGAGATGATGGCCATGGGCTTGCCCGTCATCGTGTCGGACCAGGCCGGTTTGCCGGAAAATATTACGCCCGGCCACGACGGCTGGATTGTGCCTCGCCGCGACCCGCAGGCCGTGGCCGACGTGATGCGGGGCGTGTTGCAAGACCCTGCCAGCCTGAAAGCCATGGGCCGGGCAGCACGGCGCAAAAGCGTTGAGGAATTCAGCGTCGAAGCCTTCTCCCGGCAGACCGAACAGGTTTATCTGAGTTTGGCGCGCGTCGCTGACACGCCCAAACTGCAACCGCGCATGAGTTGACCCTCACGCCCTCGGCCGTCTGCCGTCCAGCCCTGCACGTTGTGGCGCATCACTCGCAACGTGCACGCGCCATGCCGATTATGACTCTCGGGTCACGCGCAAGATTTCCTCTGGCGACGTGGCTCCCGCATCCACCCAGCGCTGTCCGTCGTCGCGCAGTGTCCGCATTCCATTGCATAAGGCCTGCTTGCGTATGGCCTGCTCATCACGCCCTTCGTGAATCAAACGGCGTACGTCTTCATCCACGGTGAACAGTTCGTGAATCCCGGACCGTCCGCTGTACCCAGTGTGATTGCATGCCTCGCAACCAACCGGCCGATACACCACCTTTCCATCGGGCAGGGTCTCGGCAGCGCGACATTCCGGGCACAGCTTGCGTATCAAACGCTGTGCCAACACCCCTAGCAACGACGATGCCAGCAAAAACGGCTCGACGCCCATATCGACCAGACGCGTCACCGCGGACGTCGCGTCGTTCGTATGCAGCGTCGCCAGCACCAAGTGCCCGGTCAATGACGCCTGCACCGCGATCTGTGCTGTTTCCAGATCCCGGATTTCACCGATCATGATCACATCCGGGTCCTGGCGCAAAATCGCGCGCAGCGCCAGCGCGAATGTCATATCGATCTTGGCGTTGACTGGCGTCTGGCTGATGCCGGGTAAGTCATATTCGATGGGATCCTCCACAGTCAGAATATTGCTCGTCGAGGCATCCAGCCGCGCCAGGGCCGCATACAAGGTCGTCGTTTTACCGCTACCCGTCGGCCCTGTCACCAACACAATACCGTGCGGCTGGCGGATCAGGTGATCCAACTGCGCCAACACCGATGGGCTCATCCCCAGCTTTTCCAGCTGCAGACGGCCGGCCTCTTTATCCAGCAGACGCAACACCGCGCGTTCGCCGTGCCCGGTCGGCAAGGTCGACACCCGCACATCAATCGGACGCCCGCCTACACGCAACGCAATACGGCCATCCTGCGGCAAACGCTTTTCCGCGATATCAAGATGCGCCATGATCTTGATACGCGAGATCAGCGCCGAATGCAGCGCCTTGCGCGGACTGACGACATCGCGCAGAACACCATCTACGCGGTAACGCACCACCGAATGCGTCTCATAAGGCTCGATGTGCATATCGCTCGCACCGTCACGTGCCGCCTGCGCAAACAAGGCATTGATCATGCGGATGACGGGCGCATCGTCCTGGGTTTCCAGCAGATCGGCGACCTCTGGAATATCCTGCATCAGACGGTCCAGATCGATCTCGTTTTCCGCCACGCCCATCACCGAGGCCGCATCGGCGGTATCGCTGTAAGCCGCATTCAACAAGGTCTCCAGGGCATCGTCCGACACCTCGGTCACCGGCACTTCACCGTGACAACGCAGGATCTCGCGTATGGCCCACGATGGCGTACGCGGACTCGTCGTCAGTTTCGACGCTCCTGGCCGCAATAGCAGCACCGCGCGCTGCGCGCGGGCCCAACTGTAAGGCAAGGGATAGGCGTTCACAGATGTGTCACCAGCTCGGGACGGAAACCCAGTTCCTTCAACAGTGCAACAGCAGTATCGACCGTCGTCGCATCGCGTGCCAATTCCGTACGTACCACGTATCCCTGCCCGCCGGGCCCTACCTGGGAATAAGCATTCAGGCCACTGGTGCGCACACGCTGCACAATACGCTTCGCTTCGGCCTCGTCCTGGACAGAAGCAAATTGCAGAACCGTCGTGTTCGATTCCTTTTCTGCATAGAGTGCCGAAGGATCCGTCGCGATACTGACGCCCAAGGGCAGGCTCGCCCGAATAGGCAAGCTCGGATCCGAGCCCCCAAATGGCTGCGGAAACTGACGCACGGCAAACGTCTGCACCGTTGTCGGCGGCTCACGGCGCATCGTGGTGGCCAGCGCTTCCGGGCGCATGTCGTAATCAGCGCCACCCACCGCCGGTACATTCGCCGGCGGCAATAACGGCGCTTGCATATCAGGCAGGAGCCAATGTTTGCCGGGTTGCGCCTGGCTCTGCAAACGGCGCATATAGTCATAGCGATTCACCGTCACATTCGCGCTGTCGCGCTTGTCACGCACCACATAAGGCCGCAAGAACACCATCAGATTCTTTTTGGTGCGCGCCCGCGAGTCGTAGCGGAACAATGCCCCCAGTATGGGAATCTCGCTCAAGCCCGGCACGGCGCTGGTCGTCGTCGTGACGCTATCCTCCAGCAAGCCTCCCAACACTATGATCTGGCCGTCATCGACCAGCACGCTGGTATCGATGGCACGCTTGTTCGTGACGATGCCCGTGGTCTCGCTGGAGCTCGCCTGGTCAATGCTGCTGACCTCTTGGTAAATATCCAGCTTCACCGTGCCACCTTCGGAAATCTGCGGGCGGATATTCAGTTTCAGGCCGACATCCTCGCGTTCGATCGTTTGAAACGGATTGCTGCTGCCGTCACTGCCGGAGGTCACATATTGCCCCGTCACGAACGGCACGGTCTGTCCGACCAAAATGCTGGCAGACTCGTTGTCCAAGGTCAGCAGATTCGGCGTAGAGAGGATATTGGCTTTGCCTGTATCGTTCAGTGCCCGCGCCAATACACCCAGATTGATGATCTCATTGCCCAATACATCCACAGTGCCCTTGACCACCCCCAGCGTGAGACCGCCTGCCAACTGGTCAATCGTCGTAGCGCCCGTAGACGATGTGCCGATACCGCTGCCGCCGAGGTTTGTCCCGCCGACAAAGCCGCTGCCATCGTTCAGATTGCCGCTGCCCGTCATCCATTGGATACCGAACTCTGCCGCCGCCTCGTCGTTGACTTCGACAATCAAGCTTTCCACCAGCACCTGCGCGCGACGCTGATCCAATTGATCGATCACTTCGCGCAGGCTGCGGTACAGCGGCTCGGGCGCCGAAATGATGAGGGTATTGGTCGACGGATCCGCTTGGATCGTAGCGCCCCCGCCGGAATACGACACGGCCTGAGATGAGCTCGTATCGCGCTCAATCTGTTCCATGCTCAGCGAGTTGCCAGACGAACTGCTGGAGCCGCTACCGGTCGAACTACGGTTCAACGACGTATTACGCGATGAGGTATTGCGATTGCTGCTAGTGCCGGTGTTGTTGCCCGGCGCCGTCGTCTGACCTGCCATCGCATTGGCGGCATTCGCCGCATTCAAAGACTGACTGTTCAGCAACCCACCCAGCACTTCGGCCAGGCGCGCTGCCTGCGCGTTGCGCAGATACACCACGTGCAGATTGCCGGGCCGGGATTGCTCCGAATCCAGCTTATTGATCAGATCGCGTGCCAATTTAGTACGCGCCGGGCTGCCAGAGCGAATCAATACGCTATTGGTACGCGGGTCCGCCACCATGGATATACGCTGCGTTTGATCGCTGTTCTGCGCATCCAGCAACTGTGTCGCCAGCGACGCCAGATCGCTGGCCACCCCGTATCGCACGGCCACGACATCCGTATCGATCGCACTGGGTACATCCACACGCGCGATCACCTGAGCGATGCGGTCCAGATTGTCCGCGTAATCCGTCACGACCAGCGTATTGTTGCCGGGATAAGCATTGATCGGGTTGTTGGGCGGCACCAACGGGCGCAGCACCGGCAACAGATTCGCAGCGTTCTCGTATTTCAACGAAAACACACGCGTCACGATCTCACTGCGTTGCGCCCCACGCGCAAACTCGGCCACCGACACTGGCGCAGGCGCACCCGTGCGGCGCAGCGCATCGGTGACGACCGGACTGCCCTGCAGTTTGGCATCGGACTCCGGCACCACACGCGTCACGCCGTCGACCTCCACAATCGCATACCCCTGCATGCGCAAGGAACCCGCCAACATATTCAGCGCGGTCGCGCGATCAACGGGGCGGTCCGACACCAGCGTCAACTTACCCTTGACGCGTGGATCCACCAGATAATTGCGTTGCGTGAACAACGACAAGGCACGCAATACGGCAGGGATATCCGTATCGACAAAATTCAAACTCACCTTGTCATTAGTGGCCTGCGCCTGAGCGTAGACGACCGGCAAAGGCATCGCGACTTGAGCGATGGCAAGCAGACAGGCCAGAGTAGTTTTTCGAACGCGACGCATGAACTCTCGGTGACTAAAAACGTAAAAAGACAACGATCAGCAGCAACAAACATGCAACAAATCAACGGGTGAAACCCACCTGAAAACAATGAACGAATCACCTGTTCACTGCCATCCGACCGCGAGACAAAACGCCCGACATTGCGCCTTGGACATGACATTTTCATGACAGAGAATGTGATTGTTCCGATTGGGGCAATGCGTGCCGACAGCAAATAAATGGCTCAAGACGATGAATTTCGCGGCCGAGTATACGGGGTACCCCTGCAACACCATTGTCATAATTCAGCGTCAATCTGACGGCCTATAAATTCAAGAAATTCCAGGCTCTTTTTGCATGCCCTCATTTCGCTATGAAGCCACCGATCTGGTGGGAAAGATTGTCCACGGCACCCTCGATGCTGAAACCGAACGCGGTGCACGCAACCAATTGCGCGCCCGCGGTTTGTTGCCGCTGTCCACGACGCTCGCGGCCTCTCGCCATGCTGCGGGCACCAGCGTCCTGCAGCGTCGCCTGTCCGATGGCGAACTGGCATGGTTGACTCGACAGCTGTCCAGCCTGCTGGCAGCCCGCCTGCCGCTGGACGCTGCGCTCAGCGCGACGTTGGAGCAAGCCGAAAGCCGGCACGTCGCTGGCGCGCTGACGGGTGTACGCGACGAAGTTCGCGCGGGATTCCGCTTGGCCGATGCACTGGCCACTCGCCCACGCGACTTTCCGGAGATTTATCGGGCACTGGTTGCCGCTGGCGAAGAATCCGGTGATCTGGCGCAGGTCATGGAAAAACTCGCCGATTACATCGAAGAACGCAATGCCCTGCGCAGCAAAGTGATGACGGCTTTCATCTACCCCGTCGTCGTCGCCTGTGTATCTGTCGTGATCGTGGCATTCCTATTGGGTTATGTCGTGCCGCAAGTGATCACCGCGTTTGATCATGCGCACCAGCAACTTCCGTTGTTGACACGGGTCATGCTCACGCTCAGTGATTTTGTGCGTGATTGGGGCTTGATCACCGGCGTCGCCTGTGCCGCCCTGTTTGCTTTATGGCGTCTGACATTGCGCTCGCCCGCGCGCCGCATAGCGTGGCATGCCCGCTTGCTGCGCATGCCGTTGGCTGGCAAGTTCGTGCTGGGCGTGGATGTCGCCCGTTTCGCCTCGACACTGGCAATCTTGAGCGGCAGCGGCGTCAGCCTGCTGGGTGCGCTAAATGCCGCGCGCCGTACGCTGGGCAATGATCGACTGCGCAACGCCGTCGACGAAGCCACAGAGCGCGTACGCGAAGGCGCACCGCTGGCCGCCGCGCTCGCCGCGCAAAAAGTCTTTCCGTCTTTGTTGATTCACCTGATTGCCAGCGGCGAAAAAACCGGCCGTCTGCCGGAGCTGCTGGAACGTGGTGCGCAGAACCTGTCGCGCGACCTGGAACGCCGCGCCATGGCGATGACCGCCCTGTTGGAACCCATGCTGATCTTGATCATGGGCGGCTTTGTGCTGCTGATTGTGCTGGCAGTGATGATGCCGATCCTGGATATGAATCAGCTCGTGCGTTAAAGGAGGGAACGCATCCCTCCCGTCGACATTGCGCCGGGCTCGTCCAAGCCCTGGCGCCTGTCACTTACAGGGCTTGTTCACCGTTCTCACCCGTACGGATACGAATAGCCTGTTCGACCGGCGAGACGAAAATCTTGCCGTCGCCGATCTTGCCGGTACGGGCGGCCTTGATGATGGCCTCGATCGCGGGATCGACCATATCGTCGCCCAACACCACCTCGACACGGATCTTGGGCAGGAAGTCGACCACATATTCAGCGCCCCGATACAACTCGGTATGCCCTTTCTGGCGGCCAAACCCCTTGACCTCGGTAACCGTCAGGCCGCTGACGCCGACCTCGGCGAGAGCTTCGCGCACCTCGTCGAGCTTGAATGGCTTGATAATGGCAGTGACTTGTTTCACGTTATTCTGATCCTGAAGAAAAAACTTAAACGGTTTCCCGAAATCCATTGGTGACAGGATAGCGCCAATCCCGGCCAAACGCCCGCGGCGTAATACGGGGCCCCGGAGGCGCCTGCCGACGCTTGTATTCGTTGATGCGAATCAAACGCACGATCTGCTCGACTGCCGGCTGCGGAAAACCTGCAGCAACGATCTCGGCCGCCGACTCATTGCGCTCCATATAGCGCTCCATGATGCCGTCCAGAATGTCATACGGCGGCAAACTGTCCTGGTCGGTCTGATCCGGCCGCAATTCCGCCGAGGGCGGGCGCGTGATGATGCGCCGCGGGATGACCTCCGTTTCACGGTTACGCCACTCAGCCAGTCGATAAACCAGCGTTTTCGGCACGTCTTTGATCACCGCGAAGCCGCCCGCCATATCGCCATACAGCGTGCAATAGCCCGTCGTCAGCTCGGATTTGTTGCCGGTGGTCAGCACCAGTCGGCCCGTCTTGTTCGACAGCGCCATCAGCAAGGTCCCACGCACGCGCGCCTGGATGTTTTCCTCAGTCGCATCGATGGGCAGGCCGGCAAACTGCGGCGCCAGCATGTTCTCGAAGGCCTCAAAGGCCGGGGCAATGGCGATATCGTCGTGTTGCACGCCCAGCCGCTGCGCCATATCAGTCGCGTCAGTCTGGGAGATATCTGCGGTGTAGCGCGACGGCATCATCACCGTACGCACGTTCTCGGCGCCCAGCGCATCGACCGCCACGGCCAGCACTACGGCCGAGTCGATCCCGCCCGAAAGCCCGATGATGGCGCCCGGAAAGCCGTTCTTGCCCAGGTAATCCCGCACGCCCAGCACCAGCGCATTCCAGACTTGCTCTTCGAGGCAATAGGGCTTGACGTCAGCATGGGCGGACACCGGCCGCACAGCGCCCCCTGCATCCACCTCGACCACGTTGACGCCCTCGGTGTAGTCCGGCAGGCGCGCGGCCGGTTGCCCCTGGGCATCCAGGGCGAACGAAGCGCCGTCGAACACCAGCTCATCCTGCCCGCCCACCATATTTGCGTAGATCACCGCACAACCGGTGTCCTGCACACAGCGGCGTGCGACGTGCAGACGCTCGTCCTGCTTGCCCGTATTGTAAGGCGAGGCGTTAGGCACCAGCAGCACCTGAGCCCCGGCCTGTGCCGCCGCCCGGGGAGCCCCTGCGAACCAGATGTCTTCGCAGATATTGACGCCGAAACGCACGCCTTTGACCTCAAAGACCAGCGCGTCATCCGCAGCGGTGAAATAGCGTTGCTCGTCGAAAACCGAATAATTCGGCAATTCGCGCTTGCGATACACCCCAACCACGCGCCCCTCGCACAGGACTGTGGCCGCGTTATAGAGGTTTTCACCCTCAGCCAGCACATGACCGACCACCAGATGCAGCCCAGTCAGGCCAGCCGCATCCCGGCGCAACTGATCCAGCGCGGCCTCCTGGCTATCAACAAAATGCGGCCGCAGCAGCAAATCCTCGGGCGGATAGCCCGTCAGCACCAGCTCGGGCGTGACCAGAATATCGGCGCCCTGCTCGTGCGCCGAACGGGCGGCCTTGAGCACTCGGGCGGCATTACCGGCAACATCACCCACATAAGCGTTGATCTGCGCGATTCCAACGCGGGCAACGCGGTTTGACGACGGTTCCAAAATGGGGATTCCCAATCGGTTGAAGACAAAAGGAAAAAATTATCGCATGCCTGCGCCACCGCCTGGCTCCCAGCCCGCCTCCACCGACGCCGGATGCCCCTGCAGGGCGCGTTCTCGCATTAATTCCTGCTGGATGGCCCGCCCCAACCCGTCGCCCATGGCACCGACATCTGCCCCCGAGGGCTGCTGGTACAGGCGCAGACCCAGCTCGGGCAGAATTGCCAGCATATGATCAAAAATATCGCCCTGAATCCGCTCAAATTCGACCCAGGCCGTCAGCGCCGAAAAGCAATACACCTCGATGGGAATCCCATCTGACTGGGGCTCCATCATGCGCACCATCTGGGCCATGTCGTGGCGGATTTCGGCATGCTGCTTGATGAATGCCAGCGCGTACGCGCGAAAGGTGCCGATATTCGTCAACCGGCGGCGATTGGCAGGAACCAGGGCCAGCTCACCGCCCAGTTGGCTATTGGACTGCTGTAAATCCGTTTGTTTGGCGGTCAAATAATCCCGCAACAGGCGAAACCGCATCAGCCCTTGGGCCTCATCATCGGTCAGAAAGCGCACCGAGGTCGCATCGACCCGCAACGTACGCTTGATCCGCCGCCCGCCCGACTCGAACATCTGCCGGTAATTGCGATAGCTTTCCGAAAATAACTTATAGGTGGGCACCGTCGTCACGGTGTTGTCCCAGTTTTGCACTTTGACCGTATGCAAAGCGATATCGCGCACAAACCCGTCGGCATTGGCCTGCGGCATCTCGATCCAATCGCCGATGCGCAGCATATCGTTAGAGGTCAACTGGGTACTGGCGACAAAAGACAGCAAAGTGTCCTTGAATACCAACAGCAATACGGCAGAAAGCGCCCCCAGGCCGGAAATCATCCAGAGCGGCGAACGGTCCAGCACAATCGACAGCACCAACACGGTGCAAATGGCGATCAGCATCAGCTTGCCGATCTGGATATAGCCCTTGATCGAGCGCGTTTGCGCCCGCGTCGTCGCCGAATAGGTATCCTGCAACGCGCTGAGCACGCCGCCAATGGCCATAAAGACACAGATCCACGCCGCCGCATGCGCCAGCCGGCCGACCACACTGACGGCCTGTTCCATGTGCGGCACGAGGCCTACGCCCAAGGACACCACCGCAAATGGCACGGCATACCAGGCATTGTGGTACGCACGCCGCCGATGCAGCGCCTTGTCCCAGTTTTCACGCCCGGTCAGAATCAGCAACCGATGAGCGCAGAACAGCACGATCCGCGCTACCACCCACTGCGCGATCAACGCCGTCACGACCAATACGCCGATGCCCACCAGCGTTTGTGCCCACGCCTCGTGAGGTACGTACTCTCCCAGTCTGACCACCAAGCGATCCCAATCCAAAGCCTAGACTCCCTCGTCATTGCGGATGGCGAAATTATCCAACAAGTCGTCCTCGCCTGGGTCTACGGGATCGCGGGACCGCAGCCGGGCATCCCGTCATCCGCGGTCCCCGCCCTGGCTCTATAATCCTGCCCATCATGGCAAAAACACCCAACTCCGACCAAAACCAGTTCGCCAACAAGGCGCAAGCCTGGTCCGCCCGGTTCTCTGAGCCGGTTTCCGATCTCGTCAAACGCTACACCGCGTCCGTGGATTTCGACAAGCGCCTGGCGCGCTACGACATCCAGGGTTCGCTGGCGCACGCCGACATGCTGGCCGCCCAGGGCATCATCAACGCCCAGGACCTGGCCGACATCCAGCGCGGCATGACCCAGATCCTGTCCGAAATCGACGCCGGCAGCTTCCAATGGCTGCTCGACCTCGAAGACGTCCACCTGAACATCGAAAAACGCCTGGTCGAGTTGGTGGGCGATGCCGGCAAACGCCTGCACACTGGCCGCTCACGTAACGACCAGGTCGCGACCGACATCCGCCTCTGGTTGCGGGCCGAAATCGACAACCTGATCGACTTGCTGCGCCAACTGCGCCATGCGCTGGCCACTGTCGCCCTGGAACACGCCGGCACCATCATGCCCGGCTTTACTCACCTGCAAGTCGCCCAGCCGGTCACGTTTGGCCACCATCTGCTCGCCTACGCCGAGATGTTCGGCCGCGACGCCGAGCGCCTGGCCGACTGCCGCCGCCGCGTCAACCGCCTGCCGCTGGGCGCAGCCGCCCTGGCCGGCACCTCGTTCCCGATCGATCGCGAACGCGTGGCCCAGACGCTCGGCTTTGACGGCGTCTGCCGCAACTCGCTGGACGCCGTATCCGACCGCGACTTTGCCATCGAATTCTGCGCCGCGGGCGCCCTGATCATGACGCACGTCTCGCGCCTGTCCGAGGAACTGGTCCTATGGATGAGCCCGCGCGTGGGCTTCATCGACCTGGCCGACCGTTTCTGCACCGGCAGCTCGATCATGCCTCAAAAGAAAAACCCCGATGTGCCCGAGTTGGCACGCGGCAAAACCGGACGCGTCAACGGCCATCTGGTCGCCCTGCTGACCCTGATGAAAGGCCAGCCCCTGGCCTACAACAAAGACAACCAGGAAGACAAAGAAGGCCTGTTCGACACCGCAGACACCCTGCGCGACACGCTGACCATCTTTGCCGACATGGCTGGCGGCATCAAGGTCAAATCGGACAACATGCGCGCTGCCGCATTGCAAGGTTTTGCCACGGCGACCGATCTGGCCGACTACCTGGTCAAACGCGGCGTGCCTTTCCGCGATGCGCACGAAGTCGTAGCCCATGCCGTGCGCGACTGCGAACAACGCGGCTGCGACCTGGCCGACCTGTCCACCGCCGACCTGAAGGCCTACCACGCCAGCATTGACGAGGACGTCCACCAGGTGCTGACCCTGGAAGGCTCGGTGGCTGCACGCAAGCACATTGGCGGCACCGCCCCCGAACGCGTCGCCGAAGAAGCCCAACGCGTCCTGGCGGAAACGGCACAGCAAGGCTGATTTCCCGTAAACCTGCCTTATCACGAGGCCCCTTTATGTCGCTCGTTACCGGGGTGGCATTCAGGGGCCTCGTCGTATCCCCCACTGTATTCGACACCCGTTTTTTCTCTCGATAGGCCGTCCCGAGTCACGGTAATATCTCGTCCCGCGGTCCCAGCACCAACATCCCGGCCGGCCGTCAGCCGCCCTTTCCGCTCAACTCGCATCACGTTCATGATTCGTTACGCTCGCGCCGTCGCGGCTGGCCTGGCTCTGCTAACGGTGCTCATCAGCCCCCTCACCCTCGCGCAGACTGCGCGCAAACCCTCTTCATATGAAGAAAGCAAGCGGCAGCTCCTGCCGCCCGAGTCCGGCTCAGCCTCAACCGAGCCAAATAACGGCACAACCGGAGCGGCAACATCTAATCGCGCGCCGGCTTTTCTAAACCAGATCCGGACCGAGGCCGATTTCCAACAGCTCGCCCGCGTCTACAACGCCGGCACGCCACTGGAAATCCCCCATGTGATCTTCGTCATCGACCGCAAGCGCGGTAATCGGCTTTATTACGTCAACACCCCACGATTCGATCTGCATGAAAACTTCGTGCGGCAACAGGGCCTGCAGCGCGACCTGGACAAGGGCACGCTGAACGCCCAGTACCGCTCGCCGAACCGTCGGTTCCTGTTCGGCACCATCAGTTGGCAACGCGACCTGCCGGGCTATACCTACGAATTCTGGGAAGGCGACCGCCTCACGCTCGACCTCCTGCGGTTGACCGACAGCACCCTGCGTGCGGCCTTTTACGCGCCTCTCCGTTTCAAGACCAATTCGACAGAGCACGAGCACGCCGCCCAATTGGCCGGCCTGCCGTTCGTGACCCAAGAAACGCTGATCCGCGAGCAATCCTTTCTGCCGCTGAACGAAGGACGCGCACAAGGCAAGCTGCGCATCATCCAGTCAGTGGAAAACACGCCTGACATCGCCCCCACCGATATTGTGGTCCTGGGCGAAGTCCCGATCGCGCTCTCACCCGTCGCCGGCCTGATCACTCAGCGTCCATCCACCGTGTTGTCGCACGTCAATCTGCTGGCCAAAGGATGGCGCATCCCCAACGCCTATGTCCGTGATGCCGTGAACGCATTACGCGCCTATGACGGCCAATGGGTGGAGCTCAGCGTCACCCATAACGGCTACCACCTGCAACGTATCGCTCAACCTCAGGCCGCTGCGTCCAAACCCATCAACGCAACGCTGCCCAAACCCGATCTCACGGTCAAAACGGTCAAACCGCTGGCCGGTCTGAAGACACGGGACAGCCGCTTTTGTGGTGTGAAAGCGGCCAATCTGGGCGCGCTCTCGTCGGCATTGGCCCCCGCGGCCAGCGTGCCCGATGGCTTCTGCATCCCATTCGCGCAATACGCAGCATTCATGCATCAGCTGCGTGTTCCCGAACGCGTGGCAGCGCTGGAGCAACGCCCCGACTTTATCAACGACGCCACCGTACGCCGTGCCGAATTGGCATCCCTGCGACGAGACATCATTCAGGCCCGTCCCGACCCGGCCCTCATCGCCACCTGGCAGCAACGCTGGCAAAGCCAACTACAAGGGCGCGGCGTCTTCGTGCGCAGCTCTTCGAACTCCGAGGACCTGCCTGGTTTCAGCGGCGCAGGCCTGTACACCACGGTTCCCAACGTCACCGACACCGACGCGTTCACGCAGGCCGTGCTGGCCGTGTGGGCCTCGGTCTACAACTTCGAGGCCTACGAGGCGCGGCGTGCTGCCGGCATGCCGCATGACAGCGTTGTGATGGGCGTCCTGGTACAACTGGCCGCCGCATCGGACAGCTCGGGCGTCATGATCACGCGCGATCCCTTTGATGCCTCGCGGCGGTACGTCACCTACCTCTCGGCCAAACGCGGGTTGGGAATCAAAGTCGTCGAAGGCAAGCGCCAGGCCGAACAGGTTATGTATTCGAGCTGGTCCAAAGCCGTGCAGGTGCTGAGCCGTTCCGCAGAGGACACGCAACTCGTCGCGAACGCCTCAGGCGGTGTACGCGAGGTCCCCATCCAGGGCGAACGCCAGGTCCTGAACGACGCCCTGATCGTGCGATTGGCGGCCGTGGGCAAACAGATCAAACAACGGCTGGGCAACATCGACCAGGATATCGAATGGGCCGTACAAGGCGACAAGATCCTGATCCTGCAAGCCCGGCCGTATATCGACGGCCGCCGTTAGCGCCCTCCGAGGTCCACCACGAAAGACCGCGACCGGCCTCGCTTTCGGGGTTTTGGTAGGGTATGGTCAGCGCGATCGCAACGGTTCGCGTTGGCCATATGACTCAATGATGATCAGACCGGCCCGGTCCATTCGGTCACGAATTCCCGGAAATCCGGCCGCTCTACAGTCGGCACTGCGCACCCCGGGGTCCCGATCGCCAAAAATCCCAGGAAACGGTAGTCCAACGCATCCAGGCCCAAGGCGTTCTGGACCTCCTCGAGATAGGTCCCCATCCCGGTACTCCAGAACGCGCCGTAGCCCAGCGCATGGACACCGTTCAGGATATTCATCACTGCCGCCCCCGTGGCCAGCAGTTGTTCCTGCTCGGGCACCTTCGGATTGTCGTGATCGATTTTGTGCGCCAGACCGATGAACAGCGGCACTTCGCTCATCCATTGCCGCACGGATTTTTCTTTCTCGGGCGTCATACGGGGATCGCCGCTGCGTTTGACCGCGTCCAGCGCCAAATCGGCCAGTCGGCCAATCGCCTCGCCGCGGATCAGCACGAAACGCCAGGGACGCAGCTTGCCATGATCAGGCGCGCTCATCGCTGCCTGCAAGATTTGATCCAGTTCTTCCTGCTTAGGCGCGGGCGCACGCAGAAACTTCATCGAACGGCGCGAAGCCAACGCATGCAAAGGAGAAACAACAGTCATGGTCCAACCCATCAAATTAAAAAAGCTATCCCGAGCCTTTTGCCGGCGAGTCGCCTTGAGGCTGAACGTCGGCTTGACGACAAAGAACTCAGTCGAGAAACATTCTCATCATACCCTCAGGTAAGCACCGTTCCCTGAATTCCCAGGTCCGCATTGCTGACAAGCTGCGCGCACCCAGCGCCTTTCGCGTCCCGAGAGCGATCATTCAGAGCAAATCCCCTCACCCCAAGTGGGTATGCCGCGCAGGCCGCTCTTCTACCTGCATCTCGGACAAACCGTGCAAAATCCCGCAGTCTTCGGCATCCGGGTGAGCCGAGAGACAGCGCTGCCGTATCTCGGCCAATTGCGTCTTGAGCTGCATCAACTCGGTAATCCGGGCATCGACGTGGGCAATATGGGCGTCAAACAGCTCATTGATCGGGCCGCAGCCCGCTTGATGATTGTCCGCCAACTGCAGAATCGTCCGAATTTCTTCCTGCGTCATATCCAACGCCCGGCAATTGCGGATCAATAGCAGCCGCTCCAGATGCGGCGTGCCATAGCTGCGGTAATTGTTCATACCACGCTCCGGCTCGGGCAATAGCCCCTCTTTCTCGTAATAGCGCACGGTTTCGACCGTCGTGCCGGCGGCTTTGGCGAGTTCACCGATTTTCATCTGGACCTCCTTCAGGCTCCCCTGGCGCGCATGCAGAAACTCAACCTGCACCCCACATGAGAGCAAACACGAATTCAAACGCTTGACCCTATAGTAACTCCAGGGTGTGAAATAGGCTCTACTCTCCTGACATAGACGGAATTTGACCTATGCCTAATTCGTCCGCCTCTCATCGCAGTTGCTGCGGCGGCAGCCACGAACACGATTCGGCAACCGCCCACGAGCACGCCTCCTGCGACGGCCATGGTCATGCGCACAGCCACGGCAGTGACAAGACAGCTGCCCACGCCGACCATACCCACGAGAGCAACGAACGCAGTTGCTGTGCCGCCGGGGCGCCGGCCCCGAGCGTATCGACCCTGACCGCAGGCCCCGGTCAGCAACTGACGCGCCTGCGCATCGGTCAAATGGACTGCCCCACCGAAGAAACGCTGATCCGCAAAAAACTGGACAGGCTGTCGGGCGTGCACGACGTTCACTTCAACCTGATGCAGCGCATTTTGACTGTCGTGCATGCCGAAGGATTGCTCGACTCCATCGTGAGCGCTATCAAATCGCTGGACATGACCCCCGAGGTCCTCGCGCAGGACGATGCCGGCGGGTCAGCACCACCGGAGAAGCCCTCCTCGCGCACCGGCTATATGCTGGCCGCGGGCGGCGTACTGGCGCTCTTGTCCGAAGCAGCGCATTTTGCGTCTCTGCCCACGGCAATCAGCGCTGTCCTGGCGGTGGCTGCCATTCTGACCTGCGGCCTGGGCACCTATCGCAAGGGCTGGATCGCGCTGCGCAACGGCAACCTCAACATCAATGCCTTGATGAGTATCGCCGTCACCGGTGCCGTCCTCATCGGCCAATGGCCCGAAGCCGCCATGGTGATGGTGCTGTTCAACATCGCCGAGCTCATCGAGGCCCGCGCGCTCGACCGAGCGCGCAACGCCGTACGAGACCTGTTGGCGCTCACCCCGCAGGTGGCCACCGCACGCCAGCCCGATGGATCCTGGAAAGAAGTCCCTGTCGCGGAACTCCGTTTGGAAGATTGGGTGCGCGTGCGTCCGGGCGAGCGTATTGCCGCTGATGGCATCATTGCCGAAGGCGCCTCCGCCATCGACCAATCCGCGATCACCGGCGAAAGCCTGCCGGTCGACAAAACCGTCGGCGATACCGTGTTCGCCGGCACGGTAAACACCACGGGCGCATTCGACTATCGGGTCACTGCCGCCGCAGGCAACACCACGTTGGCACGCATCATTCATGCCGTCGAGCAAGCCCAAGGCGCGCGCGCCCCCACCCAGCGCTTCATCGACCGATTCTCGCGCGTCTACACGCCAATCGTGGTCATCCTCGCTATCCTGATTGCCGTCGTACCGCCCCTATTCATGGATCAACCGTGGATGGATGCGATCTATCGCGCGCTCGCCCTGCTGATCATCGCCTGCCCCTGCGCCCTGGTGATTTCCACCCCCGTCAGCGTCGTCAGCGGCCTGACCGCCGCCGCACGGCGCGGCATCCTGATCAAAGGCGGCGTTTACCTCGAACAAGGCCGCAAACTGACCTGGCTGGCGCTGGACAAGACAGGCACGCTGACACATGGCAAGCCGGTTTGCACGGACTTTATGGTCCCAGCCGGCGCAATCTTCCGGTCTGCCCCGTCGGCCGATGCCGGACTCGCCGCTGCGCTCGAATCCCCCGCGGCTCGCCTGGCGGCCAGTTTGGCTGCGCGTTCCGATCACCCGGTCTCGCGCGCCATCGCCCAGGCCTACATCGCCGCCTACCCCGACGCCCCCCTGCCCGAGGTACAGGATTTTGCCGCCCTGTTGGGACGTGGCGTGCGTGGCCGTATTGGCGATCAGACCCTGCACCTGGGCAACCTGCGCTTGATGCGGGAACTGAACGTCGCAACGCAAGACATCCAGGCCCAAATCGAAACCTACGAGGCCCAAGGCAAAACCGCGATTGCCCTGACCGACGGCACCCGGATACTGGCCGTGGCCGCCGTTGCCGACACCCTGAAGCCCACCAGCAAAGCCGCCATTGCGAGTTTGCACGAGCTCGGCGTGCGCACCCTGATGCTGACGGGCGACAACAGCCTCACCGCGCGCGCCATCGCCGAACAGGCCGGCATCGATGAGGCCCACGGCGAACTCCTGCCCGAAGACAAACAGCGTGCCATCGAGGCCAAGCTGAGCGACAGCGGCCAGGTCGGCATGGTCGGTGACGGGATCAACGATGCCCCCGCGCTCGCCCGCGCCAACATCGGTTTTGCCATGGGCGCGGCGGGCACTGGCACCGCCATCGAGACGGCCGACGTGGCCCTGATGGATGACGATCTGCGCAAAATCTCGCAGTTCGTACGTCTATCGCGCGCCACGCACCGTATTCTGATGCAGAACATCATCTTGGCGCTGGGCATCAAGGCTGTATTCCTGGTGCTGGCCGCCACCGGGCATGCCACACTGTGGATGGCCGTATTCGCCGACGTGGGCGCCAGTCTCCTGGTAGTCGCCAATGGCTTGCGGCTGCTGCACACCAACTCAAGCCGATAACAGTTCAAGCCCAAGGGGGTGCGCCAGCACACACGCTTTTATAACTATAAGAAATATTTTCAACATTTTTTATGTGTTGTGGAAGAATAGGCAGCTTGTTAGAGTCGTCGTTTATGCGCAGTGAGTCGCTCACAAGGCTGCCACTGCGCTCATAACAACATCACTCGGAGCGTGACCCTATGAAACTCCTGCGTTCGATTCTGTTGGCCGGCCTGCTACCCCTGACCATCGCCGTCTCCGCTCACGCCCAGGATGATCTGGCCAGCATCAAATCTGCCGGCGCGATCAAGATCGGCACCGAAGGCACGTATGCCCCATTCAGCTATCACGATGCATCGGGCAAGCTCACAGGATTCGATGTAGACATCGGCCGCGCCATTGCAGAACGCCTGGGCGTCAAAGCCGAATTTGTCGAAGGCAAGTGGGACGGCCTGATCGCCGGCCTGGACGTCAAACGCTACGATGCCGTCATCAACCAGGTTGGCATCACTGATGCCCGCAAGGCCAAATACGACTTCTCCGATCCTTACATCGCCTCCGAGGCGGTGCTGATCGTGCGCGACGACAACACCGAGATCAAGAGCTTTGACGACATCAAAGGCAAGCGCTCGGCCAACACCTTGACCAGCAACTTTGGCAAACTGGCGCAGAAATATGGCGCCCAGGTCATCGCCGTGCAGGGTTTTAACGAGGCCATCGACCTGCTGCTTTCCGGCCGTGTTGATGCCACCATCAACGACAACCTGTCGTTCCTGGACTTCAAAAAGCAAAAACCGAACGCCAAAGCCAAAATTGTCGCCAGCGATAAAACCGCCGAATTCAGCGAATCCGGCGTGCTGATCCGCAAAGACAACCCCGAGCTGCGCGCCGCCATCAACAAGGCATTGACAGACATCAAGGCCGACGGCACGTATAAAGCCATCTCGGAAAAATACTTCGGCACGGACCTGTCCGCGAAGTAAACCCACCATGACGGAAGGCAGCACGTGCATGATGCTGTCTTCCTCTACCCTCAACGACGCACCGCGATCTCATTCACACGGACCCTTCTATCGTGCCTGCCTGGTTGCAGTTGATGATCGATTCATTCTGGCCTCTGCTGCATGCGGGGCTGGTGTTTACAGTACCGCTGACGCTGCTGTCGTTCGCGGGCGGATTGGTCCTGGCATTCATCGTGGCGCTCATCCGGTTATTCGGGCCCGCGCCGCTGGTGGCCATCGTACGTTTTTATGTCTGGCTGATCCGCGGCACGCCGTTGCTGGTCCAGCTATTCATCATTTTCTACGGCCTGCCCAACGCAGGCATCGTGCTGGACCCCATGCCTGCCGCGTTGATCGGCTTTATCTTGAACGTCGGCGCCTATAACTCCGAAGTCATCCGCGGCGCCATCGAGTCCATCCCCAAAGGCCAGTGGGAAGCAGCCTACTCCCTCAGCATGACCCGCGGCCAAGCCATGCGCCGCACGGTCTTGCCGCAAGCCGCGCGCGTAGCCGTGCCGCCATTGGCCAACTCGTTCATCTCGCTGGTCAAAGACACCTCGCTGGCGGCCGTACTGACGGTACCCGAAATTTTTCAGGCCGCTCAACGCATTGCCGCTGTCACGTATGAACCCTTGATTCTCTATACAGAGGCAGCCCTGATCTACCTGATATTCAGCTCGGTATTGTCCGCCGCGCAGACCCGCCTCGAACGCCGTTTCGGCCAGCATGCCGTTTTTAGCGAGGGCAAACGATGATCTCGCTCACGCAGATCGACAAACACTTTGGTGATAACCACGTGCTGCACCAGGTCGATGTCGCGCTCGCCGAAGGCAGCGTCACCGCGCTGATCGGCCCGTCGGGCAGCGGCAAAAGCACGTTGCTGCGTTGTGTGAACCTGCTGGAAATACCGGACAGCGGCAAGCTGCGCGTAGGCGACGAAGTCCTGCAATTCGAGCCGGGACACAGACCATCTCGCGAAGCCGTACAGCGCATCCGCCTGCAAACAGGCATGGTGTTCCAGAATTTTCAGTTATTTCCGCACCAGACCGTCATCGATAACGTGATGGAGGGATTGATCACCGTACAGAAATGGCCGAAGGCTCGTGCCCGCGAGCGGGCCGAGGCACTGCTGGCGAAAGTCGGCATGCAAGACAAAGCCAACGCCTGGCCCTTGAATTTATCGGGCGGACAACAACAACGCGTCGCCATTGCCCGTGCGCTGGCCCCCTCGCCTCGTGTGCTGTTATGCGATGAGCCCACGTCAGCGCTGGACCCCGGCCTGGCGGCCGAGGTGGTCGACGTGCTCAAGCAACTCGCCAGCGAGGGCATGACGATGCTGATGGCCACGCATGACCTGCGCCTGGCCGCAGCGATCTCACGCGAGGCCGTGTTTTTGCAGGATGGCCGCGTGGTCGAATCAGGCGCATCGGCCGAGTTGTTTACCCGGCCGAAAGACCCCCGCACCGTGGCGTTCATTTCCACCTTGACGCAGTGATCACGATCACCTGAGCATCGTTGCGGCCTCGATCGCCCATGCCTGAGCTGTACGCCACGCATTCTGGGCCTGGGCGCCGACGCCGTTACTCCAGCTTCACGTTCGCGGTCTTTATCGTATCGCCCCAGCGGCCAATCTCATTCTGAATGTACGTCCCGGTCTGATCCGGAGAGCTCAGCATCACTTCGGCCCCCAGTGCCGCAAACTGTGCCTGCAGCGCTTTATCTTTTAACGCCTGCTGCATAGTCGTGTTGAGCTTCTCGACAATGGGTGTCGGCGTGCCTTTGGGCACCAGCAATGCAGCCCACGTCTGCGCGTCAAAACCCGGTACGCCGGCACGATCCATGGTCGGGATATCGGGCAAAGCCTTCGAGCCGTTTCGGCTGCCTACGGCAAACACCTTGAGCGTCCCCTTTTGCACATGAGGCATGATGGCCGGCCCCGACTCGAACATCATCGCCACATCCCCCGCCATCAACCCGGTCAGCGCAGCGGATGCGCCACGATACGGCACGTGCATGAGGTTCAAGTCCGCTTGATGCTTGAACATTTCCATCGTCAGATGGTTCGTCAACCCCGTACCGCCCGAACCGTAATTCAATTGCCCCGGGTGCTTTTTCACGTAATCGATAAGCTCTTTGAGATTATTCGCCGGAAAATCCGCGCGCGTGACCAAGAACTGCGGCACGACCACCACCATCGACACCGGCGTGAAGTCTTTCAACGTGTCATACGGCAGCGTGGTGTATAGCCCCGGATTGATCGCCAGCGGGCCACTGGAGGCCATCACGAGCGTGTAGCCATCGGCCTCTGAGCGTTTGGCTCCCTCCATCCCGATGATGCCGCCGGCGCCTCCACGATTATCAACAAAGAACGCCTGTCCCAGCGCGTCAGTCAACTGTTGGCCGATTGCCCTGGCCAGCACATCTGTCGTCTGACCGGCCGGGAACGGCACGATGATTTTTACGCCTCGATCCGGATAATCCGCTCGCGCGGGTGCGTGGAGCAAAGCGCCTAGGCACAACAGTGCTGCGAGTACTCGTTTCATGGATGGTCTCCTCCGTCCGTTTTTTTCCGAGCACGCGGCAAGCCCGCCGAAAGAGAATCAACTCATGGTTCGTCTCCACGTTCCCAGTCGGTCTGCAGCTTGAAGCGATCGGCAATGTAAAAGTTTTCAGATACCGTCAGCAGACGGTCTTGCGGGTCAAAATACGCGCGCAGCATGCGCAGGGCAGGACTGCCGCTTTCCAAGCCGAGCTGGAACAATGCGTTCTCAGGCATCAGCGTGGCCTCGATCTGCTGGCGGATCCGGTGGATCTCCTGACCATAATCGTCCTGCAGCATCTTGTAGATGCTGGGATGATTGCCATGCAGTTTTTGCTTGATTCCCTCGAATTCCGGCCGGATGAACACGCGCGTGTACGAGATCACACGGCCGCTTTCAACCAGGCAGCGGTTGGTGTGAAACACCAGCCATTTCGAGCCTGGCTCGCAACGCAATGACTCCGCCATGGCGTCATCAGCCACGGCCAATGTTTCGCCAAAGACTTCCAGGCGAGTCTGGTCGGTATAGGCCAACAGGTCTTTCATCGTGCCCAGGCCGGCGATATAACTCGGCTGCGCCGCCCCCGGTTGGGCCGCGGTCACGACCGTGCCGATACTCGGGTATCGCACGATCATTCCCGTATCCACCAGCCGGCGTGTTGCCTCACGCACCGTATGCCGGCTCACTCCGAACGTGGCGCTCAGCTGGGCTTCAGTGGGCAGGAGCGATCCCACAGGATATTTCCCCGCCACGATGTCATTGAGCAGGCTCTGATGCAGCCACGCGTATCGCGGCTGTGTCTTGCTGCGTGGCGTAGCGCGTGTCGGCTTGGCCGGAAGATTGTTGTTCTTCGATGGCATGCAATTCCCTCTCGGACTATGAAGTTAATGTACGTACATTTAAATTAGATGTAAAGTAATCAATGTACGTACATTAAATAAAACGCTTAACCCTCGTATGAGGGGATAGGACGGAGACCTCATCCATGCAACAAACGAGTGCTGCCACCCATAGTGTGCCAGCCACGTCTCCCTTCAAGGGACTGGTCGTGGTTGAACTGGGCCATAGTGTGGCCGCGCCGTTTGCCGGGCAGATTTTCGGCGAATTGGGCGCGACAGTCATCAAGGTGGAAAAACACGACGGCGATGCCGCCCGCTCATGGGGGCCCCCCTTTCAAGACGGCGCCTCCACCATGTTCCAGGCGCTCAACCGCAACAAACAATCCGTCGTATGCGACTTGCGCGACGCGGAACAGACCGACGCGCTCAAGCGCCTGATCGCCGAACGCGCGGACGTCGTCCTGCAGAACCTGCGCCCTGGGCAGGTCGACACGCTGGGCCTGGATGGGGCCGCATTGCTCGCGCTCAAGCCGTCTTTGATCTACTGCAACATGGGCGCCTTTGGGCACGCAGGCCCGCTACGCCATCGTCCCGGCTACGACCCGTTGATGCAGGCTTTCGGGGGCATCATGAGCACCACGGGCGAGGCAGGCCGCCCCTCGGTACGCGTGGGCGCGTCCATCGTCGACATGGGCACAGGCATGTGGGCCGTCATTGGTATCCTGGCTGCGCTCTGGCAGCGCCAGGCCACCGGCCAGGGCCGTATCGTCGATGTGTCGCTATTCGAAACCGCCACATCCTGGGTGTCGCTGATTGCCTCGCAGGTATTGGTCTCGGGTGAAGCGCCCTCGCGCTATGGCTCGGGCACGGCCAGCATCGTCCCCTACAAAGGCTACCTCACCGCCGATGGTGAAATCGTCGTGGCGGCGGGCAGCGAAAGCCTGTTCCGCAGTTTGGCGCGTACGGTGGGTCATCCCGAATGGATCACAGATCCGCGCTTTACCGACAACCCCAGCCGAGTGCACCACCAGGACGCGTTGTACGGCATGCTCGACGAGATATTCGAACAGCATCCCACGCATTACTGGCTAGAAAAACTGGAGGCGGCCGGCCTGCCCTGCTCTCCCGTTCACGACATGAATCAAATGCTGGCACACCCCCAGACCCGGGCGCTGGGCCTGGTGCAGCGCGTGCCAGACAGCGAGATGAACTTCATTGGCCTGCCGCTCAGCTTTGACGGACAGCGTCCACAGCCACGCTTTCGTCCGCCCACACTGGGGCAGCACACCGAACAACTATTGGGCCAGACTTCGTCACACGAGACTGCCCCCACGGAGACACATTCATGAACCAGGCATTTCCTCATTACGACACCCTGACCCTACACATGGAAAACGAGCACGTCCTGCTCGTCACGCTCAACCGTCCGCAGGTAGGCAACGCCCTCAATACTCAAATGGGCCATGACTTGCTGGATGTATGGAACCGGCTGACGGAGGATGCAGGCCCCGTACGCTGCGTGGTGCTGACTGGCGCCGGGGAACGCATCTTCTGCGGCGGCGGTGATCTGAAAGAACGCAATGGCATGAGCCGCGAAGTCTGGCAGCGTCAGCACGAACTGTTCGAACGCATGTACTGGACATTAGTGGATTTACCGCTGCCCGTGATCGCCGCTGTCAACGGACATGCCTATGCCGGCGGCCTGGAAATGGCGCTGTCCTGCGACTTTGTCTACGCCAGCCGTCAGGCGCGTTTTGCGCTCACCGAAGTGACCTTGGGCATCATGCCGGGCGCCGGCGGCACACAGAATCTGCCGCGTGCCATCGGCGAACGCCGCGCCAAAGAAATCCTGATGACGGGCCGCCCTTTCGATGCGCAACAGGGCCTGGATTGGGGCCTGATCAACGCACTGCACGAGCCGGCCCAGGTATTGCCAGCTGCGCTGGAGACAGCCAACGTCATCGCGGGCAATGCCCCGCTGTCCGTTCGTCAGATCAAGAAATCCGTGCGCTATGGCGGGCAGATGGAGCTGCGCACTGCGTTCCGCTTCGAGATCGAGGCCTATAACCATCTGATCGACACCGATGACCGTCGCGAAGGCGTATTGGCCTTCAATGAAAAGCGCAAGCCGGTCTTTAAGGGCCGTTGACCCAACAGCCAAAGGAAAACATCATGTCCAGAGAAGTCATCCTGCGCGAAGTCGGCCTGCGTGATGGTCTGCAAAGCGTCTCGACTTTCGTCGATACCGCCGACAAGATGGAATGGATACGGCGCGAGGCGACCGCCGGCGTCAGCGAAATCGAAGTCACCTCCTATGTCCCTCCGAAGCTGCTGCCGCAATTCGTCGATGCCGAGGCGGTCACCACGGAATCGCTGCGCATCCCGGGCCTGACCGTCGCCTCGCTGGTGCCGAATTCACGAGGTGCGCAACGCGGCATCGAGTTAGGCGTGCACAAAATCAATTTCGTCATGTCGGTGAGCGAAACGCACAACATGAAAAACGTCCGCCGCAGCCGGGAAGAATCCTTGGCCGACTTCCGCAACATGGTGGAGCTCGCACGCGCCCAACCGCAGGCGCAACGGCCGATACTCTGCGGTGGGTTAGCGACTGCGCTGGGTTGCTCGTACGAGGGGCAAGTCCCTGTGAGTGATGTCGTTCGCTATGCCGTCGCGTTGGTCGAGGCCGGCGCCGACGAATTGATCATTCCGGACACCGTGGGCTATGCCAACCCGGCGCTGGTGCGCAAGGTGTTCAAAGCTGTTCTTGCCGAAGTCGGCGATTTACCTGTGGCCGCTCATTTCCATGACACACGCGGCACCGGCTTGGCCAATCTATTGGCGGCCCTGGACTGTGGCGTACGGGCCTTCGATGCATCCCTCGGTGGATTGGGTGGATGTCCTTTTGCACCGGGCGCCACCGGCAACATCGTCATGGAGGATGCTGCCTACATGTTGGAATCCATGGGCATAGACACGGGCATTGACCTCTTGGCGCTATTAGAGGTACGCAGCGTCTTGCAGCGCGCGCTGCCCGATGCGCCTTTGTATGGCGGCCTGCCGCGCGCGGGGTTGCCGCGTGGTTTTGTCCCTGCCCGTCAAGCCCTCGCCGCTTGAATCCCTCGTTACGAACTCATCTGACTACACGCTATGGACACGATTTCATCCTCTTCAGAAGGTCTTTCGTTGCCTTTGGGCGAAGACTTTCCCGATGTGCGCGACAGCGTACGGCGCATTTGCGAGCAATTCCCAGGAGAATACTGGCGCCGCCTGGAAGAAGAAAACCGCTATCCAGACGAATTTGTCGCGGCATTGACGGAGTCGGGATTTCTGGCAGCGCTCATCCCCGAAGCATACGAAGGCAGCGGCATGCCATTACGCGCCGCTGCCGTCATCCTCGAAGAAATCCACGCTGCCGGCTGCAATGCGGGCGCCTGCCATGCCCAGATGTATACGATGGGCACGCTGCTGCGCCACGGCAGCGCCGAACAAAAAGCACGCTATCTGCCCGCCATCGCACGCGGCGAACTGCGCCTGCAGGCCTTCGGCGTCACGGAGCCTACCAGCGGCACCGACACCACCCGCCTGAAAACCCGGGCCGTACGAGACGGCGACAGCTATGTCATCAATGGGCAAAAAGTCTGGACCTCTCGCGCCCTGCAATCCGATCTGATGCTGCTGCTGGCCCGCACTACCCCCTATGACGAGGTGGAAAAGAAAGTCGACGGTCTTTCCGTCTTTCTCGTCGACATACGCGCCGCCTTGGGTCACGGGATGGAAATCCGCCCGCTCAAAGCCATGATCAACCACAACACCACCGAGGTGTTTTTCGACAACCTGCGCATCCCTGCCGACAGCTTGATCGGCCAAGAGGGCCGCGGATTTCGCTACATCCTGGACGGCATGAACGCCGAACGCATCCTGGTTGCTTCAGAAGCCATCGGCGATGCGCGCTGGTTCACACGCACATCAGTGGCCTACGCCAATGATCGACGAGTCTTTGATCGCCCCATCGGCCAAAACCAAGGCATCCAGTTTCCCATCGCGCGGGCATATGCGGAAACACAGGCTGCCGATCTGATGCTGCGCAAGGCTGCTGCCTTGTTCCAGGCGGGAATGCCCTGCGGGGACGAAGCCAATATCGGAAAGATGCTGGCGTCCGAAGCTGCCTGGCATGCTGCCGAGGCTTGCCTGCAAACGCATGGCGGTTTCGGTTTTGCACGCGAGTACGACGTCGAACGCAAATGGCGCGAAACCCGCCTGCTGCAGATCGCGCCGATCTCGACGAACCTGATCCTGTCGTACATCGGCCAACACATCCTCGGCATGCCTCGCTCATTCTGAGCGCTGGATTTCACGGAGCTCTCATGAACGCACTCACCCAAGCGTTGGCCACGTACATCGCACAGCCTGATTTGGGCACCCGCGAAAGCGAGGCCATCGCCATTGCCCGCCAGGGCATGACCGACACCATCGCCGTCGCCCTCGCCGGACATCAGGAGCCAGTCACGCGTATCGCGATGGAGTATGCGCGATCCACGCTACAGTCCGGCACACAGAGCGCTCCGCTATGGTTTGGCGGCGCGACGCTGCCATCGCCGCAAGCCGCATTCGTCAACGGCGTCGCAGGTCACGCACTGGATTACGACGACGTCGCGCTTTCTGGCCACCCCAGCACCGTGCTCACGCCGGCCATTCTCGCGGAGGCTCACGCACGAGGCGCCTCAGGAGCCGAGTGTTTGCGCGCCTATGTCGTGGGTTATGAAGTTTGGGCGGAACTGGCCTCGCGCGAATCTGACCCGTATCACATCAAGGGCTGGCATCCCACGGCGGTATTCGGCACTGTCGCCGCAACGGCAGCCCTGGCCTATCTGCGCAAACTACCAGCCTCCGACATCGTCCGCGCACTGGCCATCAGCGCCAGCCTGGCCAGCGGCCTCGTCGCGAACTTCGGCACCATGACCAAACCGCTGCACGCAGGCCGTGCCGGCGCCCTGGCCTTCGAAGCGGTCACGCTGGCCGGCCTGGGATTAAGTGCGGCAAACGACGCACTGGAGCACCATGCGGGTTTCCTGGCCGCCCTATCTCCGCATGGTCATGTCGATCGCGAACGTCCCTATCGGCCTGGCGTCCCCCATATCCTGGCCACGCGCCTGTCCATCAAGAAATACCCCGTCTGCTATTCCGGCCATCGCGTCATCGATGCCGTTCTCGATATCGCGAATGCAGAAAACCTGGATGCCGCCAAAGTCGCGCACATCACCTTGGGTATCGGCCCGGCCCAGGCTTCCATGTTGCGCAACGCGGCCCCCGTCACCGCACTGGAAGCCAAATTCAGCGCGCAATTTGCCGTAGCCGCTGCGTTGATGCGACGTAAAGTGGGGCTGGCGGAATTGAATGACGAGTTTGTCAACGAGTCCGCCATGCACGAGCTCTATCGCAAAGTCGCCGTCGAAATCGTCGAGACACCGGATCCGGAAGACGCCGCATTCGCCCTATACGACACCGTGACCATCGAAATGCAAGACGGCCGCATTTTCCGCTCAGGCGAAATCCGCTATGCACGCGGACATGCTCATTTGCCGCTGAACGAAGCCGATTTGCGTACCAAATTCGATGACTGCCTGGCCGTATGGCGCGCTCAGGCCGGCACGAATGCCGCAGCAATCCCGTCGGCCGGCACGCTCTATGACCGATTGACCAGCCTCGCTCAGATCGACAACATTCGCACCCTGTTTGGAAACTGACTGATGACGCGTACCGACGATATCCCTTGGTCGCTCGAACTCCATACCCTGGCCCAACGCTATCCTGAACAGGTGGCCGTCGACGACGGCCACGCCACACTGAACTATGCGGCGCTCAATGCCCATGCCCACGCGCTGGCGAACGCCTTGTTAAACGATGGCGCACAGCCAGGGGGCTGTGTCGGCATCTACTTGCCCAATGGTATCAACGCGGTCTGGGCAGATTATGGCGCCACCATCAGCGGCGTCTGTCTGGTGCATCTTAATGCCGCCTACACACGTCAGGAAATTCAATGGGGACAACAATTGGCCCCGATGAGCCACATTATCACTGACCGTGCCCATGCCGGCACGGTCAGTGATCTGGGAGCCCGGCTGATCCTGTGCGAAGACATCGCACCACGTCCCCATCCCGATGTGTTGCCCGCCGTCCGTGCCGATACTTGGGGTCGAATCATTTTTTCCTCGGGCACCACCGGCAAACCCAAAGCGCTGGTGTATGACCAGGGACGCCGCTGGCTGGCAGCAGTTCTGCTGCGTGCCATGTTGCCCTTTACCCCCGGCCCTGGATCACGCGTATTGTTGATGACGCCCTATGTGCATGGAGCCTCGATGCAGGCGCGTGCATGGCTGGACTACGGCGGCACAGCAGTGTTGCTCAATGGCGTCGACCTCGAGGCCGTGGGCCGCGAATTGCGCAGTGGCAAACTCGAAGCGATATTCGCCCCTCCTACCGTGCTCGCAAAACTCGCTGCGGCCTTTGAGGGCGAACATTTCCCCAACGTACGCTGCGTTTTCACCGGCACCCAGACGCTCACGCCCAGCCTCTATGCGCGCGCACGTGCGCTCTTTGGCCCTTGCGTTCGCGTCACCTATGGCAAGAGCGAAAACGTCAATCCCATCACCGTACTGGATCCTGCCGCCACCGAAGCCTGCTTTGCATCGGATAGCGGCGAAGGCGCTTGCCTGGGCTGGCCCGCACCAGGCGTACAGCTGCGCATCAACTCGCACGACGAGATCGAATTGCGCTCGTCGCATATGTACGTCGGCCATATCGATCAGGACGGCTTCCACGCACCGGACGCCGATGGCTGGCATCGCACCGGCGACTTGGGTCGCATCGATGAACGAGGACGGCTCTGGCTGCTGGGCCGCATGGCCGACGTCATCAAGACGGGCGGCTATAAAGTCTATCCCGATGAAATCGAAGCCGCGCTCGCCGGCACACCAGGATGCGGCGACATCTGTGTCGTCGCACTGCCCTCCGACTACTGGGGCGAGATCATCGTCGCCGTCGCAGAGCGTGCCGACGACCTCTGGGCAGATCATGCACGGCAGCAGGTCGAGAGTCTCGCACGCTATAAACATCCCCGCGCGCACATCGCGATCGCGGCTCTGCCCCGCAATCCCCAAGGCAAGATCAGCCGACGCGCCGTACGAGACCAGATACTGTCCGAATACGCATTGCACGACGGCCCCTATCCCACCCTGCATAAAAGTTAACAGGTATTCAATCGACCTTGGCGTTAGAGGTCTTTACCGCTTTGCCCCATACGGAGATCTCTCGCGCGATAAATTCGCGCGTGTCTTCGGGGCTGACTGAAACCGTGTCTGCGCCCAAATCGGCGAGTTTGTTCTGGATACCCGGGCGGCTCACGACATCGCGCGTCACCGCGTTGAGCTTGTCGATGACGGGTTTGGGCGTGCCCGCGGGCGCCATCAAGACAATCCACGCTTGCGCTTCGTAACCCGGCACGCCTTCAACGGAGACTGGCTTCACGTCCGGAAACGCCCGCGCAGGCTCCAGGCCACCCACGGCCAATACCTTTAGCGCACCGGACTCGACATGCGGCTTGATAGCAGGACCTGCCTCAAACATCAGCGCCACATCGCCGCTCAACAGCCCCGTCAACGCGGCCGATGCCCCGCGATACGGCACATGCGTCATATTCAATCCCGCTTGGCTCTTGAACATTTCCATCGCCAAATGGTTGGTCAATCCACTGCCGCCCGAGCCGTAGTTGAGTTGGCCGGGATGCTGCTTGATATAGCCCAGCAGCTCACGCACGTTGTTGGCGGGAAAATCCTTGCGCACTACGAGAAACAGCGGCACCATCGCAACCAACGCAACAGGCTCGTAGTCTTTTTGGGCATCGTATGGCAGCTTGCTATAGAGCCCGGGGTTGATTGCCACAGGTCCACTGGCAGTCATCAACAACGTATAGCCATCCGCCTCCGAGCGCTTGGCAGCCTCCATGCCGATGATGCCGCCCGCGCCGCCTCGGTTATCGACAAAAAAAGCCTGTCCCAGGGCGTCACTCAGTTCCTGTCCAACAGCGCGGGCAATGACATCCGTCGTCTGCCCGGCCGGATATGGCACGATCATCTTGACGCCGCGCTCGGGATACGCCGCATGCGCCGTCACCGTGCCTGCCCCCAATCCAATACCCAGCAATAACGCCGCTATTGCTCCACGCATCCTCTGCCTCCTTATTTGGTGGTTTCGGGCGCTGATCTACGCCAACGTCCGTACATAAACATATCACTTATTTGTGATTATGTACGTACATTGTTATGACGCAGTGCGGCATTGCTGAAAACGAGGGCTTACACCGGCTTTGGCTCGATAGTGGTCGGCGCGATGTGGGACACGGCCGATCCGTTCCACAAATCACTGATCTGCAAGAATCAATCCACCGTCGCGCCCGTGAACTTCACGATTTCTGCGTATCGTGCAATATCTTTACGCACGAATTCGCCTAGCTCCTCAGGCGTGCTGCTCACGGCAGTTGCCGCCTCGGCCTCAAGCAGCTTACGAAAATCCGGTGTATCCACGGCCTTGCGCGCAGCGCTGTTCAGCTCTGCAACGACCTTGGGCGACAAGCCGGCCGGACCAAACATTGCGAACCAGGCGTTGGACTCGAATCCCTTGATCGTGTCGCCGATCGGCGGCACTCCTGGGAATTGCGGCAGTTCCGCCGTGCTCGTCACGCCCAGCGCTTTCAATGTCCCGTTCTTGACCGGGGCCAAGGCATTCATTGAGCTCGCGAACATCATATCCACCTGGCCGCCCAGCACGTCCGTGAGCGCAGGCGCCGTCCCCTTGTAGGGGACGTTCAAGATATCCAACCCGGCCATCATCTTCATCCGCTCGCCGGCCATATGCAGCGACGAGCCTATTGCCCCCAGCGCCGTGGTGTACTTGCCCGGATGCGATTTCACTTCTTTAACAAACTCGGCCATGTTCTGCGCCGGGAAATCCTTGCGCGTGACCAGGACACTGGGCACATTCGCCAGCATACTGATCGGCGTGAAATCCTCGATCGTGTCGAACGGCAGTTTGCGATACAGCGAGGCGTTGATGGAAAAACTGGTGAACGTAACCAATAACGTGTTGCCATCAGCGGTGCTCTTGGCCACATAATCCGCCGCGATGTTGCCTCCAGCGCCAGGTTTGTTCTCGACCAACACAGTGCGCTTTAAATCCTGGCCCATGTGCTGCGCAATACTGCGGGCGACGGTGTCCGTCGTGCCTCCCGGCGGCGCTCCTACGACGAGCTTGATCGTATTATTCTGAGCCATCGAGGCCAATGGCATGGCGCCGGCCACGACCAACGCACAGCCGCTTAATACATAACGAGCAGCAATCAACACGGCAGTCTCCGTTTATTCTCTAGTCTGAATTGGGCGAGCATACTGGCAACGCCCATCCTCGGGAATAGGACAATCCTCCTGGCATAGAACAAATGAATAGATAGGGACGATCGACAATCAGCGCCCGGCGGGCAAGTCGAACGAAAACACGGCGCCTTGGCCCGGCTCGTCCAGCAGGCGGATCTCGCTGCGATGCAATTGCAAGATCCGCTGCACAATCACCAGCCCCAGTCCTCCGCCATCGCTGCGTGGCTGACGCAACGCCGATGCCCGCGTAAATAGTCCTGCACGCAGGTCCGCCGGAATTCCCGGACCACTATCGCTGACCCGCACCTCGACCATCTGCCTGGAATTGCCTAGCCGCACCTCGATGTCAGTACCCGGTGGACTGTGACGAATGGCGTTGTCCAATAAATTGGTCAGCACCCGCTCTATCATGCCCAGGTCGGCGCGCACAGGTGGCAGCTCTCTGGGAAAGTCCGTGCTCAGGCGCTGACGCCGCGCCTCGGCCGCCAACTCAAATTTCTGAATCACATCCTGCACCAGCTCGGGCAGTGAAAACGTGTCGATTTCCAGTTGTACCAGGCCGGATTCCAGCCGGGCCAATTCGAAGAGTTCCTGCGCCAGGCGGCCGACTTTACGGCTTTGTCCAAGCGCGATGTCCAGGTAGCGGCGCCGCTCCTCAGCGGCCAGCGACTCATCCTTCAGGCGCAGGGTTTCCAGATAACCGTGCAGCGATGTCAACGGCGTGCGCAGGTCATGCGAGATATTGGCAACCAGGTCGCGCCGTTGTTGATCCTGCCGCGTGAGTTCGTGCCACTGGTCAGCGATTCGCTGTCCCATCTGCGCAAATGCCCGCCGCAGGACGCCGATTTCGTCGCGATGTTTCTCGTCGTCTCCCACGCGATACAGGGCTGCTGCAGCGCTGCCGTCGCCGTCGAACTTGCGTACCGCCTGCGTCAGCTCGCGCAGCGGCCGCGTTATCAGCGCAAATGCCACCAGCCCGGCCACCAATCCAAGCAGCGCGACCAAGGCGATCGACCATAGCGTGGTACGCAACACGGCGCTGGCCGATACCGCCGAGGCCAGGGCATCATGCGCCTCTCCCTGCAGCACGACATAAACATAGCCACGATCCACACCATCGATGCGTACCGGTGCCGCGCTGAATACTTTATGAGCCCCTATATTGCGTGGATCCGCTCCTAGAATAGGCAACGGATCACCCGCCAGGAAACGGCGCACAGGCTCCAACTCGACCCTGTCGAGCTTGACGCGGCCGGCCGGCGCCGCGTCGGCCTCGATGCGGCCATCATTGCCCAACAGATAGACCTCGACGGCTGGGTTCACGGCCATCAACTGATCGAACAGCGTGCGCACCGACTCCGGTTTCCAGCCGTCGGCGTCCATCAATGTGCGGCTGCCGGCGATGTGCTCGGCCAGGCCGCTGGACAACCTCTGCACGACTTCTTGTTGATAACGCTCATTAGCGGCCATGTGCAGCCAGGCCGAGGCGCCACAGCAAGCCAACAACAACAGCGCGAACACTGCGGAAAGGCGCTGGGTCAATGTCAGGTGCTTCATGAAGACTCTCCAGGAGCCGGCGCGGCGAATTTGTAGCCGCGGCCCCATACCGTCAGGATCAGGCTCGGCTCGGACGGGTCAGCCTCGATCTTTGTGCGCAATCGATTAATGTGAGTGTTTACCGTGTGCTCGTAGCCTTCGTGCTGGTAACCCCAGACCTGATTCAACAGATCCATGCGCGAAAACACCTTGCCAGGATGGCGGGCAAAGAAATACAGCAGGTCGAATTCGCGTGGCGTCAGCTCCAGCAACCGGCCTTGAACCCTGGCATCGCGCGCTACCGGATCAATGGAAACACCCGATACGTCCAGACGGCCGGCATCCAAACGCGCATTGCGCACAAGCGCATCGGCGCGGCGCAGCAATGCCTTGACGCGGGCCACCAATTCCAGCATCGAGAACGGCTTGGCCAGATAATCGTCGGCCCCCAGTTCCAGGCCCAGAATGCGGTGCACCTCGCTGGACCGGGCACTGGTGATGATGATAGGCGTGTAGCGCGCCATCGCGCGGGCGCGCTTGCAGATTTCCAGGCCATCAATGCCGGGCAGCATCAGATCCAGCACCAACGCATCCCAATGCCCGGTTTCCAACTGACGCATGCCGGCGTCGCCGTCAGCCGCATGAGTGACCGCATAGCCCTCGTCGCGCAAGTGCAAGTTCAGCAAATCTGCGATATGGGCGTCGTCTTCGACTATCAGGATACGTTTGGACATGGCGGTGCCAGGGATTTTTGACCGGTAACCGCTATTGTCGCCAATTGCGGCAGGCTAGTTATCACATTTAATTTAACTTTGCGTGAGGACTTCGCCATACGGTACGGGCAAGAATGCCCCCATGGCTACTCACTTTTCTCCTCGTCCGCTTGCTGCCACGTCCGACAACCGCGCCGTGCATCCCGTCTGGCTGCGCGTCACGCACTGGCTGAACGTACTGGCCGTCCTGATCATGATCCCCAGCGGCTGGCGTATTTATAACGCGTCGCCGCTGTTCGATTTCGATTTTCCGGCGGCCATCACCCTGGGCGGCTGGCTGGGCGGTGCGCTGCAGTGGCATTTTGCCGGTATGTGGCTGCTGGCCGGCAACGGACTGCTGTACCTGGCGATGAATTTGGGAACCGGCCGCTTGAAGCAACGTTTTTTCCCGCTGTCGCCTCGACACATCGCCGCTGACTTGATTGCGGCATTGCGCGGCCGCCTGTCGCATGCCGATCCGCGCCATTACAACGCCGTGCAGCGGCTGGCTTATCTGTTCGTCATGGTCGACATTGCCGTTCTGGTGCTGTCCGGCCTCGTGCTGTGGAAATCCGTGCAATTTGAAACGCTGCGCGTATTGATGGGCGGCTATGAATCTGCCCGCTATGTGCACTTCATTGCGATGGCGTTGATGGTCGCATTCGTGGCCATACATGTACTGATGGTGGCCCTGGTGCCGCGCACGCTATTGACCATGATTCGCGGCAAATAAAAGGATACGACATGCCCCTGCACAAACGCCCCACCCTGCCCGGACTGGACGAATCGGCCATCTTGCAAGAGGCGCGCAAACTGCTCGCCCCGCGCATTGAGCAACCCACACGCCGTGCTTTCCTGCAACGCACGCTGAGCCTGGGCGGACTGGCGTTGCTGTCGGGTTGCAGCCTGAGCGACAACGACAGTGTGGAACAAGCCCTGACCGCCGTGTCCCGCTTCAATGATCGGGTACAGGGATGGATTTTCGATCCCACCCAATTGGCGCCCACCTATCCCGAGTCCATGATCACGCGGCCGTTTCCCTTCAATGCCTACTATGGCATCGACGATGTACCGCAGATAGATGAGGCGGATTATCGGCTGGAATTGAGCGGTCTGGTGGCCGACAAGCGCCCCTGGCGTCTGCATCAGTTGCGTGCCATGGCACAGGTCGATCAGGTCACACGCCACATCTGCGTAGAAGGCTGGAGCGCGATCGGCAAATGGGGCGGCGTACGGTTTTCGGATTTTCTGCGCAGCGTGGGCGCCGACCTGCAGGCCAAATACGTGGGTTTCCAATGCGCCGACGACTATTACACCAGTATCGACATGCCCACCGCCCTGCATCCACAGACCTTGCTGACCTTGACCTATGACGGCCAGCCCCTGCCTGCCGAATATGGATTTCCCATGAAGCTGCGCATGCCGACCAAGCTTGGCTACAAGAATCCCAAACATATCCAGGCCATCTACGTCACCAACACGTTTCCTGGTGGTTATTGGGAAGACCAGGGCTACAACTGGTTCGGTGGCAGTTGACGTTTTCTCACCCCCCGCGGCAGTGCCGCAACAAATAGGAGTTCTCCATGAAAAAAAGCGCGATCTATGCAATGTCGATGTGCCTGGCTCTGGCTGCCGGCGGCGCCTATGCCGCAGACAATATGAGCAAGGATGGCATGGCCAAGGACGGCATGTCCAAGAGCTCGATGTCCAAGGATGGCATGTCCCATGATGGCATGAAAAAGGATAGCTCGATGTCCAAAGACTCCATGTCCAAAGATGGGATGAAGAAAGACAACATGTCGCACGATGGAATGAAAAAAGACAGCGCGATGTCCAAAGACAGCATGTCCAAAGATGGCATGAAGAAAGACGGCATGTCCCACGACGGAATGAAAAAGTAAATCGATGCCAACGTGACCACGGTGCCCGCGCTGGCGGGTTCCGCCGGCCGCGTGCCGCGGAGCAGATCATGAAATCAACTCGCAGGTTTTTCCTCACCGCCGGCGGCAATGCTGCCTTGGCCGCAGCGCTGTACACACTGACCGGTCCGAGCGCACTGGCCCGTGCCGAACCGGAAAATTTTGCGGTCATGCACAGCGATGCCGAATGGCGTGCCCTGCTGACCCCGATGCAGTACGCAGTATTACGCCACGCCGAAACGGAACAGCCCTATTCCAGCCCGCTGGACCACGAGCATCGCACCGGCACCTATGCGTGCGCGGGCTGCGGGCAAGCGCTATTTGCTTCACAGACCAAATTCGACAGCGGCACCGGTTGGCCCAGTTTCTGGCAGCCTCTACCGCATGCGATCGGCACCACGCGCGACCGCAGCTTCGGCATGGTGCGTACTGCCGTGCATTGCGGACGCTGTGGCGGACACCTTGGCCACGTATTCGACGATGGGCCCAAACCCACGGGATTGCGTTACTGTATGAACGGTGTCGCCCTGGCTTTCACCATCGCGGTATCTTGATCGACAGCCTTACAGGAATTTCATCATGAACCCGACACTCGCCACGCAAGCCAGAAAAACGGGCACGCCCTCCCGCCGAGTCTGCCTCAGACTGGCCGCGGCAGCCCTTATCACCGGCGCCGCCTCGTTTTTCCTGCAGCCGCCGGGCCATGCTGCCGAGGCCGTATTTCACATTCCACAGCCCGAGCAGGATCTGTCTGCCAATTCAGCCAAAACAGCCACCGCCGTGCTCGCTGGTGGATGTTTCTGGGGTGTACAAGCCGTCTTTCAGCACGTAGACGGCGTCACCCAGGCGCTATCGGGCTACGCCGGAGGCAGCGCCAATACTGCCCAGTACGATACGGTCAGCACCGGCCGGACAGGCCATGCCGAGGCCGTGCAGATCACCTACGATCCTAGCCGTATTACCTATGGTCAGCTGCTGCAGATCTATTTCTCGGTGGCGCACGATCCCACCCAGCGCGATCGCCAGGGGCCGGATGTGGGCACTCAATACCGGTCGACTATTTTTCCGGTGGACGCAGACCAGCGACGTGTGGCAGAGGCCTATATTGCCCAGTTGAATCGCTCGGGAATCTACAACCGCCAGTTGGCGACTACGGTCGAGAACCTGGATAAATTTTATCCCGCCGAAGACTACCATCAGGACTATCTGGTTCGGCATCCCGACAGTCTGTACATCGTGATCAACGACCAGCCAAAAGTAGAAAACTTGGCCAAGGAATATCCTGATCGCTATCGTCAGACGCCGGTATTGGTGGGCGGCTGATTCGTTCTGCCTATCTCGCAGGCCCAAGAAATTCCGTCAGCAACGGCCGACCCGCAAAATAAGCGCTCAGATTGTCGCGAACGAGAGCCCCCATCGAGGCGCGCGTTTCCCTCGTTGCACTCGATTGATGGGGCTGCAGAATGACGCTATCGAGGTCACCGAACTCCCGTGCGATATTCGGCTCATTATGAAAGACGTCAAGTGCAGCGCCAGCAATCAGCCGCTCGCGCAAATACCTTAGCAAGACAGGTTCGTCAACGATCGCGCCACGGGCGACATTAATTAACATTCCATCACGCCCCAAGGCGTCGAGCACCTGTTTGCCGATTACGCCGCGCGTGTCGCTATCAGCGGACGCACAGATCACGAGGAAGTCCACTTCAGCAGCTAACGCGACCACGTCGGAGAAATACCGATAGCGCACATCATCGAAACGGCATCGATCGTGGTATGCGACTTCAAGCTTGAATGCTTCTGCTCGCGTGGCCACTGCGCGTCCCACGCGGCCGAGGCCCAGTATGCCGACACGCTTGCCCCATACGCGTGTTGTCAGGCCAGGGCCGCCCTCGGACCAGCGCCCCTGCCTCACGTAGCTATCACACTGCGGAATACGCCGAGCGCACGCGAGCAGCAAGCCGAATGCCATATCTGCGACATCTTCCGTCAACACATCTGGCGTGTGGGTCACGCGGATATTTCGCCGCCGCGCGTGTGCGACGTCGATTGCGTCGAGTCCGACACCAAAGCTGGCGATGAGCTCGAGGTCCGGGAGCAAATCCATCGTCGCCGCGTCGGCGCCGTGCTCGCCGTCAGTCGCGAGCGCGCGCACACCTGAGCCGAATTTCCGAAGGAAGCTTACCTTGTCGGTTGCCTCCCACAGACGGTGAACGCTGTACGTTTGCTCGAGAATCGCCATATCAGCCGGCGTATATGGCCGTACAACAATCAAGGGCTGCTTGCTCATAAGATCATAATCAGTAGAAGAAGTGGGTATTCATCGTCCCTGCGAGCCGACATCGCGGAAGCGAATCTTTCGCGGCATCGCGTAGGCGATGAGTAAAGCCGTTACGGCGCACGTCAGTGCGATCGTGTAGAGACCCATTGATGCGCTGCCGGTCACCTCCTTGACCTTGCCCACCATATACGGTGCGATGAGCCCGCCGATCTGCCCGATCGAATTGATGAGCGCCACACCCGCAGCGGCCGCCGCCCCCGTCAATACGCGTGCGGGGAAAATCCAGAAAATGCCAAACGACGCGATCACACCGGTCGCCGCGATCGTCATGCCAATGACGAGAATTACCGTATTGTTTCCGTACGCCGCGCTGAGCACATAGCCGATGGCCGCCGCCAATGCGCATCCCGTGAGGTGCCAGCGGCGCTCACCAGTACGGTCCGACGTCCTGCCCAACAAAATCGTGCCAACCAACGCGACGACGTACGGCAGCGACGTAATCAGGCCGATCATGAACGGATCGGTGGTACCAGCTGTCTTGATCAACTGTGGCATCCAGAACAGAAAGCCGTAGATGCCCATGCACAGCCCGAAATAAATAAGCGAGAACAGATACGTGATTGGCAGCTTCAGCGCCGCAGCGAACGAATGTGTACTGCCCACTTGGGAGTCGCGCGCAAGGATCTCGCTCAGACGCCGCTTCTCGTCTTGCGTGAGCCACTTCGCATCCTTGACGTGATCGTCGAGTACCAGCAGCACGATCACGCCCAGCAAGATCGACGGCACGCCTTCCAGCAGAAACAGCCACTGCCATCCTGGCAAGCCGTGCACACCATCGAAGTACTTGAGAATCGCACCTGAAACCGGCCCTGCGATAATGCCGCACAGCGCGATGCTGCCGAAAAATAGATTATTGATCCGTCCACGACGCTCGGCCGGAAACCACCGTGTGAAGTAATAGAGCACACCCGGCACGAAACCGGCTTCCAGTACACCGAGCAGGAAACGCAAAAAGTAGAACATATTTTCCGAGCGCACGAACATCATCCCAGCCGAGACGAGGCCCCACGTAACCATGATCCGCGCGATCCAGAGGCGCGGACCCACCTTCACCAAAATGGCATTACTCGGAATTTCGAATAGTAGGTAGCCGATAAAAAAAGCACTGGCACCGAGACCATAGGCGGCGTCGCTCAGGCCGATATCCGATTGCATCTGCAGTTTGGCGAAGCTGACATTTACCCGGTCCAAGTAAGCGACGACGAAACAGGCGAGGATTAAAGGAACAATACGCCAACTAACCTTGTTAAGAATTCTGGCCTCGTCGAGCAGATCGGCAGGCTGTTCGCCTGCCACCAATGATGCTTGCATTTTGTGTCTCCAATTTATTTTGTAGTGCTGGTTAAAACAACCCACTTCTAACGACTGCACCTGCTTGCGCTAACCACGACCTATAAAAGGCATTGCGGTCGCCATGACGGTCATGAACTGAACGTTGGCTTCCAGGGGCAGGCTCGCCATGTAGGCGACGGAACGTGCCGCGTGCGACACATCCATGACCGGCTCAATCGCACGTTCGCCATTCGCCTGAAGCGTGCCTGCGCCCATCTTCGCCGTCATGTGAGTCTGCGCATTGCCGAAATCGATCTGGCAGACCGCTATGCCGTATTGGCGTCCGTCCAGCGCACAAGCCTTTGTCAATCCGCTGACCGCGTGTTTGCTGGCGGTGTAATCAGCAGAATGCAGCCGTGGAACGTGTGCCGAAAGCGAGCCGTTATTGATAATGCGTCCGCCGCTAGGGCTCTGTGCACGCATCTGGCGGAACGCCGCCTGCGTGCAGAGCAGCGTGCCCGTTACATTGACATCCATCAATGTCTTCCACCGGTCGATGGACAATTCCTCTACCGACACCCCTTCCACGCCGAGGCCCGCGTTATTAAAGAGCAGGTCAAGGCGCCCGAACGCCTCTCTCGTAACGTCGAACAGTTGCTGCACCGACGCCGGATCGGCCACGTCAGTGGGTACCGCGATCGCGCGGGCCGCATCGCCCCCGGCTTCGCAATACGCATGCACCACTTCATTGAGTGCATCCTCGCGTCGGCTGGCCAGTGCAACGCACCAGCCGTCATCGAGCAACGCACGTGTAGTGGCTCGGCCGATTCCAGTGCTCGCCCCGGTCACGATTGCTACCCGGTTATGCTTCGCGCCGTCGGTTGGTGTTCCTTGCTCCATGTCATATCCTCCTTTTTTTGGCATGCGCGCTAGCGTGCTTGTCGAGTTCCAGCACTTGTATTAAGGATTAGCTGGGCGCGCGTGCGAGCACGAGCTAACGCTACGCGAGCTCGATCTTTCCATCGACGAGACGATTGACCTTCCAAGGATTCGTCGCTTTAAGCGCCTCGGGCAACAACGCCTCTGGCACGTCCTGGTAGCTCACCGGCCGCAGATAGCGGCGAATCGCGAGACTCCCCACCGAAGTCGAGCGCCCGTCGGCCGTGGACGGATAGGGTCCACCGTGCACCATCGCATGCGAGACTTCGACACCCGTGCCAAAGCCATTGACGAGCACCCGCCCCACACGCCGCTCCAGAACGGGCAGGAACGACCGCGCCACCGTGTAATCCTCTTCATCGATATGCAGTGCCACCGTCAGCTGTCCCTCCAGCGATTCAATCAGGGCCTGCATTGCTTGCAAATCCGGACAACTTACGATCAGCGAAGCGGCACCGAAAATCTCTTCACGTAACGAGGCGTGCTCGCGAAACGCCTCAGCGGTCGTCAAAAAGAGCGCACCCTGCCCTTCGTTCACACCGGCCGCCGGCTGCGCGCGCGCCAACGTTTGCACCTGTGGGTGCGCAGAGAAGTTCGCTACGCCCGTCTCGAACGCCCGATGGATACCCGGTGTGAGCATCGTTGCGGCCGGTGTGCGAGCCAGCGCCTCCGACGCCGCCGCCACGAACCGATCGAGTGCCGGCCCTTGCACCGCGAGGATCAACCCCGGATTCGTGCAGAACTGGCCGGCGCCCAGCGTCAGCGATTGCACGAATGCCTGCGCAATGGCTTCGCCGCGCTGTTCGAGCGCATGAGGAAACAGGATCACCGGATTGATACTGCTCATTTCGGCGTATACCGGAATCGGTTCGAGACGCGCCGCAGCAACAGCCATCAGATCCGTTCCCGCCTGGCGCGAACCGGTGAAACCCACCGCCTTGATGCGCGGATCGCGCACAAGGGCTTGACCGATTTCGCGGCCACTGCCGAACAGTAGCGAGAACGTCCCCGCCGGCATACCACAGTCTTCCACGGCCTGGCGCACCGCCCCGCCCACAAGCTCTGATGTACCGGGGTGAGCCGCATGCGCCTTGACGATCACGGGGCAGCCCGCCGCGAAGGCGGAAGCCGTATCGCCGCCCGCAACGGAAAAGGCGAGCGGAAAGTTGCTGGCGCCAAACACCGCGACCGGCCCGAGCCCGATATGGCGCATGCGCAGATCGACTCGCGGTAGCGGCTTGCGTTCCGGCTGCGCCGGGTCCATACGAACTTCGAGAAAGTCGCCGGAGCGCACGACGCCCGCGAACATGCGCAATTGGCCAACCGTGCGGGCACGCTCGCCTTCGATTCGTGCGCGCGGCAACCCCGACTCCGCAACGCAGCGCTCAATGAGCTTGTCGCCCAGCGCGAGAATATTGGTGGCGATCGTATCCAGGAATTCCGCGCGAGCTTCCAGACTCGTTTCTCGGAATCGGTCGAACGCGGACCACGCGAGCTCGCAGGCAGCGTCCACGTCCTCGAGTGTGGCGCCACCGAAACCAGGCGCGAGGCGTTCGCCGCTTGCAGCGTCGAGCGCATACGACACACCGTTGGTTCCGCGCCGCACATCCTGGCCAATCAATAGGTTTCCTGCAATGTCCATTTCCATTTCCTAAATGGGGCAAATCGAGCCCCCGAATGCCAAGCGTCGAGATTCACGTGTGCGCAAGCGCAGCACGTCCCGGCCATGCTCCACCTGCGCGCTTCACAACGACGCTTCAAGCATGGCGCGGTAATCTGCCGCGGAGGCCTCGCGCGGATTGGTCTTGTGGCTGTGATCCTTGAGCGCGCCCGCGATGATGTCCGGAAACATCTCGGGCGTGACGCCCAGTTGCGCGAGCCCGGTGGGCAAGCCGAGCCGCTGCGTCATGGCACGCACCGACGAAGCCACTTCATTACCGTTGCTCACACCCATTGCCATTGCGATGCGGTTGAGCTTGTCCTCATCGCGTACGGAAGGAGCATCCTCGTTAAAGGCGAGCACAGCCGGCAGAAAGATCGCGTTCAGCGTGCCGTGATGAAGGCGCGGATTGATGCCCCCGAGCGAATGGCTCAGGCTGTGCACGCAACCGAGGCCCTTCTGGAATGCGAGCGCACCCTGCATCGACGCGCTCATCATGTTCATGCGCGCGACGCGGTCGCCGGGCTCGCGCGTCGCGCGCTCGATATGCCGCCACGCGCGCCACAATCCATCGAGTGCGATGCCGTCCGCAGGCGGGTTAAAAGCGGGGGCAAGGAACGTTTCGATGCAATGAGCGATGGCATCCATACCCGTTGCCGCCGTCAATGCGCTCGGCAAGCCCATTGTCAGTTCGGGATCGCAGATCGCAACGCGCGGCACCACGAACGGCGAGATCACACCGACTTTGCGGCCATCGTCAAGAATCAGGATCGCGCCGCGGCCTACTTCGCTGCCAGTGCCGGCCGTCGTCGGCACCGCGATGACCGGCGCGGTTTTCGCAGTGATGTTTGCCACGCCGCCTTCGATCACGGCGAAGCGCTGCAGCGGACCATCGTGCGTCGCGCAAACGGCCACGCCCTTGGCCAGATCAATGGAGGAACCTCCACCTACAGCGATGATGCCATCGCACTCTCCGGCCTCATACACCGCCACGGCTTCGCGCACGGCGGCCTCGTTCGGATTCGGCGGCGTACCGTCATAGATCGTTGCCGGCGCATCGCCCGCAAGCGCCTCAAGCACCGTATCGATAATGCCCGCGGCGCGCACCCCCTTATCGGTCACAATCAATGGCCGGCGTATGCCCACGCGTTCGCATTCACTCTTAAGCAAACGGACGGCACCAAAGTCGAACTGAATTTGCGTGATGTAGTTGATGAGAGACATGGCAATAAGCTTTAGTTATACTGGATGAACGCAATGAATACGTTGCTGTGGCACAAGACACGGACCGCCCTGGAATCAGGCGGCGCTTTACGCCTTAAAATGCTGCGCTGACCGAGTATAGGAAAAAGATTACTGCGCAGTAATTGAGAAGTTCTAATACGGGTATAACTTTCTCTCAACCCCATGATACCCCCGCTCAATTCCATCATCTCCCGGCTGCACCTGAAGCAATTGCGGCTTTTGATTGCGCTCGGCGACCACGGCTCACTGCTCAAGGCCGCGCAGCAGGTCGCGCTCACGCAGCCTGGCGCCAGCAAGGCCCTGCAGGAAATCGAAACTACTTTCGATACGCCGCTATTCAACCGCACCAACCGTGGACTCGAACCCAACGAGACCGGGCATTGCGCGATCCGTTATGCGCGCGTGATTTACGCAGAGCTTGCGCATATGCGCGAGGAAATGGTGGGGATCCAGGGTGGCCGTGTGTCGGTTGGCGTCATCATGGGAGCAGTGCCGCTCCTTACCGATGCAATCACGGCACTCAATCCGGACCTGTCGGTCGAGATCGTGGAAGACACAAGCGCAGCCCTGCTGAGTCTGATCGATGTGGGCCGGCTCGATCTTGCGATCTGCCGTACAACAATAAGCCCGACGCCACAGATTTACGATTCGCTCAAACTGCAGGACGAAACGCTCGCGGTGGTTGCAAACGTGCAGCACCCACTCAGGCGGACGAAGCGGCTCACACTACAGGATCTTGCCGAATACCGCTGGGTGGTGTATCGCGCGAACATGCCGATGCGCCTGCTACTCGAGCGCGAGTTCAGGGACGCCGAAATCCGCTTTCCGAGGCATCTGCTGGAAACGACCTCCGTGTTCGCCACCCTCGCGATTCTGCAAAGTAATCCGTCATTCGTCGCGCTTGTGTCCATCGACGTCGCGCAGTTTTTTGCCCGTCACGAGATGACCTGCATTCTTTCGCTCAATCTAGCCTCACGCAGTGAACCCTATGAACTCGTTACGCGAAAAGGCGCGCCGCTCTCACAAGGAGCAAGACTGCTAATCGAAGCGCTGCGCCGCGACCAAGAGATTAAAAATTGAAACGAGCCGCTCAAGATACGTGAATCGGAAAACGGTCCAGCGGCATTACAGCAATAGTATTTCGGCGATGATTAAAGCCAATCTACAGAACCGCTGATACTATGGCGTCAAAGCAGCAACCAAAGACTGATTGCAGTGTCTTCAATTTGGGTAGCTAGGTGGTAGCCAGCCCAAAAAATGAAGCAAAAGAGCAAAGTCAATTCCTTGAAATTAAAAAATTTTGAACAGAATGAAACTCGCCACCTGGAACATTAATTCCCTGAAAGTCCGTCTGCCCCAAGTCCTGGACTGGCTTTCAGCCAACCCCGTCGACGCACTCTGCCTCCAAGAGCTCAAGCTCACCGACGACAAATTCCCGTTGGACGCATTCACCGAGCTGGGCTACCAAGCCGTCTGGGCCGGACAAAAAACCTACAACGGCGTTGCAATCATCTCGCGCGAAACCGGCTCCGCCATGGTGCGCAACATCCCGACGATGGACGACCCGCAACAGCGCGTGCTGGCCGTCACCCTGCCCGCGCCGGGCGGCGACGTGCGCGTCATTTGCGCCTATTGCCCCAACGGACAATCGCTGGATTCCGAGAAATATCCCTACAAGCTGGACTGGTTCCAGCATCTGAACCGCTGGGTCGCGCAAGAACTGAAAAACTATCCGCGCCTGGCCTTGCTAGGCGACTACAACATCGCCCCAGCCGACGAAGACGTGCACAATCCTGCGAAATGGGTAGGCCAAGTGCTGGTCTCTGAACCGGAACGCGAGGCCTTTCGCGCGCTGATCGACCTCGGCCTGGCCGATTCATTCCGCAAATTCGAACAACCCGAAAAATCCTTTACCTGGTGGGATTACCGGCAATTCGGTTTCCGGCGCAACGCGGGTCTGCGCATCGATCATATTCTGCTGTCCGAGCCTTTGATCAAGCAGTGCACCGCCTGCGTCATCGACAAGGAACCGCGCGCGAACGAACAGCCCTCGGATCACGCGCCCGTGATCGCTACGCTGAATCTCGACTGAGGTATTTCTCGGACTGTTCGGTCGTGGCGACGGGCAGTCCACGCCTCTGCGCAGCCCGCCCACGACTCTGACCGTTCCTGCATGCAAAGGCCTGTGCGGCGCTAAACCGTGAGGTAGGCAAACGGCAGGACCAAAAGGATTGGACCAACGGACAGAGACTGCAGGATGTTCGAAAAATAATCGACGACGGCCGCCCTGATCAGGCCTGCACGGGCGTCCACTTTTCGGTTTCAGATATGCTATATTTTGACGCTTATCGGGGCGGTAGCTCAGCTGGGAGAGCGTCGCGTTCGCAATGCGAAGGTCGGGAGTTCGATCCTCCTCCGCTCCACCAAAATTCCCAGTTAAAACAAGGCACACGTCTAGCGATGTAGTGCCTTGTTTGCGTTATAGAGCAGGTTTTGCCACAACGGGTGTGGCAAATTTGTGACAAGCATCATGCTTCCCGGCTGCCTGTCGTCGCTCCGCATTGCACGACATCGCCCATCTATTTATAGGCGCAAGCAACTAACCTGTTCCAGCTATCTCATGAAACAGATGCGAGGTCTGCTTCAAGCTCTCTAATTGCGATGCTGATATTCCGGTCAAAGGCCATTTCTACCTGCTCATCGCTCATTCTTCGTACTCGATGTTTTGGAAGTCGCATCAGAAGAATTTTCCTCTTTTGTCCGACATCCATTACATCGAAGTTAGGGATATATCTATGCATTTCCGTCTGCCTGCGTCTGCTTTCGTATAGAACTTTTATCAATGATTTGGGGCAGACTTTACTATTCAACGCGAATCTCAGCAGTAGCGAATCTACCGTATTCATGACGGCACGCAGACACGAAGTATCATTGATCTGAGAGAAATAAAACACCCAACCCAGTCGACGCTCTTTGAATATGCATCCGGTGAGGCGTAAATTCAACCTCCAAATGAATCTGGACAGCGCGCGATCCCGCTTCTCTTTGGTGTTCGCAGTGGCAAGATTATGTCTATACGATGTGAATATACCGGCCAAAGATGACTCGAATTTCAGGACACTCTCTCGTCGAATAGAAATTGAACCATTGGTGACCTGATAGCCCAAGAAAGAAAAAGACTCGGTCAAGGAGCCAACCTTAGATTTCGAATCATCTTTATCAAAAGGATGCGGTTCCAGACCAAGGCTCTTCAGCGCCGAGATAACAGCATCCCCAATCTGCCGTCCTTTTGCAGCCGGAGTGAGGATCAAGATATCGTCAACGTATCTTTTATACCAGCATTGCCCGTTTCCTCCGAACAATCTGTCTATAGTTGTTAGCGCAATCTCAGCCAAAATATTAGAGATAGACAGCCCCTGCGGCACCCCCCTCAATTCCCTTTCAGCTCCCGTGCCCTTCCTTCCACTGGGAACAGTGGGATTCTCCACCGCGCGCAGAATTAAATCGACTATTTCTTTTTTTCTAATTTTTCTCTTAATCGAGCGCAGGAGGAGATCATGAGGAATAGACGGATAAAAATCCTTTAGATCTATCTTCACGTACTCCGAATACTCTCCCGAGCGCAAAGCTTCAGAGAGCGACCCAATAGTTAGCTGGGGTAGCTCTAATCGCCTATCTGGATAGACGACTGCCAATAGGTCGCACAACCCTCGTAATACTATTCGGTCCCGAACCGTTGGTATTGAAATAACCCGAGGAAACTTACCCTTCCCCTTAGAAATCAACTTTTCTTTATAGGGCGTGAACTTATAGCTTCCAGCCAAGACTTTTCGACTGACAATCTTAAGCTGTTCGTCCTTAGACTTTTGGAAGCCTCCTGGGCGCACTCGATCCAAACCTATAGCGCCAGAATCCTTTACCCTGTCCTCATAGATTTTCCCTAAATTTCCGAACCAAAAAATATCGCGAAATTCTTTAGCAGCGCTCATAAAAGGAGAAAATTATGAACAGTGGGGACAAATACAGGAAAGCCAATACAACGACACGCCAGATCAAATAGCCATACGCCGAAATGCATTCGCGTTTAACGGGATGACGCGAACATAGCTCTGCAGCATGCAGCACGCGAAATACCTTATCGTCAATCCCGCGATGATTCTCTACTTGCCCAAGAAGGTCGTGATATTTCCCGATCACATCGTCGTCTAGCGAAGAGGCACCCAGACCATCGTACAACCGCTGTAAATTCTGATAATTTTGACACATAGCAATTCCGCGTCCACGAAAATCCCTGTTTGCCACTGCCATAGAGATCCCGAGAAGAAAAACGCCCAAAAGCGCGGAAATAATATCTGTATTTGAACCCAGAATAGTGGGGTATCGAATAGCGACTATGGCCAAACCAGCGCTCAGTAGCGCATACCACACTAATAAGATTTGAGAATGCAAATCGGCTCTTGAAAGTCGAATATGTGCCTGAATCCGAGCTTTATATGTGAACCAGATCTTATTTTTAATATCCTGCATTCAACGCCTCATAGGTAGTTAGAGGAGGAGAGACGAGGAGATTGCAGAACAGTTGAACATCCCCGAAGGGATCAGCGAGGAGGCCTCGCAACGACCGGAGTCGTTATTTATTAGATCCACCCTTGTAAGCAAGAGAAAGCACCCGTCCCTCCTCGCTGCAGAGTAACAAAAAAAAACTGGATGCGCCAGACTGTTTGAAATCCTCTGCTCACCTAAACCCACCTTGCGCTTCACACTGCCCCACGATGACACTCGTGCTGAGAACGTTGAGAACGGCTTCGATACAAAGCAAGGTGGGCAGACTCGATCTCTGTCACCTCTGGAGACCCAACGCGAGTGCTTTGGGGAAGCGGACCCTTACGGGCCTCTTCACACAGCGATTCAGAGTAGTTCCGGCGAAAGACCTCATGCAGTCGCGGACATAGATCGAACAGACGAAAGATATCGCCCAGTGTGACATCTGGCTCTACAGCGACTTGCTCGAACAGGTATCCAATGGCATTTTCTGTCACGCCGACCCTGCCAGGCGGCCCCGGATCATCTATATATGTGTAAAACGTGTCAGTCGTAGACCAGCATGCAGAGTTAAGCTCATCATGATCAGAGAACCTTATGTCTTCACCTAAGTAGGTCTATTTGTCTACCGATACCCTCATGCAGCGATCTCGGCTATTTTGAGTAGCCCCAAAGCGGGTAGCCAATTTGACTCGGATTTTGAGCTATTTGACCCATCCAGTCCTGCCTGGCCAAACTGGGTGTACCCAACTTGACCAAGAGACAGGACATGACGACGCAGCACCAAGACGACCCGGAAGAGCCGTTTTTCATCATCGAGGAACTAGAGGCCGAGATGAGAGCTGTCGGGTATGTATTCGAGCCTCCCGCCTACGTCTCCACGGTGCGCTTGTCCCAAATCCTGGCCGGCTCTCCGATGACAAGTTGACGACCAAGACGGACAACTGGGCAAACCAGGAGCGCAGGCGCCAATGACAGCTAGCCTAGACGTTTTGCCAATTCCTCGGCCTGTGGGATGAGCATCAGGGGTGTACCACAATGGCCCGAACCGTGGACTCAAGGCTTTCCATGAAATAAGCCAAAATTTCTTTTCGCTTCGCCGGCCCAGCATTCGGTATTTTTATAAGAAACTCACCCACCGAAGGTGGTTGGATAGGTGGCGTTAACAAAAACTGCAGAACAACTTTAGAAAACTCTCGCTCACTTTCTTTGGAGTTATGAGCAATATGATTTCTTATTTTCTTTGCCTGCAACAAATACTGTTGCGAAGCCGCAATAGCCGTACGCACTGGCTCCCCACCATTTATATAAATACCCGATCGCTCCATAACAACTGACGGGCTTGTCCAGTCGAGAAACTGTTGAGACGAGACAACCATTTCTCTAGCGTGGCCTCTATCACGAGGCGCAACAAAGCACGCAATGGCATTGCCGGACATATCTACTTCGCCTGTCAAGTAAGATAAAAAAACCTCTTCTAGAAAATTCTCATAGGCACGAAAAACTCGAAGAAAAATAGCTTCATAGAGCAAGAATCGCTCTGAGTCCTCTATACCAGAACCAGGGTTATTTGCTTTATCTCGCAATCGTTTGCTTACTGCTAGAGTATTGGAAAACTCTGCATAATGATCGCCGACTGGCATTACAGCGCTCTATTTATCAATTCACAGATAAAAGTGCTACGCAATTTACGTGACGACAAATCCGTAGTCGCTCGTCGAGATGCCTCTATAAATGCCCTATAGTCGTCGTCAGGTGCAACAGCATCTTTCGCAGTGACCTCATCATACCTTGCGCTAATCTCATCTAACACAGACCTCAAAACTCCAAGATTCTGCTGATTTAATGCAGGTCTAGGCGCATCTTCTAACCCGCCGATGCCAAACATGCAATGAGCCACTGAACAAAATAAGGAATAAAAGAAATGTATGCGCGCAAAGTTTGAAACCATGAGTTCATCGGTAGGATAGACCTCACCAATGACAGCCATCACAGAGTCAAATTGCTCCTCTGCTCGAGCAACCACATTCTCATCATCATCGTATTTTTTGTATAGATTTGGTATCGCTTTTTTGGACTGGACCCCCTCTACCAAAGCTCCCAGCAGATCCGACGACAACTCCGCCTCAGCCATTCGCGTAACAGTTTTTTCAGAAACAACCCCACCCTCTATCCAATAACGAACATATCGAAATCCAAGATGATATGCGGACTGCTTAAAAAAGCCGAGATATTGGGCATTTAACAATTCCTGCGGATTAAGCTTAACCGAATACGTATTCAATCTCGCAAAAACATCAAGAATATCTTCAAATGAGAGGTCGAAAAGCATATCGACGCCAATCTCATACTTAAGGAACTCCGACTGCACCTCCTCAGGGAGTTCCGCATACCGCCGCCCAGCAAACTCCCTGTTGTGCGCGCGAGAAATTTTGAAATCTCCCTTTATGAAACTGAGAATTGCACGCAGTCGCTGTTGCCCATCCACCACGGTGCGGACGTTTCTTCCAAGATTTAATGTCTGAGTTATCAATACCTTAGGTATTGGCTTACCGCGAATGATAGTGTCAATAAGGTATGACTTTGCCTTTTCCGTCCAGACAGAACGGCGTTGAAACTGCGGCGACAACTCAAGCAGAGAGGTTGCGTCCCACTCCACGAAATCAGAAATATTGTAGGCTCGGGTGTCGAAGTTCTTCATTTTAAATCCGAATTGAAAGGCGAGTAATTTCTACCGCATCGCACCATCGTTAGATAATGCCGGTACATTGCCATTCCTTATATCTATAATTCCGCGTGTGACGACCGCTATTTAGACAATTAGCTATTTTAGGCGCTTTGCGAGTTCTTCTGCTTTGGGATGATAGTACCGCATCAACATACGCGGGTCTTTATGACCAGTAATCTTCATCAGCTCATGCATTGGAAAAATTGACGCCAGGCGCGAAGTCGCCTCATGCCGCAGATCGTGAAACCGCAAATCCACCAGAAAGCCGGCCAACGGCCTTTCTTTAGCCTGCTGACACTTTCCCTCGTAACGCTTGCGCGCCCGCTCCACAGCCCGTTCAAACGCCCGAGTAACTCCGTCAGCCCGGATACCGAACACCAGCCCTGCCCCCCTCCCCTTGGCGTCCAACCCATCCCAAAGTCCATGCAACACTGCAACTGCCACTGACGACAGCGGTACATCTCGCGCACTGCCGTTCTTTGTCGCCGGCAAATGAGCCACCCGGTGCTCCAGGTCAATATGCTCCCAGCGCAGGCCGACGATATCCCCGCGCCGCGTGGCCGTCTCCACGGCTAGCCGAACGATCGAGGGAAGCAGGGCCGAGTGGCTTGCAGCAATTACCCACTCCAACTCACCCTCCTGCACAGCGCGCGCATCATCCCCGCCCTCTGCATCCTCAAGAGGCAGCTCCAACTCCACCACGCGCCTCACACGCGCATTCTTGACCACTGGCTTGCGCATAATCTCGACCGGGTTGGAAAGGCTCTCCATGCCCTATTCCTTGCGTGCCACGCTGAACACATGCGACAGCACAGCCAGTCGTCGCAATACAGTCGCCGGCGCATAATCCTGCAACCAGGCATCCCGAAGACTGGCCAGGCCGGCCCCACGGACCGACGCTAGCGGCCGAAAGGCCAGCGGCAAGGTCAATAGCGTCTTGATGACGGAGGCCTCCTGCACCTTGCCTTTCTTGTGCCGTACGATCTCCGCCTGGTAGCGCTCCAGCGCCTCCCGCGGCGTCGTGGACTCCGCTTCGCCACGACTGATCCACACGCCCCGAGCCATTTCCGACTCGATCATCTTCGCCCAGGCCTCGGCCTCGACCTTGGTGTTGAAGGTCTTACTTTGCGCGGGGTAGCGTCGCTTGCGTATCTGCGCCTCCCACTGGAACGGGCCGCGCTTGCGAAAAGTAGCCATGCCACAACAGCTCAAAATTAGTGTGGCAAATTTGTGGCAAATAACCTTGAATTAGTCAAAGTACATTGATTTTATTGGTGTGTAATTTGCGTTCGCAATGCGAAGGTCGGGAGTTCGATCCTCCTCCGCTCCACCAAGATTTCCAGTAAAAACAAGGCACGTTGGCTTGCTAGCGCGCACCGCAATCGCGGAGAATCTAACGTTTCAGTGGGCTTGATTGGAGGTGTCGTCCCTTGCGACAGACGACCATCTTCACGATTCGGAAAACGGGTTCCGCAGGTTAAACGTGTCCTCGAAGATCTGGCCGTGATTCATGTCTTCCGTGTATAGCGTCTGACATCCTGCACCAACCGCCGCCGCCAGGATACATGCGTCATAAAAACGCTAACCGATAGCGTCAAGACGACTGCATGGATATCTCCTGCAAGATCCTGCCGTCCTTCTGGATGACGTCGCTGTCGGCAATCCGTTTCTTGTCATGGAGCACAACGGCAGCGCGGAAACAAATTGAAGCGCCCGTCCGTCAGTGCCGCGTCCCACGTTCCAAGCATGTAACAATCGTTAAGTATAGTTTTCATCGTGCACGAATCTCCCCGATTCGCACTAACATCCGACACTTCGATTTACATCCGATCTTGGCGTCCTATCGAGAAAGGTACGTTTCAGATCTGCAAGACATGACGGATGAAGCCTCATTACCCGAACGATTCTTGATCGCGGACGATCACCCTACCTTCCGTATCGGCATGCGCGAGATTATCCGGCGCATCGCTCCTAACGCCCAGGTAGACGAGGCAGATCATCTGGAGGCGATCTTCCAGTACGTTCGAGAAGAAGGGCCACCGGACACACTGATTCTGGATCTGCTCTTTCCAGGCCAAACCTCACTCACCTGGATCGCGACGTTGCGGCAGGCTTGCCCCAGAAGCTCACTCATCGTCGTATCGATGTACAACGACAAACAGAGGATCGACGCAGTGTTGGCCTCTGGCGCCGATGGCTTCATCGGTAAATCGGTCCCTCCGGGGGAACTCGGAGAGACGATCCAGGCTATCCGCGCCGGTGACATCGTAGTGCGATACAACCGCACGCATCTGCCGGGCGAGGCTGACCCGCTCGACGCGATGCAGTCGCTCACCCAGCGCCAACGCGACGTCTTGGGCATGCTGGTGGACGGACTGACCAACAAGGAGATTGCCCGCGCCTTGAACATCTCTCCTTTCACTGTCCGTATTCATGTATCGGCATTGCTTCGGGCCTTGAATGTCACGTCGCGTTCGGCCGCGGCATCGTTAGGCGCGAAAGCCGGCTTGAGCACGCCTAAACCCGACGCACTTCTCTAATCTGAACGCTATCCAACTAAGCGTTCAGACCCGGACCAGATTGGCGGGATGCGCCGCCTCCAAGACGAGCGATGTCAGCAGTGACCGCAGTTCGGCCGGCCTCACCGGCTTGGCCAGGATCGGAAGGTCCGGATCCGCTAGCTTGCCGCGTACGGCCTTCGTGTCATGTCCGGTCAGTAGCAGCGCCGGCAACTGCGGTCCCAGCGCCTGTCGTATTCGGGCAATGCACTCCGCCCCGGTGATTTGGGCATTGAGGTCATAGTCACTAATGACGACATCGCAGACGCCAGGCAGCACGGGTAGCGTAGTCGCGCGTTGAACGATGCATCCCCAGCGCTCCAACAGCAAAGCCGTTGCCATCAGCACATTGACATCATCCTCGATCAGCAGGACACGTAGCCCGTTGAGTACACTCGCCCCCTGTTCGCCGCTGCGCAACTGTGCCTTGGGCAAATGACGGACGATCTCGAATCCGTCCACGTTCACTACGGTGCCGCGCCCGATCGTGGATCGAATGGAAACAGCGGCCCCCAATAACGTACAAATCCGCTTGACGATGGACAGGCCCAGCCCGAGGCCGCCGATGTCCTTGTCGCGTTGCTGTCGCACGCGGTAGAACTCGTCGAACACCTTATCCAGGCTCTCCTGTGGGATGCCCCGTCCTTGGTCATACACCTGCAGCGACAACCTATCACCGCGTCGTCTTGCCGCGACCAGCACAGGTTTTCCTTCCCCATACTTGACCGCGTTCTCGACCAGGTTCTGAACGACAGTACAGATCAAGTTCGGATCGGTACGGATGAGATGATCGCCGGCACGCACGCGCACGTCGACATCGGCCCAGCGCGCGGAATCACGGCTTTCACTGATCACCGTGTCCAATAATTCGCGCACCGGCACGACGTCGAACCTGGCCTCCAACCGACCGCTATCCAGCGTGTAGCTATCGAGAATCGAACGGAACAGGTGTGACACGCTATGCAGGGACCGATCTATGTTGTCGACCAACTGAGCCTGGCGAGCATTGAGGTGCTCGTCCCGCAAACAGTCCGTGAACAGCGCGATGGAATGGATCGGCTGACGCAGATCGTGGCTCGCCTGTGCTAGAAAACGGGTCTTTGCAAGAGTTGCTTCGCGCTCCCGCTCATAGGCGCGCTTGTTTTCACGCAACAGCACATGGGTATATGCGGGGACCAGCAACGTGGTCAGCAACAGCGTCCACATGATGTAAGGCTGTGCCTGCCAGTAAGGTGTTACCTGCCCCACCACTAGCAACGTGGCGAGCGCGATTCCAGTCGAAATGGCCAGATAGGCCGACCCATAGCGGATGCCATAACCCACCGTGACCCACAGCACCAACGCGTAGACGGGAAGCAGATCCTCATCACCAAGGATCATGTGAAAGCCCAAGGCGGAATAGTCGAGCAACATGGCGAAGAGCCGCCTGCTGGGGTAGTTACCCGGCCAACGCACGATGGCAAAACGCAACACCAGAGAAACGATAATGAACAGGGTCCCATGCGCCGCCATAAGCCGTGCGGAGGACTGTGGCAACATGCCCTCCATCGCTAACAATGGCGCGTACAGCGTTCCCAAAAAACCGAGAACCAAACGCACGGTCGCTTGCGCGCGCTCTGTATCTTTTTCGTTGTTGGCCATACCTCGAAGCATCCTTGTCTTCGTACCGGCACTATTTTCGGCGTTCTATTGGCGAAGGACCTTCTGGGAAACCCTGATTCATCCGCTGGCGATGAGCTAGTACCTATTAGTACACATGTACTAGGTCTTTCTCTATCGGGAACTTTTATACTGCTGCATCATCGCCTTCCCAGATTTCTGCACAATCGAATCTTCCCGATCTGACGGCTTCTGGATGCGCGGCCTGGGGCATTCCCAATTGAATGCAAATTTTATCGCGGCGGCGCTTGCGCGCTTGGGATCGTCAATGGTTCGACTGCTGATTGCCATCGGCTTGTACTTATTGTCTGGCCTTGCCTTCGCAGAGGGTGGATGCCCCCAAGGGCAAACGCCAAAACAGTATGGCGGCGTATGGGGTTGTGCCCCGGGCGGGACGGATGCCCCCGTTCAACAGCAGGAAGCCGCCCCGCCACAACCCACGGGCTATTGGGTTACCAAATGGGGCGCTATTGGCGGTGATGCGGCCAAGGGCATCTTGGGCGTTTCCACCGGCATGCCCAACGAGAAAGCAGCAATTCAGGCCGCACTCGCGGACTGCCGGTCGAAAGGCGGTGGGGGCTGCAAGCTCGATATCTCCTACTACAACCAATGTGCCGTACTCGTCACAGGCAACAAGCTCTACAACACCTCCAGCGCGGAAACGATTGAAGCCGCCACGGCAAAGAGCATGGCTACGTGCCGGGCCGCTGATGTGAACTGCCGGGTTTACTACTCCGGATGCAGCATGCCGGAGTTCGTCGCCTACTAAATGCAGCGCACACCGCATGCCAGAACGCCGAAACCAACTGCCGTGTCCCCCACACGGGTGGCCATGCATACGCGGCAGCCAATGCTTTAAAGGACTTCAATGATGGCGAGAATCTTTCTATTGCTGATCACCCTCACGCTCAGTGGAGCAGCCTTCGCAGAGGGTGGATGCCCGCAGGGACAGACGCCGCGCCTCTATGGTGCCGTGTGGGGATGCGCGCCTGGCGGAACGGACGCACCTGCCCAGTCCGAAGCACCCGCGCCGCCCCAGCCCACTGGCGAGTGGAAGGAGGCGTGGGGAGCGTTTGCTGCCGACAACGTCACCGGCACGCTGGGCACCGCCGTGGACCGGCCCAACCGCGCAGCTGCTGAACAGGCCGCGGTGAGTGACTGCCATGCCAAAGGCGGCAAGACCTGTCGGATCGAGCTTTGGTACGCCAATGCATGTGCCGTCATGGTGCTGGGTGCCAAAAAATATTACATGCGTTCAGCACCCTCCATCGAAGAAGGAACCAGAGCAGGCATGGCGCAATGCAACGCGTCGGACAGCAACTGCCGCCTCTACCACTCAGCTTGCAGTGAGCCGAAATTCGTTCCGTACTGAGCAGCAACAAGCTGCGCGCATAAGTGACGCCCATCAAAGCGTGACGGATCTCCCGCCTTTGGCGGCTTTAATACGACAACAAGCATAAGGATGTTTATGAAAACCAGTCTCACCCTCTCTCTGGCAATGGTCATTTTGGCAACCGCAGGCTGCACCACGATGGGAACCAACGAGGCGATCGTGCCCCTGCAAAGTGCCACCGCCGAGATGATCGGCTTGGCTTCGTCGGACGAGCTTTCGGTGACCGACGTGAAAGCCAGTCAACCTGATGCGTTGGGCGCACAGGACCTGAGCTATATCGCCACTACAACGAAGGGACGCCGCTTCGATTGCACTGCACGCATGATGCCGGGGCTACTGATCTCGGCGCCAACGCTAACGAAGCCTTCCTGCACTCCGGTGCAAGTGCACTCGATCAAGAAATCCCGGTAAGGCGGCATCGTTGCGGGCAGGAGCTAGCAGCAAAACGCGCCATGCTCTGCCCGCTACGATGCGCCATTGCAGCCGATAGCCATTGCGAGTCCGCCTAGGACAGCTATTGCCGCTCGGCACGGAGATATACGCCACACGCTCAATTCCCGGCCCTCATAGGCGCCACTCCATCTTCGGTGCCGACATGTGCTGCTCTCCAGCAACTAGCATTCAGCTTTCGTTTGGGCAAATAAGAGGGGCCGGTTTCTTCTTCCACCTCGCAGCGTCAGCCTGGGGGTATCTATAGGGGTAGCAAAGAAGCTCCGACCACACTTTTTTCTTATGAATCAACTGCTTATACGGGCTGTTTGGTAGCCCTCCGCTCCACCAAAATTCCAGACAAAAAGGCCTTGGAAACACAACGTGTTCCAAGCCTTTTTGTTTCTACAGGCTTGATTTTATTGACCTATCGGCTGGTATGGCCGCCCCGGAGCGCATTGGTAATCGACGCGTTTTTGGGGTTCGTCCAAGGCAGGGAATACAGCTTTTTGTCCCCTGCGAAAGACTTGTCGATTTGCGCGGCCACTGCGGGAGAGCTCTGGTAGATATCGACAAACTGACGAATGCGGGAGTCGTTCTTGTTGTCGCTACGGGCCACGAAACGGATAGCGTAGTAAAGATCGTCAATCGTGGAATACTGAAGCGCTTTGCTGGCCAACTCCGGTTGGCCAGCGTTGACGAAGTGCGCGGGATACCCTTGGGCAAGCGCGAGGTCATCCACCGCGCGCACCAATTGCGGCCCCTCCACCTCCACGAGTTGCAGCTTTTTGGGATTGCGCACCACATCGTTGACGGAGGCTTTGGCACCTACACCATCTTTTAGTTGAATCAAATCTGCAGCCTGCAACAGCAGCAAACCACGCGCTTGGTTGACCGGATCATTGGCCACGCCGACTTTGGAGCCGTTGGGAATGGCGGTCAACGCGTCATATTTCTTGGAATAGAGGCCAATATTGGGTAACAGACCATACGCCACGCTTTCGATTTTGTAGCCTCGCTCGGTCACGGCGTTGTCCAAGAATGCCTGGTGCTGGAAGTAGTTCAGATCCAGGTCCCCGGACTCCAGTGCGGTGTTGGGTGTGGTCCAGTCGGTGAACTCAATGACTTGCACATCCAGCCCGGCTTTTTTAGCCTGTGCAGCGGCAACATTGACGGAGTCGGCCAAAGAACCGGGCGTGACACCGATTTTCAACGGCGCGGCATGTAAGCTGCCCACGACGGCCACTGCAGCAAAAGCAGATAAAACACGGAATTTAAAGCAGGTGAAAGACATGCAAGATTCCTGGAAAAAATCGGTATGCAAATGGAAGGCTGAGACCCTGGAGAAAACCCGTCACTGCGCTTGTGCGATAGCGGCCGGCACAGGCTCAACCGATTCAGCAAAGCGGGTCAATGCGCGTCGCCATCGCGCGGCGGGATGGTGATCGGGCAAACGGTCACCACGACCAAAAAGCTGTTGGCGCAAGGTGCCTCCGTCATATGCCGTACGGTAACGGCCGCGGTTTTGCAGTTCGGGGACGATGACGTTGGCAAAGTCCTGCCAGGTCTCTGGCACGACGATGCGTGTGAGGTTAAAGCCGTCAATCTCGCCCTCGTCGATCCAGTGCGTCAATGCATCGGCCACCTGGTTAGGATCGCCCACAACGGTGTTGTAGCGGCTGCCTAAGGCGAATTGCTCCAGCAGCTTGCGGCGCGTGGTCCAGCCTTGCTTTTTCGCCGCCGCCGCGGCCGATTGAATGGCATTGCCTTGGCCGAACTCGATAGGCTCATCCAAATCATATTGGGAAAAATCCACGCCAGTGCTGGCGGCGAAATGAGCCAGACCACCTTCGGCACTCGCGTGGGCGAGGTAGTCAGCGTACTTCTCTTTAGCCTCGGCCTCGGTTGCACCGGTGACTACGGCGACGCCCGCGTAGATCTTGATGTCATCCGGCTGGCGGCCGGCCGCCACTGCCGCTTGACGCAACTTGCGCGAGGCTTCGCGTGCCGCAGCCGGATCGCGCGCGCCAATGAAAACGCCTTCGGCATGCTGCCCCGCAAACTTCAGTCCACGCGCAGAGGTACCTGCCTGGAATAGCAACGGCGTGCGTTGCGGCGATGGCGCGCTCATGTGAATGGCATTGCTGCGATAGAACGGCCCTTGGTGGAACACGGGATGCACCTTTTCTGGCAGCGCATGGATGCGCCGTGCCTTATCGGCAATCACTGCGCCATCCTCCCAACTACCCTCCCACAACTTGTAAGCGAGTTCCAGAAAGTCCTCGGCACGGTCGTAGCGGCTATCATGCGCATCCAGGCCATCTTGGCCCAAGCCGCGCGCGCCACTGTCCACATAACCCGTGACGATGTTCCAACCCATTCGGCCATTGGTGAGCTGATCCAGCGTCGTCACATCACGGGCAAAGGTGTAGGGGTGGTGCGCGCCGACAGTAGCCGTCACGCCGAAACCCAAGTTCTCGGTCACCGCCGCCATCGCGGAGATCAACAGCCACGGGTTGTTCACCGGCAGTTGAATGCCCTCGCGCAACGTCAAGTCCACACCCTTTTGGTAGACGTCGTAATAACCAATCACGTCGGCGATGAAGATGCTGTCGAACAGCCCTTTTTCCAGCGTTTTGGCAATGTCCGTCCAGTACTTGAGCGTATGGTATTCGGTGGAACGGTCACGTGGATGCGTCCACAAACCATGGTGAATGTGGCCCACGCAATTCATATTGAAGGCGTTGACGTGGATATGTTTAGTGGCTTGGGTCATGGCGGGAATTCCGTTGGTACGCAAAAAAGACACAGCGCATCACAAGGCTCCGTAACGCGGCGGGTTGATGCCGTTCAACACATAGTTGCCAATGGCGTTGAACTTCCACCGCACAGGATCGTGCAGCGTATGGGTACGCACATTGCGCCAATAGACATCAAAGCCACGGTCGGCAAAGGTCGACGAGGTCCCGCCGAGTTCCAGCAACTTATCCGCCGCCAATAATCCTGCACTGTGCGTGAGCGTACGAGCCTTGGCCACGGCGATGGATGCGGCCGCCACGGTGTCATCCGTTGGATTGGCCTGCGCAACGTCTACAAAGGCGCCCGAGCGGCGCAGCAACAAACGTGCAGCGCACAGGCGCACGTCAATATTGCCAATGGCATGCAGCGTCAAAGGGTCTTGGCTGGCACTATCAATACCCGCATCCACCCATGGGCGCGTATGCTCGCGCACGTAGGGCAACATAGCAGCAAGGGCGCCCTCACCCACGCCCAGATCAATAGCTGCGTGCATGATTTGCGCCAACGGGCCAATGGGTGTGGGCGAATCAAAACTGGCCTGAAAGGGCACAATCCATGCCGGGTCAATGAGCACATTTTCCAACGCCACTGAGCCACTGCCCGTCACGCGCTGGCCCATGCCATCCCAGTCATCCGTCACCGTCACACCGGCTGCCGCACGCGGCACAAACACCAGCACGCTGACGGGTTCATCCGCACCGCCCCGCCATTGCATGGCCTGCACGGGAATCCAGTGCGCAAAAATGGCGCCTGTGCAATAAAACTTTTGGCCATTGAGCACCCATTGGCCATCCTTGGGCTCCAACCGTGTGCGGCGCTTGTGGTCACGGTGGCCGATCTCTGAAAGCGCATTGCCAAACCGCTCTCCCGCCAATACCCGATCGTAGAAGAAACGTTTTTGCGCGTCAGTGCCGCCCACGCGCAACACTTCCAGCGCATAGAAATGGTTTTGGGGAATGTGACCCAGCGAGCCGTCGGCCGCGGCTATGGTGGCGATGACTTGCGCCAACGTCCATGCGCCGGCGCCCAGCCCCCCGTGCGTTTTTGGCACGGTAATGGCCCATAGGCCGCTGGCACTGTAGTCTTCCATCTCCGACCAAGGCAGACGGCGATCACGGTCACGTTCATGTGCGCTTGGCGCCCATTGTGCAGCCAAACGCTGGGCGATTTGCAGGGCCTCGGCTTCGGTTGCAATGGAATGTGGGCGTTGCTTGGACGCCGCGACAGGAGGGGCCGCTGGCACATTAGTCTTGGTCTCTTGGGCTTTGGCCTCTGAGCGGCTGATGGAGCTGATGACGGTCATGGGGCACGAATTTCTCTTGAAGTCTTCCGACTGGTTGCTTGGGCTCAATTCCACTGGTGACGCTTGGGCAGCGCACCGTTGAGGCGGTAATTGCCCAGCAAGTGATATTTCCATCGCACAGGGTCATGCAGCGTATGCACGCGCGCATTGCGCCAGTAGCGATCAAAGTTGTGTGCCGCACGGGCCGATGAGGTGCCAGCCAGCTCGAACAAGCGCTCGCTGGCGTGCAACGCGGCCTCGGTAGTCAGAATCTTGGCGCGCGCAACCTGTACGGAGGCTGTCGCACTGCTCTCTTCCGTGATAGGCGCGGCCTGCAGTGCGTCAATCGTATTGGCCGCTTCCAGCAGTGTTTCACGAGCGGCATCCACTTCGACCTGTAACTGCGCAATCTCCTGGATGATGTAGGGATCTTGCCATGCGTGTTCGATCCCCGAATGCATCCACGCCCGCGTTTTCTCCCGTACGTAGCGCACTGCCTCGTCCAGCGCGCCTTGTGCAATGCCCTGGTCAATAGAGGCTTGAATCAACTGCGAGAATGGCCCCGACAGTGTTGGCTTGGCGCTGGCGGCGTAGATGGCCACTACATCATCTTCGCCCACTGGCACATCGGTCAGCACCACGCTACCGCTGGCAGTGGTGCGTTGGCCAAAGGCGTTCCAGTCGTCAATGACTCGCACACCCGGCGCATCGCGCCGCACCCAGACCTGCACGGCGCGGCCTTGCTCGTCGGCGGCGCGAAAGGGAATCCAATGCGCAAACATGGAGCCGGTTGAGTAAAAGCGCGTGCCGCTCACGCGCAGGCCGCCATCGGCGGCGCGGCTCAGGCGCGCAGTAACGTCAGTGACGGTAGCCGCTTTGCTTTTTTTCTCTGGTCCGGCATTGCCAAAACGCGCGCCGTTCAACACAGCATTGAACCAACGCTGCCGTTGCGTCTCGGTGCCGCTATCTTTGAGGTTTTGGATCAGCGCAAAATGGTTTTGCGGGATCTGCCCCAGCGAGCCGTCGGCCGCGCTGATGATGATGAATACCTGCGCCAGCGTCGCATTCGATGCCTCCAACCCGCCATAGGCTTTAGGAATGGTGATAGCTGCCAAGCCGCTGGCAGAGTAGCGCTCCATCTCATCCCACGGCAGCAGGCGTTGGCGATCCCGCTCAGCAGCCGTTTCAGCGAATTCGGCGGCCAATTGATGCGCGATCTCAATGGCCTCAGCCTCGCTGGATATGGCGTGAGGTGCTTGCGGCGGCAGTGGCAAGCGCTGCGTGCTGGCGGTTTCCGGCAAAGCTTCGCCCAGAGCATTCCGATCGGTCATACGATGTTTCTTTGATCTCAAGAGGTTGGGCGTGGCATTGGCTGCCGCGCCGGTACTCAGGTTGTGTGTGCCTGAATCAATCAAGGGAATATTTGAAATTCGCGATGCACGCGCGTTTCGCCTTCGCTAAACCATCAACGGCTGCGCAGCCATCGCACATAGCGGTCGCCGGCCTGCTGTACCACCATGACCAGCGCAATCAGCACGGCAATGACAATCAGCATCACTTGTGTGTCAAAGCGCTGATAGCCATATCGGATGGCCAAATCGCCCAAACCGCCCGCCCCTACCGCACCGGCCATGGCTGATGAACTGATCAACGCGACCAAGGTAATCGTGAAACCGCCAATGATGCCCGGCAACGCTTCCGGCAGGTAGACGTGGCGCACAATGTCCCACTTCTTGCAGCCCATGGCCTGGGCCGCTTCGATCAGGCCCGAGTCGACCTCGCGCAGGCTCACCTCTGCAATGCGTGCAAAAAACGGCGTCGCGCTGATTGCCAGCGGCACAATGGCGGCCCATACACCGATAGTCGTACCAGCCACCACGCGCGTGAACGGGATCAACGCCACCAGCAGCACGATGAACGGCGTGGCACGGAACCCGTTGACCACACTGCCCACCATGCGATTGATGTTGGGCGACGCCAAAAACCCGCCTGGCGCGGTGACGATCAGCAGCACAGCCAGCGGAATACCGGCACAAAAGGCGAAACCGCCAGATACGCCCACCATCACCAACGTGTCCAGCAGCGCTTGCCAGTAACGCTCAGCGGGGATGCTCAGATTCCACGACACAACCGATGTCCTCAATGTGATGCGCAATGGCCGCCGGGCCCTGCGTGAGAGATTGCAAATCAGGCAGCGCCACATGCCCTGCAATAGCGACCAACAAACGCCCGTGCGCGTGGCCCTGGATGCGGTCTACCCCGCCATGCACCAGTTGCGGCTGGCCCGGCAGGCTGCGGACAATGCGCAGCAAATCGGGCTCCAGGCCGCCTTCCCCACTGTACGAGAGTTGCAAAATACGGCTGTACCTGCCTGAAGGGTGCGGTTGCCGAACCAGGCGTGCTTGCAGGTCGTCTGGCAGGCTGTGTTGCAACGGCGCCAGCAGCGCCTTGGTGGCATCGTGCTGCGGGTTGCCAAAGACTTTCCAGACTTCGCCTAACTCGGCCACGCGTCCCTTTTCCAATACCAAGACGCGCTCGGCAATTTCGCGGATGACGCTCATCTCGTGCGTGATCAGCACGATGGTGATACCCAAGCGCCTGTTGATGTCCTTGAGCAGGCTCAGGATGGATTGCGTGGTTTCCGGGTCCAACGCGGAAGTGGCCTCATCGCACAGCAGAATCTGCGGCCCCGTGGCCAACGCGCGCGCAATGCCTACGCGCTGTTTTTGCCCGCCGGAGAGACGGCTGGGATAGGTGTCCGCCTTGTCTTGCAAGCCCACCAATTGCAGCAATTCCTGGACGCGTTCGGCAATCGCACGCGGGGACACGCCCGCGACTTTCAATGGCAGGGCTACATTTTCGTAGACCGTCTTGGCAGACAGCAAATTGAAGTGCTGAAAAATCATGCCGATGCGGCGGCGCAGTTGCACTAGTTCCGATTCACTGAGCGAGGCAATATCCACGCCGTCAACCAATACCTGCCCGCCTGTAGGTCGTTCAAGCCGGTTGATGGTTCGCAGCAGGCTGGACTTGCCTGCGCCGCTGCGGCCAATGATGCCGAATATACTGCCTGGTGCAATGTCCAAATCGATGTCTTGCAGCGCCGTCACCGCCCCTGCGGACGAACGATAGATTTTAGAGAGATGGCGAAACGCCACGCTGCCGGCTTTGTCAGTGTCAGGCCGAACGCTTGCATGGCCAAAGCGGCGGAGGTCAGATTCACTGGAATCAATGTGAGACATCTCACCTTCATCAAAATGATCCAGATTGCGCCGCAACGCTGACGTATAAGCCATGCACATCACTCCTTGCTGCCAGCGTCTTGCCATGCCAAGGTGTAGAGACGCTCATCATCGTTGAAGGCCGTCTTGCTCACATCGCGCACAGCTTGCGATTGTTGGTAGATGCCAATGAATTTTTGAATGATCGGATCTTGTGTGCGATCGGCCTTGACGACGAACTGAATCGCAAACTGCGCGTCTTCAATACCCGAATAAGCCAACCCGCTCGAGGGATCAAATGCCTTGGCCGCCACGATGAAATGCGGATAGCCTTGAGCAAGGTCCACATCGCCCGTAATGCGCACCAACTGCGGACCTTCCACCTCCACAAAGCTGAGCTTTTTGGGATTCTCCACAATATCATCCAAGGTGCCCAGATAGCCCACATCGGGCTTGAGCCGGATCAATCCCACCTTTTGCAGCAGCAGCAAACCGCGCCCTTGATTGACCGGGTCGTTGGCAATACCGACCTTGCCGCCTTGGGGCACTTGATCGACGGACTTGTGCTTGAGCGAGTACAAGCCGACATTGGCCAAAATACCCGTACCCGCACTGGCGAGCTTGTAGCCATTTTTCTCAATGGCATTTTTCAGGAAAGGCTGATGCTGAAAATAGTTGATATCGATATCGCCGTTGTCCACCGCAACGTTAGGCGTCGTCCAATCAGTGAACTCAATCACCTCTACGTCGATGCCTTGCGCTTTGGCGTCTTTAGCCGCGGCGTTGATGGAATCCGCATAGGCGCCTGGCACCACGCCAATGCGTAGTTTGTCAGCGGCATGGACAGGCAGAACAGCCAGCGCAACAGCACTGGTCAAGAGAAATTTCGTTAGATGCTCAAGCATTAAAAACAACCTCATTCGGCTGACCTGCTAGCGCAGGACAATCTCGGGAAGGCTCTATTTAATAGGCTCAGTGCCCCATGCACCACGATAGAATATTCATTTACTTATACAGGTGAATCTGAGCACCTAGCCACAAAATATGCATATGAGAACGGTGAAGGATTCACCGCATACGCATAAATTCCCACACATAGATTCCGCCGCTGGATTGCATACTCATGCTGATGCACTTGTGGTTCAACAGCTCGGTTAGTTCGTCCAACTCGGGCTCGACTTCATCAAAAGAATTTTCACCATTAATTCAATAAACGTTGTATTATCGAATAATGAATGAAACCCAAGCTATTGCAGCCCTTTCCGGCCTGGCCCACCCCCAGCGGCTACGCACGTTCCGCGCGCTGGTCGTGGCCGGCCTGCCCGGGCTTACCCCCAGTGTCCTGGCTGACCAGCTCGGCGTTGCGCGCAACACGCTGTCTTTTCATCTGAAGGAGCTCACGCATGCCGGCCTGGTCAGCGTCGAACAACAGGGGCGCAATCTGATTTATCGCGCCGATTTTTCTCAGATGAATGGGTTGCTTGGGTATCTCACAGAGCACTGCTGCGAAGGAGCTTCTTGCGAGGCATCCAACCCTGGCGTCTGCACAACCTGCTAAAGAGGAGTTCGCCATGAAACGCTTTCATGTCCATCTGCACGTTGATGACCTGGCCAGGAACGTTGGCTTTTACTCCCAGCTGTTCGCCCGAGAGCCTGCTCGCCTCGAATCGGACTACGCAAAGTGGATGCTCGACGATCCTCCAGTAAATTTTGCGATATCGACTCGCGGCTCTGGCCAAGGAGTCGATCATTTCGGCATTCAAACCGAGAGCCCCGAGGAGCTCGCCGCATTGAAGTCCCGAGCGGAGGCAGCTAGCTTGATCCTGGAGAATCAAGGCGAGACCTCTTGTTGCTACGCCCGGAGCGAGAAGTACTGGATCACCGATCCCCAAGGTTTGGCATGGGAGCACTTCCACACACTGGGCACCATTCCCATCTACGGCGAATCGCACAGTACGCCCACCAACGACTCTGCGATGACCGCCTGCTGTTCGCCGTCAACCAAAACCTCGACATCATCCAATTGCTGTACCCCGAAAGCCGTTACCCCTACTCGCTGCTGCTAGGAATCTCCATGTCGCGCTCATCTTTCAACGTGCTCTTTCTCTGCACGGGTAATTCCGCCCGTTCGATCCTGGCCGAAGGGCTGCTCAAAGGTCTGGCTGGCGATCGCTTCCAGGCGTACTCCGCCGGCAGTACACCCAAAGGCGAAGTCCACCCGCTCGCGCTGGCCACTCTCAACTCTTATTCGTTGCCGACCAATGGCTATCGAAGCAAGAGTTGGGACGAGTTCGCTGCCGCTGATGCGCCAAAAATGGATTTCATCATCACGGTGTGCGACAACGCTGCTGGGGAAATCTGCCCCGTCTGGCCGGGCCATCCAATGACGGCGCATTGGGGTGTGCCTGATCCCGCCGCGCATGAGGGAAGCGAGGAAGAACGACTGAAGGCCTTCCATGACGCGGCGCGCATGCTCAAGCGCCGGATCGAACTCTTCCTCTCCTTGCCGCTCGACCGCCTGGATGCCATGTCGCTTCAGACCGAACTTCACGGCATCGGCCAGTCCCGGGAGTAAAAAGATGTCGTCTAGTGCACAGGCGGCGTCGGCTGCACGCCAACGCTCCGGAATGAGTATTTTCGAGCGCTACCTCACTTTGTGGGTCTTCCTCTGCATCGTGCTGGGCGTGACGCTTGGTCAACTGATGCCGACGGTGTTCCAGGCTATCGGACACTGGGAAGTCGCCCAGGTGAACCTGCCCGTTGGGATTCTGATCTGGGTAATGATCATCCCGATGCTGCTCAAGGTGGACTTCGGTGCGCTAGGCCAGGTCAAGCAGCATTGGCGTGGCATCGGCGTAACCTTGTTTATTAACTGGGCGGTAAAGCCGTTCTCGATGGCCTTTCTGGGCTGGCTGTTCATTCGACAGATCTTTTCCCCCTGGTTGCCTGCCGATCAGTTGGACAGCTACATTGCGGGCCTGATCCTTCTGGCCGCTGCGCCGTGTACCGCCATGGTGTTCGTGTGGAGTCGATTGACGGGCGGTGATCCCGTTTTCACGCTGTCGCAGGTAGCGCTGAACGACACGATCATGGTGTTCGCCTTCGCGCCTGTCGTTGGGCTGCTGCTGGGCCTGTCGGCCATCACCGTACCGTGGGACACGTTGTTGGTTTCAGTCGGGTTATACATCGTCATTCCGGTCATTCTCGCCCAGCTTTGGCGCCGCGCGCTGCTGCGCCGCGGCCAAGCAACATTCGAGGCAGCGCTGGAGAAAATCGGGCCGTTCTCGATGGCGGCTTTGCTGCTGACGCTGGTGCTGCTGTTTGCATTCCAGGGCGAAGCCATCATTGGCCAGCCGTTGGTGATCGCGATGCTGGCCGTGCCCATTCTCATACAAGTGTTCTTCAATTCAGGTCTGGCGTACTGGCTCAACCGCCGTGTCGGCGAAAAGCACAGCATCGCGTGCCCGTCTGCGCTGATCGGAGCATCCAACTTCTTTGAACTGGCCGTTGCCGCCGCAATCAGCCTGTTCGGATTCCAGTCCGGCGCTGCCCTGGCGACGGTCGTCGGTGTGCTCATTGAGGTGCCTGTCATGTTGCTCGTCGTTCGGATCGTCAATCAGAGCAAAGGGTGGTACGACGCAGGCCTGCGGCAGGACTGACATGCGAGGAGCCTCGGTTCGGGTAGTAGGTACCTTGGGAACGGCCCAGACGCTGGCTTGGGCGTCGTCCTACTACCTCCCAGCAATGCTCGCGGATCCGATGGCCCGGGACCTGGGCGTATCGGCGCCGACGGTCTACGCCGCCTTTTCCATCGCCATGGTAGCTTCAGCGCTGGTGGGCCCGTGGGCAGGTCAGGCGATTGACCGTCGTGGTGGTCGTATCGTCCTAGTCAGCACGAGTTTGCTGTTTGCCCTCGGGTTGGGGATGCTCGGTGCCGCCCAGGGCCTTTGGCTGATGGTTGCAGCGTGGCTCGTCATTGGTGTGGCGATGGGTTCCGGGCTCTACGAGGCCGCCTTCTCCAGCCTGGTGCATCTCTATGGTCATCATGCCCGTGGCGCCATCACGGGCATTACCCTGATTGCCGGCTTCGCCAGCACCGTTGGATGGCCGCTCTCTGCCTGGATGGAAGCGCAATTCGGTTGGCGCGGCGCATGCTACGGTTGGGCTGTCATGCATCTGTTGATCGGCTTGCCGCTGAACGCCTGGCTTCCCAATGCCCCGGCTGTAGCGAAACCAGCAAACCTGAACGCCAAAGATGCGGAACACATCGACGCGTCTCCAACGCCTGAGGTGGGGCAACAACGATATGCCACTTTCCTCTTGGCATTCGTGTTTGCGGCGACATGGTTCATCAGCACGGCCATGGCGACGCATCTACCGAGGATGCTGGAAGCGGCAGGCACTACGCTCTCTGCAGCCGTGGCCGTGGGAGCGCTCATCGGTCCCGCACAGGTAGCCGGTCGCCTGCTTGAGTTTGGTCTTCTACGACAAGTTCATCCATTGCTGTCAGCGCGGTTGGCCGCCCTAGCGCATCCAGCCGGTGTGGCGGTGCTGCTGACCGGCGGCCCAGTAATGGCCCCGCTGTTTGCCATACTGCATGGGGCAGGCAATGGCATATTGACCATCGCTAAGGGCACTTTGCCGCTGGCGCTGTTCGGCCCCCAAGGCTATGGCGCACGCCAAGGCTGGCTGATGATGCCGGCGAGGGTCGCACAAGCCCTTGCCCCGTTTGTCTTCGGCGTGGCGCTGGATACTTGGGGAGCCAACGCGCTCTGGCTATCCGGAGGCATCGGCCTGGCTGCCTGTGCCGCGCTACTCTTGCTGCGTGCACGGCACGCGGTCCATTGAAATCCAAATCTTGCATCAACGGAGGTGTCTCATGAGTGCCATCACGATTTATCACAACCCTGCCTGCGGAACATCGCGCAATGTACTCGGCCTGATTCGCAACAGCGGCGAAGAGCCGACGATCATCGAGTATTTGAAGACTCCGCCTGACGCCGAAACACTGAAGTCGTTGATTTCCGCCATGGGCGTGCCGGTGAGAGACGTGCTCCGGCAGAAAGGTACACCGTACGACGATCTGGGACTGGCGGATCCGAAATGGACCGAGGAGCAACTGATCGACTTCATGCTCCAGTATCCGATCCTGATCAATCGCCCCATCGTGGTTACCCCTCTCGGTACTCGCTTGTGCCGTCCATCTGAGGCGGTTCTGGATATCTTGCCGCAACCACAGCGCGGTGCATTCAACAAGGAAGACGGCGAGCCGGTGATCAACGCGGAGGGCCGTCGTGTCTGATTTGCCCGTTGACCTGCCCAACATTGACGCGCCGCTATTCCAAGCTCCCGATCACACCGAACTGTTTGCGCCTGAGCGGGCTACCCATGCACCACGCTTCTTGCTGCTGTATGGATCGTTGCGCGAGCGCTCGTACAGCCGCCTGGTCGCTGAGGAAGCGGCACGACTGCTACAGGCCCTGGGCGGCGAAACTCGTTTGTTCAACCCGTCCGGTCTTCCGTTGGTCGATGACGCCAAAGACAGCCATCCAAAGGTTCGCGAGTTGCACGAGCTGGTGCAGTGGGCAGAAGGCATGGTGTGGAGTTCGCCTGAGCGTCATGGCGCGATGACAGGGCTGATGAAGACGCAGATCGACTGGATTCCGCTGTCCGTGGGCGCCGTGCGCCCGACCCAGGGCAAGACACTTGCGGTCATGCAGGTGTCGGGTGGGTCACAATCGTTCAACGCCGTAAACCAGATGCGCCTGTTGGGCCGCTGGATGCGGATGCTGACCATACCCAATCAGTCGTCGGTAGCAAAGGCGTACCAGGAGTTCGACGACGCGGGGCGCATGAAGCCCTCGCCCTACTATGATCGCATCGTCGATGTCGTCGAAGAGTTGATGAAGTTCACCTTGCTCACGCGGGATGTCGCACCGTATCTGGTGGACCGATATAGTGAGCGAAAGGAAGCGGCGGTTGCTCTTTCGACTCGGATGCAGCAGCAATCCATTTGAGGTGAGGCCAGCCCACCTCATGGAATCCGATCGGCACTTTCCTACTATCCCACCCGTGTAGCTTAGGTTGGACGCGCGGCATGTTGAATATTCACCACATCCCCCTCGCCATTCACCCAAAGCACTGGCATTATTCCGCGCGTAGGGCACACGAATAAATATTCAACAAGGAAAGAAAAGTGCGATCCCGTTTTCTGAAGGCCCTGCTGGCCTGCCTGTGCTGCGCCACAATAACCGCTTGCACCACCTGGGACGTGGCGATGCTGCGACATAAGGGCAAGCCCGTCAACGACATCGTGGCCGAGTGGGGTGTTCCCGACCGCGTCTACGCCAGCGAAGACCTGCCGATCGGGCAACTGGTCTACATGTGGCAGACCTCCGGCGAAGTCTCCTGGAACGAGGCCGTCGGCACGTTCTACGTACCTCCGCCCGGCGGCGTCAGCTACGGTTTCGGCAACAACACTGGCACCATCTACGAACGGCGCACGGGCATCGCCAGCTGCTACACCATGCTCCATGTCGACGAAAAGGGCATCGTCGTCGGTGGAGACCTTGTCAACAACGGCACGACCTGCAAGATGTGGTGAGGGTGGCATAACTCGGGCCGCACACACGCCCGCTAGCTTGCCTCCCGTCGGACAACCAGCAAGAGATCCCCTAACGATGAACATGAAAACCGCCTTTGTCCCGTTGCTCGCCCTGGCCCTGCTGTCCGGGCCGACCCTCGCTGCCGAAAAGGAACCCACGCCCGGCGACATCTCCCGCGCCATCGCCTATACCGACGTCATGCGCGCCTACGCCTATAGCAAGCAGGCCAATGAATTCAAGGCGCTCTACGACAAGATCGGCCCCGGCCAGGACGGCCTGCAGGCAATGACCAACGCCGCCAATCTCATGACCCTGGCCAACCAGGCCATGCGCGCGGCCTGCACACGCGAACCACACTACGTGGAAAAAGGCATCGAGGCATTCCGCTGCAGCAAGATCAAATAGAACGGTCGGCGCTACGGCTGTGCCGGCGCCATGCGACAAGGTCTAGCCCGCGATTTTCGATAGTTGTGGAGACATCAATTGGGCGCAGGCGTATGCATTGCCGGGCAGGCAGCGCCAATACAGGGTCAGCGGCGACTCGTGACTGTCGTGGCTGAGCAGCCAACTGTCATCTTCGGGAACTTGGCGGATGCACACGCGCCATTGTTGCAGCAGGGTTTCGGCCCCACTGTGCCTGTGCGTCGGGAGACTGCTTTGCCCATGCTGCCTGCAGAATGTCATCGCGCCTGAAGATACGGAGCCTGTTCGAAATACTCGATCAGCAACTCAATCAAGACCCGTATTTTCCGCGCGGGATGCTGCCCCGGCGGGCGAATGACATAGATACCTGCCGGCGGCGGCGGATAGCCTGTCATGATAGGAACCAGCGCGCCCGACGCGACATACTCATAGGTAACGCAGTCAGGCAGCCAAGCGACGCCGAGCCCTGCCGCTGCAGCGGCAGCCAAAGCGATGCCGTTGTCGGCTTTGAAGCGGCCCTGCGGGCGAACGGTGACGATCTTGTCGCCGTCCATGAATTGCCAGGCCTCTGTGCCTTGCATGAGTGCCTGATGAACGAGCAGATCATCTGGCGTCCCGGGCGCGCCATGCGCATCGATATAGCCGGGGCTGGCCACGAGCTTGCCATAGAGCGGCGCAACGCGCCTCGCGATCAAGTTGGAGTCCTGCAGATAGCCAACCCGTATCGCACAATCAAAGCCTTCTGCGATGAGATCGACAAAGCGATCACTATACGAGGCATCAATATAAAGCTGCGGATGACGTCGCCCCAGGTCGGCAAGCACGGGAGCAAAATGATCGGGCCCCAGCGAGACCGGCACGGCCACTCGCAAGCGACCGCGTAGGTCGCCCGTGGGCAGGATCGTATCCCTCGCCACGTCGATCTCGGCGCAGGCCCTGGCCGCATGATCTCGAAACGCAGCCCCTGCCTCAGTCAGTGCGGCGCCACGCGTGGTACGCGCAAGCAACTGAATACCCAACTCTGTCTCCAGCCGCAAAAGCCGCCGGCTGACGATTGATTTAGAGATACCGAGCCGGCGCGCAGCGGACGACACGCCGCCCGCGTCGGCCACGCTGACAAAGGTCTGCAGGTCTTCTATATCCATTCAGCGTTCCTCATGTTGCGACACAGCGTACCTCAAAAGGCCGGTACCGCATCATAAATGGAAATGCCAGAATCCATTGAGGCAGCGCCGCAGCTCCAGCGTGCCTGTCGGCAACCCACTTCACTTACAGCAAAGGATGCATCAATGACCTTCCGTAACGGCTTGGCTTCGCTTCTTCGTCCCGAGGATTCAGTACTGGTCCTGATCGACCACCAGCCTTACCAACTTGCAAACGTGAATAGTCACGAACCACAGATGGTGGTCAATAATTCAGCCGGGCTGGCGAAAGTCGCCAAGACCTTCGGCGTGCCCACCATTCTCACAACGGTGATCGCCAGGCAAGGCGGACTGCTCTTTCCTCAGATCACTGACGTCTTTCCCGGCCAGGAGGTCATCGACCGGACACTGATCAACACCTGGGAAGATCAAAAGGTCGTAGACGCAGTCAAGGCCACAGGCCGCAAGCAATTGATCATCGCTGGCCTATGGACCGAGGTGTGCGTCGCGATGCCAACCATCCAGGCCCTGGGCGAAGGCTGGGATGTGACAGTAGTCACCGATGCGTCTGGCGGCGTGTCGGTCGAGGCACACGAGGTCGCCATTCAACGCATGATCGCAGCTGGTGCGAACATGATCACCTGGCTGGCGCTGGCATCAGAATGGCAGCGCGACTGGGCTCGCACCGAACACATCGTCGAATTGACCGAGGTGATCAAACAGCACGCTGGCGGCAGCGGTATTGCATTTTTATGGGAACAACAGTTGCTCAACACGCCAGTGCCCAGTACTGCCCGTTGATGACGTCGTAAAAAAAAGCTTCCCATGCAAACACCGAATATCGGTGCGGCATGGGAAGCCAGTTTCTATCAACAGCAGTGCCAGGGTCGCCCCTGGCACTGATGAAGATTAGCCGTAAGCGACCATCAACTCTTGGTCTTGTTCTTGCTGCAGCTTTTCAGCGCGGGCAGCGTAGACGGCCTGCAGACGCTCGAGTTCGGCACCCTTGCGCAGAGCAACGAAGCCCGGGCGGTCAGCACGGCGACGCTGGCGGTCTTCCGGACGCAGCGCGGTAACGTCAGCGTTCTGGAAGTAGTCGCGGTTGCCGCCGTCGGCCCACGATTCGGACATCAGGCCATGGGCGCTGATCACATCGAACTGATCCAGCTCAACGTGGAAGTACTCGTAGCTGATGTGGTGCGTTTCTTGGTAGATCGTCTTGCCGTTGACCAAGTCTTGGGCGCGGACCAGTTTGCCTTCGACCAGGATGTGGTGTCCCGGCGAAACCACGATGTCCTTGCTGGGCACGTTCTCGGCGATGGCATCGCGGACGATGCGGATCGGCATGTGCTCGGCACGACGGTCGGCGGGGATTTGTTTGGTGAACGTCTTGCGGAAACCGATCCACTTGACCGTGCGCTCGCCAGATTGACCGATGACGATATCGCCTGCCACGAGGTCTTCGATGGCGACTTCGCCTTTGGTCGTCATGATCATGGTGCCACGCAAGAAGCACACCGGCGAGACGAACTCACCGAAACCAGAGGCGCTGCCGCCATTGCCTGCGACGATGGCGTCGTAGTCTTCCTGGGTCAGATCGTGGATTTCGAATCTGACGGTTTCCAGGCCGCTGGTCAGCGTGCCGGGGTAGGTCAAAGTACCTGTTTGCGTGTCAGCATTGTAGGTGAACGTCCCGTTCGAACGGCTTCCGACCGCAATCGTGTCACCAACGCCGAGGCTGGTCACGTCGAACGTCGTCGGTGCGCCAATCGAGAGCGCACCCGGATTGTAGGTAAACATCGAACCACCGTCACCGGTGAACTCGAGTGATTGTTGGTTAACTAAGCCAGCGGCTAGGGTCGGAGCATTAATCGTCAACGCGGAACCGGATTCAACTTGGTAGTTGATGCTGGTCAACGCGCTGAGGTTGGCCGCGCCAGACTCGATCGTCAAGCTTCCGCCATTGATAACGGAATAAGTTGGGCTGCCTGCCGCTTGAACGCCGACCAACGTGGTCGCTGTCGCATCGACACCATTCACCGTCAGCGTGTTGCTGCCGAGCACGTTCAACGACAGGGAATCGCCCGCGTCTTCATTGAAATTGCTTTGATTGACTTCGTAATCACTTGAACCAATATCAATTCCGAGGACAGCCATGACATTCTCCGATGCAAAAGTTGCAAAAAGAAAGCATCCGTGAAGAACATCTCCACGAACTGCAAAAAATAATACTGGACTTACCTAATCAACAGCAGCATTCTCAGATGATTTCAGATATTTTTGAAACCCTTTTTTATTTCTAATTGTTAATAACAACACAATACGAGTCTTTTATCTGTCAGTTGGCTAAATTATCACAGCTAAATGTACATATACATATCACTAACCCGAATATTGTTAGAATTAATTGCATATCGAGCTCACATAGATAGTTCCATTGCAATTTAAATGAAACCATATTGCAACATTTTTGATTGACACATTCGGTACATTTATTGCATCTAGCGATAAGAAATGTGGATATAAAAGACAGGCAGAAATAGGCAGCAATTTCGGAAGATGGTCGAGGCGTTACGGGAAATCTGCATGGCGCACGCACGAGGTGCCCCGCACGCCCCAAGGATGTATGACCATCAGCCATAGTGCGACATGACATGAAAGAATTGCAGAGTGCACTGCACAATGATGAGCCTATTGCAGGTGCCGGCAACCCGATTCCCCAACCCACGGAGTCTTCCATATGCGTTTCGCTGCTTTGCTGTCTCTCACTCTCTTGGCCGCCTGCGCCAGCAAGCCTCCGACGCCGGTAGTGATTCCTTCAGAATCCCAGGTTGATCAAGGCAGCGCAACGCCCGCGGAGTTGCCGCGTAAATAGGCTCATGTGAGACTCATGCCATCACGGCAAAGGGCCTGCGTAGCGGCCAGGACGGCGGACATCCAATGGGGGCTGCGCGCCATGTTCGCCTCGCTGCAAAGACCGGGCAACGGTGATGAGCGTGCGTGTAGCGGCCATACGGCGCGCGAGGTCAGCAAGCCATACAACGCAAAACGCGGCCAATTCATGGCCGCGTTTGTCACGCACACAGCACACTGCTACATACTAAAACGTCGATGCGCAGTGACCGCCTGTCGGAGCATGACCGGAACCAGCTGCGATGAGTGGCGGTTCTAGACGGACGTTGACCGGCACGGAAACAGCCCAGTCCCACGCAAAGAACGCAACCAGCACGACCCAGAACAGCAGCGTGAACGAGGAGAGGTTTTTCTTCATGATTGAACGCGCCCTTTAAAAAGCAAAGTGGCGACGGAGACGCACACCGATCAGTGAACCGCAAAACGCCAACGGCACCCAGATCCAGCCATGCAGGCTGCCGGTGGAAATGCCGCTGACCATGGCGCCGATATTGCAACCGAATGCCAGGCGCGAGCTATAGCCCAGCAAGAAACCCGCAATAATGCCGACCAGCCATTGTTTGCCCGTCAAGGGCGCGCGCTGCGCGGCGGTCTGTCCAGCGGCAACGAGCAAAGCGCCTGCCAGAATCCCGATGTTGGTAATCGAGGTCACGTCCAGGAACACCGACTGCGACAGATTATTCAGGTTGACCGGCTGGCTCCAGAACGCATTGGCCGCCGGGTCGAATACCCCGATAGCCGTGGCGAGCTTGGCGGCCCAAAGACCGAAGCCGTACACCACACCCCATGGCTGCCCGGCAATCAACAGGTTCAACATTGCCAACGCCGCCAACAGGACGGCCCCGATCAACAAGCGGCGGCTAAACCAGCTGGCGCCCTTGCCGACCCAGGCACGCGCGGCCAGGCCCAACACCAGCAAGCCGATCAGCGTCAGTCCGAACGCCTCGCCAGCGCCAAACGTCCTTACCAGACTGACAGGCGCGGTCGCCCCGAGTTGCAGCCATTGTTCCAACTGCGCCGAACCCAGAAAACTGCCAATCGCGAATACAGGCAATATCGCCATATTCAGCGGAACGCCCATGCCAGCCTTGTACAGGGTGCCGGAGCCGCAGCCATCGGCGATCTGCATGGCGGCGCCGAACACAAAGGCGCCTATCAGCAAGCTGACGCTGGGTGGCCCCAATGCCGCCCCGAGATCCGTCGGATATTCCGCCAACAGCGGCATGCACACCGCGGCCGCAATGGCCAGCAGTATCAATTGCGCCATCACTCCGCTGGGATCACGCTGCTCGATCAGGCGGCGCCATCCCGTGGTGAACCCGAATCGCGCGCCGGCCAGCACGCCGCCCATGCCTATGCCGACAAGAAATAATGCCGCCTGCCGTAATGAGACAAACCAGGCCAGGGCCAAAAAGAACGCAGCAAATAAAACAGCTAGTGGAAGACGTGCCATAGACTCGATAAATTTATTAGACAACAAAGGCTGCAATCAGACTATTGCAAGACCAGATCAATAGTGTTCAGCTCACCAAGTCTTTGAGGCTGTTCCAGATCTGCTCACCGCGGCCCGGCACGTTATCCATGGGCAATGCTTCGGGAGATTGGGTCCAGTCGGCCAGCGACGCCGGATACAGCATCACGTTCTTTTGTCCAACGATTTCGGACAAGGCAAACCAGTCGGTCGCCGCCCAGTGGCCGGTATTGCAGAACGAAATGGTTTCGTCGGCGGGCTCGGGCAGAGATTGCGATGCAATCGCCTTGGCCTCCTCCGGCGAGACAAAAATCGACGTGCCGGGTTTGAACCATTTGCTGTGCTCGAGATTGAGCGCGTTGTGGATGGTGCCTGGGACCTTGGCCGTAGGGGCCTTGACCTCGCCGCGGAAGAAATTCGACGGACGGGCGTCAACCAGGTGGACTTTGGGGTTGTCGATGTGGGACAGCACCTGCTCTTGCGTTGCGATCAGGGCCCGGTTCAACACCGGCGTATAGGTACTGGCCGCGACACTAGGCACGGCCTGGTCCTGAGGCAATCCGGCGTCGGCCCAGGCTTTTACACCGCCATTCAAGATCGACAATTCAGACAAGCCCAGATATTTCAGCGTCCAATATACGCGGGCCGAGCTGCCGAAGTCGGTTGCATTCGCTCCCGAGGAAACGACGACGGCATGGGTGTTCTGATCTACGCCGAGTTTGCGCACGACGTCGGCCAGTTTTTCCACGGGCGGCAGCAGGCCCGGATTGTCAGCCGGACCGCGCCATTGGCCATAAGGGGCCGACAAGGCCCCGGGAATGTGGTTGGCGGCATACTCCTGAGGAGGACGAATATCGATGATGCGCACAGCGGGTTCGCTGCGCACCGCATTCAGTTCAGCCGGCGTCAGCAAGGGCTGAGCGGCATGGGTGATCGAGACCGAGCCCGCCACAACGGCCGCGGCGGAGAAGAAAAGAAGAAAGCGCTTCATGATGCGTGCTCTGAAGGGAATAAGCCGAAGGTGGATTTTCTCATTATTTATTTATATATAAAAATACAATTCAATCATTTTTATATATATAAAAGTAGGATTGAACGCCGCCCGCCGATAAGCCTGCCGCGCGGAAGGCATGGCGGCATCTCCACACGCATTGCGAGAAAAACAGCCACAGGGCAACCCGCGGCCCGGCCGTCGCGTGCGCGATGCTCATCTGCCCGTTCAGCCAGGACGAATCAGGGACTCATCGCCGCAACGGGATCCCGGTGTCCATACCAGCGCTCAGCTCAAGTATTTTTGAAACCACGCGATCGTGCGGTCCCAGGCCTGTTTGGCCGCCGCCTCGTCGTAGCGAGGCGTCGAATCGTTATGAAAGCCGTGATTCGTGCCCGGGTAAATGTAGGCCTCGTAGGTTTTGCCGGCCGATTTCAGCGCTGCCTCGTAGGCGGGCCACGTGCCGTTGACGTTGGGATCGGTCTCGGCAAAATGAAAGAGCAGCGGCGCCTTGATGCGCCCTACGTCCTCGGGCTTGGCCTGCCGGCCATAGAACGGCACGGCGGCGGCGAGCTCGGGATAGGCAACAGAAGCCGCGTTGGACACGCCGCCCCCATAGCAAAATCCCGTAATACCGACCTTGTCGGTGGTCAGATCGCTGGCACGCACATACTCGATCGCCGCAAAGAAATCGTTCATCAATTTCTGGGGATCGACTTTCTGCTGCAATTCGCGGCCCTTGTCGTCATTGCCGGGATAGCCGCCGACCGAACTCAGGCCATCGGGGGCCAGCGCGACAAAACCGGCTTTGGCCACACGGCGCGCTACGTCCTCGATATAAGGATTCAATCCACGGTTTTCGTGCACGACGACGATGCCGGGCACCTTGCCGTTGGCAGCTTTGGGACGCACCAGATAGCCGCGCACCTGACCGTGCCCATTCGGCGACGGATACTCAATGTACTCCGCCACGATATCAGGATCGGTGAACTGCACCTGCTGGGCCATCGCATAGTCGGGACTCAAGGACGCCAGGATCGTTGCGGCCGTCAGACCGCCCACAGCGTATTTCGCCGCGCGATCAAGAAAATCGCGCCGGCTGATCCGGCCATGCACATAGCCGTCATAAAGCTCAAGCAATTCGGGGGAAAAATCGCGGGCGGTGAGGCGGCTCATGGCGGATCTCCGAGTATTTGTGCAATAACAGGAACACCCTACGCGGGCCGTACGGCATTCTGATGACGGGCTTGCCGCAACAATGATACTGAAGTTGAGCGGCGGCAGGCCAAGCTAATTTGGCCGCTGGCGGCCCGAGCCAGACATCCCTGCCGCGAAAACCAATCACGCAGCACCGTCCATTGCAGCGTCACTCTGATCCACCAAGGGCTCGTGCCAGTGCATCAACGTCCTGAGCATCTCGATGAAAGACGCGGCACGCTCCGGATCAAACGACGCCAGCACTTCACGTTGGTGGGCCATAGCCTGATCGCATAAGCCACCGATCAATCGCCGCCCCGCTGCGGTAATCCGCACCTGAGTCTGGCGACGATCCGCGCGCACGCCGATGCGCTCGACCCAACCGTCGATTTCCATACGCTGCACGACTTTGCTCAGCGTAGGCTGTTTGGTGATCGCCAATTGCGCCAGGGATCCGATGGTCTCGCCCGTGCCGCCCATCAAGCTCGCCAGTACGCGCCATTCGGTCACCGACAGCCCTGCCGCGTTGACCTGCAAGTGGAAATCGGCCGAGATGCGATGGCTGGCCTGCGCCAACAGATAAGCCAGGTATTCGTCTACAAAGCGCGTAGATGGCGGATTCATTCGGCTCCTGCATGGTTACCCCGAAACCAGGCACGGTTCGCACATGCACCAACATGATCGTCGAATGCTGTCCCGCACCATACCGCGACGCCCTGTTTTAGCACGCCATGCACCAATCCGATACAGGGTAAACCTGGATATAAATCATCTTTCCTATCCGTATACACCCTTGTTTTTAAGTGATATTTTTTCTTTTCCATGAAAAATCATATTTTTTGTTGACAGTTATATAGTTGACTCCTAAAGTATTTATCCATGGATGATTCTGGCGAATTCGTTTGTCGGATCATTGATGACGAAATCGCGACAAGAACACGGGCTCCAGACAGCTCCGGACTCAGGGAAAACAGCATGGCTGAAAGATCTTTCAAGAAAGAAGTCCAGCAGTTGCGTATCGGTGCGGGCACGGAGTTCCGCGGTGAGGGCATTCTGGCCGTCACCAAAGGCCTGTTGCAGGCCGGCGTGGGCTATGTGGGCGGTTATCAGGGCTCGCCGATTTCGCATTTGATGGATGTCCTGGCCGATGCAAACGAGATCCTGCAAGAGCTCGGCGTGCATTTCGAGGCCAGCGCCTCTGAGGCCACCGCTGCCGCAACGCTGGCTGCGTCAGTCATGTATCCCATTCGCGGCGCCGTCACGTGGAAATCCACCGTAGGCACGAACGTGGCCTCTGATGCGTTGGCCAACCTGGCCTCAGGTGGCGTCACAGGCGGCGCGCTGATCATTGTGGGAGAAGACTACGGCGAGGGTTCCTCGATCATGCAAGAGCGTTCGCATGCCTTTGCGATGAAATCGCAGATCTGGCTGCTGGACCCGCGTCCCAATCTGGAGAGCATGGTCAAGGCGGTCGAGGATGGATTTGAACTGTCCGAGGCCAGCAATACCCCCGTGATGCTGCAACTGCGCATTCGCGGCTGCCATGTGCATGGCCGGTTTACTGCCAAGGACAACAAACGCCCCGCATACACCCTCGCGCAGGCATTGGAGAATCCTTCGCGCGATACCAATCGCATCGTGCTGCCGCCAGCATCGTTTCTGCACGAGCAGGAAAAGATCAAGAACCGTTGGCCTGCCGCGGTGCGCTATATCCAGGAACATCATCTCAACGAGTTCATGGACGACGGTGACCTGCAGGATATTGGATTGATCCTCCAGGGCGGCCTGTATAACGGCGTCATTCGCGGATTGCAGTTGCTGGGGCTGGCGGATCACTTTGGCAACAGCCGTATTCCGCTATACGTCATGAATGTCACCTACCCCGTCATCGAGGACGAGGTGCAGCGTTTCTGTGCGGGCAAGCGCGCGGTATTGATGCTGGAAGAAGGCCAGCCCGATTATCTGGAACAGAATCTGCACGCCATCCTGCGCAAGGCGGGTGTGGACACCGCATTGCATGGCAAAGATTTTCTGCCGATGGCGGGCGAGTACACAACGCAGGTGCTGCGCGATGGCATACGCGGGTTTCTGGCCAAGTATCAACCCGAGGTGTTGCAAACGCATGCTGCGGTCGCCGCGGATGCGGGGCCGTTGTCGGCCGCACCGGCGAGCCAGGCACACACTGACGCTCGTCAACAATCGCTGCGGAATCTGGTGCAGGAAACCCTGTTGGAGTCTCCGCAAACAGCGGCTGTGGAACACGCACCAACCAGCGCACACATGGCGGGAACAGAAGCCGCTCAGTCCAGCACGGCAACGCAGACACCCGATAGTACGGGTACCAAAGCGCTCCCCAAAGAACAACCCATCACTTTCCACAAACACATCGCTGATCTCGCCCAGGTCGTGCCGCCCCGCCCTGCGGGTTTTTGTACAGGCTGTCCGGAGCGCCCGATTTTTTCCGCGCTGACGCTAGCGCAGGAAACACTGGGACAACACCATATTTCCTGTGACATCGGCTGCCATCTGTTCTCGATTCTGCCGCCGTTCAATCTCGGCGCGACGACGATGGGCTATGGTCTGGGTGCCTCTAGCGCAGCCGCATTTAATGTTCCGGCGGCAAAGCGGCCGATCTCGATCATGGGCGATGGCGGTTTCTGGCATAACGGTCTCGCGTCAGGCATCGGCAATGCGGTATTCAACAAGTACGACGGCGTCATCGTCATCGTCGATAACTTCTATGCATCGGCGACAGGCGGCCAGGACATCCTGTCCTCGCGTGCACAGAATCCCGACCGCAGCACCAATAACCCTATCGATGCAGCCGTGCGCGGCGTGGGCGTCAAATGGGTACGCACGCTGGATCGCACCTACGACGTCGCCAAGGTCCGCGCCACGATCGAAGAAGCCCTGACCACCGACGAAAAAGGCCCGAAGGTCATCATCGCACAGTCCGAGTGCATGCTGAACAAGCAACGCCGCATCAAGCCGCAGTTCAACCAGGCCGTCAAGGACGGCAAGCGCGTGGTGAAAGAACGTTTTGGCGTGGACCCCGATGTCTGTACCGGAGATCACGCGTGCATCCGCCTGTCGGGCTGCCCGTCGCTCAGCGTGAAAGATAGCGGCGATCCGTTGAAAGAGGATCCGGTCGCTCATGTGGAAAGCAGTTGCGTCGGCTGCGGCAATTGCGGCGAGGTCGCTCACGCCGCCGTACTGTGTCCTTCGTTTTATCGCGCCGATATCGTGCACAACCCGACCAAATGGGATCTCACCGCGGCACGCATGCGCGGCGCTGTGATTGGTTTCCTGCAAAAACGACGCGCCAGACGTCTGGCGCAGACAGCCTGGTAGCACCGCAGTATCAGCGACGGGCCTATTGATTCCCATCGCACCGAATGACGACTTGTATGGTTTTTTCCATCTCGAGACTTGCATGCACACAAACGCTGTAACCGCCGCATCTCCGATCAAGATCGCTGTCCTCGCCATGGGTGGCCAAGGCGGAGGGGTGTTGGCTGATTGGATCGTGGATATGGCCGAACACGCAGGCTGGTGGGCACAAACCACCTCTGTGCCGGGGGTGGCGCAACGTACCGGGGCCACGATTTACTATCTGGAGCTCTTGCCCGAATCCGCTGTGCAACAAGCTGGCCGCCAACCGGCGCTGGCCCTCATGCCCACACCCGGCGATGTCGATCTGGTCGTGGCGGCGGAATTGATGGAAGGCGGCCGCGCCATTCAGCGCGGTCTTGTCACGCCTGAACGCACGACATTGATCTCGTCCTCCCACCGCAGTTTTGCGGTCAGCGAAAAATCTGCGCCCGGTAACGGCATTGCCGACCCGAATAAGGTGCTCGATGCTGGGCGTGTCGCCGCGCAACGTTTCCTGTGCTTTGATTTGCAGGCCTTGGCGGATCAGGCCGGCAGCGTCATCAGCGCCAGCCTGTTTGGCGCCGTGGCGGGCAGCGGCGCCCTGCCCTTTAGCCGCCAGGATTTCGAGGCCACGATCGAACGTGGTGGCCTCGGCGTCAAAGCGAGCTTGCGTGCATTCGCGCTGGGCTACGAGGCCGCTGCCACAGCCCCTGCCGTTCCTGCCCCGATTGATCGCGAACGCGAAATACCTGCGGTGCCGACGCGCGCCGCCGCACCGGGCGCGCAAGCGCTGCTGGATCGCATCACGCATGATTTTCCGAGCGTAGCCCAGCCGCTGCTGGCCGCCGGAGCACAGCGTACGGCCGAATTTCAAGACATGGCGTATGCCCGCGAATATCTGGATCGCATGGCGGCGCTGCACGCATTGGACGAACAATACGGCGGCGCCGGTCACGATTGGGCATTGACCCGTGCGGCTGCGCGCTATCTCGCGGTGGCGATGGCGTACGACGACGTCATTCGAGTGGCCGATCTCAAAACACGTGGCACCCGCTTTGACCGCGTGCGTACCGAGGTCGGCGCCAAACCGGATCAGTTGGTCTACACCACCGACTATATGCACCCTCGCGTTGAGGAAATCTGTGGCACGCTGCCGGTGGCCCTGGGCCGCTGGATCGAGCGCTCGCCGAGCCTGTCAGGATTTGTCAGCCGCCGCCTGGGCAAAGGACGCCGCCTGAACAGCACCTCGTTGACGGGGTTCCTGATGCTCTATGGCCTGGCCGGCATGCGGCGCATCCGCCGCCGGACCTTGCGCCATCAGATCGAAACGCAAGCCTTGCGGGAATGGCTGGATTTGATCGCCGAGCTCGTACCTCGCGATTACGCACTCGCGGTCGAGGTCGTGAACTGCCGCCGGCTCGTCAAAGGCTACAGCGACACGCATTCACGCGGCACGAGCAAGTACGGCACATTGCTCGACACCGCCCGCCAGTTGGCAGGCCGCCCGGATGCCGCGCAAACGCTGCGCGCTCTGCGGGAAACCGCCCTGTCCCAAGTCGCCTGCGGCCCGCTGGAAAACCAAGCCAAACAGGCCATCGCCGCCTGAACCGCCGCGATCGCTACGGAGACATCGTGCAGACTTTGAACCTCATCATTCGCGACATCCAGCAGGCAACGCCGCTGGTGCGCACTTTTGTCCTGGAAAATGCGGACGGTGGCACGCTGCCTGCATTTGAGCCTGGCGCGCATTTGAAAGTCCGGATCCCGGGCCTGGCCGAACCTCGTTGCTATTCGCTGATCGCAACATGCGCTGATACCTCGGCCTTTGCCGCTCCTCGTCAATATCGCTTGGGCGTTCGCCTGGACGAAGCCGGCGGCGGCGGATCCCGCTACATGCACGGGGTGCAGGTCGGCGACACGCTGACGGTGCAAGGGCCGAAGAACGATTTTCCACTGCATGCCTGCTCGCCTCAGGAATCGGTAGACCGTCATCGGACCGTGCTCATTGCAGGCGGTATCGGCATTACCCCCATCGCATCGATGGCTGCAGCGCTGAAACACACGGACCGCGAGTTCGTTTTGCATTACTGCGGCCGCTGCCGCGATCAGTTGGCGCTGATTGACGAACTCCGTACGTTGGCCGGCGAACACCTCACTGTACATGTGGACAACGATCCGCTGTCTGCCTTGAATCTCGATGCATTACTGGATACCTACGCACCGCATCAGCACCTGTATGTTTGCGGACCACAGGGCATGATCGATGCCGTCATTGCCGGGGCACGCCAACGGCAATGGCCCGACACGCATATCCATTTCGAGCTATTCACAACGGCAGCCCCGTTGGCTGGCGATCAGCCCTTTGAAGTCGAGCTCAAGCAAAGCGGCACGGTGCTGACCATTCCCGCCGACAAAACCATCGTCGAGGTCATGGAGGAAGCTGGCTGCGATCCCATGTATGACTGCAAGCGCGGTGAATGCGGCGTCTGTCAGGCCACCGTCCTCGAGGGCACCCCCGATCATCGCGACTATTACCTGTCGGACAAAGAAAAAGCCGAAGGCAAAGTGATCCAGATCTGCATCTCGCGTGCGAAATCCGCGCGCCTGGTGCTGGATCTGTGACGCACGAGACGTAAAAACAGGGGAAACATCATGGGCCACTATCGCAACAACCCCGACGCCATCCGTGCACTGGTGCGTGACACCGAGGTGCACAAAGACCTATTCGTCGATCAGGAACTGTTCGAACTGGAAATGGAACAGCTGTATGCCCGCACCTGGGTCTATGTGGGCCATGACAGCCAGGTTCCGAATCCTGGCGACTACATCACCACGACGGTCGGCGACGAGCCGGTGGTCATGGTGCGCCACACGGATCGAAATGTCCGCGTCTTGATCAATCGCTGTCCCCATAAGGGCACCATGGTCGCGGGCGACGCGTGTGGCAATACGGGTAAATTTTTTCGCTGCCCCTATCACGCCTGGACGTTCAAAACCGATGGCAGTCCGCTGTCCATTCCGCTCAAAAAGGGTTACGAGAACACGGGCCTGGAACATTGCGAAGCCAGCAAGGGCATGGCTGCGGTCGCCAATATCCACAATCACCGCGGATTCGTGTTCTGCCGCCTGAGCGACGAGGGCGAAGATTTCGAAACCTTTTTTGGCGAGTCCCTCTCCACGCTGGACAACATGGTGGATCGATCCCCCGAGGGTCGGCTCGAGGTGGCAGGCGGCGTATTCCGCTATATGCATCGCTGCAACTGGAAAATGCTGGTCGATAACCAGACCGATACCTGCCACCCGATGGTGGCGCATGAATCTTCAGCCGGCACTGCGGTACGCGTCTGGGAACAGGCCCCCGAGGGCACGCCCAAACCTATGGCAGTCGAGCTGTACGCGCCGTTTATTTCACCGTACGAGTTTTTCGAGGGTATGGGCATTCGCGTCTGGGAAAACGGACACGGACACACTGGCGTCTCTGATTCGATTCACGCCTCGTATTCGGCGATCCCGGGCTATTGGGACGCAATGGTGGCCGCCTACGGCGAGGACCGCACCAAGGCCATCCTGGGCGATGTACGGCATAACACCGTGTATTTCCCCAACATCATGGTAAAGGGTCCCATTCAGACGCTGCGTATTTTCAAGCCGCTGGCCGCGGATCGTACGCTGGTCGAGTCCTGGACGTTCCGTCTGGTCGGAGCCCCCGATCTGTTGCTGGAGCGAACGCTGATGTATAACCGCCTGATCAATGCCCCCACCTCGGTAGTGGGCCACGACGATCTGGAAATGTACGAACGCGCCCAGGATGGCCTACGGACACGCGCGCGCAGCTGGGTCAATGTGGGCCGCCTCTATGACGCTGCCGAACACGGTCAGAAGAACGTCGTCACCAACGGTACCAACGAATGGCAGATGCGTAACCAATATCGAGCCTGGGCACGCTATATGACCCAGGGCATGGAGGACGCGGCATGAACTCGTCAACGACCGCCGTGAGCGAACAGGACCTGCTGGACTTTGTCTATGCCGAGGCAAGGTTGCTGGATGAGCTGAAGTTCGAGCAATGGTTGGCGCTCTATACCGACGATGCTTACTACTGGATGCCGCTCGCGCATGACCAGCAGGACCCTCGCCTGCATGCCTCATTGATGTACGAGGACAAACTACTGCTGCAAGTGCGTATCGAGCGGCTAAACGGACAACGCACGTTTTCGCAGCAACCCAAAAGCCGCTGTCACCATTTGCTGCAACAGCCCACGATCGAACGAGATCATCCTGAACATGTACCTGACCAAGGGCGCTATGTCGTACGCGTGGCGTTTCACTATGTCGAAACCCGGCAGGATGCGCAGCAACTCTATGCAGGTTGGTCCACGCTACACCTGGTCGAACACGACGGGGCGTTGCGCATCCGGCTAAAGCGGGTGGACTTGGTCAATTGTAATGCCGCCTTTGGCAACATCCAGCTATTCATGTAAGGGGGCCACGTGAGCGCCACGGTTTACCAAGCGTTTGTAGACGCAACACAGAAATGGCCATCCAATGCGATGCTCTGTGTGCTGGAGGAAACGGCCGAAATTTATGGCATCCACGCTGGCGAAATCAGCTATCGGGACGCGAGAAGCCGCATCGAAGCGCTGCGCGAGGCTTATCAGCGAGCCGGTTATGGACACGGCCATCGCGCGGGTTTGCTGCTGGAAAATCGGCCGGATTTCTTTTTGCATTGGTATGCGCTGAACGGATTGGGCGTTTCGGTCGTTCCTATCAATGGCGATCTGCGCGCTGCAGAACTGGAATATCTGATCGGCCATAGCGAGATCGCCATCGCCATCGCCCTGCCTTCGCGTCATCAAGAACTGCGCGCTGCGGCAGAGCGCGCAAATCGTCCCCTGCAAATCATCGCCGCCGATGCCGCACCACCGCCTGCACCATTCCCCGCCCCTGCGGCCGGGACTGCCCCCGGCATCATGACCGAGTGCGCCCTGCTCTACACGTCCGGCACCACTGGACGTCCCAAAGGCTGCATTCTGCCCAACCGCTATTTCCTGCATGCCGGCAACTGGTACGCCAACATCGGGGGGCTCGCGACCTTGCATGCAGGGCGGGATCGCATGCTGACGCCTCTGCCCCTGGTACACATGAATGCTATGGCCTACTCGGCGATGGCGATGTTGCTGACGGGGGGATGCCTGATTACGCTGGACCGTTTTCACCCGCAGACGTGGTGGGCCAACGTACGCGATTCCCGCGCGACGGTGTTGCATTATCTGGGCGTAATGCCCGCTATCTTGATGAAAGCGGCACCCGCGCCGCAAGATCGCGATCACCAGATTCGATTTGGCTTCGGCGCGGGTGTTGACCGTGCATTGCACGATCCCTTTGAGGCGCGCTTTGGCTTTCCGTTGCTGGAAGCTTGGGCGATGACGGAGACCGGCGCGGGCGCGGTCATCATTGCGAATCACGAGCCGCGTCACACGGGCACCAATTGTTTTGGCGCGGCCGAGGATGATGTGCGGGTTCGCATTGTCGATGACGCGGGCCTGGACGTAGCCGATGGCATCCCAGGCGAGCTGCTCGTGTGCCATGCAGGCGAGGATCCGCGTTACGGTTTCTTTGCCGGCTATCTCAAGGACGAGGCCGCCACGGCAGCGGCATGGCAGGACGGCTGGTTCCATACCGGCGACCTGGTACGCCGCGAGCCCGATGGCAATATGCATTTCGTCGACCGCAAGAAAAACGTGATCCGCCGCAGTGGCGAGAACATCTCCGCCGTCGAAGTCGAAAGCGTGCTCGCACAACATCCCCTGATTAAAAGCGTCGCCGTGGCCGCTGTCCCGGACGCGGTGCGTGGCGATGAGGTCCTGGCCTGCGTCGTGCCTGTCACCATGCCCGCCGATGCCCACGCGATGCGGGATGCGGCCCATGACATCGTCCGCTGGTGTCTGACGCAACTGGCCTATTACAAGGCTCCGGGGTTCGTGGCTTTTGTCGAGGCCCTGCCCCTGACCACCACCAACAAGATCCAGCGCGGCGAGATGAAAGCCCTCGCGCCGACGCTGCCGGGCACCACGCGCTGCGTCGATACCTGCGCCATGAAAAAGCGCCAAGAGGTGCCCGCATGACTACGCTGCGTCGCGGATATGAGGGTGTCGTCGCGGTTTGCCCCGTGACGATACCCTATGCGCGCTACAGCACGCATAGCGCCCACTGGTGGCTGGGCCGCGCATTGTATGAATTGCTGCACGCATCGGGTCTGCAAAAAACGGACGTCGATGGCATGTGCGTCTCGAGTTTTACGCTGGCGCCGGATACTGCCGTCGGCTTGACTCAGCATTTGGGCATGGCGCCGCGTTGGCTCGATCACATTCCGATGGGCGGGGCGAGCGGTGTCGTGGCTCTGCGCAGGGCTGCTCGTGCCGTGCAAGCCGGCGATGCCGACGTCGTTGCCTGTCTGGCGGGCGATACCAATCATGTGGATTCGTTTCGCAACACGGTCAGCCAGTTCTCGCGCTTTGCCCAGGACGCCGTGTACCCGTATGGCGCCGGTGGCCCCAATGCCAGCTTTGCGCTGCTGACGGCGCACTACATGGCGCAAACTGGCGCCACTCGCGAGGACTTTGGCAAGCTGTGTGTCGCGCAACGCGACAACGCACTGCGCTATCCGCACGCGCTGATGAAAAAACCGCTGAGCCTGCAACAGTATCTGGACGCGCGTCTGATCACCGACCCGATCCATTTGTTCGATTGCGTCATGCCCTGCGCCGGGGCAGATGCGTTTCTGGTAATGAGTACGGATCGAGCAAAGGCACTGGGTCTGACGGGTGTACGCATCCTATCCACCATCGAACGCCACAATGCCTGGAGCGAGGACCCGATTCAGCAACGCGGCGGATGGACCATGGATGTGGACGAACTCTACGCGCTGGCGGGCCGTGGTCCGCAAGATATGGACTTTATGCAAGCCTACGACGACTATCCGGTCATCAATCTGATGCAGATCGAAGATCTGAGATTTTGTGCCAAAGGCGATGCACCGCAATTTGTGCGCGACAACACGTTCACGATAGACGGGACCTTTCCGTTTAATACCAACGGCGGCCAACTCTCTGTCGGTCAGGCTGGCGCGGCAGGTGGCTACCTGGGATTGGTCGAAGCACTACGGCAACTGACGGACACAGCAGGCGGCACGCAAGTCGCGCAGGCACAAACGGGACTGGTCAGTGGTTTCGGCATGATCAACTACGACCGCGGACTATGCACCGCCGCCGCGGTCCTGGCCAGGAGCGACGCATGACGCAGCCGCTGAACCCTCCGGCCAAGAAAAACCCTATCGCCCGGACTCGGCAGCCGACGCTGCCGCCGGGCCCCCGCAGCCGTTGCGCACTAGGGCTGACGCGCGCCGCCGCGTTGGGACGATTCGAACTGCAAGTGTGTTCCGCCTGCGCCACGGTGCAATATCCCCCGCGTGAAGTCTGCGGCGCATGCCTGTCGCACGAGTTGGCATGGGAATCTGTCAACCACGAAGGCGTATTGCTCGCGAGCACCACTTTGCACCATAGCAACGACCTGTATTTTCGCGAGCGCCTGCCGTGGAGAGTCGGCACCGTGCGTATGGATGCAGGCCCCTCGGTGGTGGCGCATGTGCATCAAGACTGCGCCGATGGCGCACGCGTACGTCTGACATTGCGCCTGGATCGCTCTGGCCAGGCCGTCATGATCGCTTTACCTGAAAAGGACACGCCGCATATGGCTGACGATCCCGTTCTGCGCGAGACCTCGTGCGATCCCAAGTTCCGTCGCGTGTTGATCACCGACGGTAAATCGGCTGCTGGCCAGGCCCTGGCCACCGCCTTGCTGGATGCGGGCGCATCGACGATATTCCTCGGCGATCCGCAGCCCTGGCGTCCTGTCGAGGCCTATGACGCCCTGCTGAAGGACGACCGCATCCAGGCCGTCACGCTGGACGTCACCGATACCGATTCGGTACAGCGTGCCGCTGCGTCGCTGGGGGGCAAGGTCGAGATTCTGATCAATACCGCCGACATGGAGCGCGAAGGCGGTGTCATGACGACCCGCGACGTCAACGTCGCGCGCGATGCGCTGGATATCAATGTGCTGGGCCTGATGCGCTTGGCCCAGCATTTCGGGCCAGCACTATGCGGGCGCGCTGCCGACGGGACGCGCAATGCCGTGGCCTGGGTCAATATCCTGTCTATTTACGCCCAGATGAATCTGCCCTCGCGCGGCATGTGGTCCGCGTCCAAGGCCGCCGCATTGTCATTGTCGCAATGCCTGCGCGCCGAGATGCGGCCATCCGGCATTCGCGTCATCAATGTATTCCCCGGGCCGCTGGATCACGAATGGGAACAGCGCACGCCGCCGCCGCGCGTTACGCCGCAGGCACTGGCGCAAGCAGTCATCCGCAGTTTGAAACAAGGAACCGAGGACGTGTACGTAGGCGATGTCGCGCAGGAATTCTGCGAACGCCTGACGGAAAACCCCAAAGCGCTCGAGCGCGAATTGGGCGCCTGAGGCCGTCCATTACGACGCACACGCCGCATCCCCTATCGATTGATTGGAGCCTTGGTAATGGATACCCATGTATTGACCCAGTTCATGAGCGAATTGATCAGTGGCCGCATTCGCATCGTGGATCTGACCGAAACCTTGACGCCGGAATTCCCGACTATCGTGCTGCCGCCGGAATTCGGCCAGGCCTGGCCGTTCCGTCTGGAGGAAATTTCCCGCTATGACGAACGGGGCCCGGCTTGGTATTGGAATAATTTTTCGTGCTCCGAGCATACCGGCACGCACTTCGATGCGCCCGCGCATTGGGTGTCCGGCAAGGATCAACCCGATAATACCGTCGACACCATTCCTGTCGAGGCGTTCATCGCCTCGGCCTGCGTCATCGATTGCTCGGAGCCCGCTCGCAACAATCCCGATTTTCTGCTGACGATAGATTATGTGCGCGAATGGGAGGCCGCTCATGGCCGAATTCCCCCGCGCAGCTGGGTACTGATGCGCACCGACTGGTCCAAACGGGCCAAGCCGGCGGACTATCTGAATATGCGTGATGACGGCGCACACTCGCCGGGGCCCGACGCGGAAGTCGTGCCGTGGCTGATACGCGAACGCGACGTGCATGGCTTTGGCACGGAGTCCGTAGGCACGGATGCCGGACAGGCCCAGCATCTGGATCCGCCCTATCCCTGTCATTACTACATGCACGGCAATAACCGCTATGGCCTGCAGTGCCTGACGAACCTGGATCAGTTGTCGGCCACAGGTGCGGTCATTTTCTCGGCGCCGCTAAAAATACGTAAAGGGTCTGGCAGTCCATTGCGGGTATTAGCCCTCACCCCATCCGCGCCCGCGCAGGCTACGCGGGATGCTACGCATTGACCTGCGTCAATTCGCACGAGACGATATACAGATCACAGGGGAATTCATGGAAAACAAGAACTACGTCGCGCTGGTCACCGGCGGCAGCGCCGGGATAGGCGCCGAAATCTGCCGCAGCATGCTCGATGCCGGCTGGCGCGTCGTGTCGCTGGCGCGGCGCGATCCCGATTTCACGCACGAACGCCTGATCAGTGTGCAGGCGGATTTGCTGGATGCGAACGCTACCGCGCAGGCTGCCGCACAAATCGCGCAGGACTATCCCGTCAGCCATATCGTGCATAACGCAGGCGTTATCTGGCCCAATCTGCTACCTGACGTCACGCAGGAACAATTGCATGGACTGACCCAATTGCATCTGGGCGCCGCCATCAGCCTGGTGCAGGCAGCCCTGCCCGGGATGCAGGAGCGCAAGTTCGGCCGTATTGTTCTGATGTCCTCGCGCGGCGCACTGGGGCTGCCTACACGCACAGCGTACTCCGCCACCAAGGCCGGCATGATAGGCATGGCGCGCACGTGGTCGTTGGAACTGGCCCCGCACGGCATTACGGTCAACGTCGTCGCCCCAGGCCCGATCAAAACAGATATGTTCCACGATGTCATTCCTGCCGGTAGTGAACGCGAACAGCAGCTCGCGCGCGGCATCCCGGTACAACGCGTGGGCCTGCCGGATGATGTCGCCCGCGCCGTCATGTTTTTTGCAGATCCCGCCAATAGCTTCGTGACGGGTCAAACCTTGTATGTCTGTGGCGGCGCCAGTGTGAGTTCCATCACGATCTGACATCGCATCGCGCCTCGTACCCCAAAGCAGTTCCGTCGTCGTCTTATTCCCTCATTGCAGCATTCGTTTCTCTCCCTCTCGGAGGATTTGCCATGCATTCAAAGACTGTCTCGCTGGCGGCCGCGGCCGTCCTGGCCGCCTTGTGTTCCCTGCCCGCCTGGGCACAGATGAAAGTGGGCGTTGTGACGTCCTCGACCGGCCCCACGGCGCTGGTGGGGATTCCGCAAAAGAACACAGTACCGCTATTGCCGAAAAAGATCGGCGATATCGACGTGCAATACATTTCCCTGGATGATGCCAGCGATCCCACCGCGTCCGTCACGGCGTTCAAGAAGCTGATTTCCGAGGAAAACGTGGACGCCATCATCGGCCCCTCAGGGTCGCCGAACGCGATGGGCGTGATTCAGTTTGTCGCCGAGGCTGGCGTGCCCATGTTGGCTCCGGTTGGCACCGCTGCGGTCGTGCTGCCGATGACGGACCAGAAAAAATGGGTGTTCAAGACCACGCAGAATGATGACATCATCGCACGTGCGCTGGTCGATCATATGGCCAAGACGGGCATCAAAACGGTCGGCTTTATCGGCCTGAACGATCCCTATGGCGAGAACTGGTACAAGGTATTTTCCGGTCTGGCGACGGAGAAAGGCATCAAGATTGTCGCCAACGAACGCTATATGCGCACCGATAGCTCGGTCACAGGCCAGTCGCTGAAACTGCTGTCAGCGCGGCCTGATGCCGTGTTGATCGCTGCTCCGGGCGCGGCGAGCGTATTGCCCGAAGCCACTCTGTTTGATCAGGGGTACAAGGGCAAGTTTTATCAAACCCACGGCGCCGCGCTGCCAGATTTCCTGAAGCTGGGCGGCAAGAAGGTCGAGGGCACAATCCTGGCAGCCAGCCTGATGCTGGTGTTGCCGGAGATTCCCGACAGCAACCCGTCCAAGAAAGTCGCCAGCGACTATATCGCCGCCTATGAAAAACTGAATGGTTCCAGACCCGCCACGTTCGGCGCAAATGTTTATGACGCCGGCCTGCTGCTGGAAAAAGCCGTGCCGATTGCACAAAAAGCCGGAAAACCAGGGACCAAGGAGTTCCGCAGCGCATTGCGCGACGCGCTGGAACAAACCAAGGAACTGGTGGGCACGCAAGGGGTCTACAACATGAGTGCGGCAGACCACAGCGGGTTCGACGATCGCGGCCGCGAACTGATCACGGTCAAAAATGGCCAGTGGATGCTGGTGAAGTAATGGCGACATTGCTGGCGCGACGACGGAGAGCTTTCGCATGAATGCGCAGATCGCCTTGATCCTGGGGCAGGATGGCATTACCAACGGCGCGGTCTACGCGCTGTTGGCGCTGTCCATCCTGCTGGTCTTCACCGTAACCCGGGTGCTGTTCATTCCGCAGGGCGAGTTCGTGGCTTTTGGCGCGCTGACCATGGCGGCGCTGCAAGCAGGCACCCCGACCCGTATGGTGTGGTTGCTGGCGGGTTTTGCCGTGGCGGAATTTCTGGCCGATGCCATCGCCGCACGCCGACGCACAGGGAATCTGCACATAGGGCCCTGGATGATCATCAAGCTGATGTATCCGTTCGCATTGGCTGCCCTGCTCTATGCGTTGCCGTTGGCCTCATTGCCCATGGTGCTGCGCGCACTGCTTGCATTGGCGATTCTGGTCCCCATGGGACCGCAGCTCTACCGTTTGTTTTTTCAACCCATCGCATCAGCGTCCACCTTGGTGCTGCTGATCGTATCCATCGCCGTACACCTGGCCCTGGTGGGTCTGGGTCTGCTTATCTTTGGCCCCGAGGGCGCGCGTACCGATCCATTCAGCGATGTCAGTTTTCCGCTGGGACCGATCAACATCAATAGTCAGGCGATCTGGGTCGTCCTGGTGTCGTTGATTCTCATCGTGGTGCTGTATACGTTCTTTGAACGCACCATGTATGGCAAGGCCTTGCGGGCCGCAGCATTCAATCGGCTCGGTGCGAGACTCATGGGGATTTCGCCGACGCTTGCCGGCAAGGCAACGTTTTTTCTGGCTGCCTTGATCGGTACCGTGTCGGGCATCCTGATTGCCCCGATCACCACCATCTATTTCGACTCGGGTTTTCTCATCAGCCTGAAAGGTTTCGTAGGCTCGATCATCGGCGGATTGGTGAGCTATCCGATCGCCGCCGCAGGGGCTGTGCTCGTCGGATTGATCGAGGCTTTCTCCGCGTTCTGGGCCAGTGCCTATAAAGACATCATCGTGTTCACGCTCATCATCCCCGTGCTCGTCTGGCGTTCACTGAAAAGCCATCATGTCGAAGAGGAGGACGACGAGTGAAGCCGCGCCACATTGTCCTGATATTCCTGGCGCTCCTGTTGCTGGCGCCGCTGGTATTGCCGCCGTTCTACGTCACGCTGCTGAACTACATCGGTCTGTATGCGATGGTGTCGTTGGGCCTGGTGCTCTTGACTGGCGTGGGGGGACTGACGAGTTTCGGACAGGCGGCGTTCGTAGGCCTGGGCGCATACACTACTGCGGTGCTGACCACGCAGGCCGAGAGCTTGCCTGCTTGGCTGGCATGGATGGGCACATCGCCATGGATCACGCTGGTCATCGGCCTGATCTTGACCCTGATCGTCGCCTGGCTGCTGGGCGCGATCACGTTGAGCCTGTCCGGGCATTTCCTGCCGCTGGGCACGATCGCGTGGGGATTAAGCCTGTACCTCGCGTTCGGTTCTGTCCAGGGTCTGGGCGGCCATACTGGCCTGCCCGACATTCCGCCGATTTCGCTGGGCAGCCTGGTATTGAATACCGGCCCGAGCATCTACTACCTCATCTGGGCGTTCTTGATGCTGGCCGTATGGTGCACCCGAAACTTGCTGGACTCCCGCGAGGGCCGCGCGATACGCGCCCTGAAAGGCGGGCGCATCATGGCCGAATCCATGGGGGTGAACACCACGCGTGCGCGCATGGTGATCTTTCTCATCGCCGCGTTGCAGGCCTGCGCCTCTGGCTGGTTGTATGCCCACATGCAGCGCTTTGTGAACCCCCATCCGTTCGGCCTGCAAATGGGCATCGAATACATGTTCATGACGGTGATCGGCGGCGCCGGCCACGTATGGGGCGCGATTGCCGGTGCGGGTATTTTCACTGTCCTCAAGCAATGGCTCCAGGACTGGATGCCGCGTTTGCTGGGACAAACCGGCAACTTTGAAATCATCGTGTTCGGCTTTGGTATGGTGCTCTTGCTGCACCGTGCACGGGGCGGCGTATGGCCTGTGTTGGCGAAACTCGTTCCGGTCAAAAAGTCCCCGCTGCAGGTCGATCGACAAGCCGAACCCCTGTCCCGCCGCGACATGCCGGCGCCCGGCACCGTCCTGCTGGAAGCACGCGACGTCACGCGCAAGTTCGGCGGCCTGGTCGCCAACAACGCGATGAGTCTCACCGTCCACGCCGGCGAGATCCTGGCCCTGATAGGCCCGAATGGCGCGGGAAAAAGCACTATGTTCAACCAGATCAGTGGTGTCGATACGCCAACCTCGGGACAGGTGCTGTTGCGCGGTGAATCAGTCGCTGGCACGGGCGCGCGGCATATTGCAGGTCTGGGTTTATCGCGCACGTTTCAGCACGTCAAGCTCTTGAGCCGAATGACCGTACTGGAAAACGTCGCGATCGGGGCCCACCTGCGGGGGCATCGCGGCGTGATGCAAGCCGCATGGCGACTAGATCGCCAGGAAGAACAACGCCTGCTGGCCGAGGCGGCGCGTCAGATCGAACGCGTGGGACTTGGCAAGCATATGCATGACGAGGCGGGATCGCTGGCGCTGGGACAACAACGCATTCTGGAAATTGCTCGCGCTCTCGCGTCCGACCCCTGCTTGCTGCTGCTGGACGAGCCCGCCGCCGGATTGCGTTATCAGGAAAAGCAAGAGCTGGGCGAGCTTCTGCGACGCCTGCGTGCCGAGGGAATGGGGATACTACTCGTGGAACACGATATGGATTTTGTGATGGGTCTCGTGGATCGTGTTGTCGTGATGGACTTCGGGCAGAAAATCGCAGAGGGCCTGCCCGCGGAGATTCAATCGCATCCCGCCGTGCTGGAGGCTTATCTCGGAGGCATAGACGATTGATGCTCAACTCCAACACGACCATGGGTGCCGCCATGAACAGCACAAGCGCAGACGCACTGGCTCGTCCCTCCCCCTCACGCGACCTATTGCGTGTCACGGACCTGCATGTCGCCTATGACAAGATCGAAGCAATCTCTGGCATCAACCTTCGTGTAGGCGAAGGCCAGATCGTGACCGTGATCGGCCCCAACGGGGCGGGAAAAACCACGCTATTGGCCGCCATCATGGGTGTGTTGCCCTCGCGCGGCGAGATCGTCTTTGATGGCCGCCCTCACGTGCATGCCGAAATCGAGGAAATGGTCGCAGCGGGTATGAACCTGGTTCCCGAAAAACGCGAACTGTTTGCCGAAATGAGTGTGGAAGACAACCTGATGCTGGGGGCCTTTCACCGCTATCGCACGGGTCAACGCGACCATCATGCCAGTCTGCAAGAGGTCTATGAACTGTTTCCCCGATTGCGTGAGCGTCGCGCGCAATTGTCCGGTACGCTGTCTGGCGGCGAACGGCAAATGCTGGCCGTCGGCCGGGCATTGATGGCGAAACCCAGGCTGCTGATGCTGGACGAACCGAGCCTGGGTCTCGCACCACGCATCGTGCGCGAGGTATTCCATATCGTGGCTGAACTGCGCCGGCGCGGCGTATCCATTCTGCTGATCGAACAAAACGCCCGCGCCGCCCTGCAAGTTGCCGATTACGCCTACGTACTGGAAACCGGCGCCATCACGATCGAAGGACCCGCCGCAGATATTGCACAGGACAGGCGAGTGATTGATGTTTATCTTGGGTTGGGGAAACACTGAAAACTAACGCATTTTTAATGCAATTATTTCATTTATAACGCAATAATTGAGTTAATCCATTTGCATTCGAGATAGCCGAATTGCCCGCTATCCGCCCCGGCCGCGCCACGATCGCGATGGAGATTCAAGCTGAGAGGAACTTACACCCGGAAATCCACGGTCTGCGGCCGACCCGCCAACGCCAGTGTCGCCGTCGCAGGCGGTGTGCTGGCCACCTGCTTACCTGCGCGCCAAACATGCAGACGCGTGGCACGCAGGCGCAGCGCCTCGACGGGGTTACGAGCCTGCAACAGCACCATATCCGCACGTTTGCCGATCTCGATACCCGTGTCGTCCAGACCTAAAATTTTGGCGGGTGCGGTGGTCACGGCGTCAAAGCACGCATGCATGGCGTCTTGCCCAGTCATCTGGGCCACATGCAATCCCATGTGCGCGACCTCCAGCATATCGCCCGAGCCCAAGCTGTACCAAGGATCCATCACACAGTCGTGGCCAAACGCGACTGTCACGCCAGCCGCCAGCAACTCGGGCACGCGTGTCATCCCGCGACGCTTCGGATAGGTGTCGTGACGCCCCTGAATCGTGATGTTGATCAACGGATTGGCGATGGCCGAGACCCCTGCCTCGCGAATCAACGGAATCAGCTTGGACACGTAGTAGTTGTCCATCGAATGCATGGACGTGAGATGCGAACCCGTTACCCTGCCCTGCAAACCTAGACGCTGAGTGTGATAAGCCAACGTCTCGATGTGACGAGACATGGGATCATCCGTCTCGTCGCAATGCATGTCCACGCGCAGGCCGCGTTCGGCTGCCAGTTCGCATAGCAAACGTACCGATTCAGCGCCATCAGCCATGGTGCGTTCGAAATGCGGAATACCGCCCACCACGTCTACCCCCATATCCAGTGCACGTTTCAGATTGTCCATGGCACCAGGTGCGCGCAGCACGCCGTCCTGGGGAAACGCGACCAGTTGCAGATCGAGATACGGTTTGACGCGCTCACGCACGTGCAGCAAAGCCTCTGTGGCCAGCAAACGCGAATCGCAAACATCCACGTGCGAACGAATCGCCAACAGACCGTTGGCCACTGCCCAATCGCAATACGCCAACGCGCGCTCGACCAGCGCCTCCTGCGTCAACAGCGGCTTTAATTCCCCCCACAGCGCAATGCCCTCTAGCAAGGTGCCGGATTGATTCACGCGCGGCAGGCCGTATGACAGCGTCGAATCCATATGGAAATGCGCATCGACAAACGGCGCGCTCAGCAACTGTCCCTGAGCATCGACCACCTGACCGGCCTCGGCCTGCAGCGCAGGCTGGATAGACACGATGCGGCCATTCTGCACGCCGACATCCACGCCCGTCTGGCCGTTGGCCAGATTGCAGTTCTTGATAATGAGATCGAGCATATAAAAACCTTTTGATTGACTGTGCCGTGTGGGTTCAACGCTCGCCCTTGCGATAGGGCTTCATCAGCGCTTGGGGATACGCGGCACGACGCGCCATCACGACCAGCGCCAAAATGGACAGCACGTACGGCAACATCAAATAAACCTGATACGGCAACTCTGGCAAGCCCGGCAGACTCGTGCCGCCCTGCTGCAACCGCAGTTGCAACGCATCAAAGAACGCGAAAATCAACGCGCCCAGCAAGGCCTTGCCCGGCCGCCAGGACGCGAACACCACGAGCGCCACGCACACCCAACCGCGGCCGTTGACCATATTGAAAAAGAAGGCGTTGAACGCGGCCAGCGTGAGGAAACTGCCCGCGATGCCCATCAGCGCTGACCCCGCTACGATAGCGCCCATGCGCAGCTTCGTCACGGACAAGCCCTGCCCCTCGGCAGCGGCGGGATTTTCACCCACCATGCGTATCGCCAAGCCCAGCGGCGTTCGATTCAACACCCAAGCGATCAGGGGCACCGCAATCAAGGCGATCAAAGTCATCACCGTCTGGCCCGCCAATACAGGGCCAATCAAGGGAATGTCCTTGAAGAACGTCATCTCGGCAAACGGCGTGATCGTCGGCGGGGTATTCACACTGGGAAACGTCACGCGATAGGCGAAATAGCTCAGACTCGTCGCCAGCAAGGTCACGCCCAATCCGGACACGTGTTGGGACAGCCCCAACGGCACCGTCAACACCGCATGCAATAGCCCGAACACCATACCCGCCAGCGCGGCCGCCAGCACACCGACATAAAGCGGTGCGCCGAGGTATACGACCAGCCAACCCGTAAAGGCCCCGGCCGCCATGATGCCTTCGATACCCAGGTTCAGCACCCCTGCACGCTCGCACAAGAGCACACCCAGCGTGCCCAGGATCAACGGCGTAGCCAGACGCAGCACCGCCACCCAGAACGCGCTCGAACTCAACAGATCCATCCATTCCATGCGCGTCTCCTCAGGCCTGCTTGCGGCGCAGACGATACTGCGCAAACAAGGTGGCCACCAGCATGGACAACAGCGATGCGGCCACAATCACATCGGCAATGTAGTTCGGCACGGCAATCGCCCGGCTCATGCTGTCGGCGCCCACCAACATACCTGCTACGAAAATGCTGGCCACGACCACACCCAGCGGATGCAGGCCCGCCAACATGGCCACCACCACGCCCGTATAGCCATAGCCAGGCGACATATCCAACGTCACATAGCTCGTGCGTCCTGCGACCTCGATCGCCCCCGCTAGCCCAGCCAGCGCACCCGACAACATCGCCGTGCCCAGCATCACTCGCGTCACCGGCAGTCCCAGAAAACGCGAAGCATGCGCATTGGCGCCCACTGCACGCATCTGCAGACCGAAAACCGTGTAGCGGTTGATCAACCATAGGCCGACTGCCAGGCCCAGCGCCCAGAGCATCCCCGTATGCGCGCGCGTCTTTGCAATCAACTTGCCGAATTCGAGATCGGGATTCAGTGCCACCGACTGCGGCCAACCCATGGCCATCGGGTCTTTCATGACACCGTCCAGCATCATCGAGACGAACAACAGCACAATAAAGTTGCCCAGCAGCGTGGTCACCACCTCGTCCACGCCCAGACGGGTTTTCAGCAAGGCGGGAATCAACAGCAACAACGCCCCGGCCAACGCAGCGGCGATCATCATGCCGGCGAACAGCACCGGCACCGGCAGATCAAAGCCGACGCCATCATGCATCCCGCCCACTGCCACCGCAGCCAAGGCCCCCAGATATAACTGCCCTTCCGCGCCGATGTTGTAGAACCGTGCACGGAATGCCACCGCACAGGCCAACCCGGTCAGCATCAACGGCGTCGCACGCGTCAGCGTTTCCGACAACGCAAACCGCGAACCGAACGCACCATCGAACAACAGCGCATACGTCTGGCCCACCGGCGCACCGGCCCACGCCACGAGCAGCGCACAGATCAACAAAGTAAACACAATCGCTGCCAGTGGCGCTAACAGCAATGCCGTGCGGCTGGCTTCAGTGCGGCGTTCCAAATACAGATTCATGATGTAGATAGCTATTCGTCAGGCAGACATAGTGCCCGTCATGGCCAGGCCTACCGATGCAGGCGTCCATTCAGCCACAGGCTTCACGGCGATGATCTTGCCGCCGCACATGACCGCAATGCGATCGGCCAAGGCAAAGATTTCCTCCAGGTCTTCGGACACCAGCAGGATGCCTGCGCCACGTTCGCGCGCAGCCAATAGCTGTTCGCGCACATAGGCAACCGCCCCAATGTCCAAACCCCAAGTCGGCTGGTCGGCCACAATCAACTTCGGCTGCCGAGCCAGCGTGCGGCCCAGAATCAGCTTTTGCATATTGCCGCCGGACAAGCTGCGGGTACGTACCTCCAGCGAGGCGGCACGCACGTCGAACTGTTTGCTCAACTCACGGGCATAGGTCCGGCCGGCTTGTGCGCGCACCATCCCCAGGCGGGTAAAGCGCTTGTCGTTCAGGTCTTCGACGATGGCGTTTTCCCATAAGGGGCTATCGCCGATGACACCCTCGTGATGACGGTCTTCGGGGATCCGCCCCACGCCCGCCGCAGTCCACCCGGCAGGCGTGCGCGGCGCGGCCGCATGATCCGGCCCCAGCCTGATGGTGCCGTCGTCAGGCTGGCGCAATCCGTTCAATACCGACACCAAGGCCTGTTGGCCATTGCCAGCGACACCGGCGATGGCCACGATCTCATGGGTATGCACGATCAAATCGGCAGCGTCGAGCAGTGGCGCACCACCGTGACTATTGCGCACGGTGACTTGCGACAGCGTCACCACAGGCGCTGCCTGGGCACGCGGTTCGGCACTCTGCACACGCGGCATCACGACCTTGCGGCCGACCATCAACTCGGCCAGCTCTGCCGCGTTGGTCGATGCCGTGTCGCGTTCAGCCACGAGCTTGCCTTGACGCAAGACTGCCACACGTTGCGATACCGCCATGACTTCATCCAGCTTGTGCGAAATGAAGATCACGGCCAGCCCCTCTGCCACGAAGCCGCGCAGGGTCGCGAACAACCCGTCGACCTCCTGCGGCGTCAGCACAGCCGTTGGCTCATCCAGGATCAGAATGCGCGCACCACGGTAGAGCGCCTTGAGAATCTCGACGCGCTGCTTCTCGCCGACAGACAGGCTTCCCACACGTGCATCGGGATCTACCCCCAAGCCAAAGCGCTGGCCCAGCTCGATCAACCGTTGCCGAGCCTGCTTGCGCCCGGAAGCGAGCCGCCACAACGACTGCGTGCCGACCATCACGTTGTCCAGCACACTCATGTTGTCTGCCAACGTGAAATGTTGATGAACCATGCCCACGCCCGCAGCCAGTGCAGCGTCGGGCCGGCCGGGCGGCAACGCCTGGCCATAGACCGTGATACGGCCTGCGTCGGCCACGTAGTGCCCGAACAGAATGGACACCAACGTGGACTTGCCCGCGCCGTTTTCCCCCAACAGGGCGAGCACCTCGCCCTGCTTCACGCTCAGCGAGACCGCGTCATTCGCCGTCAGGCTGCCAAAACGCTTGGTAATACCCTCGAGTTGCAGGGCCAGGGTATCCGTCATTTGGCGCTGGACTTGGGTTCGCTGTTGTTCACTTTGACTTCAAAGCTGCCATCCAGGATCGCCTTTTGCTTGGCCTCGACCTTGGCCTTGAGGTCCGCGGGAATCTTCGACTCGAACGTACCCAGCGGCGCGAGTTCCGATCCTTTGAATTTCATCAGCGAATACTGGCCGTAGTCTTCTGCCGCGAACTTGCCTGCCTTGACCTGAGCCAATGCGTGCTCGATCGTGGGCTCCATGTTCCACAGTGCCGACGCCACGACCGTCTCGGGATACTGGGGCTGCGTGTCAACCACGTTGCCGATCGCGAGCTTGCCGCGCTCCTTGGCCGCGTCGGACACGCCAAAGCGCTCGGCGTACAACACGTCTGCGCCTTGATCGATCATCGCGAAGGCGGCTTCTTTAGCCTTTGGGGGATCAAACCACGAGCCGATGAACGACACGGTGAAGGTGACCTTGGGATTGATTTCCTGGGCACCCGCCATGAACGCCTGCATCAGGCGATTGACTTCGGGAATGGGATATCCGCCCACCAGGCCGATCTTGCCCGACTGGCTCATACCGCCGGCGATCATGCCGGTCAGGTAGGCCGGCTCCTGGATATAGTTGTCAAACACCGAAAAATTCGGCTTTTGCGGTTTGGCCGACGAGCCCATCAGGAAAGCTGTCTCGGGATAATCCTTGGCGACCTTGCGCGCCGCAGCCTCGACGGCAAAGGCCTCGCCTACGATCAGCTTGTTGCCCTGCTCCGCATACTGGCGCACGACACGCTCGTAGTCCGCGTTGCTGACGTTCTCGGAAAACACGTATTCGATCTCGCCTTTTTCCTTGGCGGCGTTCAGCGCCTTGTGGATGCGCGATACCCATTGCTGCTCGACCGGCACAGTATAGACAGCCGCGACCTTGATCTTGGCTTCGTCCTGCGCCTGGGCCCAGCCCGACATCACGAACACGCCCGCGGCCGCTACACCGAGTTTCAGCACGCTACGGCGGGCAAGTCCGGATACGGACGGGAGATTTTCAAACATCATGGTTTCGGCTCCTAGGCGATATAAAAAGCCCTCAACCCGAACGCGGCACAGGTGCCCCCGCACAAATCGGGGCGCGTCTGAACAACGAGGGAAAACGGCAGGCATCAGTCGACGTAGCGGGGCTACTGGTGTTAGTGACCCGAGGGTCTGAGTGAAAGTCGCCCGTAATCAAGCAAAATGCATGCCGCATGCTCGTGCCGCACGACCTGTCACACAAAAGCCCCCACGCTGCGCCCCCGGCTTGCTGCCCCCCAAAGGGCGTTTTTGTCTTGGGGCGGTCCGGCAACAAAAACCGGGCCGGACGGGATTGTAGTCAATCTATCGAGGGCTGAACGCCCCGTTTTGGTGCGTGTCGTGAAAAAACACCCATCTCTGCGCACCATTGCAGTGCGTTTCTGTGTTCCATTGAGGTCACGACATCGTGCACGCAGGAGTTTGCGCGGCCGTAGCTCGCTCGTCTTTCGACTGGGGGGCCGCCCGCTGTGACGCAGCCAGAGCGCCAAATGCCAGCAACGTCAATGCAGCCGATGCCGGGGCCAGCCACAGCAGACCTGCATGGTCTGCAACGCGTCCACCCACACCCGATCCCAATGCGATCCCTAAAAAGATGCCCGACGAATTCAGCGCGATTACCATCCCCCGATAGCCGGGTTCCAGGGCAACGACGCGGCGCAACTGAGACGGATAAAACACGTCCTGCGTCACTGCCCAGATGACAAGCAGCAGGAACAACAATCCCAGCCTGAACACCTCACTCCAGAATGGCACTCCCAACACGGCAATCGCGCTAAAGACCAGCGTCATCGTCACCATCACGATACGCAGCAGCCTGTCGGCAGAATGATGCAGCGACACCCGTTGCGCGATCAGGTTTCCCGCGATGCCCGTCAGTCCGAACAACAGCAAGGCAATGCCGCCCTCTGCCGCACTGGCTCCGAAATGTCCGGTGATCAGCGGCAAAATCAATGTATAGGTCGCAAAAAAGGCCGCGGTCTGCAAAACAACGACAGCGAGTCCGGCCGCTGTAGCCGGCCGCAATAGCAACTGCAATAATCCCCTCGGCCTCATCGGCTCACCGTACGACGTATCGCGCACCGTGGCGAGAATCCAACCGAGGCTGCCCGCAGCCATCATCGCGAGGCCGATGAATACCGCACGCCACCCCAGAGCCTGAGCCAGGGCTGCAGCAGCCGGCGCCGCCACGACGCTGGATAGGGTCACTCCTGCAAACACCACGGCCAAGGCCTTTCCGCGCCGCTCCGCCGGGGCCAGCCCTGCCCCGATCGCATTAGCGACCGGACTGACAATCGCCGCGCCCAGGCCCGCTACGATCCGCGTAGCCAGCAACCAGGCAAAGCTGGCCGTAAACGCCCCGGCCAATGTCGCCAGCAGCATCACCACCAATCCGGTCAACAACAGCGTCCGACGACGAGAGTGGCCGACCAGCACCTGCAACAACGGTGCGCCGACAGCAAACGCGATCGAGAATGCTGTCATCAATAGTGCCGCCTCCCCGGGAGAGATGTGCCAGGCCTCCACTAAAGCGGGTAAGGCGCCAACCACGCCATACGACATCCCGCCCACTGCGAAATTCGCGCTGGCCAAGGCACGCAAGGCATGCCGCTCTGGTTCTTCCACTTTCCTTGTCCGCACTGTCTGACTCCGAATCATGCCGAGCCAGGACTGCCCTGCCCGACTCCGTTTCAAGTCATAGTGTGCGCAAGTCCTTGGTATATTTGAAATCGATTATTAATATCGGAGATATCCAAATGGCTGATATACCATCGCCTCTGCGAGGTGCAGATTTGGCGTTATTGGGCTCTCTGGATGTGTTGCTGGAGGAAGCCAACGTCACCCGTGCTGCCGAACGGTTGCATCTCAGCCAGCCCGCGCTGTCGGCGCAGCTCGCCCGGCTGCGTGAGCTGACCAATGATGCGTTGCTGGTACCGGCAAAACACGGCCGCGGCATGACACCGACCGCCCGCGCACTGGCGATACGTGAACCGCTGCGAGCCGCATTGCACGAGCTGCACGCTGCCCTCGCCCGGGGCGTGAATTTTGACCCGGCGCATGACTCGCGCACCTTTCAAATCCTGGCCAGCGATAATGGCTTTGTCATGGTTGGCCTGGATCTGGTCCGCCGCATCGCCAGCCGCGCGCCTCATGTGCGACTCGCATTTCATACCGTCCCTGCCGACACGGCTGGCGCCTGGCTCGCCAACGGCAAGGCAGATTTACTCATCGCCGCGGATTTTTCAACGCCGGCAGACGCGCGTCGCCAGCAGCTATTGAGCGAGCGTTATGTGATGGCGCAGCGCAAAGCGCACCCCAGGGGGCTGACGCCTCCCGATCTCGATGCTTACTGCGCCTTGGGTCATGTGATGGTGTCCGGAGACGGCGGTAATTTTCATGGCTTTATGGACGATGCCATCGCTCGCCACGGGCGCACGCGCAATGTCGCCGTTTCCGTCCAGCAATATCATTTGGCGCCGTTGGTGATTGAAGCCACAGACTATGTGTGCGCCCTGCCCGAGCGTTTTTTGCAACGGTTCTCGGACCGGTTGGATTTGCTGCCGTTGCCGTTGGAGGTCGGCGGATTTGGACTCACGGCGGCATGGCACCCGCGTCACGACGCCGATGCTGCACATTCCTGGTTGCGCAATGAGCTATTTGCGGCCGCTGCCAGCCGCGGTCTGTGAGTCCGCGGACCTGGCTTTCGTGCACGCTGTTGCCCGCGTTTCGGATAGGCGCCAATTTATTGACAATATTCAGAACAATAAATAGGGAATAAACTGACAGTTTGTCCCGAAAATAGAGACAATTGATGCTTGACCTCCAGCAGATCAACAGTTTTCTCTCCGTCGTGCGTCATGGGAGTTTTGTCAGTGCCACCGAGGCCACGAACCTGTCCAAAGCCGCCATTTCACGGCACGTCGCTGATCTGGAGGCACATCTGGGACTGCGTCTGCTGCACCGGACTACGCGCCGTCTCTCGCTGACCGAAGACGGGCAGCGCTTTCATGCCCGGGCAATGGAGCTCGCGGCTGCGCTCGATGAACTGGAAACCGAAACCGTCTCGCATGGCGGCCATGCGGTAGGCATGCTGCGCATCAATGCACCACTATCATTCGGTCTGCTGCACTTGGCACCGTTATGGCCACAATTCCTGGCAGAAAACCCCAACGTATCGCTGGACATCGATCTGAATGATCGCATGGTCGATCTGGTGGACGAAGGATACGACCTGGCGATACGCATCACGAATCTACCCGACTCGCGCCTGATCAGCCGCCAGTTGGCCAGCACCCGGATGGCATTGTGCGCATCTCCGCAATACGTCAAAAAACACGGCCGCCCGAAAACCCCTGAGGACCTGACACATCATCACATCGTTTCTTATAGTTATCTGACCAGCAAGGACGACTGGCGATTCACCGGGCCCAAAGGTGAAGTGCACGTCAAGGTCAATCCTCGGATCCGCACCAATAGCGGCGACACCTGTCGTCTGGCTGCATTGGCGCATCAAGGCATCATCCTGCAGCCCGACTTTCTGATTGGCGAGGATCTCAAACAAGGCACGCTCGTCGAGTTGATGCGCGACTACCATGCCTCTACCCTGGGCATACACGTGGTCTATGCCAGCCGCAAACACATGTCGTTGAAGATGCGCAGGATGCTAGATTTTCTGATTGCGGCGTTTGGGCATCCTGCATGGGCGTGACCAATATCTGCCAGAACAGGCTGCGCCGTTATCGCACGCCGCAGAGTTCCGGCAATCGAATAAAGGCTCAGTTCGCCACAATTCCCGCTGCCTTGATCACCCGTGACCAATGCGCCGTATCGGTCTTGACCGTTTCGCCCAATTGTTCAGGAGACTCGTAGCGCACCTCGACCCCCGCGGCGTGTGCACGCTCTGTCGAGATGGGCTGTGCCAACCCAGCCTGCAACGCGTGCGTCAAACGATTGATGACCTCAGCGGGGGTGCCTGCCGGCGCAAATAACGAGACCCAGGCATCCAATTCAAAATTGTCGAAACCCTGCTCGCTCGACGTCGGCACATCGGGCAGCATGGAAAGACGGTGCTTGCTCGCCACGGCAATGGCCCGCAGTTTGCCTTGTTGAATGTGGCCGATGACCGAAGGTGGCGTCGTGATGAACATCTGTACTTGACCCGCCAGGACGTCTTGAATGGCGGGACCAGAACCTTTGTAGGGAATGTGGACCAGGTTTATTCCTGTCATTTGGCGCAGGAGTTCCGTACCCACATGTGGCATCGAACCGCTGCCTTGCGAGGCGTAGTTCACCTCGCCCGGATGCGCTTTGGCGTAGTCCACCAGTTCACGCAGATTGTGCACGGGAAGCGAAGGATGCACGACCACCACGCTCGGTGCGACGGCCACCATTCCTACCGGCGTAAACGAATCCGTGTTCCAACGCAGATTCGTGAACAGCGAGGGATTGCCGGCGTGATACATCGAGTACGAAGCCAACAAGGTATAGCCATCCGGCCGTGCTTCGGCGACATGGTTATAGGCAATATTGCCGCTGGCACCCGTGCGATTGTCCACGACCACCGGTTGATGCAACCCTTGCGTCAACGGCTCGCTGGCCAGCCGCGCTGCCATGTCGACAATGCCTCCCGGGGGGACCGGCACCACAATCGTGATGGGGTGAGACGGGAAATCATCCTGTGCCTGTACCGCCACAGACACAGCAATCAGACTCACCAGGCTCAGGGCGGCAGTACCGGCTTTAAAAAAACGCGTCATGATCAATATCGAAAACGTGAAAAATAACGATCAACGCGCCAATTCCGCGCGCACAATACGTGCGCCGTCCACCATGGCCTTCATCTTGCCGTACGCCACATCGCGCGGCAGATACTTGAGACCGCAATCCGGCGCAATGACCAGACGCTCTACCGGAACGTGGGGCAGCGCACGGCGAATCCGCTGCGCCACGACTTCAGGCGTTTCGACTTCGGGATTAGACAGATCCAGCACTCCCAACATGATGGTCTTGGATGGCAATTTTTCCAGAATCGCGCAATCCAGATTCGATTGCGCGGTCTCTACCGAGATCTGGCTGGCGAGACTGGCGTCCAGCTCATGCAGGAACGAATACCCCTCTGGGCGGGCATGGATGATGGCGGCATAACCAAAGCAGATATGCACGGCGGTCGTGCCCGTGACGCCTTGCAATGCACGGTTCAGCACACGCACACCGAAATCCCGGGCTTTTTCAGGACGAGCCTGTAGATAGGGTTCATCGATCTGCACCACGCTGGCGCCGGCGGCAAATAGATCCAGGATTTCTTCGTTGACCGCGACCGCATAATCCATCGCCATGTCTTCATCACTGGCATAGAAATCGTTTTGCGCCTGTTGTGCCATCGTGAATGGGCCAGGCACCGTGATCTTGATTGGACGATCGGTGTTGGCGCGCAAGAACTCGACATCACGTACTTGCACGGCATGGCGGCGACGGATCTTGCCTGTGATGCGCGGCACGGGGTTCGGGTGGCCGCTACGATCCAAGGCCGTGCCGGGATTATCCAGATCCACGCCGTCCAGCGCCGTAGCAAAACGGTTGGAATAGCTCTCGCGACGTGCCTCACCATCACTGATGATGTCAATCCCGGCGCGTTCCTGGTCGCGGATAGCCAACAGCGTGGCATCATCCTGCGCCTGTTCCAACCACTCCGGGGCCACGCGCCAGAGTTCCTGCGCGCGCACACGCGGCGGAAAGCGTCCAGCCAGTTTGCTACGGTCAATCAGCCAATCGGGCTGAGAATAAGATCCAACGAGTGTGGTGGGCAGAATGACAGACATGATGAAATCGCGAGCTTCGGAAAAAATGAAGTCCGCAGTCTACGGCGATAATCGTGCGAAATAACGCTCACAGCCCGTTATCGCGCTATGCCACCTGCATTTCGTCAGAAATATTCATTGATTAGATGAAATTTACTCATATCCCGATGGCGTGAGCCAACTTTCTGCTTCGCTAACCCTCGTAACGTTTCCCCGCGGCGAGCAGTTCCGGTGTGCCAATGACCTCATTGAGCCCATCAAAATCCAGCATCTGGTCGCGCCACGGCGCGGTGCTGCCGTTGTGCCGCAAGCTGCCGTAATAGCCTGCCAAAGTATGTGCCACTGCTCGTGCCGTACCGCCGGGAAAAATCACGATACGGAAACCGACCTCGGCTAATTCCACGGCAGCTTTGACCGGGGTCTTGCCGCCTTCGACCATATTGGCAAGCAACGGCACGCGTCCCGCAAAGCGCGCGCAGGCAGCGTGCATTTGCTCTGGCGTGCGCAGCGCCTCGATAAACAAGGCGTCGGCGCCGTCCTCGAGGTATTGTTCGGCGCGATCGAAAGCGGCCTCTAAACCCTCGACAGCGATGGCGTCCGTGCGCGCGAGAATCAGGGTGTCGTCGCTATGTCTGGCATCGACGGCCGCGCGCAGTTTTCCGCGCATTTCGTTGGCCGGCACCACCGTCTTGCCATCCAGATGGCCGCAGCGTTTCGGGAAAGTCTGATCTTCTAACTGGATCATGGCCGCACCTGCACGCTCAAAGCCACGCACGGTACGTTGCACGTTCAGCGCATTGCCGAACCCGGTATCCCCATCCACGATCACAGGCACCGATACGCGCTCGGCGATACGGGCCAAGGTATCCTCGACCTCGGTATACGTCGTCAGCCCCACGTCGGAACGTCCCAATCGGGTATAGGCAATGGAAGCGCCCGAGAGATAAAGCGCATCAAAGCCAGCCTGTTCCGCGATCAACGCGGACAAGGCATCGTAAACGCCGGGGGCCAGAACGCAACCCTGAGCCAGCTGTTGTGCAAGTTTTTTCATTCGTTGTGACTCCGAGAAACTTCAGTAGTGATGCCCCAGGGACGTAGCGCATGGCCTACGTCTATTGGAATGGCCTGATCTGTCGCTGAACAGCGCTACAGCGGCCGGCCCAGCAATTCCGCGGCCGTCGCAGCTGCGATATAGCCCCCTGCCACGGCGCTCAACAGACCGTTGCCCGAGAGATAGCCCGACACCTCATTGCCGGACACGCCGCGCGCGGCACCGCCGGCCGCGAGCAGGTTCGGAAAAGCCCGGCCGTTCGTATCCCGCACCCGGCATTGCGCATCGATGTCCAATCCGCCCTGTGTATGAAATAACGCGCCAGTGACCTTGATCGCGTAGTACGGCGCAACAAGATTGCGCGTAAAGCGGCGTCCCAACGTGTCGTCCTTTCCGGGGGAAATCGACGCCAGACTGGCCGCCAGGGTTTCCTTATTGCAGCCGATGATATCGGCCAGTGCTTGCGCATCCTCGGCACACCGCAATGCACCTCCTGCCTCCGCATCCTGGAAATCAGGGAACTCCCGCAACAGCGCCAAGGTCTGGGCATCAAACACATTCCATGCCACGCCGTCCGGTTGCGCCAATACATGTACGGCAGCCTCGGAATAACCCTGTGTTTCGTCATGGAAACGCTGCCCTGCCCGATTGATCTGCACGCCTCCGTCCATGATGACCGCCCACGAAATCAACGCGCCTTGCGGAATCGCCCATGAGCCGTGCCCTTGATAGCCGCCCATATCCGCCAATTGCGCGCCTAGTTGCAGGCCCCATTGCACCGCGCTGCCATCGTTGCCAACGTGGCCGCCATACACGGCGTCGGCCATGGCAGGCAGATATTCCCGGCGCATCGCATCATTGCCGCCAAAGCCATTGCAGGCGAGCAACAGCACATCGCAACCGATCACTTCCGTGCCGCCATCGGGCCGCTCGCAGCCTACGGCGGTAATTCGGCCATCATCATCACACCATAATTCGCGCGCCACGGTGTCCGTCAACAGATACGCGCCGGCCTCGGTGGCCGTGTTCGTCAACGCACCCACCAATGCAGCGCCGGTGCGCTCGGGCAAGCTGTGCATGCGGCGTTTGTGATGCCCGGGATACAGAAAACCGTCCAGCACCTCAAACGCCAATCCGGCCTCTTGCAATGCATCGATCGCCTGAGGAATCGCCTCGGTATAGGCGGTCACCAGATGGGACGCTGCCTGGCCATGCGCCTTGGCATGAATATCTGCTGCGAATTCCGTTGGACTATCCGTCAGGCCAGCAGCCTGTTGTGCACGTGTCCCTGCCGCCGGGATAAAACCTGAAGACAACGCTGTCGAACCGCTAGGCACCGTGTCGCGCTCGATCAACACGCACTCAATCCCTGCACGCGCCAGCCGCCAGGCGGCCGTCAGCCCGCAGGCGCCTGCACCAATGATGACAACGGGCATATTCTCGCCAGCGGATCCAGTGCCCCGCCGAATACGAGGCCCATGGCCGCCACCGGCTGCAGGTTCCTGCATGACACCGGACATACTCATCGCGATAGACTCTCGACAAATTCCTGGCATGTCACGATCTCGGCCACCGTACGAAGATCGGCCAACGCGGCATCGTGCATTTCGGGTCTGGGCGCCGCACATCCATCGGCCAATACCGTCACGTGATAATCGCGCATATGCGCATCGCGCACCGTGCTGGCAACGCCGCCATTGGTGACGATGCCGCAAACAGCCACATGGTCAATGCCTGTGCGCCGCAGCACCCAATCCAGTTGCGTATTGAAAAACGCGGAATACGCGACTTTCCAGACAGACACGTCGACCAGGCCATCCAACTCGGCCACACAACCATGGCCCGGGCTGCCCGCCACAAAATCGCCGCGCTTCAAAAACGGACGCAGGCGGCGCAAATGCGGCGAGATCATCGGCTCGCCCTGAGCATCCGGCCACAAGGTGAATTGGCTGGCGGCCACATAGCCCCCGGCCGCCTTGATCGCACGCGCAACAGGCGCCACGCGCGGCGGCAAGGCACGAGCCTCGGGGCTGACCGCGCCGCCGCGATCATAGGCACCACCCGGCGCGAGAAAATCGTTTTGCAGATCGACGATGATGAGTGCGGTTGAATGTGACACGAGCGTGCTCCTTATTCCTGGCGCGCGATCAAGAGATTGCCCAGGGCGTCCACTTGGCCGCGGAATCCAGGTTCCAGCCAAATCGTGGTGTCGGGCTGCTCCAGGATCGCAGGCCCGTCTACGTGTGCGCCTATCGGCAGCGCCAGCCGTTCATACCGGGCCGCGTCCCACCATTGTCCGCTGTGATAGACGCGCTGCGTGCCCAATGATGCCGGCATGTCAGTCGCGGTCGGGGCCAACAAGGCCAGATCGAATTTGGGCCGCTGACCGATCCGTGCATAGCGCAAGTTCAAGACACGGATCGCGATGCCGGGCAAGCTGCGGCCGTACGCACGGCGATATGCGGCCTCAAAGGCTGCGCCGATAGCCGTACGGTCCAGGGCCTCGCGCGAGACCTCCACGGTCACCGTATGGCTCTGGCCTGCATACAGCATATCCAGCTCAATACTCTCGCGCACGCCCTCGAACGCTACGCCTGCAGAATCCAGGCGTGCCTGGCAGGCTTCGGCCAAGGCGTCGATCCGCGCGACCAACTCATCAATGTTCAAACCGTCCAGCGTCACGTTCAGCGTCTGCACACCGTCATGACGCATATCCGCCATCACGCAGCCCAATGCCGATGTCACGCCGGGAAAGCGCGGAATCAGGCCTCGCGTGCAGCCCACCTCGCGCATCATGGCGCACACATGCAATGCACCGCCGCCACCAAAAGGCATATAGGCAAACTTGCGCGGATCATGGCCGCGTTCAATCGAGACCACCCGAATCGCACCGGCCATTTTGGCATTGGCCACTGTCAGGATGGCTTCAGCGGCCGCATACGCGTCCAAACCCAATGGCTGTCCCACGTGCGTGTCGATCGCCGTGTGCGCCAACTGTGTATTCATCTGCGCCAACAGACCGCCGCCTAACGGACGATCCGCGGCGATGCGGCCCAACAAGACATTGGCGTCCGTCACCGTGGGACGCGTATTCCCCCGCCCATAACACGCCGGCCCGGGAATACTGCCGGCAGACTCCGGCCCCACCTGCAGCAGGCCGCCCGCATCGACACTGGCAATCGAACCCCCTCCAGCGCCTATCGTCTCGATCTGGATCATCGGCGCACGCACCACCATACCGAATTCAATCGATGTCTGCGCGGCCAGCGAAGCCTCTCCGCCTGCGACCAACGAGACGTCGAATGAGGTGCCGCCCATATCGCCTGTCACGACGTCCGGCAACCCTGCCGCACGCGCTATAGCTGCGCATGCGATCACGCCCGCAGCCGGCCCTGATAGCGCCGTACGCACCGGCACATCGCATGCCGTTTGACGCGACATGACGCCGCCGTTGCTTTGCACCACCAGCAGTTCACCCTCGAACCCGTGGCTTTTCAAATCGGTTTCCAGACGAGAGAGATAGCTGCCCACGACAGGCTGCAACGACGCATTCAAGGTCGCCGTCGAGCAGCGTTCAAACTCCCGGATCTCGGGCAGCACTTCCGTCGCAGCCGTGACATTGCCATTGGGCCAGATCTGGCGGACACGCGCGACCGCGGCTGCCTCGTTGGCCGGATTGGCGTAGGCATTCACAAAGAACACGCACACCGCCTCGCAGCCCAGTGTCAACAGCTCGCGTGCCGCCGTCTCTACTTGGTCGAGATCAACCTGCGTATGAATCGTTCCGTCGGCCAAGACTCGCTCGCGGACCTCGAAACGTAAATCACGCGATACCACGGGCTCGTAATTGCCGCGCAGACCCCAGGTTTGCGGACGGTCACGGCGGCGCATCTCCAGCACATCGCGGAATCCCTCGGTCGTGATGATGCCCGTACGAGCGACTTTACGTTCGAGCAAAGCATTGGTGCCCACCGTCGTGCCATGCACGATGGTCGCAATCGCATCGGCGCCATCGGCGACACGCTCGATGCCGTTCATGAAACCGCGAGCCTCTTCGCCGCGCGTCGAGGGGACTTTCACCACACGGGCGCTGCCGGCTTTTTCATCCAGTACAAAAAGATCGGTAAACGTCCCACCGACGTCTACCCCAACCACCAACGATTGCTGCGCGGCGCTCATGCTGCCTGCTCCTGTTCTGCTTGACTGACATACCCCATTTTCTGGTCGCGCTCGCGCGCCTCCGCAGAACGGGCCTGCGGCGATCCGTAGCCGCCGCCTCCCGGCGTCTCGAGGCGCACGCGTTCACCGCGTTTCAAACGTATGCCCAGCATTTTTGAGGTCATGGGTGGCGTATGCCACTGCCCTTCGTTTTCATATTTGAAGACATTGGGAACAGCCGGCGCTCCCCCAGCGATACCCTTGGGTGCGCTGCGTCCGCGTTCGCCAAAGATAAAAGCCTCGGCGCTGTCTTCCAGCAGCTCGATTTCATAGATGGCGCCCAAACCGCCACGGTGCTGGCCGTCGCCTGCCGAATCGGGACGTAATGCCCATTGCGTAAAACGCACGGGATAGGCGGCCTCCAGGATCTCCAGCGGTGGAATGGTAGCGGTGGAAATCGGTGCGTTGCCGTGCGACAACCCATCGCCATCGCTGTGGCCGCCATGTCCGCCGCCAAAGAAACTGAACATCACCCAGCGCTGCCCCTTGCGCGCCTCGTCGCTGCGGTAGCCTGCGATCGACAGTGCATTGATGGTGCCATAGGCTTGGGCAGGTGCGCGTTCTGGCGCGGCCTGGGCCACGGCGCAGAAAATCACATCGATCATGCGCAGAATGGTTTCGGTATAACCTCCCACCGGCCGCGGACGCGCCGCCGAGATCAGCAAGCCATCAGGCAAAACCACATCCACCGCGTCCAGCACCCCTGCATTAGCCGGCACATCGGGGAACACGTGCTTCAATGCCACATAGCAAGCCGCGATGGCTGTAGCGCGCGAAATGTTCACCGGACCGGCACATGACGGCGAGGTCTCGGAAAAATCCAGGGTCAGTCTGTCGCCCGCCACGCGCAGCTTCAGCGAAATGGTCAACGTCTCGTCGCGAACCCCGTCGTTATCCAGCGTATCCGCAAAGGCATACTCACCATCCGGCAGGCGTTCGATGTGATCACGCATCAGACGCAGCGCCCGCAGGCGCAAGGTATCCAATGCCTCTTTGACCGTGTTGTCGCCGTACTCGTCCAGCAAGCCGTCCAGCCGCCCTGCCCCAAGCTCCAACGCAGCCAACTGACCATTCAGATCGCCCCAGAGACTGTCGGGCAGGCGTGTATTCGCCTTCAAGATCGCCAATACGTCTGCATCCAGCGTGCCCGCACGCACAATACGCACTGGCGGAATCTGCACGGCCTCTTGCCAACACTCCGTCGCCGATGGATTGTAGTTACCAGGCACGGCGCCGCCTATGTCATGCCAGTGGGCGGCCGACGCCAGAAAGCAAAACAGCTTGCCATCACGGAACACGGGGCGCACCAGCTTGAAATCGTTGGCATGTGTGCCGCCGTCATAGGGATCGTTGAATAGCCAGACATCGCCATCGACCATCCCGCCACGTTCGGCAGCGGCACGGGCGGCCGCCTGCACGGCAAAGGACATCGCGCCGACAAACACCGGCAATCCGGATTTGCCTTGTACCAGGGTCGCGCCCGACTCGGCGTCGTACAGGCCATGACATGCATCATGGGCCTCTGCGATGATGGGATTGAAAGCGCTGCGATACAGCGTCGCATCCATCTCATCGGCGATCTGTTCCAGCCGTCCCTTCAGGACGGCCAAGGTCACGGGGTCAAGCATGATTCGATTCCAGTTTGTCGTGATCAAGACGGCCGGCTGCGCGTCTTCAGTAGATTCAAAAGGCCACCCGCTCGCACCATATCCAGCAGAAAATCCGGCACGGGTTCACAGGTCAGCGACTGGCCTTTCTCGTTGCGGACGAGGCCATGGTCCAGGTCTAACGTGACCCGCTCGCCCTCGGCCAATTGCTCCGCCTGCGGGCACGTCAACAGCAATAACCCCACGTTGAAGGCATTGCGGAAAAACAAGCCGCTGAATGATGGGGCGATCACCGCCGCTACACCCAAATGCACCAGTGCCGCGGCCGCCTGCTCGCGCGAGGACCCAATGCCAAAATTGGGTCCGGCGACCAGGACATCCCCACGTTGGACCGCCGGGGCGAAATCGGGCCGTACCCGTTGCAGGCAGTGACGCGCGATCTCGTCAATGCCGAACTTCATATAGGCGCCGGGCGCCAAGGCGTCAGTGTCGATATCCTCACCGACAAGCCATACGCGCGCGCTCATTGGACTCTCCTGCTTTGCGCCACGCCAGGCAGACACAGGGCCTTATGCACGTCAAGATATCGCGCCATCATTGCATCACCTCACGCGGGTCGATAATGCGGCCCGCCACGGCAGCAGCCGCCACACTGTATGGCGAACCTAAATACACCTGTGCGGACTCCGAGCCCATACGGCCTTTGAAATTGCGGGCCGTGCTGGAAATCACCGTGGCGCCATCCGGGATCGAGCCGCCGTAACCGGCACACGCGCCGCATGTGGTGGGCAATACTTGCGCCCCGGCGTCCGTCAACACTTGCATCACGCCCTCTTGTGTCGCGGCGGCCTGGTCTTTCATGCTGGCCGGCGCGACGATCAGGCACATACCGTCTGCCAGACGCTTGCCACGCAACACTCTGGCGGCGGCGCGCAGGTCCTCCAGTTTGGCGCCGGTACATGCGCCGATATACGCTGCCTGCACCGCTATGTCGTGATAACTGCCCGCATCGCGCGCATTGGCGGGGCTATGCGGGGCGGCCACCTGCGGCGCCAATGCACTGGCATCAAAGTCATGCCATTCGGCATCGCAGCCCTCATCGCTGTGCCAGCGCTGCACGTCCAGCGGCTCGGTCACACCGACCTCGCGCAGCCAGGCGGCAGTCGTCTCGTCCGGGGCCACCAGCCCGACTTGCGATCCTAGTTCCGCACTCATATTGGACAGGGTCATGCGCTCGGGCATGGACAATGCCCGTACTGCCTCGCCGCAGAATTCCACCGCCTGATACTGTCCGCCGTTCATGCCATAGCGGCCAATCAGGTGCAGCATCATGTCCTTGGCCGTCACGCCATCGCCGAGGCGGCCGTTCCAGCGCATCATCAGGGTCCGTGGCACCTTGACCCAGATCTGCCCCGTGACGACCACGCCCAGCATTTCGGTACTGCCCACGCCGAACATATACGCGCCAAACGCCCCGCCGGTCGGTGAATGCGAATCCCCACCGACACAGAACATCCCCGGGCGCAAATGACCGCCCTGCGGCACCACGACATGGCAGATGCCCTGGCTGTCATAGACATGGGGCAAGCGCTCGCTGCGCGCCCAATCCCGCGCAATACGCACGATGCGGCGCGATTCGTCGTCCGATTCCGGCACATAGTGATCGATCACCAGCACCACTTTGTTGCGATCCCAGATCGTCGCGCCCAATTCGCGCAACATGGGCTCCAGCCGGCGAGGGCCACTGGAATCATGGAACATCGCCAGATCTACGGAGCACGTCACGATCTCGCCTTCGGCGACCGAATCGCGACCGCTCGCAGCGGCGATCAGTTTTTGTGCCAGGGTCTGCTTCATCATTACATCCCCAAATATGCTCGTCGCACATCATCGCTGGCCATCAACTCTGCACAGCCGCCGCTATGGCGAATGGCGCCGTCTTCCAGTACGTAGGCTCGCTGTCCGACTTCGAGCGATTGGCCCACGTTCTGCTCGACCAGCAAGATCGACAAACCATCGTCGTGCAAACGGCTGATCAAGCCGAACATTTCTTCTACCATCAGCGGCGACAGCCCCAATGAAGGTTCGTCCAAAATCAGCAAGCGCGGCTCGGCCATCAAACCACGTCCGATCGCCAGCATCTGCTGCTCGCCGCCGGACATCGTCCCCGCGAATTGCGTCAAACGCTCACCCAGACGGGGGAAAATCGTCAACACCCGATCCAGATTTGCGGCGCGGCGTTCACGCGCCCGCGTGAAAGAGCCTAATTCCAGGTTCTCACGCACACTGAGATTGGGAAATACCCGGCGTCCCTCCGGCACCTGGATCAAGCCGGCCTTGACTACCTCGCGGTAATGCTTGCCCGTCAAGTTCTGGCCATCAAAACGTACCTGGCCTTCCCAGGGGCGATAAATGCCGCATAACGTGTTGTTCAGCGTGGACTTGCCCGCACCGTTACTGCCCAGCAATACGACAATCTCGCCCTGTTCGACATGCAGGTCGACGCCGCGCAGGACCTCCATACGGCCATAGCCGGCTCGCAAGCCGCTGACTTCCAGTAACGCGCTCATGCCCGCACCTCCATGGCAGCGATGCGCGCCGCGGCGCCATGACCGAGATATGCCTCGACCACCGCCGCATCACGAGTCACCACCGACGGCGCGCCCTCGGCGATCAATCGCCCCTGCGCCAAAACCCACACATGTTCAGCCAGGCTCATCACGGCGCGCATCACGTGTTCGATCATCAAAACGGTGATGCCATCCGCAGTCAACTGACGCACCACCGGAATCATCTCGTCAATCTCGGCGGGATTCAGGCCCGCCAGCACTTCGTCCAGCAATAACACACGAGGTTGAGTGGCCAAGGCGCGGGCCAGCTCCAGCCGCTTGCGGCCCGCCACGGTCAGATCGGCGGCCGGTTTGTCCAATTGGCGATGCAGATTCACGCGTCTCGCAATGGCTTCGGCAGCCTCCAGCGCCTGGGCGCGATTGGCGACTCGCAAATGCGCTCCTACGGCAATGTTCTGCCGCACTGTCTGCGCGCCGAAGGGCTGCACCACCTGAAAGGTACGAGTCAGCCCCAACTGTGCCGAGCGTTGGGGCGCCATTCCGGTGATGTCCGTACCGTCAAAGACGACACGTCCCTGTTGTGCGCGCAAGAACCCCGACAACAAACCGAATAGCGTGGTTTTACCGGCGCCATTCGGCCCGACCAACGCAGTCAAGCTGCCGCGCGGCACGGCCAGGCTCACATCCTGTACGGCTTTCACGCCGCCAAACGTAATCGACAGATTTTCTGCCTGAAGCAAGATGTCAGCCATGGTTGCGCCCCTTCTGGCTAAACAGGCGCATCACTGGTTGGCCATAGCCCGACAGCCCACGCGGCGCAAACATCACGATCGCAATCAGCACGATGCCGTATATCACCATGCTGATACCTGGTAGCTCGCCAAACAGGTTGCGCGTAAAGTCCGCCAATACATGCAACGCTACCGCGCCCGCAATCGGGCCCCATAGCGTGCCGATGCCACCGACAATGGCCCCTACCAGCGCCTCGACCGATACAGCAGGCCCGAACGCAATCGACGGATCAATATACTGGAACACCTGCACGTAGAACGCCCCAGCCGCGCTCATGAACGCCGCCGAGATCGCAATGCCCTTGAGCTTGATATTCAACGGGTCCACACCGATGGCGCGCGCCGCATCCTCGTTATCACGCACGGCTTGCAGATAGGCGCCGAAACGCGAATGCCGCAACCACGCCGTGACACCCAGTGCCAACAACACGAACACCAGAATCAAATAGATATAGCCGTGACGCGAGGCAAACTGCATATTGGCCACGCCCTCTTTCAGCGGCACCATCAAACCCACACCGCCGCCCGTGAACGACACCGATCCGGCGATGATGCGAAACACCTCGGCAAAGGCCAAGGTCACCAATGCGAAATATGAGCCGCGCAAACCGTAGCGAAAGGTCAATCCCCCTACGACCAACCCCACGGCCGCGCCACAGACGATCGCTACCGGCAACACCGCCCATGGATTAATACCGAAGTTCAACTGCCCTAACGCCTGCGCATAGGCCCCGACACCGAAGAACAGGGCGTGGCCAAACGATAACTGCCCGCCATAGCCGCCCAGAATGTTCCACGCTTGCGCCAGCAACGCCGCATACAGCGACATCATGATGAATGTCAGCCATACGCCGGACTGGACGAACATCGTCGCCACAGCCACCGCCAGGCCGAAAATCAGGATCCCGTATAAATCCTTCATGGTTACGCCCTCGCCCCAAACAGCCCCTGCGGGCGAAACAGCAACACGAGAATAAAGATGGCAAAGATGCCCATCTGGCCCAGCGAGTCGCCCAGGAACAACCCCCCAAGCGACTCCACCACGCCAATCAACAAGCCGCCGACCAGGGCTCCGGCAAAGCTGCCCATGCCGCCCAACACCACGATGGTGAAAGCGATCAGCACAAAGCCGCTGCCCACCTGCGGATTGACGTAGTACGCAGGCAACAGGAAACAGGCAGCAGCGCCCAGACAGGCCATGCCTATGGCAAACGACAAGGCGTACACGCGTTCGACGTCTATACCCATCAGTTTGGCGCCCTGCTTTTCCTTTGCCACGGCGCGTATGGCGCGGCCCAGATCGGTGCGGCGGATCACCCACAGCAACACGGCCGCCACCACCATCGCACCGGCAAAGGCAATGACTTTAGGCAATGCAATCAACGCCGGCCCGATTTCCACCGTAGACAGGGTATAGGCCGTATCAATACTTCGCGTATCCGACTTGAACCACACCAGCGCCAGGTTCTCGAGCACGATCGACAGGCCCAAGGTCACCAAAAGAATGTTCTCGTCCTTACCGTGGCTGGCGCGGCTGATGATGACGCGCTGCAGGAAATACCCCAGCACAAACATGCCCGCCATCACGAACGGCAGCGCCATATAGGGATCCAGCCCCAAACGCTCTTTCAACAGATACACGGCGTACAACGCCACCATCAGGGCGGCACCGTGCGCGAAATTGATGATGTGCAAAACACCGTAAATCAGCGTCAAGCCCAACGCCACCAGCGCGTACACCGCGCCGGTGGTCAGGCCGTTGAGCACGGCAGACAATAGAATAGCGGGATCCCACAACATCGCTTAGGCCTTTACCGGAAACTGCGCATTGGCCTGACGGTATTCCTCAGGGATGATGACCTTGATATCGCCATCGATCACCTGCGTCAGCAGGGGCTGCGCACCCGTGTTCTGGCCATTCACGAATTTCGTCGGGCCATACGGCATCAGATGATCCGAGAACGTGCTGCTGGCCAATGCCTCGGTGATCGCCGCCCGGTCCGTGGATTTGGCGCGTTCGATCGCATCGACCAACAAGTAGACGCTGACATAGGTCATAAAGACCTCGTAGCTGAAATACGCGCCCTTTTCCTCGACACGTGCTTTCAGCGGCGCGACGCGCGCGTCTTTGGGATTGAACCAATGATTGCAATCGATGATGCCGTTGGCCACATCGGGGAATTCTTTCAGGAATTTATAGCTCGACGCTGCGCCGCCCAATACGGAATAAATGGCCTTCGGGCTGACCTTCTGCTGCTTCATCGCACGCAATAGCAAGGCGTACTCGTTGTAGTAGTTTGCCGGAATCACGATGTCCGGATTCACCGAGCGCATGCGCAGCACGATATTGTTGAAGTCCCGGGTCGGGTTCGGATGTTTGACGACCTCTTTCACCTCGAAACCGTGTTCGGGCAATGTCTTGGACAGCAAGGCTGCCGTTCCCGTACCGAACAACGAATCCTCATGCACGATCATCACGGTCTTTGCCGGCTTGCCTGCTGCGTCATTCAACGCCACCAGATCAGTAATCGCGCGCTCAGTACATGTACGATAGCCCGGCCCAAAACGGAAGGTATTTTTCAAGCCCCGCTCGACGATCTGATCCGCCACACCGACGTCCACCACGTGAGGCAGTCCATATTTGGCCGCCGTCTGCGTCGTCGCCAGACAGATGGCGGATGCGTACGCGCCCACAATCGCCGACACGCCTGCGGCATTCATTTTTTCCACCTCGGCAGAGCCTGCCTCGGGACGCGATTGCGCGTCGCCCAACAGAGCCTCGATCTTTGCACCGCCCAACGCCTTGATGCCACCAGCCTTGTTGATGTCCTCGATGGCCAGCAGAGCCCCCAAACGGCATTGCTGTCCCGAATACGCCAACGCGCCCGTCACCGGATGCAGAACGCCGACTTTCACCGGCGTGGCGGACTGGGCGCGCACCACCCAGGGTGCGGATAACACAGCAGCCGCGGCGGCAGACTGCGTCAAAAAAGTACGGCGCGTCGTCATGGCAAAACTCCGAAAGAGACTTAATGAAATTGGGCCGAGAGCTCTTCGCTGACCCAGACCTTGGCGTCGATGTCCCCGACGCGCGACAGCTGTAATTGATATTGATAGCGATCCGGACGGTACAAACCATGCAGCAACTGCACCGGACGATCATTCACATCACGCACCAGACGAACCACCGACAGCAACGCCGATCCCACCGCCACATCCAAATGGCGGCCGATCTGCGCATCTGCCAAGCGAGCTCCGATAGTCTGTGTAGCGCCACCGAATTCGACGCCAGCCGCCTCCAACAACATCAACAGCGGTTGACGTTCCAGGTCCGCACGGCTGAAATTCGCCACGGCTTGCGGCACATAGGTGGTGATATGGGACAAAGGCCCCGCCTCGGTGCTGCGCACCCGCAGGCTTTTGTGGACGGGCGTGCCCACCGGGATCTCCAGTGATTCGGCCACCGCAGGCGAGGCGTTGACCAACTCGCTGTCCAACACATGCACCGACGTGCGCAAGCCCATATTGACGATGTTTTCCATCAGGCCCACCAGATGGGCCTTTTGGCGCGGGCGCGTTGTCGCACTGCTGGAATCACGGGCACCGTCGGTGGGCGCATGCCGTGTCGGCCACGTACCCAATCCCGGGCGGCGCGACACGAGCCCATCTGCCACCAGCATCTCCATTGCCTTGCGAATGGTGATGCGCGCCACCTCGAACTGCGTAGCCAACGCGAGCTCGCCCGGCACGCCGTCCTGATCGAAACGCCCTTCTTGCAACTGCTCGCGCAAGACGAGATAGATCTGGTGATATTTCGGTAGCGGTAAGGAGGTTCCCATGGACAAGGATTCTGTCCATGTCCCAATGTATCGTCAATAGAACAAATAAGGATATACCTGTTCTATCGGGTAATTACCAATATCGGCCACGCCCCGGTTTTCTGAGGCGTCGATCTGCCCAAGCTCAAGGCGGTTCCCTCTCCGCCCTCGCCAAAGGCAGGTCAGGCACGCGACTTGCTGACGCACGGCACGTCAACACTCTGTCAAGGACACACCATGAAAAGCCGTCAATTCTTCCTGATCATGGCGCTGGTCGCCGCAAGCCTCACCGCCGGCTGCAACACGATGCACGGGGCCGGACAGGACATTGAACGCGGTGGGGAAAAAATTCAGGAAAAGTCGCAATAACTGCCCTCAATAAGGAGACGATATGCGATCCATACTTTTGTGGCTGCTGGGTGTACCCATCCCGATCATCATTTTGCTAGCCCTATTCTGGCACTGACCACTCAGTGCAGGTGACTTCAACCAAAACAAGGAAATGTCATGCAGAATGATCAGTCCGTGACTTCTTATGCTCGTGACGTGAGCGGCGTAGAGTCGCCACACTCCGCGGTATCGTGGGGCGCCGTCATCGCCGGGGCCGTCATCGCCTCGGCGGTATCGGCGATGTTGGTCATCGGTGGTACAGGACTCGGGCTCGTCTCGATGTCTCCCTGGCGGGACGAGGGAGCCTCCGGGCCGGCTCTCGCCGTAGGATCCATCATCTGGCTCTTCTTCACACACATCATCGCCTACGGGATCGCCGGCTACACCGCGGGGCGGCTGCGTACAAAATGGACGGACGTCCACGACGATGAAATCTATTTTCGCGATACCGCTCACGGTTTTCTGGTCTGGGCATTGAGTGCCGTGGTGGGACTGATTCTTTTGGGCACCACGGTCGCATCGGTCGTCTCGGGCACCGCCAAAGCAGGCGCCACGCTGGCAGGGGCCAGTGCAGGAGCCGTCACCGCAACCGCCGGGCAATCCATGCAAGAAAGCGCAGATCGCCTTTCCCTGGACTATTTCACCGATGCGCTGTTACGTCCCAATGATCCCTTGGTAGCGACGGCCCAAGGCGATGTGCGACAAGAGACGTCACGCATACTCGGTCGCAGTCTCGCTACCGGCGAACTGTCCGAGACAGACCAGGACTACCTCGTCAAACTGATCGCGCAACGTGCAGGCGTAGACGAATCCACGGCCCAGCAACGCCTGACCCAGATCAAAGAACAAGCAGAACAAACCGCACGCGAAGCCGAACAAACGGCCCGCGAAGCCGCCGATGCCACACGCAAGGCCGCTGCCGGCTTCTCGCTGTGGGCTTTTGCGTCGTTACTGGTGGGGGCTTTCGTGGCAAGCTTCTGCGCAACGATCGGCGGACGCGCCCGCGATCGCTAAAGCACGGCTGCTCCTCGATAATGGATGTAAAGTTCCGGTGTCGAGGGCGCCGCCGGACTCGGCTTTTCTCATAAAAAAGGAGGCACTATGGCTGCTGCCAATATTTATGATGCTCTGCGCGAAAGTCATGAAATCCAGCGCTCACTCTGCAGAAAGCTGCTACTCGCAGCTCCGCACAGTGAGCGCCGCCTCGAAATCTACAAGGCACTCAAGATCGAGCTCGCTGCTCACGCGGCTGCGGAAGAACGTTTTCTGTATGCTCCCATCCTGATGGACGACATGGGCCTGGATTCTTCGCGCCATGCCTTGGCCGAGCATCATGAGATCGACGAGTATGTCGAAGACCTCGGCAAGGCCGAAACACGTGGCGGCAGCTGGCTTTCCAAAGCGAAAAAGCTATCCGACGAGGTCCGTCACCACCTGCGCGAAGAGGAAAAGAAGTTCTTCCAGATCTCTGGAAAAATCCTCAGCGAAAGGGAAAAAATCCGATTGGGCCGGGAATATCTACAAGACTATGCCCGTATGAAAGAGAAGCTGGCCAATCAATAACGGAAACCGTCCGCGTATGACACGCAGCGGCCACGCACTGAAGATTCTCAAAACGTATACGTCGTCATCACTGTCCGTCACGACCTGCGCCAGTGCCTGCGTGGTGTCCGCAGCGAGCGCGCGCAACGGAGTGACCCACAGGACACGAGGGCCGTGCGCCGCAGGCGGCCGCGTCACAACGGGCTCTGCCAGCGCCTCCAGTACCGGTCCACCAAATGCCGCCAGCGTCTTGCCACTGCCTGTCGGCGTATGCAACACACCCGATTCGCCTGCCAGATACCGCTGCCACACCTCACGCTGAAATGCGGCTGCCTTCCAGCCACGCGCTTGAAACCACGCGGCTAGAGGTGCGTCCCAGCGACGCGGCCGGCCTGTCATCGCGCCAATGCCTTTAGGGTGTCCAACTGATCTGCCTCGGCCGCCGGCTTATCGTGCCGCCAGCGCAGGATACGCGGGAAACGCACTGCGACACCCGATTTATGGCGCTTGGAAAGGTTGACGCCTTCGAAACCCAACTCGAAAACCTGGACAGGATTGACGGACCTGACCGGCCCAAAACGCTCAAGCGTGTGCGCGCGCACCCAACGATCCAGCGTCAAGATTTCCTTGTCGTCGAGACCGGAATAAGCCTTGGCGACCGGCACCAAGGTATCCCCGTCCCACAAGCCGAATGTGTAATCGGTATAAAGTGTGCTGCGCCGCCCATGGCCCGCCTGCGCATATAACAGCACGGCGTCGACCGTCAGAGGATCGACTTTCCATTTCCACCAATCTCCGCGCCGCCTGCCGCTCTGATATGGCGCACTGGCTCGCTTGAGCATAAAGCCCTCTACGCCGCGCTCGCGCGACTCCTCTCGTAACGTTGTTGCCGCGTCCCAGTCAGACAGTGGAATCAAAGGCGAGAGACATAGCCGCGTATCTGGATTGCGCTGCAACAGCGCTTCGAGTTGACGACGCCGCTCTAACTGAGGCAGCTCACGCAGGTCCCTTCCATTGAGCTCCAGCATGTCATACACCAGCATCCGCACGGGCGCCTCGGCCAGCCATTTCGGGCCTGGCTTCAACCTCTGGATACGTGTCTGCAATGCCGAGAACGGCATGGGCGCGGACGCGTCGTCCTGCCACGCCAGCAACTCGCCATCCAGCACACAATCCGCGTCCAACGCGGCCGCTGCGTCCTCGACCTCAGGAAACCGCCCGTCCAGACGTTCCTCGCCACGCGACCACAGCGCAACCTCGCGATGACGCCGGATCAACTGAGCGCGAATACCGTCCCATTTCCACTCCAGCACCCACTCGTCGATAGATCCCAGACTCGCCGGCTCGCTCTCGAGCGGAGAAGCCAGAAAAAATGGATACGGCTGCTGACGATCCCCCGGCAATTCTTCGGTACTGAGCAATGTGAGCAAAAACGCTGGACTAGGCGTCCACGCGCCCATCATGCGCTGGGCGATGCGGGCGATAGGGACTCCCGACATTTCTGCCAGCGCCTGCTGCACCAGGCGCTGCGAGACACCGACGCGCAACGCGCCCGTCAATAGTTTGTTAAAGACGAGACGTTCGTCAAACGACAGGCCATGCCATGCCGACACGATGACGTCTCGACGCTCGGCCTCATCCCGGTTGGCCACCGGCACCAGGATTTCTTCGATCCACTCGGCCAGGCTGCGTTCGGCAATCGCCTGTTCCGGGTCGGGCACCAACAGGGCCAGCGTCTCTGCCAGATCACCCACCTGTTCGTAGCTGGCCTCGACCAGCCAAGGGGCCGTATTCGAGGCATCGGCTACCCAGGCGCGCAACTCGCCTACCGCTGCGATCTTGCGGCGCGCGCTGGTGATTTTTCCCCCAGCGAACAGAAACAGTGCCCAGGCGGCATCGCGTGGCGGCGCATCGCGGAAATATGCCACCAGGGCTGCCCGCTTGTCCAAGGTGGCAGTAGAGCGGTCCAGATCCTGATAGAGTGCCGCGAATCGTTTCATACACGCCCTAGTTTTCTCCACCCGAAGGTCTAAACAAGACGAATCGCGACATCAGCGCCCTATTCCTCGTCCTCGAACTGCGTCACCAGCGTTTCAGCCGCCACGCCGGCTTCATTCAACGTACGCACCAATGCTCGCGTATCACCATGAGTCGCAATCACGCGCGACGCCCCTGTCTCACGGATCGTACGCAACAGGCCCGGCCAATCCGCATGATCAGAGACCACAAACCCTCGGTCCATGTTGCGCCGCCGCCGATTGCCCCGTAACCGCATCCAGCCGGAAACGTAGCCCTGCTGCGCCTTGCGAAACCGCCGCAACCACGGGCTGCCTGCCGCCGAGGGAGGCGCCATGACCAGCTCACCAGCAAAATTCGTGCCGCCCGCTCTCGCCGCACCATCGGTTTCCATCACCAATGCCGTGTCTGCCATGGCAATCCCCGCCTGCCGATACACCTCGACCCCGGCGGCAATGGCGCCATGCAGATAGACGGGCCGGTCGATGTGCGGTGCGAGTTCCGCGAGCACCCGTTGTGCCTTGCCCAAGGCATAACAGTAGAGAATAGCGACCTCGCCACGCGCGGCGCACTGGTCACGCCATTGCACGATCTCGCGCGCCACATCGGCAGCGGCCGGCCAGCGATAGATGGGCAAACCAAACGTCGCCTCAGTGATGAACGTATCGCAAGGGACGACCTCAAACGGACGGCAAGTCGGATCCGGTTGACGTTTGTAGTCCCCTGACACGACCCACACCTGTCCATCCGCCTCGATGCGTACCTGAGCCGATCCCATCACGTGGCCCGCGGGATGCAACGACACGCGAGCATCGCCCAGCGTAAAAGCCTCGCCATAGTCGTAGGCGCGATAGTCCTGTTCGCCCAGCCTCCATTGCAAAATAGGCAGTCCCTCGCGGCTGGTGTAATAGCGGCCCATTCCCGAGCGGGCATGGTCCCCATGGCCGTGCGTCACCACGGCCGTCGACACCGGCCGCCACGGATCCACATAGAACTGGCCGGCCGGGCAGTAGAGACCTTCGGGGCGCAATTGCACAATATCCGGCATAGAAGTCCCCCCCTGAGCGCAGCGTTCACCCTTTGGCTTTCGGCGCGCTCAAGCTTTTGCTATAGAAGCCCGATTGATCGAAACAGCAGACACGACGCTCTCCCTCGGCGAGCATCTCACACGCATTCTGCACGCGGCGAGCACGTGTCTTGGCCTGCTTGGCAGACTCGATCCAGTGAATCCAGTCAACCCGTGCGAGCGTGGTGGTGTCGTTCCAAGTGGCGCTCGCCTCGGCAGACCCTGCCAACGCCTGCCGCAGGTCATCGGGCATCGCGGGCTCTGGCTCAGGATCGGCCGGCACGATCTGAACCCTAACCGTATCGCCGAATGACGCGGCAGCTGCCTCTTGCAGCGCATGGGGCACTTTGAGCCAATGACTCAACTGGCCGTCAGGCTCGAGCGTTGCCTGAAAAGGATGTCCGTTGAGCGTCCCCTCTACCGACGTCCTGCCCCGCCGGGGCAGCGTGTCGCTGGCGGCTTTGGGCAACACCAGGAACGCCCATGAATCGTCCGCGTCCGGGTTCGCTGGACGCAGCAGCCGTGCCTGGAAAGTCGAAGCATCGGTGTTTGCCATATCGGGATGTCGTTGGATACCTGCTCAATTTATACCACCCGCCACCGCGGCGACCAATCCGACGATTATTCCTTCATGTGAAATTGTGAAGTGCCAAATCAATGGATTCTATATAAATCCGTCCTTAATTAATCTTCGTTAACGGCGCGGCACATGGTCCGGCCACCATCGGAGATACAAATGAAACTCTACCACCACCCCCTTTCCGGCCACGCGCATCGTGCCCATTTATTCGTTTCATTGCTGGGCCTGCCTCACGAACTCATCGAAGTCGATCTCAGCGCTGGCGCACACAAGACCCCGGAATTCCTGGCGCTCAACCCGTTCGGACAGGTCCCCGTCCTGGACGACAACGGTGTTGTCATCGCCGACTCCAACGCGATCCTGGTCTACCTGGCAAAGAAAGCGGGTCGGACAGAGTGGCTGCCTGAAGATCCACAAGGCGCCGCCGCGGTACAGCGCTGGCTGTCCGTCGCGGCGGGCGAAGTGGCATACGGCCCTGGAGCCGCCCGCCTGATCACCGTGTTCGGTGCCAAATACAACCCCGAGGAAGTCATTGCACGAGCGCATACCTTGTTCGTCCGCCTGGAAAAGCAGCTGACCGGTCGCGACTGGCTGGTCGGCACGCATCCGACGATTGCGGATGTCGCCCTCTACAGTTACGTAGCGCGTGCGCCCGAAGGCAACGTCGATCTCTCGGGCTATCCGGCAGTCAACGCATTTTTACGCAGGATTGAGGCGCTGCCGGGGTTCGTGCCCTTCGTACAGACGCCAGCGGGACTCGCGGCCTGAATTCCGCAGCCATTCACCGCATCAAACGATCCCGCACGTTACGAACGAACAAGGACATCGAGATGACCACGAAGCTGTCAACGCTACCGGTATGGCATGCGGGCGAGACCTATCTCCAGGAAAAAGTGGGCGTCGCCGAACGGATGCGCGCCGTCGGCCAACGGGTCGTGCGGGATTACATGCCGGATCAGCATCGTGATTTCTACGCGCAGTTGCCTTTTATCGTGCTGGGCAGTGTCGACGCAGATGACAATGCCTGGGCCACGATTCTGTCTGGCAAGCCCGGCTTCATGAACTCGCCCACGCCGACGACGCTGAATATCACGGCTCGTCCAGACATAAGCGACCCCGCGCATACTGGATTGGGAACCGGCTCGCCGATCGGTTTGCTCGGTATCGAAATGCACACCCGCCGCCGCAATCGGATGAACGGCGTCGTGACGAATACGGACAACGGTCTGCACGTCGAGGTGGACCAGAGTTTTGGCAATTGCCCCCGATACATTCAATTGCGCGATTTCGATTTTGTGCGTGATCCCAATGCGGCGTATGAAGCCGCGAGCGAGGATCTGCTTGAACTCGACCCTGCCGCCCGGTCCATGATCGATACCGCAGACGCCTTCTTTGTCGCCTCGTATGCTGATCGGGAAGACCGCCGGCAGGTCGACGTTTCGCACCGGGGCGGCAAGGCCGGCTTTGTCCGCGTTGACGACGACGGGATGCTCACCATCCCCGACTTTGACGGTAATCTGTTTTTCGCAACGCTTGGCAACTTCATTCTGAATCATCAAGCCGGAATGCTCTTTGTCGACTACGAAAGCGGCGATGTATTGCAGATGACTGGGGATGCGCAAGTCATTCTGGATTCCCCGGAAATCGCCGCCTTCCAGGGTGCGGAGCGTCTCTGGACGTTCCGTCCGCGCCGCATTGTTCGCCGGCGGGGCGCACTCGCACTGCGGTGGCGGCTTCGGGCAGACGGCTGGTCGCCCAATTCGCTGATGACAGGCGACTGGACGCAAGCGGCCGGCCGCTTGCAGGCGAACGAATTGGCCTCGCGCTGGCGGCCGTTTACCGTCGCACGCATCGTCGACGAAAGCGCATCGATCCGGTCGTTCTATCTGCAGCCCGCCGATGGGCTGAGTCTGCTGGCGCACCAGGCGGGCCAGCATCTGCCGATACGCGTCACGCTACCAGCTACGGCCACACCGCTCATCCGCACCTATACCCTGTCGGTCGCTCCTTCCGATGGTGTCTATCGCATCAGCGTCAAGCGCGAGGGCACGGTATCGCAGCACCTGCATGATCATATCCAGGTGGGCGACACCATCGAGGCCCGCGCACCCGCCGGCGCGTTCACCATCGATGCGCACGAAAAACGCCCCGCCGTCTTGCTGGCGGGCGGCGTCGGCATCACGCCGATGCTCGCCATGCTGAAGCATGTCGTCTACGAAGGACTGCGCAAACAGCGCGTGCGCCCTACCGTGCTCTTTCAAGCCGCCCGATCCAAGGAAGAACGCGCATTCGATGCAGAACTGCACGGGCTGGTCACCGCCGCCAACGGCGCAGTCGAGCTCGTTCGCGTCCTCGGCGACGTCACCAATGCAACCTCCGGCCAGGACTACGACGCCGCAGGCCGTATCGACATGGCGTTGCTCACCCGGTTTCTGTCGTTCAACGACTATGACTTTTACCTTTGCGGCCCGCCTCCGTTCATGCAAGCGTTATACGACGGCCTCAGAGGTTATGGGGTGGCCGATCGCCGTATCCATGCGGAAGCCTTCGGGCCCGCTTCGCTCACACGCAGTCCCGATGCAGGTGTCGCAATCTCCGCACCGGCGCGCCTGCCCGCCGCAACCACGCCAGTACCTATCGCATTCCTCAATTCGTTGAAAGAAGCACGCTGGACGCCGGCGTCGGGAACTTTGCTCGATCTTGCAGAAGCACGCGGCCTCAATCCAGAGTACAGTTGCCGCGCGGGCAGTTGTGGCACGTGCCGCACCAAACTGGTCAAGGGCGCCATCACGTACATCAAGACACCGACAGCAGCCGTCGCCGACGACGAGGTACTGATCTGCTGCGCCGTGCCTGCCCGGCAGACAGACTCGGAGGAGCGTATTCACCTCGCTCTCTAAGGAAAAAAATTGCGTCAGGCCACGACGATTTCCGAAACTCGTACTATAGAAACAACGTCGAGATACGGGAGCGCAAAGATGGATCGTTGGCAGGCAATGAGGATATTCGTCAAGGTCGCGGAAACGGAAAGTTTCGCGGCATCAGCCCGTGAACTGCACCTGAGTCCTCCAGCCGTGACTCGCGCCATCGCCGCGCTCGAAGACCTGATCGGCGCACGGTTGTTCGTGCGTACGACCCGTTCAGTCAAGCTGACAGCACCTGGCAAGCGTTATCTGGACGACTGCAAGCGCATCCTGGCAGACATCGTCGAGGCCGAGGCGGCTGCAGCCGGGTCCTATGCCGTGCCTACCGGAACATTGACCATCACAGCGTCGGTCTTGTTCGGGCAGATGTACGTCCTGCCCATTGTGCACGAGTTTCTGAAACGCTATCCGAAAGTCAACGGCCGGCTGTTGTTCATAGATCGCCCCGTCAATCTCGTCGACGAAGGCATCGACGTCGCGATTCGCATCGGCCACTTGCAGGATTCGGGTTTCTCAGCGATCCAGGTCGGCACCGTCCGGCGAGTGATGTGCGGTGCTCCTGCCTATTTTGACGAACACGGTATTCCCGAAGCCCCTGCCGATCTCAAGAACCACCGCATTGCCGCCTCGACCGGCGCGTGGGTTTCACCTGAATGGCGATTTGCCAATGACCAGCGCGTGACCATACATAACTGGCTGCAGTCCAACTCGAACGAAGCGGCCATTGCGACCGCAGTGGCCGGTCTGGCTCTGACCAGAGTCCTGCATTACCAGGTCGCTCCGGCATTACGTGAAGACAAACTGCGGATCATATTGGCCGAACACGAAGACCCGCCCTTACCCATCCACGTACTCTATACAGAGGGCCGACAAGCACCCGCGAAAGTCAGAGCATTCGTAGACCTGGCGGTGTCGATGTTACGTGCGCGCGTTGGCTGACGGCCTTGTTGATGCGCCAGTCGATCGTCAACGGATAGACGGGCTCATCATCACCGCTCCATATCACGCCAGGTATCGTAATCAGGCACCACCATCTCGAAATGCCCGCGCGTGGTGGTGTAGAGCCGGCCAAACATTCGCCCGATCGGATGGTATTTCTCGGGGTCGATATATTTGAGATCTGCATCGAACAGGCCCTCGCGCACATGCATCCGCACGACCTCGCCCAGGGTGATATGCCGATGTGGATTGATCTCGATCATCGCGATCTTGCGGCACTCAAAAGCAACGGGCGCCTCTGCGATGCGTTGAGGCTGCACTACGCTGGATGGCACCAACGTCAACCCGGCCTCGGTCGCTTCGCAGATATCGCGGGGAAAATCGATCGCGCATACATTCATCGCCTGCGCGAGCGCCTCATCGACCAGATGCACGACGAACTCGCCGGTTGCACGAATGTTGATCGTCGTGTCCTTTAACGCACCGCTGCCGCGTTTATCCTCCAGGCCGATCGCCATCACAGGCGGCGCTTCGCCCATGACATTGAAAAAACTGAATGGCGCCGTGTTGTGGCCGGTCTCCTCGGAATACGTGGAGATCAACGCGATAGGCCGTGGCACCACCGTCGACGACAACAATCGATACTGATCTGCGGGAGGTAGAGCCTGAATATCAATGTCCATATTTGTCCTGTGTTCCAGCATTCGCGATGGCCGCAACCCGACGCACACGCAATGCGCTCTTTACGTTCACCTCAATGACCTGCAAGGTTTTCGCCACCCCTCGCTCGGACCTCGCGTTGATCGCGGCACCGTGAAAAACGTGGGTGATACCGCCCGCACACGTCTGCTGTCTCCGCCTTTATCTGGCTCCATCGTCACGTCTCGACGTTCACACCACCGTGCCTTCCGGCAACGACATCAGATGGTCATAGATCTCGCCTGGCCGCGTGATCCATACCTTGTCGGCCTGCGGGTGATTGACGATATGCTCCAGGGCGCGCCGCAAGGCATACAGGCGATAAGGCTGCCCCACAATCATCGTATGCAGCGCGATACCCAGTACGAGCGGCTGGCGCTCGGATTGACGCAGCATTTCCTCGAACTGATGCACGATCATGGTCGCGAACTCTTCGGCGGTGTGATGACGTACCAGAACCTGCGGCGAGTCATTGATTTCCAGCGAATACGGCATAGACATCAGCCGGCCGTTCCGGGTCTGCATCCATATCGGCTGATCGTCGCCGGGCCAGTCCATTTCAAAACTGTAGCCGGCCTCTTGCAACAGGTCTGGCGTCACACGGCTTTGCGACATCCACGGCCCCATCCAACCCCGGGGAGCCCGCCCCGTGTGGCTGGCGATCTTGTCGCGTACGTCTTCGATCAAGCGCTTTTCGTCAGCTTCCCACCATTGCCCCTGACGCTCCGCATTGGTCCGGCCGTGAGCGATGATCTCGTCGCCCCGTGCCATGATGGGTTCAATCACTTCGGGACAGTAATCGAATATCGCCGTGTTCACCAGATGGCAGGCCGGCGCTTTTAATTCGTCAAACAAATCATACATGCGCCATACCCCTACCCGATTACCATAGTCGCGCCATGCGAACGTGCGCGCATCGGGCCCCGGCAACTCATTGGTCATCGCATGGCCCAGCCCACCGCCATATGCGAAGTGCTCGATATTCAGCGCAAAATATATGGCCAGCCGTCGGTCCTCGGGCCAGGAATAGTCGGGACGACGGGTGATCGCTGAATACCCATAGCGACCGTGATGCGGTAGTTCAAACATGGTGAGATCCTCTCGGTCAAAACTCAATATCTGGCGGCGAGCTCATCATTGGCGGCACGAAAACGGGCTACGGCATCCTGGTGAAATGCTCGCTCCTGCTCGCCGTTATCGACCTGTGGCGGTGGCTCCAGATCAAAATTCCCGTAGTCCTTTCCGCGCACCAATGAGGCCGTGAGCCGGGTCTTGCTGATACAGCGCGAACTGGCCGGGATATAACTGAATCCCAACCCCACACGCCGGTAATCGGTGTTGTTGGCTCCCGATGCATGGACCAGAAAGGTATCGTGCAGCGACATCTGACCCGCCCTCACCGGCATGAACTCCGTGTGGGAACGATCAAAGGGCACGTCTACCGTCTGCCCTTTGGACAGCAGAATATTATCGGTATGGTTCTGGCCGTGATGCAGTTGGCCGAGCTTATGTGATCCCGGCACCACCTCCATGCAGCCCGCCTCGATCGGCGCATCGGACAACGCCACCCATGCCGTGACTTGAGTCGAGGGATCGAGACCAAAATAGGTCGCGTCCTGATGCCAGTTGATATAGGCCGAATGATGCGGATTCTTGGGCCAGACAGACAGGTGAAACAGCAGAATATCCGGGCCAATCAGATCCTCGACCGCATCCAGCACCGCCGGATGCCGGGCAATCTCGTCCACCCAGGTAAACAACAGATGAGGTTTGAAATTAAACCCTTTGGTCAGCTGCTGTCCCTGCGCGTTCTCAAATGCTTCCAGTTTGGCGAGATAGGCCCCGGCCTGCTCGCGGCTGAAAACGTCCACCGGACAAACGAAACCCTTATCAGCATAATGATCCACCATCGCCTGCGTGAGTTTCTTTCCCATGTCGAATCTCCAGAATTACGATGCTGCGTGATAGGAATAAAGCGCGGCATAGAGATCGCGTCGCGCCTTGTCTTTGCTACATTGCAGACCAGCCGCCATCGACGTAGAGATGGCTGCCCGTCGTGAACGATGAATCATCGCTTGCCAGGAACAGCGCCGCACGCGCCACCTCTTCGGCGCGTCCTAATCGTCCCATGGCATGCCGGGCCATCCAGCGTTGCCGGCAAGCCTCGGGGTCGTCATGACGCTGCAACGACCGGCGCAGCATGGCAGTGTCAGTCACCCCCGGCATCAACGCGTTGACGCGGATACCTTGTGCCGCATGATCCACTGCCATGGTTTTCGCCAATACCGCAATCGCACCCTTGGATGCGATGTAGGCCGCGTTGTTGCCGCCACTGGAAGCCACCAGTTGCGACCCCAACAAAATTATCGAGCCTCCACCTCTGGCGATCATCGAGGGCAGCACTGCATGCAGCCACAGATAAGTGCCTTTGACATTGATATCGAACACACGGTCCCAGAGCGTCTCCTCTATCGTGACGACCGTGCCGCCAACGGAGACGCCCGAACACGGCATCATGACGTCCACCCCGCCCCATTTCTCGAGGATCCGGGACGCCGCGGCATCGACCTGTCCCGCTTGCGTCACATCGCACACCTCGATCACACACTGACCTGCGTTCGCCTCAACAGCGGCGGCTACCGTCTTTAAGCCCTCCGCATCCACATCTACCAGCGCTACGCGGGCGCCATGAGCTGCAAACAACTGCGCCGATGCTGCCCCTATGCCTGACGCAGCGCCCGTAATCACGGCAACCTTGCCCTGCAATTTCTGATCGCTCATCGTCACACCCCCAAATAAGCGCTGCGTATCTTTGGACTATCGCGCAGCGCCGCAGCATCACCGGTGTCGACATTACGCCCCATTTCCAGAATGACGCCCCGGTGTGCCACGCTCAGCGCCCAATTGGCATTCTGTTCGGCCAGGACGATGGCCAGTTTTTCGGTTTGTTGAATCTCCATCAAGATCTCGCCGATACGCTCCACGATGATGGGAGCCAGCCCCAACGACGGCTCGTCCAACAAAAACAGTTTTGGAAAAGACATCAGCGCGCGGCCGATCGCCAGCATCTGCTGCTCTCCGCCGCTGAGGCTGCCCGCATCCTGTTTATGCCGCTCTTTCAACCGCGGGAAATACTGATAGATCTGTTCCGTGCGCGCGGATATTTCCTGGGCCGACCTGCTGTAGCCCCCTACGCGCAGGTTCTCGCGTACCGTCAACTGCGCAAACACGCGGCGGCCCTCGGGAGAAAAGCCGATACCCGCCCTGAGAATCTCGTGCGGCTTGCGGCCCTTCAGACTGTGCCCTTCCCACTGAATATCGCCACGGGCATAGGGCACCATGCCTAGAATGGCTTTTAACGTACTGCTCTTGCCAGCGCCGTTGGACCCGATCAAGGCAACCGTCTCGCCCGGCGCAATCGTCATCGATACGCTCTGCGTGCCCTGAATGTGCCCGTAGCGCACCTGTAGATCATTGACGCTCAGTAGCGGCATAGGCCTTCCCCAGATAAGCCTCGATGACTTGCGGATCGGCAAGCACCTGCTCAGGCGTGCCTTCGGCGATCTTGCACCCCTGCGAGGTGACAAAGAGCCTGTCGCATAGCCCCGAGATAAAACGCATGTTGTGGTCGATCACCATCACCGAAATCCCGCGGTCGCGCACGCGCGAGATGGTCTCACGCACGTGGTCGGTTTCTTCGGCGCTCAGGCCGGCAACCGGCTCGTCCAGCATGATCATGCGCGGCTCGGCAGCCAGTGCGATGACGATACCCAAGGTCTTCTGATGACCGTAAGGCAATGAATCCGCTTGCGCATCGGCGAGCGAATCGAGCCCCAGCCAGGCCAGCAGACGATCCGCGCGCGCCGCGGCTTCGTCTCGCAACTGCCGCGCACGGGCCGTCGACAGAAAAGTCGCCCAATGGCCTGGGTAGGATTGCAGATAAGTGCCGCGGATGGCGTTCTCGCGCACGGTCTGGCTCTTGTATACCGCCGTCGACTGGAACGTGCGCACCAGACCTCGGCTGGCGCGCTCATGCGGAGGCGTGCGCGTCACGTCCTGACCATCGAAACGAACCTCTCCAGAGTTGGGCAGGATCATCCCGCTGACCAGATTGACGACGGTCGTCTTGCCGGCGCCATTAGGACCGATCAGTCCCACGATTTCGCCCTTATCGACGCTGAAACTGAGATTATTGACCGCCACCAACCCGCCGAACCGCCGCGACAGATTGGAAACCTCGAGCAATCGGCTCATGTCTGCCTCCGTCGGAAAACCGTCGTCACCCCGTGACGAATCAAGGACAGCAATCCGATCATCCCCCCCGGCAATGCCGCCATGACAACGATCAGAATCACGCCAAAGATGATTTGCTGCAGCTCTACATAGCCGCGCAACAGTTCCGGCAAGGCCACCATAAAGACCGTGCCGACGAGCGGGCCCAGCAGGTAATACATGCCTCCCAGCACGTTCATAACGACCATACCCAACGAGACATTCATATCAAAGCCCGTCGGATCGACCGCATGAACCAACTGCGCCGACAGCGAACCCTGCAGCCCCACCAGCGCGCAGGCAATCACAAAAATCATCACCTTCAGCCGAATAACGGGAACACCCGAACTCTCGGCAATCCGGTCTGCCTCGCGCACTGCGTCCATAGAGCGCCCGATTTCAGAGCATAGAATGCGCCAGACGATGCCGATGCACAGCACCGTAATGAGCAGCGAGAAATAGTAGAACGCCACCGGCGACGCAAAAAACGGCAACCCCAATGGGATTTCCTGTATGCCGTTGGCCCCCCCTGTCACCGATTGCCACTCCACAAAGACCAGACGCAATATCTCGCCCAGCAGGAACGTAACCAGCACAAAATACTTACCCGTCAACCGCAGCACAATGGGGCCGATAAGCAGGGCCAGCAATCCCGAGGCCGCGCAGCCTGCCAGCATCGCCAGCAGAAATGGCCATTGCATCTCGACCTGCAGCAAGACACTCGTATACGCCGCCACGCCCATAAAAGCGCCGTGCGCCAACGACACATGGCCAGTGCGTATGATCAGGTTCAGGCTGGCCGCGCCTATCATCGCCAGCACCACCATGGTCCCCAGCGTGATGTAAAAGGAGTTATTGACCACAATGGGCCACAACAACGCCACCACCAGGATCAGCATCGCGATCCAGCCGATACGCGAGAGGCCGTGTTTACGTAGCTTGGGCATGGTTCCCTCTGCTCGGATAGTGCTTCGCCCGCCGATGGGTATGGATTCATTCAGGTTTGCCAAGGAGCCCCCAGGGTCGGAATATCAGCAACGCGACGACCACACCGAACGAGACGAACGACGACACCGACGCGCCATAGAAAGTAGACAGAAAACTCTCCGCAAAGCCCAGCAGCACGCCTCCCAGCGCCGCGCCGGATACGCTGCCCATCCCCCCAAGGATCACCACGATGAATGCGACCATCAACGGGCGATCGCCCATGAATGGCGACAGCGCATAGGTCTGCGCATAGAGGCCGCCCGCCAACGCCGTCATGAATATCGCGATAAAGAAGGCCAGCATGTAAATGAATCGCGTGTTGATGCCTTGCGTGGCCGCGATATCGGAATCGAGCGCCGCCGCGCGCATAGCCAGGCCTTGCCGCGTATGCGTGACGAAAAACCAGAACACCCCCAGCACCACGACAGCGATGCCCATGATGATCAATCGATCCATCGGCAGCAATACGCCATGCACATCGATCATGGTGTCGGTCACGGCCGGCAACGAGCGCTCGTTGACATCCCAGATCAGCACTGCCGCATAGACCAGCGCCATATTCAGGCCCAGCAGCGCAATCATGCTCTGGAACATCTTGTGGTAGAACCAGCGGAATACCAGGCGCTCCAGAACCAGCGCCAACAGCGCGACGACCAGCGCGCCGCCGACCACGGCGATCGGATAGGGCAAACCGTATATCCCGTACAGGTAGTACAGCGCGTAACCGCCCAGCATGGCAAAGGCGCCGTGGGCAAAATTAACGACGCGCATGATGCCGAACAACAGCGTAAAGCCCAATGCAACCAGGATATAGATAGAACTGAGGCTAAGGCCGTTGATGAAGACCTGGCTCAGGATCGGTAAAGAGAACATCGGCGGATCTCACTAGGTCGGACGACTAGATACCGGGCGCCACCGTTCCGAACGGTCGAGTGGCGCGCGGGCACAACCTCATTGCAAAGATGGCTTAGCGCTTTTCGGGTTGCAATGCCTGGATAGTGACCTGCTTGCCGTCCTTGACCTCGACGATCCAGAACTTCATCAGCAATTGATGCTCGACGCCGTAGTCTTTCATCCCGCCCCAGCGCACCGGCCCGAATAGCCCGGCATCGTAGTCGTCGAGTTTCTCGAGCGAATCACGCACCGCAGTGACTTCTGTCGTCCCTGCACGGCGAATCGCCTCGAGCATGATTTTGGCGGCGTTGTACCAGCCTGGCGCTTGGGCGTTGATCACGCCGTCGCCGTATTTCTTGCGGTATGCCTCGATAAAGCCTTTTGCGTCAGGCGAATCGAAGTCGAACACATTCAGCGAAATAAAGCCATTCGCCAGAGGGCCGGCAATATCCACGATCTCGTCGACCGAAGGTCCCCCGACCTGCCAGATCGTCTTTTTAAAGCCGCTCTGGCGTGCCTGTTTCAGCAGCAGCGCAGCCTCGCCGGGCGCATTGCTGTTCAAGTCCAGCGCATCGACATTCTGAGCGATCATGCGCGCCATCAAGGGGGTGAATTCCTTTGCGCCGCGATCGTAAAGTTCGGTCCAGACTTCGATGCCATTGGCCTTGTAGTATTCGGCCAATTGAGGCACGACAGATTGCCCCACCGCATCGTTTGGCGCAATCAAGGCCACCTTCTTGACCTCGGGATGCGTTTCATGAAACCACTTCACCATCGGCGGCCCGAACTCGACCGTACTGTTCATCGCACGGAAGTTGTAAGGCGATTTCGACTCGTTCTTCAAGATGGTGGGTGAAAAGCCATTGGACAGCAACAGCACCTTGGCCGGGTTCGTCACCGCCACCGCGCTCAACACCGATGGCGACCCGATAGGACCGATGATGAACTTGACGTTATCGGCATTGATCAGCCGATCAGCCGCCAGGCGTCCCCCCGCTGCGGTGTATTTATCGTCGTACATGACCAGTTTCGGTGTGTAGACCTTGTCACCCACTTTCAGGCCGCCTGCCGCATTGACCTCGTCGAACGCGATCTGGATCCCACGCTGCAGGGCCAACCCCCAGGCGGTTCCTCCGCCCGACAGTGGTCCGATGCCACCGATTTTCAATTCTTCCTGGGCGCCAGCCGTAGAGGCCAGCATCATCGCTGCGACGAATGACAGTACCTTGATCTGCTTGAACATGCGCGTTCCCCTTGAACAGTTTGGTTTGACCTCAGCTTGTTATGGTGATCTTCCTCTTGTCGCTATGCCCTCCTGAAAGTGCCCCCCGCACTTTTCAAGCGTCCCGTCTGCCGTTGCTAGGCAGCCTCGCGGTCAATGGCGGGATGCTGTCCGCGCCAGGCCGTGACCTGCTCGAATCCTGCTCCCGCACGCAGCACTTTGTCGTCCTCGTGGCAACGGCCGACGAACTGCAGTGATAAAGGCAGTCCCTTACCGGACAAGCCGCACATCACGGCCAGTGCAGGATGCCCGGTCAAATTGAACGGCGAACGCGCCTGGCGGGCATACGTACGGGCAAACTCGACTTCGTCGTCGATTGCCGAAGCCGGCTCCAGAGAATTGGCGACGACCAGGATGTCAACATCGCGCAGCACTCGATCGACGGCCTCGATCAACTGCAGGCGCCAGCGTTGCGCCTGCACGTAGTCGCCTGCGCCAAGAAATGCGCCGACAATCAGTTTTCGCCGTGCGATATACGAGTAATCAGCCGGCCGCTCGCGCAGCCAGTTCGCGTGTACTGCCCAAGACTCCGCATGAAAGATGACGCGCTGCGCCGTCGTGAAACGAGCCAGCGGCGGCAGGTTCACGTCCGTCACCAATGCACCGTGTTGACGCAACACATGAACGGCGTCGTCAATGGCACCGACCACCTCGGGACTGGCCTGCATGTCCTGCTCATGAAAATGGCGCACCAGACCAAAACGCAGGCCGCGCAGGCCTCGAGACAGTTCCGCGGTGTAATCGTCCACCGTCTGCTGCGCGCTGCCGGGGTCCTCGGGATCATGACCGCCGATAACGTTCATCGCGATCGCCAGATCCTCGCTCGAGCGTGCGATGGGCCCGACATGATCCAAGGTAAAGCACAGGGGGAACACCCCATGGCGCGACACCGCGCCATAGGTGGGTTTCAAGCCCACCACGCCGCAATGTCCGGCCGGGTTGCGAATCGACCCGCCCGTATCCGTTCCCAGGGCCAATGGCACAAAGCCTGCCGCCACCGCGGCACCTGAACCGGAAGACGAGCCTCCCGTCTGGTGTTCCGTATCCCAGGGATTACGCGCCGGTGGATAGGCGGCATCGTCGCTGGGGCCACCGATAGCAAACTCGTGCAGCGCCAGCTTGCCCAGGGTGATCGCGCCCGCGTCACGCAACCGCTTGACGACTGTCGCGTCGCGTTCGGCCACCTGGTCAAGCATCAGGCGGGAATGGCAACTCGTGACCTGCCCGGCCATGTCGATCAGATCTTTCAACGCCACCGGAACGCCATGCAATGGGCCACGGCAGTTTCCGGCGGCAATCTCGTGCCCTGCCTGCCGGGCCTGTGCGAGCGCCCCCTCTGCATCCAGCGATACAAAAGCGTTGATACCGCCGTCGTAGCGGGCAATGCGCGAGAGCAGCGCCTTTACGACGGTTTCGGGTGTCAAGGCACCATGGCGATAGGCGCGCGACAGCTCGGCGGCTGTCATCCAGTGAATATCGTTCACGGGCAGCTCCTCGCCTGCATCGGGGGCCATACCTCGGCCTTGACATCATCGAGCGTAAACAAGACATTTCGCAACTGCATCGCCGATTGAATCGCGATGAGTAGATCCTGCTCGAAGGCGCCTACGATTTCATCCAGGCCCGCATCGCGCGCCATCAGCAGATACAAGGGATTGACCCGACTGGCCGCACCGGACAACGCCATGATTGCATTCCCAGTTAGTAAACATGGGAGTAGTTAACCGGATTACTTAATAAATAACTATTGGATAATATCCAAGCATTATTCGAAAAAAACTAAGTCCCAAGCCGGTCTCGAATATCGGAGTATTGGCCGCTGCCAATGCATGCAGCAAGGACCGGTGTTGATGCGGACGCTTGAAACGGGGAACGGTAATGAACATCAAGTACCGGCAACTGCAGGCCTTTACACTTGCCGCCAAACTGGGATCCTTTGCCAAGGCGGCAGAGGAACTGTGCATTACCCAACCGTCCTTTTCGGTGCAAATACGCGAACTCGAGCATGACCTCGGGCTGCAATTATTCGAACGCACCACGCGTTCGTGCCGGCTGACGCCAGCGGGAGCGACCTTTCACCGAGAAATTGCGCCTATCCTGCACGACCTGCGGCAGGCCTATGGCCGTGCCATCGACGTGGGCGCCGGACGCAGCGGCCAACTGCTCTTGTCGGCCCTGCCATCGCTGTCCTTTGGCCTGTTGACAGAAGTGCTAGGCCGATTCAACCAGGATTACCCTAATGTACGCATCCGTATGCGCGAAGAGTTGAATGTCGCCGTCATCGAGTCAGTCAAACGCGGCGAGGTAGAGTTGGGCGTCGGCTCTGAGCTGAACGGCGACCCCGAGTTAGGATTCATGCAACTCTTTCACGACGATCTGGTCGTCGTCGCCCCGGTGCAGCACGCCATCTTCGACGAGCCCCTGAAATGGCACCGCGTTGGCGACTACCCGCTCATCATGCTGGCCATGGGATCCGCAGACCGCGCGATTCTCGCGAACCGTCCCGGCATCACACCCGCTATCGAAGTCGCTTATATGGGCACCGCTGTCAGCATGGTGCGCAACGGCATGGGCATCACGATTCTGCCCAGCAGCGCCCTGAAAGGCGTCGACATGGAAGGCTTGCAGGCGCAAGCCCTGCCGGGAAAAGATTGCCGCCGCACGATAGGCGTGCTTTACCGCAAACGTGCCCCCTTGAGCACCATCGCCCATGCCTTCGTCCATCTGCTACAGAAAAGCGCCGCTACGGTTTCAGCTGGCTGACATGGGCCGCCACCACACGCCACCCGCCAGGCGTACGTACCCATGTCTGGCTTTGACGCCCGGTTCCGGCTATGCCCTCTCGCCGGAACTCCATGTTGCAGGTGGCGAAATCCCGGCCATATGTCGTGATCACCGTCTTGAGCACCTCTCGATCCAGCCCCTTTGACGGCCGGCCGGCGCGAAAGGCCTGGATCTCGTCATAGCCGTATAGATTTTCGCCTGCGCCATAACGCAAAGTATGCGGGCTATCCCAGAACAATTCGTCCAACACTGCAACGTCATTGCCTGTGAGGGCCTTTTCATAGCGGCCGAATTGTGCTGTCACCTCGGCCACGACTTCTGGCAGGTTGATCTCCATTACCGTCGTACCTCACGTTGAAAGATTTCCAGGCTGAGTTTTTTAGTCTCGATGAAACTGGGCTGAGACAGCGTCTCGACGGTACGCGGCCGTGCGTCGCAATAGTCGAGAATCTCGGCAACGCGGGTTGGCCGTTTAGTCAGCAGCAACACCTGATCGGCGAGATAGACGGCTTCCTCGAGATCATGCGACACCAACAGCATGGTCGTACCCGTTTGCATGAACACTTCCTGCAATTTTTCGCGAATGAACAAGGTCATCTCGAAATCCAATGCAGAAAAAGGCTCATCCAGAAACAGGACCTCGGGCTTTGGCGCCAAGGCACGCATGATCGATGCCGTTTGCTGCTGACCGCCCGACAACTCGTAAGGATAACGGTTCAAATCGAATTTCACGTCAAACGACGCGATCAGCTCCTCCATCCGGCGATCGACTTCGACCTTGGTCTTTCCCTCCAGCATCAAGGGATAGGCAATATTGTCGATCGTGCGCATCCAGGGAAACATCGCTTCGCGATAGTTCTGGAATACATAACCGATGCGAGTGTCTTTCAGCGACTTGCCGTCAAACAGGATCTCGCCGCGATCAATGGGGATCAGGCCTGCGATCATGTTGATCAGCGTGCTCTTGCCGCAGCCATTGGGGCCGAACACCGACACGATGCGGTTTTTCGGGATGTCGAGATCGAAATTCTCATACAGCGGCCAACCCGCAAAATACTTGGTCAGACCGCGTATGGTGATATGCGTGCCCGCAGGTCCGGGGGTAAACCGTGGGGGTGGCACATCGGCATAAGCCGGAACATTCAATACAGCACTCATTATCGTCCGCTCCAATGTACGACACGGCGCTCGATCACCAGGAACAGGATGTTGAGGACATAGCCCAACGCCCCCGCCGCCAGGATCGCGGCATACATCGTTTTGACATTCAGGATTTGCTGGGCATCGATGATGGCGTGACCCAGACCGTTTTCAGAACCGATAAACATCTCGGCCACGATCACGATCACCAGCGCCATCGACACCGCCGAGCGCAGCCCGACAAAACTGGGTTGCAGGCTTTCCCATACCAGCACGTCCTTGAAGATGCGCCAACGAGAGGCCCCCATCACCTTGGCGGCCATGACGCGCTGCTTACGCGCGTTGATCACACCATAGGCGCTGTTGAAAATCACAATCAGCAATGCGCCAAATGCCGCGATGGCTACCTTGTTGAAATCGGACACGCCGAAAATCAACAGGAACAGCGGAATCAACGCGGAGGACGGTGTAGACCGAAAGAAATCCACCAAGAACTCCACACTGCGATAAGCGCGCTCGTTGCTGCCCAGCAAAACACCCAGGGGCATGCCGATCACGGCGGCAATCGCGAAGGCTTGCAGCGTGCGGCTGACGGTCACGAGAAAATCCGTCAACAAGTCGCCGCCGGCCAACCCCTGCACCAGTGCCACGAGCGTGTCCACCGGTCCTGGCAACAGGATCGGCTTGACAAAACCCATCCGCACGACCAGGTCCCAAATGATGAACAACACGATCGGCCCGACAAACGGCAACAGCCGATCGCTAAATGGCGCACGTGGCGGCGCGGCATCATGCGAAGCGGGCGGAGCCCACGTGCCCGTCCCGGAAGAAACTGCAGATTTTTCCATGAGGTCAGGCCTTGTAAATCAGTCCAGCGACATCGATCTTGCGGGCGAAGATCTGTTTCTCGGTAAACAGATCGAAGTACTTCTGAAAATATTCCACGTCACTGGGTTTGAATTCGTCGTACATGACGTAGGCTGCCAGAGGGACTTCCTTGGTCAGTGCGCCTTCGATCGCGGTGTAGCCTTTCATATACTGCCGAGCCTCGTCAGGCTGATTGCGCACGAGATCGATGCCACGGCGATAGGCCGCGATGAATTTGGTCGCCACGTCCGGATTCTTTTTCAGGAATTCGCTCGTCAGGCTGGCCGAGCCGCCATGCCACGGCGCCATGGGGTCTCCCAGAATGTAGTGCGCCACGACGCCGGCCTCCAGCACACGCGTCGTGCCATTGAGCCGCCCCACCGTACCGGTGGGCTCCAGCGTGTAGCACCCCTCCACCTGCCCCGCAGCCACCGCTGCGACGTGCTGGCCGATAGGTAACTCAATGACTGACGCACCCGTGGCGCCAGCACGCTCGAGCATAGTCTTGGCCAACGTCATGTTCTGAATTCCCGGGCCGCACGCAATCCGCTTGCCCTTGAAATCCGCTACGGTTTTATAGGGGCTATCCTTGGCGACGATGAATTCATCCAATACGTCTTTGACGTTGGTGGGGTTGGTGCAGAAAATTTTGAACAGGCCGGGTTGTGCGATTTCGCCAATTCCCAAGTTGGCGGACCCGGTACCGTTGGAGCTGCCGTCGCAGCGGCCGGCCAGCATGGCTTCCATGACTTGCTGAGCACCGGCAAATTTCTGTCCTTCTACATCCAGGCCGGCCTCTTTGAAATAGCCTTTCTCCAGTGCGGCGTAAAACGGCAACCCTGACGCAACCGGCCAGAAACCGATGCGAATTTTGGGTGCTGTCTGAGCTCGCACCAGCGCAGGGGCGGCCAGCACGCCAAACAATGCGGCGCTGGAACGCAACACGCGGCGGCGGCTGGCACTGGCCAACAGGGTAGCGGAACAAGCTTTGCTCATGAGGAACTCCAATAACAGCAGACTAGGGGCGGACTCATCGGGAATCCAGGCTTGTATACCGTCTCGCAAAATCCATGCCATATTGCCCTGACACCGAGGTGCCCTCTCGGGAAACCAGCCGTCCCGCTGCAGACCGCTCGGCTTCTTTCCTGACGTCGCAGAAGTCGTGCGCACCGCTACTGTGCCCGCTTGCACGCGAACGCACCACATCGGTGCACAAATGCCCTCGTTTCTGTGTTCCACACCTTCTATTCCGCCGCCTGCGCAATCGAATGCAATATCTGTGGCCGCCGCTCTCGCGCCTTTGCCTACCCTAGTTCACGCGCGTGTCATTTCGTGTTCAGGCCGCTCGTCGTATCATGGCAAGAGCATTCATCACAGGAGCCGACCATGAGCAGCAACATCGCCCCCACCGTAGCACTGAGCAATGGTGTAGCCATGCCGCAATTAGGGCTGGGCACATGGCCTATGGACGACGCAGAGGCAACGCGTGCGGTCTCCGGTGCTTTGCAGATGGGTTATCGACTCATCGACACCGCAGAGAACTATCGCAATGAAGCCGGCGTAGGTGCAGGCATCCGTGCGTCTGGCGTCGCGCGCGATCAACTATTCATCACAACCAAATTCAACCGCGAATGGCATAGCCTCGAAGGCCCTCGGCAGGCCTGCGAGGCGAGCTTGAAACGCCTGGGCCTGGACTATATCGATCTGCTGTTGATCCACTGGCCCAATCCCAAACAGGACCGGTACGTCGAGGCTTTCCAAGGGCTGACCCAGCTGTTGGAAACCGGTCTGGTACGCGCCATCGGGACGTCCAATTTCACCGTGCCGCACTTACAGCGTCTGCTGGACCAGGGTCTGGTACCGCATGTGAATCAGATCCAACTGGACCCGTATCATCTACGCAGTGACATCGTCGCGCTGCACCAGGCCCACGGCATTGTCACGGAAACATGGAGCCCCATTGGCCGCGGGGGTGACATGCTGGCCGACCCGGCGATTGCCGCCGTGGCGAAACGTCACAGCCGCACGCCGGCTCAGGTCGTGTTGCGCTGGCATACCCAGCGTGGTTTTGTGCCCGCGCCCAAATCCTCCGACCCGACGCGACAGGCGCAGAACCTGAATATTTTTGATTTTCAGCTATCAGATGATGAAGTCGCTGCATTGAACGCGCTGGATCGTCCCGATCCAAATATGTTGGATGCGGAACGATTTGGGCATTGAACTCGTATCACCAACGATGCTGATACGTCAGCGTCAACAACGCCCCCGACGCCGGTAAACGGCTGGTGTTCGTACTGCTGCGCATCAGTTGGCTATAGAGCGGGTAGTAATCACGATTGAACAGATTTTCAACGCCGACGATCAAGGTGTCCTTGGGCGTGAACTCATACCGGCTCATCAGGTCCACCGTGAAATAACTGCTGACGTCGCGGCGCCCAAAGCCCTCTTTTCCATCCAGACGATAGTCCTCGGCGCCGAAGTAGTTCGCTTGCACCCGGGTGCTCCATCGTTCAGTGGGGCGGTACTGTAAATATGCGGTGAGCTTGATCGGAGGAATACGAAAGCCCGTCATATCCTGCCAATCGCCATTCTCGGGCTGTTCGCGGCCTTTCATCCAGGTAAAGGTTCCGCCTGCGCCCCAGGTTTCGTCATCCGTGAGGTAATCGACGGTTCCTTCGACACCGTAGATGCGCTCTTTCGTACGCGTGAGGATCAGGCCATTGTTGAAACTCTGCACATCCCCGAGTTTTGACGTGGTGTAAAACACTGCCAACGAGGCCGAGGTGTTGCTACCTATGCCACCGCGCCATCCCAACTCGTAGTTGTTGGTCTTGACTGGCTGCAGGTCCGACGATTCGATATCGAATCCCGGCCGCGCATTGCGCATCTGCACGCCGATATCGGGCAGTTGGAATCCCTGGCTGAAATTGGCATAGAACTCCTGCCCCTTTACAGGCGCATAGGCCAACCCCGCGTTAAACAGAAAAGCGTCATAGCTGACCGCCCCACCATCCACCGTCGCAGGCGACGGCACGCGCAATTGAGACAAGGGCACGAAATCGTCGAACTTTGCGGTCGCATATTCGTAACGTATTCCGCCTTGAGCTGACCATTGCTCATTGAAGCGATGCTCCAACTGCGCGAACACGCCCGTGCTGCGCGTGGTCAACTCGGGCATATACGTCAACCGGCCGGTCTTGCGAAATACCCGGCCACCGCTGGCGTCATACGCCGCCGCGTCGAAAATATCGAGCGGCATATCGCTGCGTTCCTGATTGAAATCAGCGCCCCAGAGAACTTTGGACTGTTCCCCCAAAGGCGTATCGACCGTCAGACGTCCACCCAGCACCTTGGAGTTTTGCGTCACCTGATCGACCTGATTTCCCCGGGTAACCACTGCACGGGCATCGAACGGGGTGAAACGCGTAAAGTAGTCGCGGTAATACATTTGCCCCGTGACTTTGCTGCCCAACAGATTCAGATGCTGATACTCCAGGTTCACCAGCGTATTGCGGATCTGATTCTGGTCGACGAGCTCCAGACCGCTCATGGGTAATGCCCGCGCAGTGCCCGGCGGGAGCCGTGCTACCGATGGATCCGAGGTGTAATCAGAATCCTGGTCTGCGTTGTAATAGCTGGCGGAAAGCTGCACACGCTGGTTCTCGTCGATGCGCAGCCCCAGTTTGCCTCCCAGGCTATAGATATTGGAATCAAACAGGTCACCTTGGCTGGGCTCGGGTGCAATGCGTCGGCCGTGGGCATCGTACGAGGCCCCATTGTGACGGGCCCCCAAGTCAAAGGAATAATCCAGTATCCCTTCGCTGCCCGCAAAATGTTGCTGCAGCTGGCCGCCCAATCCATCGGCATGCAAGCGCGTCAAAGGACTCACACCGGTCAGGGTCGTCTCCGAGACAAACTCCCCGCCAGCCGGCCGAGTCGTAATCGACACAATCCCGCCCGTCGCACCCGCGCCGTAGATGGAACTGCTGCCTCGTAATACCTCGACACTCTCGATCGTAGCGGGATCGATATTGGCCAAATTCCGGGAGGAGTCCCGATTCGTATTGAGCGGAATACCATCGACCAACACCAGCACGCCGCGGCCCCGCAACGTCTGCCCGTAATCAGTGATAGTGCGGCTCGAGTCCGCCATGCCGGGCACGGCCTTTGCCAACACCGTAGCCAGGTTGCCTGAACCCGTGCGCAGCTCTTGCAGCGCATCGCGCTCCAACACAATCGTCTGCTGCACGGGGCTCACCAGATTGCTCGACGTGCGCGAAGCCGACACTTCAATCGGCGCCATGACCGCCGGATCACTTGCCGTTGTAGACGCGGCAGCTGCATTAGACTCGACAATGATTGCTGCGCCCTCTTTCCGGGCGTGCAAGGAAGTGCCCTTGAGCAACGCGTCCAGTGCCTGCTGCGGCGACATGCGCCCGGAGACCGCGGGGGCATTCAAACCAGCCACCGTTTGCGGGGTATAGAAAATCTGCAGGCCATGCGTTTGGGCCAGATCCCGCAACGCCTGATCCAGCGATTGAGCAGGCATATTGATCTCGACCGGCGCCGGCTGTGCCTGGACATTGACGGTCCCCAGACTCAGCATCAATGCCACTCCCACAGGCCCCAGGTATGGACGTACCCGCGCCCCGCTCCCCAATTTCCCTCGCTTCACCTTGTCGACTCCAATCCTGTTTGACGGCGGCAACCGCGCCGCCCAGCTCAATCAGAGAGAAGACGAAATATCAGAGAAAAACCTGAATCGCCGGGCCGGTTATTTTGTAACAGCGGTGGCGGCAACGATTTCCCGACGGCCGTCAGCCAGTTGACGTACTTGCACTGGCAGAAAATGCGGCAACGCCGCGAGGAACGCGTCCGTATCGTCCGTCCGGAAAACGCCGCTGATCTGTAGTTTTCCCAATGATGGTTGTCCGGCTAAGACGACAGGCTGCTGACGATAACGCGAGACTTCGCGTGCCGCGCTGGCCAAGTCCGTCCCACGAAACACGATCTGCCCCTTGCGCCACGACAATTCCGTGGCTACGTCCACATGCTGCGGCGGCTCGGCACGGCCATTGGCGCCTATACGCACGGCGTTACCCGCCACCACGGCAACAGGCTCGGTATCATCGCGCCCTGCCACACTGACCGAACCGGACTCGACCACCACTGACACCTGATCGGTATCGCGGCGCACATCGAACCGCGTTCCCGTGACCAAGGCCGTGCCAATGCCTGCGTCAACCAGAAATGGATGCTTGGCGTCCTTTTCCACCGAGAACAACGCTTGGCCAGCCAGCAACTTCACTCGCCGCGCCGTGTCATCAAATCGCACCTGAATATGGCTGCCGCTGTTCAACTCGACCACAGAGCCGTCTGACAAGGTCACGGTTTGCCGCTCGCCTGAAGCAGTGCGGTATTCCATCTCGATCACGCCGCGGGGCCAGTGCCAGACCGCCAGTCCAAGCACAAGTGCGCCCGTACAGAACGCCGCGGCAGCCTGACGCCGATTCACGCCAACACGCCTCGGCCGCGCCGTGGCCAATGCTTGCAGGCGCTCTTGCGGTATGTCGGCAGCCGCCTGCCAGATGGATTCCAACATACGGTACTCATACGCATGGCGTGGATCGGCCGCCAGCCACGCATCCCGCTCGGCCCGAGCCGCATCGTCCCACTCGCCAGAATGGGCGCGTGCAAACCACTGGGCCGCCTGGGCACGAATAGGATCGGATCCGACGGCGGCACTCACAGCAAAACCTCTATCACGAGCGGGCAATCAATCCGGCGCATAGGCCCCCAATCGCTCCCGCAAATGCAAGGCAGTACGAATCATGTATTTCTCGATCATGTTTTTGCTTAACCCCAGGCGTTGAGCGATCTCGGCCTGCGTCAGGCCCTCCACGCGCTGCCAGACGAACACCTGTCGGCACTTGAGCGGCAATTCCTGCAGGGCGGCTTCCAGGGCATGGCCGAGTTGGCTGGCGCGTGCCTGAGAGACTGGGTCATGTAAAGGATCGGCATAGGTCGCTATGGTATCAAGCGGCACCCATTCCTTGGCGCGATCGCGTCGAAAGGCATCGACGGCGGCGTTGCGCGCTGCCTGGTGCAGATACGCCCGCGGCTGCGCCACGTCTGCACGGCCTGCCTCCAAACACTTTACCAAGGCGTCGTGCGCAAGATCCCGCGCCGCCTCCCGGCACCCCAATTTCCGGGTCCAGACCGCGAGCAGCTCTTCGTAATAGGCGAGAAAACCTTGCGGGCGAGATCGGCGGGCTGACATGACAGAGGATCGATAAGATCGAACATGATAATGTTTTTTATTTACATTAACAAATACCGCCCGCCCGACCTCGACGGCAGCGCCCTTGGCCAAGGCGCTTCAAAAGGCTAGGTTTCTGCCGACGAAGCCTGTTGCTTTTGCTCAGCCATCACGCGCAGAGCAATCGTCGCCGCTTTGCCGACATGCTCGGCACATAGTTTCGATGCCCGTTCGGCATCACGGCTGCGAATGGCGCCGATGATCTCCTTTAACTCCTTGACCGTATGAGGCAGCCGCCCGGGCTGACTCATCGAAAACCGGCGCAGCGAATTGATGCGGTTATTCAGTCCCGTCAGCATTTCTTGCACGATGGGGTTGCCACAAGCCTTGAGCAACACACGATAAAACTCATTTTTGGCTTGGACCAAGGCTTTCTGATCGGCATTTCCCTGACAAGCGGCCACGCGTTGCAAACTGACCTCCAATGCAGCGATGTCCTCCTCCGACGCATGCTGCGCGCAACCTGCGCCAGCCAATGCCTCCAGGGCCTGGCGCACAGCATAAATAGAGGTAGCTTCTTCCAGCGTGATCTCTGCCACGGCGGGCCCGCGATGCGGCACGATGGTGATCAGCGCTTCGGCTTCTAGTTTCTGCAAGGCCTCGCGCATCAGAGAACGGCTGACATCGAATAGCTCGCACAACTCACGTTCAACCAGTTTCTGGCCCGGCAGAAACGTGCCATCGATAATGGCGTTACGCATGCTATCGATGACCTGTTTCTTCAGCGAGACTTCGGCACGTTCGAATTGAATACTCATGGCCTCATTATTGACCGCTATCGCCGGACCCCTCAGTCGTCTTTCATGGCAGAGCCACATCGCAGCGCTGCGCAACGAACTTGGCGAGCTCGGTATGATCGGCCCCCTTTCCTAGCGACTCAGCGGCGGCGCGCCACGTTTTCAGACAAAGCTGCGAGAACTCGGCCGTATGGTTTTCATCCAATCCCAGAGCGATGCCTAGGTCTTTCACCATCAGCTCCAGCCCAAAACCGGCATTGTACTTTCCCGACAAAACGAACTGCTTGAATTTCTTTTGCGTGGAATTGTTCATTCCGGTCGAGGCATTCAGTATATCCACCATGACTTCGGTATCCAGGCCAAACCGTTTGCCCATCAGGATTGCCTCGATTCCGATCAAGAAACCGCCTGCCGACACCAGGTTGTTGAGCGCCTTCATCGCGTGCGCGCTACCCACGTCTCCCGTGCGCACGACGCTGGAACCCATGGCGCGCAGTACCGGTTCGACGATGGACAGGCTCGCATCTGTCCCGCCGAACATGATCGATAGATCGCCGGTATTCGCGCGGCTGACACCACCCGATACCGGCGCATCGACCAATTCGGCCCCGCGGGCCTGCGCCGCCTGAGCCAAAGCCCGCGTCGCAGTTGGCACGCCCGAGCTCATCTCAACGATGATGGCGCCCGGCTGCACCGCAGAAAACACTCCGTCGGGACCGTTGAGCACTTGCTCCACAATCGCGCTGGTCGGCAACATCGTAATGATGATAGACGCGCGTTTGGCCACATCGGTAGGTGTTGCCGCAGCACTGACGCGATCATTTTGCGCCAGCGTCGCGACAGCTTGCGCGTTGGTGTCATAAGCGGCAAGAGAATATCCAGCCTGCAACAGGCATTGAGCCATCGGCTTTCCCATGCTGCCCAAGCCAATAAATCCGATTGTCGGTGTCGTCATGTCTTGTCTCGATATCGTTCTATGGATTGATAGGAATATTCGCGTCGTGGATCAATTTACCAAAGCGGTCCAGGTCTTTGCTCGTCAAGCGTTCCATTTCGGCGGGACCGCGGCGCTGGCCCTGCGGCGCCAACGCGCCCAATGAATCCAGTGAGTCCTTCACCTTTGGATCGTCCAGCGCATAATTCAGGGCACTGACGAGCTTGTCCACCCGATCCTTGGGCGTATCTTTCGGCGCAGCCAAGGCGTTCCACACGGCGATATCGAACTCCGGCACGCCGCCCTCTGCAAACGTCGGTGTGTCAGGCATTTGGGGAACCCGCTCTGGACTGGCAACCGCCAACGGCACCACACGCCCGCCCTTGCTGGCCGGAATCATGGCGACCGTCTGATCGATCAGCATGTCGACCGTGCCTGCCATCAGATCGACCAACGCCGGCCCAGTGCCGCGATAGGGAACCATCTGGGCTTTCGTCTTCGTCAGATAGAGAAAATATTCCGCGCCGATGTGCGCCGTACTGCCTGGGCCGCCATTGCCCAGATTCACGCTGGGCTTCGATTGGTCGCGCAACCTTTTAAGCAAATCCGGCAGGTTCTTGATGCCGCTGGCCGCGCTGACCGATAGCACCATCGGCACCTCTGCAACCAGGCCTATGGGCTCCATTTCCGTTTTGGGATCGAATTTCATGCTGCGATACAGGGTCGGCGCAATCGCAAACGAACCCATATTGCTGAACATGATCGTGTAGCCATCGTTGGCCGAGCGCAAGAACTTTTGTACCCCTGGAACGCTGCCGACACCGCCCAGGTTTTCAACGATGACGGTCGTGCCGAGATCCTTGCCCATGGCCTCGGCAACGATGCGCGCCAGCGCGTCGGTAGAGCCTCCCGGCGCATAAGGCACGACCATGGTGATCGGTTTCTCCGGATAAGCCGCATGTGCCGCACTCGCGAGAACGGCCAGGGTCGCCGCCAGCATGGGGCGAAGAAATTTACGCATGAGTGTCTCCCTCCACCTTGTCTCAGGCGGATGTCAGTCCAACATTGAAAATGAACGACCAGATGTGAACGGCCCCGTCCTGCGCTGCATATTGCGCTGCCTATGCGCAGGCGTGGTCCGTCAGTGTTGTTCTGTTGTCATCCCTGGTCGCAGGCGCGGGATAGGCCTATTTCTCGGTTCCGGCAGCTTGTGCCTCGCGATACTCCTTGATCGCTTCAGAGGCGATCCGGAACGAATCCATTCCCGCCGGAATGCCGCCATAAATCGCCACGTGAGTCAGCGCGCCGCGGATCTCCGACTCTTTCAAGCCGTTGCGCAAGGCGCCTTTGACATGCAGCGACAACTCATGCGGACGGTTCAGCACGCTGATCATGGCGAGGTTCACCAAACTGCGTTCACGGCGTGTCAGGTCATCGTTGGCCCAGCACAGTCCCCAGCACGCCGTCGTCGTGATTTCCTGAGCGATACGATTGAAATCGGTCGCATTGGCGATCGACTTGTCCACGTGTTCGGCACCCAGCACTTCGCGCCGGACTTTCAAGCCTTTTTCGTACAGTTCATTGTTCATAGTCTTCCTTGACAGTGTAAAAAGCGTTAAAAAAAGAGCCGCCAGAAACGCGGCAAAGCATGCCTGCAGTGTCAGACCTCACCCGCGGTGAGGGTCACGATCAGGCCGGTATTTCCTGGGCATCTGCATGCCCGCGAAGCGTGATGCCAGCCCATTGCTCCATGACTCGGGCGACGTCCGAAATATCGGCGTCCTCGCCAAAGGTCGCCGTGGTGATCGCCAACATCTCGCGAATCGCGACGCTGACAGGCATGGGAATGCCCATGGACGCGGCCTCTTCAATGCACAGCGTCACATCTTTGTGAGACAGCTTGTTGGCGAATCCCACCTGAAAACGGCGGGTCAGCACCTCGTTGGGGATCTTGTGCGTGGTCGCTGTATTACGGCCACTGCTGGCGTTGATGATCTCCAGCGCGACGGCCGGATCGACGCCTGCCTTGGTGGCCATGGAAAGCGCTTCGGACGAGGCCACCAACGCCGCCGCTGACAACATGTTGTTGGCCAGTTTCGCGGCTTGCGCCAGACCCGGCGCCTCACCGGCGTAAAGCACTTTGCCCAGTGCCTGGAATATCGGTTCGACCTGAAGACGAACGCTCGTCGCGCACGACACCATCAAGGTCAACGTCCCTGCCGCGGCGCCAGTGACGCCGCCGCTGACCGGGGCTTCGATCCACTCGATACCGCGCTCGCTGACGATCTCCTGCGCACGTCGGGCAGCACGTATGCCTATCGTCGACAAGTCGATCACTCGGCGGACCTTTGCGCCTTGCCGTAACTCCAGCAGGACGGTTTCCACAATCGCAGGCGTCGGCAGGCTCAGACATATCGTCTCGACTTGATCCGCCAACGCTCGGACGCTATCTGCCAAGACAGCGCCGCTGTCTGTCGCAGCACGCCGGGCCGGTACGGACGCGTCGAAGGCATACACCGCATATCCGGCTTTCAGCAGGTTTCGCGCCATAGGCAGACCCATGCGCCCCAACCCGACAAAGCCGATTTCCTGGTTCTCCACGACCGTCTCCTTTTATCTGATTGTATGACAATACGTCAATCCTACGGAAATGACGCAAGCGAGCACATCAGTAATAACCCTGAGCGTGGGCATCGGCTTAAGCGGCCAGCTTGCACACCCTCTCGGGAAATCCCCTACGCGCGGAGCCTTGATGACACACACAAATCTATAGGACACTTCGTGTCATTAAGGAATCATTTTTAACTACAATCAACGTCAGGGAAAATCATGCGTGTATCCAGGCTTCTTATCTCCGCCCTTTTTGCGGTCAGCTGCAGCACCGTCGCGGCGCAATCCTATCCGGAGCGTGCCGTGCGGCTCATTGTGCCCTTTGGTGCGGGCGGCATCACCGATATCGTGGCGCGCCAGGTGGGCAAGGAATTGGGAGACGCCCTGGGACAGAGTGTGATCATTGAAAACCGCCCTGGCGCTGGCGGCGTGATCGGCGCGCAGCTCGCGGCCACATCCGCCCCGGACGGCTACACCCTGTTCCTGGGTACGGTCGGCACGCAGATCGTGAATCCGCTCGCTCGCGACAAAATCTCCTATGACCCGAACCGCGACTTTCAGCCCGTTGGCTTGGTATCGAGCTCACCGTTTATGCTCGCCGTCCATCCCAGCGTCCAGGCTCAGGATTTTGCGCAGTTTGTGACGTATGCCAAAGCGCATCCCGGTCAGCTGAATTTCGGCTCTGCCGGCAACGCCAGCTCACCGCACCTGGGTCTGGAGCTGCTCAAGCTCACGTCCGGCGTCGATATCACGCATGTGCCGTTCAAGAGCGGCATCGAAGCTGTCAACGCAGCAATGGGCGGTCAAGTCGACGTCGTCATGGACGCCATACCTGTCATCATGCCGCAGGTCCAGGCCGGCAAACTCAGAGCACTGGTGCTGGCAAATCCCAGCCCCCTGCCCTCGGCCCCTGGTGTGCCTACCAGCGCAGACGTGCATGTTCCCCAACTGCAAATCAGTTCCTGGAATGGGCTGTATGTCCCGGCCGGCACCCCGGCGCCGATTGTCGCTACGTTAAATACCGCCCTGCAAAAGGCCCTGTCCTCGCCCGCTTTGAGCGAGCGGTTGGCCTCGCAAGGGACGCAGATGTACAAAGGAACCAACGAAGAATATCAACAGTTCATGACCGCCGAAAAAGCGAAATGGACCGACATCATCCAACGGGCCCATATTCGATTGGACTGACGGCCGTACCGAGCTTGACGTTCCTTCACATGGCACACGTCACCGTGCGCATCAGGAATGACGGATCACGCTGCATGACATACCAGTCATAACGCATAACGCAAAACACCACACGAAAGGAAGCACCATGGCAGACACCATGCACCTGTCCAAACAAGAACTGGTCGAGAAAGCGCAGGCCGAAATGCGCCGTCAATTCGCCGACTCGCAGTGGACAAAGCGCGAACGCCTCGCGCTGACCTGCCGCATCTTGTTTGATGGCGGCCATGATTCGGGACTGGCCGGACAAATCACCGCACGCGCGGAAACGCCGGGCAGCTACTACACCCAGCGCCTGGGACTGGGCTTTGACGAAATCACAGCCAGCAATCTACTGCAGGTCGACGAAGACCTGCAGGTACAGGACGGCGACGGCATGCCGAACCCGGCCAACCGTTTTCATTCGTGGATCTATCGCGCCCGGCCCGACGTGCAGTGCATTATTCATACGCATCCGTTGCACGTCGCTTCGCTGTCGATGCTGGAGGTCCCGCTCGAGGTTTCGCACATGGACAACTGCACGCTGTATGGCGATGTCGCGTTTCTGGAAAAATGGCCCGGCGTGCCCGTTGGAAACGAAGAAGGCGAAATCATCTCGGCAGCCCTGGGCGACAAGCGCGCCATCCTGCTATCCCATCACGGCATGTTGGTCGCCGCGACCACGATCGAGGAAGCCTGCGTGCTGTCGCTGCAGTTCGAGCGTGCGGCCCGCATGCAATTGCTGGCAATGGGCGCCGGCACGATCCGGCCCATCCCGCCGGAGCTCGGCACGGAGGCGCACGATTGGATCTTGACGCCGAAACGGTCACAGATCGGCTTCGCGTATTATGCACGTCGAGCCCTGCGCACCCATACTGACGTGCTGACCTGATCCGAATTGCCTATGCAAGACCTGCCACACCGACTTCGCGCCCTGCGCCGCCAACAAGACCTGTCGCTGGAGCAACTGGCCCAGCGTACGGGCCTGACCAAGAGCTACCTATCCAAGCTGGAGCGCGGCCTGAGCGAGCCCTCCATTTCCACGGTGCTCCGCCTGGCGCAGGCCTACGATATCGGTGTGTCGCAGCTGGTCGGCGCGGACATGGATGCACAAGAAGAAACCACCAGCATCGTGCGCGTGGCAGACCGCGAGCCCCTGGTGCGCGATGGCACCCATGTCGGCTACCACTACCAGTCCATGGCCGGCCGGCGCAAGATCCGCACGATGGAGCCCTTTGTCGTGCGCCCACCGCGCAAGTTTCCCGCAGATAAAGCCGTGTTCCCGCACCCTGGCGAGGAGTTCATGCTAGTCCTCAAAGGCTCAGTCGAGGTCCACGTCGGCGAACGGCAGTTTCGGCTGGATTGCGGCGACTCGGTGTATTTCGATTCGGAACTTCCCCATCGCATGCGCACGGTCAGCCGGGAAATCGCCGAAGTGCTGGTCGTCGCAGCGCGTTGATCGCAGCGCTGCGCTGACCAGCAGCCCTCGCGAGGCGAGTGTTGCATCCGCCACAGAAACAAGACCGAATGCATTGCCATTGTCAAGCGTGGGCTGATATCATTGGTACTTGGGCGTTTACCGTCCATCATTCCGTACCCCGCTTTCTTCCACCATTTCACTCACCACCAGGGAGGCGTCTGATGTCCATCGTTCGCAATGCTTTCCCCAGCGTGGACCCGCGACACCTTTAAGTCGTCGCTGGCGCTGGGCCGCCCGCCAAGCTCTTTTCGCTTGTAAGTCCGCGTTCTGCGCACTTGCGGCAGCCTATCGCCCATCCCAGACATTTTGCTCGGCCTATCCGCCTTTACGGACGCGCGGCAATGTCTCTTTCTATTGTTCTTGTTGAAAGCCCCGGCATTCGTCACGATACCGGGCAATAAAAAATGGCTCGAAGAAAAATTGATTTTCGCGGACAAGCGTTCAAAGACGTTTTAGGTTTTACGTTTCGGCATTGGCGCGAACAGCCCTGGCGCGCTCTGCTGATCATTCTGTTGGTGCTGCTTTCGGCCACGGCAGATGTGTTGACGCCCATGTTTGCCGGACGGCTGGTCGACGCAGTGGCGGCGGGCATCTCCAGCGGCCCCGGCGCTTGGGATATGGCGACGACCGCTTTCTGGGCGCTGGCGGCGTTGGCGCTAGGCAGCACGATCTTTCTGCAACTGGTGTACTTCAACATCATCAAGCTCACGCTGAACATGATGACCGCGATCGCCTCGCGCGCATTTCATCGTGTGCAGCGGCTGTCTACGGATTGGCATGCCAATAGCTTCGCCGGCTCGACGGTGCGCAAGATCACGCGCGGGATGTGGGCGCTGGACTTGCTCAACGATACCTTGTTGATTGCGTTGTTGCCATCGATAGGCATGCTGGTGGGTGCGACCATTCTGCTGGGTGTGCAATGGCCCATCATGGGGCTGGTGGTCGGTGTGGGATCGCTGGTGTACATCTCGGTGACGACCGCCTTGTCATTGGGTTTTGTTGCGCCTGCCGCACGTCTGGGCAATGCCTGGGATACGCGGCTGGGCGGCGCCTTGGCCGATGCCGTGACCTGTAATGCCGTCGTCAAGGCCTTCGGCGCGGAATCGCGCGAAGAAGTCCGGCTGGAACGTATCCTGGGCAAATGGCGCCACCGCACCCGGCGGGGCTGGGTGCGCGGCACGCTCAACGGTGGCGTACAAGGCCTCATGCTCGCTGCCATGCAAGCCGCCATTCTGGGCTCTGCCCTGCTGCTCTGGGCCAAAGGGCAAGCCAGCGTCGGCGACATCACCTTTGCTTTGACGATGTTCTTTATCCTGCAGGGCTATCTGCGCGATATCGGCATGCACATCCGCAACCTGCAACGCTCGGTCAACGATATGGAAGAGCTCGTCTCGCTGCACGCACAGCCTCTCGGTGTGAGTGACAAACCCGATGCGCGTCCTATCGCGATCCAGGCAGGCGAGATCCGTTTTGAGAACGTCACGTTCCGATATGGCGCGCACCCTGTCGCGTTGTACGACGATTTCTCGGTGCGCATCAAGCCGGGCGAACGGGTGGGTCTGGTGGGTCATTCGGGCTCTGGCAAGACAACGTTCATCAAGCTGATCCAACGGCTCTATGACATTAACAGTGGCCGCATCACCATTGACGGCCAGGATATTGCTGACGTGCAGCAGGCCTCGTTGCGCAGCCAGATCGCCATCGTGCAACAAGAACCCGTGCTGTTTCACCGCACACTGGCTGAAAACATTGCCTATGCCCGGCCCGACGCTACGCGCGCAGAGATCGAACAAGCCGCGCGTCAGGCCAGTGCCCACGATTTCATCACCGCATTGCCCAAAGGCTATGAAACCATGGTGGGCGAACGCGGCGTCAAGCTCTCTGGCGGCGAACGCCAACGGGTCGCCCTTGCACGCGCGTTCCTGGCCAATGCGCCTATCCTGATATTGGACGAAGCGACATCGAGCCTGGACAGTGAAAGCGAAGCCTTGATCCAGCAGGCCATGGAACGCCTGATGGCCGGACGCACGACGCTGGTGGTCGCACACCGGCTGTCTACGATACGTACCATGGACCGTTTGCTGGTCATGGACAAAGGCCGCATCGTCGAGGAAGGCAATCATCAGGCACTGATGCAACGCGAGGGCGGCCTGTATCGCCGGTTGCTCGAGCGCCAGGCCCTGGAATTGACCAAAGGCCTGACCTTGCCCGATGGCGCACAGCAACGCCGCCCGCTTATGGCATTGGACACGGAGGACGATGCCATACTGACCGAAAGCTGACAATTTTTCGGCGCACGCGGGGCCACGCCCCGCCCTACTGTCGCTCAGTTCTGCTCGTTATATCGTCCTCGTTATATCGATCCCATCAGGACGTTGTATTGCTGTCATAAGAGGGGCGCTACAATTAAGCGTTTTTCGGCCGCGGGCCATGGCGCCCCCCTGCCTTTTCATTTCCCAAGAATCACTCCATGACCTCCTCTGTTTCCGGGCCGCGTTCGCCCGGCCTAGTGCTGTTTGCGCTCGCTATCGGCGCATTTGCTATTGGCACTACCGAATTCGCCACCATGAGCCTCCTGCCGTATTTTGCGCCCGCGCTCGGTATTGACGCGCCAACGGCGGGCCACGTCATCAGCGCGTATGCGCTGGGGGTAGTGGTAGGCGCACCGTTGATCACCGTGGCGGCAGCCCGGCTGCCTCGACGCGCACTGCTGCTGTTGTTGATGGGCAGCTTCGCGCTGTTCAACGGGCTGTGCGCCTTTGCACCCACCTATGAATGGATGATGGTGCTGCGCTTTCTGAGCGGTTTGCCGCATGGCGCCTACTTTGGCATTGCGTCGCTGGTCGCCGTGTCGCTGGTGCCGGAGAACCGCCGCACCCAGGCAGTCGGCCGCATGTTTCTGGGTCTGACGGTTGCCACGATTATTGGTGTTCCCATGGCCAACTGGCTGGGACACGTCGTGGGCTGGCGTTGGGGATTCGCCTTGGTGGCCGCGACCGGTCTGCTCACCGTATTGCTCGTTGCCTTGTTTGCGCCAGCCACGCCCGCCGACCCCAAGGCCAGTCCGCTGCGCGAGTTGAGCGCATTGCGCCATGCTCAGGTCTGGATGACGCTCGGCATAGGCGCAATCGGCTTTGGCGGCTTGTTTGCCGTCTATACCTATCTCGCCGATATTCTGCTGGAGGTGACTCACGTCTCGCCCGATACCGTTCCATTGGTACTGGGGGTATTTGGCATCGGCATGACAGCAGGTAATCTCATCATTCCCAAATTTGCTGATCGTGCGTTGATGCCGACCGCTGGCGGGCTGTTGGTATTCAGCGCAGTCTCGTTGGTGTTGTTTACGTTCAGCATCGACAGCATCTGGACAATCACGCCCGCCGTCTTCCTGGTCGGTGTCGGCGGCGCACTGGGTACGGTATTGCAGACGCGCCTGATGGATGTGGCAGAACACGCGCAGGGCCTGGCTGCGGCGCTGAACCATTCGGCGTTCAACACGGCCAATGCACTGGGACCGCTGTTGGGTGGACTGGCGTTGTCTCAGGGCTACGGCTGGCACGCACCAGGCTGGGTCGGCGCCCTGCTCGCCTTGGGCGGCTTTTTACTGTGGCTGATTTCGGTCTCGATGGATCGACAACGCGACACGCTGCAGCAGGCAACGTAAAGCAATGCAAATCCTGGGCTGGAATCTCGAAAAAAAACGATCCCAGCCTAGGCAAAACCCGCTGCATTCCCTATGATCGTGAAGCGCTGCGGGGCAAGGTCCCGCCACGTATCGTTTCGCTCATCGCTTTCAACCCAAGGAGTCCATCATGGCAGGTTGGTTTGAACTAAAAAAAGCAAGCAACGGGCAATTCCACTTTTCCCTGAAAGCCGGCAACGGGGAAATCATCCTGACCAGCGAGATGTACGAGACCAAGGCCTCGGCCTCGAACGGCATCTCCTCGGTACAAAAGAACAGCGGTGACAGCGCCCGATACAAGTCGGCCACATCATCGAACGGTAAGTTCTATTTCTCGTTGCGGGCTGCCAATAATCAGGTCATCGCCAACAGCCAGATGTATGGCAGCGAGGCGGCTCGCGATGGCGGTATCGAATCCGTCAAGCAAAATGGGTCGACGGCGGATATCCGCGATAACAGTTGACGTTATTCGCGTCACGTGGCGGTACGCGATAGACGACGCGTACCGGCTGCCGCGAGGCAGTATGCAAGAAACAGGCCTCCCTCGGGAGGCCTGTTTCTTTATAGGAAAGACTTGCTTTGGTCCAGTACCTGATCGCACGCCTTACGGGTGATTTCTTCTTTCAGGCCACCGCCGCTGCTCAGATCGAGCGACGCTCCGTTACTGGTAGTCAACACGCCCGACGACCCTTTGGAGTATCCCGCATCGGACGAGGCTTTTGCGGATCCGCCGAGTTTACCCATCAACTGGTCCTTTACTGACGAGGCGTCATTGCCGCTCAAGTAGTTGTTTTTGATGCAAAACTCGAGCACGCCCGCCGCATTGCCCGCCGTGCCGGAGCTCGCCGAGCCGCCGCTGATGGCAGACAGGACCGACGAGCTATTTCCGCCGCCGCTGCCGCCCAAGGCGCCGCCCAGCCCTTGTGTGATGCCGCCGGAGGACGATCCGGTCTGCGCCGCCGCCTCCCCGCCCACCTGTCCCTTGACGGCATCCAGCAACTGCGCATTCGCGCCTGTTGCGAAAAGTGGCGCGGCGATCAGGGCGGCTATGCCGATGACATGACGATGATTCAGTTTCATTGCATCACTCCAGTCTGAGAAAACCGAATTCATCCTAGCGGCGGCATGTGACGCGAAACAAGAAAAACAAAGCAAAGACGGCAGGCCGAATGCGACAAAGTATGAATAACCGAGGCGGTTCTCCAGGAGTGCCGTAACACCTCGATCCGTCTTGTCACTGCCCGGACATGGGCTCGCTATCGAACACAACTGGCCTGCAAGGCCTGCACATCCGGTTCAAGGCCGATACCCGGCGCCTGCCCCAAATGGGCCAGACCATTATCCAGTTTGAGCAAAGGCTCGCTGAGCAGCGTACGCAAAGGATTGTCGTTCGCGTCGATTTCCAGCAAGCCGCCATGGTGAATACCATCGACCGCCGCCAACAGATGAGCCGATGCCATCAGGCCTATGCCTGCCCCCAAGTAATGCGGGCAATATCGCAGGCCGGCAGCCCGCACCGCTTCAATGACAGGCAAGCAGCCAGAAATACCGCCCCATTTGGCCAGATCGGGCTGAACGATTTGCAGGAATCCGGCGTCAATTCCCGCCTGGAACATGCTCAGCCCCAGGTAATTCTCGCCCGCTGCCAGGGGAATCGCAGAGTGGCGAGCCAGCGCTTGCCATTCGGCGAACGGCCGATCGGCACGCAGGGGCTCCTCGAGCCAGGCGAGGTTGAACTCGGCCATGGCCGCCATCATGGTGGCAGCTGTAGGCGCGTCCCAGCCTTGATTCGCATCCGTCATCAACGGCATATCCATGCCGATCACATCGCGGGCATCGCGCAGATTCTGGAGATCGCGCTCCTGGCCAAATCCGAGTTTGAGCTTGAAAGCGCGGTAACCCTCGTCGTATTTCTTGCGCACCATGCTGGCCGGATCATCGGGATTGATGCCACTCGCGTAGACCTGGACCTGATCGTGCGTGCCCCCCAGAAAGGCCCATAACGGCTGACCAGCGCGGCGAGCGCACAAGTCCCACAGCGCGAGATCGATGCCGGCGATGGCCTGCGCCATGGGACCAGGTTCACCGGATTGCAAGGCCAGGACTTCCGTTGCCGCTGTCAGATGCGCAAAGGCGGCTGCGGGATCTTTGTATTCGCGATCCAGCAGCAAAGGCTGCAGTACCGTCTCGACCAGCAATGCCCGATGCTCGGCTCCGCACGAAGGGAAATTGCACCAGACCTCGCCCCAACCGTGCGCGCCATCGCGATTCTCTATGCGCACAAAGACCGCGGGACGGCTATACATCGTACCGAACGAGGTACGCACGGGGTTTTCCAGGGGATAGCGCAACACATGCACGCTGAGTTTGGTGGGATGGATACTGCGGTCGTTATTCGTCATGGCTCTGGAACAATCAGGGAATCAAGTTCATTTCAACGTGGATGAAATCCCCGCGGTAGGAGACCTCGCTCAGATAAATCACGCGCCCGTCTGCGTCCACAAAGACGCGGCGCACTTCGGCAATGGGCGTATTCACTGCCACCTGCAAGTGCTGGGCAACCTCGGTGTCGGCCGTGCCGATGGTCAACGCCTGCCGCGCCTGGGCGATCGTGATGCTGGGCATGGAGACCAGCAGCGGAATCACGGTTTCATTGCGAAAGCGCTCCGGATGCTGGCGAAAGACATCTTCGGCCAGATAAATATTGATCACGCAATACGGCTGATCCAGGCGTTCGTGGACACGGCGCATAAAGACATAGCGCTCAGCCGCCGTGCCGTCCTGCGGCGTGACCGGTGCGCGATGAATGGACTCGTCGATCGTCACGATCTTGGGCTTGGTGTCCCGGTACATATTGGCCAGTTCAGCCAAAGTGGTTTGCACCCGCAGCCAGCGGTCATTGGGCGGCAGGCCCGTTACGAATGTCCCTCGCCCCTGTTGGGGGGACACCAATCCCTCGCGGGTCAGGACATCCATCGCCTGACGAACGGTCACCCTGGCCACCCCGAACTCGGCAACGAGCTCCTCCAGGGACGGTACTTTTTGTCCCTGTTCCCACACACCGCGGCCGATGCGCTGCCGCATCAGGTCTGCCAGTTGGAGATAGCGAGGAATAGGGCTGTCGTGAAAGTTGATAGCCATAAACAAATAGCCATATGTTGTTTGCTGAACGTATGGTCTACAGTACGATTTGACCTATAAAAGGTCAAGCGCCTTCGCTTTGATTTACGGAGGAGACATCTTGCGCAATCGTTCCGTAGTGCAACGCGTGGCGTTGATCGCCGCCCCGTGGTTGCTCATCGTATTGGCGTGGTATGCAGTGCGAGCCAGCGGCCTGGTCAGCCCTGCCCTGGTCCCCAGCCCGCACGAGGTGCTGGCGAAATTCCTGGAGCTGATGCAAACCCGGCTGCCTCACGACATCTTGATGTCCACTCAGCGCGTGTTGGTCGGCGTGGTGTTGGGGATTGTCTTGGCCGTGCCCGTCGGATTCGTACTGGGCTGGTATCAATCGATACGCAGCTTTGTCGATCCGGTCATCAACTTTTTCCGCGCCCTGCCGCCGATTGCGTTGATTCCGCTGGTGATCGTGTATTTTGGGATAGGCGAGTCCGCCAAGATCGCGATCCTGTTTTATGCGTCGTTCTTTGCCGGCGTCATCGTCATGTACGAAGGCATTGCGCAGATCAATCCCATATTCGTGCGTGTGTCGCGGACACTAGGCGCGAGCGACGGTGAGATCTTCCGCAAGGTCATCGTGCCGCTCACGATTCCCCATATGTTGACCGCGCTGCGTGTGGCGCTGGGGGTGGCCTGGGCGACGCTGGTAGCCTCGGAGCTGATCGCCGCGCAGCAGGGATTGGGCGCCTTGATTCAAGACGCGTCCTCGTTCTTTCAGCTCGATATCATTTACGTCGGCATCATCTGCATTGGCCTCATCGCGCTGATCATGGATTTGATTCTGCGCGCGCTGGCGCGCCGTCTGGTGGCATGGCAGGAGCGGATTGCATGACATCGAATACCCCTGTACGCCTGCAGTTTTCCGATGTATCCGTGGACTATCCGACGGCGCATGGACCCATGCGGGTACTCGACGGCATCAATCTCGATATCCGCCAAGGCGAATTTGTTTCGATCATCGGTCCCTCGGGCTGCGGTAAGACCACGATGATGAATATGGTGGCGGGGTTTTTGCAGCCTACCCAGGGCACAGTCCAGCTGGATGGAAAGCCCGTCACCGGCCCGGGGCCGGACCGGGGCGTGATTTTTCAGGAATACGGCGTCTTTCCCTGGCTCACCGTGAAGGAAAACATCGCGTTCGGCCTGACGCTGCGCGCCAATCAAGTCAGCCGCGCCGAACGCGACGAGATCTGTCAGCGCTACATGTCGCTGATGGGGCTGGCCGATTTTGCCAACCATCATCCCAAGCATTTGTCCGGCGGCATGCGTCAGCGCCTGGCCCTGGCGCGCGCCTACGCGGTCAAACCGCAATTTCTGCTGATGGACGAGCCTTTCGGCGCGCTGGATGCGCAGACGCGTAGCGCGATGCAGGACTTGCTGCTGCAAGTCCTGCTGGCCGAAAACAAAACCGTCATGCTGATCACGCACTCTGTCGAGGAAGCCATCTACCTGTCATCGCGCATTGTGGTGGTCACGGCGAGGCCGGCGCGGATCCGTACGGTGATCGACGTGCCATTTGCTTATCCGCGTGCGGAGAATTTGCATGAAGACCCGCGCTTTGGTGAGTTGCGGTCGCATATCCGCAGCCTGGTCATGGAGGAATACGCCCGGCAGGCTAGCCAGGCGGTGCGTCTGTCTGAGTGATCCTCGCGCGCGTGTCTCACGCCGCATTGTTCCCGTTTTTCTTGATCTGTTATGTCGTCGTTTCGCCTGCTAAAAGGAGCCTCCACATGAATCCGCAGCGCAGAACCTTATTGAAAACCGGCACCCTCGCGGCCGCCATGTCAGGCCTAGGCATGCCATTATTGGCACGTGCCGCGCAGTCCGTGCGCGTAGGCTATCTACATACGCCCGCCGTGGACGGCCAGATCTGGACGGGCCTGGAAACCGGCGCCTTTTCCGAGCAAGGCCTGGATTTGCAGATGATCAAGTTCACTACCGGACTTGAATTGTTCCAGGCCATGATCGGAGGCAGTCTCGATGTATTGTCCACCGGCGCCGTAGTATCCAATTTCCCGGCACGCGGCCAAGGCAAAGTCTTTTTGCTGAACAATGTGGAATATGCGACCGCGCAACTCTGGGTCCGGGCCGACTCCGGCATCAAGAGCGCCGCCGATCTCAAGGGCAAGAAAATCTCGACCACGGCCGGCACCACTGCACACGTGTTCCTGAATCGGGTACTGCAAGGCGCCAATCTGCAAGAAGGCAAGGACGTGCAGATCGTGAATCAACGCATGACCGAAGCCGTCACGTCCTTTATTTCGGGCGCCGTACCGGCCGTGGCGTTATGGGTGCCGTTTGATGTGACCGTCAAACAAAAATCCGAGGGTGCACGCATGCTGGTCGATGCCTCGGCCTTTTATCCCGAGGCCGCCATCGTCGGCGGCTGGGCGGCGCGCAATGACTTCTACGATAAAAATCCGCAATTGATCCAGTCGCTGATCAAGGGCTGGGTCAAGGCCAATGACCACCTGCTTTCGCACACGGACGAGGCCATTGCAGCATTACAGAAGAAACAGTATCCCGAAGTCCCGCTGGCCGACCTCAAGAATCAATTCAAAGCGTCGAAGTATTTCACCTCCAGCGAATGGCGGGCCAAGTACGCCGACGGCACCGTCACGAAATGGCTGCAGCAGGTCACGGACTTTTTCGTCAAGACCGCCAATATTTCCAACCCGGTGCCTGCCAGTACCTATTTCGATCCCAAGCCCTATCTAGACATCGTGAAAGCCTAACCTCGCAGCAACGCGCCATGTCCCAAACCTACGACTACATCATTGTGGGAGCCGGCTCCGCCGGCTGTGTGCTGGCCAATCGCCTGAGTGCAGATCCGGCCTGCCGGGTATTGCTGCTGGAGGCTGGCGGCGCAAACACGGGATTCTGGTTGAAGCTGCCCGTGGGATATTTCCGGTCTATCTATGACCCGCGCTATTCGTGGCAATTTGACGTGGAGCCTCAACCCGAAACGGGCAATCGCTCTATCGTCTGGCCGCGCGGCCGGGTGCTGGGAGGCTCGAGCTCAATCAACGGACTGATTTATATCCGCGGCCAACACGCGGACTACGATGATTGGGCGCGTCTGGGCGCGACAGGTTGGAGCTATCGGGATGTCTTGCCCATTTTCAAGCAATCCGAGTGCTACGCGGGCGGCGCGAGCGAGTATCACGGTGATCAGGGCGAACTGCATGTCTCGGACCTGCGCAATGATCATCCGCTGTGCTCGGCCTGGCTGCGGGCGGGCGCCGAAGCGGGCTTGCCCGCCAGTCCTGACTTTAATGGCGCACAGGATAGCGGCCTGGGCAGCTACCAGCTGACACTGCGAGGACACTGGCGCGACAGCGCAGCCACGGCTTTTTTGCGTCCGGTGCGGGCACGTCGAAACCTCACGGTCTTAACCGATGCCCATGTCACGCGATTGCTGATAGAGCGTGGCACCTGCCACGGCGTCACCTGGCTGCAGCGCGGCCAGGTCATGCGCGCTCATGCAGCAGGCGAAGTGATAGTGGCCGCAGGCGCGCTGCAGTCGCCTCATCTGCTGCAGTTATCCGGCATCGGCCCTGCCCGCCTGCTGCAAAAGCACCAGATTCCGGTCCATGTCGACGCGCCGGAGGTCGGCTGCAATTTGCAGGATCACTATCAGGCACGCGTCATCGTCAAGGTTAAAAACAAACTCTCGCTCAATGACGACGTGCGCAATCCGTTCAAGCTCGCCAACATGGGCGCGAAGTGGCTGTTCAACAAAGCGGGTCCGTTGACGGTCGGTGCAGGCCAGGTGGGAGGCATGGTGCGTACCGAGCATGCACGTGATGGCCGGGCCGATATTCTGTTCAACGTCATGCCGCTATCGGTAGACAAGCCTGGTGATCCGTTGCATGGATTTTCTGGTTTTTCCGCATCGGCCACACAATGCCGGCCCGATTCTCGCGGTACGGTCGAGATCCGCTCGGCCGATCCCTTCGACCCGCCGCGTATCGTGTCCAACTATCTGACAGAACCGCACGACATCAAAGTCCTGGTCGCAGGGTTGCGCATGCTGCGCGACATCTATCATCAACCCACTTTCCGCGAATTCACCACTGGCGAGGAATACATGCCAGGCAGTGGATTACAAAAAGAGCAGGATCTGGCGCAGTTCGCGCGCGAACGCGGGGGAACTGTATTCCACGTCTCGGGGACCTGCCGTATGGGCAGCGATGACCAAGCAGTCGTCGATCCGACGCTACGTGTACAGGGCGTGGACAGGTTGCGCGTCATTGACGCGTCAGTGATGCCGGCCATGGTGTCGGCCAATACCAATGCGGCCGCGATTTTGATCGGGGAAAAAGGCGCTCAACTGATCCGCGGCTCTGCCGGGCATCAGTGAAGCCCTGCCCAATGGTGCTGCCCTGACCTGTATTTGGCTCACGCCAAAGCGCTGCCCCTCGAGGAGCGTTTCCCACGCCTTTCGTCCCACCATTTGATTCAATTCCTGTATGGATCGATGTTTTTTCTGACTGAATCAGAAAAGAACCCTCAGGCCGGCCACGATCTTTCCCTATACTAGAACGTTTATACGGACTCCCTCCGGAATCCATTCAATTCAGCTTCAGGAGACTTTTCCATGTCTATCACTGGTGAGATGCTCATCGGCGCCAGCGCCGTGCGCGGCACGCTGGGCGCACAGCGCGCGTTTGACCCGGCTCGTAACGAACACATCGAGCCTGAATTCGGCATGGGCGGCAAGGACGAAGTCAATCGCGCCTGCGAATTGGCCGCCGCGGCGTTCGATCCCTATCGCGCCGCACCGCTGGCTCAGCGCGCCGCTTTCCTGGAAAGCATTGCCGACAACATCATGGCGCTGGGCGACGAACTGATCGCGCGCGGCATGGCCGAAACCGGCCTGCCAGAAGCCCGCCTGCAAGGCGAGCGCGGCCGTACCGTTGGCCAACTGCGTCTGTTCGCGAAAGTCGTGCGTGATGGTCTGTTCCTGAACGCCACCATCGATCCTGCCCAACCGGAACGCAAGCCCCTGCCCCGTTCGGACCTGCGCCTGGCGCGCGTGCCGCTCGGCCCGGTCGCCGTGTTCGGCGCCAGCAATTTCCCGTTGGCATTTTCGGTCGCCGGTGGCGATACCGCTTCGGCATTGGCCGCGGGCTGCCCGGTTGTAGTCAAGGCGCATAGCGGTCACCCCGGTTTGTCGGAGCTGGTGGGCCGCGCCATTCAAAAGGCCGTCAAAGACAACAACCTGCCCGAAGGCGTGTTCTCGCTGCTGTTCGGTGCAGGCCGCACCCTGGGTGATGCGCTGGTTGCACACCCCGCGATCAAGGCCGTGGGCTTTACCGGCTCGCGCCAAGGCGGCCTGGCACTCGTTCGCACCGCGAATGCCCGCCCCGAGCCGATCCCCGTCTATGCCGAGATGAGCAGCATCAACCCCGTGTTCCTGTTCCCGGGCGCGTTGTCTGCCCGCGCAGAAAGCATTGCACAAGGCTTCGCTACCTCGTTGACCGGCAGCGTGGGTCAACTGTGCACGAATCCGGGTCTGGTCATTGCAATCGACGGTCCGGATCTGAAGCGCTTTGAGACTGCGGTGACTGCAGCGCTGCAACCCGCACCGGCCGGCACCATGCTGACCCCGGGCATCGCCGACGCCTATAACTCCGGCGTGGCGCAACTGAGCGCTGTCGAAGGCGTATCGTGCGTGGCCAAGGGCCAAAGCAACGAAGGCCGCCCCAATAGTGCCCAAGCCGCGCTATACAGCACCGATGCACAGCGATTCTTGAAAGACAAAGCGTTGGAAGCCGAAGTATTCGGCCCCGCCTCGCTGCTGATCCGCGTGCGCGACGTCGCGGAGATGCGCGAGATCGCCGAACACCTGGAAGGCCAGTTGACCAGCACGCTGCAGATCGAAGCCAGCGACGTCGAGGCGGCTCGTACGCTCGTGCCGGTGTTGGAACGCAAGGCTGGCCGTATTCTGGCCAATGGCTTCCCCACGGGTGTGGAAGTCACCTACGCCATGGTGCATGGTGGTCCGTTCCCGTCGACGTCCAATGCGATGTACACGTCGGTGGGTACGACGGCGATCGATCGTTTCTTGCGTCCGGTCTGCTATCAGGATCTGCCTGACGCGCTGCTGCCCGAGGCGGTTCAACAGGCCAATCCGCTGGGTCTGTGGCGTCTGGTTGACGGCGCGCCGCAAAAGCCCTGATCCTGGATAGAAACACGGTAGAGCACCACGATAACGCCGGCTTCGCCATCGAAGCCGGCGTTATTTTTTTGCGTCACCGATTCAATCGTCATCCGGCGTGGTATCGGGCCCGTTCTTCATCCCATCCCGTCCCGCGACGCGATCCAGGAACGCCTCTACCGTAGGATTGTCCGCCTGCTGCCGCCACGCCAGATAAATGTCTGCGTACAGGTTCTTTTGCGCGATGGGGCGATATTCCACACCCTCGAAATGCAGCTCTCGCGCCGAATCCGGCACGATGCCATATCCCAATCCTGCCCTGACCAGCGCAACCAAAGTATGCGTTTGGCTGGCGCGTTGTACATAACGCGGCGCGATATTGGCCAGGCCCATCGCACCGACAATGCGGTCATGGAAATATCGGCTGTCGCCTGGCGAATACAGTATCAACGGCTGTTGATGCAAGGCACGCAGCGGCACGGTATCCATCGCACACAGCGGAGAACCGGCGGGCAGCGCCAATATCAGCGCTTCGCGTTCCATCAACCGTTTCTCCAACCCCTGATGCATGGGCACATGCCGCGTCAACGCGACGTCGAGTTCGCCCGCCAATAGCAATCGGCCCAGATCGCTCGACACCATTTCGCGCAGCTGGATATTGACGTCGGGCAGCACCTGCTGCGCACGCATCAGCATCGCCGGCATCAAACGGTAGGCTGCCACCGCGGTGTACCCCAAGGTCAGATGACCCGCTTCGCCATGCGCAGCACGCCGCGCCGCGAGCGCTGCACGTGCCGAATAATCCAATAGATGACGCGCATCTCGCAGCAAACGCTGCCCCGCCGCAGTCAACCTGACAACGCGGCTATGGCGTTCGAGCAGCGTCACGCCCAGATCCTGTTCCAGCAGCTGTATTTGCCGGCTGAGCGGCGGTTGCGTCATGCGCAAGCGCGCCGCTGCCCGGCCAAAGTGCAATTCCTCCGCCACGGCGACAAAACATTCCAATTGACGCAGTTCCATACTGCCGCATCCATCCATTCAATATGTGTATCGGGCAATGTTATTTATAGCTCAATTGGTATTGAATGGTGTCAGCGCCCCTATACTTTTGCCGTTGGCATCATTCAAAGATGCCGTAAACCAGAAAGCATGCCCGCTGCGACCCAGCGAGAGCGGCTCAGTTAAAGATCAATTCAAAAACGGTATTGCGGAGACACACACGCATGAAAGCAAAGCGGATTTCCCGTATTCGCGCCCAGATCACGGGCGCACTGACCCTGGCGGTCGCAGCATGTTTTCCCGTTGCCAGCCAGGCGGCAGGCGATTACCCCAATCGTCCTGTTTCGCTGGTTGTTCCGTTCTCGCCCGGTGGGGGGACCGATATTTCGGCCCGCATCCTGGCCGAACGCCTGGGACAGACTTTGGGCCAGACTATCGTCGTCGACAACAAGGCCGGTGCAGGTGGGCAAATCGCTGCCGATCTGGTTGCGCGTGCGGATCCTGACGGCTACACGCTGCTGTTCGCAAACTCGGGCATGCTCTCTATCAACCCATGGATCTACAAGCTGAAGACGGATCCAGCGGTGGCATTCGCGCCGGTGTCGCTATTCTCGGACCTGCCTTTTGTGCTGGTCGTGCCGCCTTCGCTGAACGTCAAGACGGTGCAAGACCTGGTGGCCCTGGCCAAGGCCGAGCCGGGCCAACATACGTTTGCCAGTTCGGGCACAGGTGGCGCGCCTCACCTGACGGCGGAGGTTTTCCAATTGGCTACGGGCACCGAGTTGCTGCACGTTCCCTATAAAGGCGGTGGCCCCGCCATGGGCGACCTGATGGGCGGCCGCGTCGATATGTTGTTCGCCTCTGTGCTGGAAACCAATTCGTTCGTCCAAGCCGGCAAGCTGCGCGCGCTGGCGGTCACGGGTGACAAGCGATCGCCCGCGATGCCGGATGTGCCCACGATCGACGAGGCCGGTATCAAGAATGCCCAAGGTGGATCCTGGACCGCGGTGCTAGTGCCCGCAGGCACGCCGCAAGCCATCGTCGACAAACTCTCGAAAGCCATTCGGGATGTCGCCAACGAGGAAGGCATCAAGCAAAAGCTGCTGGCCCAAGGTGCAGGTGCTCATGGCTCAACGCCTGAAGAGTTGGCGCAACTGGCCTCGAGCGAACGCGCGCGTTATGGCGAAATCATCAAGGCACGCGGTCTGCTTGCACAATAAGCAGTTTCATACGCAAGGACCCGCTGCCCTCTTTCAGAATCGGAACATAGAGGACAAAGCGGGTCTTTGAAACCCCTATAGATTGGATTTTTCATGACTGATGCTGTCTCCACGGATCTCATCGACGTACTGATGGTGGGCCCCATGCCACCCGCCATCACTGAACACGTCGATCGCCATTACCGCTTGCACCGCTGGTGGGAAATCAAAGACCAAACCGGCTTTCTGCAAACGCAAGGGCAAACCGTGCGTGGCATTGTCACCAGCGGACGCCATGGCGCATCGGCAGAACTGATCAATAGCCTGCCCAAGCTGGAAGGCATTTTCAGCCAGGGTGTAGGCTACGATCCCATCGACATCAGCACCGCCAAGGCACGCGGCGTCGTCGTGACCAATACGCCGGGCGTATTGAACGATTGCGTCGCGGACACCGCACTCGCACTGATCTTGAACGTGTCGCGCCGTCTCTGTCTGGCGGATCGTTTCGTACGTGAGGGCCATTGGCTCAACGAAGTCTTTCCGCTGACGATCAAACCCAGCGGCAAACGCTGCGGCATCGTCGGGCTGGGCAGCATCGGCCTGCAGGTCGCCAAACGCGCCGAAGCCTTTGACATGAGCATCGCGTATTACAACCGCCGCGCGCGCAGCGATGTGCCGGATCACTATCGCTATTACGACAATCTGATCCAACTGGCCGAAGACAGCGATTTTCTGGTGGTGGTTGTGCCTGGTGGAGCAGAGACGCGACATCTGATTAATGATGCTGTGCTCAATGCGCTGGGGCCCAAGGGTTACCTCATCAACGTGGCGCGGGGTACCGTTGTCGATGAGTCTGCATTGATCAAGGCCTTGCAAGACGGCCGTATCGCGGGCGCTGGCCTGGACGTGTTTGAACACGAGCCTCAAGTGCCGCAGGCGCTATTGGACATGGACCAAGTCGTGCTCTTTCCGCATCTGGCCAGCGGTACGGAAGAGACTCGGCAGGCCATGGCCGATCTGGTGTTGAGTAATCTCGATGGCTGGTTTCAGAAAGGCGAAGTACTGACACGCGTGGTCTGATGCCAAATACCCAGCATGACCCTCATCATGCTGGGTATTTGTTTTCATCTCGTGGTGCAGCCTGCGTTGCGCATATGGCGGTTTCGCACGCTCACGTGCTCCGCGCATCGAGCACCCGCGGCGGCGCGGTCATGCGCAGTCCCGCCCGCACGGCCGTGCACGTCGCGGCAACCTACTCGCCTTTCACCCCGGCGTCTGCAATCACTTTCGCCCATTTCGCCCGCTCCGCGCTAATGCGCGCAGCCGCATCCGCAGGCGTCGTCCATGTCGCGACCGCCCCTTGATTCAGCAGCGCGGCCTTGACTTCGGGCTTGGCCAGGATCTGCTTGAGCGAGTCATTCAGCTTCTGAATGACAGCGTCCGGCGTTCCGGCAGGCGCCACGATGCCGAACATGGAGCTCACCTGAAAATTCGGCAGACCTGCTTCGGCGGTCGTCGGCACATCAGGCAAGGCCTCTGCGCGTTGATCTGACGCCACCGCGAGGGCCCGTAGTTTGCCGGCTTTCACGTGCCCCTGCGCGGCGGGTACGGTCTCGATCATGCTGAGCACCTGCCCGCCCATCAAATCGGTCATCGCCGGGCCACTGCCCTTGTATGGCACATGCAGGACGTCTACGCCCACCATGCTCTTGAACATTTCGGTGGCCAGATGTTGGGGCGAACCATTGCCCGATGAAGCCATCGTCAAATAGCCCGGACGCTTTTTGGCTAAATCGATGAATTCCTGCAGCGACTTCACTTCCACCGAAGGATTCACCACAAACACGAGCGGCACCGAACCGACGATAGAAACCGGGGCAAAGCTCTTTTCGATGTCGTAAGGGACTTTGCCTTTGTAGAGCTCTGCATTGATGGAATGGCTCGTCAACGCGCCGAGCAACAGCGTATAGCCGTCGGGATCCGATTTCGCGACCTGATCTGCGCCGATGTTGCCCGTCGCGCCGGCACGGTTTTCGACAACGAACTGCTGGCCCAGTGCCAGCGACAGTTCCTGCGCCATGACGCGGCCGATCACATCAGTTGCCCCGCCGGGCGGATAAGGCACCACCATACGCACGGGACGCTCGGGATAGCCCGCGGCAGCAGCGACGGTGGGCAAGCCCAGGCTCGCACAAAAGGTCAAGGCACAGGCCAGAAATGCCCGCCTTGCGGGGGGACGCTTGCTCGATAAAAACATGTGTGTCTCCTGCCAGGTTAGTGGTTGAATGTGTTTCTGGCGTCGATCCACCCTCCGGTACTTGCATTACGCGAGAAGGCCCGGATATGATCGCCCATAGATTATCAATAATATTATTGAGATGACAATGGCTTCCTCAAAAAAACCTGATTCCCCCGCCACTGGCCTGCGCAAAGGGCTGACCAATTACGGAGACACGGGCTTTTCGCTGTTCCTGCGCAAAGCCTTTATCAAGGGTGCGGGCTATACGGAGGACGCCCTGTCTCGCCCCGTGATCGGCATCGCGAATACGGGCAGCAGCTATAACCCCTGTCATGGCAATGCCCCGCAGCTGATCGAGGCGGTCAAACGCGGCGTGATGCTGGCGGGCGGGTTGCCGGTAGATTTCCCCACGATCTCGGTGCATGAAAGCTTTTCGCAGCCGACGAGCATGTATCTGCGCAACCTGATGTCAATGGACACCGAGGAGATGATTCGCGCGCAGCCCATGGATGCCGTGGTGCTGATCGGCGGCTGTGACAAGACCGTGCCCGCTCAATTGATGGGCGCCGCGTCGGCAGGCGTGCCGGCGATTCAATTGGTCACGGGTGCCATGCTGACTGGCTCGCACCGCGGCGAACGCGTGGGCGCGTGTACGGACTGCCGCCGCTATTGGGGCCGTTACCGTGCAGAGGAGATCGACGCCGAGGAAATCACCGACGTCAATAATCAACTGGTGGCCAGCGTTGGGACCTGTTCGGTGATGGGAACGGCCAGCACGATGGCGTGCCTGGCCGAGGCCTTGGGCATCATGGTGTTTGGTGGCGCCTCGGCGCCTGCCGTCACGGCTGACCGTATGCGCGTGGCGGAGCAGACAGGCACCACTGCTGTCGCTATGGCGACCAACCGTTTGACGCCCGACAGGATTTTGACGGGCAAGGCATTCGAAAATGCGTTGCGCGTGCTGCTGTCAGTAGGCGGCTCAACCAATGGCATCGTGCACTTGACCGCAATGGCGGGACGGCTGGGCATCGATATCGATCTGGCCGGCCTGGATCGCCTGAGTCGCGAGACTCCTGTACTGGTCGACTTGAAGCCCTCCGGCCAACATTACATGGAGGACTTTCACAAAGCGGGCGGCATGCCGGCGCTGCTGCGTGAACTGCGGCCCTTGCTACATCTGGATACGCTCACAGTATCGGGGCGTACGCTAGGCGAGGAGCTCGACGCCGCGCCAGCCCCCTTCGTGCAGGACGTGATTCGCCCGTTCGATTCGCCGATCTATCCGGTGGGCGGCCTGGCCGTTTTGCGCGGCAACCTGGCCCCCGGTGGCGCCATCATCAAGCAATCGGCGGCTAACCCCAAACTCATGGAACATGAAGGCCGGGCCGTCGTGTTCGAGGACGCCGAAGATATGGCCAATCGCATTGACGACGATGACCTGGACGTCACGGCGGATGACGTGCTGGTCTTGAAGCGCATTGGCCCGACCGGTGGGCCGGGTATGCCGGAGGCCGGTTATATGCCGATTCCGCGCAAGCTGGCTCGGGCCGGCGTCAAAGACATGGTGCGGATTTCCGATGGCCGCATGAGCGGTACGGCAGCGGGCACGATTGTGCTGCATGTGACGCCGGAGGCAGCGGTGGGTGGGCCGTTGGCGCATATACAAACAGGTGATCGCATCCGGCTGTCGGTGAAAAATCGAGAAATCGCCGTGCTGATCAGCGATGAAGAACTCGCCCGCCGCGCCGCTGCGCATCCCATCGAGCGCCCTACCGGGGAACGAGGCTATCGCAAGCTGTATATGCAGAGCGTGACGCAGGCCGATCAAGGCGTGGATTTTGATTTCCTGCGAGCCACAGATACGAAGGAAAGCGTACCCGGCAAGGCTTAGGCCATGCCACTGCACCTGCCTTCGCCGGATTGATGGACAATGCTGTACCGCCTCTCTCTCGCATTCGCAGTGTTGCAGATACCCTGGTCATAGAGCCGAGGGGCTGACTAGCATCCGGTCGAATCCGCCACGCATTCGAGACGTGCGCAATGACTCAACGCGCCGCCCATCAAAGGAAACATGATGTCTTCATTACCTCAACCGCTGCTCACAAACCCCGCCGCTACGCACGCCGTGGTGGTAGGTGGCGGCACGATGGGCGCTGACGTGGCCGTCGTCCTGGCACGTGCGCATTGCCGCACTACCGTCATTGAACCCGATGCCGCGCGCGCCCAGGCCCTGCCTGCGCGCGTCGCCGCTAATCTGGCCGCAGCGGGACGCGCAGAGGCGGCGGATTATGTACACACAGCGCCCGATCTGGATAGTGTCGACTGGAACAGCGTCGCGTTGGTGATCGAATGCATTCCAGAACGATTGGATCTGAAGCAAGCCCTATTTGCAGACCTGGAGCAACGTGCGTCTGCGCATGCCATTCTGGCGAGCAATAGCTCGAGCTTTCCGATCAGCGCGATCGGCCAGGGACTCAAGACACGCGATCGTATGTTGGGCCTGCATTTTTTCATGCCCGCGCATCTCGTGCCGCTGGTCGAGGTGGTGTTGTGCGACGCCAGCGATCCCGCGCAGGCCGATGCCCTGATTGCTTTCATGCGCCGTTGCGGCATGGTCCCGGTCAAGGTATTGAAAGACTTGCCTGGTTTTCTGGCCAATCGTTTGCAGCATGCGCTGTCACGCGAGGCATTTGATCTGATCGATCGCGGTATCGCCTCGCCCGAGGATGTCGATGCGGCTGTGAGATTCGGTTTTGGCTTCCGGTTTCTGGCCGCCGGCCCAGTATTACAGCGCGATCATGCCGGAATCGAGGTGCACGCGGCGGCAGGCGCCACGATGTATCCCTCGTTCTGCAACAGCGATACGCCTGCGCGTTGTCTCACCGAACGCGCCGCGGACGGCAGGCACGGAATGAAGGCAGGCCAAGGCTTTTATGAATGGACGCCTGAAAGTATCGCTACTGAGCGTGCGCGCTATGATCGATTGCTGCGCGCAGGACTCGATTTGATTGCGGATGAACTGCCGCCGATAGATCCCTGATCGGTCCCGGATTTCAATCGCTTTGCCAATTCGGCTGACATGCCGTCGCCCTTGACCCAGACCGACATTTTCTCGAGCCACTCGAAAGCGCTTGGCGTTCGGTGTGGTTCAGGGGGACCAGCATCACCTCCTCAAGTATTTTGCCGACCTCGTCGGCATGAGCGCGCAGCTTGCGGCCATGATGGGCAGCTCTGCACCGCGGTGTCGGGGCTGGTGATCCTGTTGCTGTGCCCGGTGGCCGGCATGCTGTCGGACCGCTATGGGCGCGATATCGTGATGCTGTTCGGCCTCAATACACCTGGGGCACGATCATCTCGCTTGGCACCGGATGACGGATATAGTCCTTGTTGCGCACGCGCTCCGGCAAGATCACCTCTTCACGTTCGACTTCCTGGTAGGGAAACTGCGACAGCAGATGGTGGATGCAATTGAGCCGTGCCTGCTTTTTATTGTCGGCAGGCACGACCCACCACGGCGCCTCGTTGATGTGTGTGTGGTCCAACATCGCCTCCTTGACGCGGGTGTAATCCTCCCAGCGGCGGCGCGATTCCAGATCCATGGGGCTGAGCTTCCATTGCTTTAGCGGATCGTGGATACGGCCGAGAAAGCGCAGATGCTGTTCCTCGTCCGTGATCGAGAACCAGTATTTGATGACCTTGATCCCGGAACGCACGAGCATGCGTTCGAATTCCGGCACCGAACGGAAAAACTCCTCGTATTCCTCGTCCGAACAGAACCCCATGACGCGCTCGACGCCTGCCCGGTTGTACCAACTGCGATCGAACAACACGAGTTCCCCGGCTGCAGGCAGATGTGCAACATAACGCTGGAAATACCATTGTGTACGCTCGCGATCGTTGGGTGCGGGCAAGGCAACTACGCGGCATACGCGGGGATTCAGGCGTTGGGTGATGCGCTTGATCACGCCGCCCTTGCCCGCTGCATCGCGTCCTTCGAAAATGATGACCGCTTTTTGCCGAGTCGATGCGACCCAGTTCTGCAGCTTGACCAACTCGCCTTGCAGACGAAACAGCTCACGGAAATAGGCTATTCGCTGGGCGTGTGTTTCATTTCCCGGGGCAACGCCACCCTCCTGCTGTGCCAGATCATAGGTGCGGTCTTCGATTTCCAGCTCCAGCTCTTCGTCCAGGCTGTCGAGCAAATCGTTTTCGATGCGGCGTCGCAGTTCGTCGCGGTCTTCAAAATTCATGGCGTCAGAGATCCTTTACCCGTTTTTGACAGCGTAGCGGGCGCAGATGAAGGATTGTTGACAGCGTTGTTGCACGGCGGATTTCGTCAGAGGCTGGGGGCTTGGCCGGCTGACTCACAAGCAGCCGGCCTCGGCATTCCCGCCCATTGAATCAAAGCACCGATCGATATCCAAACAGCGCGACCGACCCGCCCGTGTGAACGAACACGACATTCTGGCCACGCGTAAACTGGCCTGCGCGAATTTGACCGATCAGCCCGGCCATGCCTTTTCCTGAATACACAGGATCGAGCAAAATGCCCTCTTTCTGCGCGCACAGGGTCAGGGCCTCGATCATTCCAGGCGTGGGCTGACCATAGCCATCACCCACGTAGCCGTCATCGGCGCGTGAGGCGGACGCCTGAATTTTTGTCGATAGCCCAAGCAACGCGACGGTTTCATTAGCCAACTTCAGCACATTGGCCTCCTGAGGGGCCCTTTTTGCGCGCACGCTGATGCCCATGACGGGAATGCCGCTTTGCGTGCCTTCGAACGCCGCGAGCAAGCCTGCCTGCGTGCCGGTACTGCCGGTGGCATGGACCACCGAATCGATATTCAGTCCCAGATCATAGGCTTGCTGCATGATTTCCATACCGCAGGCGACATAACCCAAAGCCCCGATAGGGTTGCTGCCGCCGCCGGGAATAATGTAGGGCTTCGAACCTTTTGCACGCAGCTCGTCGGCCAATGTTGCCATGGCAGCATTCATATCGGTACCCGCCGGCACGCGCGCGACGATTTCGCCACCCAGCAGTCTGTCGAGCATCACGTTTCCGGACTCGGCGTATTCCTCGTCCAGGTTGGTAACGCGTGCCTCGAGAATCACCTTGGTTTTCATGCCGACGATGGCAGCAGCCGCGATGGTTTGGCGCACGTGATTGGACTGCGTAGCGCCTTGGGTGATGACAGTATCGGCGCCTTTGGCGAGCGCGTCGGCGATCAGGAATTCCAGTTTTCTGGTCTTGTTGCCTCCCGTGGCGAGCCCAGTGCAATCATCGCGCTTGATGTAGATGTCCGGCCCTCCCAGATATTCGCTCAGATTTTTCATATGTTCGAGCGGCGTCGGAAAATGGCCCAACCGTTTACGCGGAAATTTGGCGAGATTCATTGATCGATAACTCCAGTGGTGGATTGGCGAAACAAAAAGACCTCAGTGTCGTGACATGCCGCGCCGGGCTCCGCAGGTTTGACGCAGCTCCTGGCGCCGCACCTGGCGGCCCAGCGCTGGCTGCCCGACGCCCAACATTAACGCCGCCTGAGTGAAGCTGCCTAGTTCAGCGGCATAGTAAAAATATACGAGCTGCCGCAAATCCGTTCACACCCCTTCTGGCGGAAGAACCGGTATGGTGGGATTGTAGCGTTGCAACCTGGACCGGCGCGTGCAGTGCATGGCTATGGCACAGGCATGTCCAGGGCTCGCCGCCACGCCGTCGACTTGTCCTGCAGGCTCATGGCGGCATGCGCCGGGCTGGTTGACGGCAATTCGAAGTACAGCAGTTCGCGCGAGAGTCCCAACGCCGGCAGCACGTGCCGCTTGTACAACGCCGCGGCTTTGGCGCCATTGAAACAGACGCGTTCTATGCCCGGATGCAGGCGAAACAGCATCTCGAAATCGTTCGGCACCACGCTGGCAGCGAGGATATTTGCATCCAGACTGCCGGGACGCTCGCAGGCCTGCAGCACGTCCCACAGCGCTATCCCATTTGCCTTCAATGCCTCGCAACGCACCTGATACGAGGCCTGCGCGCCAAAGCCGTACAACTGCGCCGCTATCGGCCAGAACGCGTTGCGCGGATGTGCGTAATATTGTTGCTCGCGCAGCGATGCCACCCCCGGCATGGTACCCAGCACGAGCACCCGCGCATGCCGGGAGATCAGTGGCGGAAAGCCCGAAACATGACTTGAAACCGGCACAGCGGAAAGCTCCCAATAGCAAACGCGGCGCCCGGACAGTATCCAGGCGCCGCGTTTTTCCTGCAACGTGACGATGAAAACACGCCGTCCGTATTACGCAGCCAGACGCGTCTCGATCGACGACTTCACACCCGGCAATTCACCCGGCAGCCCCTGTGCCAATTGCTGGAACAAGGTATCGTGCAGCGCCAATTCATCACGCCACGATTTCACATCGACCGAGATGACTTGCTGGAACTGATCCGGGCTGAATTCCAGGCCGGTCCAATCGATGTCCTGATACGTGGGTGATACGCCGAATACTTGCTCGACACCATTGGCCGTGCCATCGATGCGGCCCAGCATCCACTTCAGAACACGCATGTTGTCGCCAAAACCCGGCCAGACAAATTTGCCATCCGGCCCTTTGCGGAACCAGTTGACACAATAGATGTGAGGCAGCTTGGCACCTGCATCCTGCAGGCGTTTGCCCAGTTTCAGCCAATGGCCAAAGTAGTCGCTCATGTTGTAGCCGCAGAACGGCAACATGGCGAACGGGTCGCGGCGCACGACGCCCTGCTGGCCTGCGGCCGCAGCCGTGGTCTCAGAGCCCATGGTGGCCGCCATGTAGACGCCTTCGACCCAATTACGGGCCTCGGTGACCAGCGGCACGGTGGTGGAGCGACGGCCGCCAAAGATGAACGCGTCGATGACGACGCCTTTGGGGTTTTCCCATTCAGGGTCGATGGACGGACATTGCGAGGCAGGTGCAGTGAAGCGCGCATTCGGATGAGCGGCTTTGCGGCCAGTTTCCTTCGCGCTCGCGGGCGTCCAATCCTGACCCTGCCAGTCGATCAGATGCGCGGGCGGCGTATCGGTCATGCCTTCCCACCAGACGTCGCCGTCATCAGTCAACGCCACGTTGGTGAAAATGACGTTGGCTTTCAACGTGGCCATGGCATTGAAGTTGGTCTTTTCGCTGGTGCCAGGCGCCACGCCAAAATAACCCGCTTCGGGGTTGATGGCACGCAGGCGGCCTTCGGCGTCCGGTTTGATCCAGGCAATGTCGTCGCCGATGGTGGAGACCTTCCAGCCGTCCATACCCTCGGGCGGGATCAACATGGCAAAGTTGGTCTTGCCGCACGCCGACGGGAATGCCGCGGCGACGTGATATTTGCGGCCTTTGGGCGAGGTCACGCCCAGAATCAGCATATGTTCGGCCAACCAGCCCTGATCGCGGCCCATGGTCGACGCGATCCGCAAGGCAAAGCATTTTTTGCCCAACAAGGCATTGCCGCCGTAACCCGAGCCAAAGCTCCAGATCTCGCGCGTTTCGGGATAGTGAACGATGTATTTCGTCGGATTGCACGGCCACACCACATCGGCCTGGCCTGCTGCCAGCGGGGCGCCCACGCTATGCACGCAAGGCACGAACTCGCCATCGCTGCCCAGCACGTCAAACACGGCGCGGCCCATGCGGGTCATGATGCGCATGTTGACCACGACATAGGGACTATCAGACAGCTCGACACCGATGTGGGCGATATCCGAGCCCAACGGCCCCATTGAGAACGGCACGACATACATCGTGCGCCCACGCATGGAACCCTCAAACAAGCCATTCAGCGTGGCGCGCATTTCAGCGGGATCAGCCCAATTGTTCGTAGGACCGGCGTCCTCGGCATGCTGCGAGCAGATAAAGGTGCGGTCTTCGACGCGCGCCACATCGGAGGGGTCGGACCAGGCCAGGTACGAATTCGGCCGCTTTTCCGGGTTCAATCGTCGCAAGGTGCCTGCCTGCACCATCAGCTCGCACAGTCGGTCGTATTCTTCTTGGGAACCATCGCACCAGACCACATTGTCCGGCTTTGTCAGCGCAGCCACACGCGCCACCCACTCGACCAACCCCTTGTGCTTGACGTATTCGGGTACGTTAAGCGAGGCGACTTCTCCGTCGAACGGCTTATTCATCGGGACCATCTCCTTTAATAAAAAAACGATGCGGGTCCCCCATGAGGACCCGCATTTCATCTATTTATCTGATTTCGCAATATTACTTGCCCGCACGCCCGCCGAACCAATTCGGGGCATCAGGAATGCAACATCGTATGTCTGTTGTATCGTCAACGAGGATAGGATGAACAGATGCACGAGTGCCTTGACGCGAATTCAGAAGTCGTCGAGCGTACTGCATTCCGCGGTATTCGTTTCGCGAAAACAGGGTAAACCCCGATAACATAGCGATTTTCAGCCGCCCATTTCCCATGCAACAAATCGAACTCAACGATAGTACTGCTGACCGCTACCTGCTGGATGCCCCGGGCTTGTCGCTGCTGGCCTTTCATAGCCGTACCTGCGGCACGTGCCGCATCGCGCGGGAACAGTTGCCCGAGCTGGACCTGCCGGTCGAGCGCCTGTGCTGGATCGATGCGGGCGATAACGGGGGATTGGTCGAACGCTACGAGGTCTTTCATTTGCCCGCCCTATTCCTCGTGCGCGACGGCGCCTATTACGGCGCCGTCAATGCATCGCTGGCGGAATGGGACCTGCGCCAGCAGATCAGTCTGGCGCTGGATAGTTACCCCGCAGAGCTACCCTGACGTTCAGGTGGCCAGTTATCCGGTGCTCGGACGGTCAAGCCGTCCGCGCCGACTCGATCAAATCTGACAGCCGGCGGCGTTGACGCCCTTCGGCGTCGAAATTATCCGGCGCGAGCCATTGCTCAAAGCCGCTGCACACGGCCGGCCATTCCGAATCGATGATGGAAAACCAGGCAGTATCCCGATTGCGCCCTTTATAAACCACGGCCTGCCGGAAAATCCCCTCGAACTGAAATCCCATGCGCAGCGCAGCGGCACGCGACGGCGCATTCAGGCTGTCGCACTTCCATTCATAGCGGCGATAGCCGAGTTGATCAAACGCCCGGCGCATCAGCAGATACTGGGCCTCCGTGCCGGCAGGCGTGCGTTTGAGCAGATTCGAATAGGCCACGTTGCCTACCTCGATCACGCCATTGGCCGGATCAATGCGCATGGCGGCCAAGGTGCCGACCGCTTGTCCCGTAGCCGAATCGATAACGGCAAAAAACTGGGGATCCTCAGAGGTCTGCACCGTACGCGCATATGCCAGATAGCTGGCCTCGTCGGCGAATGGCCCGGCCAGCGTATATGTCCAGTCAGCATCGTCAGGCGTCTGGCGAAACGCGGCATACAGTTGGGCGCCATGACGCGCCGCATCCAGCGGCTCGAGCCGGCAGTAATGTCCCGCGATCGCCTCATGCGGGGGCCGCGGACGCGCGGTCCAATTCGGGAGGGGATCGCCCACGGGCTGTTGAGTCCAGGCGCTGGTCGACGGCATACGTAGTTCCTTCTGATGATCGGTGGACAACGGTGTCATGCAAATACAGGCCATAAGGCTAGCTGAATCGTGGCATGGTAAAAAGATCCAATATCAGACTATTTGATGGTGCCATGGATACACCAGCCCCATTGCTGGACAGCCCGCTGTCGCCTCCTCAGGATGGCCACACGCTGCAGCGGCAATTGTTGCAAAGACTGAAGGCCTCCATTCTGGACGGGCGGCTGCCCGCGGGTAGCCGGTTGCCTGCATCGCGTGCTCTGGCAGAACAGCTCGGCATTTCGCGCAATACCGTGATGCTGGCCTATGGGCAATTGACCGCGGAGGGCTATGTCCGGGCGGATCGTCAGGGAACGCGGGTCGCCGCGCTGCCAGCGGCACCGACGGCGCGGGTCGCCCCCGCCCCCACAGGCGCCGGCGCCGCGCAACGCGTCAGCCGATTGACGCCATCGCCCCGCCGCGTCGAGGCTGGCATGGCATTGCGTCCAGGGACGCCGGCGCTCAATCATTTTCCGCTCAACGCGTGGCGCCGTACGCTGGACCGTACGCTGCGTGATATGCCCGCCAGCACACTGGGCTATGGCGAGCCCGCGGGCGAGCCGGCGCTGCGTGAAGCCATCGCCCGACATCTGGGTTTATCCCGCGGCGTGCGCTGCAAGGCAGAGCAGATCCTGATTACCGAGGGCGCCCAAGAGGCGTTGACCCTGTGCGTACGGCTGCTGAGCAATCCCGGCGATATCGCCTGGGTGGAGGACCCGGGCTATCGAGGGATCAAAGCAGCACTCCAGGCAGGAGACCTGCAGGTGATACCGGTGCGCGTTGATGCCGAGGGCCTGGCTGCGCCTGCCGCGCTCTGGCACACCCATACGCCACGCGTGATCTACACCTCGCCCTCGCATCAATATCCGACGGGCGCCGTGCTGAGCGCCGCTCGCCGCCTGGACCTGCTGGATCGCGCCCGGCGCAACAACGCCTGGATCATCGAGGACGATTACGACAGCGAATTCCGCCACCAGGGCGATCCGATCCCTGCGATGCAGGGGCTCGCGGATAACGCCCCGGTGGTCTACATCGGCACGTTCAGCAAAACCATGTTTCCCGCCCTGCGCGTCGGATTCCTCGTATTGCCCGAAGGGCTGACGGGCTCGTTACATACTGCCGTGCACGAATTACTGCGCGGCGGCCATCGGCATGAACAGCTCGCCCTGGCGGACTTTATGGAAAGCGGCCAATTTGCCCGCCATCTGGGCCGCATGCGGCGTCTCTATCGCGACCGGCAATCCGCGTTGCGAACGGCCTTGGCTTTGCATCTGCCGGTCTCGCATGAAGTATTAGGCGGACAAGGCGGCTTGCATTTGACCCTGAGACTGCCGCCAGACATCCCAGACCGGCAACTCGCTGCTGCGGCGCGGCGGGCGGGCATGGCGCCCACGGCCCTGTCGGCCTTTGCCCTGCAGCCGACTGCAGAAGACAATGGACTGGTACTGGGCTATGGCAATACCTCGGCGGATCTGTTCGAGCCCCTCATCAAGCGGCTTGCCAAACTGATCGTGGAAACCACTGCAGGGCGCACGGCATAAGGACGACAATCCCGCTCGCCGGAAAATGCCCCAGCCAGGAGCGGGCCTCGGCTCGTGCTAACTGATCAGAGCGGACAACAACAGCATCGCCAATAGCAACCAGAACAATCCCGACACAATGGAGCGCCCCATAAAGGCCTTGACCGCAGACCACAGCAAGACCAGGCCCAGGAGCAGCAGCGCGAAATGAAATATCGACGAGCTCATTCCCAATGCGCCGGCCAGGCCCGAGAAAAAATCCCCGATCGCCGAGCCCAGACCGCTAAAGACATAGCGGATGCCCGACACAATGGCACGGATCACCTCGCCTAACACGGCGCCTACCGAGCCAAAGAAACTAGTTTCAGTCTGCATGCATTCCCATCACGGAATCACCCCGAACACCGCCAGATACGGCGGCACCACCGTCAGAATGTATCCCATCTGCGAGGCCTGTGCTGAGGCGCCACCAGCCAGGCCGCAGCATACCCGCCGGATGGCGGTTTAAGATTAGCGGTTTAATACTGTTCTTTTCAGAAATTGTGTGGGCCACGGCGTCCCACCATGCAGACTCGTAACAAGGATTCGTAATGGCTTTCGATTTCGACTTATACGTCATAGGCGCAGGTTCAGGCGGCGTACGTGCCGCGCGCTTTGCCGCGGGATTCGGCGCTCGTGTAGCCATTGCGGAAAGCCGCTATCTGGGCGGCACCTGCGTGAATGTTGGATGCGTACCCAAAAAGCTGTTGGTGTATGGCGCGCATTTTCACGAGGATTTCGAGCAAGCCTCGGGATTTGGCTGGACCGTCGGGGAACCGGGCTTTGACTGGGCCACGCTGATCGCCAATAAAAACCGCGAAATCGAGCGCCTCAATGGCATTTATCGCAATCTGCTGGTCAATAGCGGTGTGACCCTGCACGAAGGCCATGCCCGGTTGGTCGATCCTCATACCGTGGAAATCAACGGCCAGCGCCACACGGCCGAGCATATCCTGGTGGCCACTGGCGGCTGGCCACAGATCCCTGATATTCCGGGTAAAGAACACGCCATCACCTCGAACGAGGCCTTTTTCCTGCCTGAACTGCCGCGCCGCGTCGTGGTCGTGGGCGGGGGCTACATCGCGGTGGAATTCGCCTCGATTTTCAATGGCCTGGGCGCACAAACCACGCAGTTGTATCGACGCGACCTGTTTCTGCGCGGTTTTGATGGCAGCGTACGCGAACACCTGCGCGACGAGTTGATCAAAAAAGGCCTGGATTTACGGTTCAACGCCGATATTGCCCGCATCGACAAACGCGATGACGGCACACTGAGTGTCACCCTGAAAAGCGGCGAAATCATCGAGACCGATTGCGTGTTCTACGCTACCGGCCGCCGCCCCATGCTGGACAACCTCGGGCTGGAAAATACGGGGGTAACGCTCAACGAAGACGGCTTTATCGCCGTCGACGACGAATATCGCACCAGCGAACCCTCGATCCTTGCCCTTGGTGACGTGATCGGCCGCGTGCCGCTGACCCCAGTGGCCCTGGCCGAGGGAATGGCAGTAGCCCGCCGTTTGTTCAAACCCGACGAATATCGCAAGGTCGATTACGATCTGATCCCGACGGCCGTATTCAGCCTGCCCAATATCGGCACCGTCGGCCTGACGACCGAGGCGGCGCTCGAGGCCGGCCATCGCATCAAGCGTTTCGAAAGCCGGTTCCGCCCGATGAAACTCACACTGACCGGCATCCAGGAAAAGACGCTGATGAAACTGGTAGTTGACGCCGACACCGACCGCGTTTTGGGCTGCCACATGGTTGGCCCCGACGCGGGCGAAATCGTGCAAGGCCTGGCCGTCGCGCTGAAAGCGGGTGCGACCAAACAGGTCTTTGACGAGACCATCGGCATTCACCCGACGGCGGCCGAGGAATTCGTCACCCTGCGCACACCCGTTGCAGAGTGACCCGGATACGATCAACGCCAATCAGATAGCCCTCTGCACGCTCTATCCGCCCACTGCCGACTCTGTCGCAGTAGCCGTCGAGCGCGCGGCCCCCTTTTCCCGAGATCATCATGACCCGTATCGACGATTCCCACCACGACCGTGAAGTCGGCCAGGCCGACTCCACCCAAGACACCACCCGCATCGATGACGTTCGTATCGGTGCGGTACGTCCACTGATTTCCCCTGCGCTGCTGCAGGATGAACTGCCGATTCCCGCCGCAGCACTGGCCCTCGTCGAAAATGCCCGCGCCCAGATCGCCGACGTATTGCACGGCCGCGATGACCGTCTGGTCGTCGTGGTGGGCCCCTGTTCCATCCATGACCATGATCAAGCGCTGGAATACGCGCGCCGTTTGAAAACCGCCGCACAATCGCTGGACAAAGACCTGCTGATCGTCATGCGCGTGTACTTTGAAAAACCGCGCACCACCGTCGGCTGGAAGGGCTATATCAACGACCCGCGCCTCGATGGCAGTTTCCGTATCAACGAGGGGCTGCGTCGCGCGCGCGAACTGCTGCTGGAAATCAGCGAATTGGGCTTGCCCATCGCCACCGAATTCCTGGACCTGCTCAGCCCGCAATACATTGCCGATCTGGTGGCCTGGGGCGCAATCGGGGCACGCACCACGGAAAGCCCCAGCCATCGCCAATTGGCGTCCGGCTTGAGCTGCCCGTTGGGCTTTAAGAACGGTACCGACGGCGGTATGCAGGTCGCCGCCGATGCGATCGTGGCCGCTCGCGCCAAACACGCCTTTATGGGCATGACCAAAATGGGCATGGCCGCGATTTTCGAGACGCGCGGCAATGACGACACCCACGTGATCCTGCGTGGCGGCAAACAAGGCCCCAACTACGACGCTGCCAGCGTCGACGCCAGTTGCGACGCACTGAAGGCCGCAGGCCAACGCGAACAAGTCATGATCGACTGTTCGCATGCCAACTCCAACAAATCGCACGAGCGCCAGATCGACGTGGCCCGCGATATCGGTACACAGCTCGCCAACGGCGATTCGCGCATCATTGGGGTCATGATCGAAAGCCATCTGGAGGCCGGCCGCCAGGACCTGAAACCCGGCGTGCCGTTGCGTCATGGCGTGTCGATCACCGACGCCTGCCTGGGCTGGACACAGACCGAACCGGTGCTGGCCGATCTGGCCGAGGCCGTACGCAAACGGCGCGCACGCAAGGCTGGTTGATCAGCGTCGTTGCACCCTGCACGCACTTGGCACATCATGTATGTCGCCGAGTGCGGTCACCGCCATAGTCGGTCAAGCGTCAGCAGTGAGTAACGCGGTCTTCGCCTTCTCGCGGAGTTCCAGCAACGGGCTGCCCAGCTGCTTCTGCGTCTCTGACATACTGGCCGTGGTCCTGACGCTGACATTCAATACGTAGATGGGACGGTCTGGCAGCACAAGAGGCGTTGCCATTGCCACCACCTCCGGCTGCCATGAGGCAGCGCAATAGCCTTTTGTATCGACACTGAGCTTGGCAGCGTCGATTTCGTCGAGCAGATGGCGCGAGTCAGTACTGCGCCGCCGGCAAAACTGCTCCAGCAGTGCCTGCCGCTGCGCATCATCCACTACCGCCAGATAGGCCCTGCCCAGCGAGGTGAGCTCCATCGGCACACGCTGCCCCGCGACGACACTGCGCAGTGCCACCTTGCGGTTAAACCGAAAGGATTCCAGATAGACCATCTCGTCGCGATCCGCAGTCGCCAGCCCCACATTGATCCGCATTTTCTCGGCCATCGCACGCATTAACGGCGCGATCGCATTCAACACCGGTGAGCCTGCACGCATCGCGTGAGCCAGACTCAACACCGGCGTGGCCAGGCGATAAGTCCGCCTCACCCGATCATGCTCCAGCAGCCCGCATTCGACTAGCGTCTGCGTCAGACGGCTGACCGTGGCGCGCGAGAGTTGAGTCCTTTCCGCAATCTCCCCATTGCCGAGTTGATCCGCTCCTGGGCGAAACGCGCGCAGGATCTCGACCCCACGCACCAACGAACGGTTCAACACAGGGTCTTCGTGATGCTGGCGGCGCACAGCCTGGAGAGAAGAATCGGACATGATGTAGCGAAATGAGAGCGACGCAGCAGCTTAGCACCATTTCCATTCAATGGAATTTAGGGGATACACATTGCGGCTCGGACACCTAAACTACCTAGCACAAGGCAACCAATGGTTTGACGCAAACGCATCAAGAAAAGCCACATTGCCAACGACTGAGCCGACTCAAGGAAAACTCGCGACATGACCACGGATTTGATCGAACTGACGGTTACCGACGGCATTGCCACACTGCTGCTTAACCGCCCTGAGAAACGCAATGCCATGAGCGACGATATGCGCAGCGCATTCATCGCGGCGCTGGAACGCATCAGTGCCGACAAAGCGATCCGCGCGTTGGTGCTCAGCGGCAACGGAAAGGGGTTCTGTGCCGGTGGCGATGTAGCAGGGATGGAACGGCGTATGAACGCCCCCGCTGGGGAAATCGCTTTCAATGGCTGGCATCGCCAGCAGCGGGTGCACTACACACAATCGTTGCTGCACTCCATGCCCAAGCCCACCATTGCTGCCGTCAATGGCGCTGCGTCGGGCCTGGGCGCAGACACCGCTCTGGCCTGCGATTTCATCATTGCCAGCGATGCCGCGAGCTTTACCTGGTCGTATATCAATCGCGGCATCGTCCCGGACGGTGGCGGCATGTATTTCCTGCCGCGCCGGGTGGGCTTGTCCAAAGCAAAAGAGCTGATTTTCACGGGTCGAAAAGTCGAATGCGAAGAAGCCCTGCAGTTGGGCATTGTGGATCGCACCACCAGCGCAGCACAGCTGTTGATCGATGCGCAGACCTGGGCTGCCGAGTTGAGTCAAGGCTCCGCGACCGCATTGGCACTCGGCAAGACCATTCTCAACCAGAGTTTCGAAATGTCGGCTGAGCAGGTGTTTGCACAAGGCAGCCAAGCGCAAGGCATCTGCTACACGAGCACCGAACACCGCGAATCGGTCATGGCCTTTCTGGCCAAGGCCGCCGAAAAGCGCACCAGCAAAGAGTAGATCATGAGCCCCATCTCCCGCCTCATCAATCCACGCAGCGTAGCCGTCATCGGCGCCTCCGCCGATAGCAGAAAGACCGCTGGCCGCCCTGTTTCCTATCTGCGCAAGCACGGCTTTACCGGTCACATTTATCCTGTCAATCCACGAGTCGATAATATCGACGGCCTGCCCTGCTATCCCGACATTGCATCGCTGCCGTCGGTCCCCGACGTCGGCATCGTACTGCTGGGCGCCGAACGCGCGCACTTGGCTGTGCGTGATCTCGCACAGCTCGGTACGGCAGCAGCGATCGTGCTGGCCAGCGGCTACACCGAAGTCGGTGCGGAGGGTGCGCGCCGGCAAGCCGAACTCATCGAGGCCGCAGGCAGCATGCGCATCCTGGGACCCAACACGATTGGTCTGGTAAACCTGACCGATAACATCGTGCTATCGGCCAGCGGCGCACTGGAAATGGATCATTTCCCAGCCGGCTCCATCGGCGTGGTGTCGCAAAGCGGCGGCATCCTCGGTGCACTGCTGTCCCGCGCGGCCTCTCGCGGAATCGGCTTGTCCAAGCTCATTTCGACCAGCAACGAGGTCGACCTGGACTTGGCCGATTTCATTGACTACCTGACTGACGACGAGGCCACCAAAGTCATCGCGCTCTATGTCGAAAGCGTGCGCAATCCGGAGAAATTCCGCACTGCAGCCCTGAAGGCCGCCCGTGCCGGCAAGCCGGTCGTCGCCTTCAAGATCGGCCGCTCGGAAGCCGGCGCAAAAGCGGCGGTGTCGCACACGGGCGCCCTGGCCGGCGCTGATCGCATGTATGACGCACTGTTCAAGCAAGTCGGCATTATTCGCGCACAGACTTTCAGCGATTTGCTGGATATCCCTAGTGCGCTGGCCACAGACCGCGTGCTGCGCGGGAATCGCGTCGCGATACTGACCTCGACCGGTGGTGCCGGTACGCTGGTGTCCGACAGCCTGGGCATTTCGGGTTTTGATACGCCCGTCCCCGATGCCGATACCGCTGCGCAATTGCGCGCGCTGCAAACCGGCGACCATGCCGCGCTGGATCGCAATCCCATCGACGTCACCCTGGCCGGCCTGCAACCGGATCTGTTGCGTGGAGCCATCCGGGCGCTGCTGGCAAGTCCCAGCTATGACGCGCTCGCCATCATCGTGGGGTCTTCGGGCCTCGCCATGCCGGAGCTGATGGCTGGCGCCATCCAGGACTGCCTACCCGAAAGCGACAAACCCGTGATCGCCTTCGTCAGTCCTCACGCGCCAAATGTCGGCGCCCTGCTCACACAGCGCGGCGTCCCGGCTTTCGCCATCCCGGAGGCGTGTTCCGTCGCGCTGGCCGGCATGCTGCAGCACGCGCACTGGAGGGAGCCGACACATTCGGAGCCTGCTGCGCCGATCGACGTAGCAGACTTGCCGGCAGGTTCGCTGGACGAAGCGCAAGCCAAACAGTTGTTCGCGCGCTTCGGCGTGCCCTGCGCGCAAGAAACCGTGGTAACAACACCGGCTGGCGCGGAACAAGCTGCCCGTATCTTTAATACGCGTGTCGCGCTAAAAATCCTCTCTGGTGAAATTACACACAAGAGCGACGTCGGCGGCGTCGCCATCAATCTCACGGCCGAGCAGATCGGTGAGCGCCTGCGGGCTATGCAGGACGAAGTACAAAGCAAGACAGGCATCGAGCCTCAGCGCTTTCTTGTTCAAGAAATGGTTACCGGTGGCACGGAGCTGATTCTCGGCATGCATCGCGATCCGCTCGGCACGGCGATCCTGCTCGGCATGGGCGGCGTCACTGCCGAACTGTTCAAAGACACCACCATGCGCTTGCTGCCATCCGGCAACAAAGGGCTCGGCCACGAAGACGCCCTCGACATGGTGCGCGAATTAAAGACATGGCCGCTGCTCGACGGTTTCCGCGGCCGGCCAAAAGCCGACCTGCAGGCGCTGACGAACGCCATCGTTGCGTTCTCGCAAATGGCCGCACAATTGGGCGACCGCTTGGTCGAAGCCGAAATCAATCCCCTGTTCGTGCTGCCTGCAGGTCAAGGCGTACGTGCCGCGGATGGTATTGCCGTACTCGCCTGAGCACCGAGAGACGGAGAAACGGGCTTGCGTTCCCCACCTGAAAATTCCATACAATGGAAATTTCAGGCGCACTGATAGCCTCCTGATCCCGACACACCCGGCGAATAGCAGAACCGCCGGCCCGCCGTGGAATCATATGCAAACAAATCAATGATCAAGCTGGTCTATCATTGACAACTAATTTGCAAGAAGGAGTTTCTCTCATGATGCGCAAGCTGTTTCCCGTTATCCTCGTCGCCGGCCTCACCGCCTGCGCCTCCTCTGGAACGCAGCACACTTCATCGGATACCAGTACGTACGGCGGCAGTGGCGCGTCGGCTGGCACGGCCACTACCTGCGACGCACAATCGGTACAAGATCAGGTGGGTAAAAAATACTCGGAATCGCTTAACCGCACGCTGAGTTCGGGCGCCAATGCGACGCAACTGCGTGTGCTGAAACCCGGCGAGGTCATGACCATGGAATACAACCCCACTCGTTTGAACGTGATCGTCGAAAGCGACGGCTCGATCAGCGCGTTGCGCTGCGGCTGAGCACCCAACGAGTTCAAGCGCAAAAGCCGGAGTGTCTGGCATCGCAAGGATGCCTATATTAGAGTCATAAACGATTCTGACGCACACTCCGGCCTCGTCGCCCATGGTCGTATGACCATCATGGCGCAACCGCGGGCCAGTGCAACGAAACACCCTCTACCCGCCGACGCGGACTTGCCATGAATCTGGACCTGTTTGCCCCCGATACAGTCGCCCCGGCCAACGTGCAATTGGGTCCGCAAGCTGTCGTATTGCGAGGCTTGGCGCTGCCCTATATTGATGCCCTATTGCCCGAGCTGGACGCCATATTCGCGGCTGCGCCGCTACGCCATATGGTGACGCCCGGCGGATTCAGGATGTCTGTCGCGCTGACGAACTGTGGTGCGCTCGGATGGACAACGGATCTGCGTGGCTATCGCTATACCCAGCTGGATCCGCAAACCGGACAGCCCTGGCCCACCTTGCCGGCGTCGTTTCTACGGCTGGCGCAGCGGGCTGCGGAGACTGCCGGCTTTGCCGATTTTCAGCCCGATGCCTGCCTGATCAACCGCTATCTGCCGGGCGCTCGCATGAGCTTGCATCAGGACAAGAACGAACGGGATTTCAGCGCGCCTATCGTATCGGTGTCGCTGGGAGTTCCCGCGACATTCCTGTTTGGCGGGGAGCAACGAAGTGACCGCGCGCAACGCGTGCCGTTGCAGCACGGAGACGTCGCCGTATGGGGAGGTCGGGATCGACTGCGGTATCACGGCGTGTCTGCGTTGAAAGACGCCACGCATCCTTTGTTGGGCGCCATGCGTATCAATCTGACGTTTCGCCGGGCGGGCTGAAACACCCGACCAACCGCACCGTTCCCCCTATTTGTCCTGACGCGCCTCGGACAATGCCACGGTCAAGTGCATGACTTTCTTTTTCAGGCTATCGCGTTCCTCGGTCAGCGCCGCCACCAGTCGACGCAGGCGCGCCACCTCGGCGGGATAGTCCTCGACGGCCTCAACGGGAGGCTCTGTTTCCAACTCGTCTTCCCCGGCAACAGTGTCCATTGACGGTACCTTTGCCTTGGCTTTCGCCTCGCGGGCTTGGCGCGCGAGTTCCTTCAATGCCTTGCGCCCTTCGGCCGCGGCGGCGACCTGCTTGTCGACCGGCATTTCGGCGACCGCCGCAGCGGCGTTGATGGAAATCTCGCCGGACTTGACCGCACGCACCAGTTCTGGCGCGGCATCTTTTTGAATTTTTTCGATCTGGCCTAGCGTATTGCTGCTGACCCGCGCCGCACGTGCCAGGGCCTGGCGATTGGGAATCACCACCGGCTCGGCCGGTGATGCCGCAGAGGTTTCCGCCTCGTCGGCTGGGCCGGCGTCCGCCTGCTGCGCCTGTTGCTGTGCCTCCAGCTCCTGCCGCCGCTGCTGCAAGATCTCTTTCTTGCGTAAGGCCAACACTCCCCGCTGGAAATCCGAGACACTGCGTCGGCCCAGATGATTTTCAATCATCCATAACCGCACGTCGTCCATCGATTTAAAGCGGGTGTTTTGCGTGGTCTTGAACTCGATGCCGTGTTTGGTGCACAGCGCATAGCGGTTATGTCCATCGACCAGGACATCGCCCCATAACACCAGTGCATCGCGGCACCCGTCTGCCAGGAGGCTGCGCTCGAGCGCCTCGTATTCGTCAGCGCTCAGCGGGTCTATATAAGTTCGTAACTCTTCGTTAATCTGGATCGTCATCGTAGCGATTTTGGGCATGTAGTTCGTCTGCGCGACCGCTATTAGAACATTGGCCTCGCGATCCGGCCGCTGCTGGGGAGATAGCGTCCGACAAGACCGCGCTCCCCCCGTGCCCGGACCAATCATCAACAACTGTCAAGGACACACTTGCGACGCTATCCGGTGGTACGCTTAGGCCACCTTTAACCAGGAAGAACACACCATGAACTCCCCCACTACGCTTTCCGACGAATTGCTCGCGCAGTTACAAGGCGGGCCGATGCAACAAATCTCTCAACAACTGGGGACCGATACGGCTCAAACGCAAGATGCGGTCAGCGCCGCGCTGCCCATGTTGCTGGGCACGCTGGGCCAGAACGCCTCGCAACCCGGAGGCGCCGACGCCCTGTTTGGCGCACTGCAGCGTGACCATGCCGGCGGTGGCGCCGATCTGGGTGGACTGCTGGGTTCGTTGCTCGGCGGCGGGTCTGCCGGTGCGGGCCAATCCGACGGTGCCAGCATTCTGGGCAACATCTTTGGCGGCAACCAGCAACGCGCCGAAGAAAACCTCGGCCAAGCGACTGGCCTGGGCGGCGGCAATGCGTCGAACCTGCTCCAGATCCTGGCCCCCATCGTCATGGCCTTTCTGGCCAATCGCATGCAGGGCAGCAATCTGGACGCTGGCGGACTCGGCGCCCAACTCGGCCAGGAACGCGACGCCGCCCAACAGCAAGGTGGTGTGGGTGGCGGCCTCCTGGGCTCGCTGCTGGACCAAGACGGCGATGGCCAAGTCGGCCTGGGTGACTTGCTGAAAATGGGCGGCGGGCTCTTCGGTAAAAAATAAATTCCGTAAGCGCGCACGCAACCGGCCTCGACTACACCTGCCGGGTTGCCCCTTGCGGTCTTCGTCAGGCGCTGGACAGCGTCCAGCGCCTGACGCTTCCGCCCAGCTTTACTACGCCGTCGCGACAACGTCTGGCATCTGCGATGCGCCCCCAGCCGACAAGGCCTGTGGCAGCGTATCGAACATCCCCTGCGGCCCCACCAGATCGGCAATCATGGCTTTGCGCAGTCTGCCTCGCACGCGGGGATCCGTATTCGTGTTGTCGAGCGCGCGCCCGACCAACTGACGCTTCCATTCGCCCCACTGCCCGGCTAGACTGCGATTCTTCGCCTATTCAGGAGACTGTCATGTCTTTTATGATGCTCATCGTCGAGCCGATCGGCCAACGGGCGCAGCGCACACCTGAGGAAGGTCATGCCGCCTACGACAGCATGCTGCAATTCGCAGCGGATCTGAAATCACGCGGTCTGCTGCAAGACGCCCAATCCCTCAAGTCAGAAAAAGAAGGCGTGAAACTGCAAGTGCGCGATGGCCGGCAACGCCTGCTGGACGGCCCCTATGCCGAGGCAAAGGAAATGATCGGCGGCTTCTTTCTGCTGAACTGCGACACGCGTGAGCAGGCCATCGCCATCGCTGCCGAATGTCCCGCCGCACAATGGTGCACGGTGGAAATACGCGAACTCGGGCCCTGCTTCGCTTAATTTGCGGTAACAGGTCTGCGGGAAGCTGAGTTGTCACCTGGCCTTGCTAAGCCAATTACTGCACCGATTGATTAGGGTTTTCCCTGAATATCCGTTTTGTTGTCGATTGCAGGACATCTGATTCGTCGTATGCATAACAGCCACCATCAACCCAGCTGTTGTGAATCCTCCAACTCGACCTCCCACTTAGAGAGTCCGCCATGCATAAGCAAATTTTCGTCAATCTCGCCGTTGTTGATCTGCCCGCTGCCATGACCTTTTTCCGCAAACTCGGGTTGGACTTCAATCCTCAGTTCAGCGATCAGAACGCGGCCTGCCTGGTTTTGGGCGAAAACCTGTATGCCATGCTGCTCACGCGCGAGTACTTCAAGACCTTTGTCAATAAACCGCTGTGCGACCCGAAGCAAAGCACCGAGGTTCTGATCTGCCTGTCGTGCGAGAGCCGCGCCGAGGTTGACGACCTGGTCGCCCGCGCCGTCGCGGCGGGCGGCTCGGTACCTCGGGAACCACAAGACTATGGTTTCATGTACGGCCACGCGTTCGAAGATCTGGACGGCCACATCTGGGAACTGATGTATATGGATCCCAACGCGGAAATGCCGCAGCAATGAGTTCACGCGACGCCGTCCACCGGGCCATCGAGACCGTCTGGCGCAGCGAGTCCGCCAAAGTCATCGCCAGCGTCGCGCGTGTCGTACGCGACGTGGGCCTGGCCGAAGAACTCGCCCAAGATGCGCTGGTCACGGCCTTGGAGCACTGGCCCCGCGACGGCATTCCTGACAAACCAGGAGCCTGGCTGATGACCACGGCCAAGAACCGCGCCCTCGACCGATTGCGGCAGCATGCATTGCATGAACGCAAGCACGAGCAATTGGGTTATGAAATGGACGCGTTGCAAACCCATGTCGAACCCGATTTCGTCGACGCGCTGGACCAGGCCCGCCAAGACGAGATCGGCGACGACTTGCTGCGATTGATCTTTACGGCCTGCCATCCTGTGTTGTCGGCCGAGGCACGTGTCGCGATGACACTACGTCTGCTTGGTGGATTGCGTACCGATGAAATTGCCCGCGCCTTCCTCGTTTCCGAAGCCACCATCGCCCAGCGCATTGTCCGCGCCAAGCGAACCCTGCGCGAGGCACAAGTCCCATTCGAAGTCCCTCGCGGACAGGACTTGGCCGCGCGCCTGGTTTCAGTGCTGGAAGTGATTTACCTGATTTTCAACGAAGGCTACGCTGCCACGGCAGGCGACGACTGGACACGTCCCACCTTGTGCGAAGAAGCCCTGCGATTGGGCCGCATATTGTCCGAACTCGCGCCCCAGGAAAGCGAGGTTCACGGTCTGGTAGCGTTGATGGAACTGCAGGCTTCGCGACTGGCGGCGCGGACCGATGCGCAAGGCCACCCTATCTTGCTCATGGACCAAGACCGCAGCCGCTGGGATGCGCTGCAAATTCGACGCGGTCTGGCCGCCTTGGATCGTGCGCAAAGCCAACCGGACACATTGGGCCCGTACACCCTGCAAGCGGCGCTCGCTGCCTGTCACGCACGTGCCGCTCGAGCCGAGGACACGGACTGGCCGCAGATCGTCGCACTGTATGACGCATTGGTGCAATCCACCCCCTCGCCTGTCGTCGAACTCAACCGGGCGGTCGCGGTAGGCATGGCTTATGGTCCGCAGGCCGGCCTCGCGCTGACGGACGCTTTGCTGACCGAATCGTCTCTCGCCGACTATCACCTGTTGCCCAGCGTGCGCGCCGATTTCCTGGAAAAACTCGGCCGCCGCGACGAAGCCGATGCGGAATTCCGCCGCGCCGCCGCCCTCACACGCAATGCGCGTGAACGTGAATTTCTACTGTCCCGAGCGCGTGCGCTCAAGTCCTGAACCGCCTTGAAACGCCCCGTAACGCGGGGTCCCTGCGGACGGTCACATGCGCAAACATCCGAAAGCTTGAACCATACTTGGTAGGCTTGTCATCATGGAGGGGTACGACGTTCAAACTATGAAGGAGGTCTCCATGCCGCGTTCTACATACGCATTCTTTGCCGCAGCCGTACTCGCCGCGAGCCTGTCGCCCGCAGCGGTGCTGGCCCAAACGGCACAGGCACCGGCTGCGCAACCCCCTGCCCAAGTACAGCCTGCTATCAAGCCCACTGAAGCGCAATTGCAAAAATTCGCCAGTGCATCACAGAAAGTCGCCATGGTTGCCGACGAGTATCGTCCCAAACTGCAAGCCGCAAAGGACGAACCTGCCCGTCAACAGGTCTATCGCGAAGCCGACGACAAAATGGTGAAAATGGTGCAAGCCGACGGCTTGACGGTCGATGAATTCAACGGCATCGGACAAGCCGTTGAACAAGACCCGCAACTGCGTCAGCGCGTCATCGACATGGCGCAGAAAAACGCTCCCGCGGGTAGTACGGCACCGCAGTAAGACTGCCGCGCTTATTGCCAATCGGCTCTGCGGCGGCATACAGCCTTGTCCTCGTCGCCATCCGGCGACGAGGACACCAAAGTTCAACTCAACGCCGCCGCATCGTATGCTCCACTGGCCGTTCGCCAATCTGTTGACGCCACATCGCGTAGTACAAGCCTGTCTGTGCCAACAGTTGGGAATGCGTGCCGCTTTCGACAATATGGCCTTTTTCCAGCACAAAAATCGTATCGGCGTGCATGATCGTCGATAGCCGGTGTGCAATGAGCAGCGTGATCTGCTGCCGGCTGGCGGAAATATGACGCACGGTATCCGAGATCTGCTCTTCGGTCAGCGAGTCCAATGCCGAGGTTGCCTCGTCAAAAATCAACAATCTCGGTTGGCGAATCAAGGCCCGCGCGATCGACAGGCGTTGTTTCTCGCCGCCCGATAGCTTCATGCCCATTTCGCCGATCGTCGTATCCAGCCCGTCAGGTGATTTGTTCAGCAAATAGGCACAAGCCGCCTGCTCCATCGCTTTGATGATTTCCTCATCCGTGGCATCGGTACGCACCAACCGAATATTGTCGCGCAGCGTGCCAGCGAACAGATAGGGTTCCTGCGTCACCAGCCCGACCTGGCGACGCGCCCGGTTATATCGCAGGACCTTGGTGGAAATATCGTTGTAAAAGACCTCGCCTGACGCCGGGGTATAGAGGCCCAGCAGCAACTTGACCAACGTCGACTTGCCAGACCCCGACGGCCCTACGAACGCGATCGTATCTCCGAGCGATGCAGAAAACGTCACGCCATCCAGTGCGTTATCGCGAGCTCCTTTATGGCGAAACGTCACGTCGGCAAAACGCACGCCATTGATCGGCCCGCTGTCCTGCGGCGATTCGGGCCGCCGATCGATCGGCCTTTTCATGAGGGCATCGAAACTCGACAATGACGCGTCAGCCTCGCGATACGCGAGAATGATATTGCCCAGCTCCTGCAGCGGCGCGAAAATCGCCACCGAAATGAACTGCATCGCGATCAGTTCACCCGTACTCAATACATCGCGAAAGATCAGCCACAGCAATGCAAATAGAATCGCGAGTTTCAGCAGGCTCAGCGTCACGCCCTGCAAAAAGGACAATAATCGGATCCGTTTGACCTTTTGCATCTCGAGCTCAAAGATGCGCACGATTTGCGCCTGCAATCGGCGGATCTCTGGAAACGTCAATCCCAGGCTTTTTATCAGTTCGATATTGCGCAACGACTCGGAAATAAAGCCCGAGCTACGATTCGTTTCGCGCATGATTGAGCGCTGCTGCGTTTTGATCTCGCGACTGAGCAACCCGGTCAATCCCCCCAATACCAACACACCGATCACAAACACCGGCACCAGCAGCCAATGCCGCGTCACGGCATACCACACCAGAAAACCCATGCCCACCACGGCGGCAAAAAGCGTGTTGATGAACGTATTGATGAACCGCTCGCTATCGGCCCTCACCTTTTGCAGCAGCGACAAGGTCTCGCCACTGCGCAGATCTTCGAATTCCTGGAATTTCAGGCGCATCGCTTGACGCAGGCCGTCATTGAATAGCTGCGTGCCAAACTTTTGCACCACCAGACGCGTGACGTATTCCTGCAAGGCCTTTGCCAGCCTGGACAGCACCGCTATCAACACCGCCAAACCCAGCAGCGTCAACACACCCGACACAAGCTCGCTGTCGCTTTTACCGGCGCGATTGATCGCGTACTCGTCGATAATCTTGCCAAAGATAATCGGATCGATCAGCGCCAGCACTTGGCTCGCCCCAGCCAGCACCAATGCCAAAACGGCCAGGCGGCTATGGGGCCGCAGATACGCCCACAGGATACGCACCGCGTTCAATAATGAGGAGGAATCTCGTCACGCAGGCTGCGGAAATTACCTCCCGCGGCATCCGGCACCTGTTGACGCAATTCGGCCAATTCACGCGCCAGGCGTTCGATCAGCTGTTGCTGGCGAAACAGCGTCTGATTCAATTGATCCAGCATATCGTCGGCCAAGCCGAGCTTGATTTCCAGATCGGTTAAACGACGGTCAGTATCCGTAGCAGCATTCATGGCAAATTCGACTCTTGAATAATCCGGGACCTGCGCCACCAACGCAGCGGCATGCATCGACACCGCACATCGATGCGTTGGCCGATGGCCCCCAAAGCAGCATCACGCCGCCGACGGGCCATTATCGCAGGTCCACGCCCCTGCTCACCGAGCCTGCCTCGGCAACAACAGCCCCGGCCGCCCCACATGCGCCGCATGGGCCTTATCCATGATGAATTCGATCAGCATCGCCAACGCGCGAGGCTGATGCCGGCTAGGCATCATCAGCAGATACATCGCCCGTCCGAAAATGCTGAGCCGCCAATCGTCCAGTGCCGTCAGCAGACGCTGTTGCGCGACATCCTCATACACGACATAGTCGGGCACTACCGCCACGCCCAAGCCTGCCAGCGCGGCATCGCGCAAAAACACGTAATTGCGCGACACGATCGTCGGATCCAGAACGACCTGCTGACGCTGATTGCCCTGATAGGCCGAGAGCCGCAGCGGCCGGCCTATCACTGCCGCACTGATCACGGGCAGATCGGATAATGCCTCCGGACGGCGAGGCAACCCATGACGGTCCCTATAGGCTGGCGAAGCGCAGACCACGTAACGCACCTGGCCCAACTCACGCGCCACCAGATGTCCCGGCGGCTCGGACATGATACGCACGGCGATATCCACTTCGTCGCGCAGCAAATCCTCGACGCTGTTCTCGAACAACACATCCAGCACGATATCCGGGTAGCTGCGCTTGAATTCCAGCAGCCATGGCGTCATGACGAACTGTCCATAACCACTGGGGACACTCAATCGCACACGCCCCTGGGGCGTTTTCCCCAGCGACTCCACTGACGCCTGCGCCGCCGCCAGTTCGTCGCGAATGCTGCACCCGTGCTGATAGAGCTTGAGCCCGATCTCGGTAGGCTCGACGCGGCGCGTCGTACGCCGCACCAGTTGCATCCCTACTGCCCGCTCCAGCTGACTCAGGTGATAGCTCACATTGGCTCGAGTCATTTTCAGGCGACGCGCGGCCTCGCTCAGGTTGCCCGCGTCGAGTATTTCCACCAGTAACGTCAGTGATTTCGTGTCCATAACGACCAATTGTCAAATTTTTTTGAACGCAATGTCAATTATCGATGTAATTGTCAAGCCTTGCTTACTGATGAAGAATAGAACGCTGCCGCGGTTCATATCCCTCTTTCCGTTCAGGAGGTTCTATGCGTGTAGCGGCGCCGGCTTGTTTGAAATTTACTGATCGCGAGAATCCCTGATGGATCTGACCTTCACCCCCGAAGAAGAGGCCTTTCGCACCGAAGTGCGAGCATTCCTGGCCGCCGAACTGCCCGAGTCTCTGGCGCGCAAGGTGCGTGAAAACCGCCATCTCCACAAAGCCGATATGGAGGCCTGGCACGCGATCTTGAACGCCAGAGGGTGGCTCGCCAGCCACTGGCCGCAGGAATACGGCGGCACCGGCTGGACAGCGATACAAAAATTCATTTTCGAAAATGAATGCGCGCTCGCGCACGCCCCCCGCATCGTGCCGTTCGGCCTGAGCATGCTGGGGCCTGTCCTCATCAAATACGGCAACGAAGCACAAAAACGTTATTGGCTGCCGCGCATCCTGAACGGAGCGGACTGGTGGTGTCAGGGCTATTCCGAACCCGGCGCAGGCTCGGATCTCGCATCGCTGAAAACCAGCGCTGTACGCGATGGCGATCACTACATCGTCAATGGCCAAAAAACCTGGACGACCTTGGGCCAGTACGCCAACATGATTTTCTGCCTGGTGCGCACGCTCAACGACGGCAAGCCTCAAGAAGGCATCAGCTTTCTGCTGATCGACATGAACACCCCTGGCATCGAAGTCCGCCCCATCGTCACCCTGGATGGCGGGCACGAGGTCAACGAAGTCTTCTTCTCCGATGTCCGAGTCCCCGTTGACAATCTGGTGGGCGAAGAAAATCGTGGCTGGTCCTGCGCCAAGTACCTGCTGACCTACGAGCGTACCAATATTGCAGGGATCGGTTTCTCGACAGCCGCCTTGCAGCAGCTGAAGGAAGTCGCCGCTCGACAACAGAAAAACGGCCGCCCCCTGCTGCAAGATCCCGCCTTCGCGGCCCGTCTGGCGCGTATCGAAATCGACCTGGACAACATGCGCATCACCAATCTGCGCGTGCTGGCGGCCGCTGCCAACGGCGGCGCACCCGGTGCAGAAAGCTCGATGCTCAAGATCCGCGGCACCCAGATCCGCCAGGAGATTTCATCGCTGAACCGCCGCGCCATGGGTCCCTATGCACGCCCCTACGTAGCTGAAGCGCTCGAGGACGGCAACCAGCACCTGAGCATCGGCCCGGCAGGCGCGGACAGCGCCGCCGCGCAGTACTTCAATAACCGCAAGCTGTCGATCTTTGGCGGCTCGAACGAAATCCAGAAGAACATCATCTCGAAGATGATTCTGGGCCTGTAAGGAGCCGCCATGAATTTCAACCATACCGAAGACCGGCGCATGCTGTCGGATATGCTCACGCGCTTTGTGGCCGAGCAATACAGCTTTGCCGTACGCGACCGGATTGCGAATTCCGCTGAAGGCTACAGCATGGAGTTCTGGCAACGCTATGCCGAACTGGGCGCGATCGGCGCCTTGTTCGACGAGGCCAATGGTGGATTTGGCGGCCATGGTTTTGACATCGCTGTGGTGTTTGAAGCATTGGGGCGAGGCCTCGTTGTCGAGCCGTTTCTCGATACCCTGATGGCCGGCGACGCTATCGCTGCCGTAGGAACTCCGGCCCAAAAGGACATCCTGGAAAGCGTGCAAACCGGCGCAATGCGAATCGCATTGGCGCACACAGAACCGCAAGCGTATTACGAGCTGGCCCACGTCGACACCTATGCGGTGCGTAACCAAAACGGGTGGACACTGAATGGCCACAAAGCCGTCGTCGCCCAAGCCGAACATGCCGATTTATTCGTCGTGCCGGCACGCACGTCCGGCGACGCGGAAAACGAGCAAGGCATCACACTCTTTCTGATACCGGCGACCACCCCTGGTCTACATATCAGCGGCTACCCATTGATCGATGGCGGACGTGCGGCGGACATCACGTTACGCGACGTCGCACTACGGGACGATGCGGTCTTGGGCACGATCGATCAAGGATACGCCACCCTCGAGCGCAGTGTCGGCAAAGGCATCCTCGCCTTGTGCGCAGAAGCCCTGGGCGCCATGGACGCAGCCCGCGACGCTACCTTGGACTATCTGCAAACGCGCAAACAGTTCGGCGTCCCTATCGGCCGGTTCCAGGCGCTGCAACACCGCATGGCCGACGTCCTGCTGGAAATCGAACAAGCCCGATCCGCAGTCATCAATGCGGCCTCGCAGCTCGATCATTCCGACCGGATTACACGCGAACGCGCCCTGTCCGCTGCGAAATACACCATTGGCCGCGTTGGCACGCTGGTCGCGGAGGAATGCATCCAGTTGCATGGTGGCATTGGCATGACATGGGAACTGCCCCTCGCGCACTACGCCAAAAGGCTGATCATGATTGATCATCAGTTAGGCGACGAAGACCATCACCTGAATCGCTATATCGCGTTGGCTAACCGGCCCGGTTGACGACATGCCACACACAGATTGTGCTGACACATACCATCACCTGGGCCGGTGCATCGCATCGGCCCACCAACCGAGTTGATGCCATGCCAGACACCCATACCGCCCACACATACGATCAAGACCTGCCGCTGGAAGGCATACGCGTGCTGGACCTCTCGCGCGTCTTTGCGGGCCCGCTGTGCGGCCAGGTCTTGGCCGACTTTGGCGCCGAGGTGATCAAGGTCGAACACCCCGTCCGTGGCGACGACACGCGCGATTGGGGCATGCGCATCGGCAAGACCGAGACCACGTACTACAACAGCATGAATCGCAACAAGCGATCCATCACGCTGGACCTGCAAAGTCCCGAAGGCCTGGCCCTCATCTACGATCTGCTGCCCCAGTTCGACGTGGTCCTGCACAACTTCAAATGCGGTGGCGCCGACAAACTAGGCCTGGGCTACGAACAACTCAAAACCCACAAACCCGACCTCATCTATTGCGCCATCAGCGGCTACAACAGCGCCGGCCCGGAAGCCACTCGACCGGGCTACGACCTCGTCATCCAAGGCGAAAGCGGATTGATGGCCCTCAATGGCGAAGCCAGCCAGCCCCCTCTGAAATTCGGCGTCGCAACCGTCGATATGATGACCGGCATGTACGCGGCACAAGCCGTATTGGCGGCATTGTTCCGGCGCGAACGCAGCGGCAAAGGACGCCTGATCGAAATGGCGCTCTACGACTGCGGCATCATGGTCACGAGCTACTATGGGCTCGATGCCTTGCTGCTGGGACACGATCCGCAACGCTACGGCAACGCCCATCCGTCCATCGTGCCTTACGGCATGTTCGAGGCCGCCGACGGGCCTTTTATCATCGCAGTCGGCACCAACACGCAGTTCGACAAATTCTGCCGTCAGGTCGTCATGCGCCCCGACATCGTCGAGGATCCGCGCTATGCCACGAATATCGAACGCGCCAAGAATCGCTTGACCCTGCTGCCCATGGTGACGGCACTGCTACGCGAATTTCCCCGCGATCTCTTGCTGCAACGCCTGAGCGAGTGCGGTATTCCGTGCGGCAAAGTCCTGGGCTTGCACGAGGCCCTCACCAGCGAGCGCACACGCCAGAGCGGCCTGCTGCATGACCTGCCGCACCCCGTCGCGGGATCCACCCACGTCTATGCCCCACCCTATCGGCTCGACGGCCAGCGCCTGCCCATCCGTCATGCGCCACCAACCTTGGGCGAAGGCACCAAAGATGTATTACAGCAGCTACTGCAACTATCCGAATCCGAATTACGCGCCTTGCAGGCCAAAGGCGTGTTGACCTTGCCAGGAGAAATCCCGGCTGAATGACAAAGCAAACCGCTGACTCGGGATCATGACACAGATCAGACCCGGCCTGTCGCGACATTCCATCAGCACCGCTAACGGAGACAACCCATCATGCCATCGACCACCCGCCGTGCCTGCTTTCGGCTGACACTGGCTGCACTATTGAACCTGGCCGTTGCCTGGCCCGCCTTGGCACAGACCGATTTCCCCACCAAGCCCATTACATTGATTGTGCCCTTTCCTGCGGGCGGATCCACAGATCGCCACCTGCGCGCCGTCGCCGCGCAAGCCAGCAAATCGCTCGGCCAGAACGTCGTCGTCGAGAACCGTCCTGGCGCAGGCGGCACCATGGCGCCTGGCAACATGGCCCGATCAGCCAAACCCGACGGCTACACGATCAGCCTTTATCCGTTAGGCATGCTGCGCATGCCCTACATGCACAAGACCGACTGGGATCCGATCAAAGACTTCACCTTCATCGTGGGTTTATCCGGCTATACCTTTGGCTTCACCGTCCGTGCAGACTCGCCATTCAAGACCTTTAACGATTACATTGCCGCGGCTCGCGCAAAGCCCGGCGCGATCGACTATGGGTCCACAGGCGTGGGATCCTCTCCCCATCTCCTGATGGAAGAACTCGCCATCAATGCCAAAGTGAAATTGACTCATGTGCCCTTCAAAGGCAACGCCGATATGCAACAGGCGCTGCTGGGCGGACACGTCATGGCGCAAAGCGATGCCAGCGGATGGGATCAATTTGTCGATAGCGGCAAAATGCGTTTGCTGGTGACCTTTGGCGAAAAACGCACCACGCGTTGGCCCGACGTCCCGACAGCAGAGGAACTGGGCTATGGCGTCACATCTACGTCACCTTATGGCCTGGCCGGCCCCAAGGGCATGGACCCCGCCGTGGTCAAAAAACTGCACGATGCCTTTAAAACTGGGCTGTTTTCCGAGCAAAGCATGGAAATCATGAAACAGCTCAACCAAGAGCCCGTCTATCGCAACAGCGACGACTACCGCGAATGGGCCATCGCCACCTACGCAAAAGACAAGACCCTGATCGAGCACCTGGGCCTGATGGCGAAATAGGCTGCGCGCCCGCTCGGGGCACATCATGGGCGGCCAGCATAGCCGGGCCAGAGGCATCGGCTCGGAAGCAGCCGCTCCCCGATCAATCAACAGGAAAGATTGCAAAACAGTAATCTCCCGGTTAATCTCACACCACGATAAGTTGTACGACAACATACGACCATAACGAGATGGACGCTGAGCGGCTATTTAGCCGGCGTCCCAAGGAGATTTAAATAATGCAACGCCGTGATTTTCTGCGTACCGCCGCAGCACTACCCCTGACGGGTCTTGTCACCCACGCCCATGCTGCCGAGGAAAAATGGCCGACGCGTCCCGTACGCATTGTGGTGCCCTACACCCCCGGCGGGTCATCAGACATCATTGCACGTCTGATCTCGGCCGACCTGAGCAAAGCCCTGGGCGAGAGCGTGGTCGTGGAGAACCGTCCGGGCGCCAATGGCAACCTGGGCACGGGCATCGTGGCCAAGGCTGACGACGGTCATACCCTCTTGCTGTGCGATATCGGCGCGTTGGCAATTACCCCGTCGGTCTATACCAAACTCACCTTTGATCCGTCGAAAGATCTGCGCCCCGTCAGCATGCTGGCGTATTCCCCGCACGTCTTGGCCGTTCACCCCAGCTTCCCCGCCAAGACCCTGCCCGAAATTGTCGAGCTCTCGAAAAAGCAGCGCGTCAATTTCGCCGTCACTGCCATCGGCAGCGCCCCTCACCTGGCCGCGGTCGCCGTGCAGCAAGCCACCGGCGCAAAATGGGAATACGTGCCTTACAAGGGCGGCGCGCAAGCCATTTCCGATACGGTGGGCGGCCAAACCGAAGTCATCATGAATGGTTTGCTGGCGACCCTGCCGCACATCCGCAGCGGCAATCTGCGCGCCATCGCCATTTCCAAGCGCGAACGCATGCAATTGATTCCGGACATCCCCACGATCGCTGAACAAGGTGTCACCGGATTCGAATCGGGCACCTGGCAAGGCATCATGGCCCCGGCCACCCTGCCCGCCGCGACCGCAGAACGCTTAGCCAAAATCCTGGCCGACATCGCCAAAAAGCCCGAGATCGTAGAAAAGCTCAATCAACAGGGCGCGGAAGTCGTCACCTACGATCCAGCGCAGCTGGGCAAGTTCTACACTACCGAGCGTGATCGTTGGGCCAAAGTGGTCAAGAGCGTAGGGATCACGCTGGACTAAACACCCCAATGCCGCCACTGCGGCTGGTAATGCGTGCCGAGCAGGCGATGTGAGCCTGTCGCATTTTTCCCGAATGCGGCAGGCTCACATCGCCCGCTGCAGTTTTTGCCAGCTGACTCTCTGTTTGTAACAAAACCGAAACAAACCACCCCTAGTCTGTCCGCTCTTACGAACTCCTGAAGTGGACGACAAGAAAATGAAGAAATGGAAACTGGCCGCGGCAGTTGCTCTTTTGCCTCTGGCCCTGCTGGGTTGCGGCAGCAGCAGCGACGACGGCGACGACAATAATGGTGATAACACCGAGGTCCCGCCTCCCACACCGCCTGTCGCCGAAGTCGCTCAACACATCACCTCGGTAGATTTCCTCGGTCGGTATGAGACCGGCAGCTATGGCGTCAGCGCTGCTGAAATTCCGGCTTATGATCCCGCGACCAAGCGCGTCTTTGTCGTCAATGCCCTCTCCGGCAAAATCGATATCCTTGATCTGCAGATACCCGCAACGCCGAGCCACCTCGGCACACTCGACGCGGAAGCGGTGCTGGCTGGCGCCGAAATCAACAGCGTTGCAGTCAACCACGGCAAAGTCGCCGTCGCGATTCAGGCGCCAGTCAAGACCGACCCGGGCTATGTCGCCTTGTACGACGCTGCCTCGCTCGCCCTGTTAGGGTCAGTTCAAGTCGGCGCCCTGCCCGACATGGTGACTTTTACCCCCGACGGCAAGACCGTGCTGGTCGCCAACGAAGGCGAACCCTCCGATGACTACACAATCGATCCCGAAGGCTCGGTCAGCGTCATCGATGTATCCAACCCTGCAGCCCTTACGGCACGCACTGCAGGATTCAGGGAATGGAACGGCAAAGAGGCCGCACTGCGCGCGCAAGGTGTGCGTCTGGTGGGTCCGCGCGCGACAGCCGCACAGGATATTGAGCCCGAGTACATCACAGTATCGGACGACGGCGCCACCGCCTGGATCGCTCTGCAAGAAAACAATGCACTGGCCAAACTGGATGTCGCCAACGCCCGTATTACCGACATTCTGCCGCTGGGTGCCAAAGATCACGGGATCGACGGCAATGGCCTGGACGTCAGCGACGCCGATGGCGCCATCAACATCCGCCCGTGGGCCGGCGTCAAAGGCCTGTACATGCCTGACGGCATCGCATCCTATACCGTGGGCGGCGCCACCTACATCGTCACCGCCAACGAGGGCGATGGCCGTGCCTGGGGCGAAGACAACGACGCCTACTGGAACTGGGGCCGTGATGCTGACGGCAACTGGCTGGGCCTGGATGCCTCCGAAGCGCCCGGTTTTGTCGATGAGTTCCGCGTCAAACACCTGGTGCATAAAAGCGGTTTCGATCGTCGGGCTGGCGACGATTTGCCGCCCCAACTGCGCCAACTCGCACCCGGTGGCCTGCTTGACCCCACTGTCTTTGCCTATTGCGGCGCCACCGACACCGATCCAGGCGATTGCCGCGAAGACGAAAACCTCGGCCGCCTGACCGTGACCTGGACCATGGGCTACAAACAGAACGCCGATGGCACACCGCAACTGAGCGCAGATGGCCGCCTCGTCTATGACACGCTATATGCGTACGGCGCGCGATCCTTCTCGATCCGAGACGCCGACGGCAAACTGGTCTGGGACTCGGGCGATCAATTCGAAAAAATCACGGCCGAACGATACCCGGAGTGGTTCAACTCGGGCCATGACGAAACGATCTTTGACGATCGCAGCGACAACAAGGGACCGGAACCCGAAGGTGTCACACTGGGCAAGATCGGTGAGAAAACCTATGCCTTTGTCGGTCTGGAGCGTATGGGCGGCATCATGGTCTACAACATCAGCGACCCCGCGAATCCTGTGTTCACCACCTATGTGAACTCGCGCGACTTCAATGTGGATTCCGCTGAAAATCCAGCAGGCGCAGGTGACCTGGGTCCTGAAGGCTTGGCCTTCGTATCCGCCGAAGATTCGCCCGACGGTCAGCCCTTGTTGATCGTAGGCAACGAAGTCAGCGGCACTACCTCAATCTATCGCATCGTCCTGGCCGACGACGCAAACTGATCGTAGATCGCCTCGCCGGGGCTGAGCATCGCTTGGCCCCGGCAACCATGGTGCCCACGCCCTCGTCGCTGTCCCGCCCCGTTCTGACCGGCCGCGCATGTGGCCAACCGCTGTCAGGCGTCGCTGTCGTTTCAGTTGCGCGACGCGCGCCCTCGCGACGCCATCCAGAACATGCACTGCCCGGTCAGCCCAGCGCCAGCCAGCACCAACGAGGTAGACAGTGCGGGAGATGAGCCCAATCCTGCCAAGGCCGTACACAGCGCGCCCACCGCCATCTGCAATGCGCCGTACAAACCCGACGCGGAACCGATCACCAGCGGATTCACGCCGACCGCCAATGTGAGAGAAATCGGACCGGCCATGCCGCAGCCGAACGTATAGAAAAACATCAACGCCACAATCGGCGCAACGGCCGCATAGCCCGACAACACCAGCACCAAAAACGCCACTGCCGATATGGCGCTCAGTGCGTTACCTGCCACCATCACGCGATCCATAGGCACCCTGCCGATCAATCTCGAGGTGACCACACAACCCAGCCACACACCCGACACCAGCACGGCCAGATAAAGGCCGACTTCGCTCGCAGGCCGATGCAGCTCATTGACAAAAATAAACGGCGCCGACGCGACAAAGGCGAACATTGAGGTAGTGGCGCAACCTCCTCCAATCGAATAGCCGATAAACGCCCGGGAGGCGAGCAATTGCCGGTAATGACGCATCAGCGTTGCCGTCGTCACCTGCGCCAGCTTTGCCCCCGTTTCCGGCAGCATGCGCCAAGCCAGGAGGAAATTCACAACGCCCAGCACGCACAGGCTGAACAGCACTGCGCGCCAACCGGCCCACGTGGCCAAGGCTCCCCCCACTATGGGAGCAACACCGGGCGCGACCGTCACCATCAAACTCATCAATGCCAAGCGTTTCGCTGCCTCGGCAGGCGCCGCAGTATCACGCACGATGGCACGGCCCAACACCAGGCCTGCGCAGCCGCCCAGCGCCTGAAACAGACGCGCGGCGATCAACGCATAGACATCGGGGGCCAACGCTGCGGCCAATCCCGCCGCGGTGTAGATCACCAATCCGGCCATCAGCACACGGCGGCGCCCATACCGATCAGACAGCGGGCCATAGATCAGTTGTCCCACCGCCAGCCCGATGATGTAGAGACTGACCGTCATCTGCATCGCGCCGTTGCCCGCCTGCAGATCTTGACCGGCCATCGCCAGCGCCGGCACGAAAATATGCATCGCCAGCGTACCGCTAAAGGTGAACAGGGCTAATAACCAGAGCGGCACATGCGCCACAGCGGGTACATCAGAGAGATCAGAGGCTGGCGACGGCGAGCGTTCGTCGTGCGTCACGCCGCGTGGCAACGTAGTAGAGTCCATCGGCAAATACATGACATATCAATTAATTGTATATCAAAGATATTGCCCCCGCCATTCGGGTACGATTCCAACGCCCCCATCATTATGGAAATCGACCCCATGGCTGACCTGTCCGCTTTCCCCATTACCCGCAAATGGCCTGCCCGCCACCCGGACCACATTCAGTTGTATTCCTTGCCCACTCCCAATGGCGTCAAGGTATCTATCATGCTCGAGGAAACGGGCCTGCCCTACGAACCGCATCGCGTCGCGTTCGACACGCAGGACCAGCTCTCTCCGGAATTTTTGTCGCTGAACCCCAATAACAAAATTCCCGCCATCCTGGATCCCAACGGTCCCGATGGCCGGCCCCTGGCGCTGTTCGAGTCGGGCGCGATCCTGGTGTATTTGGCCAGCAAGACCGGGCAATTCATCCCTCAGGACACCGCGGGCCGCTTTCAGGCACTGCAATGGCTGATGTTCCAGATGGGTGGCATCGGCCCGATGTTTGGCCAACTCGGTTTCTTTAACAAGTTCGCCGGCAAGGAATACGAGGATAAACGTCCGCGTGATCGCTACGTCGCAGAATCGCGGCGCCTGCTGCAGGTTCTGGATGGTCATCTGGCCGATCGCGCCTGGATCCTGGGCGACGAATACAGCATTGCCGATATCGCCACATTCCCGTGGATACGCAATCTGGTAGGTTTCTATGAGGCAGGCGATCTGGTGGGCTTTGGCGATTTTGCCAACGTGCAGCGTGTGCTCGATGCCTTCGTTGCGCGCCCCGCCGTTCAGCGGGGGCTGACCATTCCCGCCGCGCCGAACTGAGCCATTGCATTCGAACACGGCACGCCGGGAGGGCGCTTATCATCGCGAAGCTCTCGGCGTGAAGCGAGGAGCGCGAAACGCCGCTACGCTTTCGGCGCGGGACGGGTTAGCAGCCACACCGCGCAACCCACCATAAAGAGACTGACCAATGCGCCCAACCACCAGACGGGATCAACGGTCAGCCAAAACACGGCCAGCCCAACGGCGATGCCTGCCACGGCAAAGGCCTTGCCGCGCGCAGAAATAGCCCCCTGCTCTCGCCACGCGACCAAGGGCGGACCGAACTGGGGATGTTGTAATAAATAGGCTTCCCATCGCGGCGAGGCGCGGCCAAAGCACGCCGCCGCCAGAATCACGAAAATCGTGGTCGGCATCACCGGCAGTACCGCGCCAACGACGGCCAGCACGAGCATCAGCATGCCCAACGCCCAGTACAAGCGGCGTATCCAGCGATGCCTACCAACCATCAGAACGCAGCCACGTTCGCACGCCGCCACCGGCTGCCACCACCTGGTACTCAGGCTGCCGTGCCGCAGGCGTATTCAGGGAGTGCAGGGGCGTCATGGGTTCTTGATCGGGGAGAAGTAACGTGACCTCAATAACGTTCAAAACGTCATCCACGACATGATACCAATGACTGGCCCTGCCCCGGCCTCAAGCCGATTTCTTGCCTGCACCGCGATAACGGGACAACCAATGGGCATAAGGGGCCGGCAACACCCAGTCCGGATCCTGCACGCCAAGCACCTGGGCCAGATGATACGTGTAGTGCGGATTTGCCAAATGCGCACGCCCCATCATCACCAAGTCCATTTGGTTTTTCTCAACCAAGCCTTGCGCTATGAGAGGATCGTCCATGCCCCAAGCCGACGCCACGGGGATTTCGGCCTCACGGCGAACGCGTTCGGCGATCGGGCCCAGAAACGCGGGCGTTTTCCAGGGGATATCAACCTCGGCAATCGTGAAGCCGACACTGACGTTCAACAGATCCAGTCCGCCCCTGCGCATGGCACGCGTGAGCGAAATCGACTCAGCTAACGTTTCCTCATCACGCCCATCGTATTCCAGCACGCCAAAGCGCGCCGTCAACGGCAAGTGCTCTGGCCATACCGCACGCACGGCATCCAGCGTTTCCAGCAAAAAACGGCTGCGCGCGTCAAAGCTGCCGCCATACTGATCCGTACGCTGATTGGAATGGCTCGAAAAGAACGATTGCGCCAGATAACCATGCGCAAAATGCAGCTCCAGCCACTGAAATCCCGCATCACGCGCACGGCGCGCAGCGGCAGCGAAATCCGCCTTGACCCGCTCGATATCCGCCAGGCTCATTTCCGTCGGGACCTTGGGCAACTCGCCTCCGTACGCCACCGCCGAGGGCGCGATGGTCTGCCAGCCGCCCGGGGCATCATTGGGAATGTGATCGTCGCCTTCCCAGGGACGGTTGGCGCTGGCCTTGCGGCCGGCGTGAGCGATCTGGATACCAGGTACGGCCCCGGCAGCTTTGATACTGGCCGCGATACGGGCCATCCCCTCGGCCTGCTCGTCATTCCACAGGCCCGTGCAGGCGGGCGTAATACGCCCTTCGGGCGACACGGCGGTTGCTTCGACGATCACCAATCCGGCGCCGCCGCGCGCAATGCTGGGGTAATGCACCTGATGCCAGTCCGTGGTGAATCCGTCCTCGGCGCTGTATTGGCACATCGGCGGTATCGCAATCCGGTTGCGCAGTGTGACGTCCTTGAGTGTGAAAGGCGTAAATAATGCAGACGGCATCAGATTCTCTTTGAAAAAATACGGGGATTAGATAGGGACAGCGCTAGATTACCCTCCGCGCACCAGAATTTGATCTAATGGATCATTATCCCTTCGATAAATTATTGTTATGCTTAATCCGCAATGGCTACGTACCTTTTCGACGGTAAGCGAGACCGGAGGCTTTACCCGCGCGGCCATTAGGCTGGGATTGACCCAGGCCGCCGTCAGCCAACACATCCGGCATCTGGAAACCGAACTCGGCCCCTTGCTGATCCGGCGTCCTCGTCAGGTTGAGCTGACCCCTGCCGGTATGGCACTGCTGGAGTACTGCAACGATATTGAACAGGCAGACCGCCGTCTGCAGGCCCGATTGAGCGATGGCGACACGGAGCATGGTGAAATCAGCCTGATCACGCCCGGCAGTATTGGCCTGTCCTTGTATCCCGTATTACTGGACCTGCAACGGGCCCAGCCAGGTCTGAGTATTCGTCATCGTTTCGCGCCAGATTGGGAGACCCTCGATGCGATATTGCGCAAACAATTCGAACTGGGATTAGTCACGCTGCGCCCGGATGACCCTCGCCTGGCGTCGCAAAAATTTGCGGAAGAACCGTTGGAACTCATCGTGCCCGCCTCTGCACGCGTGGACAGCTGGGCCGATTTGGCAGGCCTGGGATTTATTGACCACCCTGAGGGCCAAGCCATGGCCACCCGCCTGCTGGCCCGCCGGTTTCCCGGCAATCCTGGGATGCACAGCCTGCCCATACATGGTTTCAGCAATCAGATTGCCTTGATGCTGGAGCCTGTCGCACGTGGCCTGGGATTCACTGTATTGCACCGTCATGCACGCCAAGCATTCCCTCGCCCTGAGGCCATCCGCGTCGTTGAATGCGGCGCGCCAGTCGTCGATACGTTGTGGCTGATCCATCGCGCAGAATGGCCGTTGTCGGCTCGCGCGGCCTATATCGTCGATTACTTGAAAAGACACATTGCGTCAGAGCGGCCTCGAACCCGGCAACCCTCGCCGCCTGGCTCTCGAACCAAGACAGTCCCCCCCAAACGAAGCACGAAACGTTGAGCAAACTAACGGGCAATCAAGGTACGCAAGCCCGTTGCGAGCCGGCGCGACACGCGCTGCTGTTGCTTAACGATATTGACCTGCAAGGTCATTTTGGCCACCTCGATCATCGGTTGCGACAAGGAATATCCCTCTCTTGATTGCAACCACGTCAGCAGATCGGCCAAATGCCACAACACCGAGCTGCCCTCGTGGACGGGGGTCGGGAAAGTCCCCGAATGCGTCAACATCAATTTGCGCATGTTCTGTCGAGACACGCCCACCAGCTCGGCAGCATCGGTCAACCCGACCAGATCAGGTGTCGCCTCGATCAGTTGTGCCGAAGGAATCGCACGCTGCACATCGGCCAATGCACTGCGAATGGCGGCCTCGGCACTCTCTGCCTCGCGGGTGAATTCCAACGCCAATCGCCCAGGCAAGCCCATGCCGACCAACGCATCGTCACAGCCAGCTTCTGCCAGGCGTTCGACGATGTCGTCCATGTCCCGGTCGCTACTCGCGAGGTGATATTTCAAGGTAAAAACGTATTCCATCGATATTCCTTAATTCAAGACAACAGCATTTTGCGGTGCGTGGAACAATTCTCGACAACACGGCACAAGGCATGAGCATGATTGGCCGGGCTTTTAGGTGTGCTCCATATACCGGTAATGCAAAACTCTCCGCAGCGGCACTCGTCATCGTTGTAGGGGCAATACATCTTGCCCCACGCATGGCCGCCCCCTACGACAATTCGCCAGCCTTGTTGCTTTGCGTATTTGAGTACTTGTTCGATTTCCTTTTTTGGATGAGCCCGGCGGACCATTTATGCTCCCACTGTACGAGTATGCCAACAAGTTGTCAACTGACAACCATAAAAATAAAAAAATAACTGGCCCGAACCGCATACCGCTTTCGACGGCGCTGCCTCGCGGCACTATGGTTGATGACCAATGAGACAGTGTATGTGGCGCACTGGCATACTCACAACGCCATACGTGATAAATCCGTCATCCCATAGCGCCTAGCAATTCCGCCACGGCCCGCTGGAATCGCGGATCCAGCATGGCGGCAACGTTGCAACGGGACCAACGAGAGACAGCGGCAGAATCCAGATGAAACACCCGCCCGGGCGCCATCTTGACGTTACGCGCCAGCAGGTCCTCTGCCCACTGCAAAGAATCATGAACCCCCGGGAAAGCCACCCACAAATAAAGCGACTGCCCGCTGCGGGCAAAGACTTCGCACTCATGCTCGTCCAGCCATTGCTGTGCGGATGCGCATGCCGCGCTCAATTTTTGACGCAGCTTGACGAGATGGCGCTCGTAATGTCCTTCGCGCAGCATGATGTCGACCATGCGCTCGCAATATTCAGAGCCGCTGACATGAATGAGGGCATTGAGATCCGCGAGATCACTGGCCAACGCTGTATTGCAGGCAATAAACCCGACCCGTAACGCAGCAGAAAAAGATTTGGAAAAGCTGCCGATATAAATCGTACGTTCGAGTTGATCCAGCGTAGACAGGCGCACAGTGGACGGCGGCTTGAAGTCGGCAAAAGGATCATCCTCGACGATCAGCAGATTATGGCGCTCGGCCAACTGCAACACGCGATAAGCCTTGGCCGCGCTGATATCGGAGCCCGTGGGATTGTGAGCGACAGATTGCGTAAAGAACAACCTGGGCCGCTCGGTCATCAAGATATTTTCCAACGCGGCCAAATCCGGCCCGTCGGCCAATCTCGGCACACCGATGACGCGCGCACCGGCGAGCTTCAGCTTGCCAAACAGCAGGTAATACCCAGGCTCATCCACCAACACCGTAGCGCCCGGCGGAACGAAATAACGAATCACCAGATCCAGCGCTTGATTCGCCCCCTGCGTCAACACCAATTGACTGGTACTGACCTCCAGCCCCAGCACGCCCAGCTTGCGAACCAGACTGTCGCGCAACGGGGCGTACCCATAACGATGTCCATAGCGAAACAAGGAACTCAATCCCGTACGCACGACCTTTTGGTGATAACGGTCCATACGCATATCCGCTAACCACTCGATCGGCGGAAACCCGTCTCCGACCGCCGTCGTATCGGGATGGGTTTTGAGCTGTTCGCGCATCAGCCATACCGTGTCCATGGCGCGATGCAACTGCCCGGGTTCGTCCTCGGTCTCCTCGGCTCGACGAAATTGGGCCGACACGTAAAACCCAGCGCCTCGGCGAGGCTCGATCATGCCCCGCGACACCAGGATATCGAACGCGGAGACCACCGTGTTGATCGCGTAGCGATGTAATCGCGCCAACTCGCGCAGCGATGGCAACTTGTCCCCGGGTTGATACACCCCGTCCGAGATCTGTTGGCCGATGACGTCGGCCAGTTTCTGGGCAATCGTGGCGGAACGCTGCACACGCATGTCTCGTTGATCCTCTGAGTTTTCCTGGCATCGCAACGCCTTGAATGTTGCATTGCAATGATACTGTTTGTACAAACTGTACCTTTTATAAATGAGGCACCTTTAATACAGTGCGCTCCATTGTTTCGCATTGTCTACTTTTTTTCGCTACCGGACCGCGTCAACCGCAGACACGGACCGGGGCCTCACATTCTGGAGTGCTGTCGTGGTTGCCGATTCCCGCTTGCCCAATTTCCGTGCCCTCAATCCTGCCCAACGTTGGGATTTCCTTGCGAACGCTTGCGGGTTGACGGACGAAGATCGCGCGTTGCTCACGCAACCAGGCGCCCTGCCCGTCAACATTGCCGACGGCATGATTGAAAACGTGTTCGGCACCTTTGAGCTGCCCATGGGAATCGCCAGCAATTTCCAGATCAATGGCCGAGACGTCCTGATCCCTATGGCGGTCGAAGAACCGTCCATCGTCGCCGCCGCCTCCTACATGGCCAAACTGGCCCGTGAAGATGGCGGTTTTCAGACATCCAGTACGCTGCCGCTCATGCGCGCCCAAGTGCAAGTCCTGGGCATCTCCGATCCCTACGGCGCGCGTATCGCGCTGCTGCAAGCACGTGACCAGATCATCGAGCGTGCAAACGGCCGCGACAAAGTGCTCATCGGACTGGGCGGCGGCTGCAAGGACATCGAAGTCCACGTGTTCCCCGAATCGCCGCGTGGCGCCATGATCGTGATGCACTTGATCGTAGACGTGCGCGACGCCATGGGGGCCAACACGGTCAACACCATGGCCGAATCGGTGGCGCCGCTCGTCGAGGAACTGACTGGCGGCTCAGTGCGCCTGCGCATTCTCTCGAATCTGGCTGACTTGCGTCTGGCTCGCGCCCGTGTCCGCCTGACTCCGGAAACGCTGGCCACCAAAGAACGCAGCGGCGAAGCCATCATCGAAGGCGTGTTGGACGCCTATACTTTCGCCGCCATCGATCCGTATCGTGCTGCGACGCACAACAAGGGCATCATGAACGGCATTGATCCCATCATCGTCGCTACCGGCAACGATTGGCGCGCCGTCGAGGCGGGAGCGCACGTCTACGCCAGCCGCCAAGGCGGCTACACCTCGCTGACTCGCTGGGAAAAGGACAACAGCGGCGCGTTGGTTGGCACGATCGAATTGCCCATGCCTGTCGGCCTGGTCGGCGGCGCCACCAAAACGCATCCTCTCGCCCGCCTGGCGCTCAAGCTCATGCAGGTCAAATCCGCGCAAGATCTAGGCGAAATCTGCGCAGCCGTCGGATTGGCGCAAAATCTGGGCGCGTTGCGCGCACTGGCCACCGAGGGTATTCAGCGCGGCCACATGGCATTGCATGCCCGCAATATCGCGCTGGTAGCTGGCGCAGTCGGCGACGAAGTCGACGCGGTTGCCAAACGCCTCGCTGCCGAGCACGACGTACGCACTGACCGCGCGCTTGAGGTTCTGCAAGAACTGCGCGCCAAAGGCTAAGCACCCTGATGTCGGCTCGGATACATAGTCCTCCGAGCCCGCATTCGAGTGTTGGCCCTCAACCAGTCCGCTGACACTCGCATCAAAAACGAAAAAGAGCCGCCTGCGTAACGGCTCACCTGACACTCACGGAGACCTATCCATGACACCCGAGCATCAAGGCTCTCATCCTGCGCCACAAGGCCGGTTCGCCGAGGTTTGGGGCGACACCGTCGATCTGAAGCATCTGGCCTGGGCGATAGCCATAGGCATTGGCATCAGCATATTCGGCTTCTACGTGGCCAGTCACTGGCTGACATCCATCGTCGAGTCCAAACAACTGGCCCATGCCTACGCCATGTTGGCAGGCCTGGCGGGGTGCATCATCGCCGGCGTGATTTGCGCAAAAGCATTTCCGCCAAAACGCGAGGTCACGGAAACGGAAATTTCCGTCGATCCGCAATGGCGGCAAGAAGTGCTGGAAGAACTCGCCATGACGTCCGGCGGCATGGGTTCGATCGCCGACCTTCCGCCCACGGTCACCCAAGAGTTGAAAGAACTCAAACTCTACGACCTGTTTGCCGAAGCCGAATCCTCGGCCCGCAACGTCCCCACAAGCCGCTGAACAAGGAATCACTTCATGGATCCTCATCTGATAGAACAGATCGCAGTGGCCGCGGGCATGGGTCTGATCGGCGCTGTGGTCTTCGCAGCCATCGGCCTGGTCTCTGGCACCGATGAAACAACGACGCTCGCTCCGCTGACATTGCTGACGGTCTTGTTGGGCGTACCGCCTGCCGGTGTGTTCACTTTCTTCTTGGCTGGCGCCGTCGCTAAACACATGACGCACGCGGTACCTACGGCCTTGCTGGGCATTCCCGGTGACACCATGGCCATGCCGCTCCTGCAGGACGCGAACCTGCTGCGCAAGCTGGGCGTGCCGCATATCGCCTTGCGCAAAATGGTCTCTGGCGCCATCATCGCGGCCTTTGTCGCGGTGCCCCTGGCGGTCCTGTTTGCTGTCATGCTGGCGCCGTTTGGTGCGTTCATCACTAAAACAGCCCCCTGGATTTTCCTGGCCGCCGCGGTATTGATCGCCTATTTTTCCGCCGGCCGCTGGGCATCCGTTGCGCTGTTGGTGCCCTTTGTCGTGGTCATCCTGGCGCTGCAGAGCCTGACTGCAAAATACGACGTCAAGCTCAGCATCAGCTATTTTCTGGGTATTGCCATCGGACCGCTGATTGCAGACCTGTTCACGGTACTTTCACCGGCCGGCCGCCAACGGATGTCACGCGACAATGTGCGCAAATTCAATCTGGCTCCCGACGTCAAAGGCTGGTCGGGATACTTCCCCAACCCGTTCAAGGTGCTCGATCGCAGCCAGACACGATGGACACTGAGCACGGCACTGGTATCCAGTGCGACCTTTGTATTCAGCCCTGTGGCCATGACCGTCGTCCTGGGCGAAATCGTCGGCTCGCGGATCAAACACGCTTATCACCGGCTCACCACCGTGTTGAGCGCACGCAATGGCGTCACTGAGGCCACCTACATTGCCGAAGCCTTGATCCCGCTGATCGCATTTGGTCTGCCGCTAAGCCCCGTCGCCGCAGGCCCCGCTGCACCGCTGTTCAATGCCCCTCCCCGCTTTACCGTGGATTCCGCAACAGGCCAGACGCACAATCTGCACAACCTGATGAACCATTGGGAATTCCTGGGCTACGGCATGCTGGCCGTGATTCTGGCGGCGGTCGTGTCCTATCCGTTCGCGATGAATTATGCACGCCGCGCAGCCTTGTTCGTCTCGCGCAAAGTCAGCCACGAGGCCATCATTGCCACCTTTGTCGGCCTGATCATTGTCATCAGCGTGTGGGAAGGCCAACTGCTCGGCTTGCTGGTCATCCTGACCATGGGTTTGATGGGCGGTCTGCTGTCACGTATTTTCGGCTTTAACACTGGCGTGCAGTTCATGGGTTACTACACGGCAGTGCTGAGTGTGCCGGCCTTGGTCAAACTGCTGTAGACCAGCCGGGGCCTCCCCTGCAAATGCGCGAGCCCCGAATCATCATCTCGCACATGGAAAAAGCCCCGGTTCACATATTGAACCGGGGCTTTTTTCTTTTACGCGCTGTGGTGCCGCTTGAATCACTCTGTCATCGGCAAACTCGCTGTTTGATCCCAGACCTTATGCTTGCCCAAGTACCGATGACGAAGGGATGAAGCGGCAATTCGATCATACCGCTCCACCAATATGGTTACTGCTCAGCGATAGGCTGCTTTTCGCGACCCGTAAACAACCGTCCAACCAGGCCCCACACCAATAACAGCAGCGCTGCCGTCATGATGGTGCCGACCAGGCCGTTCTCAAAGAATACCGCCATCGATCCTTCTGACAGCAGCATGCTTTGACGGAATGCATCCTCGGTTTTATCGCCCAGCACCATGGCCAGGATCAGTGGTGCAATCGGGTAGTCGAGCTTTTTAAAGACATAGCCCACAACACCAAACACCAATGCGATGTACACGTCCGACATCTTGCCGCTGATCGTATAGGCGCCGATCAAGCAGATGACGATGATCAGCGGTCCAATCACGGCAAACGGCGCGCGCAGGATCGACGAGAACAAGGGAATCGTCGCCAGTACCAGCACCACGGCCACGATATTGGCCACATACATCGAGGAAATCAGGCCCCAGACAAAATCAGGCTGTTCAATGAACAGCATCGGCCCAGGCTGCAAGCCCCAGATCATCAGACCGCCCATCATCACCGCTGCCGTGGCAGAGCCCGGCACACCCAATGCCAACATGGGCAGCAGCGCCGACACGCCGGCGGAGTGATCCGCCGCCTCGGGAGCGACTACGCCGTCCGGCTCGCCTTTGCCAAAGTTATTGCGATACTTGGAAAAGCGTTTGGCCAAGCCATACGACATGAATGATGCCGCCGTCGGACCGCCGGGTGTGATGCCCATCCAGCATCCCACGATCGTCGATCGGATGAGGGTCACCGCATGACTAGGCATTTTCTTGATCGCCTGCCACACCACGCCCCAACTCATCCGCGCCCGCAGGCCGTTGAATTTCAGGCCTTCTTCGATGGTGACCAGCAACTCGCCGATCCCAAACAGCCCCACCACGGCCGCCAGGAACGACACACCGCTCACCAAGGTGTCAGAGCCATAGGTCAGGCGCATTTCACCCGACACCGTATCCATGCCTACCGTCGCCAGGATCAGGCCGATCAACAGCGACGTCAGGGTTTTCAACGGAGAGCCGCCACTGACCAGGTAACTGCAGAACGTCAGCAGATAAACGGCAAAGAACTCGGGCGGACCGAATTTCAACGCAAAATCGGCAATCGCATTGGCAATCAGGGTAACGACAATCACCCCTGCCATTGCGCCGAAACCCGCGGCGATAAAAGCGGTAGCCAACGCCTCTGGCGCCAGGCCCTTGCGTGCCATGGGATGGCCGTCGAACGTGGTCGCGACCGATGATGGCTCACCAGGGATGTTGAACAGGATAGACGTCGTCGAACCGCCAAAGAGCGCGCCCCAATACATCGAGGACAGCAGAATGATGGCGGAGACGGGCTCCATCGTGAACGTCAAGGGCAATAACAGCGTCACGCCGTTGGGCGCCCCCAGGCCGGGCAAGACCCCGACCAGGATACCCAGCAGAACGCCTGCCGCCATCAACCCGATGTGATGCAGAGTCAGTGCAGTGTCAAAGCCTGACGCGAGATAACTTAGTTGATCTAACATGGCAAATCTCTAGGCGGCGAGGCGCCAGGTATCAATCCAGTCTTCCAGCGGCCCACGCGCCAACGGCACGTTGAACCACAACTCGAAAATGGCGTACAGCACGACGACAGCCCCTACGCCGATCAACAATGACCGCCCCCAGCCAAAATGGCCATGCAAGCGGCACATATAGACCAGGAAAACCGCCGATGCCACGTAGAACCCCAGGAATGGAGCGGCAGCCGCCAACACCACCGTTGGAATAAACAGTGACATCACGCGGCGCAACTGTTCGCCGGTAACGAAGACTTCGTCTTGTACGGGCTTGCGCACTGCCTGGATCAGCAGCAATACGCTGACAATCAGCAGCAACACGCTCAGACGCAGCGGAAAGTATCCCGCCTCCGGGCCCGTACTGCTCCAGCCGGAATTCAGTTGCAGGCTGCCGTAGATGACAACTGCGGAAAACGCAGCCAGCAGGCCAGCCATGGTGACCTCCATGGCTTGGCGTTGAATCGATATAGACTTGCCGTTCATGCTGAGTCACCCGCGAGGCTTAGTCTTTGACCAACCAGCCGTCTTTTTCGAACTGGGCTTTGTTTTTGTCGGCGTCGGCAGCGATATAGTCCTTCAGCGCCTGCCCTGTCAGGAACATTTCGGTTTGCAGGCCGCGCTCGAGCCAGGCCTTGAATTCCGGCTGTTCACGCACCTTGGCCATCACGTCCTCGTAGTACTTGACCTGCTCGGCGGTCAATCCGCCGGCTGCCCATACCGTACGCGGCATGTTGAACGTTTCAATGGCAATACCCGACTCATGGCAGGTGGGCACATCGCTAAAGCCCTTGTCGCCATGTACTTTGCCTGTAATCGTCAGACGCTCTTTGGTGAACACGCACAGCGGCTGTACCTTGCCGGCACGCCAGTGCGAGACGTTTTCCGAGGGGTTGTTGAGGTTGGCATCGACGTGACCTCCCGACAACTGCGCAGCAACTTCACCACCCGACTTGAACGGGATGTAGGTGACTTTCACACCTGTCGTCATTTCGATCTGGCGAGTCAGGATGTGATCGGTGTCTTTGGATTGCGCCCCGCCCACTTTGATCGAGCCCGGCTTGGCGCGCGCGGCGTCCAACAGGCTCTTGACGTCCTGATACGGGCCTTCGGCATTGGACCACAGCATGAACTCGTCGGCAGCCATGATTGCCACAGGCGTCATGTTTTCGATCTTGTAGCCCACCTTGGTGATCATCGGCATCAGATAAGCCAGGTTGGTCGAAAACACCAGGCGGGTGGGATCGCCTTCAGAGGACTGCAAGTAGACCAGCGCTTCGGATCCTGCACCGCCGCCTTTGTTCGTCACGATGATAGGCACCGGCATCAGCTTGTGCTTTTGCACCACCGCCTGTACCACACGGGCGAACTGATCCGTACCGCCTCCTGGCCCCGCGGTCACAACGAATTCCACCGGACGCGTGGGTTTCCAATCGGCCGCCATCGCCGGCATGGTGACAGAGGCGGCGCCGATTGCGACGGCAGCCAAAGAAGCAAAACGAAATACGCTACGCATGTTGTCTCCTGAATAGCGGTTTATTAGTCAAAACGAAGTCTAGGTCGTACTGCTTGCCGCGCAGATCGGCTCAAACGGCCGGAAAGAACGCAGCGTCCTGCTGTAGCCTCAACGTCAGCAATTCCGACGCCGGGTCAATTTCAATATCGTCAAAGCAGATCAACTGGCCGGCCGGCACATCACGTACCAATTTGCGGTTACCGACCAGGTAGAACGGCGCCGGCGTGCCGGCGGCCAGCGGCGCAGCCGGCACCAATTCCGCAGCGGTGCCGTCGATGGTGTGATGATGGCCGCCCATGGTCAACACCGTTCCGGCCGACAAGGCTTTCGTGCTGCGTGCCACCAGATCCAGACGGGGCTGTGGCACTTGTGCTCCGCTGGACAATCCGTAGACGGCTGCGTCCAGCACGCTGCTGAACGCCTCCAGGCCCAGCAAATGGCGGGGAATGTACATCATGGCGCGCTGCTGATCACGGCTCATCACGTGCCCCTTGCCCAGCAACAGATCCCAGGTAGGCTTGTCGTCACAGCGAATCACGACGAACACGCCGCCGGCAAAGCTCAACTCGTCACGTTTGCGCAGGCAATGAAACACATCGACGACGCCATTGCGCTGGAACAAACCGCCTTCGGCAGTGGTGGCGAACAAATCGGGGACTTCGCCAGGACGGGCGATGGGCGCATGAAAAGCAGCCGTGTCCACGCCCAGACCAGTGCTATTGGCCACAACCTGCATCTCGCACAAATCCGGCACGGCGCGCTGCGGCAATGCTGCGCAAATCTCGGCACGCGCTTTGACGCATTCGACTTCCTTGCCCGCCGGCATCACCCATTGATCGCCAAAGCCCGGCACATCGATGGTTACGCCATTGCTGTCCATGCGGTTCGTCTCGGCATCGAACACAAAGTCATATTCGCTGGACTTGCCTGCCGACAGCACCTCAAAACCCATTGCCTGCGCCCAGGTCACCAGGCCGATCAACAAGGAAGGCTGGTCACCGTCGACCGGCGTCATCACACGCCCCTTGGCCCGCGCCAGACGCGACAGTTCAGGACCGACCACGCTATCGACTTCTTTCGATGCCATCGCCACATGCAGACCGGCCTCGATGGCCAGACGCGCATGACGGGCGCCTGCCTCGGGATGCCCTGTGGCCTCGACCATGACCTGCAGCGGCAAGCCCACAACAGCGGCGGCATCGCTCGCGGCAATGTAGAGGCCCTGCTCCCAGGCCTGGGTGGCCTGCTGCGCAGTGTCACACTGCGCGATCTGGGCTGGATCGATACCGATAGACACCCACGCGTCTGCTGCAATAGCCGAGGTCAGGTCAACCGCGACACGGGCGCTGATCGTAGGCACGCGCCGGGATTGGGCGAGAAAACTCCGCCCGAAGCCGCCGCTTCCGATGACGCAAACTTCGATAGGCTGGGTGACGCCTTGATAACGATGCAGATAGTCCATGGAGTGAAATGAGCACGCTTAAGCGACAATACGCTTCTAAGGAAACGCAGATTGCATGTAAATTTGCATGCAATACAGGCATTTCAGTTGAATGACAGGCCGAATATTAGGCGAAAAATAGATTGATTGCATGCACTTTGGCAAAAAAGACCACACGAGATGAAACCAAATACTCACGCGACGGCATCGGCCAAGCCTTCCAGCAGAGACGGCATGAGGACCGATCAGGTCGCCGCGCAACTCCGTAAATTGATCGTCTCAGGCACGCTGTCGCCCGGGCAGCGCCTATCCGAGCGTGTCGTGTCCGAGCAATTCGAGGGAATTTCGCGCACCCCGTTGCGCGAGGCGTTCAAAATACTCGCGGCGGAGGGGCTGCTGACATTGGAGCCGAATCGCGGTGCAGTCGTGACCGCACTGTCTCTGCCCGAGGTCGAAGCGGCCATCGAGGTCCTGAGCGGACTGGAAGCCATGGCCGCCGAACCGGCCTGTGACCTGATTACCGACAGCGAATTGGCGGAGATCGAGACATTGCATGCAAAAATGGTCGCCGCGCATGATGCGGGCGATCTCATGTCGTACTTTCAAATCAACCAGACCATCCACCAGCGCATGGTTGATGCCGCGCGCAACCCCGTTCTGTCACGCATCTATGCCGCCGAATGCGCGCGCATACGCCGCTATCGCTACGCAGGCAATCAACAGCCCGCACGTTGGCACCAAGCCGTGCGCGAGCATGGCGAGATGCTGAACGCGCTGCGTGATCGCGCGGGGCCGGTCCTGCGCGAAATGCTGCGCAGACACCACAAAGCAGGCTGGGTCGTATCACGCGGCGTGCTTGAAGAAACCCTGGCAGCCGCCGACGTCTCAACGGCCAGCACCAGACAGCAACGCCGTAGCGCAACAGCGTCAAAGCGAAGCAAATAACCCCGTTGGATGGCGCAGGCGCCATCCAACGCACCCGCCTGACTTGCGGTAGAGTTGATGTTCGGCTCTACCCCTAACGATTTCCGTTCATCCAGAAAAATATCGGGCACGCCTCTTGCGCATGCTCGTCCTTTTGGACATACGGCCGTCTCATATCTAGGCTGCAGCGCCTGGTGTCATCACGCATCCACACATGCCTCATTCACCGTCAGCTCACCGATTATCATGGTTTGGATTAGCCTGCCACAGTACATTGTGGTTCAGCGCTTCGGCCGCGTTGGCACAAACGCCTACACTCGAGCCGGTCATCACGACCAGCACCCGTTATGACACCAATGTGCTGGACACGCCGGCGTCGGTCAACATTGTCGATGGCGTTCAATTACGTGCAGACAATTTACAGATCAATCTATCGGACAGCATGGGCAGCGTTCCTGGATTGCAGATTCAGAACCGGCAGAATTATGCCCAGGACCTGCAGCTCTCGATACGCGGCTTTGGTGCGCGCTCGACCTTTGGCGTACGTGGGATAAAGATTTTTGTCGACGGGATTCCGGCCACCATGCCAGATGGCCAAGGCCAGACGTCCAACATTGATATCGCATCGGCCGATCACGTCGAAGTCCTGAGAGGGCCATTTTCCGCGCTCTATGGCAATGCCTCCGGCGGCGTGCTGCTAGTAGAAACCGAAACGGGTAAAGCGCCTCCCACCCTCCAAGCCAACTTCGGCGCTGGCAGCTACGGCACTTATCACTATGGCGTCAAAGCCAGCGGCGCAACCGGCAAGTTCGACTACGTGGTCAGCGCCAACCGCTTTACCACCGATGGCTACCGCGATCACAGCAGTGCGCGCAAAAACCTGGGCAATGCCAAGCTAGGCATTCAACTCGACGACGACAGCCATCTGACGATCGTGGCCAACAGTGTGGATCTGACGGCACAGGACCCCTTGGGCTTGACTCGCGAACAATACGAATCTGATCCGCGGCAGGCCACACCGCAAGCCGACCTGTACAACACTCGAAAAACCGTTCAGCAAACCCAGGGTGGGCTGGTGTACGAACGGCAAATCGATCCCGACAACGAGTTGCGCGCGATGGTGTACTACGGCCAGCGCCACACCGTGCAATATCAATCTATTCCTGCCATCGTCCAAGCCAATCCTCAACAAGCCGGCGGCGTCATCGATCTGCGGCGCAAATATGCCGGGGCTGATGTACGCTGGACCTCGCATCTGAGCCTGGCGGGCCGGCCCTTTACCTTGATTGGCGGCGTGTCGTACGACACATTGAGCGAACGGCGCAAGGGCTATGAAAATTTTCTGGGCAGCGCCAGCGACCCGACGGAGCTCGGTGTCAAAGGCGCACTGCGTCGCAACGAGACCAACGACGTCGACAGCCTGGATCCCTATCTACAGGCCTCATGGCAATTCGCATCGGACTGGACCCTGGACGCCGGACTTCGTTACAGCACGGTCGACTTTGACTCCGATGACCATTACGTCAATGCAGCCAACGGCGACGACAGCGGCTCGGCGCGTTATCGCAAAGCGTTGCCCATGGCGGCGCTGCGTTATCAGTTCACGCCGAAAACCATGGCCTATATTTCCTATGGCCGCGGCTTCGAAACCCCGACCACCAACGAATTATCCTATCGCCCGGATGGCGCATCGGGCCTGAACCTGGGCTTGCACCCTGCGTTGAGCAATAACTACGAGGCCGGCATAAAGACCGAACTCGGCAATGGCATCCTGTCCCTGGCGGCTTTTCACATCGACACCCGCGACGAGATCGTATCAGCAGGCAGCCTGAATGGACGGACCTCGTATCGCAACGCCGGACGGACTCGCCGCGATGGCGCAGAACTGGGCTGGAGCGGCAACATCACCTCAAACTGGCACGCTGATCTGGCCTATACCTGGATCAATGCGCGCTACCGCGATAGCGTCGATAACTCGGACATTCGCGCCGGCAACAAGATCCCCGGCATCGCCAGCCAAATGCTGTACGGCGCTCTCGCCTGGGCTCCCGCTGAAGGCTGGCGTGCCGGCATCGAGGGCAGATACCTCAGCAAGATCTACGTGAACGACGCCAATAGCGACACGGCCCCCGGCTATTTCGTCGCCTCGGTCTCTACGGGCTATCTTTGGCGCCGAGGCCCTTGGGAATGGAACGCCTACGCTCGCGTAGACAACCTGTTCGACCGCAATTACGTAGGCTCAGTCATCGTCAACGATGGTAATGACCGCTACTTTGAACCCGCCCCTGGCCGCAACTGGAGCGCGGGATTGAGCGTCAGCTATCAGTTCTGACGCGCCACTGGACCGCACTGGACCGCACTACACCCTTCGATTTGTTTGGCCTGCCGACGCACCAACGCAGTGCGCGCCAGGCAATTTCCTCTCACCTCACCGGCTACGCCCCCAGCATGGCGCAACCGGCGGCCAGCGTACTTGGGCACAGAACCAGCACCTGCGCCACGAACCTCTATATAATCACTAATAAGACACGTTCTCATTACAAAACTTAACCGCGCATGCCCGATGCCTTTGCCTGCCGTCCCTGCACGATCGTTGCCTCCATCAGCCACTGAATGCGTCGGCACGCTATATCAAAGCCATCACACGTGGTTAAACAGTTGGCTGCGCCGCAAACTGGGCGACCATCATGATGCGGCCGATGTCGCCCACGATACGTTCGTGCGCGTATTGCAAACCCGTCTGGCTGATCGGATACAAGAGCCGCGCAGCTACTTGACCACGATAGCGCGTGGCCTGGTCGTGGACCTGTGGCGACGGCGCGCACTGGAACAAGCCTATCTGCAGGTCCTGCAAGCACTGCCCGTCGAGCACCAACCGTCGCTTGAAGCGCAAGCCTTGATCCAGGAACAACTCATCCAGCTCGACCGCATGCTCAACGGCCTGGGAGCCAAAGTAAAACAGACCTTTTTGCTGTCGGTCATCGAGGGCGCCACCTATCCCGCCATCGCACAGCGCCTGGGCATCTCGGAGCGGACCGTCAGCCACTATATGGCTCGGGCCATGGAACGCTGCTGCTTGCTGATGGATTGAGCACGACCATGACCGCTTCTTTTTCCTCGACGGCCGAACAACGTGCTGCCATCAAAGAAGCGGCTCGCTGGTTCGCCCGTCTGCAAGCCTCGCAGGCGGATGAGGCCGCCCATGCAGCTTGGTCGGCCTGGATGGCACGTCATCCGGAGAATCGCAACGCCTGGTCCAAAGTCCAGGCAGTGCAGCAACAGTTCGCAGCAGTGCCTGGCCATGTCGCGCTGCCGACATTACAGAACGTCGATCACGGACGACGCCGGCTACTGGGTTGGGCCGCCGCCAGCGCAGCGCTGCTGCCTCTGGGACTCTGGATGAGTGACGATGCTCACCGTGCCAGATGGACGGCGGATTTTCGAACCGCTGTCGGCGAAATCACTCCCCTGCCCCTATCCGACGGCAGTGTAGCCATCCTGGATACCAACAGCGCGGCAGACGTGGATTTCACTGCCGATACCCGTCGTATTGTCTTGCGCGCCGGACGGCTCTATACCAAGACCCATTCCGACAACGTCGCACGATCACGGCCCTTTGTTGTGCAGACCCGCCATGGCGAGGTCCAAGCGCTAGGCACCGAGTTCATGGTTCGCGTCACCGATACGCACAGCAAGGTCTGGGTCAACGAACATGCAGTGCGCGTTATTCCGAAGGGTGCGCCCGACGCCACGATGATCATCCAGGCGAGCCATCGCGCGACATTCGAGGACCGCGGCCTGCAAGCCGGGCCCGTCGAGAAGCATGATGCGCTGGCCGCCAGCAATTTTGCGCCTTGGCGCAACGGCTCGCTGGTGGCTACCAATATGCGCCTGTCGCAATTCGTCGAGCGGTTCCAGGCCTATCAGCGCGGTTATCTATTCTTGGATGACAGTCTGGCCAACGTGGAAGTCTCCGGCGTATTCCCCCTGTTCAAACCGGAATTAGCGCTGGCCGCGCTGGAAAACAGCCATCCCTTGCAGGTACGGCGGCTGACGCGTTATCTCACCTGGATTGAACCGCGGACCTGAGGCGCTCCGTCGCACTACCTCATTTCGAGCCTCGTGACAGTTATCTGGTCAGCGTCACCCGTTTCAACCGGAAACAAATTGGATTGCAAGAAATCACGGCGCCATTCGGCCTCCTTGGTATCCGTGAACATCGACGATCAACGTCCGTTTCAATATGCCGCTGCGACACCTGCCCACGAAGCCAACTCTCTCGCCTTCGCCCACACGCGTATTCCCCAAAGCCCAGCTCTTGCTCATGCTGAGCACGGCCATGTCGTTCAATCTCGCACCGCTCGCCACCCACGCAGCCCCCGCTGAGGAGTCGGTCGCCATACGGACCTATCAGATTTCGGCGGGTCCGTTGCTGCCTACGATCAATCAGTTTGCTTCCGAGGCCGGCATTGCATTGACATTCGACGCCAATGCACTGCAAAACGAGACTTCGCCGGGTGTACAAGGACGCTACACGGTAGACGAAGGCCTGCGGCAAGTGCTCGCCGCGTCGAGCTGGCAAGCACGGCGCAGCGCCAACGGCGCCTATGTGCTGGAAAGAAAATCCGCGCCTCGCAGCAGCGGCGACGTCACACTAGCCCCCGTCACCGTAACCGCCTCGTCCCTGGCCTCAACCGAAAACTCCGGCAATTATGGCGGCCATACGACCTCGGTATTCAAAGGCGAAACATCGATCCGCCAAACACCACAGCCCGTCACCATCATCTCGCGCCAGTTCATCGACGATCGCGACATGCCGGACCTGCACGACGTCATGCAGAATACGCCGGGCGTCACTGTGGACTACACCGACAGCGAACGCGTGACCTACTATTCGCGCGGCTTTCAGATCGACTCTCTGCAGATCGACGGTTTGAACGTCTATCAATCGGGCTCGACCTTTATTCAACCGGATACTGCCGTCCTCGATCGCGTCGAGGTACTGCGCGGCGCTGCCGGCATTCTGCGTGGATCGGGTAACCCATCTGCCACCGTCAATCTCGTGCGTAAACGCCCCACTCCTGAATTCCAGGCCGGCGTCAAACTCATGACAGGCTCATGGGATCGCAACCGCGTCGAAGCCGATATTTCCAGCCCCCTGAATGAATCGGGCAGCCTGCGCGGCCGCGTCGTCGCCGTCTTGGATAACAAAGATTTTTTCCAGGACGCGCGCGAAGAAAAACGCCGCGTGTTCTACGGCGTGCTGGAAGCCGACTTGACGGACAACACCACCCTCACCGCGAGTTTCCAACACACCGAGCTCAAGGCCACCGGTGCGTGGGGCGGACTCCCCCGGGATTTTGATGGCAGCTCGCTGCATTTCTCGCGCGACACCTATCTGGGCGCCGCGTGGAATCATTGGAACCGCTACAACCAGCAAGCCTCGCTAGAACTGGAACACCGCTTTGATAACGACTGGAAAGTCAAAGCCAGCGCCGCCAATACACGATTCCGTTATTTCGATGGCGGCTTCAAGCAGAGCTACATCACGCGCGCCGGCACGACAAACCCATATCTATACAACGTGACGACATCGGTCTATCCCGACTCGGCGAGCGATCAGAATGCCCTCGCACTCGTGGCCGATGGTCCTTTGACGGTGCTCGGTCGCAAACATCACCTGACCGTTGGCCTGGAAAGCAACTACACCCGTACCACCGGTTCCAGCGGTTACTTCAATCTCGGTCCCCTGAACAACGTCGACATCCGCGATTGGAATCCCTATACCAGCTATCCCGAGCCCACCGATGAAACCGCGGGCACCTATTACAAAGCCACGAACAACATCGTCAAACAACAAGCCGCCTATGCCGTAGGCCGCATCTCTGTCACGGATCCCCTGACTGTTCTGCTAGGCGCGCGCGCCACATGGTGGGATTACAAAGTTCCTGGCGATTCCGACAGCAACTACAGCATCGATCGCGAGATTACCCCCTATGTCGGCCTCATCTACGATCTGAACGACAACTTCAGTCTCTACAGCAGCTACAGCGAAATCTTCGTGCCGCAAGACGCCTACGATGCGACCGGCAATCTGCTGGACCCCATCACCGGCGAAGATTACGAGGCCGGTTTGAAAGGTGAATTCCTCGATGGCCGCTTGAATTTCAGCGCATCGGTATTCCGCATCAACAACACGGGCCGCGCGATGGACGATGCCAACAGCGCCAACCCTTGCCTGCCCAACTACCCCAACGGCTACTGCAAAGTCGCGGGCGGCAAGACGCGCAGCCAAGGCTGGGAACTGGAACTGACCGGCGAGATCACGCCGAACTGGCACATCATGGCCGGCTACACCAACACCCAGACCAAATATGTGCGTGATGCATCCGACACCAACATCGGACAGCCCATTCGCACCCTCGATCCCCGCCACCTGCTGCGCCTGTTCACCACCTATCGTTTCCCCGGCGCCTTGCACGGCCTGACCATCGGCGGCGGCGTGCAGGCACAAAGCAGCACCTACGCCACCAGCCGCGGCATCGAAGCCCGCCAAGGCGGCTATGCCGTCTACAACCTGATGGCCGCCTACGATTTCAACGAAAACGTGCGCCTGCAGCTAAACGTCAACAACGTATTCGACAAGGTCTACTACCGCAAGGTCGACGCGACAGGCATCAGCAATTACTACGGCGACCCGCGCAACTTCATGTTGTCGCTAGGCCTGCGGATGTAAAACGGACACCAGTTGCCAAGCAAGGGCCGAACCTTCATCGTCTGCGGCCTGTGTTCCTACTGTTGCATAGGCGAGTGTGCCTGAGTGTAGGATGT
>NZ_BAAGVF010000005.1:0-213843 GCF_054781015.1 Bordetella muralis | reverse complement strand
CTGCTACTGTGTCAGCAGCAGAGAAACGAGATTATGAAGGCTTTTTTTCACGCTGTCAAATCGATTTATTTCGCCGATCTGAACTCTTCATCACCTCACAGCCACCAGGTCGCCCCAGCCGCTGCCTCGGTCATTCGGGATATCAGGGTTAACCCTAACCTCACCAACTGCCGAGCCCGAAATATTAACACACTTTTTAAATTCGGTGCAACTAGATCTCAAACAATCATCATCGCGGGAATTTACTGCGTTACCACTTCGGCCCCACCGCCTGATCCCGTCTCAATCGAAACTGCGTTTCGTCTGAATTCGTGTTCAAGCAGCGAAGGAGCGAGACTATACACGATATTTTAAGGCGTTGGCAAATCGGCCGATAAATCTGCAAATAATTTGGGGACAAGGCTGATTCGGACTGATTTCCGCGCCGTTTTGTCCTGTACAACCGGGGTGCATCGACCATATCAGCCCATCTATTCACTATAAAGCGATATAAAGCTCGGCAGCCCTCTGTCACCGTTTACTATTCAAGTTGAATCCACGATAACGCGACCTGAGCTTATGAGCGAAGACATCCTGATCAATATCACCCCCTTTGAAACACGGGTTGCCCTGGTGGAACAGGGCGCAGTACAGGAGTTGCACGTAGAACGCAGTATTCAGCGCGGACATGTGGGAAATATTTATCTGGGCCGTGTGGTGCGGGTGCTGCCCGGGATGCAGAGTGCCTTTATAGAGATAGGCCTGGAGCGCGCCGCTTTTATTCATATAGCGGATCTGCGAGAGAACCGCAGCGAACGCAGCCAGGGCCTGACCCCTACGCCTATCGAAAAGCTGTTATTTGAGGGTCAGACCCTGATGGTGCAGGTGATCAAAGACCCGCTGGGCACCAAAGGCGCCCGCCTTTCGACCCAAATCAGTATCGCCGGCCGTATGCTGGTGTACTTGCCGCATGACCCGCATATTGGCATCTCGCAAAAGATTGACTCGGAGGCCGAGCGGATTCAATTGCGCGAACGCCTGCAGGCACTCATCCCTGAGGACGAGAAAGGTGGCTTGATCGTACGTACGCAAGCCGAAGGCGCCACGGACGATGAGCTGAGTGCGGATCTGGAGTACCTGCGTAAGCTCTGGGCGAGCGTACAGGCCGCGGCTCGCAGCAATCCCGCCCCCGCCCTGCTGCATCATGATCTGACGCTCGAGCAACGCGTGCTGCGCGACATGGTTGGCGTCAATACGGGAGTCATCCAGGTAGATTCGCGCACGACGACCACCTCACTGATCGAGTGGGCTCGTCTCTATACGCCATCGGTGGCGGACCGTATTCAACATTACAGCGGCGAGCGGCCGCTATTCGATACGGCCAATGTGGATGCCGAGATCGCACGAGCCCTGTCACGCCGGGTAGATCTGAAATCAGGGGGATACCTGATTATTGACCAGACGGAAGCGCTGACCACCGTGGACGTCAATACGGGTGGCTTTGTGGGTGGCCGTAATTTCGATGACACGATTTTCAAGACCAATCTGGAGGCGGCTCAAGCTATTGCTCGCCAATTGCGGCTGCGTAATCTGGGGGGCATTGTTATCCTCGATTTCATCGATATGGAGGATCTGGAGCACCGCGAAACGGTGTTGGCCGAACTAAAAAAGGCGCTGGCGCGTGATCGCACCCGTATGACGGTAAACGGATTTACCCAATTGGGGCTGGTGGAGATGACGCGCAAACGCACGCGGGACTCGCTGGCGCATCAGTTGTGTGAGCCCTGCCCCATGTGCGAGTCGCGGGGGAATGTGCGCACGGCCCGTACGGTCTGCTATGAAATCCTGCGTGAGATTTTGCGCGAAGCGCGTCAGTTCAATCCGCGCGAGTTCCGTATTCTGGCCTCGCAAAATGTCGTGGATCTGTTCCTGGAAGAAGAAAGCCAGCATCTGGCGATGCTGGGGGATTTCGTCGGCAAGCCCGTCTCGCTGGAAGTCGAGACGGCTTATTCGCAAGAGCAATACGACATTATCCTGGTTTGAAGGGCATCGTTTCTCAGCGAAGCGGGTCTGACCAGTGGCCGCATTCTGGGACATGGACAGGTTGACCGTACCCACACAAAGACCGATATAAAACGATTTTGCTCTCAATAGGCGGAGCTATTTTGAAGTCTGACTGAGCCTGGCCGGCTCCGGATATATTAGTTACGTTTAAAGCAAGTCACGCGACTTTTGCTCCCGCCTGCGGTGGTACGCGGCCAGCCGCTTGCCCACGGCAACGACAACGAATGCACCCGCCAACTCTGCGGCAAGCTTGGCCGCTGTAGTGGGCTGCCCCAGGCGCTGCACAAAGTAGCTGTCTGTGATGAACATGCCGCCCGCAATCCACCCTAGCAGCCCTGCCCCGAACGCAACCAACAGGGGAAAACGGTCTATCAGCTTCAGTAATAGGGTGCTGCCCCAGATGATGATGGGCACGCTGACAAGCAGGCCAAAAATGACGTAGAAGATCTGGTGGTCGGCATGGGTATTTTCAGCAGCCCCCGCAATGGCGATGACATTGTCCAGACTCATCGCAAAATCCGCCACGATGATGGTTTTGACTGCCGTCAGCACAGACGCCGTACTTTGGATCTTGTCGTGGCTGCCGGATTGAGGGACCATCAATTTGATGCCGATCCAGAGCAGCAGCAGGCAACCGAAGACTTTGAGAAACGGCACGCTCAGTAAGGCCAAAGCAAAACTGATCAGGACGACGCGCAGCATGACGGCGCCGGCGCTGCCCCATAGAACGCCCTGCATGCGCTTGTCCGGGGGCAAACCGCGACAGGCCAAGGCAATCACGACGGCGTTATCGCCCCCCAACAGGAGATCGATAAGGATGATTTGAAATACCGCCCCCCAATGAAGGGTCTGCAGAAACTCTAGCATTGGCGTACCCGGATCTGTATAGATATTGCCAGAGACATCGACGTGCCAAGGCTTCGTCCGCACTCAGGGCAACACAAGGGCGCTGTCATGGCGGATTCCCACCATTGCAGCGGAATCAGATCAGTTTACCTTCAGCCAATTGTCAGGACACGTCAACGCACAGACTTCACGGTGCGTGTGACGCCAAGTTTGCTGTCATGGACGGGGAAACGGCGGTTGCCGGCAGGGCCACAGCATCCAGGGATGGGCACCGAAGTGTATCGGCCATCGACCGGCACGACACGCGGTGAACCTCGGATGAATGGCTCACCGCGCGAAAAAGCGAGTCAGTCCTCGCGGAATTGCATGTTGTAGAGCGAAGCATAGAGGCCCTGGGCTGCCAATAGCTCGGCATGCGGGCCTTGCTCAACAATACGGCCGCCATCCAGAACGATGATGCGGTCGGCGTTTTGCACGGTGGAGAGACGATGTGCAATCACCAGCGTGCTGCGGCCGCGCATGAGGCGCTCGAGCGACGCCTGAACTTGACGTTCGGACTCGTTATCGAGTGCCGAAGTCGCCTCGTCCAGAATCAGGATAGGGGCATTTTTAATCAGCGCGCGGGCAATCGCCAAGCGTTGACGTTGCCCACCCGACAAGCGGGCGGCATTTTCGCCGACGGCACTGTGCATGCCCTGCGGCAGGCCATCGACGAACTCGAGCAGGTTGGCAGCGGCCAACGCATCGCGTATCTGTTCGTCGCTCGCCTGCCCTAATGCCCCGTAACCCACGTTGGCGGCGATGGTGTCGTCAAATAACACTACGTCCTGACTGACCAAGGACAAATGGGAACGCAGGCTGCGCAACGTCAGTTCATTGATCGGTACATCGTCGATCAGGATATCGCCCGACCCCGGCAGGACGAAACGCGGCAGCATATTGGCCAGTGTGGTCTTGCCGCTGCCTGAACGTCCGACCAAGGCGACAGTCTGCCCGGGTTCGATCTGAAAGGAAACGTCGTGCAAGGTGTCGCGCTCGGCATCGGGAAAGCGATGCGTGACCTGACGGAACTCGATGCGCCCGCGCACCGGCTCGGGCAAGGTGCGTTTGCCGGTATCGACTTCGGGCTCCTGATCGATCAGGGTAAAGACGCTCTCTGCGGCCACCAGCATTTTCTGCATTTTGCCGGCGAGGTTGGTCAGGCGTTTGATGGGGTCGAAAATCTGGGCCAGCGCAGCCATAAAAGACGCAAAGCTACCGACGGTCAGATTGCCGTGATTGGCCTGGCTGAGCGCTACGGCGATGATGGCAGCCACAGAGATCGAGATGCAGACCTGGGTCAGCGGCGTCATGGCAGCATCGGCCGTGGCAGTCCGCATGGCGAAGCGGCGCAAACGCGCATTCACGAAAGCAAAACGGCCGCGCTCGGCCTCATAGCCGTCGAACAGCTTGATGACGCGCTGGCCATTGATACCCTCGCTGGCGACACGGGTCAACTCGGCGTTCATATTGACCGTTTCGCGATTGATGCGACGCAGGCGCCGAATGAAGGTACGCGCAATCAGCACAGAAACGGGCAACATGACCAGGATGATCAGCGTCAACATCCAGGACATGTACAGCAGCACGCAAATCAACGCGATCACGACGAGCGTTTCGCGTACCAGGACGGTGAGCACATCGGTGGCGTAGCCAGTGACGTTGCCGGCGTCGATGGTAAAGCGATTGAGCAGCCGGCCGGTATCGCCGCGCTTGAAGTCCGCATCGGGCAACCCCAGCAGCCGCTCGAACATGTCACGGCGCATGCCGAGCAGGACATTATTGGCCACCCAGGCCAACAAGTAATCGCTGAAAAAGTTACATACTCCCCGCAAGAAGATCAGACCCACCACGGCGAGGGGGATCGCCCACACGTAATACGGCTTGGTGCCGGCGAAACCCTCATCGAGCAGGGGCTTCATGATGATGGCCAGCGTCGGCTGCGTGGCGGCGGCGCCAGCCATCAGCAAGATAGCCAGCAGCAGGCCCTTCCAGTAGGAACCGACGCGGCTGTAGACGCGTTTCCAGAGTTCGGACTTGACCGGATGAGATCCAGCGGGTGCGTGACGTGCGTCAGAATTCAAGAGGGGGCTCGCTTTTATACAATTGTGCTCGGGATTGTACCGTTCGACCGTTCCAAGGAACCGAAGTTGCCCACATCAGAGATTTCTTGCCTGTATGTCCGCCTGCCCAATTGGGTCGGCGATGTTTGCATGAGCCTGCCTAGCCTGGCCCTGCTGAGCGCAACTGGCTTGCCAGTTGTCGTCTGCGCACGCCCCTGGGCGCGCGATTTGCTGGACGGTGTGGTCAAACATGACTTCATCCCCATGAAGGGCCGTCTGAAGGAGGATTACCGCGCCGTGCGCGACCATCGGCGCAATTGGGGGGCGGCCGCGAAGCGAGTGCGGGGCGTGACCCTGCCCGACTCTCTCTCGAGTGCTGCGACGTTTCGGCTGGCCGGAATTCCCAGCGCCGGCTATCGGGACGATGGACGCAGCCTGCTATTGCGCTGGCCGATTGCCAAGCCGGACCCCAGCCTGCACGCCGTGCAATCCTGGTATTACCTGACACGCAGCGCTTTGACGCGTTGGGGACTGCCGGCAGGTACGGAACAGCCCGGTCCAACGCTGAATTTACCCATCACGGCCGCCCAGCACGAGGCAGCAGATGCGCTGTTGCGTGAAGGCGGCCTGACAGCACAGCGTTTTGTGCTGATTGCCCCCACGGCCACCGGCCTGCACAAAGGCAAGGTTAAAGTCTGGCCACATTTTGATACGTTAACGCGTGCGTTACAGGCACGTGGCCATACCGTGGTAATGTGCCCTCCTCCTGCCGAGGTTGAGCAAGCACAGCGCAATGCGCCGACCGCGCGTCTGCTGCCTGCCACCCCTCTGGGAGCGTTTGCCGCGTTGACGACTCGCGCCTCATTGGTGATATGTAATGATTCTGGGGTATCGCATATCGCCGCGGCCGCCGATGCATCGCAACTGACGCTATTTGGTGTCACCAGTCCAGGACGTACGGGCCCCTGGTCACCGCGTGCGGTTTGCCTTGGATCGGACGGGAACTGGCCCGCTGCCGACGAAGTCGAACGTGAAATCGGCGACCTGCTGCAACCTGCTTGACCGGATTTTTTTACATGACTTTTACGACTTACCTGGCCAACCTCATCATTCCGCAGAATCTCTGCGTAACTTTGGTCGTTCTGGGTTTGGTACTGGGACTGTTTCGCCTGCGCAAGACGGGCGCAGCCCTCGCTGCCGCAGGTGTCATCTGGTTGGCTGCCTGGTCACTGCCTGCGACGTCGATATGGTTGGGAGGCTCGCTCGAGGCTCGCTACCCGCACCTGCCTGCGGCAGAACTGCCAGTCGCCGACGCCATTGTGGTCTTGGGCGGCAACACGGCGAATGGCCGAGCCAACTGGTTTTTACCCTACGATAAGGACACCGCGATCGTGCGGGTGGATACCGCCACGAATCTGTACAAGGCCGGGCGCGCGCCCAAAGTGGTCTTGTCGGGTGGGGCGCTGGAAGGCGATATCAGCGAGGCTCGCGGCATGGCCTATACGATGAAGCAACAAGGCGTCCCCGAGAGCGCCCTGGTGCTGGAAAACGCCAGCCGCACGACCTATGAAAATGCCACGCAGACCGAAGAGGAACTGAAAGAGCATGGATTCAAGCGCATCCTGCTGGTGACTTCCGCGCTGCATATGCCGCGCGCGATGGCCGCCTTTTCCAAGCAAGGCGTGTCCGCCATTCCGGCCTCGACACCGCCACAGATTTTCTTGCCGCCCGATGGGTCGGTGACGCCTTGGTTACCGCATATGCGAACGCTCGATGCCAGCCGCAGCATTATCAAGGAATATGCCGGCCTGCTCGTGTATTGGTTGCGGGGATGGGTGTAAACGTGGGTGCCGCCATTGAATGCCGTGCAGGGTGCGGTGCATGCTGCACGGCGCCCTCGATTTCCAGCGCGATTCCAGGCATGCCGCACGGCAAGCCGGCGGGTGTGCCGTGTATCCAACTGGATGACATGATGCGTTGCCGGATTTTTGGCCAGCCTGAGCGGCCATCCTGTTGCTCGGGCCTGCAGCCCTCGTTGGAAATGTGCGGCCGGGATCGCGATGATGCACTTCAGTGGTTGGCGCGCCTCGAGCTCGAAACCTCGCCACTGAAGCATCCCGTGTGATGGCGCCCTGATCAGCGGATTAACGGCATACCGAGATGGTAGCGGCCTGCCACGATGAGAACCGCTGAGAGATAAACATCGTCAACACGTCTCTGGTGTCAACTCAAGCCGACACGGTATTTCGATAAACGTCCAAGGTCGCACGAGCAAAATCGTCGAGACCAAAAAAGTCGACGGCACTACGCCGCGCTGCGGCGCCCATGATGGATACCCGGCTGGGATCTTGCAACATCACGGTCAAGGTTCGAGCAATAGCGGGAACATCGCGCACAGGCACGATCCAGCCATCTTCGCCGTCTCGCACATTTTCCGGCAGGCCGCCCGCATTGCTTACCAATGCAGGCAAGCCCAGCGACATCACCTCTCGACAGGCATACGACAAGGCTTCGCGATAGGAAAGCACGAAGCCGACATGGCAGCAGGCCAGCGCATCCCGGACGTCGTCCAGCAAGCCAGGGAAAAAGACCTGGTCCTGCATGCCTGCCGCGCGTACGCGTGCGCGCTTGTCGTCATTCGGGAGATCGCCTGCCACGAGTATGAAAATGCGTTCGCGCAGATCTGCAGGGAGACTGCCTGCAGCATCGACCAGATCGAGCCATCCCTTTGCGTAATCGGTGCCGCCAGCGCTACCAAGCAGCAAACGACCGCGCCACGAGGGACCGAAATAGTGATCGCGCAGCGTTTCTACCGAGGATTCGGCGTCCGGAGACTGCGTAACATCAAGCGGAGCAAAATAATCGGTATCGATGCCATGCCGGATCGTAGTGATCGGCACACGCCGGTATGGCGATGCCATCACCATAGTCCGCACAAAGTCGCTGACGGCAATGACATGATCCGTCGCCATGGCAGCCCGCATGCGATGGCCCAAGGAATCCAGCGGGTGATCGTTATGCTTGGTGAACACGACGCGCGGACGATGGCGCATGCCGATCAATGCGAGCATGACCTGCTTATGGTCCGCCGAACCGTTGACGTGAATGATGTCGTAACGCTCCTGCGCAATCAGACGCCTCAATGCCGCGCGTTCGCCAAACCAGGATGACAGCCGCGTCGTGAAACGCATGCCAACGGTGCGCACACCGGGAATGGCGCCTGCATAGCGAAACAGCCGGCTCGTATCCGGCGCAGCCACGGTGATCTCATGATCACCCGCCAGCGCTTTTGCCAGACTGGTGATGTAGGTCGTATGGCCGCCGCCGTTACGCGGGTGGAAATTGGTGTAAAGGATCTTCACTGCAGAGAATTATTTACCCTGGTCAGACAGAAAGCTGAGCTTGGCGTAGCGAAAAAAACTGCCTGCCGCTGCCGTCACTGCCAGCACCAAGCCGTGGCGTCCGTCCAGAAACCCTCGACGAATCAAATAAATACGCACAAAAGTCCAAAAGCCATGTCCCAGTGCGCTGAACACCGTCGCCCGTTTGCCACGGGCGTACATCATTGCTGCGGCATCCGAAGAATAACGGTTGACCTTGTTGATCAGCGCATCCAGATTGGGATAAGGATAATGTTCGAAATGCCCCTTCAGTTGCAATACGGGGCCTTGCGGCACGACACGTTCGTGTACTGCAGCATCGGTAAAGCGCCCGGTGCTGCGCTTGAACAAGCGCAGCACATAGTCGGGCCACCAGCCACTGTGGCGAATGAAACGGCCACAGAATTCCGACAACCGAGGGATGTCATAAGCGTCGGCCTTCGGTGCCGCGAGTACTGCCTGGATCTCGCGGGCCAGCTCGGGGGTGACGCGCTCGTCGGCGTCAATGGACAGCACCCAATCGCCAGTGGCCAGATCAAGCGCACGATTTTTCTGTGGCCCGAATCCCGGCCAATCGGGCGTGATTTCGACGCGTGCGCCAAAATCGCGCGCGAGCTCAACGGTATTGTCGGTGCTGCCGGAATCCACCACGATGAATTCGTCGGCAAAGGCCACCGATTCCAGGCACCCCACGATGTGCTTGGCCTCGTTTTTGGTGATGATGATGACCGAGAGCTTCATTTGCGATTCCTCAGCCGTCTTTTCCACGCTTTCCAGGCGTGATAACGCGGGCCCACGATGGGATGACGGGACATCCAGATGCGGCGGTTCAGCCAGGATCCGCCGAGGTTGCGCACCGCAAAACGATAGATGTGCTCGGGATTGGTGCCCGGCAGGTTTTGACCCAAGGCATCGGTGGTGTACAGATGTTTGAAGCCCGCCTCGCGGGCCATCTGTACGTAGTCGTCGTCAAAATAGCCTTGTGGCCAGCACAGATGATCACTGACGTCACCCAGCTGGTGGACGAGGGCCGCACGGGAATCTGTTAATTCTTGGGCAACGTGCTCGCGCTTGGCAGCGACGTCAGGGCCGCATTCCTTGTCCCAACGAGTATGGGTATGCGTATGGGAATGCACCTCGAAGGTCCCGGCCGCCAACATCGCGCGCACCTCACTCCAGCGCAACATCACTTCGTCAGTGCGGCCTTCGGCGACCAGGCGTTTGCTTTCATGATGATCGGGCGAATGCGGCACGGGTAAGCCCTGCCCCTCGTAAGGCCGCACGTCTCCCTGACCGAGCCAGCCTGTAATCAGAAACAGGATGGCTTTCATGCCATGGCGTTGCAGAATCGGATGCGCGTAGGTCCAGTTATTCAGATAGCCGTCGTCAAAGGTGATGAGAACGGATTTTTCCGGAACGGTGCCGCCGGCCAGATAATCGGCGAACTGCTGCGCGCTCAGCGAGGTATAGCCTGCGCGGGCCAAGCCTGCGATCTGTTGTTCGAACACCTCGGGCGTCACGGCAATCATGCCGCCAGCCGGGTGAACGTGGTGATACATCAGGACGGGAACGTTGGGCGCGTTAGACATGCGGGTTCACTCTTGAGCACGTTACGCCAGAACGGCGCGGCTGCTGGGCTGGGCCGCATGACCGTTGGTGCGGGTCGCGGACGCGAGATCACTGGTGACAGGGTTCACGATCGGCGCTCCGCCAACCATTTACGGTATACCGCCTCGGTGTTCTCCGCCAAACGCGCGGGAGAAAACACGCCCTCTTCCCACACCATGCGACGGCCGGCTTCGCCCATTTCGCGGCGCAGTTCGGGGTTGTCGATCAAGCGCTCCAACGCGCTTTGCAATGCGGCGTGATCATGCAGCGGCACCAGGATGCCGGTCACGCCGTCGCGCATCATTTCGGATACGCCGCCGACATCCGTACCAATGACCGGCAGGCCTGCGGCTTCGGCCTCGACGTATACCGTGCCGGACGCCTCTTGTTCGGTGGCCAGCGCAAACAGATCAAAGCCCGCGAGCAGGTTGGGCACATCGCGCCGCGTCCCCATCAGGTGGATGCGGTCCTGCAGGCCCAGTTCCTGAATGTAGGCCTGGGTGTTTTCGAACGTCGGCGAACCAGAGCCCACGAATACCATGTGCAGCTTGGGCCGTGTCGCCATCAAGGGGCGCATGGCATCGATCAGGCTCTTATGGCCTTTGGCTGCGCGCATCACGGCGACACAGCCCACGACGATATCGTCCTCGGCCAAGCCCAACTCGCCGCGCAATGTCGAGTGTTCGACAGGCGGCGGCAGAACAACGGGGGAATACAGCGTGGCGGTATGTTCGGCCGGCACACCCCGGCTGACCAAATAACGGCGCACATATTCGCTGACCGTGGTGACGCGATGCGGCAGCCAGGTGTAGGACAGCATGGATCCGACTTTACTGGCTAGATGGCGCGTGCGCACGATGAGCGGCGTACCGGCCAAACGTCCCGCCGTGCCGGCAATCAGGGTATCGATACGGCTATGCGTATTGACCACATCGTAATTGCCCTCCAGCAGAATGCGCCGCACGGCGACGACACCCTGCAGATATTTGACCAGGCCGCCCATGGGCACGGTATGCACCGTAAACCCCGCGTCACGCAGACGCGGTACCAACTGGGCTTGCGGCTGGCAAACGGCCTCGATGTGATGGCCGCGCGCGCGCATAGCATGCATTTCCTTGAAAATGCGGTGTTCTTGCCCGCCAAACGCGACGGCCGCCTCGGAGTGGAGTATGCGTAGCGGTTGCATCAGTAGGTCACCTCTACCCCGTCAGGATTAGCCCAGGCGGTCAGGTTGTCAAGCAAGGTATCGGCCATGCGCACACGCCATTCCTCACCCAGCCGTACCGTGCACAAGAAGTTGTCACGCTCGTAAATAATATCAACGGGCACGCCAGGAACGCCATTTTCGGGCTCGGCCCGGAATGGGTTGAGCATCTGGTAGAGGCGTTTGGCGTCGGCCTGGCCGTTGAGCTTGACGCGTAGCGATTTGGCGCGCGCCTCGCGAGCCAACTGCAAATCGTAAAGCTGATCCGCCACGATGCGCATGCCGCCCGAATAATCGTCATTGCTGACTTTGCCCTGGACGATGATCAACTGGTCTTCGCGCAGGCGGGAACGGTGTTTTTCGTACAGCTCGTTGAAGACGGAAATTTCCAATTGGGCGGTGCCGTCATCGAGAACTGCGAATACCATTTTGCCGCGTCGGGTCATCATCGTGCGCACGCCCGCCAACACGCCGCACATCCATTGCAAATCTCGCTGTGGTTCGATACGTGCAAGCTGCGTAGGCACGATGCGGCGGACTTCGTCGCGCCAGTGATCGAACAAATGGCCGCTGAAGTAATAGCCGAGCGCGGATTTTTCCTCGGTCAGCTTGGCATGCAGGTTCCACGGGGCGACTTTGCTGAGTTCGCCTGCGACCACGTCGCCGCTGTCGTCTCCAAACAAGGAGGCCTGATTCGCGCTGCGAGCAGCCTGCTCGGCGGCGTCCATCGCGGTGCTGACCGAGGCCAGCATGGCCGCGCGGTTGGGCTCGATGGTGTCAAACGCACCGGCGCGAATCAAGGCCTCGATCGTACGCCGATTCACGGCATGCTTGTTGACGCGCCGACAGAAGTCGAAAAGATTTGCAAACGGACCATCTGCCTGGCGTGCACGCAGGATTTCTTCGACGGCGCCCTGCCCTGTTCCTTTGACTGCCCCCAGACCATAGCGCATGGTGCGCGGCGGTTTGCCCTGTTTGGTGTGCTCGTCTTGAACAGGCTCGAACCGGTAACCCGACGCGTTGACGTCGGGCGGCAGCACCAACACGCCGTTTTCCTGAGCATCGCGGCAGAAAATCTGCACTTTGTCCGTGTCGTCCATATCCGACGACATCGTGGCGGCCAAAAACTCGGTGGGGTGATAGGCCTTGAGCCAGGCGGTCTGATAGGAGATCAGCGCATAGGCCGCCGAGTGCGATTTGTTAAAACCGTAGCCGGCGAATTTTTCCATCAAGTCGAACAGCTTGACGGCCAGATCCGGGTCATGGCCCTTTTCCTTGGCGCCCTTTTCGAACAACTCGCGGTGCTTGGCCATTTCCTCGGGCTTTTTCTTGCCCATGGCGCGGCGCAGCAGGTCTGCGCCGCCCAGCGAGTAGCCGCCGATGATCTGCGAGATCAACATCACCTGTTCTTGGTAGACGATGACCCCGTAGGTGCTTTTCAGCGTGTTTTCCAGATCGGGGTGGAAATAATCCACCGCCGCACGTCCGTGTTTACGGTTGACGAAGTCATCCACCATCCCGGATTCCAACGGACCCGGCCGGTAGAGCGCCAACATAGCGATGATGTCTTCGAAGTTGCTGGGCCGGAGCTTTTTCAACAGCTCTTTCATCCCGCGCGATTCCAGCTGGAACACAGCCGTCGTGTTGGCATCGCACAGAATTTTGTAGGCAGCCTGATCGTCGAGCTCGAGCGACATGATGTCGAACTCGCGCTTGGATTCATTAAACTGGCGTACATAGCGCACGGCCCAGTCCAGAATCGTCAAGTTTCGCAGCCCCAGAAAGTCAAACTTCACCAGGCCCGCAGCCTCGACGTCGTCTTTATCGAACTGCGACACCGCGCTGTTTTCCTGGCCCGGCTGGCAATACAGGGGGCAGAAATCGGTGAGTTTGCCCGGCGCGATCAGCACCCCGCCAGCGTGCATGCCGATGTTGCGGGTCAAGCCCTCCAGGGGCTGGGCCAGGTCGACCAGCGCGCGGACTTCTTCTTCTTGTTCGTAGCGTTCTTTGAATGCCGGCTCGTCCTTCAGCGTGCGGTCGAGCGACCACGGATCGGCCGGGTTGAACGGAATCAGTTTGGACAGGCCATCGCAGAACAGGTAGGGCATGTCCAGCACCCGCCCTGCATCGCGGACAACGGCTTTTGCGCCCAGCGTACCGAACGTCGCAATCTGGCTCACGGCGTCGCGGCCGTATTTCATCTTGACGTAGTCGATGACGCGTTCGCGATTGTCCTGGCAGAAGTCGATATCGAAGTCGGGCATGGATACCCGCTCGGGATTCAGGAACCGCTCGAACAGCAAGTCGTAGCGAATCGGATCCAGATCGGTAATGCCCAGCGCGTACGCCACCAGCGAACCCGCCCCCGAGCCCCGGCCCGGGCCGACTGGCACGCCGTTATTTTTGCCCCAGTTGATAAAGTCCTGAACGATCAGGAAGTAACCCGGAAAGCCCATCTGAATGATGGTTTTGCATTCCCAGCGCAGGCGCTCGTAATACTGCTCGCGCTTGGCGTCGCGAACAGCCTGGTCGGGAAACAGGAATTCCAGGCGCTTTTCCAGGCCAGCCTCGGAGAGCTGCACCAGATAGTCATCCAGAGACACGCCCTCGGGCGTGGGGAAAATAGGCAGCCGTGGCTTGCCCAGCACCAGCGTCAGATTGCATCGCTTGGCGATTTCGACGGTATTTGCCAGCGCCGAAGGCACATCGGCAAAACGCCGCGCCATTTCCTCGGAGCTGAGCAGATACTGCTCTTTTGTGAAGCGGCGCACACGGCGCGGATCGGCCAGGATCTCGCCCTGGGAGATACATACGCGCGCCTCGTGAGCCTGAAATTCGCTTTCGTCCAGAAACTGCACGGGATGCGTGGCCACAACCGGCAGCCCAGCCTCGGCGGCCAGGCGCATGGCAGCCTGGGTATAGGCCTCATCGCCATCGGCACCGCTGCGCTGCAGCTCGATGTAAAAAGCCCCGGGGAATAATTGCCCCCATTGCCGCGCCAGCGACAACGCCGTGGCGGCATTGCCCGCATCCAGGGCATGCCCGATATCGCCGCCCCGCCCCCCGGAGAGCACGATCAGCCCCTCCCGGCCTGCCAGCCACTCACGGCGGATTTCGGCACGGCCTCTACCCTGATTGGTCAAAAAAGACTGAGTCAGCAGCTCGCAGAGGTTCAGATAGCCTTTGTGGTTGCGTACGAGCAACAGCAAACGGAAAGGCTTGTCGGGGTCATCGTCGTTGGTCAGCCAGACATCGCAGCCCGCAATGGGTTTCACCCCCTTTCCACGCGCGCCTTTATAGAACTTGATCAGCCCGAAAATATTGGACAGATCCGTGAGGGCCACGGCTGGCTGGCCCAGTTGAGCGACCCGTTTGATCAGGTCGGGCACGCGCACAATACCATCCACCACCGAGAACTCGGAATGGACGCGCAAATGGACAAAGGCAGGCTGGGAGATAACGGCTTCAGACATGCTCGGAATTGTACCTAGTCGGCCGTCTGGGCGGGTACGCCAAGCCCTCACTCCGTCATATTTTGCCAAGCTATGAGAAAATAGGTTGTCTTTTACCGATTGGCTCACTACGAGCTGTGCGTTATGAAGTGGCTGATTCTTGTTATCTGGCTGGCCTCCATCCTGTTTGCACATTTTCGGGGCCGTGTGCGTCTGCGTCTTTCTCGGCAACTGTTAGACCAGTCCGCGCTGCTCGCGCCAGTCAATGCATTTATGGTGCTGTGTTCCCGTGTGCCGACGACTCCCTATCTGCCCTCGCGCGAGATTCCCGAGTTGCAGATGCTGGATGACAACTGGGAAGTCATTCGTGACGAAGCACTGAAAATGGCCGAGCTGCGCCGTATCAAAGCCGCCGAGAAGCATGACGACATCGGCTTTAATTCGTTTTTCAAATATGGGTGGAAGCGGTTTTATCTGAAGTGGTATGACGCCCGTCACCCCTCGGCCGAGGAACTGTGCCCTCGTACCGTCGCCATTCTGAAAGGCCTGCCTAAAGTCAAAGCGGCCATGTTTGCCGAACTGCCCCCGGGCGGCAAGCTCAACAAGCATCGTGATCCTTTTGCAGGATCACTGCGCTACCACCTGGGCCTGACTACGCCCAATGATGACAGATGCCACATCATCGTCGACGGCGAGCCGTATAGCTGGCGTGACGGTGAAAGCGTGGTGTTCGATGAAACCTATGTCCACGAAGCCCACAACCGGTCTGACGCCAACCGCATCATTTTGTTTTGCGACATCGAGCGCCCGCTGAAATGGCGATGGGCCGAGGCATTTAACCGGTGGTTCGGACGCGTCGTGATGTCGGCGGCCAGCTCGCCGAACGATGGCGGCGATCAGACCGGCGCCATCAACAAGCTGACGCATGCACACTGGGTCATCGATCAAAAGCGCAAGCAGTTCAAGGCGTGGAATCGTACGGTGTACAAGATCGCCAAAGTGGTGCTGATTGCACTGGTGGTTGTAGGATTTCTGGCGTTGTAGCCATCCATTTTGTCACCACACAGGGAACAAAAATGACATGGCGGGCAGAGATATCTCTGCCCGCCATTTTTAATCACCAGGTTTACTTGATGCGGGTGGCTGACGCCGACTTGTCAGTAACAGTTTCCCCTGACGCGGAGTACACGGGCTGATTGGCACCCACAACGACGTCTTCAATGGGTTCGTTGTCTAATTCCCTCTGGTTATACGAGCGTTCTCCAGCTTGGACGTCAGTCTCGACGATAGCGTTAGCCGAACCTGGCAATAAACTTAGCGCATACGACAACGTGTCTGCGATGGCTTCCCATGTGAGAGTCGATGCCTTCAGCAAATCGGCGCGGAAAGCATCACCAAAAATGCTACCAAGATACGCCAACATATCAGCTTGGCTAACCTGCAACGCGCACTGCACGGGATCATCGCCGTCTAAACTCTGCTCTTTGGCAATAGCGAGAGCGGTTTTCCCGTAAACATCCGTAGACGTCTTGTCCGCACCGGCGCCCACCAGCTCAGGAACGAGCGCGCAATTTTGCATCAACGCAACATGATGCAGTGCAGTACGCCCTTCGACATCTTTCGCATTGAGGTGCACCCCGTGACGACACAAATAACGCACCATGTCCGATGAATAGCTGTTTTTAATGCAATGCATCAACACCGTGCATCCGTCTTTGTCACTGACGTTGGGATTGGCGCCGCGTTTGAGCAACGCGTCCATCATGCCGGAGGATTGAGGACGCTTGGAAAGCAAAAGCAAAGGCGTCTGCCCGTCCTTGCCTGGGGCATCGATCAGCTCCTGAGGCACTTTATAGATCAGCGCCGTGACCTGATCCTGTATGTTGATCTTGGGATTCTTTATGAGATAGACCAATAGCGGCTCTTTAGTACGTGGCTCCAAGCTGCGCAGAACCGATTCAGGGATCAAATCCTGCTCTATCCAGCTATTGAGTGTTGATGCATCCTCCTGGAACAACGCATCGTAAAACTGTTCGACGGTAACGGTGCCGCCTGCGTTGGCGGATTGAAGATTGTCAACCTCGACGGGCCCGCCGGGAGTTATCGGGACGTTAGGAGTAATGCCAGAATGAATGGTCATGATTGTCGTGCTCCGCTAGAAATCCAAAAAACAGACTGGTTACAGGCCGTTAAGTAACTATGGCTTTCTATTGGTTCCACGTGCATCCAGCGCCGAGCGGCGCTCTATCCCTTCAGCACTCGACGATGTTCACCGCTAACCCCCCTCGCGCGGTTTCTTTGTATTTGGTTTTCATATCGGCGCCAGTTTCGCGCATGGTCTTGATGACTGAATCCAGCGAGACATAATGTTGGCCATTTCCACGCAGCGCCATGCGAGCCGCGTTGACGGCTTTGACAGAGGCCATGGCGTTACGCTCGATACAAGGGATCTGGACCAGACCGCCCACGGGATCACAGGTCAAACCCAGGTTGTGTTCCATCCCGATTTCGGCCGCGTTTTCGACTTGGTTCACGGAACCGCCCAGCACAGCCGCCAGCGCCCCGGCCGCCATGGAGCAGGCGACGCCGACCTCGCCCTGGCAACCGACCTCGGCACCAGAGATCGAGGCGTTGTATTTGTATAACAGGCCTATCGCTGCCGCCGTCAACAGAAAATCGCGGGCGCCCTGGGCGTTGGCGCCCGGGACAAAGCGGTCGTAATAGTGCAGTACGGCCGGGATAATGCCCGCCGCCCCGTTGGTGGGCGCCGTCACCACGCGGCCGCCCGCGGCGTTTTCCTCGTTGACGGCCATGGCGTACAGATTGACCCAGTCCATGACGGACAAGGGATCGGACAAGGTACGCTCGGCCCGCTGTGTCAGGCTGCGATATAGCTCGGGCGCACGGCGGCGTACCTTCAGCGGACCGGGCAAGTCACCATCTGCTTCGGGGTAATTGATGCCGCACCCACGGCTGACGCAATCCTGCATGACTTGCCAGATGCGATCCAGCGCGGCGTCGACCTCGGCCTGGGTACGCCACACGAGTTCGTTGCGCATCATCAACTGCGCCACCGTACAGGACTCGGCGTGGCACATCTCCATCAACTCGCGGCTGGTGCGAAAAGGAAACGGCAACTGATCGTGTGCTGCGATGATCTGGCTATTCGGTGCGCCTGCGGTCACCACAAAGCCACCACCCACCGAAAGATAACGGGCTTCGCGCAGGGAATGGCCCACCGCATCGTAGGCATGGAATTTCATGCCATTAGGGTGCTCGGCCATGGCCTCACGGCGATAAAACAGGATGTGCTCTTTCTCGATAAAAGGCACGGAAAAATGACCCAACAACGCAAGAGACTCTTTCGTGCGCACCGACTGCAGCAGCCCCGCAATCGCTGACGGGTCCACGGTGTCGGGAGCCTGCCCCATCAGCCCCAAAATGACGCCTTTGTCGGTACCGTGCCCCTTGCCGGTCGCCCCCAGGGACCCGTATAGCTCTACCCGTACCGAGGCCACCTGAGACAGCAGTTGATCCCGCTCCAAGCCCTGGGCAAATAACAGCGCGGCACGCATCGGTCCCACAGTATGAGAGCTGGATGGCCCAATGCCGATTTTAAAAAGATCAAAAGCGGAGACTGCCACGGTTAACCTCTGTAAAAGGAACGATGAGGATCATATAGACATGATACGCGGAGGACAGCGGTCCCCATCGACAATGCTGGTCAAACTGGGGACAGAGAGATAAGGTATTAGTACAACAAGCTGGAATTCCCTGCTTGATGACGATTTCCCTTCGCATCCGGCCGTGCGATCATTGGACATGACAGGTTTGTTTCAATCCAGATCCAACGGCCCGTGGCGTTGATTTTTTCAGGCTGACTATGTCGGGACTCATACCCCTCCTCGATTTTGCGGGATACGTGGCGCTGCTGCTGTGGGGCGTGCACATGGTGCAGACGGGCGTACAGCGAGCGTTCGGTGCGGCCTTGGGTGCGGCGCTGGGGCGTGCCCTGGGAACGCGATTACGGGCGTTTTCGACGGGATTGGGGATTACTGCCGCATTGCAGAGCAGTACGGCAACGGGGCTGATGATCACGGGTTTTGCAGCCGGGGGCCTTGTCGGCCTCGCGCCCGCGTTGGCCGCCATGCTGGGGGCCAACGTAGGCACGACTCTGATTGTGCAGTTGCTGTCATTCGACCTGACCGCGCTGGCCCCCATCCTGATTTTGGCGGGGGTATGGATGTTTCGCCGTTACCCGCCGGGGCGTACCCGTGACCTGGGCCGGGTATTCATAGGTTTGGGATTGCTATTGCTATCACTGCATCAACTGGTGGAGCTATTCGCTCCGCTGCAGGACGCGCCCTTGCTCGAACAGATACTGGATGCATTGGGCACGCAACCCGTCGCCGCAGTGCTGCTGTCCGCGGCATTGACCTGGGCCGCGCACTCGAGTGTGGCCATCGTCGTGCTGATCATGTCGTTGTCGGAGCATCATTTGGTCTCGCCCGCACTCGCGTTGGCACTGGTGCTGGGCGCCAATCTCGGCACGGCCGTCAATCCGATGATCGAGGGCGTCACCGGCGACGACCCAGCCGCCCGTCGCCTGCCGCTGGGCAATCTCCTGACGCGGGTTGTCGGTGTGGTGCTGGGGTTGTTGTTGCTGCCATGGCTGCCGGGCTGGATGGGCTGGCTGGAGAGCGACAATGCGCGCCTGGTGGCGAACTTTCACACCGTGTTCAACGCCATGATCGCCTTGATTTTCCTGCCGCTGCTGACACCGTATGCGGCACTGCTGACGCGCTGGCTGCCGAAAAGAACAGATCCCAATGACCCCGCCCGGCCCCAGTACCTGGACGAATCGGCACACGATGTGCCAGCGGTTGCCTTGGGAAACGCCACGCGCGAGGCCCTGCGGATGGCCGATATGCTGCAGACGCTCTTGCTCTATGCGCGTGCAGGCTTTAAACGCGATAACCGCCATCGTCTCGTGCAGGCGCGCCAATTGGATAACGCCGTGGACAAGATCGAGACGGCGATCACCACCTATCTGGCCTTGCTGGACCGCGAAGACATGACCCGCGCCGATACTCAACGGCTGGACGATATTCTGGCCTTTGCCAGCAACATTGGGCACGCAGCGGACATCACGCATCACGGCCTGCTCAATCACATTGCCCGTTTGCGCAAACAAGGCTGGGTTTTGCCGCCGGAACAACGTCAGCAATTGGACGAAACGCTGGCTCGCCTGATTGCCAATCAGCGCGAGGCGGCCGCCCTGTTCATTAATGATGATGTGCGCCAGGCGCGCGAATTAGCAGGTGAAAAATCGCGTTTCCGGGAGCTGGAAATGCAGGAATCGGAAGCGCATCTGCAGAAAATCAAATCCGGGCAAATCGATGCCGCAGAAATCGGCGCGCTGTACTTGGATATTCTGCGTGACATGAAGAGCATCAATTCGCACTTGGTGGGCGCGGCCGCCTATCCATTGCTGGCGCGGCATGGCGAATTGCTGCCGAGCCGGCTGCGCGAGGCAGGGAATTGATCGGGCCCCAGCCACGATGCTGACGCGGACTCGCGCGCAGGCCCGCTTGATATCGACGGGCCCCATCAGCCTCACAGCAATTGCTGCAGGTCATCAAACATGGATTCCCACTCGGCCTCGTCGACTTCCATAAAACCGAAGAATCGCAGCATGAACGCGCCCTCTGTCGCCAGAAATGCCAATCGGGCGCGCTTGCCCTCTGGCGTGGTGGCATCGAGCTTGGCAATACGCTCTCGATACCATTTGCGCGTGCTGACCAGGTGCTCGGGCGTTTGAGCCAGGGCCGCCAGCAAGCTGGCTGATTTGGCGCTCGCCTCGTCGGTGCGCCGGGTCGCCGCGACATGGGCCCGCACGGCATCCACAGGATCGGTGCTGCCAGCCATGGTCTGAGCAAACAATCTGTCGTAGGACGCGCCCCAGCGCGTAAACAGCGCGTCCACCAGGGCGTCTTTGTTCCCAAAGCAGTATTGCACCCCGCCTTTGCTGATACCCACGGCCTTTGCCACGGCGTCGATGGTCAAGCCTGCCGCGCCCGAAGTTTCGATAATGGCCTCGGCGGCGTCGAGCAGCTGTTCACGGTCTACGGTACGGGTTCGGCCCATTGTTACTCTTTTTTCAATACATACGTATGGAATTAAATTATAATCCCGTTCATCATCCGGCACCAGGCTGGATGCCGTTCAGGTCCCACATTCTGGCGCATGTCCTGCCACAGGACGCGATCGCCCCAGTCTGCCATGGGTAGGCCTGCTATTTCAACGGCATCGCCTTAGTCCCGGCGGGGCAACCCATGTCGTCTTTGCATACCTCATCATCACACGCGTTGCGTTGGCTCATCCTGGCCATTGTGTCGGTCGATCTGTTCTTGATTGTGATCGACATGACCGTGCTCTACACGGCACTGCCGCATCTCACCCTGGCCCTGCAGGCGACGGCGTCTGAGAAACTGTGGATCGTCAACGCCTATCCGTTGGCTGTCGCGGGCCTGCTGCCGGGGATGGGCACCCTGTCCGACCGCTATGGGCCGAAACGGCTCTTTGTAGGCGGTATGGCGATATTCGGTATCGCTTCGCTGTTGGCGGCCTACGCGGCCAATCCGGAATGGCTGATGGGCGCCCGCGTTCTGCTGGCGGTAGGCGCGGCCATGATGATGCCCGCCACGCTCGCGATTATTCGTCATACGTTCCAGGATGCCCGTGAGCGGGCGATCGCCATCGGCATCTGGGCGGCAGTCGCGTCGGGCGGCGCAGCGTTCGGACCGGTCGTGGGTGGGGCGCTGCTGGAGCACTACTGGTGGGGATCGGTGTTCCTGATCAACGTGCCGACGGTGTTGATCGTGTTGCCGTTGGCACTGTGGTTTATCGACGATCACCGTAGTGGCTCCACCCGGATCTTTGACCTGATAGGTTCAGGGCAAATCCTGGTCGGCCTGGTCTGCTCGGTGTTCGCCGTCAAAGAGCTCACCCAACGCGCGCCGTCTTACATCCTGGCGTTGTTGGCGGGACTCCTCGGCGCCGTCTTTCTGCTGCTCTTTGTCAAACGACAATTACGCACGAAGGATCCGCTGATCGACCTGCGGTTATTCCGCAATCGCAAATTCAGCACGGCTGTGATCGTGGCGCTCGCGGCGGCGATCGCCTTTGCGGGCATTGAGTTGATTTATAGCCAATGGCTGCAGTTGGTCCGTCAAATGTCGCCGTTGCAGGCTGGATTATTCATTTTGCCTGCACCGCTGGCTTCGTTCGTCGCGGGGCCGATCGCGGGCTTGTTGATACCGAGGCTGGGCGAAAACCGCGGCATGTGGCTGTCGATGCTCGTTGCCGGGCTCGGCGCACTTGCGTTGGTCGGCACGCATCAGATGGCGCCGGTCTGGCAACTGGTGGGCTTGACGATCATGGGTCTTGGGCTCGGTATGGCGCTGACAGCAGCATCAAGCTCGATCCTGAGCAATGCGCCCGCTGATCAGGTCGGCATGGCGGCATCGGTCGAGGAAATGTCCTTCGAATTGGGTGCCGTGCTCGGTGTCGCGATCATGGGCAGCCTGGCCACTGCGGTGTATGGCGCTACCTTGATATTGCCCGACAACAGCATGCTGCCTGCGGTGGTGTATGACAGCCTGGACGAAGCCCTCGCCGTCGCGGCGACGTCGGCGCCAGCTGTTGCTGCCATGCTCGCCGAGCGTGCACGCGCATCGTTTGACTATGCGCTGCTGGCTGTCATGGCAGCCACGGGAGGCCTGTTGTTGATCACGGCCTGGCATACATGGCGCAAGCGGACCGACCCCGCGCCACAAGACAAAACACAGATACCGCGCGAGAGTCACCTGATGCCGTGACCGAACACGGCATCAACCGCCGACCACGCTATCCGATCATCATAGATAACGTTCGAACCACGTCAGCATGCGCTGCCAGCCGTCACGAGCATCGACTTCGCGATACATGGGACGATAGTCTGCGAGAAAACCGTGGTTGGCTTCGGGATAGATCACGATTTCCGATGCCCGTGCGGCTTCGTTGCCGCTGGCCAATACGGACCGTAGCGCTTGGACCGTATCGAGCGGAATGCTGGCATCCTGGCCGGCATACAGGCCGAGCACAGGCGCATGCGTATTCGCGGCCACGTCCACGACCATTTGTTTGATCAGGGGGCCGTGGCCGGCAGCGACCTTGCCGTACCAGGCGACGCCGGCTTTGACGGCGGGATTATGCGCGGCATACATCCAGGTCAAGCGGCCGCCCCAGCAAAATCCGGTGACGCCAACGCGCGAGATATCGCCGCCATGTTGGCCGGCCCATTCGATGCAGGCATCGAGATCGGCGTAGACCTGTTCGTCCGGGACTTTTGCAACGATGTCGGAAATCAGTTTGGGAATGTCGGTGTATTGCGACGCGTCGCCCTGGCGTTGATACAGATCGGCGGCAATGGCCAGATAACCGGCTTTGGCCAGGCGGCGGCAGATGTCTTTGATGTGTTCGTGCACACCGAAGATTTCTTGTATGACCAGAACGACGGGCAGATCCTTTTTCCCTAGCGGTGCGGCGTAATAAGCAAAGATGGTGCCGTCGTGCACGGGTAGATCAATGCCGCCCTGCTCCAGGCCTTCGCTATCGGTGTGAATAGTGGTGGACGTGGGCTGGCCGGCTGCGGGGGCAAAACTCATGACGGGACTCCTATGCCAATGACCGGGCCGATCTGGCTGGTCTCAAGAGTGAATGTACTTGGCGGTGGGAGTGGGTGCAAATGTCGGGGGGGTGGTGAGTGCCTTCGTAATACGGGTGAAGTGGTTTTGCTTAGGGATGGCTTATTTGCCGGTAGATGGCTGTTTTTTGAGGGGATTAGATAGTTTGCTGGCGGCGGATGGCGTTCTTTAGGCGTTCCGCAGGCGGGGCAAAGCGCGATGCCGGCCTAATCGCAACGGCTCGGCCCATGACCAGGGGCCTCGGTCCCCTTCGGGGACTGCCCGTCGCTCAAAAGGCCAGCATCGCGCTTTGCCCCGCCTGCGGAACTCGCAGAAATGAAATGCATCGGTCGTTAAGCGATTCGTTGGTCACCACCAATGACCTCGGCAAATCAGCATCCGTGGTCTGCCGTCCTTGCGAGCCGGTGTGCCGCGTGCGTAGGCTGCGCCGGCCCGTTGAGCGGCGGGTAGTCCCCGAAGGGGACCTCGGCGCCTGGTGTCGCGCCGAGCCGCTGCGATAGGGCCGGTGCAGCCTACGCACGCGGCACACCGGCGTCTTAAGAACTCCGCCCGCTGAACATCGAGGCACCCAAAAGCGCCACACTGAACATCTGCATCATATTAAGCATGCTCAACCAACGCTGATCACAGGCGCATTAAAATCCGCAGGGCAAGGGACGAGCATCTGAACAAAGACCTTTGGCCCGCATCAATGTGCGTGCCCAGCCTCATGATGTTCCTCGTGCACGACGGTATGGTTGTGCCCGCCATGTTCATGCCCATGGTGCATGAACGAGGTCACGCCGTAGATGACCGCAACGCCGATCCCCACGAGCACCAACTGAGGGATCGCATCGGACAACGCGCCTCGTTCATGCATCTGCGGAATCAGATCCGACACGGAGATATAGAGGAAACTGCTCGCGGCAATGACCAGAACATAGGGAACCAGATCCTGAGCCTGCTGCAAAAGGAAATAGCCGATCACCCCACCCAGCGCAGTACATAAGCTGGTAAACAAGATCAATATAAACGCCTTGCGCCGCGCCAAGCCCGCATTGAGCAACACCACAAAATCACCCAATTTGTGCGGCACCTCGTGCACGATGATCGAGGAGGCCGTGAGTACGCCCAGGATAGGATCGGTGAGAAAAGCCGCCGCAACCAAGACGCCATCGCACAAATTGTGCAAAGAACTGCCAACCAGGATCAGCACGCCCCCGCGTCCCGCCTCGTGGCGATCATGTCCCTTGTGATGATGATGGCCATCACCTTCGTGGTGGTGGCTGTGCCGCAGCAAGGCGATTTTTTCCAGGACGAAAAATCCCAGCAGCCCCGCCAAGAGCAACGCAAATAGCGTGTGTGCATCGGCATCTGCTCCCTCGAAGGCCTCGGGCAGCAAATGCAACAGCGCAACGGACAGCAATACCCCAACCGAGAGGCTGACCATGTGGTGCAGGTACTTGCTGAAAACGCGGTACGCCAGCCAACTGGCGATAGACACAGCGATCAGGCCGCCGGCGACGGTGGCCAGCAAGATCCAGAGGAGCAGCATGGGAAATGAGGCAGAAAGGAGGCGTAAAGTAACATTATATCGTTACAGGCTTCCTCGCGCGTGTGGCCCCGGATATAGGGCAGCAGGGTTTGCAACAGTCTGTTTACGACATCCAGGCTGGATGCCGTAAACAGGACTGGCAAACCAGTGCCTCAGTGCGCCTGTTCCCAGTTGGGACCGACGCCGACCTCGGCCAGCAGCGGCACGCGCAGCGTCGCGACGCCGCACATGAGCTCAGGTACGCGCGCGCGCACGACGCCGAGCTCGCTGGCGGGTACCTCCAGCACCAGTTCGTCGTGGACCTGCATGATCATGCGAGTCGCCAATTGGTCGGCGTCGAGCCAGTCTTGCACGGCCACCATGGCCATTTTGATCAGATCGGCCGCCGTGCCCTGCATGGGCGCGTTGATGGCGGCGCGCTCTGCGCCCTGGCGGCGAGGCCCGGATGCTGCGCGGATATCGGGCATCTGCAAGCGGCGGCCAAAGACGGTTTCGACATAGCCTTGTTGACGCGCCAATTGACGCGTCTGTTCCATGTACTGCGCCACGCCGGGATAACGAGCAAAATAACGGTCGATGTATGCCTGGGCCGCATCGCGCGTAATCCCCAGGTTGGACGCCAAGCCGAATACACCCATGCCGTAAATCAGGCCAAAATTGATGGCTTTGGCAGCCCGGCGCTGTTCGGAAGTGACATCGGGGAGCGCAACGCCAAAGATCTCGGACGCGGTAGCGCGGTGAATGTCCTCGCCAGCGGCAAAGGCCCGCTGCAAATTCTCGTCGTCGGAGACGTGCGCCATGATGCGCAACTCGATCTGGGAATAGTCGGCCGACAACAACACGCCGTTTTCTGCAATGAAGGCTTCACGTACACGACGGCCGGCTTCGGTGCGTACCGGGATGTTCTGCAAATTGGGATCGGACGACGCCAATCGGCCCGTGATCACTGCAGCCTGCGAATAATGCGTGTGCACCCTGCCCGTGCGCGCATTGATCATGCGAGGCAGCTTGTCCGTGTAGGTCGATTTCAGTTTCGACAGGCCACGATATTCCAACAGGACCTGAGGCAAAGGGTAATCCTGCGCGAGCTTGGTCAGGACCTCTTCGTCGGTCGATGGGGCGCCGCTGGCAGTCTTGCGCACGACGGGCAGTTGCATGCGGCCAAACAGGATTTCGCCTAATTGCTTGGGTGAATTCAGATTGAACGGCTGGCCCGCCAGATCGTAGGCCCGCTGCTCCAAGGTCAGCATTTCCTGGCCCAGGCGATGGCTTTGCTGGCCCAACTCTCCCGCATCGACCTTGACGCCGTTGCGTTCGATGACGGTCAATACACGAGAGACCTGGATTTCCAGTTGATAAATGCGTTCGAGCCCCGCGTCAGCGGCGACGCGCGGGCGCAAGGCCTGATGCAATTGCAACGTGAAATCGGCGTCTTCGCAGGCATAGTGGCCCGCCTTTTCGACGGCGACTTCGTCAAAGCCGATTTGCTTGGCGCCCTTGCCGCACAAATCCTCGTAGCTGATACCACTGCGTCCCAGATACCGTTGCGACAAATCGGCCAAACCGACGCCGCGGTGTGATTCCAGCACATACGCCTGCAACATGGTGTCGTCCTGGATGCCAGCGAGCGCGATGCCTTCGTTGGCAAACACATGGGTATCGTATTTGGCGTGATGCAGCAGCTTGGGCCGCGCGGGATCTTGCAGCCAAGCGCGCATGCGTTCGAGGACTTCGGCTTTGGGCAGTTGCTCGGGATGATCCGGACCACGATGCGCCACAGGGATATAGCAGGCCACGCCCGGCTCGACCGACATGGAAATCCCCACCAGGCTGGCTTGCATTTCATCCAGCGAGGTGGTTTCGGTGTCCAGCGCCACGAGCGGCGCCTCAGCAACCAGCGCCATCCATTCGTCAAACGCCGGCCAGCCGGCAATGACCTGATAACGGAGTTCGGCCGGTGCGGCAGGCGCCTCGGCGATAACGCGCGCATCCCCTTGCGGCACGCGCTCGGCATCGCCCGTGAGCTCGCGCAGCCAGCTACGAAAACCATATTTCTCGTACAAGGCTTGCAGCGTCCCGGTATCGGGTTGGCGAGGCTCCAGATCGGCCATCGTGTTAACGTGACCGGTCAGATCGCAATCGCACTTCACCGTCAGCAGCTCGCGCGTCAACGGAAACTGCGAGATCGCTTCGCGCAGATTGTTGCCCGCTACGCCCTTGATGGTGTCTGCCTGTTCTACCAAGCCGTCAATCGAGCCAAACTCGCTCAGCCACTTGACGGCAGTTTTGGGGCCGACCTTGGTCACGCCTGGAACATTGTCCACGGCGTCACCGATCAACATGAGGTAATCAACAATGCGCTCGGGCGAGACGCCGAATTTGTTTTGTACACCCGGTTCGTTCAAGACCTCGCCGCTCATGGTGTTGACCAGGGTCACATGCGAATCAACCAATTGCGCCAGATCTTTGTCACCAGTCGACACGATGGTGTGAATATCCTGCTCTGTCGCCTGGCGGGCCAAGGTACCGATCACATCATCGGCCTCGACCCCCTCGATCGCCAGAACTGGCCAGCCCAAGGCCTTGACGGCCTGGTGGATCGGCTCGATCTGCGCGGCCAGATCCTCGGGCATCGGCGGCCGATGCGATTTATATTCGGGGTAGAGATCGTCACGGAAGGTCTTGCCGCGTGCATCAAAAATACAAGCTGCGTAGTCTGCCTTATGATCAGACACGAGCTTACGCAACATATTCACGACACCATAGAGTGCGCCCGTAGGTTCGCCTTGCGCATTGCGCAAATCGGGCATAGCGTGAAAGGCGCGGTACAAATAACTCGAACCGTCTACCAGCAATAAGGTTTTCTTCATGGTTACAAAGGCAGATTTAGAAACGCCCGCCGGCAAGCAAATACCGGTGATTATGTCAGAGATACGGACGGCGGCAGAACAACTGGCCGATTTAGGCCCCGCCGTCAGCTTGTTCGGCAGCGCGCGCACCAGCCGCGGCTCGCCACACTACGAAACCAGCGAAGCCATCGCACGCGCACTGGCCGAGGCAGGCTTTGCCGTCATCGCAGGCGGTGGCCCAGGCATCATGGAAGCCGCCAATAAAGGCGCATTCGAAGCAGGAGGAACCAGCGTAGGCCTGAACATCAGCCTGCCGCACGAGACTCACAATAACAAATACCAGACGATCAGTTTGTCATTTGAGTATTTTTATTCTCGCAAAGCGACCTTTTTCATGCATAGCTTTGCTTACATCTCGCTGCCCGGCGGCTTTGGCACAATGGACGAGCTGTTTGAGGCGTTGACGCTGATTCAAACCGGCAAAGTCCCCCCCGCACCCGTCATTCTGGTGGGCAAGGAATACTGGCAAGGCCTGATAGGCTGGCTACGCGACCAAATGCTGGCCAACGGAATGATCGGCGCCCACGATCTGGAGCTATTCATCATCGAAGACGACCCACAAAAAGTCGTGCAGCACATACGCGAATTTCACGACATGCATCAGAACGACGCTCAATACGCGCCGTCGCTGCCCGGTTAACTCGCAGAACCACAGGCCCGCGTAGTCGGGCGCACCAAACACAATCGCCACATCCAAAACGAAACGGGCGCCCAACCTCAGGCGCCCGTTCTTCACACTAACTGTTAGTACTCATCAAGCACTTTCACGCGCCGCACGACGACGCTCATGCTCTTGCAGATAACGCTTACGCAGACGGATCGACTTCGGCGTGATTTCCACCAGCTCGTCATCGTCGATGAACTCAACCGCATACTCGAGCGACATCTGAATCGGCGGCACCAGACGCACCGCCTCGTCCGTACCCGACGCACGCACGTTGGTGAGTTGCTTACCCTTGATCGGGTTGACGACCAGGTCGTTATCGCGGCTGTGAATGCCGATGATCATGCCTTCGTACAAGGCCTCGCCCGGATTGACGAACATGCGGCCACGATCCTGCAATTTCCACAGCGCGTAAGCCACTGCATCGCCATTATCCTGGCTGATCAGCACGCCATTACGACGCTCGCCGATGCTGCCTTCGCGCACGGGTGCGTATTCGTGGAAAATGTGGCTCATCAAGCCCGTACCGCGCGTCAAAGTCAGGAACTCGTTCTGGAAACCGATCAGGCCACGGGCCGGAATCAGGTATTCCAGACGGGTACGGCCGCGGCCATCGGGCTGCATGTCTTGCAAGTCGCCCTTGCGGCGGCCGAGCTCTTCCATGACGCCACCTTGGTGAGCGTCTTCGACGTCGATGGTCAGCGACTCGAACGGCTCGCATTTCACGCCGTCGATTTCCTTGAACACGACACGCGGACGCGACACGGCCAACTCGTAGCCTTCGCGACGCATGGTTTCCAGCAAAATGGTCAAGTGCAATTCGCCACGGCCCGACACCTCGAACACGGTATCGTCGCCCGTATCGCGCACGCGCAGCGCTACGTTGGACTTCAGCTCGCGGTCCAGGCGATCACGCAGCTGACGGCTGGTGACGAACTTGCCTTCGCGGCCGGCCAGGGGCGACGTGTTCACCATGAAGTTCATCGTCAGCGTAGGCTCGTCGATGCGCAGCATGGGGAATGCTTCCGGATTCGCCGGATCCATGACCGTGCAACCGATACCGATGTCTTCGATACCATTGATCAGCACGATGTCGCCGGCTTCGGCTTCCTCGACCACCTCACGTTCCAGGCCCTTGAATTTCAACACCTGGTTGATGCGGCCTTTCGAGATCGAGCCTTCGGGACCGAATTGGAAAGCCACATCCATGCCCGGACGAATACGTCCACGGTTGATGCGGCCCACACCGATCTTGCCCACATAGTTGTTGTAGTCCAGCGAGATGACCTGCATTTGCAGCGGACCATTGGGATCGTCGTCACGCTGCGGCACGTGTTGCAGGATGGCTTCGAACAACGGACGCATGTCGCCTTCGCGCACATCAGGCGTCAAACCGGCGTAGCCCGACAGACCCGAGGCGTACACCACGGGGAAATCCAACTGCTCTTCGGTCGCGCCAAGCTTGTCGAACAAATCGAACGTCGCGTTGATCACGAAATCCGGACGGGCGCCCGGACGGTCGATCTTGTTGACGACGACGATGGGCTTCAATCCCAAGGCCAGGGCCTTACGGGTCACGAAAATGGTCTGCGGCATCGGGCCTTCGACCGCATCGACCAACAGCAATACCCCGTCCACCATGGACAGCACGCGCTCGACTTCGCCACCGAAGTCCGCGTGTCCCGGGGTGTCGACGATATTGATGTGCGTGCCTTCGTATTCAACGGCACAGTTTTTGGCCAGAATCGTAATGCCGCGTTCTTTTTCCAGGTCGTTCGAATCCATGACCCGTTCCGTAACCGCCTGGTTTTCGCGGAAGGTGCCGGATTGGCGCAGCAACTGGTCGACCAGGGTAGTTTTACCGTGGTCAACGTGGGCAATGATGGCGACGTTGCGCAAGGCGCGAGTCATAGCGGGTCCTTTAAGGTCGGTGTGGCGGGCAGCAAGCCCGCCGGCAATTCATTCAATGCAAGCAATGCTTGCTTGGGGTCAGTCATGGCCTGTAGGGCCTCGAGCGTGACGGCGCGATCCAGCGAAAATGGCCCGACGTGCGTGCGCCGCAGCGCCGCCAGGTGGGCATAACACCCCAGTGCCCGGCCGATATCCTGCGCCAGGGTACGTATGTACGTCCCCTTGCTGCACGCCACATCGATCTCGGCCTGGCTGCCATTCAGCGATAACAGGTCGATGCGGTAAATCTTGACTTGACGCGGCGGGCGGTCCAGCTCGATACCCTGACGCGCGTATTCGTACAACGGCTTGCCGTCCCGCTTCAGCGCCGAATACATCGGCGGGATCTGCTCGATGATGCCCTGAAAGCGTGACAACACGTCGAGCAAGGCGGACTCGGTCACATTGACCGCATCCGTCGCGCGTGCCGTCACGATGCCGGTCAAATCGCCGGAATCGGTTTCCTCGCCGAACTGCAAGGTCGCTCGATAAGACTTGTCGGCGTTGAGCATCGCGCCGGAGATCTTGGTGGCACGCCCCATACAGCACACCAGCAAACCGGTGGCGAAAGGATCCAGTGTACCTGTATGCCCCGCCTTGGCGGCATCCATGGTGCGTTTGGCGCGCTGCAAGGCGTGATTACTGGACAAACCCACAGGTTTGTCTAGCAACAGGACACCGTCGAGCGCAAGCCCGCGTCGTTTAGCCATCGTCGAATCCGGGAAAAAAGCAGCAGTAGACGACAGCCGATCAGCGCTGGTCTTCAGGTTCGTCGGGCTCTTCCGCGACCGGGCCAGGCCGGTTTGCGCGGTCGATCAATGCCGACATTTCGATGCCACGCGCGATTTGCTCGTCATGGAAGAAGCGCAATCGGGGCACAGTGTGGATGTGCAAGAGCTTGTACAGCAGGGAGTGCAGCCAGCCGGCTTTTTCGTTGAGCAGCGCCGCCGCGGTGTCGGGCTCGGCGCCCATCACCGTGAAATAGACTTTGGCGTGCGCGTAATCAGCCGACAGCTCCACACCGGACAGCGTGATCAATCCAGCGCGAGATACGTCGATCTCGCGCTGAATGAGGCCGGCCAGATCCTTTTGGATCTGGTCGGCCAGCCGCAAATTGCGGCCGGGGATGGATTTAGACTTGTGACGGCTCATGTAACACGTATGAAATTCACGATCGCTTTTTACAGCGTACGCGCAATTTCCTTGATTTCGAAGACTTCCAGTTGGTCGCCCACTTGGATGTCGTTGGTGCCGCGCAGCGTCAGACCGCAATCAAAGCCGGATTTGACCTCTTTGACGTCGTCCTTGAAGCGGCGCAACGAATCCAGCTGACCGGTCCAGTGAACCACATTGTTGCGCAAGAGACGAACCTGCGAGTCGCGGCGCACCACACCATCGAGCACCATACAACCCGCAATGTTGCCGATACGGGAAATCGAGTAAACCTCGCGGATCTCGACCAGGCCGATGATCTCTTCTTTTTTCTCGGGCGCCAACATGCCCGACATGGCTGCCTTCACGTCATCCACAGCGTCGTAGATGATGTTGTAGTAGCGCAGGTCGATGCCGTTGTTTTCAGCCAATTTCTTGGCGCTTTGCTCGGCACGGACGTTAAAGCCGATCACCACGGCGTTCGAAGCGATAGCCAGGTTGATGTCGCTTTCCGAGATACCACCCACGGCCGCATGCACAACCTGGACACGGACCTCGTCGGTCGAGAGCTTGGTCAGCGAAGACACCAGGGCCTCTTGAGAGCCTTGAACGTCGGTCTTGACGATCAATGCCAAGGTTTGCGTACCCTCGCCCAGGTTGTCGAACATGGACTCGAGCTTGGCGGCCTGCTGACGCGCAAGTTTGACGTCGCGGAACTTGCCTTGGCGGAACAACGCGATTTCGCGGGCCTTGCGTTCGTCGGCCAGCGCCATCAACTCGTCGCCGGCGGCCGGCACGTCCGTCAAGCCCTGGATTTCGACTGGAATGGACGGCCCAGCTTCTTGGATTTGCTTGCCATTTTCGTCCAGCATGGCGCGAACGCGACCGAAGCTGGCACCAGCCAACACCACATCGCCACGCTTGAGCGTACCGCTCTGCACCAGGATGGTCGCAACCGGACCACGTCCCTTGTCGAGACGGGCTTCGATGACCAGACCCTTGGCCGGTGCTTCGATGGGCGCGGTCAGTTCCAGAATTTCGGCTTGCAGCAAGACGTTTTCGAGCAGGTCGTCGATACCAGCGCCGGTTTTGGCGGACACAGGCACGAACGGCACATCGCCACCGTATTCTTCGGGCACGACTTCCTCGGCGACCAGCTCTTGCTTGACGCGCTCGGGGTTGGCTTCGGGCTTGTCGATCTTGTTGACAGCCACGACCAGCGGCACACCTGCGGCCTTGGCGTGGTGAATGGCCTCGCGAGTCTGCGGCATGACGCCGTCATCGGCGGCAACCACCAGGATCACGATATCCGTAGCCTTTGCGCCACGGGCACGCATGGCGGTAAACGCCTCGTGGCCCGGGGTGTCCAGGAACGTCACCATGCCGCGATCGGTTTGCACATGATAGGCACCGATATGCTGGGTGATCCCGCCGGCTTCGCCAGAGGCGACCTTGGCACGGCGGATGTAATCCAGCAAAGAGGTCTTGCCGTGGTCGACGTGACCCATCACGGTGACTACCGGCGCACGAGGCAGGGCCTCGGCTTCGGTGGCGCCCGGGGTTTCGTCGAGGAAGGCTTCCGGATCGTCGAGCTTGGCAGCGATCGCCACGTGACCGAGTTCCTCGACCACGATCATGGCGGTTTCCTGGTCCAGCACCTGGTTGATGGTGACCATCTGGCCGAGCTTCATCAATTGCTTGATGACCTCTGCGGCCTTGACGGACATCTTGTGTGCCAGGTCGGCCACGCTGATGGTTTCGGGAACGTGCACCTCGCGAGCGATGAATTCCTGTTGCACGGGCTCTTGGCGGCGCTGATCGTTCTGTTGATTACGGCCGCCCTTGCCGCCTTTGCCACCCTTGCCGCCGGCGCGCCAGCCATCACGGCTGGGAGCAGCGGACTTGGTGTCGGCAGGCTTTTTGCGCGACGCATCATCATTCCAGGACGAGGATACCTCTGCCGTCTTGATGGTTTTCTTCGAGCCCGCGCCAGCGCCCGGCTTGGCGTCTTTTTTCGCGCCAGCCGCAGTCTTGCCACTGGGCTTGTGCAGCGTACCCGACAACGGCGCGGCGGCCTCCGGCTCGGGAGCACGCAGGACCTTACGGGGACGATTCAACATCTCGCGCAAGGCGGCGGCCTCGGCCTCGGCGGCACGACGGGCGTCTTCGCGGGACGCGTTATCGCCAGCCGTCTGAGCCAGCGGAGGCGGCGCACGGCGCTCGGCGCGCGTCAAACGAGGCGCGGCAGCGTTGGATTTGGACGAAGAAGCAGGCGGAGTCAGTTTGGAAGACTCGGCAGGAGATTTAGCAACGGTATCGATTTCAGCTTGCACAACAGGTTCCGGCGGGGCCGAGGGGGCCTCGCGCTCGGGAGCGGCCTGCCCAGCGGCAGGCTCAGTCGGGCTAGCCGACTGCTCTGCCGGCACGGGTGCCGGTTCGGGTTGGGGCTCAGGCTCGGCCTGGGCCACGGGGGTAGCAGGTTGAGGCTCAACGCGCGGCGCAGCCTCGGGTTCGGAGACGCCCTCGGCGCCAGAATCGGCAACCACGTTGGGCGTTTCGGCTGCAGGCTTGGCGTCGGCTGCCTCAACCTGGGCATCGTCGGCAGCCGGCGCAGGCGTCGGCTCAACCACGGGTTGGGCGGTCTTGCTCGTTTGATCTTCGGCAGAGACAGTTTGCTCGGCTGCAGGCTCAGCAACAGCGGGCTCAGCCGCTGCCACGGTTTCGTTCGATTCCTGGACAGGAGGCTTGGGTGCCACGGGCGCTGCAGGCGCAAGCGCCGATACAGACGACTCGGCCTCAGCCTGTTGTGCAGCGGCCTGTTCCTGGGCGATCTCGGACGGATCCCGCTTGACGAACACGCGTTTTTTGCGGACTTCGACCTGAATGGTACGAGAACGGCCGGTGGCATCTGCCTGGCGGATCTCGGAGGTCTGGCGACGCGTCAAGGTGATCTTCTTGCCCTCGGTCGCGCCATGAGCGCGGCGCAGAGAGTCGAGCAGCTTCGCCTTGTCGCTGTCGGTTACCGCGTCGTCTACCGAGTTGAGGTCAACACCGGCCGAACGCAGCTGCTCGAGCAGCACGTTGGCTGGCATTTTCAGCTCGGTAGCGAACTGGGCGACAGTATTACTCGACATTAGGCTATCTTCCCTCTATATGCAGCGATTACAACAACGATGAATGGGTTTTGAATCAAACGCTTGGCAGGATGCCGCCGGTTATTCTTCGTTGAACCAATGGGCCCGGGCACGCATGATCAAGTCGCTGGCCTGTTGCTCGTCGATCCCGGCGATTTCCGCCAGCTCGTCGGTAGCCAGCTCTGCCAGATCATCACGGGTCAGCACTTGTCGCTCGGCCAGCTTGGCAGCCAGCTCGGGCGTCACGCCTTCGAGCTCGAGCAGGTCCTGGGCCGTTTCAAGGCGTTCTTCCTGGGCGATGGCCTCGGTCAAGAGCGCATTGCGGGCACGGGCGCGCAACTCGTTGATGGTGTCTTCGTCAAACGCTTCGATTTCCAGCAACTCAGGCAGGGGCACGTAAGCGATTTCCTCGATACCGGTAAACCCTTCATCAATCAGGATGTCGGCGACTTCTTCGTCGACGTCCAGCTTGTTCATGAATGTGGTGCGCAGGCCGGCGCGCTCGGATTCCTGGCGGCTGAGGCTTTCTTCTGGCGTCATGATGTTGATCTGCCAGCCGGTCAGCTCGGAAGCCAGGCGCACGTTCTGCCCCTTGGCGCCGATGGCCTTGGGCAGGTTTTCCTCGTCGACCACCACGTCCATGGCGTGTTTGTCTTCGTCGACCACGATCGATTCGACATTGGCCGGCGCCAGGGCGCCGATGACGAATTGCGCAGGGTCCTCGGACCAGAGCACGATATCGACCTGCTCGCCGCCCAGTTCGTTACGCACGGCGGTCACACGCGAGCCGCGCATCCCGACACACGTTCCGATAGGATCGATACGCTTGTCGTAGGCGACCACGGCGATCTTGGCGCGTACGCCCGGGTCACGTGCAGCAGCCTTGATCTCGAGCAGACCCTGTTCGATTTCGGGGACTTCGTTCTCGAACAGCTGACGAATGAAATCGGGCGACGTACGCGACAGGATGACCTGTTGGCCGCGGGCAGCGTGATCGACCTTGAGCACATAAGCGCGCAGACGATCACCGACGCGGAAATTTTCCTTCGGGATCATTTCGGAGCGCGGCAACCGGGCTTCGATCTTGCCGGTTTCGACAATGATGTCGCCCTTGTCCATGCGCTTGATCGTGCCGGAGATGATGGTCTCGCCACGATCAAGGAAGTCGTTGAGGACCTGCTCGCGCTCGGCGTCACGGATTTTTTGCAGGATGGCCTGCTTGGCAGCCTGCGCGCCGATACGGCCGAACTCGATCGGCTCGAGCGGTTCTTCGATGTATTCGCCCACCTGGATATTGGGCTGAATTTCGATGGCGTCGGACAGCATTTCCTGTTTGTCAGGCTCTTGCAGGCCAGCCTCGTCAGGCACCACCAGCCACCGGCGAAAACCCTCGTGGCTGCCAGTCTCGCGATCGATGGAGACGCGGATTTCGGCGTCGTCCTTGAAACGCTTTTTCATGGCCGAAGCCAGCGCGCTCTCGAGCGCTCCGAATACGACTTCGCGCGTGACGTTTTTCTCACGCGCCAAGGCATCGACCAACAGAAGAATTTCGCGACTCATCGCTTTTTGCCCTTGAAATCCAGAACGGGATCCAGTTTGGCACGCTCGATATCACCGAACGTGAAACTCAATACCTGAATGTCGTTCTTTTTTGCCTCAAATTCGAGACCGAATACGGTCTGCTGCGCATTGGCCGCCGCGTCGCCCTCTGCGCTCTGCTCTGCCTCAGGCAGCGACAGAATGCCGGAAAACACCTTACGTCCATCCAGCGGCTCGCGCAGTTTGATCTCGATACGTTCGCCCACGAAACGGCGCAGCTCGGCCTCGGTGCGCAACGGACGATCCGTGCCCGGCGAGCCGACTTCGAGCCGCTTGTAGTCGATGTTTTCGACTTCGTAGACGCGCGACAACTGGCGCGAGACCTGCTCGCAATCCTCGATGCGCACGCCGCCGACCTTATCGATGGTGACGCGCAATAGGCCGAGCGCAGCACGTTCGACGTCGACCAATTCGACGTCCATGCCGGCCAATGCCTGTTGGGTCAATGCGTAAATATCTGCCATACACTCAAAAAAAATGGGCTGCAAACCCAGCCCACTGTATTGCCTGGTCCTCGGATTACCGGCCGATGGGACACCCCACCAGCACTCAACACCGAACCCAAGCCCAAAAGAAGCACACCCGAATACCTATCCAGGCGACAGCATATGCTGCGGCACATGACAAGGACGCACCCGGGGATCACCCGCGGATTCATACGCGCCATGAAAACCAATGATTTTACCAGATAATTACGAAAATTGCCTGCTATGTCGCGGGTTTACGCCAAGGGCACCAGGACGGTGCCTTTGGCGTCGCGGCGTTACCACTCAGCGGTCGCCGCGCCCACGGCCGCCACCGAGAAAGCCCAGGCGCGACTCGTGCGCCGAGGCGCTCTTGGGCTGCCAATCGTCGCCTTTGGGACCGCGCTGCGGACGGCCTTTAGCGCCGCCGTTGCCCTGCGGCTTGCCATTGCGAGCCGCCTGATTACCACGCGGGCCGCCCTGGCCGCCGCCGGGTTTTCCATTGGGCCGATTCGGACCTTTGCGCTGGCCGCCGGGTACGCCGGGAACGCCCGGTGCCGACGCAGCCACCTCGCCACCCGGCCCCTTGGGGCGACGTGGCTTGCCATGCTTTGAAAACTTGCCATCGCCACGCTTGTTGCCGCCCTGATAGCCGCCTTCACCGCTATTGCCGCCTTGGCCAGCATTGCCGTAGCCACCGCTACCGCCCTGGCCGCCCGCCGGATTGCCGCCCGCATTGCCTTGACCACCGCCGAATTGAGCGCTCGGGCCCTTGCCGCCGCGCCGCCCGCCTGCCTTGTGGCCACCCTGCATACCTGCAGGCTTGCCACCGGGTTTGCCGCCCTTGCCACCACGCCCACCGTCTTTACCGAGCGGATGCCCATTGGCGTATCCGCCCGTGAACATCAAGCCGGTACCGAAAGGATCGGACGGCGAGGATGCCACCTGGCCGGCACTGCCTGGGCGTCCGCCCTGCAATTTGCCACGGCGGCCGATGCGCGCACCATTCATGCCGTTGCGGTCCATTGTGCCAAATCCGGGCGGTAAAGCGCTGTCATGCGAACGCGGTTGACGCATATGGCGACCGCCCTCTGCATCGTCGTCCTCGCGCAACAGACCCAACTGCACCATCAGCGCTGTCACCAAGGAGGAATCCAACTCATCCCAACGGCCGCGACGCAGATTACGCGGCAACACCAAGTCACCAAAGCGAGTGCGGATCAGGCGGCTGACCGTCACGCCTACCGCCTCGAACATCCGGCGGACTTCGCGGTTGCGCCCTTCTTGGAGCGTAACGCGATACCACCGGTTGCTGCCGTCGCCGCCCAGATAATCCAGCGAGCCAAAGGCAGCCATGCCGTCTTCGAGTTGAATGCCCTCGACCAGGGACTTGCGGGTCGCATCGTCCATTTCGCCCAGCACACGGACCGCGTACTCACGCTCGGTACCGTAACGGGGATGCATGATGCGATTGGCCATATCACCCGATGTGGTGAAAATCAGCAGCCCTTCGGTGTTCAGATCCAGACGTCCGACCGACAGCCATTTGCCGGTACGCAGTTTGGGCAAACGCGCGAACACATTGGCGCGGCCACCAGGATCGTCGTGGCTCACGATTTCGCCTGCAGGCTTGTGATACAGGATGACACGAGGCGGTTTTCGCGTATTGGTGCGGGCAACCGGCTTGCCGTTGACCCGGACCAGGTCGGTCGGCGAAACGCGCTGACCGATGTGCGCCGGCTCACCGTTGACCGACACGCGGCCGGCGGTGATCAATTCTTCCATTTCGCGGCGCGAGCCAATGCCGGCGTCCGCCAGGACTTTGTGCAGTTTGGGCATCGCTGCGTCGCTATTCAGATATTTGCCCAGGCGCTGCTCGCTACGATCAGTATGTTCTAAATAAGAGAGCATTTGCTCGGCCTCACGTTCGGCGCCGCGGCCGCCAGCCACCTCGCCCGACGGCACCACCGGCGCGCCATCCACCGATCCCGGCGCCCCCGCGACACCCGTCGCATCGCCACGACGGCGACGGAACGGGGTACGCAGCTTACGGCCACGACTGCCACGCGCCGCATTGGGATCCCCTTCATTGGCCTGGCCTGCCGCAGCCTGCGCAAACTCGGCAGTGGCGGGCGACGCCTCGCCAGACTCCGACGCCGGACGCTGATTTGCCATGGCATTTCCGCCGCGCCGCCGATTCGGACGACCCTCGGTAACGACGGGCTCTGCCGAAGCAGCACTTTCAGACCCGATCGACGCAAAAGACTCGGCTACGGGCTTCACAGCAGGCTCGGCGGACTCGAACAGTTCAGCCTGACCCGATGCGCGGATTTCTGCGACAACCGGCCGGGCACGCACAGAGGGGACAGAGCCTGCAGAGAACGATCCAACTGCTCCCTCATGCGAAGCAGGCTGCGGGGCAGCGCGTTCCATTGCAGCAACAGGCGCGTTACGCTCGGTTGCTGCGGAAGACACGCCCGGCGCTGCCGTGACGACGGGCGAGGTGGCGTTTTCTGCCACGGCCGGCGTCACCGCCTCGGCCGATGCCGCGCCTGCGGCGGCTTTGCGGGTACGCGTACGCTTTACGGCGGGTTCTGCCGCAACCGCCTCAGCCGGGCCGCTCGCTGCCACCTTGGATTTGGTCGATTTACTCGCCGCCGATTTAGGCGCAGCAACTTTGGGCTGCGTAACGGAGTCGGAAACCGAGTCTGCCGTGGAGCCGTCTGCCACCGCTTTATCGGCCGCCGACTTCGAGGCTGCCGTTTTTCTGGCTGCAGTCTTTGCAGCCGGTTTAACCGCCGTCGACTTGACCGCTACAGGCGTGTCGTCTGCCGACTTGGCCTTCGCCCTGGACGATGCAGGTTTGTCCCCTGCCGACTTGGCGGCGGACTTGGTTGCAGCCGTCTTCGTTGCTGCTTTAGTCGCTGCAGACTTGGTCGCGGCCTTTGTTGCTGCTGCTTTGGTCGCGGGCGCTTTCACCGTCGACTTGGCCGTCGCAGATTTGCTCGCAGCGCTTTTAGTCGTTCGGGCTTTCGTCGCAACAGGCGACTCTCCGGCCAGCGAATCAGGAACAGAATCGTCTTGCATTTTTTTACGTGTCATTTCGGTTGTCACGGGGACAGCTCCAGAATTCTTTAAGCTTTCGCCAATCCGCCTTGCGCGGATTGGTCTTCGTCATCAGCGGAAGGAGAATCCTCGACCTCGGAGGCCTCGGCCTCGGGCGCAGACTCCTGCGATTCCGCTTCGGTAATTGTTGATTCGGCGTCGGTGCGAGGCGTCTCCAGCCCAGCTTCGTCGGCCACGGCGGGATCTGCATCCAACACCGCCACATCTTCGCCAGATGCCTCAGCATCCGTCTCGGATAACACTGCGACACGATCGGCCACTTCAGCGTCTACCTCTACCGGCACAGGCTCAAGCGTCGCATCGGCATCCTCTACCGGCACAGACTCCGACGTCGTATCGGCGTCCGCCTCTACCGGCGCAGGCTCGAATGTCGCCTCAGCGTCAACAGCCGTGTCGTCGATGGACGCAACATCCTCCGTATCGGATACGGCTGGCGTGTCCGGCTCGGCATTGGCGTCCTCGCTGGAGACCGACGCAGAACCAGAAGGCTCATCCCCAGATGCACTTTCGACCGGCTCCGCGGCCTCAGCGGAAACAGCAGCATCGCCCTCGGCAGCCTCTGTCCCGGCATCGCCCGCTTCAGCACCCAGCGATTCGGGAGCACCTGCGCCGGGCTCCGCCGCCTGAGGATCACTGACCTCGAGGGTGACTTCGGACCCCCCCAGATCCAGCCCCTGCAACGCGGCGGCGGCCTGCGCGCTATCCAACGGCGGCAACTCGTCCAGCGCGCGCAGCCCCAGATCATCGAGAAATTGCCGCGTCGTGCCAAACAAGGCGGGTCGCCCCGGCGCATCGCGATGGCCGATGACCTCGATCCAGCCGCGGTCCTCGAGGGTCTTGACGATTTGAGACGAGACCGTCACACCGCGAATGTCTTCGATGTCACCGCGCGTCACCGGCTGGCGCCAGGCCACGATCGCCAGCGTTTCCATCACGGCGCGAGAATATTTGGGCGGCCGCTCGGGATTCAGGCGTTCCAGATAGCGCTGCATTTGCGGGCGACTCTGAAAACGCCACCCTGTCGCCAACTGCGCCAAGTCCATTCCGCGGTTGGCCCAATGTTCCTGCAGTTCCTGCAGCATCGTCCGCAGTCTGTCGTTATCGAAATCCGGGTCTTCGCCGAACAGCTTGCGCATTTCGGTCAATGGCATGGGCTGGCTGGCGCATAGCAGCGCAGCTTCCAGCACATAAGTTGCCTCGCTATTGTCCATTGAGCTTCTGTCTACCTACATAAAAAGGGCAAATTTGCAACGAGTCTGAAAAGACGCTATGATTTCGTTCTCTCAGACGCGGGGTGGAGCAGTCTGGCAGCTCGTCGGGCTCATAACCCGAAGGTCGTAGGTTCAAATCCTGCCCCCGCAACCAAATTTCTTAAAGGCCTGGCTCACCGCCGGGCCTTTTTGTTTGTTGTGATGATCGTCGCACGCTTGCTGGGCAAAACCGGCTTGGGCGGCAGCGCCGAGATCGGCGCCCGCCCGCCCACAGGAGCCATGAAGCTCCGATAGCGGAAAAACCGATGTAGCGTGGACTTGCGTAATGTTCACGACGTTCCTGTTAGACGTAGCATCGTGCCGCCCTGCACCGAAAAGCGCCTTGGGCTTGCACCATGCCGCGCGTATCAGTGCGCAGCGCCGCACCAGCGGCATTTGCTGAAAAAATGAACCTGAATCGCCTGGCCCCAAAGCGCAGGACGGAGACACAGGACACCCCTTCCCCGGAGCGATACACCTGTCAGACCGATGGCACCCTGTGACTATACACAGGACGAACTCGTCTGATAGCGACACTAAGCCGACGATTTTTAGACATATGGGACGACCATCTGTCTGCATGACCGGCCAGCACGGGCGGCCTGCCAACTCATCCGGCAACCCTCACGACCAGCGCTGGATCCGTTGTAACGGCACCCGCTGTCGGACGGCCCACCACGGAAATACCCGCCGCGGCTTTGCCTGCACCCCTAGCTAGGCAACACGGTTATACCGGAGCACATTGCCTGCCCATGGAGGCTGGCGGCTGGAGTGACGTTGGTCTACATGAAGACAGTTCCTCAATTATACCCACAATGCCCTCACAGACAAAGCATGGCACGACAATCGGCAACTAGGATCGGGCAGCGAGCCCCTCGGGTCCGGACAGTTGCAGCGAACTGCGTAACTCGCGGATCAGGATTTCAGGATCCAATTCACGGACAATCAACACCAGCCAGGAACGATGCTCACCATCAGGCCAAGCCGCCAACGGCTCAAAGGGATAAAGATCGCGATGCACACCATGAATGGCGCAAGGCAAAGCCTCGCCCTCGAATCCGATCAGGCCCTTGATGCGCAACAAACCGCGATGATGCGCCTCCTGGAGTTGCGCCATGCCTTTCACAAACAGGGCTCGGCTGACGGGCGCCGACCATTGCAATACTGCATGCCTGACCTGAGGATGGCGGGCACCGCCTAACGACGAAAAGCCCGTTAGCCAGCGATTCGATTCATCCGGATTCGTCTGCGGGTGGTCGAGCCCAGGCATGACCAGGCGTTCATCCAGTGGTGCATCAGGCTGTTGCACCAAGACCGGCACGCCGGGGCTGGTCTGCCGGACCCACTGAATCGCCTCATCCAGCACCGTGGGCGCGACGAGATCTGCTTTGGTGCACACCACCATATCCGCCGCGGCCACCTGCTGCGCAGCCTCGGGCTGTTCCAGCAATTGGGCCCGAATGTGTTTCGCGTCCACGACAGTGATGGTGCCGCGGTAAACATAACGCTCGGCCACAAAGTGCTCATGACGCAACGTGAACAAAATCGCGGCAGGCGTAGCCAGTCCTGTCGTCTCAATCAGTACCCGGCGAAAGCGTGGAATCTGCCGGCGCAATGCCGACATAAAAAGTTCACGCAAGGTGTTGACCAGATCCCCATTGACGGAACAGCAAATACAGCCGCCTTCGATGAGAACGATACGGCCATCCGCATGGCGCAACAAATGATGATCGACACCGATATCGCCCACTTCGTTGACGATGACGGCCGCGTCCGCATACGCAGGCTCGCGCACCAGCCGATTGAGCAGTGTGGTTTTGCCGCTGCCCAGAAAGCCGGTCAACACCGTCACGCCGATGCGATGATCGGCAGCGTCAGGAGAAGATTGCGTAGAAATAGACATGACGAAATTTTGACGGCTCTGCTCCACAAAAGAAAGGGAGAACGCAAGGACATCATTCGACATATTGTCATCTCTCGGAAATCCGTTGGTCACACCCCCGTCAGCAATAGCCCTAATACTCGGCGACTCTATTTATAACTACACCAGGAGTTTCCGATGTCTGTGCGCGTGCCGTTCCTGAACCCTCGCCGAGCCTTCCCGCGAGTGATGCTTGCGCTGGCTTTGGCCGGTTCCCTTTCTGCTTGCAGCAACAGTGACGACTCTGACGACGACAACACGCCGCCACCAGAGGCTCAGGAAAAAGCCTCGGCAAATCTGGCCCTGCTGGCGACGACCGATCTGCATTTCAACGTTCGCAGCTACGACTATTTCAAGCTCGCAGAAGACCCGACCTATGGTTTTGAGCGCACAGCCACGCTGATCCGCGCTGCCCGCCAGGAATTCCCGAATACGTTGCTCGTGGACAACGGCGACACGATCCAAGGAACGGCGCTGGCCGATTACGAGGCCCAGGTATCGCCCATCACCTGCAGCCAACAATCGTCCATGTACAAGGCGATGGCGGTATTGCAGTACGACGCAGGCACCCTGGGCAACCATGAATTCAACTATGGACTGCCCTATTTGAACCAAGTGCTGGGCGGCGGACTGAACGTGGAAGGCGTAGACCCCAGCCTGTCATGCACGGGCCCGGGATTCCCGATGACGCTGGCCAACGTGCAAAGCGTTGCCAGCGGCAAAGAACTGCTGCCGCCCCACGTCATCCTGGAACGCGAAGTCAACGCCACGCAAGAGGACGGCGACCCCGTCAAGCTGCCCATCAAAATCGGCGTGATCGGCCTGACCACCCCTGGCATCATGAACTGGGATAAGCGCTACCTCGAAAACAAGGTCACGATCAGCGACGGCCGCGCCGCCGTTCAAGCCCAAGTCGCCCAAGCGCGCGCCGAAGGCGCCGATCTGGTTTTCGTATTGCTGCACGGCGGGATGAGCGATGCAGACTATTCCGCGGACATGGAAAATCCCGGCCTGTACATTGCGCAGGTCGCCGGTATCGACGGTCTGGTCATGGGGCATCAGCACAGCACATTCCCCGATCGCAGCAAGAGTCCCGCCTATACCTATCCCGGCGTGGACAATGCCGCCGGCACGGTATACGGCGTGCCGGCTGTCATGGCCAGCTCATGGGGCAAGGGCCTGGGCGTGATTGACTACGCCCTGCGGTGGGATGGCAAGGCGTGGAGCATCGACACCTCGAAAACCACAGCTGAAATACGCACCATTCAAAGCACCGACGCCAACGGCGGCACGCAATATGTCGCGGCCGACTCGGCTGTCGCTGCCTCTGTGCAGACACAACACGAAGCCGCAGTGGAATATGTCAAAACACCCATAGGCAACTCGAACTTCCGCATGAGCACGCTGTTTGCTGATGTCGGGGATCCGGGCGCGATTCAGTTGGTCAATCAGGCACAGCAGGCCTATGTCAGCGACTATGTGGCCGCCAATCTGCCTCAGTATGCCGACCTGCCCATCCTGTCGATCAGCGCGCCGTTCAAAGCGGGATTCCAAGGGGGCGGCGACTACACCGATGTCGCGCCGGGCGCATTGGCCATTTATCATGCCGCGGACCTGTATCTGTACCCCAACACGGTGTATGCCGTGAAGGTCACGGGTGCCGAGCTCAAGCTCTGGCTGGAAAATGCCGCCTTGCGCTTTAACCGGATCGATCCGTCATCGACACAGGATCAGTGGCTGATCAAAGACACCAAAACGGGTCAAGTGCCCTCGGGGCAATCCGCTTTCGCTGGCTACAACTTTGATATGTTCACCACGCCAGATTTGCGATATGAGATCGACGTCACCCAACCCCAGGGCAGCCGCATCAAGAATCTGACGTATCTCGATGCGCCGGTAGATGGCAAGGAGTTCATCGTTGCCACCAACAACTATCGCGCCGAAAGCAGCGCTCGCTATATTCTGGGCGACGGCAAGGCATTTGATATTGTCTACGCATCCCCCGATGCGAATCGCGATGTAGTGATCAACTACATCAAGAGCAACCCGCAAATCACCCGCAGCGCAAATGGCTCGGCGCGCAGCTGGCGGTTTACTCCTGTGAATACGGCAGGCGCCGTGCTGTTCAAATCAGGCAAAGACTCATTGAGCGTTGCGCAAGCAGCCGGCCTGACGGGAATCGCACTGGTCAATGCCGATGATGGCTCGGGCGAAGGACGCGCGGTCTACAGCATTGACCTGTCGCAGACCAACTGAGCTGCTGAGTCTGCGCGACGGGGCCGCGCCCCGTCGCACCGATCCAGAAACACGAAAACGCCAGCGGGTGTGCAAACCTGCTGGCCTTGGCCTACAATTCGCTTCCATGTATAGCCGCCAGACCTCTTCGCGCACTCTGCTGCGTGCGACAGCCACCGCCCGGTGGCCGATCCGGCGTGCTCGACATCCACTGTCCACAAGCGCCGGCCCAGCCGCGGCTTTCGCCGCACTTGACTAGCCCGGCGACCTCCCACTCATCTTTTTTGCGCAATTCCTAGGTCGTCGGGCATCAGCCGCGCGAATAGGTGCTGCTCGTTTTTTACGATAGCGCTCTGGAAACCACGGCCATCCCAACGCGGATGGCGTTGCCGCAACGCTGCGGCATGCCCCGGCGCACAGACCACACGAGCACACCCCTATGGCCAGCCACCATACGGCATTGGCCAGCCCAGGGACTCGCATGGACATCACCAAGGACTTCATCAAACTCAAACAGCCCTGCGCTGACGGTTTTCGCTGGTATCTGCGCCATGCGCCACCGCAAGGCACCTACCAACAATTGCTGGACGCGCTCGTTGCTGATGGCCGCACCAAGGATGCGTGCTGGTTGCTGGATCAATTCGGGCCGACGGACGCAGTATTGAAACTGGACCACCTGGATGCAGAAGACGTTGTCTTTGCAGGCGCAATAGAAGTCCGAGGCACACTGGATGTCACCGGCACGTTGCGTACTGGACGAGGCATTCGCGTGGGCGGTGGAATGCGGGTTCAGGATCGCTTGCAGGCAGGCGACGACATTCATTGCTCCGGCGCGATATTTTGCGGCGACACGCTACACGTGAACGGCCGTGTTCACGCTGCGTGGAACATCCTCGTCCAGGGTGAGCTCGACTGCGAAAGCATTCGCGCAGGCTGGGACCTGACATGCACCGGCCCCGCTCGAGTGCGCGGCGCAGTGCACGCCGGTCAGGACCTGCAGGTCAACACTCTGCATTGCGAAAAAAGCATTCGCGTGGCCGGGAACGTTACCAGCGAGGCAGATATTGTCACGCGTCAAGGTGTCGAATGCGGCGGATCATTGCAATGCGGCGGACACCTCTATGCAGGCTGGGGCATCAAGGCGCTGACGGAAATATCTGCAGCCAACGCCATCAGCGCCGGAGAAAGCCTGTATACCGAAGGCGAGATTTGCGCGGGCGAGGGCTACGGCATCTATGCCGGCCTGCAGGTGCCCGAACACGCATGGGAAAGCAGCGCGAACGTGCACGCATGCCGCCGGCCCGGAAGTCTGCGCAGCGGCCATTGGGCTGCGGTTGACGATACGCAAAGGTAGAGGCGACATGAGAATCGATGTAGCCCGCGGAGGCACCCGACTGGAGGCTGAGCTGGACTCGCTGTACCCCCATTGCCTGCGAAACGCAGCCGTAGACGGGACAATATTTTTACCCAATCTGCGCGACAGGCCCCTGCCCCGCTATCGCCGCACCGCATCGGGTGAAACCTTTTTGTATATAGAAGATCCGGCAAAACGCTGGCTGGCCGGCAGCACCACTTTCAATCGCGTGACAGGACTGGATCGTAGACTGGATCAATACATACGATCCCCACATTCCCGTTACCGAGAGCCTTATCAACGCCGAGGGCTCGCCAAGCGCGTCTATCTGGAAGCGCTGAACGCCGGCCTGTGCCTGCTGAGCGGCGCCCGTCAATCACCTGGCGCATTGGAACTCTGGCGATCACTGAGCGCACACTATCCATTGCACCATGTGCGATTGCAGGGCAAGCAGCTGATCGACCTGGGCAGATCTATCGAATGGAAAACATTCGAAGACCTGCACACCCGGCTACTACTGTGCGGCGCAGGCTGGACCGCGCAACGGCTGCTCGCGCTGGCGGCCGGCAATCCGCCGCGCTGACAACACGCCTCAAAGGGCGAGCTCGCCGCTGGCTTCAGGCTGAAACAACAGAGCCTCGATGTGCAGGCTCGACGCGGCACCGCTGGGGTCGGCCCAGGATACCGTTGCCCCTACGCGATGACCCAGCAACTGGCCCCCCACGGCAGACAGCACGGATAAAAATCCCTTGGCGGCATCGGCCTCGCCTGGATAGCAAATCGTGATCTCGCGAACGTTGCCGTCCTGATCGCGTACGCGCACGCGTGAATTCACGGTCACGACATCGTCGGGGATATCGCTGGGCATCATGAAGTCGCCTTCGTCGAAGCCTTCCAGCACCGTGTGGGCCAGGCCATCCGGCGTGGGAAATCGTGCGGCGAGGCGTTCGACGCGGACCCGGTCGAGCTCAGAGAAAATGCGTTCGGTATTAGAAACAGCGGTCATCATGGACTCCTGACAGACAGAAAAAATAGGGAATGTCTGGCTTGGCCCGGCAGCAAACTCCTGAAGATGGAGTTCTGATCTGCTGCCGGGCTTAGGAGTCTGCGTCGGTGCTGTGAGCCCTGTTGAACGAGCGCGCGCCAACGGCGCACCGGCATCCAGTGCGCGCAAAAGCAACGATAGCGAAGGCAAATCGAGCAGCCGCGTTCATGTAGGGAATGGTACCTCATATGTGCTGCCCACTGAAGACAGTGGACAGCCATCAGAGTTGAAGGCTATGCGCTGGATTCAACGCAAAAAAAGAAAGCCAGAAAAGCAAAACGCCACCTGAAAGGCGGCGTTGAATTTGCTGTGTCGGTACTTCTCTTTAGCGTTTTTTTGGCTCCCCGAGCTGGGCTCGAACCAGCGACCTGCGGATTAACAGTCCGTCGCTCTACCGACTGAGCTATCGGGGAACTGCTAAAGAAACGAGATTATGAACGAATTTTTGGAAGTGTGCAAGTCGAGGGAAAGAAAATCTATATTTTTTTGCTCTGCACTTTTCTCGCTGAGTTTATCGATCCCTCAATGGCCGGTCGGCGAGCTTTATCGACGATCAACAATCAAGGCAGCGGCCCGCGAAACCATTCGATCGGACCGCTGGTGCACATGGCTGGAGCCTGTTGCCCGAAACCCGCGCAAGGCTATTGCCGACGTTGGCCTTCCACTTGGATTTTCAACTCTACCTCTGGCTTGAATCCCATATTCAACGCAAAATCGATCCCGTAATCCGCACGATTGAACTCGGCCGACACATCGGCGCCGCAGGCCTCGCGCTTGGTCATGGGGTGCATGATGCACTTGAAGTCATCAATGTCTAGCGTAATGGGCCGGGTCACACCATGCATAGTCAGTTCACCGCGGGCCTTGTCCGGCACGTCACCGTCAAACTCGGTGAATTTCCCTTTGAAGACGGCAGTGGGATAACGCTCGACATCGAGGATATCGGCCGCCATCGCGTGCTTGTTCATTTCGTCATGTCCGAAATCAACGGATTTCATATCTACGGTAACGTCGATACTGCCTGTGCGCGCAGCGCGATCCAGAACGACGGTGCCGCTAGAGCGGTTGAACTTGCCGCGCCAGGTCGATAATCCACCCATATGATCGGCCTCAAAGCTGGGATACGTATGGTCGGGATCCAGGTCGTAGGTGACCGGCTCGGCGGCGGCCGCAGCGCTCAGCGCAATGGTGCAAGCGAACGTAAAGGCTTTGACTACTGTGTGCATAGGGACTCCTGATTAATGAACCGGCGGATGCGGCGTTCGTAGACTGACTGACAAATACTGCAACCGTTCGTGCGACGCAAGGACAAATTCGTTGTTCATCTCGACAGGAGCCAAAAATTTCTGATATGATTTCGGTCTTTGGTGCTGCGCCACTGGTGTAGACACTACTGGCAAAGGCGCATCAGCGCTAATGCACGCCGGCATAGCTCAGTTGGTAGAGCAGCGCATTCGTAATGCGAAGGTCGGGGGTTCGACTCCTCTTGCCGGCACCAGGATTCAAAAAAGGCTGACCTTGGGTCAGCCTTTTTTCTTTTCCGTGCCTGATTTATTTGGCGTGCTTGGGTGGCTTGTCCGGGGTGCAGCCAGCGCGCCGAGGCAAATCGGCGCTCGCCGCAAGACGCAAGCTACCGCCCTTGCCGGCCGCAGCATAGACCAGCGTCTGCGCACGCCACGCAGAGAGATCTGCATATTTCACCCGCGCATCCGATGGCCCATCGCCAGGATTGAACTCGAGCTTGGGCAAATCGGTGCAACTGTCCAGATCGAGCCTGGCCAACTCGCGCCCCTCGGGCCAGCGCACGGCACGAAATGTCGGTCCTACTTGATAGCTCTGTTCTCGGCCGCGGCTAAAAACTCTGCCGATATTGGGCAAGTCGACCCATTTATCGGGTTCGATCTGGATGTACTGCGTACGGCGCGCACGTGCCAAGTAAGCCACCCCATCAGACATATCGAGCAGGCGACCCTCACCCAGATAAACCACCCGGAACGGCGCGTGCTGAATCATCACCGTGTCGTCCCATGCCGTCTGAATACGGGTCCAACCCGCCATGCCCGCGTCCAGGAAACGGTTCTCATGCAAGCCGTCGCGCTTGGCGTCGCTCGACATGGAAATACGCTGCACCTGCAATTGGCCTTGTGCCACGCGCACGCGCGCCAGGGCCGTCTCGCCCCCGGTAAAGAACACCAGCATGCCATCGGGCAAAGGTTGAATCGGACCCGCACAGTAAAAGCGCTTGAAATCGCGGCCGGGAAACAGCAGGAGACTCACCTCGTCACCGCAAAGCTTGGCGCCGTTGAACATGACCTGGTAGGTGTAGCCGCTCTGGCGTTGACCCGTGGCAGGATTGGTTTGGCCGTAAGGGATGCGTTCGCCGCGTAAACCATCCCGATCGTATAGCACCTCGGCCGCGCCCGGCGCGGCCAGCCCGAGCGCAATAGCGCAAGCCATCAACCATTGCCACCCCTGCTGCACCATGCTCTGCCTCCGGTTGGGTAGTGAGCGGTGACTATATCGCATCGCGAAACGCGGCCGATAAGACGGCGTGATTGCCGCGATGATTTGCTTCATTAAAGGGTTTTCCCCAACTAGTCCGCAAAACAATGTATACATTAACGTATTAGTTAACGCATGCGCAAAACTGAATTAATCCCCGATGAACGCCAAACCTCAGCCGACTGCCTCGCTGGCCGACGCCGCGTACGAACAGATTCGCCAACGCATTCTCGATAACGTCTGGCCGCCCGGACATCGCGCGCTCGAACAGGAGGTCGCGCTCGCCCTCGGGATGAGTCGCACGCCTGTGCATGAAGCGCTGGTTCGCCTGCATGCAGAACGCTTGATCGATCTGGTGCCGCGTCACGGCATGCTGGTGTTGCCGGTATCCCCGAACGACATGCGCGAAATTTATGAGGTGCTGACCGCGCTGGAATGCATGGCGGCGGAATTGCTGGCACGCAAAAAACCGACGGACGACATGCTCGCGCCGTTGAGCAAGGCGACCGATGACATGGAGATCGCGCTGGAACGCAATGATCTCGATGCATGGGCGCATGCGGACGAAACCTTTCACATGGCGCTGGTGGAGTTGGCCGGCAATCAGTTGTTGGCTGATGGCGTCATGAAACATTGGGATCGCGCCCATCGCGCGCGCATGTTCTCTTTGCGCTTGCGTCCCAAGCCCGTCAATTCGACGCGCGAGCATCGCGCACTGGTAGCCCGCTTGCGCGAGGGCGACGCCGAAGGCGCCTCCCGCGAAAACCGCGCGCATCGCGAACGCGCCAGCCGTGAGCTGTTAGCCATTTTCGATCAATTCAAACTCGCACAGATGTGAGGCACAAGTGACCAGTTACGATATTGCAGTATTGCCGGGTGATGGAATTGGCGTGGAAGTCATGAACGCCGCGCTGGAGATCCTGCGAGCGCTCGAGCCGCGCATCGGCCGCCAATTCACCCTGACCGTACATCCAGCCGGCGCACAGTTGTATGCCGACACGGGCAATGCCCTGCCGGATTCCACGCTGAAGGCATGCCGTGATGCACATGCCATTCTGTTTGGCGCGATGGGCTTGCCCCATGTGCGTGCAAAGGACGGCACGGAAGTCATTCCGCAACTCGATCTGCGCTTTGCGCTGGATCTGTATGCGGGCGTGCGTCCCATCAAGACCTGGCCCGGCCTGCCCGTGCCGCTGCGCGATCCGCGTGCCGCGCAAATCGACCTGGTGTTGGTGCGCGAAAGCACGGAAGGCTTGTTTTATGCGCGTGGCCGTGGAACGATCGAAGGCACTGGCGAGCAAGCCCACGCCCTGGATACGATGAAAATCACACATCAGGGCACGGCGCGAGTGTGCGATTTTTCGCTGCGGCTGGCCGAGCAAAGAAAAGCGGCAGGGAAACGGGGTCACGTCACCAATGTGGATAAGGCAAATGTCTTTACCTCCATGGCGTACTGGCGGCAGATTTTCGAACAGCGCGCCCAGGCCTTCCCAGGCATCACGACAGAGAATGCCTATGTCGATGCGATGGCGCTGAACTTGATCATGAAGCCCTGGCAGTACGACGTGCTGGTGACCGAAAACATGTTCGGCGACATTCTGTCCGATCTGATCGCAGCGCTGGTCGGCGGCATGGGCATGGCGCCCTCGGCGGATATCGGCGATCACCACGCCGTCTTTCAACCTGCCCATGGCACGGCGCCGGATATTGCGGGCCAAGGCATTGCCAACCCAAGCGCCATGCTGCTCTCGGCAGCCATGATGCTGGAATGGCTGGCAGACCGCCACGCGGATGCCGCCCTGGCCGAGGGGGCACACGCCATAGAAAAAGCCCTGCGGACATCGTTCGCCAATAAAGAAGTCCTGCCATTTGATTTTGGCGGCAAAAGCACGACGGCGGATATCGCCAATGCCGTGTTGCGCCATCTATAAGGCCGCGTTACCACGCGGCAGTTTATTCAAAGAATAAATGGGAGGCCACTCCCATTCCGGAGACAACGCACCCTCGAGGTGCCTCAAGGAGGAACACCCATGACCGACCCTCGCATGTCGCGCCGACAGTTTGTGGCGCTGCCGGCTGCCGCTGCGTGCCTGATGCTGCCTTCTGTAAGTGCTTTTGCGCAGAGCTACCCATCGCGTCCGATCAAAATCGTTGTCCCCTCGCCGCCTGGCGGCACCACGGATTTGATTGGGCGCCTCATCGCCAACCAGCTACAAGCCGCGTGGACGCAGCCGGTCCTGGTAGAGAACAAACCCGGAGCGGGCTTGCGCCTGGGCGCCGACTATGTAGCCAAGTCCGCCCCGGATGGTTATACGCTGCTGATGGCGGCGGTGCATCACTCAATCGCCCAGGCGGTATATAAAAAGAACAGCTACGATCTGCAAAAAGATCTCGTCCCCATCAGCATCATCGCCAACGTCCCGAATGTGCTGATCGTATCCGCCTCGCTGCCTGTCAAGAATGTGCAGGAGTTTATTGCGCTGGCCAAATCCCAGCCAGGCAAAATCTCGTACGGCAGCACCGGCTACGGCACCGCGCACCATCTGATCGGCGAACAATTCAATGACATGGCTGGCACGCAATTGCTGCATGTTCCATATAAGGGCAGCGCGCCGGCAATCACGGACTTGATGGGCGGGCAAATTCATGCCATGTTTGACACGGCGTCATCGTGCTTGCCCTACATCACGTCAGGAAAAGTCCGCGCGCTGGCAGTCACTTCGGGAAAGCGCTCGATGGCGTTGCCAGATGTGCCTACGCTGTCCGAGTCGGGTCTGACCGGATTTGACATCGCCACCTGGTTCGGCCTCATGGCGCCGGCAGGCACCCCTAAAGAAATCATTGCACAATTGCAGACTGAGATTGCCCGCATACTGGCCGTGCCGGAAATACGGCAGCAACTCAGCAACGCTGGAGCGGAACCCGTGGGCAACACATCCGAACAGATGGGCCGTCAAATTGACGCGGAAATCCAGCGCTTTTCCGCTCTCGCCAAGAAAATCAACCTGGAACTGGATTGAAGCCAACCACTATGCCAAACGCACCCTACGTCGTCTCGGTCGAGCTCGTGGTCAACCCTGAGAGGGTGGCGCAATTTTTGCCTCTCATACTGGAAAATGCCGCTGCATCGCTGAAGCACGAATCCGGTTGCCTGGTATTCGATGTATGCCAGGCAGGCGATGATAAAGCGCAAATTTTCCTGTATGAGGTCTACCAAGATGAGGCAGCGTTTCAGCATCATCTGAAGACCGAGCACTTTCTCAAATTCGACCGTCAGACAGCGCCGGACATTGTGTCTAAAACTGTGCGGATCTTTGCCCGCCTGCAGTAGGCGGGCAAATCCTGACGATACGGCGGGCTATTCGGAATCTGGCTGTTTGTCCGGCGCAGCCAGATCGAAGGCCTGCAATTCGCGGCAAGCGGCATCGATGCGCACCACGTTCGGCATCGCAGAAAGATCACATTCCAATCGGCGCGCGTTGTAAACCTGAGGCACCAGGCACAAATCGGCCAAGCCCGGGGTATCGCCATGGCAGAACTTGCCTGTCGCAGGCGAGTTGGCCAACAAGGATTCCACTGCGCCCAAGCCCAGGTCGACCCAGTGCCGATACCAGGCGTCCTTTGCCGCGTCGTCGACTTTCAATTCGCGCTTCAGGTATTTGAGCACTCGCAGATTGTTCAACGGATGCGTGTCGCATGCGATGGTCTGGGCAATGGCGCGTACACGGGCACGGCCCACGGGATCGGCGGGCAAGAGCGCGGGGGCCGGATGAGTCTCGTCCAGGTATTCGATGATGGCCATCGACTGGCCCAATGCCACATCCCCATCGATCAGCGTAGGCACCAAGGCGGCCGGGTTCAGTTGGCGATATGAATCGGAAAGCTGCTCTCCGCCGTTTTTCAACAAATGCACACCGAGATATTCGTAAGACAGGCCTTTTAGATTCAGTGCGATCCGCACACGGTACGCCGCCGAACTGCGAAAATAGCTATACAACTGCATGTTGTCTCCTCGTACACGCGAACTCAGGTGGCCGATGACGCGTCCGCCGCAGGCGCGACCTTGCGCGACAAGCCTTTGGGCAACGGGAACGCAATGTTTTCTTCCAGGCCGGACATGGTGCGAACCGACAATGCACCCAGCTCTTTCAAGCGTTGCACGACTTGCTGCACCAGGATTTCGGGCGCGGATGCTCCCGCCGAGATACCGATACGCCGGCGCCCCGCCAACCACGCAGGATCGATAGCGTCGGCGCCATCGACGAGATACGCGTCGATGCCAATACGCTCGGCCACCTCGCGCAAGCGATTGGAGTTGGAACTATTGGGGCTGCCCACCACCAGCATCAAGTCGCATTCGGGCGCCAGGAGCTTGATAGCGTCCTGGCGATTTTGCGTGGCGTAGCAAATGTCGCTTTTCTTGGGCTCGACGATATCCGGAAAGCGGGCGCGCAAGGCAGCCGATACCGTCGCGGCATCGTCCACCGACAAGGTGGTCTGCGTCACGAACGCCAGATTGGACGGATCGGTGACTTGCAGGTTTGCCACGTCTTCGGCGGTCTCTACCAGATACATGCCACCCTGAGCCTGGCCCAGGGTGCCTTCGACCTCGGGATGGCCCTTGTGGCCGATCATGATGATTTCCCGGCCGGCGGCGCGCATGCGCGAGACTTCGATATGCACCTTGGTCACCAGGGGGCAGGTTGCATCGAACACCTGCAAACCCCGTGCTTCGGCCTCTCGGCGCACCGCCTGGGACACGCCATGCGCGGAAAACACCACAATCGAGCCTGCGGGCGCCTCATCAAGCTCATCGATGAAGATCGCCCCCTTGTTGCGCAAGTCCTCGACGACGTAGCGGTTGTGCACGATTTCGTGGCGCACATAGATAGGCGCACCGTGCAATTCGATGGCGCGTTCGACGATCTCGATGGCCCGATCAACCCCCGCACAGAAGCCACGCGGCTGAGCCAGCACAACCTCGGCGTTGGCGTCAGTGACCGGATGAGTCATTACAGCACTCCTAAAATATCGACATCGACACGCAGCGATGTCCCCGCCAGGGGGTGATTGAAGTCGAACAGCGCGTAGTCGGGTTCCAGCTGCTTTAGCACGCCAGAGTAACGCCCGCCATTGGGGGCGGTGAATTCGACCAGGTCGCCCGGCTCGAAGGTGGCGTCGGCGCCCGCGTGCTCGGCCAGCATGGTGCGCGTGACCTTTTGGATCAAATCAGGATTGCGATCACCGTAGGCCTCGGCGGGCGTCAGCGTGATGCTGAATTGTTCGCCTTCGGCATGGCCCAGCAAGGCCGTCTCGAGACCCGGCGCCCATTGGCCGCTGCCCATCTGCAACGTGGCCGGACGCCCGTCGAAGGTATCGGCAAATATGGAGCCCTCTGCGGGGCCGGATGCCAACACAATGCGATAGTGCAGCGTCAAGTACGAATCAGGGCGGACGACGGGGGTCATCTGGTCGGCAGTCGTGGCGGTCAAAATGGATCACCAAAAATAGTAACGGTAAGCCCCGATTTTAGAACGACTTGGCCTGATCGGGCTGGCACTGTCCCCCACACGGCCTGGGCGTACTTATACGAGTGGGCAAAAACGTTCACTCGCGCCCCCGGGCGGAGGCTTGCCTGGCATGCTGAGGGATCGACATTCTTGCCCGCCCCGCCATGAGCCTGCCTCACGATCTGCCTGAACACGAACGCCCTCGCGAACGCTTGTTGCGCCATGGCGCCGGCGCATTGCGTGACGCGGAACTGCTCGCGCTCGCGCTGCGCACCGGAACCCGAGGAAACACAGCCATCGAAATGGGAAATCGATTGATACGCCACTTTGGCGGACTGCGGGGCCTGTTTGCCGCCTCGCCGCAGGAATTGATGTCCCTGCCCGGACTCGGCTCGGCCAAGGCGGGCGCGCTGGCCGCGGTGCTGGAACTGGCGCAGCGAGTTGCGGGCGAGCAACTGACCCGCAAACACGCACTGTCTCGGCCGTCAAACGTCAAACAATATTTCCAGATGGCACTGACACATCGCACCGTAGAACACTGCCTGGCTCTCTACCTGGATAATCAGCTCAACCTCATCGCTACCGGAGAATTGGCGCGCGGCACACTCAACCAGGCCTCGGTCTACCCCCGCGAGGTCGTGCGCGAGGCGCTGCGCCATCACGCCGCCGCGCTGATCCTGGCCCATAACCACCCTTCGGGCTCTTCCCAACCCAGCGAGGCCGATCGTGCATTCAACCAGCGGCTGAAGCAGGCGCTCGCCCTGGTCGATATCCGGCTGATCGATCACCTGATCGTCGCCGGCAACAGCGTCGTTTCCATGGCGGAGCTGGGCCTGTTGTAATGATCATGCAGACAAATAGTGGGCACGGTTGCGGTATGCTCTCTCCTATTATTTGACACCCTTTCCATATCCACCGCCCTCATGAAGCGCCTTTGGGATATTTCGCCGCCGGTCTCGGCCAGTTCGCCGGTTTTCCCCGGTGATACGCCGTATCGCCAGCAATGGAAATGGACGCTGACGCCCGATTGTCCGGTCAATGTCAGCGAAATCACCTTGTCGCCGCATATAGGCGCCCATGCCGACGCGCCGCTGCATTATGACAATGATGCGCCTGCCATCGGCAGGGTGCCTCTCGAGCCTTTTTTGGGCCCCTGTCGCGTGATCCACGCGTTTGATTGCGGGCCGCTCATCCTGCCCGAGCACCTGATGCACGCCATCGACGATCTGCCGCCACGGGTACTGGTACGCACGGCGCGTCATGCTTCGCTCGAATGGTGGACGGACGATTTCACGGCCTATGCGCCGCATACGATTGAATGGCTGGCCGAACGCGGTGTCATGCTGATCGGACTGGACACGCCCAGCATAGACCCCGCCTCCAGCAAGACCCTGGATAGCCACCACGTCATCCTGCGGCGCGACCTCCGCGTCCTGGAAAACCTGCTGCTCGATGAAGTGGAGCCCGGCGATTATGAATTGATCGCCCTGCCGTTGGCCTTGATCCAGGCCGATGCCAGCCCGGTGCGTGCAGTGCTGCGCGAACTGGACTGATTTCCCGTTCCAGCCGGTGCCCTATTCGGCAACGGCTTCCTTTCAGGTCAGGCACATGAACCCGTCTGAAACCCCCGAGAACATTGTTCGCGACGAACACGCGCAGCTCGATTTCGCCAAGGACATGACCTATGGCGAGTATCTCCATTTAGACGAACTGCTGGGCGCTCAGCATCCCCTATCGCCCGAACACAATGAAATGCTGTTCATCGTGCAACACCAGACCAGCGAGCTCTGGATGAAGCTGATGCTGCACGAACTGCGAGGCGCCATCACCCATGTGGCCCAGGATCATCTGCCCCCGGCCTTCAAGATGCTGGCCCGCGTCAGCAAAATCATGGAGCAACTGGTACATGCGTGGGACGTGCTGGCGACGATGACGCCGCCGGAATACTCCGCGCTGCGCCCCTATCTGGCCCGCTCCAGCGGTTTTCAGAGCTATCAATATAGGCAAATCGAGTTTCTGCTCGGCAACAAGAACGGCGCCATGCTCAAACCGCATGCCCACCGCACGGATCTGCTTGCGCAGGTCCAAGCGGCCTATCAAGCCCCGTCGCTCTATGACGAGTCGCTGCGGCTGCTGGCCCGCAATGGGCTGGCCATCGCGCCAAGCCACCTGGAGCGCGACTGGACGCAGCCCTATCAGGCGGACCCAAGCGTTGAAGCGGCCTGGCTGACGGTGTATCGCCACCCCGACCAGTACTGGGATCTGTATCAATTAGGGGAAAAGCTGACCGATCTGGAGGATGCCTTTCGTTTGTGGCGTTTTCGACACGTGACCACGGTTGAACGGGTTATCGGGTTCAAACGGGGGACTGGCGGCACCTCGGGCGTAGGCTATTTGCGCAAAATGCTGGACGTCGTGCTCTTTCCTGAAATCTGGACATTGCGCACGAACCTCTAGGGCATGCTAGAATATGAAGTTGCTTTTTGGATACGTGGCCTGCGAATGGGTTGGCTGCGCCGGGGATTTACCGCCCTGAGTGCTCATACCCCCGCGAGGCTGGCGACCCGCTAACCCCCCGGCAAGACCGGAAGAACCGGAATCAATCATGAAAGAAGGCATTCACCCCGAATACCGTGACGTGGTGTTCGTTGACCTGCAAACGGGCAACAAATTCATCACGCGCTCGACGCTCAACAGCCGCGAAACCATCGAACTCGACGGCAAGACGTACCCGCTCTTCAAGTGCGACGTGACGTCTGAGTCCCACCCCTTCTACACGGGTGCGCAAACCCGTATCGTCGAAACCGGCCGCGTCGAAAAATTCCGCGCCCGTTTCGCTCGTACGGCTGGCACGGTCAAATCCGCGTCGTAAACTGGCGTCTCCCAAGATGCTCAAAAAAGCAGCCTGCGGGCTGCTTTTTTTTCCATATTGATCCGATCCATCCCCGTTTCAGGGCCACAGGCCCGGACTGCTCAGTTACATTAGCTCCGTGTCTCCGATAACGCGTTCGACTCCTGCCCGGCTCACTGCCTCGGCCACCGCCAAATTACCTCGGCTAGTGCTGTTGGGACTCTCGCTGGCCTATATTCTGGCCGGCTTGTTCATGCGCGACCCCTGGAAAACGGACGATGCGGTCGGGTTGGCCACCATGATCACGGCCCTGCGCGAGGGCGGCACGACCTGGCTATGGCCACAAGTCGGCCAGCTGGCTTACGCAGAAGAAGGCCCGCTCATCACTTGGGCCGGCGCAATATGCATGCAGTTGTTCGGCCCCTGGCTGGGCGACATCACCGCCGGCAGGCTGCCCAATTTGCTATGGTTTGCGATCACCACAGGCAGCGTCTGGTATGGGACCTATCTGGTTGGACGCCGCGCAGAGGCGCAGCCGTTGGCACTGCCTTTTGGCGGTGAGCCTTCGTCACGCGACTATGGCCGCATGCTCGCCGACGCAGCGCTACTGCTGTTGCTGGCAACCGTCGGGATTCTGCAACGCACGCATGAGACCTCGGTAGTCCCTGCGATCATGGCATGGCAGGCGCTGGCCTTTTACGGTTTGGCCAGGATGCTGGATCGGCCCACTTCGGGTGCGATCACCCTGGGGGTGGCCTTGGCGGCGGCGTTTCTGACGCGTGGCTGGGTAGGAGCCCTGCCCATCATGTTGGCCGCGCTGGTGGCCTTTCATCCTCGCGGCGCTCTCTGGGCACGACGCCAATGGCTGCCGTTGACCGTAGGCGTCACCGCAGTCCTGATACTGGCCTGGTGGATCCCTGCATCGCAGGGCAGCGAATACTGGATCAGCAACTGGAAAACCTGGAATCTGTCTTCCTTTAGCTGGCCCAGTCTGTCGGATTTCGGCCGGACCGTGCGGGATCTGCCTTGGTATCTATGGCCGACCTGGCCGCTGGCCCTGCTGGCGGTATGGCGCTGGCGCGAATGGCTTTATGCGCCACACATCTGGTTCGCACTGGGACTCGCGGCGTTTGCTGCGCTGGAACTGGTATTCCTCGAAGAACCCACTGACGCCGAATTCATCATGCTGGCCGTGCCCTGCGCGGTGCTGGGCGCGTTCTCGCTGCCCACCTTGCGCCGCGGTGTGGTCAATACCCTGGACTGGTTTGCGGTGATGTGTTTTTCGCTCACCCTCGCAACGGCCTGGCTGGGATGGGTGGCATTGCATTTCGGTTGGCCCGCCCAGATTTCCCGCAATATCGCGCGGCAAACCACCGGGTACGAACCGTCGATTTCATGGGTGGCGTTCGCCATCGCTTTGGTGATCACGCTGGCCTGGGCCGCCTTGGTCGTATGGCGCCTGCGGTCGCATCCGTCGGCCCTGTGGCGCGGCACCGTCCTGTCGGCCAGCGGGCTGACGGCGACGTGGATCCTGCTGGTGCTGTTGTGGCAACCGGCGGTGGACTATGCGCGCAGCTACCGCGACATGTCGGCTGAATTGAATGCCGCCTTGGCGCAACATCGCAAACCAGGTGAATGCGTGCGCGGACTCAGCGTGGGTAGCGGCCAGCGAGCGTCCCTGTTGATTTTTGACAATCTGACGCTGAGCTACGACTCGAAATGTCCGTTGGTTCTGCAACAAACGACGCGTGAACGCCTGCGTGACGGCAATGCCGCCTATAGCGACGGCGCGACGGAACTCTGGCGCGGCGGCCGCCGCGCAGATCGCCACGAGACTTTCCGCCTGCTGCGCGTGAATCATTCGCGATGACTGCCGCTGTCCCGATCACCGGAGGGTTTGGCGCCTCCATGCTGCGTATCGTCCGACAGGCCTGGCCAGTCCTGATCAGCCAATGGGCGGGAATTGCGTTTGGCGTGCTGGACACGGCCATGACGGGACACGCCAGCGCGGCAGACCTGGCAGCGATGTCGCTGTCGATCTCGGTCTACATCACGGTTTTCGTGGGCTTGATGGGCGTGGTGCATGCACTGATTCCGATCCAGGCCCAGCACTTTGGAGCGGGACGCTATCACGAGGTCGGGCGCAGTTGGGGCCAAGGCGTCTGGCTGGCATTGGGGCTGGCCTTTGTCGGCGCCGTGTTGATGATGTTTCCGGATGTCTGGCTTTCCCTGTCGGGGGACGTTGCGCCCGAGGTACGCGAACGCGTGACCGGGTACTTACGCGCCTTGGCGCTTGCGCTGCCCGCCGCACTGGTGTTTCGTACGATTTATGCCTTGGGAACAGCGGTCTCGCGCCCCAAGATCGTCATGGTGATCAACCTGTCCGCCGTTGGGGTCAAGGCGTTGCTGAACTGGGTCCTGATCTACGGCAACCTGGGACTGCCCGCGATGGGCGCGACAGGTGCCGGCATGGCGACCGCGCTCACCTCCTGGTTGAGCTTGGGTGTCGGCTTGTGGGTAATCACCCACGACCGCTACTTTGGCCGCTTTGCGCTGACATTGGGACGCCCTGCCTGGTCCGCACAGAAAGAACTGCTGCGCCTGGGACTGCCGATGGGCGGGTCATATCTGGTCGAGGTGTCGGCCTTTACGTTCATGGCGCTGCTTGTTGCGCGCGAAGGGACGTACGTCAGCGGCGGCCACCAGATCATGTCAAACCTGGCGGCTCTCTGCTACATGATGCCCATGGCGCTGGGGGTTGCGACCGCTGCGCTGACCGCGCAATCCATCGGGGCTGGGGACCTGAGTCAGGCGCAGCGCAACAGTCTCGCCGGCATGGCGCTGGGACTGCTGGGTGCGCTGCTGACCGCCACGGTGCTGTTGGTGGGACGGCCATTGATTTTGGCGGCGTACACGGATGACCCACAGGTGGCTGCTGTCGCCAGCACGCTATTGACGATCATCCCGCTCTTTCATCTATGCGACTCGATGCAATGCATCAACTCGTATGTGCTGCGTGCCTACAAGGTTGCGGTCGTGCCGCTCTTGTTGCAGGTCGTCGCGCTGGCGGGCGTAGGCCTGTTGGGAGGATGGTGGCTGGGCTTCGGACCAGGACGCGGTGGCCTGGACTGGTTGCGCACATTGCTGCTGCCCGGCTCGCCGACGGGCGCCGGTACCATGTGGCTGATGGCCATGATGGGCTTGGCGTTATCGGCGGTTTTGTTGCACGCCTGGTATTGGAAAGTCGTGCGTAGTTACCGTGAGACTCCAGAGCCGGGCACAGCCTGATTCGCCAGAGAACCAGGCCTGGGCCGGCCGGAGAATCATTCTCTACATGGTGGTGTCGTGAGTGGACGTGCCAGCGCCAGAGGTTTTATGAGCGGTCGCATGTGCGTTTGTCGAAGTCTTTGAGGCCACAGCCTTGGCTGCCGTTTCCTTGGACGCCATGGGCTTGGATGCCTTGGTGTGAGCGGCCTTTGAACTGTGTTTTGCCGAATGCGACGCGGACGATTTGGCTGCAGGCTGCATGGATGAAACGTGTTCAGCAGTCCCCCTGTCTCGCGTCAGTGTGCGAGCATCACTCTGTGTTTTGACATCGTGCTGGCCGGCAAAAGCCGGGCCAGCGGCCAGTCCTAGGCACAGTGCGGACTGGAACAGAAAAGTGGCGATACGAGTAGGCGTTGTCATAAAGGTACTCCTAAGCAAACCGAGCCAATAGCTCGTATTCGTTGGAGGAACCCGCGTCGAAATTAGTTCGCCGTCTTTCGCAAATTTTTCGCCCGTTCACGAATGGTCATAACTGCCGAAATAATACGTGACACGCCGTCATGCCTCAAAAATCAACAGCGCCACCGTTGCAAACAGCATGGCGGCAAAGCATGCACGCAATCTCCGTTCGGGCAATCGGTAAGCCAGGCGCACGCCGACAGGCACGAACAGTAAACTGCCAGCGGCCAACGGCAGACCGATCCACCAGCTTGCCTGCCCAGCCCAACTGTACGTGATCAGTGCAATCGTAGAGCCGGGGATGATCATCGTGAGCGCCAAAGCCTGCGCAGAGGTCTGCGGCAAACGAAAGACGACCGTCAAGATCGGCACAGCCAATACCGCCCCTCCCACTCCGAAAAAGCCCCCCAAGGTGCCACACACGACACCCAGAGCGGCGGAACGTCCCGGGGTCAGTTGCGCAACGGAGCGGCTCGCTGCCTCGCTTTTCGCCACGGCAATGCGTGGCGGTTTCACGATTCGATAGACGTAGAACGCGGCGACAAAAAACAAAAAGACGGCGAAACTGATCCGCAACGTGCTGGACGAGATTCCCAAAGCCAGTTGTGCTCCCACCCATGTGAACAGCACCGCGCCTAACGCCCCTGCTCCGGCGACCCGCCGGTCGATGCGCGCTTTCTGGTTGTATTTGCGCACGGCCATGACGATCGTGGGCAGCACCATGATCAACGCCGTCCCCTGAGCCAATTGCTGAGACATATCCATCAGCAAGACCAGCGCGGGGATAGCGATGAGGCCGCCACCGATCCCCAAGACACCGCCCAGAAACCCGATCAACGCGCCGCATATCAGGCAAACGCCTATCACCCAGAGACTCATGGCTTAACGAAGCTTGTCCAGCGCTGCATCGAGGCGATCGACTGCCCAGATTTCCAGGCCCTCGACAGGCTGCTTCGGCGCATTGGCTTTGGGGATGAGGGCGATGCTGAACCCCAGCTTGGCCGCTTCGCGCAAGCGCTCTTGTCCGCGGGGAGCCGGGCGGATTTCACCTGCCAATCCGACTTCGCCAAATGCGATCAGCCCACGCGGCAAAGGCCGGTCACGCAGCGATGACATGATGGCCAGCAATACAGGCAAGTCAGCCGCCGGCTCTGTAATGCGCACGCCGCCCACGGCATTGACAAAAACATCCTGGTCAAATGTGGACACACCCGCATGACGGTGAAGCACCGCCAGCAACATGGCCAGACGATTGCCCTCCAGGCCAACCGTCAGACGCCGTGGATTGGGCGCGTGCGAGCTGTCGACCAGCGCCTGGATCTCGACTAGCAGAGGGCGTGTGCCCTCTTGAGTCGCCATCACGCAAGAGCCCGATACCTGTTGTTCGTGCTGAGACAAGAACAACGCGGACGGATTGGCCACGCCTCGCAAGCCGCGATCGGTCATGGCGAACACGCCCAGCTCGTTGACCGCACCAAAACGATTCTTGAACGCCCGCACCAAACGGAACGACGAGTGGGTATCCCCCTCGAAGTACAGCACGGTGTCAACAATGTGTTCCAACACGCGAGGACCGGCCAAGGCGCCGTCTTTGGTGACGTGGCCGATCATCACGATAGCGATGCCAGTCTGCTTGGCCAAGCGGGTCAATTGGGCCGCGCATTCACGGACCTGGGAAACCGAACCCGGCGCGGCAGTCAATTCACCACTGTATAAGGTCTGGATCGAATCGATGACAGCCACGGTAGGCTGCTGTTCAGAGACCGCTGCCTGGATGGACTCGAGACGGATTTCCGCCAACAGGCTGACGTTGCCGGTTTGCAGCCCCAGGCGGCGCGCGCGCAATGCGACTTGCTCCGCGGATTCTTCGCCTGTGACGTACAGCACCCGCGTGCTGGCCGACATGGCGGCCAGTGCCTGCAACAGCAAGGTCGATTTACCAATGCCCGGATCGCCGCCGATCAAGACGACTGCGCCGGCAACCAGGCCACCGCCCAAGACACGATCGAACTCGTCCAGCCCGGTAGGCTGTCGCGGGGTTTCGCGAGGCTCGATATCGGCCAGGCTGCGTACGGGGCTGGATGAAGCAAGCGGCGCATAGCGATGTGCGGCCGCCGCGGGCCCAGAGGACTCGATGGTTTCTTCGAGTGTGTTCCAGGCAGCGCAATGCGGGCATTTGCCCTGCCACTTGGGACTGGTGCCGCCACATTCGGCACAGACATATACGGTTCGAGACTTGGCCATGGCGCAAGTTTACTCGGCAACGGCACAGGTCTCGCAGGCAGGAGACGCTATTTCGACACGGATACGTTTGTTTGCAAAGTCGCGGCGGCGTTTTAACCCCGTTCTCATGGCTTGTGCGTTTAACCGTAGTACTCGCCAAGGAAACGCCGGGCCGCACACAGCCCATCCCTGGGAGCGCTCATCAAACAACACAAGGATCGAAACCATGACCCTGCATAACACACCGACGCGCTTTATCTGCACGGCCCTGATGGCGGCATTGCTGGCTGCGTGCTCGCCTACGACGAATGAAGGCAGCGTGTCTGCCATGAACAAGCCGGCCTCCTCCAGCGCAAATTCGCCCACCTCTCAGGCAAAGACGCAGCATGCCGCGAGCGACGCCACGCTGTCCCGCCATACAGAGGACACAAGGCGGGCTCGCCCTGCTCCGGCTCCAGCGCCCCAAAGCGAATTGGCCTCGCCGGCCTACTTGAATTCACGCACAGCCGACCCGGTTTTTCTCACGGCGCACGAACCTTATCCTCAGCAGATCGAGGACCGTGAAAACTATGCCCGTTACCAGGACAACCCTGTCATCGCGGCGCAGGAACAATCCGTTTCCACGTTCGGCGTGGATGTTGATACGGGGGCTTATACGAATGTCCGGCGCTTGTTGAATGGCGGGCAACTGCCCCCAGCCGCTGCAGTACGAGCGGAAGAATTCATCAATTATTTTGATTATGGGTATGCCGCGCCTGAGAACAAAGATACGCCGTTCAACATTGCCACCGAAGTCGCCCGAGCACCGTGGAACCCGAAGCGCCAGCTATTGAAAATCGGTGTTCAAGGTTATCAAGTCGCCCCAGCGGACATCCCTGCGTCCAACCTGGTGTTCCTGATCGATACGTCTGGCTCGATGAGTTCGCGCGACAAACTGCCGCTATTGAAAGGGGCGCTCAAGCAACTCGTGGCAGAACTGCGGCCCCAGGATCGCGTGGCGATTGTCACCTATGCCGGTCAGGCCTCGATGACACTGGACTCCACGCCCGGCGACCAAAAGGCGCGTATACGGGCAGCCATCGACGGACTGCAGGCCTCCGGTTCGACGAATGGCGCAGAGGGCCTGGACCTCGCCTATGCCCAGGCGGCAAAGGGCTTTGTCAAAGGCGGTGTCAATCGCATTCTGCTGGCCAGCGATGGGGATTTCAATGTCGGCATGGTCGACCTGGAAACGCTGAAAGAAAAGATTTCGCGTCAGCGTCAAAGCGGAATCGCCCTGACGACGTTGGGCGTAGGCGGCGGCAATTTCAACGATGCGCTGGCCGTGCAACTGGCCGACGCCGGCAACGGCAGCTATCACTACCTGGATAGCCTGCGCGAGGCTCGCAAGGTCCTGGCGACGGAGTTGTCATCCACGCTGCTGACGATCGCCCAGGACGTCAAAATCCAGGTGGAATTCAACCCGGCCGTGGTGGCCGAATACCGGCTGATCGGCTATGAGAAACGCGCGTTGGCGCGGGAGGACTTCAATAACGATCGTGTCGATGCTGGCGACATCGGGGCAGGCGCGAACGTGACGGCGCTATACGAGATCACCCCGGTTGGCGTAGCAGGGGCCAGGCTGGACCCCTTGCGCTACGGCAAGCCCACACCACCGTCCGGCTCGAGTCAAGAGTTGGCGTTTGTGCGCGTGCGCTACAAACTGCCGGGCGCATCGGACAGCAAGTTGATCGAACAGGCAGTCAAACGTGAGGACATCAAGGTCGCCAGCGCGCCTTCCACAGAATCACCGAGCAGCGCGAATGCCTTCGGCTCGGAAGGCATGCGAAGAGCCGCGGCGGCGGCAGCCTTTGCCCAGTGGTTGCGAGGCAGCAAGTATCTGGACGGCTATACGCCGACGCAAATCGCCGCACTCGCACGCAGCGCACGCGGCGACGATCCGTACGGCCTGAATGCCGAATTGGCCGCGCTGGTCGAGTTGGCGTCGGGCCTGGGTACACCGGCGGCGCAATGAGGAACACGATGGCCTCGCCATCCGTCAGCCTGCGTGGCGGATGGCTGCCCGCATTCGGAGCTGCCGTCGCAACGGCATTCGGGCCTGCCGCCAAACCGGAGCATGGACCATGCCGATAAATCCTGCATGTTGCCTGCGACCGGACCTGCCTCGCTCCCCAAGTTGGCCGCGAGCCGCCAAACGGATACACTCGGCCGCCATGGACACCTCGGGCGCCGATGACGAAACCTTGATGCAGGCCTACGGCGCCGGCGACTTGTCGGCGTTCGAGGCCTTGTATGCCCGCCATCGCGCGGGCCTGTATCGTTATTTGCTGCGCAGCACCCGCAATCCGCACACGGCCGATGATCTGTTTCAGGAAACCTGGAGCCGCGTGGTAGATGCACGGGCACGCTGGCAACCCCGGGCCAAATTCACGACGTGGCTGCTGCAGATCGCACACAATCTGGCCGTCGATACGCATCGCCGCCAGCCCGTGCATGCCAGCCCGGAGGAAACCGAGACCGCGCTGGCGACACTGGCCGCCAACGAGCACGAACAACCGGAGCATCAATTGTCTGACTTTCAGATGCGACGGCGACTGCAATTGGCAATCGAGCGCCTGCCCGACGACCAGCGACATGCCATACTGCTGCGACTGGAACATGATCTCAGCCTGGATGAAATTGCCGACGTGACCGGCGCACCACGCGAGACGGTGAAATCGCGTTTACGTTACGCCACGCAGCGTATTCGCGAGGAGTTAGACGCATGACGTCACATCCCCTGCCCCCACACGACGAAGACGACGACCAGGATCTGCGCGCACTCTACCGCTCGCTGCCACGCACGGAGCCCGGCGAAAAGCTGGATGCAGCCGTGCGGCAGGCGGCAGCCCGCGCCGCTGCGGCCGACCGCAACGTGCAACAACCGCGCCGCCGTTGGCATCCAGGCTGGGGCGTCGCCGCGACAGTAGTGCTGGCCACGGGCCTGTTTTTCCTGACGGACTTGAATCATCCGGATAGGGCCCGTCTATCCGAGGTGCCGCCGGTCGATAAGCAGTTGGCCACCCCGCCGGAAACCCTGCAACGCAACGCGCCGGCATCCGCCCCGCGAGCCCCATCACGCCCTCACGAATCCGCAGCGTTCACAAATCAAATAGACCGTCGGACACCGGCCAACCCGGAGACGGCAACATTGAAACAGAGATCGGCACCGATGGCCGTGGCGCCTGCTCCTGCGCCCTCAGCCGATCAATCCGCAGCGACCGAGGCCGCTACAGCGCCGGACGACGCCGCGCCACGCATCGCGCATATCAGAGCGCTGCTGCAACAAGGACAACGTGAAAAAGCGCTGCACGCCTTGCAAGACCTGCAGCGCGATCTCCCTGATGTGACGTTACCGACCGATTTGCAGCGGCTGTTGCCTAAACAGCCGTAGCCGCGTCAACGCCCTGCCAGACTGCCGCCGCCGTCCACACCCAGGACCTGACCAGTGATGAATCCCGCGTCATCCGACAACAGGAATGCGATCGCCGCGGCCACCTCGGTAGGCGTGCCCAACCGCTTCATCGGAATGGATGCCAGCGCGCGCCGCTCGCCTTCGCTGCCCGCGGGTTGAGCCAGACGGAACAGTTCCGTCTCGACCGGCCCCGGGGCCACGGCGTTGACCGTTACGCCGTACTCGGCCAACTCCAGCGCCCAGGTACGGGTGCAGCCGATCAACGCGCTCTTGGCGGCTGAATAGCTGGTGCGATCCAACGAGCCATGAATGGCCCGGCTCGTCACATTGACGATACGCCCCGTGCGGCGCACCTTCATCGACTCGACAAAAGTCTGCGTGACCTGCACGGCCACACGCACGTTCAAATCCATCACGCTGTACAGCGACGCCAGATCGATCTCGCCTAAAGGCTGGGGCCGCACGACGCCGACGTTGTTGACGATCGCATCGACGGGAAATTTCTCGCGGATTTCGCGCAAGACTTCCTCGGTACGACCGGCGTCCGCCAGATCACAGGCGTAGAGATAGCCCGGAAAATCAATGTGATCCGTGTTACGCGCGATTCCCACGACATGACATCCCTGATCAGCCAGCCGTTGGGTCAATGCCCAGCCAATACCTTTCGTGGCGCCGGTCACCAGCACGCATTTATCTTTCATGGGAAGCCTCGCTAAACAATGATCAAGGAGTGCGTTTGACCGGCACGCGCGGCGCCAACGCACACAATAACTCGTACCCGATGGTGCCAGCCGCCTGGGCCACCTCATCGACCGAGGGGCCATCCTGGCCCCACAGCGACACAGGTGTACCGACACCGACAGCCGGGACGCTGGTCAGATCGACCGCCAGCATATCCATCGATACGCGGCCGACGAGACGCGTGCGCGCCCCGCCGACAACGATAGGGGTACCCGTACCGGCATGCCGGGGATAGCCATCGGCATAACCACACGCGACGACGCCGATACGCATGGGCCGATCGGCGCGAAAGGTCGCACCGTATCCGATCTCGTCGCCTACAGATAAATCCTGTATCCCGATGATCTCAGACCGCAGCGACATCGCAGGCAGCAGGCCTAGTGCCTCTGCGCTCTGATCCTCAAATGGAGACGCGCCGTACAGGCAAATACCGGGGCGGACCCAATGGGCTTCGTCTCCGCGCGTCACCGCAATCTCGGGATAGCGCAGTGTCGCAGCTGAATTGCACACGCTGATCGGGCCATTGCCTAATCCCTGCGTGACGGACTCGAAAACCTGCAACGGACCCGCAACGCCCTGCGGGCCATCCGCGCACGCGAAATGCATCATTTTGCCGATGCTGCCCAGCACGCCTTGCTCGCGTAGCTGCTTCGCTCGCGTATAAGCGCTGCTGTATGCATCGGGCGCAAAGCCCAGGCGGTTCATCCCGCTGTTGAGCTTGAGCATGATATCGACTCGCCGCGACAGCCGGGCCTGCGCCACCATGTCGAGCTGCTCGCGCGTGTGCACGGTCGTGGTCAGGTGATAACGATCGACCAGTTCGAGATCGGCGGGTTGAAAAAAACCCTCAAGCAGCAAAATCGGGCCACCCCATCCGGCCTCGCGGCAGCGCACCGCCTCGGCCAGATCCAGCATGGCCAGGCCTTGCGCGGCAGAGAACCCGGCCAACGCCGCGTCTATGCCGTGGCCATAGGCGTTGGCCTTGATCACCGCCCAGATCGAGGGCGCTCGGCCCGCCGCAGCCTGCGCGGCATGGTCAAGACGACGGCGCACGACATCCAGGTTATGGCTGAGCGCGGAGACGGAAACGGCGGCGTGTATGGGGCGTGGCATCTGTAATTTCCTGTGGCGCTTAGTCTAACTGATCTACGGTGCTACGGATCAGACAAGTCCGACTTACTATTACCAATGTATCGCTGCTGTTACCGGCCGGTATCCCGCGACGCAAAACCCCCGAAAAGTGCCCCCACGCCGCGCCTTCGGCTTGCTGCCCCCCGAGGGGGCGCTTTTTGCCTTGAGGCGGCTCGGCGGCAAAAAAGTACCCCCACGCCGCGCCTTCGGCTTGCTGCCCCCCGAGGGGGCGCTTTTTGCCTTGAGGCGGCTCGGCGGCAAAAAAATACCCCCACGCCGCGCCTTCGGCTTGCTGCCCCCCGAGGGGGCGCTTTTTGCCTTGAGGCGGCTCGGCGGCAAAAAATACACTACTAAAATGCCCTTATCTCCGAACACCACCCTCAGCCTCGACATGGCTGATTCCTAGAAGTATGGCCGTCGATCACTACGAAAACTTTCCGGTTGCCTCGCTGCTGCTGCCGCGCCGCCTGCGCGGCCCGGTCACCGATATCTATCGGTACGCACGCGCGGCCGATGACATTGCCGACGAGGGCAACGCCAGCGATGCGCAGCGCCTGGCCGACCTGGCGGCCTTTCGCGCCGAACTGCATCGCATCGGCGCCGAGCCGGGCAGCATGCCCGCCCCGTCGGCGACCCTCGCCCCTATTTTCACGCCGCTGGCGCAGACTATCGCCCAGCATCAACTGCCGATCACGCCGTTTTTCGATCTGTTGTCCGCCTTTGAACAGGACGTCACCGTCAAACAATACGAGGACTACGCCACGCTCCTGGATTATTGCTCACGCTCGGCCAACCCGGTCGGACGGCTGATGCTGCACTTATATAACGCCGCCACGCCCGACAATATGGAGCAGTCCGACGCCATTTGCACCGGACTGCAACTGGTCAATTTCTGGCAAGATGTGCGAGTAGACTGGCGCAAGCAGCGCTGCTACCTGCCTCGCGAGGATCTGCTGCGCCATCACGTCACCGACGAGGACATCGCGGCCTGCCGGCTGACGCCCGCCTGGCGGACACTGATGGCATTCCAGGTGGCGCGCACCCGGGCACTGCTACACTCTGGCGCTCCGCTGGCTCGACGCCTGCCCGGCCGCATCGGCCTGGAACTGCGTCTGGTTGTGCAAGGAGGCCTGCGCATTCTCGAGCGAATCGAGCTCTGCGGCTATGACGTCTTCATGAATCGGCCCAAATTGGGCGTGAAAGACTGGGCTGTCATGCTGTGGCGCAGTCGTTAGAGCGACGCGAGACGTGCTGAAAAACCGATGGGATACCTACCAAATTTATGACGCCTGACGAATATTGCCAGGAAAAAGCCGCCAAAAGCGGTTCGAGCTTTTACTATTCGTTCCTGTTCCTGCCCCCCGAACGCCGCCGCGCCATCACGGCGCTGTATGCGTTCTGCCGCGAGGTGGACGACGTGGTCGACGAATGCACGGATCCGTCCGTTGCACGCATCAAGCTCACTTGGTGGAGAACACAGGTCGATCAATTGTTCGCAGGACAGGCCGAACATCCGGTGATGCGGGCGCTGCAACCACACCTGGAGCCCTGCGGCATCGCACGCGAGCGCATGCTGGCAGTCATCGACGGCATGGAAATGGACCTCGACCAGACCCGCTACCTGGACTGGCCTGGCCTGCGCAAATACTGCTGGCACGCCGCCGGCGTCGTGGGCGAATTGTCCGCCGGGGTATTCGGCTATAGCGATCCGCGCACCATGGAATACGCCAGCAAATTGGGGCTGGCGTTCCAGCTCACCAATATCATCCGGGACGTCGGCGACGACGCGCGACGCGGCCGCATCTACTTGCCTATCAACGAATTGCAGCAGTTCGAAGTCAAAGCCGCCGACATTCTGAACGGTACGTATTCCGACCAATTCTCTGCGCTGATGGCATTCCAGGCCGATCGCGCCCGGCAGCTCTACAAAGAAGCGATGCAGAGCCTGCCCGAAGCGGATCGCCGCGCGCAGCGCCCTGGCTTGATGATGGCGGCGATCTACCATGCGCTCCTGGACGAGATCGAACGCGACAACTGGCAAGTGCTGCATCAGCGGATTTCGCTGACGCCATTGCGCAAACTCTGGCTGGCCTGGAAAACCTGGGTCAGCGGCGGCCGCGGCCTGGTGCGTCGCCTGGCAGCACGATGAAGGCCGCCGTCATCGGCGCCGGATGGGCCGGGCTCGCCGCCTGTGCCGCTCTGCGCGACGCCGGCGCGCAAGTTACCGTATTCGAGGCAGGCCGTACTCCTGGCGGACGCGCACGGCGCGTGGTGCATCCGGAGTTCGGCGGCCATCTGGACAATGGCCAGCATATTCTGCTGGGCGCCTATGATCAGACTTTGGCACTGATGCGCCGACTGGGCCGCAACCCCGCCACGCTGCTCATGCGCCGGTCGCTACGGCTGAGCAGCCTGGACGGACAGTTCCGCCTGTCGGCGCCGGCCCTGCCCGCGCCCCTGCATGCTGCAGTCGCCCTGCTCACGGCCCGTGGTCTGTCCTGGAATAGCCGTTTTGCCGCTGTACGCTTGATGTATGGCTTGAAAAAAATGGCCTGGCACCCGCCACGGGACTGGACGGTGGCCCAGTTGATGGCGCATTTTCAGCAACCCGAACCGCTGATCCGGTGCGTATGGGAGCCCCTTTGTTTGGCGGCGCTGAACACGCCGCTGGGTGAAGCCAGTGCGACCCTGTACGCCCGTATTTTGCAAGACAGCCTGAACGGCCACCGCCACAACAGCGATCTGCTATTGCCCTGTGTAGACCTGTCGGCGCTGTGGCCGGATGCCGTCGCCCTGCGCGCCACCATGCGTTATGGCGCGACCGTGCGGCATTTAGCCCCCTCGGCGCACGGCGTCGATGTCAATCGGGAACGCTTCGATACGGCGGTGCTCGCCGTTCCCCCGTCGGTTGCCGCGCGCCTGCTCGAGGACGCCCTGGTAGACGCCAACACGCCAGGCCTGCTCAAAGCCCTGCAAGCGTTCGACTACATGCCGATCGCCACATTGAACCTGAGACTGGCGTCCCCCTGGCCGTTGCCGGAACCCATGATGCAATTGCGCGAGGACAAAGCCCGCGGCCATTTCGGCCAATGGATATTTGATCGCTCGCGTCTGACTCGCAACAGCCCCGGCGCAGAGCTGGCGATCGTGACCAGCGCAGCCCACGACCTGGCCGAGGATGATCGCGACACCATCATTGCCAACCTGACCGCACAGGTGGCCGAACAGGCCGCGCGCCATCCGTCACGATTGGCGCCCATGCCTGCCACCGATGCGGCCGAGCTATTCATTGAAAAGCGCGCCACCTTTGCCGCCGTGCCTGGACTGAAACGCCCCCTGAACACGACGCCTTGGCCAACCCTGGCGCTGGCGGGCGACTGGACTGACACAGGCTATCCGGGCGTGCTGGAAGGAGCGGTGCGCAGTGGGCTCAAGGCGGCCCAGGTTCTGCTGGCACGATGATCAATCGGATGCTGATGCTCACCAAGCCGGCGCGGATATGGCGGCGCGCGCGAACCCAAACGCAACTCGAATTCGCGCACCTGGCTGGCTCCTGGGACGAGTACGCGCGTTAGGCGCTGAACGCTACGCCCTTACCGGCAGGCGCAAACGCCCCTCATTTTCCTCAGCGCAGCACCGCATGAGCGCTGGCCAATCCCAGCGCCGTCAACGCGAGCGAACCGATCAGGCTCACGGCCGCATAACCCAACGCTGCGCCATAAGCCCCACGCTCCAGCATTGCCACCGTTTCCGCCGAAAACGTCGAAAACGTGGTCAATCCGCCCAGGAATCCCGTCACGGCCGCCAAGCGCACCCATTGTGGCCATTCCGGGTGCGCCAGCAATACCGCCAGGGCCACGCCAATCAAATAGCCCCCGATCAGATTGACGAGCAACGTGCCCCACGGCCAACCGGAGGAGGTATTCAGCCACACCCCCAGCAACCAACGCGCGCACGCCCCGAAAGCGGCTCCGACCGACACGGCCAGAACGTTAAGTGGAATCAGCGATTGCATTTTTATATTTGAGACCCATTCTCATTTAAGTACTAGAATCCGCAGCCTTAGTGCAATATTGGTCATGGACAGTCAACCCGCCTCTCGCTGACGAGCCTACTGGCTCAAGACACTACACCAATGGCATTGGATCAGTTCCGCATTATGCCTCTTGGGCATGTTGTTGTTCGCTATCACCGGATTGACGCTCAATAACGCCTCGTCGATCAGCGTCAACCCGGCGGTCACGACACACGACGCACAACTGCCCGCCGCGCTGCTGGCCGAGCTCAAGGCGTCGACACCTCGGATAAAAACATGCGTCCTTCTTGGGGCGGCCCGGCAACGGACGAGACCCCCACGCCGCGCCTTCGGCTTGCTGTCCCCCAAGGGGGCATTTTTGTCTTGGGGCGGCCCGGCAACGGATGAGACCCCCACGCCGCGCCTTCGGCTTGCTGCCCCCCAAGGGGGTATTTTTGTCTTGGGGCGGCCCGGCAACGGATGAGACCCCCACGCCGCGCCTTCGGCTTGCTGCCCCCCAAGGGGGCATTTTTGTCTTGGGGCGGCCCGGCAACAAAAAAGGGCAACGCGACATCGCGTTGCCCTTTTCCATGACGCCAGTTCAATCACTGCAACGTGCGCGTGAACACGAACTTGCCGTCTTGCCAATCGACCGGCACCACATCGCGCGGCCCGAAGTCGCCTTCGAGGATCAGCTTGGCGACCGGGTTTTCGATCTGCTGCTGGATCGCGCGCTTCAGCGGTCGAGCACCGAACACAGGATCGAACCCGGCACGCGCCAACTCGGTCAATGCCGCATCGGACACCTCCAGGCGCATTTCCTGCCGCTCCAGACGATCTGCCAGACGCTTGAGCTGAATCCGTGCAATCGACTCGATGTGCTGTGCTTCCAGTCCGTGGAATACCACTACCTCGTCGATACGGTTCAAGAACTCCGGACGGAACGACTGCTTCAGCTCATCCCACACGACCTCCTTGATCACTTCGTAAGGCTGTCCCGCCATGCTCTGGATATGTTGCGACCCCAGGTTGGATGTCATCACAATCACCGTATTGCGGAAATCCACCGTACGGCCTTGACCATCGGTCAGACGACCATCGTCCAGGACTTGCAGCAGCACGTTGAACACATCGGGGTGGGCTTTTTCCACCTCGTCCAGCAACACCACGCTGTACGGCTTGCGGCGTACCGCCTCGGTCAGGTAACCGCCCTCTTCGTAGCCCACATATCCCGGTGGCGCACCGATCAAACGCGCGACGGAGTGTTTTTCCATGAACTCACTCATGTCGATACGAATCAGATGTTCCTCGGAATCGAACAAGAAGTCCGCCAACGCACGCGTCAGTTCGGTCTTGCCCACACCGGTCGGCCCGAGGAACAGGAATGACCCATACGGACGCGAAGGATCCGCCAGACCTGCACGCGAGCGGCGAATCGCATCGGAGACCAGCCGGACAGCTTCGTCCTGCCCCACCACGCGCTTGTGCAGATAGTCTTCCATTTGCAGCAATTTTTCGCGCTCGCCCTGCATCATCTTGGCCACGGGGATACCCGTCGCGCGCGACACGACCTCGGCGATTTCCTCGGCGCCGACTTGCGTACGCAGCAAACGAGGCTTATCCGATTCGGACTGCTCGCCTTGCTGCTCGGCATTGTCGGCCGCGCTCAAACGCGCCTCCAGCTCGGGCAGCTTGCCGTATTGCAGCTCGGCCAGTTTGTCGAATTGCCCCTTGCGTTGCAATTCGGCCATCTCGGCGCGCACGCGGTCGATTTCTTCCTTGATGGCTTGCGTGCCTTGTACAGCGGCCTTTTCGGCTTTCCAGATTTCCTCGAAGTCGTTGTACTCGCGTTGCAGCTTTTCGAGTTCCTCTTCGATCACGGCCAGGCGGCGCTTGGACCCGTCATCGGTTTCCTTGCGTACGGCTTCGCGTTCGATCTTCAACTGAATGATGCGTCGATCCAGACGATCCATGACCTCGGGCTTGGAGTCGATCTCCATACGAATACGCGCCCCTGCTTCGTCGATCAAATCGATGGCCTTGTCCGGCAGGAAACGGTCTGTGATGTAGCGATGCGACAACTCGGCGGCGGCCACAATCGCAGGGTCGGTGATTTCGACACCGTGGTGGATCTCGTAGCGTTCCTGCAACCCGCGCAGGATCGCGATCGTCGACTCGACATCGGGCTCGTTGACCAACACCTTCTGGAATCGGCGCTCCAGCGCGGCGTCCTTTTCAATGTATTTGCGATACTCGTCCAACGTCGTTGCGCCGATGCAATGCAACTCGCCACGCGCCAACGCCGGCTTGAGCATATTGCCCGCATCCATCGCACCCTCGGCCTTGCCGGCGCCCACCATAGTGTGCAACTCATCGATAAACACGATGTTCTGGCCGTCGTCTTGCGCCAGCTCTTTCAGCACGGCTTTCAGACGCTCTTCGAACTCGCCACGGAACTTGGCGCCTGCCAACAGCGCCGCCAGGTCGAGCGACAACACCCGCTTGCCGCGCAGAGTCTCGGGGACTTCGTCATTCACGATGCGTTGCGCCAAGCCCTCGACGATGGCGGTCTTGCCCACACCGGGTTCGCCGATCAGCACGGGGTTGTTCTTGGTGCGGCGCTGCAGGATCTGAATCGTGCGGCGGATTTCATCATCACGGCCGATCACGGGATCGAGTTTGCCTTCGCGGGCGCGCTCGGTCAGGTCCAAGGTGTATTTGGCCAGGGCCTCACGATTGGATTCGCCCTCGGCGGCAGAGACGTTTTCGCCTCCACGCACAGCGTCAATCGCAGCCTCAAGCGCTTTCTTTTGCAAACCGGCATCGCGCAGGATCGTGCCGGCCGGACCTTTGTCGTCAGCCAGCGCCAGCAAAAACAATTCGCTGGCAATGTACGTATCGCCACGCCGCGCGGCTTCTTTGTCGGTGCGCGTCAGCACCGCCTGCAGGTCGCGCCCGACCTGCACGTTGTCGTTACCCTGCACTTGAGGCAGCGCTTTCAACGCAGCGTCCAACGCGGCCGGCACGCGGTTCACCGCGACACCTGCGCGCGCCAGCAAGCTGCCTGCCCCGCTGTCTGCGTCAGACAGCAGCGCCGAGAGCACATGCACGGGCTCGATATAGGGATGGTCGTTGCGAGCAGCCAAGCTTTGCGCATCAGCCAAAGCCTGCTGGAATTTAGTCGTCAGTTTGTCGAATCGCATAAGAGTTGTCGTTAGGCTTGATGGGGAGCCTGACCGGAACTGCTACGCGGCTTGGCTCGATGAATAACATGTGCGGATGTTGATCGTTTTTTCAAGGCCTTTCAGGCCCCAAAACGTGGGAATTTCAGCACGATTGCACAATATGTAACAATCCAATTCCTCCTCGACTGCACGGTTCCCGCAGTCGCGGGACCCATTCACACGGAGCCGCCTTCGGTGGCGCTTACAATAGGGTACAGCTCGTTCATGTCCTTGCGTCTGCGCGAGGCACCGCACCACTCGCAGCCCACTCTATGCAAAAACGTGTTCCCCTGTCACCAGAATCGTCCAACTGCTCGACATGCATGCTGGGCCACGTCTGCGTTCCCGTCGGGATGGCCGCCGCCGACGTTCAGCAACTGGACAAGCTCGTGCAAGAACGCATCCGCCTGCCCAAGGGCGCGACGCTCTACACCCAGCAAGACAAATTGGACGCGGTATACAGCGTACGCTACGGCAGCGTCAAAACCCAGATCGAAGACGCAGCCGGACATATGCAGATTACCGGCTTTCACCTGCCGGGAGAAATGATAGGCCTGGACGGCATGCTGCAAGGACAGCATGTCTCTACCGCGCTGGCCATGGAAGACGCCGAGGTTTGTGTCATCCGTCTGTCTCAAATCGATCATATCGCCGCCCAACTGCCCTCGCTGCAACATCAGATGCGCCGCCTCATGAGCCGCGAACTGGAACGCTCGTATCAGATGCTGGCCTCGCTGGGCAGCCTGCAATCCGAACAGCGCCTGGCGGGCTTTTTGCTCAATCTGTCGCAACGCTATGCCGCACTCGGATATTCTTCCACCGAATTCGTGCTGCGCATGACCCGTGAGGAAATCGGCAACTTTCTCGGACTGACCCTAGAGACCACCAGTCGACTGTTTTCGCGCCTGGCACGCGAAAACCTGATCGCAATTCGTCAACGCGAAGTCCAATTGCTGGACATCCCCGCGCTGCAGCAACGATTAGGGCAGGAACGTTGCTGAGAGCGATGCTCGTGCCTCGCCTCCCGTCACACCCGGGCTCATCTGGCTGGGCGATGATGGCGCTGATGCTGGCATTGACGCTGGTTGGGGGCGCTGCCGTGGCCCAAACGCCCCTGCCTCCGCCTTACAACTACGATGAACCGCTGCCCAAAGGGCCGCGCCCGCTGCCCGCATGGCAATATCTGACGTTGGGCGAGGCCAAGCACACCTACCGCATGCCGGTCTATGCCAACCACAAACTCGGCAAAGGCCTGAAAAGCATACGCCGCGTCATCGTCGTGCTGCCAGGCGCCCGCCGCGATGCCGGGCAGCACTACCAGGATATCGAAGCCCTCGTTAACCGCGATCCCGCCCACAAAACCGATACGCTGGTTCTGGCCCTGGAGTTTCCCACCTCCGTCGATGCCGACTTTGCGAAACTCCCTGCCTGGCGCAAATCCAGTTGGGAAGTCGGTGGCAAGAGCATCCAGGCTTCGGGGCGCCCGGGGCCGATCAGCGCGTTTCAAGTGCTCGACGATATTGTGAAATGGTCGGCCGATCGCAAAGCGATCCCGGCACTCTCCGACATCGTGCTGGCCGCGCATGGCAGCGGCGCGCAGTTGCTGCAGCGCTATGCGATCCTCAATGACCTGGACGGCACCGTGCGCCGCGAGGGCTTGGGGCTGCGCTATGTCGTGGCAAACGCGCCTTCCTATCTGTACCTGACAGCTGAGCGCCCTCGCCGCACCAGCGGGGGCTATGCCTCTTACGAGCGGGGCATTTGCCCGACCTATAACCAATACCCCTACGGCCCGCAACAGTTTCCTGCCTACGCCAGCGACCCCGGCCCTGCCAGCCTGTACGTGCGTTACGCCTCGCGCGATGTGGTCTATCTATTGGGCGGCGCGGACAACAATCCCGAAGATCACGGGTTGGACAAACATTGCGCCGCCGAGGCTCAGGGTGCCACCCGGCTGTCGCGTGGCCTGGGCTATCTGCGCTATGACCACCTGCTGGCACACCGGGGCAGCTCGCCCATCAACCTCACGCACACGCCACAGCGAGTCATGGGCGTCGGACACGACGCCACGGCGATGTTCGGCTCTCAATGCGGCACACAGGCCTTGCTGGGTCACGACGCACGCATTGCAGAGCGCGCGGCCTCGTGCGAAGCCATTACGCCAGCCCCCTGAGCCCGGTTGCTGGCGAAGTTGCCGAGCCTGCCCCTGCTTGATTGCTGCCGCCGGCAAAGCCATCGAGCCAACACAGGGCCCGCTGCCACCAGCAAGATAATCATGCCTGGACTTTAGCCGCCACCTTCGGCTTGCTGCCTGTCCCGGCCTGTTGGCGCAGCGGTTGCAGCAACGCCGACAGACCATTGTGGTCCAACTCGTGCATCAACGCCAATAACCTGCCGATCTGCCCAGGCGGAAATCCCTTGCGCGCAAACCACGCCAAATAAGGTCCCGGCAGATCTGCGATTAAACGCCCCTGATATTTGCCGAACGGCATCTCCAGCGTGACGAGACGTTCAAGATCTTCTGGATTCATCGTGCGGCTGCCAATCCAACGGCCAATTTCCGGCCAGCACATTTTGCAGCCACAGCGTGCACGTCAGCGTCTTGGCATCCGTCACGCGGCCACTGCGGCAAGCGTCGGCCAATTCGTCAGGCGCCGTAGCGCGCACCTCCAGGAACTCGTCCTGATCGAGCTGGGCCGTGCCAGCGACCAGCCCGCGCGCGAAGAAGATATGGATGATCTCGGTCGAATAGGCGATCGCCAGATGCATCGCCCCCGCGCTGGCCCATTCCTTGGCGGTGTAGCCTGTTTCCTCGAGCAGTTCGCGCTTTGCACACGCCAACGGATCCTCGCCAGGATCGAGCTTGCCCGCCGGGAACTCGGTCATCACCTGTCCCACAGGATAACGGAACTGCCGCTCCATCAACACGCGCCCATCGTCGAGCAACGGAATGATCACCACGGCGCCCGGATGCACGATGTACTCGCGCGTGGCCTGCCTGCCATCGGGCAGGCGGACCGTATCGCAACGTGCTTTGATAAAGCTGCCTTCGCAAAGGGACTGGCTATCAACCAGCGTTTCAATCAAGTGGGCGTCGTCGGCAGCGTTCATGAGTAGCAAAAAAACAAAAACGGATGGAAATGCGATCGCATCAAACGCATTGACGGTGCAGTCAAAAACCGAAATTGCTCTCGGCTCCGGGCACATCAACGTGTCGAAACAATCAGCTTACCATCCCGGTGCTTTATTGTTGACGACGCGCTTCCAGTTCACGCAGACATGCAGCAACTTCGTTTTGCAGTTGTGCGCGATCGACCGCCGCACGATCGGCGTTGTTGCGGCAGCGCTCGTATTGGGCCAGGCTCTCCGGGGTATCGCGCACCACGCCTGACGGGGCTGCCGTACCAGCCTGCGGCTGTTCCGTAATGCGCAAGGTCGAAGGAGGCGAGTAACTGCCGTCGCGCGAGGGATAGCTATATTCCTGCGCCTGCTGCGCAGCCTCATGCATCTGTTGAGCCTGCGCCATCCCGACGGTGCCCATCAGGCAAGTCAAAGCGGTAAAGCTGGAAATTACGATCGTCTTCATCATCTATTGCTCCGGAAAAACCTCGGCACTCATGCCGGGGAAGAGAGGGCGCAGCCTCGTCAGGCATTGGCACCCATTTATCGTAACGTCTGGCACCGCGCCCCAGAGCGCAAAAATAGGTGCCAAAGCGCAACAAAATCTCCGCCCTGATTCCAGCCCTGACGTTGCCGGCCTCAAGCGGCCGCGCACTCGCTATTCACGATGATTCCGCATGCCGAGCCCGCCAAGCGCGCAAAGCCTCGCGATAAGCTTCCATTTCGTCGTTATACATGTCGTAAACGCACGGAATACAGCCACTTTGACAACACTCGTTAGGGCCGGGAGGGGTAGGCGGCACAGGCTCGGGATCATCAGCAGATGAGTCCTGCGCAGCAGCATCCGTCATCACAGCAGGAAATACAGGCTCTTCAGGCGCACGATGCAGGCCAGGCAACGCCGAACCCGGCCGCTGTGCAACGGTGTCCATATCGGTAGCATGTATCGAAGAATTCATAATCACTATTATCGCCCCATCATCCGATGGACGGCGGCCTGCGCTGCCAGTGATAATCTGTTGACTATCGGCCCAGCGTCCTACCGACTCTTTATGCCCCACCCCCAATTTTGGCGCGACGCGCGACTGCCCTACGTGGAAAGCCGGCGGGCTGTTCACAGCCGCGCATGCTACGTGACGCACACGCACGACACCATGTCGATCGGCACAGTCGACAGCGGCCATAGCACCTTTACGTGTGGCGACACCTCATATCGGCTCGCCGCCGGCAGTCTGGTCATGGTGCCGGCGCATTGCGCGCATGCCTGCAATCCCGATTCCGACGCGGCATGGAGCTATCAGATGCTGCATCTGGACGCTCAATGGGTTCGCGCGTTGTTGGCCGAGCACGATGGGGATGCCGCGCTGCCTGATCACGCGGCCGTGAGCCATGCACTGCCCGCCTATCAGCGATTCTGTGAACTCAACGACCTGTTGTTTTCAGACGCCGCGCCCGCCGACAAGGAGTCTGCGCTCATCTTGTATGTAGGGAGCCGTTCATGGTTGGGCCTGCCGCTGGCAGCCCCGCCTCCTCCACTGGTGCCGCACCGCTTCCAACACATCATGGCCGCGCTGCACGAATCCGGTAACCATGACATATCCCTCGCCGCGCTGGCAGACATGGCGGGCATGAGCCGTTATCAGTTCATCCGCGCATTCCGCGCAGCGACCGGCATGACGCCGCATGCCTATCAACTGGATCTGCGCATCCTGCACGCCCGCCAATTGCTGCGGCGTGGCCAGAGCCTGAGCCGCATCGCGCAAGACCTGGGTTTTGCGGACCAAAGTCATTTCCAGAGGGCCTTCAAACAGCGCGTCGCCGCCACGCCTGGCCTCTATCAACGCTCGAGCGGCTGAACCCCTGCAATTTTCTTCAATACGCCATGCGTCTGCCGCTGCAGAATCGCCTCGTTCTCACAAGAGGCAATATGGCAAACGCTTGGCAACTCTTCGCCGTGGTCGCAGGCGCGCATTTCCTGGCGCTGCTCAGCCCCGGCCCTGATTTCTTTTTGATTATCCGCAGCGCGTTACTACATGGCTGGCGTCCCACTGCCACCGTCTGCCTGGGCATCGCAGCAGCGAACGGCATCTTCATCATATTGGCGATCGGCGGATTTGCCGCATTGAACCCCTCTGGTGCGCTTTTCCAGTTGCTGCAAGCGGCAGGCTGCCTCTATCTCGCGTATCTGGGGGCAGCGCTGCTCCGTCATGCCCGCACTGGCGCTGCGTCGCTGCACAGTCCGGCTATCGCTGGCACGGCTGTGCCGCCGTCTTGGCACCGGCGCTTTGCCATGGGTTTCGGCTCCGGCATTCTGAACCCCAAAAATGCGCTGTTTTATGCCAGCCTGTTCTCGCTGTTGGCCGGCGAACATACACCGCCTACGCAGCAATGGGCCTACGGGCTGTGGATGTTTGCGGTGGTATTGGCCTGGGATTTACTGATCTGCGCGGGCATAGGTCACCCGGCCATCGTGGCCGCCATGACCCGCTATAACGCGCTGATCGAGCGCATCACCGGCGTCGTATTGCTGCTGATTGCGGGGGGCGGATTATGGTTGCTGGCCGGCGCGTTCCTGGAGCGATAGCGCCGGCCGGTCTACACCTTGACCGCGTTACACGATCGTCAGCGTGACATCGATATTGCCGCGAGTGGCATTCGAATACGGGCATACGATGTGCGCGCGTTGCACCAGATCCTCGGCCTGCTCGCGTGCCAGACCCGGCAGCGAGATCTTCAGCTCGACTTCGATACCGAAGCCGGTGGGCAGAGGCCCGATACCCACGGCGCCCTCGATGGACGCATCCGCCGGAATCGACAGCTTGTCGCGATTTGCGACGAACTTCATCGCGCCGAGAAAGCATGCGGAATAGCCCGCGGCAAACAATTGCTCCGGGTTCGTGCCGCCGCCAGGGCCGCCCATTTCGCGCGGGACCGCCAGTTTGACGTCCAGGATATTGTCCGACGAGACAGCACGGCCATCACGACCGCCGGTGGCTTTGGCATGGGCACGGTATACGACTTTTTCGAGAGACATGACAGGTTCCTTTAGTTAACAGAGATAAAACGACAGGCGATTTACTCAACATACGGCTCGCCAGAACCGAATACAAATAGCAAGCAAATTAATCGTGCACTACATATATGGCAGATTGATGGCACAAGACAGAGGGCACACCCGGCCCAATCATGCATGCGTCATCAAACTTTCCCGCAACTGCTCCAACCGCACTTTCAATGCGGCCAACTCATCCGGCGCGCACTCCGTCGCACACAACACCTCGACGGGGACTTGCGCCGCCTTCTGTTTCAGCGCGCGCCCTGCGGACGTGAGCGCCACGATGACTTGGCGCTCATCCTGCTCGGCGCGTGTGCGGGTCAACCATCCCGCAGCCTCCATACGCTTGAGCAAGGGCGTCAAGGTCGCGGAATCCAAAAACAGCCGGCGGCCGATGTCGGTCAACGTCAACTGATCCTGTTCCCACAGCACCATCATCACCAGGTATTGCGGATACGTCAGATCCAGCGCGCGCAGGAGCTTACGATACACCTTGTTCATCGCCAGCACCGTCGAATGCAGGGCAAAACACAGTTGCTCGTCCAGCAACAGTGATGGCTCATCGGCAGCAGAGGATCGGGATGAAGGCGTCATGGATTGAATAATACATAGCGCACGATTTAATCGCAAGTTATTTTTATGCAACAGACACGAGGGCCTCGATAGCGACTCCGCCTGCAAGAGAACATACCAGGGGAGACAGGGCCTCCCTCCGGGCGAGCGTCATTGACGAAACCGGCGGCGGGCTCGGCGGCGCCTGACGCCATCCGTAGAATAGAGAGGTTTTCCGTTGCCCTCCTGCCGACCTCGCGTTTGCCAGCAGAGGCACCGCAATTTTTCTTCAACTCTATTTTCTTAAAGGCTCTCCATGGAAACAGAACTTGATGGCCGCTTGCTCGCCATGCGTCAGACCGTCGCACTGGCCCTGGCGCTGTCCACCCGCAGCAACCCGCAAGCCATCGACTTGGCGCTGGACATTCTGGGCGACTTGCGTGCCAACGTTGACAGCGCGCCCGCGGACAGCCCCTTTGACGTGCCCGCCTGGGCAACTGGGGCGCAAGACGAGCTGGATCAGATCGCGCATCTCGTGCGTGCGTTCACGCAGCAATCTGACAACGAATCTAACGAATAAAGCCGCCTCAATGCATGCCGCAGCCGGCTAGAGCTGTAGTTTAGAATTACAGCACCATGCATCCCACAAACCGTGCTTTCACATCGATACGCTATCGCGCTGCCGTCTGGCTGGCGCTCTGCGTATTTGCGCTGAAAGCACTGGTCCCCCAGGGCTTTATGCCTGGGACTGATCCGAGCGCCACACTGATTCAATTGTGTTCGGCCGCGGGTCCGATATGGGTCGAAGGCCCATCCAAGGCCGGACACGATCATCACCCCTCGCGCCAAGACGCTCAACATGCCGAACAATCGGCCGTCTGTCCCGCTGGCGTGGCATTGGCCGCATTGCCGCTCTTGCCCTCCCTGCCAGGGCTGGTACCGACCGGCACCATCACGCTGCAAGTCGCAGCGCGCGCTCCGCCGGCGCTGGCTGACACCTCACCTCAGAGCGCACCGCTCGGTGCGCGCGCCCCGCCTGTCTCACTCGGTTAGTGCTTGATTCCCCGTCGCGCATCGCGACGGCCCTGCCCTTTCTACCGAGAATTTCCATGCCATCCCATTCCGTCAGGACATCCGTCCTGCCTCGGCGCACGGTCGTTTCCGCGACCGTGGCGCTGCTATTGGCCAGCCCTGGCGTCCGAGCCCAGACCGCCACGCTGCCCGCTATTTCCGTATCCAGCGACGCCTTCCCCATCACGCTCAATGAGATCGGCGCAACCGGATCATCGCTGTCACTCACGCCCTTTGAGACCCCCGCCAGCCTGGAAATCATCACCAATGAGCAACTGCGCGCACGTGGCGACGTGACGGTGATGGATGCTATCACGCAAGCGGCCGGCATCAGCGCGTTCCGGCATCCTGGCAACGGCGGCTCGTCGCTCTCTGCGCGCGGCTTTACCGATTCGAATTCGGTCGCGATCCTGTACGACGGACTGCGTCAATACGGTGGCCTGGGCCAGACCTTTGTCTACGATCCCTGGTCAGTCGAGCGCATCGAGGTCCTGCGCGGCCCCGCCTCGGTCCTGTATGGCGAGGGGGCGATTGGCGGCGTGGTCAACATCATTCCCAAGAAGCCTTCCCGTGGCCCGATCGAAAATGAAATCCAGACCACAATCGGCACCCACGACACCCAGCGCCTGGCGTTCGGCAGCGGCGGTGCGATCGACGATCGCTGGTCGTATCGGTTGGATCTCAGCGGCAACCACAGTAATGCCGACATGAGCCTGGGGGATTCGAAAAACGCCGCCGTCACCGCGGCACTGCGGCTCGACGTCTCGCCCGAACTGAATTTCACGCTGACCCAAGCCTATGCGTGGCAAGAGCCGACCCGCTATTTCGGTACACCCTTGATTGACGGCGACATCGATTATTCCTTGCGCCATCAGAACTACAACGTCGATGACAGCAAGATCATCTATCGCGACCAGCGCACCGAACTGCAGACCGAATGGATGCCCAATGCGCAAACGACCGTCCGTGGACGCGTCTACTACATCGGCAGCGACCGCGACTATCGCAATGCAGAGAACTACACCTGGCAACCCGACAGCGGCCTGATCGAACGCAGTGCCTACACGGCGATTCAGCATGACCAGTCGCAAATCGGCGCGCGAGCCGATACCGCCTTTCGCGGCCAGGTATTGGGCTTGCAGAATCAAGTCTCGGTGGGTGCCGAAATCAATCGCAGCAAGTTCACCCATACCAACAACTCGCCTTATAGCGGTACGTCCTTGGTTGATCCCTACGATGTCGATCACGGCGAATTCATCAACGAGGCCGGCACCTCGCCACGCTACCGCAACACCGCGACGCAGTACGCTCTCTTTGCCGAAGACCGCCTGATGCTCACCGAGCGATGGTCCGTATTGGGCGGCGTGCGCTATGACCATATTGATCTGCAGCGTGAAGACCTCGTCACCGGCACCACGGCCTATCGCACCACCTTTACCAATGTGGGCTGGCGAGTCGGATCGGTCTACGACATATTGCCCACGCTCGCGATATACGGACAATACGCCGAGGCGGCCGACCCTGTCGGCGGACTGTTGCTCTTGTCGCCAGCCAACAAGGACTTCGAACTCTCGACCGGTCGCCAGATCGAGATCGGGCTCAAGCAGACATTCTGGGACGACAAGGGCCAATGGACCTTGGCGGCCTATCACATCCGCAAAAATCATCTCGTCACACGCGACCCCAATGACCCTGCATTGCGCGTGCAAGTCGGCAGTCAATCCAGCCGCGGGCTGGAGCTCACCGTAGGCATGGAGATTGCCCACGATTGGCGCATCGATTTCAACGGAGCGATCCTGGATGCGCATTACGACGACTATGTAGATAGCGCCAACGGGACCGCCGTCTCTCGACGAGGCAATGTGCCGCCCGACGTGCCCGAGCGACTGGCCAATCTGTGGGTGAGCTGGAATTTCGCGCCGCAATGGACCGCCAGCGCAGGGTTGCGCTATGTGGGCAAACGCTATGCCGACAGCGCCAACGAGCTCGAGATGGCCGCCTACACCACGACGAACCTCGCCCTGCAATGGGAGCCTCGCCGCGACCTGAGCCTGGCCCTGCGAGCCTACAACGTATTCGATAAACAGTACGCCGAGACCGCCTACTACAACCAGACGCAATGGCTGTTGGGCGCAGGACGACGCGTCGAATTGTCCGCGAACTATCGGTTCTGAGCGATCCCTGAATCCTGGCCGGATGCTGACATTCGGCCTCCAACTATCTGCGTCATCATGAACACTCAAGCAAACACACCAGATACTGATGCGATCCGTCATGTCGATGTTTATCGGGCTGTCTGGCGCTGGCACTTTTATGCCGGCCTGCTGGTCATCCCTTTCCTGATTGTGCTGTCTGTCACCGGCGCGCTTTATCTGTTTCATAACGAGATCGAGAACGCCTGGTATCGCGAACTGAAATCGGTGCCCGCACAAGACACTCCGGCATTGGCGCCGTCTGCATTGACACAGGCCGCCTTGCAGGCCTACCCTGGCACGCTGGCCAAATACCTGCCGCCCGCCACACCCGAGGCGGCGGCACAAGTCGTCATCAAGCCGGCAGCCGGCGCGAGCCTCAGCGTTTATGTCAACCCGTATGACGCTCACGTTCTGGGGGCGATCCCTGAACGCGGCACGTTGATGTGGACCATACGCCGATTGCACAGTCTGGACTACTTTGGCCCGATCGCCAACGGCGCCATTGAAATCGCGGCAGGCTGGAGCATCCTGCTGGTGCTCACGGGGATCTACCTTTGGTGGCCGCGCGGCCGCAAACAAGGCGTCATCAGCATACGCAGCACGCCATCCAAACGCGTCTTCTGGCGCGACACGCATGCCGTCACCGGAGTGATCGTCGGCTTTTTCATTCTGTTCCTGGCCACCACCGGCATGCCTTGGTCCATCGTGTGGGGCGCCAAGGTAAACCAATGGGCCAATGGCAACAACTTTGGCTATCCGGCAGGCGTGCGCGTAGCCGTCCCCATGTCGGATGAACACCTGGCGCATATGGGACACACAACATGGTCGCTGGAGCAAGCCCGCGTGCCCGCATCCACGCCTGCTCACACCGTGGGCGAGCCCATCGGCCTGGACGCCGCTGTCAATATTTTCGATCGGCTGGGCCTGGCGCCGGGTTACGCCATCAACGTGCCGCAGAACGCCACGGGCGTCTACACCGCCTCGGTCTACCCCAACGATCTGTCACGCCAGCGCGTCGTGCATCTGGATCAATACAGCGGCCAACCGCTATTGGACATGAGCTATGGCGACTATGGGCCGTTGGGTAAAACGCTGGAATGGGGGGTCAATGTACATATGGGCCAGGAATTCGGCCTGGCCAATCAATTGATCCTGCTTGCAGCCTGTCTCGCTATTGTGCTGTTGTGTGTGGCGGGCGCGACCATGTGGTGGAAGCGGCGCCCAACGGGCAGCCTGGGCGTGCCTCCTATGCCGGCGGCGCGCGGTGCGCTGCGTGGCGTCATGGTGTTGATGGTGATTGGCGGGATCATCTTTCCACTGGTGGGCGCCTCGCTGCTGGTCATGCTGGCGCTGGACTTGCTGCAGCAACGGCGCAGCAAAGACAGCGTCTGCTGAACATCAAACGCAGCAAACGCTGCTGCGCATTGAGTCGGCAATTCAAGCGGAATATGCACACCATGCACGAATAGACTGCCATCCTGAACCGCATTTCGATGCAAAAAAACAACGGCCACGCGCAAAAAAACCCTTGCCGCTGTCGTGGCCGCTGCGGCGCTGCGCCCGCGCTAAAAAGGCATCTCCAGGCCTGACGCGAAATCGTGAGAAATAACTACTTTTAGCCGCAAAATCCTGCAGTTTCCGAATTTGGCGGCAATCGATGCTTTACCATGAAGCCCTCAGGGATAATGCGCAGGCCTTGGAACAAGACCTGCGCCGTTATCTCTGATTGTTCAATTCAACGGAGATTTTCTTTATGAAAAAGACGCTACTCGCCGCTGCACTGCTGGCTGGTTTCGCAGGCGCCGCTCAGGCTGAGACGTCGGTCACTCTCTATGGTGTCATCGACACCGGCATCGGCTACAACAAGATCAAAGGCGATGGTTACAGTGGCAGTCGCGTAGGCATGATCAACGGCATTCAAGCCGGTTCGCGCTGGGGTTTGCGTGGTACCGAAGACTTGGGCGATGGTCTGCGCGCCGTATTCCAACTGGAAAGCGGCTTTGATTCCAGCAACGGCAACAGCGCCCAAAACGGCCGTCTGTTCGGCCGTCAGGCCACCATCGGTTTGGCCAACGACAGCTGGGGTACCCTGGAGTTCGGTCGTCAGACCAACATGTCCTCCAAATACCTGGCAGACATCGACCCGTTCTACACCAGCTATACCCAAGCCAACCTGGGTCTGGGCTTCAGCGCAGCGAACACCACCCGTTGGGACAACATGGTGATGTACCGCACGCCGTCGTTCAGCGGTTTTGAATTCGGCGTGGGCTACTCGTTCAATGTGGACGACACCAACAGCAACGAAACCGGCTTCCGTACGGCAGACAACACCCGCGGCATCACCGCCGGTCTGCGCTATCTGAACGGTCCGTTGAACGTCGCCCTGACCTACGACCAACTGAACGCCAGCAACAGCGCCTCGAACATCGATAGCAACGCAACGCCCCGTCAATATGCGGTCGGCGTCACCTACGACTTCGAAGTTCTGAAGCTTGCTGCCGCCTACGGCCGCACCACCGACGGCTGGTTCACCGGCCAGGACCTGGATTCGGGCACGCCCTTCAGCAACGAATTCGGCTCTAACCGCTTTGTCGATGGCTTCAAGGCCAATTCGTACATGGTCGGCGCGACGGTACCCATCGGCGGCGCCAGCAACGTCTTCGGTTCGTGGCAGCGTGTCGACCCCTCCAACGACCGCCTGACCGGTGGCGATTCCACCATGAACGTCTGGAGCCTGGGCTACACCTACGATCTGTCCAAGCGTACCAACCTGTACGCCTACGGCTCGTACGGCAAAGACTATGCCTTCATCGATGGTCTGAAGAGCACGGCTGTCGGCGTCGGCCTGCGTCACCGCTTCTAAAGCAAAACCGGCAACAGGCTTGTGCAGCGTGTTGCCGGCATCGGCGGGCTGAATCCCCAGCCCGCCGATTCAAACCAGTCAATTCGATCCGGGCTCGCGACGACTCAAGTGTCGATTCGCCGCCAGGTACGCATCACGCGACGGCGCCAGATGCCCACGGCATACCCGAATCAGATCCTCCCGGCGTCCCTCTTCCAACGCCGCGATCATGGCCCAGTGTTCCAGGCGTGCACGCTCGCGATACGAGGCGTCCACCAGAGAGCTGAAGCGAATCGCATGCGTCTGGCGTGCATATTCCTGAATCGCGCGCTGCAGCACGCTGTTATTGCAGAAACCAAACAAGGTCTCGTGAAACCGCAGATTGGTGTGAAACACCGCACGCGGGTCATCATCGGCCACCGCTCGGTCGTGTTCGCGTTGAATTGCCTTTAACCGATCCAAGGCCTCGGTGGGTAACGGGCACGGCAAAATGCGGGCCGCCTCGGCCTCAAGCAGCTCTCGCAGTTGATACAACTCAAGCACTTCCTGCACGGCGAATGCCCGGACCTCGCAGCCGATGTTCTTGCGCCGCTCGACCAGCCCACGCCGCGCCAACTCTGCCAGCACTTCTCGGGCGGCGTGACGCTTGAGCGTGAATCGACGCATCAATTCGTCCTCGATCAGACGCTCACGCGGATGCAGGCTGCCCAGCACAATGTCTTCTTCGAGCTCGCGCACGGCGGCGGAAATACCGGAACTCTCGATAGAGGCGTCAGGCAGCGAATCAGACATGGGATCAGAAAGTAAGAACGGCACGGCAAAAGTATAAACGCGAGATATGATGACCCCAAAGCCACCGTCCCTGGTCTCTCATGCCTCACATTCGCCCTCGCCTGATTTTCCCGCTTGCCATCGGCGGCATGGCGTTGCTGCTTGCGCTATCGATACAGGCAGAGCCCCGGTTGCTGCATAGCGAGCCATCGCCCTTTGGCCAGGTGCTGGTATTCGAAGACAACGGCGAACGATGCCTGAATTTCAACTCCATGACCGATCTGGGACGGCAGACCTGCATGGATCTGCAGGAACCCGACGAACTGGTGTTTTCTTATACACGCATGATGATCAGCGCCCTGTTCGTCAATCCGGCACCGCGGCGCATCCTCATCGTGGGCCTGGGCGGCGCCACACTGCAGAAAGCGCTGGCCGCCCTCCTGCCCGACGCGACCATCGATACGGTGGAAATCGATCCCGCCGTCGCGCGCGTCGCCGAAGACTACTTTGATTACCGGCCTGGCCCGCGGCAACGGCTGTTTGTAGAGGACGGGCGCGCCTATATCGAAAACGCGCGTCGCACGGGACAGCAGTACGACATGGTCATGCTGGACGCCTTTGATGTGGACTACGTTCCGGAACACCTGATGACGGTCGAGTTTCTGGAACACGTCAAAGCCATTTTGGCCAAGGACGGCATTGTGGTTGCCAACACGTTTACCAACAGCGATCTTTACGAACGCGAATCGGCGACCTATGCCCATGTATTCGGACCGTTCTTTAACCTGCGGCAAGGCAATCGTGTCATCGTCGCGGCGCGTGACACACTGCCCGGCATGGACGCCATTCGGTCCAATGCCAAGGCATGGAAAAACAAACTCGAACCGCTCTCTGTCGACGTCGAACAGGAAACAGACAGGTACGCTCAACGCCAGGAAAAAGGATCGGCGGACCTACTGAGAGATCCCAAACCGCAGTAAACAGGCAGCCGCAGTACGCACACCTCATCGGTTGCCTGGTACGGATATCCCGCTACACCTCTGTACCGATCGCACACACGGTTCAACTATGGGACTGGGCAACAGGAGGACCGCGCCCGCGTCCGCGCACGAGGCACAAATCTATTCCTGATAGGGATGCGTCCGGCGCCAATGCTCCGCTATATCCAGACGACGCGTCACCCACACTCCTTCGTGGCTCATCACATAATCCAGAAAACGCTGTAATCCGGCCGCTCTGGCCGGATGACCGACCAGCCGCATATGCAATCCCACCGACATCATTTTTGGGGTTTTTGCACCTTCGGCATACAACATGTCAAAAGCATCTTTCAGGAAACCGAACCACTGCTCGGACGTACCCATCCATCCCGCATACTTGCCGTCATTATTCGTCAGCGAGTACGGCACGATCAGTTGCGGCTTGCCTTGGACCAATTGCCATAGAGGCAGCTCGTCACCATAGTAATCCGAGTCATATAAAAAGCCCCCCTCTTCCACAAGTAAACGCCGGGTATTCACACTGGGACCATACCGGCAATACCAACCCGATGGACGCACGCCGATTGTTTGCGTCAAAGACGCGATGGCCTTCCGAATATGTTCGCGCTCTTGGTCCTCGCTCAGCTCATAGTGCTTGACCCAACGCCATCCATGGCAGCACACGTCGTAACCCATCTGCCTGATTTTGGCCGCAGCCAGGGGATTGCGCTCTAGCGCCAGGGCGCAACCAAACACTGTCATGGGCAAACCACGCTCTTCAAACAAGCGCACTAGCCGCCAAAACCCCACGCGACTGCCATACTCGAACATCCCCTCGGCGGCCAGATCACGGCCATCTCCCATCTGGTTCAGACCGTGAGCCTCAGTCAATCCAGTTTCCGTATGATGCTCGCCATCCTGAAAAGAAGGCTCCGAGCCCTCTTCGTAGTTCATGACGAAGTTCAATGCCAGCCGAGCTCCGCCTGGCCATTTTGGATCAGGCGGCTGATCCCCATAACCAATAAAATCTCGCGTGGGTTGCCATGCCATATCGGATTCACCTCCTAGTTGGGCAATACATCGAACGGTTCGACTTCTACGAATTCCTCATCGCCCTCGCCGCCCGTAGACCACATGAGAACGGCAAAACAGGCGGGTCGCCCAAACACGGTCATGCCGTGATGCCACGTATCTGCACGATAGGTCACACCTTGATTACCGCTGGCCAAAAAAGCCCGCGCCTGCATGATGTCCGGGCCACCCTGCGGCAAGTGAGGCGCCACCACCACCAGATATTGCTCGACATCGATCGGGATAAAGGTTTGCGAGGAATACTGATGCCGCTCGAGCATGCTGGCTCGCAACGGCAATGCAGGGCTGGGTTCACGCAACGACAACGACAGGCTGGGCCCTGCCTCTTTTCGTGCGTTAGACAGCGCATCGTTGTAGTAATTGCGTCCCGCACGAGTAGGCAACGTCAACACGTCGCCATAAGGCGTAAACGCCTCAACAGTTAACGGCTCAACTTTAACGGTATGCATGAATCCCTCTTTTGATCTAGATGTATTGACGAACGGCAGTACGCCCTCTGATATAGCAAACCCGTGCGACATCATCGCGACAATCATCTCGCGTCATTGCCCTTGCAACCGCCGGCTCAGGCCGGTCAGCCGCTCCATCACCAGCATCAATACCAGAACACTGACAATCAACACGCCCGATACCGCCGCGACCCGCACATCTAATGTGGACTCCATCATTCCCCACATGCGGATGGGCAACATGTCGCTGCGGGGGCTGGATAAGAACAGTGAAATAGGTACGTTATCGATCGATGCCATGAACGCCATAAACGTGCCTGCAGCCAGGCCTGGAAAAATAATAGGCAGTGTGATTCTGCGAAAGGTATACAGCCGCCCTGCTCCCAGACTGGCCGAACACTCCAACAAGCTCCCTTCCAACTGAACCAGACTGGCGCTGGTCGTGCGCACAACAAACGGCACGATCATCACGGCATGCCCCACCGCCATCAACATCAACGATGGCCTCAACCCTATTGCCGTAAAAAACACCAATGCCGCCAACCCAAACGCGATACCGGGCAATATCAACGGCGACATGAAAAAAGCATCCAGCGCCCGGGCCTTGCGGCTGCTCGACCGGGCAAGCGCCAAGGCCGCTGCGCCCCCCAGCACCGCAGCAGCCGAGGCAGACCAAGCCGCCACCATCAGGCTATTTCCCGCCGCTCGATGAATCGGTGCAGAAAGAACCGGATCAAACAGCCGCCGATACCAATCCAGCGACAAACCCGAAGGTGGAAACCGCAATGTCTGGCTATCCGTCAACGAGGTCACCAACACAACGATCACGGGCCCTGCCAACACCAACAACGCCAACCCCGCGATGCCGCCGATCACCGAGTAATAGCTCACATCGGAGAACGAGTTTCGTCTAGACATGCAAATACCTCGAACCACGACGGCCCAATGCGGCAATCAACACAATGCACAACATGACCGACGTAAGTAACATGATTGAAGCCACTGCAGCCAAGGGCCAGTTATAGACGACCAGCGACTGCTGCCAAATCACCAGGGGCAGATAGACCAGGCGATTGCCACCGATAATGGATTGCGAAATAAACGCCGTCGTCGAACTGGCAAATACCAGCGTACAACCCGCGACCAGTCCGGGAATCGACAATGGCAACACGACTTTGAACAAGGTTCGCCAGCGCGATGCCCCTAATGCGACCGATGCATCGATCAAATTGTGATCCATGCGAGCCATCACACTGATCAGCGGCAATAACATCATGGGCATCTCGATCTGGGTCAGAGAAAGGACCAACCCCAACTCGGTCTGCAAGAGGCGCAACGGCGTCGGACTTAGTCCCAGCGCCATGATGACCTGATTGATGACGCCCTCATTGCCCAAAATGACAATCCAGGCAAAAGTACGCACCACGACCGACAGCAGTACCGGCATGATGATGATGAACAACATCAACCGCCGCCATCGCTCACTCGACTGTATGTACACCATCGCCAGGGGATAGCCTATCAGCAACGTGGCGCAAACCGTCATGACACCGAGCTTGAGCGTATCCAGGGTGACTTTCCAGTAGAAAGGATCCGCAACGAACTTGCGCCATGTCGCCCAGCCTGACTGAGTCAGCCCATCGTCCTCATAGGCGCTAGTTGCCACCAGCATCAATAACGGTGCCGCGAAAAAGACCAGGTAGGCCAATGTCAGCGGCACGGCCAGCGGCCAACGCCCCGGCGAAATGGCGGCCTGGCTCAACGGGCGACTTCCCTGTTAAAGCGCTCGATCCATGCCGCACGCTGTGGATTGATCTGTGCCCAGTCATGTTGCACCATGCTCGACATCTCGGCCAGGCTCGTCAACGGCAAGGTATCGTCCAGCTTTACATCCGACGCTACCGGCGCCATGAAATAGGGCCCTTTCATCAGCGCCGTTTGCACTGGCGCAGAGAGCACGGTATCGATGTATCGATACGCGTTATCTGCCTGCTCTGCGCCTTTGGCGATATGCATGGTCGTAAAAAACGTGATGACGCCGCTAGCCGGCCGCACGAACTCGATGTCAACGCCACGCGCTTTCAGGGTACCGACTGTCTGCGTATTGGCGTACATGATGTCGCACTGTCCTTGCTGAAACAGGCTCGGCATCGAGGCAGGCGCGCCGATGACCGCGATCTTGGGCAGGGCCTTTTTCAGCTCGGCGAAAAAAGGCTCTACGTCTGTCCCTTTGGCGCCGAACGCTTTGGACATTTCCAGAATTGATACCGTCCCGAATGTCGTCTGGAACCCCGTCAATCCCAAGCGCGACACGTACGGTTCGGCAAACAAATCGGCCCACCCGACAGGGGGTTTGTCGAACTTTTTAGGGTTATAGGCAATCCCGACAAACTGCGCGGCGATCGTTACCCCATGCTCGTCGGCCATGCCTGGCTGCAGTTTCGAGGCGTTGCTCAAGCGAGACGGATCAAATTTCTCGAATAACCCGGCGTCAATAGCCGTCACGCGCGGCCCGGGGTCCAGCAAGAAAGTATCGAATAGCGGATTGCCCCGCGCCGCGCGCGCCTTGGCAATCTGGTCCACGGCATAGAGCGGCTGCATTTCCAGCGTCACCCCATGTGCCTTGGATAGCGCAGGCGCCACGATAGAACGGTAAGCCTCTTCCCAAGAGCCCGGATAAACCGCACTGACGACGCTACCCTCTGCATGTGCAATGCGTGGCATCATCGCCAGCGCCCCCAATGATGCAGCACCAGCCAGGAGTTGACGGCGAACGGGATCATGCTTCATGGTCTTTCCTTCAGTTAGCGTTAGAGGATGACAAGAACAGCGAAGGCAACGCATCCGGGCGTACACCGCACCACGCCCTGCCCTGCGGTGTATGCGCAAGGCCCCTGCGCGCAGCGGAGATCTTCATAGACACTTGATCACGCGTCAGCACTTGATGCACCACGCTCGGCCCCAGAGGCAGACTCAGCGTGACATCGACCGGCCAGCGTCCCGCCCCGTCTTTATCAAAGAGATCGAGATGCTCGGGCCGTAACGAGACCATCACGCGTTGACCTGCAGAAAGCTCCTTAGCGTAGGGAACGACGATACTGGCGCCTGCATCCAACGCGATACATAACCCCGCGCCCTCCGTTGAGGACACTCGCCCCTCGAGCAAATTGGTCGAGCCGATAAAGCTATTGACGAACAAAGTCTCAGGACGATCATAAATATCGACAGGCGTGCCCAATTGCTCGACGCGGCCTCGATTCATGATCGCGATGCGATCCGCCACACTCATCGCTTCTTCCTGATCATGCGTGACCAGGATCGCCGTCAGCCCGAGTTGGCGTTGCAGGCGTTTGATTTCGATCTGCATATCCAGGCGCAGATTCTTGTCCAATGCGCTGAATGGCTCATCCAGCAGGAGGATATGCGGCTCGGTCGCGATGGCACGAGCCAGCGCCACGCGCTGTTGCTGACCGCCTGATAACTGACGTGGATAGCGCTGAGCCAAATGGGGCAACTGTACGGCTTCCAGGCATTCCTGCACGCGACGCGCAGTATCCACCCGGGAACGGCCGCGTGCGTCGAGGCCATAGGCAACATTCTGCGCCACCGTCATATGAGGGAACAAGGCGTAGTTCTGGAACACGATGCCGATATCCCTGCGATTCGGCTGCAGATCATCGATGGACCTGCCATCGACGCGAATCCTGCCTTGTGTCTGTTTGACAAAACCCGCCACGATGCGCAGCAACGTGGTCTTGCCACAGCCTGACGGCCCCAGCAAGGCAACCACCTCACCAGGATCGACGGAAAGATCGACCTCATCGACGGCCAGGAAACTGCCATATCGGTGACTTACGGATTCAATGTCCAGCGAATGCTTGCTCATCGTATTTCCACATCTCCTCTCCCTGTTGCCGCATGCGCGGTAACCCGTCGGGCTCATGAACCTGATGCAAGGTTCATGCCAACTTTTGAAACAAGGAGAAAAAAGCAACGATGCGCCAACTGACAACCGCACGAATACTGACCGTCAGCCCGATTTGAATACTTGATGGGATACCAGAATTTATGCCGTAAACGGCCCGCAACGGCCATGGATGCCCCAGCAAAGCGAACGATCGCTGCCCTGCCCTGGTGCAGAAAAACTCAATATGGTGCGAAGCAACTCAGCCGCGTCGTTCCTTGCCGGTTCGCGTCTCGCGCCACGCAATGTATAGGCCGCTGCCCACGATGAACGCCGCTCCGAGATAATCGGGCAACTCGGGAATATCCTGCCAAACGAACCATCCCAGCAGCGACGCCCACAGCAAGCCTGTGTAATCAAAAGGCGCCACCACTGATGCAGGGCCGATGCGAAACCCCTGGGTAATAAAGGTCAGCCCCAAAGTGCTGAACAGCGCAATGCCCGCAAAATACGGCCAGTGCGACCACTCGGGCGGCGTCCAGAACGCAGGAACGGCGACTGCGCTGCAAACCAGTTGCCCCAACACGATATACAAAGTCGTCGTCAGCATGCTCTCGGCCGCACCGATCGCCCTGGCCGTCAACATCATGACGGCATACAAGGACGCAGTCGCCAACGGCAAAAGCGCCGCCATCTGAAAACTCGCAGCGCCAGGCCGTACGATCACCAATACCCCGGCAAACCCGGCCGCCACCGCTAGCCAGCGTTTGCCATCTACCGGCTCCTTTAACACGAGCACGGACAGGGCAGTCACAAACAGCGGTGCTGAAAACGCGATGGCCGTTGCCTCCGCCAGAGGCAATGACTGCAGGCCCAGATAGAACATCGACGCCGAAATGATGTTGAGCGCCCCACGCACCAAGTGCAGCCCCGGATGACGCGTACGCAAGGCTCGCCGCCCGCCCAGCGCCAGAACCAGCACCAAGACCACGGGCAATGCGATCGCTGCCCGCAGGAACAGGATTTGCACAGGGCTGTAATGTTCCCCCACCCATTTGGCCAGCGCATCGCTGCACGTCAGGAACAAGATCCCTGCAGTTACACAGGCGATACCAGCTAATGGCGTAGCGTTGGACGAAGGACGGGGCGAGAACGGCATGGAGACTACTCGGAATTACGGTGACAAAGCCCCATGATAGGACAAGCACGCGGAATACGGCTTGCCGCACCACCAAAATCCGGCATGTCATCCGATCTGCCATTGCCCGTCGCAAAAAGCAGATAGCCACGCATACAGATACAATTCCTGTATACGTCCAGTACAGTTGAATTCAATCGGCAGATATTGCTATGGATACCGCACAGGATATCGCGATCTCGATCGTGCAACGCACGCTACGCGGCGAGTTGCCGCGACCGGACGTGCATACTTTTTTCGACCCTGACACCTTCACCGCGAGCCATATCGTGCGCGATCCCGGTGGGGATGCTTGCGCCATCATCGACAGCGTCCTGGATTTCGACTATGCCAGCGGCCGTACGGCCGAAACCTCGGCCATGCGGATGGCTGACCATATCAAGGAAAACGGTCTGCATACGCAATGGGTGCTGGAGACCCATGCGCATGCCGATCACCTTTCCGCGGCACCCCTGCTGATCTCGCAACTGGGTGGCCGGCTGGCTATCGGCAAACACATCACTACCGTCCAGAATGTATTCGGGAAAATCTTCAACGCCGGTACCGAGTTCGCCCGCGATGGCACGCAATTCGACGAGCTGTTCGAGGATGGCGATCAATTTCAAATAGGCAGCCTGCAGGGGATCGCCTTGCACGTGCCCGGGCACACACCAGCCTGCATGGCCTATGTCATCGGCGACACCGTCTTCACCGGTGATACGTTGTTCATGCCCGACTACGGCACAGCGCGCTGCGATTTTCCGGGTGGAGACGCCGCGGCGCTTTATCGATCGATCCAACGTTTGCTGGCCTTGCCCGATGCGACGCGGGTGTTTGTGTGTCACGACTACAAAGCCCCGGGCCGGGATGTTTATGCCTGGGAAACCACCATCGCAGACCAGCGCGCGTCAAACATTCACGTCCACGCAGGCATCGATGAGCAGACATTCGTCGCCATGCGCGAAAAACGCGATGCTACGCTGTCCATGCCCAAGCTCATCCTGCCGTCCATACAGGTCAACATGTGTGCGGGGCAATTGCCGGCACCCGAGGATAATGGCGTCCGGTATTTGAAACTGCCGCTGAATGTGTGGTGATTGGTTTCGGCATCACGTGCACGGAACACCGAACAGAAAAAAACAGACGTCTCACAACGCCATCGTGCAGCAAATAACCGCCAGGATAGCTCTCACACAAGAGTTTATTGAACGATAGCCATGAACTTAAGACACCTGCGGTTCTTTATCGTCCTTGCGGAAGAACTCAATTTCACCCGGGCCGCTGCGCGGTTACACGTCGCGCAGCCCGCGCTCAGCCAGCAAATCAAAGCGCTCGAAGACCGGATGGGGACACTGCTGTTCGAACGAGCGGCGCGTCCGTTGCGGCTGACTGATGCGGGCGCATATTTTTTTGCCCAGGCAAGGGAAATATTAGATCAGTATGCGCAGGCGGAATCGGGGGTACGCGACATCGGGCGGGGCTATGCAGGGTGGCTGGGCATAGGATTCACTCGCTCGGCGATTTATAGCGTGCTGCCTCCCGCCCTCCATGCTTATAACAAGCAACATCCCAGTGTCGAACTGAAGTTGTTTGAAATGCTGACCGAGGAGCACGAGCGTGCCCTCCGTGAGCATCGGATTCACATCGCCATCGGCCGTCAGGCGCAGCCTCTCACCGATTGCATCACGCGAGTATTGCTGCGCGAACGGCTGATGGTTGTGTTGCCTCTCGGCCATCGATACCGCCACCGCAAACGCATCCGTTTGGACACCTTGAGCGATGACGCCTTTATCCTCTATCCCAATCATCCGGGCGCCGCATTTCCGACGCTGATAAAAAAACTATGCGCGGACGCGGGCTTTCAGCCAAACATTGCTCATCAGACGTTTGAGATTCAAACGGCGATTGCCTTAGTAGCGGCAGGCCTAGGCGTCACGCTGGTGGGGGAATCCGTCGTCAAAAATGGTCGGCAGGATGTCAAGTATCTGCCACTTGAGGGAGGCGACACTGAGTCGCTGACAACACTTACCTGCACTTACCGAGCTGGCGACACATCGCCTGCCTTGCAGGACTTTGTCGAGATATTGTGCCGCGATCTCGACACCAACATCTCGCAAAACCGCCCCTCGCGCTCCCGCAAACTATAAGCGTTTTCTTATAAAAGCATAAAAGTCCTGTCTTGGACGCGATAACGCAGTGCACGTAGCATGCCCTCGGACTTAACGTTGAAAAGCCGAGACCATGAGCACTGCCTTGACCACATCTCAAGAACTAAGCGAAATATCGAAACCCATTCCTTCGCAATACAGCGAGCTATCAACCGCAGAAATCTCAGACGCATTAGATCGTTTGAAACTCCCGGGCAGCGCATTGGGAATCGGGCCAATTTCCACGAATAAAAAAATTCTGGGTCGTGCCTACACCGTCCGCTTTGGTCCCGTCGAGCTCATTCCCGGCACCGTAGGCGACTTCGTCGACACAGTCCCTGCGGGCGCCGTGGTTGTTCTGGACAACGGCGGCAGAGTGGATTGCACCGTTTGGGGAGGGATCCTGACGGAAGTCGCCACACGGCGATCTATCGCTGGCACAGTGATTCATGGCGTATGCCGCGACACCTCTGCAGCAGAGGCGTTCAATTATCCGCTATACAGCCGCGGCAAATTCATGCGCACAGGAAAGGACAGAGTCCAGGTCGAAGAAATCAACGGTCCCGTCAGCTTGGGAGATGTCCGTGTTCGGCCCGGCGACATCCTGATCGGCGACGCAGACGGCATCGTCGTGGTGCCAGGCGGCCGTGAGGACGATGTGTTGGCCGTTGCCCTGAAGACACGCGACGCCGAGCTCGCCATTATTGAAAGCGTACGAAAGGGAAAAACGCTGTCGGCAGCACGCATCGAACATAACTATCACACGCTGCAACGCAGCCAGTCATAGAGCGTTGAACACGGGGCCGGCCTCGCCCTTACGGGCCGCAGCGCAAAGCTCGCTGCAATCCAGCAACCGGCAACCGGCAATTCACAGAACCATGCAGGAGACAGAAATGACAATAAAACGGAAACCTCGCGGCCAGGCAGCGATCACGCTGAGTTTGGCGCTTTGGGCCATCACGCCAACGCAAGCCGCCATCGCCGCCGACGCCTATCCATGTAAGATGCTCACACTTGTTTCCCCTTATCCCGCTGGCGGCACCACGGACATTCTGGCCCGGCTGCTTTCGCCTAAACTGCAAGCGTCATTGGGCACCACAGTGATCGTCGATAACCGTGGCGGCGCCAGCAGCAACATTGGAACCGAGTACGTCGCTCGTGCCGAAAAAGACGGTTGCACAGCGCTGCTGGGCAACAATACGGGGATCGTCATTAACCGCAATTTATATTCGCTGCGCATGGATCCCGTACAGGCCCTGCAGCCCGTCGCCAAGGTTGCAGCAATGCCCCTCGTACTCTATGTGAACCCCAAAGTACCGGCGAAAACTGTTGCCGAGCTGGTCAAAATTCTGAAGGAACATCCCGGCACCTACAACTTCGCCTCTGGCGGCAGTGGCAGTCCGCAACATCTGGCAGGCGAGCTGTTTAAACTGGCAACGGGCATCGATGCCCTGCATATTCCCTATAAGGGCCAAGGCCCTGCCATGATGGACGTAATCGCGGGACAGGTGCAATTCGCTTTCGAAACCACGGCGGCCCTCTATCCGCAGGCGCAGGCAAAGCGTGTTGTTCCACTAGCCACCACGGGAGCGGAAAGATCCGACGCCTTTCCCGACCTTCCTACGATGAAGCAAGCAGGATATCCTGACCTGACGTTGACGAATTGGTACGGAGTGTTCGTTCCCGCGGGGATCCCACAAGATCGGGCAGATCGCTTGAGCGTAGCGGTATCCGCGGCATTGGCAGAACCCGACATCCAACAAAAATTGACCGAGCTGGGGTCAGAACGCGTCAGTAGCGATCCTGCGGAATTCAAAAAATTCATCCAAATGGAAGTCCCTATGTGGGAAAACCTCGTCAAACGCTCGGGGGCCAAGGTCGATTAGTGCGTAGGGATCAAGGCTATCCCGGCGCGAGCCCCCGTTATGACGTCTCGCCAAACCAGCTACATCGGGCGACACGCTTACCGGGACCACAGAGTCAGAAGTAGAATCGGTTCATGACAGAGTCGTGCTCAGCCAGATGATCCCCTTTTCTGGCAGCGGCTCTCCTTCACTGTCTTTACGATCACCGATAGAGGACTCTCATGCGTAGCCTATGCCTAGCCCTGGCCGCGGCCGGCCTGCTTGCCAGCGCCGCCGCCACTGCTCAATCCACCATGCGTATCGGCCTGCAGGATGATCCCGATGTTCTTGACCCGGTCCGAGCCCGCACCTTTGTGGGCCGTATCGTATTTGCCTCGCTGTGCGACAAGCTGGTGGATATCTCGCCGGATCTGAAGATCGTGCCGCAGTTGGCCAAGTCGTGGAAGACCAGCGACGATGGTTTGACGCTGACGTTCACGTTACGCGAGAACGCCTTTTATCACGACGGCGCACCCATCGATGCAGCCTCGGTCAAGGCGAATCTGGATCGTGCCATGACGCTACCCGACAGCAACCGCAAGAGCGAGCTCATTTCGGTCGCCAGCGTAGATGCGCCCGATGCCCGCACAGTGGTCCTGCACCTGAAAGAACGCGACGCATCGCTGCTGTCGCAGCTCTCTGACCGTGCCGGCATGATGCTGTCGCCCGCGACTTTCGATAAAGAGCCTGGCCGTCATCCCGTGTGCTCCGGGCCGTACAAATTCAAGGAGCGCGTGCAGAACGATCGTATCGTGCTGGACCGCTTCGACAAGTATTGGGACAAGGACCACTACCATTTCGATCAGGTCGTCTTCACTCCCATGCCCGACACCACGGTGCGTTTGAACAATCTGCGCGCAGGCGGTCTGGACATCATTGAGCGAGTAGCGCCCAGTGACGCCGAGGCCGTGAAATCGGACTCGAATCTGCGATTGGCGCCTGTCACCGGCCTGGGTTATCAAGCGATCTCGGTCAACATCGCGAACGGCCCCCGTGCCGACAACCCGCTGGCCAAAGACAAGCGCGTACGCCAGGCGCTGGACTTGGCCATCGACCGTGACGTGATCAACCAAGTGGTAGGCGAGGGTATGTTCCAACCCGCTTACCAACCCTTTCCACCGGCCAGCTTTGCCTATGACAAAAGCGTAGAGCGCACCGGACGCGATCCGAAGAAAGCGCAAGAGCTGCTCAAACAAGCCGGCTACGATCGCGTCAAGTTCGAATTGACCTTTGGCAATAACACCACCATGCAGCAGGTGTTCGAACTGGTGCAGGCGATGGGTTCGGAGGCCGGCTTTGATATTTCGCTGAAGCCGCTGGAATTCGCGTCGCTGCAATCGGCGCTGCCGCAAGGCGACTTTCAAGTAGGGCAAACAGGTTGGTCAGGCCGCGTCGATCCCAGCGGCAATATTTACCAGTACATCACGTGCAAGGGCACGTTGAACGATGGCAGATATTGCGACGCCGATATGGACAAGCTGATGAACGAAGCCCGCAGCGTTGCTGACGAGTCCAAACGCCGCGAGCTGTATTCGCAAGCCATGCAGAAAATGCAGGAAGACGATCCTCGTATCTATCTGTTCTATCTGCCCTGGATTTTCGGCACGCAAGCCAAGGTCCAAGGTTTTGTGCCCTACCCTGACGGCCTCATCCGCCTGAAAGACGTGACGGTGGCTGCAAAATGAGCATCGACTCCGGATATCGCATGTTCACCACGCGCCCGGAGATTCTGGGCACGTTTGGTGTAGTGACCTCGACGCACTGGCTGGCCAGCAGCGCCGGCATGGCGCTGCTGGAACGCGGCGGCAACGCATTCGATGCGGCCGTGGCAGCCGGCTTTGTGCTGCAGGTCGTAGAGCCGCACCTGGTAGGCCCGGCGGGTGAAGTGCCGGTGATTTTTCATTCGGTACGCACCGGCCGCACCGAGGTCTTGTGCGGCCAAGGCCCGACACCGGCAGGCGCGACGCTGGAACATTATCAATCGCTGGGGCTGAACCTGATCCCCGGCAATGGCCTGCTGCCTGCCGTCATCCCCGGCGCATTCGATGCCTGGATGCTGATGCTGCGCGATCACGGCACATTGCGGGTGCGCGACGTACTCGAGCCGGCGATCTATTACGCCGAACAAGGCCACCCGCTGATGCCACGCATCGCCAACACGATCGCGGGGCTCAAGGATTTTTTTACGGCGCACTGGCCCACCACCGCGCAGGTTTACCTGCCTGGCGGCAATGTGCCTCAGGCGCGCAAGCTGTTTCGTAATCCCCGTCTGGCGGAAACCTGGCGCCGCGTATTACGCGAGGCCGAAGCCGCTGGCAATGACCGCGAGCGTCAGATTGACGCGGCACGGGATGCGTTTTACCGCGGCTTTGTGGCTGAGGCGATAGACCAATATGCTCGCAATAACGAGGTCATGGACGAGAGCGGCACGCCGCATCGCGGCGTATTGACGGCACAGGACATGGCCAATTGGTCGGCGAGCTACGACACACCGGTCACCTATGACTATCATGGCTATACCGTTGCGAAAGCAGGCGTATGGAGCCAAGGCCCCGTCTTCCTGCAGACCCTGGCATTGCTCAAAGGGTTGAACCTGCAGCAGGCAGGACCGAACGGCGCCGAGTTCATTCATCACGTTACCGAGGCGATGAAGCTGGCGTTTGCCGATCGCGAGGCCTATTACGGAGATCCGTCGTTTGTGGACGTGCCGTTGGCGCATTTGCTGTCGGACACCTACAACGACGAACGCCGCGCCTTGATCGGGCCCATGGCCTCGCACGAGTTGCGGCCCGGCCGTGTGCCCGGCTTCGATGCGCAAGTGGATCGGGTCATGGACGTTCTATCGCGCCTGTCCAAGGTCACGCCTGTAGGCGCACCCAGCAGCGAGCCCACGCTGGCCGACATGCGCGCCTCGGTCAAACGCGGCGACACCACCCATGTCGATGTGATCGACCGATGGGGCAACATGGTATCGGCAACGCCATCAGGGGGATGGTTCCAATCATCGCCCGTGATCCCGGAGCTGGGGTTCCCGCTCAATACGCGCGCGCAGATGTTCTGGCTGGAACCTGGCCTGCCAGGCACCCTGGCGCCAGGAAAACGGCCACGCACGACGCTGACGCCGTCGCTGGCCATGCGCGACGGCAAGCCCTACATGGTGTTCGGCACACCTGGCGGAGACCAGCAGGAACAGTGGCAATTGCTGCTATTCCTGCGCCATGTCCATCACGGACTGAATCTACAGGAAGCCATCGATCAACCCATGTCGCACACGATGCACTTTCCGTCGTCGTTTTACCCGCGTGATCGCAAGCCGGGGCACCTGGCAGTAGAGATCTCATTTGGTACAGAGCTCATCGCCGATCTGCGCGCCCGCGGACACGTCATCGAAGAAGAACCGGAGTGGTCCACGGGCCGCTTGACGGCTGCGACCCGGGACGAGGACGGTTTATTACATGCCGCGGCGACGGCCAGGCTGATGCAGGCTTATGCCGTAGGGAGGTGACCACGCCGGCATAAGCCAACCAGATGACGCCATAAGCCACACCCTATTCTCCCTCCCTGCCCCCGGCTTCTACCATCGAGTCCTCTTCAGTTGTCGTACCTAGGACTCAAAGCATGTACAGAATCGGTATAGACGTCGGGGGCACGTTCACCGACTTCACGCTGGTGAACAGCCAAAATGGCGAGGTCGCTTTTTTCAAGGTTCCCTCCACCCCCAGCGACCCATCGGAAGCCATCCATCAAGGCATCACCGGCCTCATGGACAAACATGGCCTGCAGCCGGATCAGATCGAACACATCGGCCATGGCACGACTGTCGCGACCAATCTCATCATCGAGCGCAAAATAGCCCCCTGCGGCCTGATTACGACGCGGGGATTCCGCGATGTATTGGAAATTGCCCGACAGGTCCGCCCTCACCTGTACGACTATAGTGTGACGCGCCCCACCCCACTGGTGCGCCGCGCCTGGCGCCAGGAGGTGCCCGAACGCATCTCCCCGCAAGGCGAAGTCGTCGAGCCCCTGGACGAATCCGCGGTACGCGCGGCTGCCGAAGTATTGCGCGATGCTGGCGTACAGGCCGTCGCGATCTGTTTCCTGCATGCCTATCGCAATCCCGATCACGAACGCCGGGCGCGCGACATCGTGCGCGAGGTATTGCCCGAGGCCTACATCAGTCTATCCAGCGACGTTTTGCCCGAATTCCGGGAATTCGAGCGCCTGTCCACGACCACGCTCAATGCCTCGGTAGGACCACGCATGGAGCGCTATCTGCAGCGCTTTCTGGAACGTGTGGCCGATATCGGCATTCGCCATGAACCCCACACCATCCATTCCAATGGCGGCCTCATGTCGGTGCAAACGGTGCGCCAGTTCCCCGTACGCACGTGTCTGTCTGGCCCGGCGGCTGGCGTCGTAGGAACGGCCGTACTCGGCCGCACCATAGGCTTCCCCAATGCTGTGACTTTTGATGTGGGCGGCACCAGCACCGATGTTTCGCTGATTCTGGAAGGACGCCCTGCGTTTACCTCCAGCCGCTCTGTCGCAGGTTATCCGGTAAAAACGCCGATGGTGGACATCCATGTCATCGGTGCAGGCGGCGGCAGCATTGCCTGGATCGACGAGGCGGGTTCTTTGAAAGTCGGCCCTCATAGCGCTGGCGCGGTCCCCGGCCCCGTCGGCTATGGCCGTGGAGGTACCGAGCCCACCATTACCGACGCCATGTTCACGCTGCAGCGCTTGAATCCAGTCAAACTGTTGAAGGGTCGAATGAACGTTGACGCGGCCGCTGCACGCGAAGTGATCGCACGCCGTATCGCAGAACCACTGGGCTTGAGCGTAGAGGCCGCAGCCGAGGGCATCATCCGTATTGCCAATGCCAATATGGCGCGTGCGATACGTTCGGTATCGACAGAGCGGGGCCATGAGCTCTCGAAATTCGCCCTGTGCGCCTTTGGTGGCGCAGGCCCCCTGCACGCGCTCGACGTAGCGCGGGAATGCGGCATTCCTACTGTCATCATCCCTCAAGAGCCTGGCACGCTATGCGCGCGCGGCATCCTGCTGACAGATATTTCCTTTGACTTTGTCGAAAGCGAAATCGCGGTCATTGAGGCTGAAGGCTGGACACGCGTGCTCGCACGCCTGGATAGACTGCGCGAGGAAGCCAATCGCTGGCTCGAAGAAGAAGGTGTCGATGTACCGAACCGCGATTACGAAGTCGTGATCGACGCGCGCTATGTCGGACAGAACTTTGAGGTCCAGGTCGCATTGCCCGCGCACGAAACACCCACTTTCGAAGCGTTCCACGCGGGCTTTGGACAAGCACACCGGCGCGAGTACGGCTATGACGTGCCTGACCGTGCCATCGAAATCATCAACTGCCGTACCAAAGCCATTGGACGCGTGACCAAAGCCCCACTGGCAAACATTGCCGAGCGTGCGATTCCTCAACCGGTTTCGCGCCGTCGCATCCATTTCGGCGAAGCCATCGGTTGGCGCGAGGCCGACGTCTACGACCGCGATCAACTGGGCGCTCATGCCAGTTTTGAAGGCCCGGTGGTTTTCGAAGAGATGAGTTCAACCACTGTCATCGCCCCCGGCCAATCGGCGCGCGTCGACGAATTCGGCAACATCGTGGTGCGGGTTTGAGCCTCGCCGCTGCTTCCAGGACATACTCATGACGACTCAAACGCCTGCTTTGCGAGACCCCATCGAAATGGAGGTCTTCATCAACCGCCTGCTTTCCATCACTGAGGACATGAACAATACGCTCGTGCGTTCGTCGTTCTCGACCAACATCAAAGAGCGCAAAGACTGCTCTGTGGCACTGTTCGACGCCACGGGCAGGCTGGTTGCCCAAGGGACCCAAATTCCTTTGCATCTGGGCTCCCTCAACGGAGCCATGCGGGCAGTGCTGGATCAATATCCCATTGCACAGATCAAACCGGGCGATGCGTTTATCAGCAACGATCCCTATCTGGCCGGCGGCAGCCACCTGCCCGATATCAATATCGTCACGCCTGTTTTTCATGAGGGACAGCTCGTATTTTTCACGGCCAACGTCGGCCATCATGCCGATGTGGGCGGATCAGTACCGGGCTCCATCGCAGGCAGCCTGCGCACAGTCTTCGAAGAAGGGATTCGTATTCCTGTGGTGCGCATCGCACGTGACGGTGTCATCCAGGAAGACCTGTTGCGGCTGATCTGCAGCAATACCCGCGATCCGGAAGAACGCTGGCTGGATCTGAAAGTCCAGGTCGCCACCAATCAACGCGGTGCCACAGCGGTGCAAGGGCTGCTCACGCAAATGGGGTTGGAGCGTGCATTGACTGCCGTGGAGGACTTGATTCAATACACTCGCTCGCGCCTGGAGCGCCGCATTTCCGAACTGAATCCGGGCACGTATTCCTTTGCTCACATGATGGACGATGACGGCCTGGGTGGAGGCGATCCAGTACGGTTACAGGTCGCAGTCACCGTGCTGGAGGGCCGCCTGCGCTTCGATTTCTCAGGATCTGGGGCTCAGGCACGCGGTGCGATGAATTTGCCGGAAAGCGCGCTGAAGGCCTGCGTCTACTATGCCGTCAAAGCCTTGCTGGACCCCGAACTCGCCGCGAACTCCGGGCTGTTCGAGCCGCTGGAAATCGTGGCGCCGACAGGTTCCATCGTCAATCCGCAGGCCCCGGCAGCTGTAGGCGCACGCTCTCTGACTGCACAAAAAGTCGCTGGTGCGATTTTCGGCGCATTCCGCGAGGCGCTGCCCCAATCACGCATCATGGCATCGGGCAATGACGTGTGTCCTGCGATCGTATTCTCTGGCCGTCTGGCCAGCCGTCCGGGAGATTTCGTTTATTTGGAAACCGTCGCTGGCGGGTCTGGCGCTCGCGACGACATGGACGGCATGGACGGTGTTCATGTCCACATGACCAACTCCTCGAACCTGCCCGTGGAGGCGCTGGAAAACGAGTACCCCTTGCGCGTCGAACGCTATGCGCTCGTGTCCGATTCCGGCGGCGCCGGCCGTCAGCGTGGAGGTATGGCGGTAGCTCGCGAGATACGGGCGCTCGCCGATGGCATCATTTTCTCGGCACGTTCAGATAACCACGTCGTGGGCCGTGCGAGCGGCGTGCTGGGCGGCGGTGACGGCAGGCAAGCACGCCTGGTTTACAAGCGTACCGACGGCAGCGAGGAAATCATGTCCTCGAAAACCGCCGGCCTGCGTATGGCAAGCGGAGAAAGCGTGTGCCTCGAAACCTCTGGTGCTGGAGGTTTTGGCAACCCCAAAGACCGCGCGGCAACCGCATTGGCCGACGACCTGCACGATGAGCGCGTATCCTTGGCCGCAGCCCGGAAAATCTACGGCGATCTCGTGGATCGGGCGCTGGCATCGAAAGCCTGACCCATCCGTTGCCTCAGCCAGGCATGAGCATCATCGTTCTGATAGCGCTCATGCCAATAAAGCGACACACTCAAGGGTGGCAGCGGCAAGGGTGCTGGCAATAATTCGATGCCTGCTGCTGCCTTTAACTGACTGGCCACGCTCAATGGCAAGGTGGCAATCATATCGGTCTGCGCCACCACAAATGGCGTAGCCATATAGCTGCTCAAGAGTACTGCCACGCTACGTTGCAGGCCTATGGCACGCAATGCGGCATCGACCTGCGCATTGAAGTAGTTCGCATACCCTGAGGCATTGACGTGGCTGTATTGGAGATAGGAGTCCAGATTCCAGGCACGGGTCAGCGCGGGATGCCCTTTGCGCACGACGCAGGTGCATGCCTCTTCGAACAGAAAACGCGCCCGTAGATTGTCGGGCGGGTCGGGATAGTGGCCGATATAAAGCTCGACGTAATTCTCGGCGAGCATCTCCAGCGCGCCTCCCAACTTCGGCGGCAAACAACGCAGGCCTATGCCTGGCCCTTCGTCTTGTACGGCGGACAAGATCTTCGGGAACACTGCCAACTGCAAATAATCGCTGGCACAAAGGGTAAACACACGTTGTGTCGAGGCCGGATCAAAGGCCGTCTCGCGCGAGATGCTGCGACGCCATGCCTGCAGCAACGGCTGAAAATTACGATGCAGTTCCAGCGCGCGCGGCGTGGGCATCCAACGATTGCCTTGGCGCTGCAGCAATGGATCGCCAAACAGATAGCGCAACCGGCTCAACGCCGAACTCATCGCGGGTTGACTAATGCCCAGCAACTCCCCTGCTTGAGACACGCTGCTGCACGTCATCAGTGCATCGAAATGCACCAGGAGATTTAAATCGGCGGCTTTCATAGCGTGCGCTTTATAGGCTTATAAGTTTCACCCTGTCGACGCTCTAGGGCATCGTCCCTACTATTTAAACATACTCCCCCCACGCAGGAGGGAGACACAAAACTCAGGGGAAATCATGTTGTCTGTCAAAAAAACGCTTGCCTGTTTCCTGGTTTGCGCTGTCCCGGCGCTGTGCACCATCCCGGCCGCAAATGCAGAGGATGCCTGGCCTGGCAGCAAACCTGTACAGCTCATTGTGCCTTATGCCAACGGAGGATCCACCGATCTGGTCGCGCGGCAGCTGGCCGACGCCGTCAGCAAGAAAACCGGTGGGCACATCATCGTGGAAAACCGCGCCGGTGCGTCGGGCGTGATCGGTACCTCGTACGTCAATCGCCAACCCGCAGACGGCTACACCCTATTGCTTGGCACTGTCACCAGCCACGCGATCGCACCCAGCGTCACCGCCAATCTGCCCTACGACATCGTCAAGGGTTTCACACCAATCACGACAATAGGCACCATTCCCGATGTCATAGTGGTTAACCCTCAATTAGGAGTGAACACGCTGAATGACTTCATCAAGCTGGCCAAATCCCGGCCGGAACAAGTTTCCTATGCGTCGGCCGGCACAGGATCGTCCAGTCATCTGGGTGGCGCCTACTTCGCGGCAGAGGCCGGACTGAAGATGAATCACATCTCCTATCGCGGATCGGGACCAGCATTGATTGACGTATTGGGTGGACACGTCGACATGATGCTCGACGTCGTCATGACTTCGTTGGAGCCTGTCAAAGCCGGCCGCCTGAAGGCCTTGGCAGTGACATCGACGGAACGATCGCCATTACTGCCCGACGTGCCGACGGTACAAGAAGCCAGGATTCCTGGTTTTGAAGCCATGATTTGGTTTGCGCTATTCGCGCCAGCCAACATGGATCCGGCGCTGCAGGCCCGCATCGCAAAGGCTTTTGATGAAACGATCCAAGAGCCCCAAATGAAGAAACTGTTGCTGCGCCAAGGCATCACGGCCTCGGGAACGGGCCCGGCAGCCCTGGCCGAGACCGTTCGCGCGGACACAGCCAAATGGCGCGACATCGCGAAAAAAGCGGGCGTTAAACCACAATAACTGATGGCGTTGAGCGCGATGGCGTCCATTCTACAAACTGCGGCCAGCCGAAAAATTGGGCTTTCGATCAAGCAGCGGACCTGACAGGAAAACGCCTCACGGAACCAGTGGCGGGAGCAGACTGCCCTCCATCACTACCACCGCCTGCCCCGCAACATTCGCCCATATCCCATCAGAACGGTGCTCGGCACGCGCGAGCAATAAACTCGCGCGCCCCATATCCACCCCTTGTCCCACGCGCAATCGCAATGTGCCATCGCCACGCAATGATGCCCGCAATGCCGTTGCTGCAACGGTCGCGCTGCCCGTGGCGGGGTCTTCCGTCATGCGGCCGGTGAACATACGCGCCTGTATATCTGTGGGACTATCAATCGTATCCGCAGCGGTGTCCGTAGTGTAGGCATAAATGGACTTGGCGCCATCCAAAGGCAACAAGGCCGCATACTCGTTCGCATCCGGCACGATGCGGCGCAACGCATCACGGCTGGCAAGCTGAGCGATCAAGAAAGGCGCTCCCACCGACGCCACCTGAGGAGCGTGCTCGGACACTTCGATATCCGAGACATTCAGCCTCAACGCACGTGCCACAGATTCGACCGGCACCTTGCTGCCCAGCGATAAAGGTTGCGGCGCCAAGAGCTCTGCTCCATCAATGCCCTGCTCGCTGCGCGCGAGCGAAATCCGCACCAACCCTGCGATTTCCTCAAACACGAATTCGTCCGGCACAACCTGGCCGGCGATAGCCAGCTCGCGAGCCAGGACCACCGCTGTGCCAATGTTTGGATGCCCGGCAAACGGCATTTCTCTATCAGGCGTGAAAATCCTGACCCACGCCGTATTCGCGGGATCCTTTGGCGGCAGGACAAAACTGGTCTCTGAATAATTGAATTCCCGAGCAATGATCTGCATTTGCTCGGTACTGAGGCCCTCGGCGTCCAACACGACCGCCAGAGGATTGCCGCAATAGGCCTGGCTGGTAAAAACATCGGTGGTAACGTAACGGTAGCGCATGCAATTTCTCGTCTGATTGATGCGGAACAGTATATGGGAGCGGTTTACGCCGAAACAGACACAGAATGGATAAATTTAGACCATAACAGCGACACAGCATCCAGCAGAATTACGCTGCTCGCCGCATTAAATGCATATCCACATGGATATCAACGTAAGGACAAAACAAGGCCCCTAGCTCCGTACGTTCTAACAATCCGAGCGCGACAAGAGCACTTGCATCCTCATGCACACGCTTTACGTCTCGCCCTAGACGGCGCGCCAACTCACGTACACCGACCACTCCCTCACCCAACAACTCCGTAATCAATGCCCACCGTCTCTCTGTTAAATGAGAAAAGAATGCACCCGCGCTCTCAAAGTTCAACACTTCCCCTTGATAACGCTTTTCCCGGATCCCAGCTTTGGCCTGGGCAGCAGCGCCGCGCAACGCGGCCTTCCAATCCGAGTCGATGGTGATAGTTAGTTTACGGACCATAGTGCCTCTCATTCTTGTAGCGTTCGACATGTGCAAGAAAATCCTCGACCAACTGATCAATACTCACAAACTCATAAGGAATTTCTCGGCCGCATGAGTGGCAATGGTCGCCCTTACCGCGTTCATTATCAAATCCAATGACTCGTTCATTATTGGCGATGTAAACGAGCCTGTACTTGACTGTATGCAGACAGGGCGCGACAGGACGAGGTACCTGCCAAACTACGATTTGAATAATAGCCCCGTCATCATCCACAGACTTGAAATCAATGATAAGTTGTGATGTCTTGTTGTCAATTACGCCAACAGCCGTACTGTTGGCAAAGCAACACTCCATCACAAATGTGGCAACGAGCTGCTAAACACCAGAAAATCAGACTGACAGCGTCGCGATCGTGCCGCAGCCCACGGCCGCTACCTCACCGTCACATAATCCGGATAGCGTGCGCAGATATCGTCGATCTGGCTCAGCGTTCCTGACAGATGCTCGCGCAGTGCCGCCTGCGCGCCAGTGACATCCTGTTGGGCAATGGCGTCCAGTATGCGTTGATGATCGCGCAGGATGCGGTCGGCTTTACCGGCCTCGGGCAGATGCAGGCGGCGCAGGCGATCGACGTGGCCGCTATAGCGTTGCTCCAGTTCCCACAAAGCCCCTACGCCGGCGGCGCGGTGCATATCCTGATGAAACGCCTGGTCAGCGGCCATGAAAGCGGGATATCGTTCAGCGACACGATTGGCATGCTGGACGTCGATGTGGGCCTGCAGTTGCTCGATCAACGCAGGATCCTCGCGGCTCGCGAGGACACGTACGATCTCCAGCTCCAGGGACAGCCGTAAGAAATGGGCCTGCCGGGCGGCGGCAATGTCGATACGGCTGACGGCGGTGGTGTGCTGCGGATAAATATCCACCAGCCCCTCATCGCGCAATTGACTGAGCGCATCACGAATCGGCGTCTGACTCAGCCCGAACGCCTCTGCCAGTTCGACGCGCGCCAGCGGTGCGCCCGGCTTTAGCTCCATCGACACAATGAGTTCGCGCAGCTTTTCGAACACCTGCGGCGCCGCATGGCGGGAACGGTCCAGGCGCAGATCGATGGGCGGCGTTGACGATTGGGTCATAGGCGAAAAAAGGGAAAGATGGCCGGATTGTACCGGCCAGGGGATTCATTGACGCACTAATATATTAGTGTTTTAATCGCCCAAACAGCAAGGGAGACTCCACTCATGACCCGCTCTTACGAAGACCTGCGCAGTGCGCGCTGGATGGCGCACGATGATCTGCGCTCGTTCGGTCACCGCTCGCGCATGATGCAGATGGGCTATGGCCCGCAGGATTGGGCCGGTCGCCCGATCATCGCCATCGTCAATACCTGGTCGGACCTGAACCCCTGTCACAGCCATTTCAAGCAGCGCGTCGACGACGTCAAGCGCGGCATTTTTCAGGCGGGTGGCTTCCCGGTCGAGCTGCCGGCGATTTCCGTATCGGAATCGTTCGTCAAGCCGACCACCATGCTGTATCGCAATTTTCTGGCGATGGAAACCGAGGAACTGCTGCGCAGCCACCCGGTAGACGGCGCCGTGCTGATGGGCGGCTGCGATAAATCCACCCCTGGCCTGCTGATGGGCGCCTTCAGCGCCAACCTGCCCTGTGTCTATCTGCCGGCCGGCCCGATGCTGCGCGGCAACTGGAAAGGCAAGATCCTGGGCTCCGGTTCCGATGCCTGGAAACTGTGGGATGAACGCCGTGCCGGCAACATCACCAAAGAGGATTGGACCGAGGTCGAGGGCGGTATCGCGCGCAGCTACGGTACCTGCATGACCATGGGCACGGCCAGCACGATGACGGCGATTGCCGAATCGATCGGCATGACCTTGCCCGGCGCCTCGTCGATCCCCGCCGCCGACGTGAACCACATGCGCATGTCCGCCGAGTGCGGCCGCCGCGTGGTGGAAATGGTTTGGGAAGACCAGACTCCGCAGAAAATCCTGTCGGTGGCGTCATTCAAGAACGCCATCAACGTGGCCATGGCCATGGGGTGCTCGACCAACGCGATCGTGCACTTGGTCGCCATGTCGCGCCGCGCAGGCTGCGCGGTAGGCCTGGACGATTTTGACGCCGCCAGCCGCAAGGTCCCGGTGATCGCCAACATCCGTCCCAGCGGCGACAAATATTTGATGGAAGACTTCTACTACGCTGGCGGCCTGCCCGGCCTGATGACGCGACTGGCCAAAGACCATCTGGATCTGTCCGCCATGACGGTCTCTGGCCGCACGCTGGGTGAAAACCTGGAAGGTGCCGGCGTCTATAACGACGACGTGATTCGCCCGCTGGATAACGCCATCTATGACGAAGGCGCGCTCGCCGTCCTGAAAGGCAATCTGGCCCCCGATGGCTGCGTGATCAAGCCCAGCGCCTGCGCCCCGCAATTCCTGCAGCACACGGGCCCGGCCTTGGTATTCGACGACTACCCCAGCATGAAGGCCGCCGTGGACGACGAGAATCTGGACGTTACCGCCGACCACATCATGATCCTGCGCAACGCCGGCCCGCAAGGCGGCCCGGGCATGCCGGAATGGGGCATGCTGCCGATCCCGACCAAGCTCGTCAAACAGGGCGTGCGCGACATGCTGCGTCTGTCCGATGCCCGCATGAGCGGCACCAGCTATGGCGCGTGTATTCTGCATGCGGCGCCGGAATCCTACATCGGCGGTCCGTTGGCCCTGGTGCGCACAGGCGACCTGATCACAGTGGACGTGCCGAACCGCACGATTCATTTGAACATCAGCGATGAGGAAATGGCGGCTCGCCGTGCAGCCTGGACACCCCCGCCCAAACGCTACGAGCGTGGCTACGGCTGGATGTATTCCAAGCACATCCTGCAAGCCAATGAAGGCTGCGATTTTGATTTCCTGGAAACGAGCTTTGGCGAACCGGTGCCCGAGCCCAGTATTTTCTGATTTTGCCTGCGCCTGCTGTTGAGGTCTGTCGGTTCCATCGCAACGGCCTCACAGCTCTCGCGCCCTACCTTATAAGCCTGACCTGATAACTATAGAGACATCAATGACCACCCTATCCGATACCACCCGCAGCATCCTGCAGGGCGTCAGCACCGCCACCTTGTGCACCGCACTTTTCAAGCGCGGCCTGCGCAATCAATTCATCCAGGACGTGCGTCCCTTGAACCCAACGCTGCCCAACATGGTCGGCCCGGCCTTCACGCTGCGCTACATCCCCGCGCGCGAAGACCTGAACACCATCAAAGTATTTGAAGACCGCGGCCATCCGCAACGCGTGGCCGTGGAAACCTGCCCCGAAGGCGCAGTGATGGTGATCGATAGCCGCAAAGACGCGCGCGCCGCCTCGGCAGGCTCTATCCTGGTGACGCGCCTGATGAAACGCGGCGTGGCCGGTGTCGTGACCGATGGCGGTTTCCGCGATTCGCCGGAGATCGCCAATCTGGAGATCCCGGCCTATCACAACCGTCCTTCCGCCCCGACGAACCTGACGCTGCACCAAGCCCTGGATATCAATGCGCCGATCGGCTGCGGCGACGTGGCCGTGTTCCCCGGTGACATCGTGGTCGGTGACGGCGAAGGGGTGGTCATCATCCCTGCGGACATCGCCGACGACATCGCCCGGGAAGCCCATGAAATGACGGCGTTCGAGGACTTCGTCACCAGCGAAGTCCAAGGCGGCCGCAGCATCCTGGGCCTGTACCCGCCCACCGATCCGCAAACCCGCGAACAATTCGCCGCCTGGCGCGCGAAAAACGGACGTTAAAACCCGTCATTGGCCTGCTGATTGTCGAGATTGCGATGACGACCAGCAGGCCGCAGCAAGGCCCCGTCGATGCCCTGTCCGCAGCAGTAACAATAAAAGCCTCACGCCACGCCCGTCCCGTATTCCCAAGGGACCCGGCACAGGCAGCGACAAGCAGCAGCACTGACCTCGTAAGCACGCAGTATCCCCGCCGAACACTCGGCCAGTGCCTGCCGTTCCCTCGGCGGCACGCACGCTCGCCCCATCAAACCATACGGAGACAACCAACCATGAACCTCATCCGACGCCGTCATCTGGTGCTGACACTGGCCGCGGCCGCCCTGGCAACTTGTGGGCTGCCCACGCAAGCCGCGGATTGGCCGACCGAGAAACCGATTTCGTATGTCGTGCCCTTTACCGTAGGCGGCTCCACTGATGTGGTGGGCCGCCTCTTGGCGCAGAAACTGGCCGAACGCTTGAAACAGAACGTGGTCGTGGAAAACAAACCCGGTGCGGCAGGCGGTATCGGTGCGAGCTATGTCGCCAAGGCCATTCCCGACGGTTACACCCTGTTCGGCGGCACCATCAGCACGCACGCCATCAACGCCAGCCTGTACAAGAACCTGCGCTACGATCCGGTCAAAGACTTCGAGCCGGTATCGCTGGTCGCCACGTTGCCCAACGTGTTGCTGGTGGATCCCAACCTGGGTGTGGATTCCGTTGCAGACCTGATCGCGCTGCTCAAACGCGATCCGACCAAGCGGACCTTTGCCTCGTCCGGACAGGGCACATCGACCCATTTGGCCGGTGAACTGTTCGCAGACACGATCGACGTACCTCTCACCCATGTGCCCTATAAGGGCACCCCACCCGCCATGGTGGATGTGTCCTCAGGCGCGGTGACTTTCATGTTCGACCAGATGACGGCCGCCCTGCCCTTGCTGCAGAACGGCAAACTCAAACTGCTGGCCGTGACTACACCCAAACGCATCGCGCTGGCCCCTGATACGCCCACCATGGAAGAAGCCGGGGTAAAAGGATTCCAGATGGCATCATGGCAGGCGGTGTACGCCCCCAAAGGCACGCCAAAGCCTATCGTCGACCGCCTGTCCCAGGAAATCGCCGCCATTCTGAAAGAACCCGATGTCCAGGAGAAACTGGGTAAAACGATGGGGATGGAACTGGTAGGCAGCACCCCGGAAGCCCTGCGCGATCTGATGGCGACGGAAATCCCGCGCTGGGCGGAAGTGGTCAAAAAATCAGGCGCCAGTGTCGATTAACGCGACGCTCACGCCCAGCCCTCAAGCCGCGGCCCTGGCCCCTGGGAAATACATCCGGGGGTTATAGGCCGCCAGCCCCGCTGCTCGGCCTCACCAGCGGCTGTTGAAAAAAAGTCACGCAGTTTGTCGATCTGGATGTCTATCATTCGTCGTAGGGATAGAACCCTGCCAGTCCGGCAGGGGCACCTTTCAGGAGCCCGCCATGGCCACTGTCAAACCCATTCCCGAAGACATGCATACCGTGACCCCTCACCTGATTTGCGAGGGGGCAGCCGAAGCCATCGCCTTTTACGTCAAGGCTTTCAATGCGGTCGAACTGGCCCGCCTGCCAAGCCCCGACGGCAGGATCATGCACGCGATGGTGCAAATCGGAGACTCCAAAATCATGCTGGCCGATGCGTTTTCCGAGTGCGGCGCCATGAGCCCCAAAGGGCTGAAGGACTCGCCGGTGTATCTGCATATCTATGTCGAAGACGTCGATGCCGCCATGGCGCAAGCCGAAGCCGCTGGCGCAAAAATCACCATGCCGGCGACGGATATGTTCTGGGGGGATCGCTATGGACAGCTCACCGATCCAGTTGGACACCGCTGGTCTATGGCAACGCATAAACAGGATCTGTCCCCTGAGCAGATCCAGGAGGCCATGCGCGCGGCATTTTCTGCGGATGGGCAGTGCAAGCCTGCATCCTGATCTGCCACTGACTCGAACACGCGCTACAGGCTGACGCCTACAAGCCTCCCGGCACAAAGGGGAAATACTGCACGTCCCCTTTGTGCGCGATGATGGCCGTAGCCTCGGGGACTTCCTGCCAGACGCCGGGCAGTTCGGTCAAAGGCTCGGACAGCAACATGTAGGTGTCGTCCCCTAATGCAGCGATGCGAGGCTCGTCGGGATAGAGCTGTTTCAGATGACGCACATCGTTGTTGTGAAACAGCGTGCGAGAGTTGGCCTCGCTCGAATAACGCACGGCGATCAGGCGCTCTCCGTCCAGCGCGCAGATGGTCATGTTCAAAGGATGCGCCACACCGTGCCGGTGGCCGGCGTCTTCCACCGTGGCAGCCATGCGTTCCAACGCGGGCAGCGGGTCGGTTTCCAGACCGAACGTCAACGCCAGCAAGAACATGACCTCGGAATCCGTCGATCCCTCCAACGAAAGAAAGTAGCGCGGGTCCACCTGCATCAGCAGCTCGCGCCGCAACACGGGATAATCCCTGATCGATCCATTGTGCACAAACAGCCAACGGTCATGGCGAAATGGATGACAGTTGGTTTCTTGTGCGGGCGTATCTGTTGCGGCACGAATATGCGCGACAAATAAGGGTGCCCTGATCGCCCGCGCGGCCTCGCGCAGATTGCGATCGTTCCAGGCCGGGTGAATACTGCGATAGCGAAATGGCGCCTCGTCGGGATCGGGGCCATACCAACCCACGCCAAAGCCATCCCCGTTCGTCGTGGTCGCCCCCAGACGCGAATGCAGGCTCTGATCGATCAGCGAATGCTGCGCCTTGAAAATCACCAGATCCAGCTGCAAGGGATTACCGGAATACGCCATCCAGCGGCACATAGCCATGCTCCTGCGGGTTGCTCGTGGGGCAGTTATAGCAGCAAAACCGGTTCAGTCCTGTGGCAGGAACTCCGGATTCCAGACGACTTCCCACAGATGGCCATCCGGGTCTTGAAAATAGCCTGCATATCCGCCCCAAAACGTATCACCTGCGGCCTTGACGATCTGAGCACCCGCCTCGCGGGCCTGCTGCATGACCAGGTCGACTTCGGCCTTGTCGGCAACGTTATGGGCCAACGAAAACTCTGTCGCGCTGCGAGGTCCCTGTGGAACCTGCGTGTCGTGCGCCAGGCTGGCACGAGGCCATAGCGCCAATTTCAGACCGGGCTGCATATCAAAAAACGCGACGGCGCCGTGTTCGAATTCCGTGCCGATAATGCCCGGCGTCTCGAGTCCCAGACCATCGCGATAAAACTGTATCGCACGATCCAGATCGTCCACGCCCAAAGTGATAAAGCTCACGCGAGGTTTCATTCCTACTCCTGAAATGTGCTGGCCGGCACAACGCGGCAACGCGCATCGATCGATGTAAGGGCCTTTCCGTCACGCCACGCGCGTAACCCCTGCCGGAGAGCATTTGCCCATGCCCTCCTATTTAATCACTCATTCAGCTCTGAGGAGTAACATCAACGCGTTTCCCTTCCTCACCCGGAGCCCTCTCTTGAAATATCGCAAACTTGGCCGTACCGATACCGAAGTCAGCCTGATTGGCCTGGGCACCATGACCTGGGGCGAGCAAAACAGCGAAGCCGAAGCGCACGAACAACTGGACTACGCGCTATCGCGCGGCGTCAATCTCGTAGACACCGCCGAGATGTATCCCGTGCCGCCCAAGCCCGAAACCCAGGGCCGCACTGAAACCTATATCGGCACGTGGCTGGCCAAAACGAAACGCCGTCAGGACATCGTATTAGCCAGCAAGGCGGCGGGGCCGGTGCGCGATCCGAAACGCCCCGGACACATCCGCAACGGCAAGACCAACCTGGATCGCAAGAACCTGACCGAGGCCCTGGACGCCAGCCTGAAACGCCTGCAGACGGACTATCTGGATCTGTATCAACTGCACTGGCCTGATCGCACGACGGCGACGTTCGGCCGCGACTATCCGTGGATCGACGACGATTACACTGTGCCGGTTCAAGAAACACTGGAAGTCCTGCAGGATTTCGTACGCGCGGGCAAAGTCCGTCACATCGGCGTATCGAACGAAACGCCGTGGGGCGTCGCACAGTTTCTAAAGCATGCCGAGAACCAGGGCTTGCCTCGCATCGCCACGATTCAGAACCCATACAGCCTGCTCAATCGCACCTACGAAACCGGCCTGTCCGAATTCAGTCATCTGGAACAAGTCAGCCTGCTGGCCTATTCACCGTTGGCAATGGGCGTGCTCTCAGGCAAATACCTGAATGGCGCGCAGCCCGAAGGCGCCCGGCTCACACTGTTCACGCGTTTTACGCGCTACAGCAATCCGCAGGCCGAAGCAGCGACCGAGCAATACGTGAAGCTGGCGCGTGATCACGGCCTGTCGCCCACGCATCTGGCGCTGGCCTGGGTGAACCAGCAACGCTCTGTCGCCAGCAATCTGATCGGTGCGACGACACTCGAGCAGCTCAAGGAAAACATCGACAGCGTTGATGTGACGCTGTCCGACGACGTCCTCAAAGCCATCGATGCGATTCACACACAGCACCCTAATCCTGCGCCGTAAATCAATCGGGGAGCATGGTCGGGTTATCGTGGTGATATCGGATGCCGTCTGGATTGGATTGTCAGAGGTTGGTGTGCTTGTCTACGAGAAACCGTCGCTCGAGAAATCTTCTGTTCATCCCCGATGCCACAGCCTTCGCATGCCAATCACGAACGCGATGCATGGACGCGCCCGTAGGCGCCCATGCATCGCAGCCCTGCAAGATCTTCATCCTTGCCAAAGCCAGTTCCCACGAAGCCTACGAAGACCAGCCGTGCCAGCGACGGAGGGAATCAGAGATGTTGCGAGTCGAGGCGGGGCAGTGACCGTGTTGGCGCGCCTCGGAGTCGCGCGAGCGGAAGTCGTAGGTAGGCCCGTAGGGGCCGGACGAGACGAGCGATGCGGCAGTCGGACGCGCAGGCGGCCGACCGACTCCGTGAAGCGCCAACACGGTCACTGCCCCGCCTCGACGTCCAATAGCACTCAGCCCCCTCCCCCACGCAACGCGAAACTCACCCCTACCTCAGGCCAACAATCGATCCGCCAGCTGTCCAAAATCGTCAGCCACTACATCCCAGTCCTGCTCAGCCACCAGATCCTTCTTTTGATCCGGCCCGTGCTCGGTCGACCGGCGCACGAATGCCGTTTTCAAACCGCATTGACGCGCCGCAGCCAGATCGTTATTGTGCGCGGCGACCAGGCACATCTGATCGGGCGCCAGGCCCAGCACATCAGCGGTGCGCAGATAGGCTTGGGGCGTAGGCTTGTAGGCCTGCGCGACCTCTGCGCCCAGAATCGCATCCCATGGCAGGCCAGCGCGTTTTGCCATGTCCAGCATCAGCCGGATATTGCCGTTCGATAGCGGTGCAATGATGTAGCGTGTTTTCAGGCGCGTCAGGCCCGCTACCGAATCGGGCCATGGGTCCAGGCAATGCCAGGCGAGATTCAACGCGTCCAACTCTGCGGGCGGAATCTCGTCGGGATTCACGCCCAATTCGCGCAGCGCCTTTTCCAGATTCTCACGATGCAGCACATCCAGACGGACAAACGGCCGCTGACCACTGCGCACGGCCTCCATGGAGGGTGAGTACTGGCGGCGCCACGCATCTGCCAGCGCGAGGGGTTGTATCCGCCCTTGCCCATACTTCGCCAAGAACGGTTCGGCCTCGCGCGCAACACCATTGCGCCAATCCACGACCGTGCCAAAAACGTCAAACACCAATGCTTGAACCTTGTCCCATACCATGATGTGCCGCCTCCTTTGAGTTACGTTTTCAAACGATACCCCGTCAGGAATATCCATCGCACTGCGATCAAACAGACGATCAGGAACACCACCGTCATCCCCAGGCTGATGGATACGCTGACATCCGATACACCGTAAAAACTCCAGCGGAAACCGCTGACGAGATAAACGACGGGATTGAATAGGCTCAAGGTCTGCCAAATAGGCGGCAGCATGTTGATGGAATAAAACGTGCCGCCCAGGAACGTCAGCGGCGTGATGATCATCAGCGGGATAATCTGCAGTTTTTCAAATCCGTCGGCCCAGATACCTATGATGAAACCAAACAGGCTGAAGGTCACTGATGTCAGAATCAGAAAACCTATCATCCAGAATGGATGCTGAATGTGGAACTCGACAAACAAACGCGCCACCGCCAACGTGATCAGTCCCAAGATGACGGACTTGCTCGCGGCGGCACCCACGTAGCCGATCACGATCTCGATGTAGGAAATCGGCGCAGAGTGGATTTCATAGATCGTGCCGGAAAAACGCGGCATATAGATGCCGAATGACGCGTTGGCCACGCTCTGTGTCAGCAGAGACAACATGATCATGCCGGGCACGATAAACGCCCCGTAGCTGACGCCCTCGATCTCGACCATATGCGAGCCGATGGCCGAGCCGAACACGACGAAGTACAGCGCAGTGGATACCACGGGCGATGCCACACTCTGCATCAGCGTGCGGCGCGCGCGGGCCATTTCAAATAAATAGATGGCTCGAATAGCATAGAAATTCATTATTTACCTCGAATAAGCTCGGCATTCATGGGCGATGCGAGAAACGCCTGCGTCAGGCGTTCACCAGGCTCACAAAGATGTCCTCCAGCGAGCTTTCGGATGAGCTCAGATCTGTGAATTCGATTCCAGACTCATCCAATTGGCGCAGCAAGCGGGCGATCTCTCCGCCTTCGTGCTGATTGTCGTAGGTGTAGACCAGTTGATAGCCATCGGCGACGAGATCCAGGCCGTAGGCTGCAAGCGCCGCGGGAACGGACGGCAACGTGTTTTTCAGCGTCAAGGTCAATTGCCGCTTGCCCAGCTTTTTCATCAGCTTTTGTGTTTCTTCGACCACGATGATTTCGCCCTTGCGGATCACGCCGACACGATCGGCCATTTCCTGGGCTTCTTCAATGTAGTGCGTGGTCAGGATGATGGTGACGCCGTTCTCGCGCAGGCGCCGCACCATGTCCCACATGCCTCGGCGCAGTTCCACGTCGACACCGGCCGTCGGCTCATCCAGAAACAGGATATCGGGCTCGTGCGATAGCGCTTTGGCGATCATCACGCGACGCTTCATGCCGCCTGACAAGGCCATGATGCGCGTATCCTTTTTTTCCCACAGAGAAAGATCGCGCAGGATCTTTTCGATGTAGTCGGGATTGGCCGGCTTGCCGAACAGGCCACGGCTGAAGGTCACCGTATTCCAGACGTTTTCAAACGCGTCAGTGGAAATCTCCTGCGGCACGAGCCCGATGCGCGCACGCGCCGCACGATAGTCGGTCACGATGTCGTGGCCATCGGCCAGTACACGTCCCTGCCCCGGCGTCACGATGCCGCACAGGATGCTGATCAGCGTGGTCTTGCCCGCGCCATTGGGCCCTAACAAGGCAAAAATCTCGCCCCGCTGGATGTCCAGATTGATGCTTTTCAAGGCCTGATGCCCTGACGCGTAGGTCTTGGATAGGCCTTGTACGGAAATGACGGGTTGCACGCGGACCTCTATGTGGCGTTTGACCCGGTCATTTTACGTGTTCAATTTCCGCGCGTCGTTCCATAAAAATGGGAACATTGTTCCGCCAAACTGACTAATCACCCGCTATCAAGCAACGATAGCGGGGTCCACTACGGCCTGACGAGGACGCAAACAGCCGTCCTCGCCCGGTCATGCCACGATAGTCTAGGAAGCCGGCTACCCTTCGCACCGAAGGGGAGCGCCGCCGCCTCAGAGCACAGCCCGTTGCGCTTTCAATGCGGCAATCTGCTCGGACGACAGCTCCAACTCCGCCAACACATCGTCGGCATGCTGGCTAAAGGCAGGTGCCGCAAACGGCGCAGGACCCGGCGTGCGGCCATATTTGATCGGATTCGCAAACCCGCGGTAATTCCCTACCACCGGATGCTCGTAGTTCGCCACCATGCCCTCGGCCTGCACCTGCGGAAAATCGAACATGTCTTCGATAGTACGGGCGGCCGCACACGGCACTTCTTCGCCGAACAGGGCCTCCCATTCGAACGCGCTGCGCGCCTGCAAGGCCTCGTGCAGGCGAGGCACGATCTCATCGCGGTGCTCGGCGCGTTTACGCACCGAGTCATAGCGCGGGTTTGCCGCCAATTCGTCCAGGCCGGTTTTCGCGCACAATGCCGCCCAGAAATGCGGCGTGTTTGCCGAGATATACAGATAGCCTTCGCGTGTAGGATGCAGGCCGGTGATGCCGCCCGAGCGCATGTCGCGCCCGACTTCGCGGGGTTCGCCTTCTGCCCAGATCATGCGGGCGGACTGCATGGTCAAGGCACTGCGCAACAACGATACGCCCACGTATTGTCCACGTCCGCTGCGTTCACGCTCGTACAAAGCAGACGAAACACCGGAGGCCACCAACGCCGCCGCGTAATAATCCACGACAGAGCCGTACAGAATCTCGGGTGGGCCGTCGGCCTTGCCTTGCATTGCGCACATACCGGTCATGGTTTGCAGGACCTGATCGTAGCCTGCCTTGTCTTTCAATGGCCCGGCGTCTCCATAGCCCGTCACCGCGCAATAGATCAGGCGCGGATTGATTTCCTGCAATTGTTCGTAGGCAATGCCCAATCGAGCCGGCACGCTGGGACGAAAGTTATGCACCAGAACATCGGCGCGGCTGGCCAGATCGCGCAGGATCTGTTGAGCCTCGGGCTGTTTCAGATCCAGCGCCAGGCCCCGTTTGCTGCGGTTGACGCCTAGAAATGCGCGGCTCTCGGATTCGAGCGAAGACGGATACTTACGCAGGTTGTCGCCAACGGGGGGCTCGATTTTGACGACATCGGCGCCTTGGTCAGCCAGCAGCGAGCAGCCATAGGGGCCTGCGATATACGCGCTGAGGTCGAGTACGCGAACACCATGCAATGGGCCTTGGCCCTGTGGCGTCAAGGAATCGGGGGTAGATAAAGTCATTACGCTGTCTCGTAGCTATCGCCAATCACAACGGCAGCAAGCCCGAACGCTTTGCCGTTTCCACAATCGCCTCGGCACGTCGCACAAAGGGCGGATCGATCATTTTTCCATCGACCACATAGGCGCCGACACCTCGGGCATCAGCATCGCGCGCGGCCTCGACCACGCGTACAGCATGGGCGATTTCCTCGTCGCTCGGGCGGAACGCCGCATTCGCCAAGGCGACCTGACTGGGATGAATGCAGCTTTTGCCTAAAAATCCCAAACGACGCGCCAACTCGGCCTCGGCCTGAAAACCCTCGGCGTCGCGAATGTCGGCAAAGGCGGAGTCATAGGCAAACACGCCCGCCTCGCCGGCAGCCAACCGCAGCGTAAACATGGCCTGCTTGACCGCGCTGGGCTCGCGCCGCGCAATCCCCAGCGGCTCGAACAGATCGCCCAAGCCCAGTTGCAGGCCCGCCACGCGCGGATCGGCGGCGGCCAGATCGGCCGCACAACGCAACGCGCGCGGCGATTCAATATTGAGCAGCAGACGGATCGGCTGTGTCACACCATTGGCGCTTTCGGCCTCGGCCAGCACGCGTGCGGCTTCGCGGATTTGCTCCACGTCCTCGGCCTTGGGCAGGTTCAGCATCTGCAGTCCCGGACGCGCCACGGCCCGCACATCCGCCAAAAAGTACGGCGTATCCATGGCATTGACCCGCACGATCAGCGTTTTTTCCGTGGCCTGCGCCTCGGGCGAGGCGAGCCATTGCGCCAACTGCTGGCGGGCCTCGTCTTTGCGATCGGCCGCGACCGAGTCCTCCAGGTCAAACGACAAGGAGTCCGCCTGCCCCGCCAAGGCTTTGGCGTATAACTCGGGCCGCGAGGCCGGGACGAAAAGTTTGCTTCTCATTCATTGCTCCGAGAAACCACGGCATCCATGCCGGGGAAGAAAGGGGCGCAGCCGCCGGGCGTCCAGAACGGCCCTTGCTATAACAGAGCTCGAATCCAGCACCTAGGCCATGCAGCCACTGATGTAGTGGTGTAGCACGCTGGGCGTCACGCCGAGCCCAGGCCCAAATACTAGGCCAGTAGACTGATGATATAAAGTGAGGAATCCTAATCCGCCAAGTGAGTTTTTCTCATGAAAATCGAAGCCTTTCGCACGCTGGGCGCTGTGTTGCGTGGCGGCAGTTTTGCGGCAGCGGCGGCGGACATGAACCTGTCTCCCAGCGCGGTCAGTCTGCAGATGAAGCAGATGGAGGAATATTTTGGCCAACCGCTGTTTGACCGCTCTGCCCTGCAGGCGCGGCCCAATGCGTTTGCCGAAGAGGTCGACGAGGTATTGCGCGAAACGTTCGCCAAGCTGGACGCACTGCGCCGCCGCAGTTCGCCGACCGTATCGGGTACGGTGCGGCTGGGTATCATCGAGCCGCTGCAGGTCACACTCCTGCCCCCGATGCTGCGTTGGGTGCGAGAGCATTATCCCCAACTGGATGTGCGTCTAGTACGCGGGCGCGTTGTCGAACTCGTAGAGAAACTCAAAACCGGCGAGTTGGACGCGGCGGTCGTGACCCAACCCGAATCGGGCGGCTCACGCCGGCTGGCCTGGACCCCCCTATTCCGGGAACCTCTGGTCGCCATTGCGCCGCCAGACTCCACTGAAGATTCGCTGAGTGAGCTGCTGCATCAACACGAATGGATCCGCTTTGACAAAACCACGATCGGCGGCGGGTTGGCGGCGCGCTATGTCGCCCGGCACGCTCCCCACGCGCGCTGCCGGCTGGAGCTGCAGTCCCTGGCCGCGTTGACCGCACTGGTGTCCGAAGGACTGGGGGTCTCTGTTCTGCCGGACCCCGGGGCGCAGGTATATGCCGTGCATCCGGTCCGCGTGCTGTCTCTAGGGAAACAGGGGCCGGCAAGGCAGATGGCATTCGTCTGTCGGCAATCCGATCAGGAAAACCGCTTGGTGCAGGCATTGCTATCGGGCGCCAAGGCGGCGCATGCGCGACGCATGGGTCTCACGTAAGTATCTGAGCTTCGCTTCAGCAACTAATTCATCTCCAGTCGCCGTCGCGATCCTCTGCGAATAGCCCAGTCGCTGGCGCCAGCGACTGGCTGCACTGGCACAGAGGCTCTTACATTGGCATTGGCACTGCGCAGACGCTCAACCAGAATGCTTGCTGCGCCAGTACGGGCCATCAAAGCCGGCACATAATTGGTCAAATATATTTTGCGTAGCATTGCCGGGCCGCGACATTTTGCCGGCTGTGTCGATACGCAAACTCGAACGCTGGAACTCGACGCGCTCGCCCTCCGGCCGTTTTGCATTGCGAATCACGTTGACGAATTGAATCTCGCCATCGTGGTCTTCGACATTCAGCTCCAACCAAAGATCCGGCCGGCTCATCGTGGACAAGCTGTAGTACAGCACGTTGATCAGCGGCACATAGCGCTGCGCTCTCATGGGAGCACAATCGACGCGGTAGTCACGCACAATGCGCTCTGCATGGGCGCTCTGAAAATGAATGCGCGAGCCGTATTTCGCAGCGAGCTCGGCAGCGAAAGCATCAGGATCGCTGTCCTCTTTCACCTGCAGTTCGAGCCAATCGCAACTGGCTTTCTTCAGATAGAAATAGTGGCTGCGAGGAATGCCGTCTGCGCCTTGCGTCATGACGATCGCGCCACCGCCGTTCAAAATCACCTTGGCATGCGCGCGCGTATCCGTATCGTTCAGGCGCGTTGGAATGCCTTGCGGAAAGGTCTCACAAGAGGTGTCGCTCGCCCCGGCTCGATAAACGGGATTGCTGTAGAACGCGTCCAACGCATCGGCCTGTACACTGCCTGCCGCCAATAGCGCCATCGCCGACAGCACCGCACTGCTAATTCTCATCCATACTCCCAGGCGCACCGCTGGTCACCACGAGCGGCATTCGGCAATGCTTTTGAAAGCAGCACGCCAGCATGGGATTAAACACTAAAAAAAACCACGCTGCGCCTTCGGCTTGCTGGCCCCCGAGGGGGCGTTTTTGCCTTGGGGCGGCCCGGCGGCAAAAAAAACGGGATGCCCGCAGGCATCCCTAACCACCCTACTACAGCAAACTAAAACTCAGACGATCCGTATCCGATCAAGCCGCACGCGCCTGCGCCGCGGGCTCGTCATGATGGAACTGCGCCTCTTCGGTCGAGCCGGTCAGCGCCGTGGTGGACGACTTGCCGCTCTCGATGGTCTGCGTGACCGCATCGAAATAGCCCGTGCCGACTTCGCGTTGATGCTTGACGGCGGTAAAGCCCAGGTCGGCAGCGGCGAATTCCTTTTGCTGCAGCTCCACGAAGGCGCTCATCTGGCGACGGGCATAGCCATGTGCCAACTCGAACATGCCGTAATTCAGGGCGTGGAAACCGGCCAGCGTGATGAATTGGAACTTGTAGCCCATGGCGCCGAGCTCGCGCTGGAACTTGGCCACCGTCGCGTCGTCCAGGTTCTTTTTCCAGTTGAACGAAGGCGAGCAGTTATAGGCCAGCAGCTTGCCCGGGAATTGACGATGCACGGCCTCGGCAAATTTACGGGCGTATTCCAGATTCGGCGTCGAGGTTTCGCACCAGATCAGATCCGCGTACGGCGCATAGGCCAAACCGCGCGAGATGGCTTGATCGATACCGGCCTTGGTGCGGAAAAAGCCCTCCACCGTGCGCTCGCCAGTGATGAACGGACGATCGTTTTCGTCCACGTCACTCGTCACCAGATCGGCGGCATCCGCGTCCGTACGGGCCAGCACCACGGTCGGGGTGCCCATGACGTCGGCAGCCAGACGAGCCGACACCAGCTTGGACACGGCCTCACGGGTGGGCACCAAAACCTTGCCACCCATATGGCCGCATTTCTTTACCGATGCCAATTGATCCTCGAAGTGCACGCCAGCAGCGCCCGCATCGATCATGGCTTTCATCAGTTCAAATGCGTTGAGCACGCCGCCAAACCCAGCCTCGGCATCGGCCACGATCGGAGCAAAATAGTCGATGTAGCCCTCGTCGCCGGGGTTTTTGCCTTCCATCCATTGGATCTGATCACAACGCGACAAGGCGTTGTTGATACGGCGAACCACTTGCGGCACCGAGTTGACGGGATACAGCGATTGATCGGGATACATCTCACCCGCCAAGTTCGCGTCACCGGCGACCTGCCAGCCAGACAGATAGATGGCCTTCAGACCGGCCTTGACCTGTTGCATGGCCTGGTTACCCGTCATCGCACCCAGCGAGTTCACAAAGGGCTCGCTATGCAGGAGTTCCCACAAACGGGTCGCGCCGCGATGGGCCAGCGTATGTGCTACCGGCACAGAGCCGCGCAGACGGATGACGTCTTCGGCGCTATAGCTGCGCTTGATGCCCTGCCACCGGGTGTTTTCCGCCCAGTCTTTCTGCAGATTACGGATTTCGGTTTCGCGATTGCTCATGACATGCTCCTGAAAAAACAAAAGGCACAAAGAGAAGAAACACAGAGAAAAACTTGAATTCAGTAGCAGGCACCAGGGTTAACCGAACGAAGAACCGGAGACTCAAACTGGGAGTGATTCCACCGGTATTGCGTCAGATCATTCAGCGCCGCGTTGGATAAAAGTCTATGCCTATGTTGCGGAGCAAGGCGCGATTAAATCTTATACAAGACTAAAAATATTTTTCTTTTAAATCATATAGTTAAAACTTTAATTTTGTATTGTGAAACGACTTTGCCATCTATGAAATGGACTATCGTTGCTGTGCAGCAGCCACTTTCATATGGCGCAGCTTGCTTTTCACCATATGAAAAAACAGGCTTTCCGAAGGGCCTAAAATGCAGGTTCCGAACGTTGTCTTCAACGTAGCTCCTGATCGCTGCTCCATGTCTCTAGCCAATGCCCCGCTGGGCCATCATGTCGACTACCCGTCGCAATACGACGCCAGCCTGCTCTTTCCTATTGCGCGCTCGCACAATCGCGCCAGCCTGAATCTGTCCGCAACGCTGCCCTTTGCCGGCGTGGATATCTGGAATGCCTATGAGCTCTCGTGGCTGGATCGCAAGGGCAAACCTCAGATCGGTATGGCCACATTCACCGTGCCCGCCGACAGCCCGAACATCATCGAATCCAAATCGTTCAAGCTGTATTTGAATTCGTTCAACCAAACCCGCCTGGATAGCGCACAGCAATTGCGAGATCACCTGGTGCGCGATCTATCTGCCGCAGCGGGCGGCGATGTCGGCGTGGATTTGATCCTGCCTGAACGCTTCGCCGCGCTGACCATCAGCGAACTCGAGGGCGAGAATCTGGATGCGCTGGATATCGAGATTGACGCCTATACGCCAGATGCTGCGCTCTTGCGCTGCGCCGACGGTCCCGCTGTGTCCGAAACATTGACCTCGCGCCTGTTGAAATCCAACTGCCCTGTCACCGGTCAGCCCGATTGGGCCAGCGTCCAAATCCGTTACCGTGGCCAGCCGCTGGATCGCGCCGCGCTACTGCGCTATATCGTGTCGTTTCGCAATCATGCGGAGTTTCACGAACATTGTGTGGAACGGATTTTCACCGACATCATGACCGCTTGCTGTCCCGAACAATTGACGGTGTATGCGCGCTATACGCGGCGCGGAGGACTGGATATCAATCCGTGGCGCAGTAATACGGGGGAGTCTGCACCTCGGGATGTGCGGATGGCCCGGCAGTAGCGGGCGTATTTGCCAAGCTGTTCTGGTGGGTGTCTAGGGGGGTGGATGGGATATGAGTGCTATTGGACGTCGAGGCGGGGCAGTGACCGTGTTGGCGCTTCACGTGGCCGGTCGGCCGCCTGCGCGGCCGACAGCGCTTCGTTCACCTCGTCCGCGCCTTCGCGCTCCCTACGGTATCCACTCGCTCGGCCACGAGGCGCGCCAACACGGTCACTGCCCCGCCTCGACTCGCAGCGTCTCTGATTCCCTCCGTCGCTGGCACGGCTGGTCTTCGTAGGCTTCGTAGGAACTGTCTTTTACAAGGATGAAGATCTTGCAGGGCTGCTATGCATGGGCGCCTACGGGCGCGCCTATGCATAGCGTTCGTGATTGGCATGCGAAGGCTGTGGCATCGGGGATGAACAGAAGATCTCTCGAGCTACGATTTTGTTATACCTGAGCTGAGCTACGCATCATCTTCGCATGCATCAACTCTAGCCAAGCAGATCTTCCAACCTGGCACCACACCACCCCGCCGCATGCCCGGACCGATCGCCATTTTCGGGGGTGCAGGGCCCCCGAAAATGGCAGCCCTGCAAGATCTTCCTCTTTGCCAAAAGTGCTACAAAAAAACGCCAAGCAAGAGGCTGGTGCCAGCGATGTGATGAGCTTGAGTGACTGCGAGTCGAGCCGAGGCAATCGGGCCGTGAGGGCGCCTCAAAGCCGAGTGGAGCGGACACCGTAGGGAGCGCGAAGGCGCGGACGAGGTGAGCGAACACGGTGTCCGGCGCCCGCGCGCCGGACCGGCTTTGTGAAGCCCTCACGGCCCGATTGCCTCGGCTCGACGTCCATAAGCACACAAACTCCCTCCACACCGAAACCACTGACGAAATCCACGCATCATGGATACACCTCCAGCTCTGGCGGTTCATACGCCCGTATCGGCGGCACCGGCCCATCGTAGCGCTCGAGTTGCACAGCCGTCAGTTGCCCCGTGCACCCTTGCGCCAATGAAGACGTGCCGACGTCTCGCGTCAGCATATTGGGATTGCCGTGCACACACATCGGGCGCTCGGCCGCCGGATCCAGCGGATCGAACCACGCTCCCGTCGGCAATTGCACCACCCCCGGCATGATGCTATCGGTGACATACGCGGCCGCCAAACAAGCGCCACGCGCGTTAAACAAACGCACGATATCGCCGTCAGCGATCAGGCGGCTCTGGGCGTCAGTCGGATGCACTCGGCACACTTCGCGGCCATGGCGCTTGGATGATGCGCTATGCAGGCCAAAATCCAATTGGCTATGCAATCGGGTCGCGGGCTGGTTCGCCACCAGATAAAGCGGATGCTCATTATCAGGAGCGTCCGTAGGCTCGATCCAGGCCGGATATCCAGGGCAGTCACGGTAACCAAACGACGCCACGATCGGCGAGCTGATCTGGACCTTGCCGCTAGGCGTAGGCAGAGGATGCCGATCCGGATCCTCGCGAAACGCACGCAGCATTCCACCATCATCCGGCGACTGCGGCAAAACCAACTCACCGCGCTGCCAGAAGGCATCAAAATCCGGAGCATCCTCGCCGCGTTCGGCCAATGCGGCACGCGTCGTTTCATAGATATGGCGCAGCCACTCACGGCTGCTGCGTCCTTCTGTAAAAGCCTCGCGCCGCCCGAGCCGTTCTGCCAGATCGGCAAAAATCTCGTAATCATCCCGAGCCTGCCCCACCGGCGGTGCGATACGGTGCATCGCCACCATCAACGGATCCGTGGGTGTAGCGCCAATATCCTCGCGTTCCAGCGTCATCGTGCAGGGCAAGACAATATCGGCATGCCGAGCCGTCGCGGTCCAGACGCATTCGTGCACGATGAACGTGTCGAGCGTGCGGAACGCCTCGCGCAGACGCGTCAGATCCTGGTGATGATGAAATGGGTTCCCGCCGGCCCAATACGCCAGGCGCACATGGGGATATCTCAAACGCTGACCGTTGTAGTCGAACGTCTCGCCGGGATGAAGCAGCATATCGGCAATACGCGCCACCGGGATATAGGCGTCTACGCTATTACGCCCCTGGGGGAACGCTGCAATCGGTACGGCATTGTTGCGCTTGCCGTAATGCGCCAGCGTACCCAGAGCGTAGTTGTATCCCCCTCCTGGCACGCCCAGCTGACCCAGCGCCGCAGCCAACACCACCCCTAGCCAGACGGGTTGCTCACCATGCTCGGCACGCTGCAGGGAATGAGACACCACCACCAGCACCCGCTTGGATGCCAGCGAGCGGGCCAACGCAATGATGTCGGTCTCGACGAGACCCGTCACGCGTGCGGCCCAGGCGGCATCCTTGGGCTGACCATCGATCTGCCCCGATAGATATGCCTCAAAATTTTCCCAACCGTCGCAATAACGCGCGAGAAACTCGCGATCATGCAGATCCTCGCGAACCAATACGTGCAACAGCCCCAGCATCAACGCCGTATCCGTTCCCGGCCGCACAGGGAGCCAACGGGCCTGCGCCTCCTCGGGCAAATCCTCACGCAATGGACTGACGCAAATAAAACGGCAGCCGCGGCGTGCAGCGCGGCCCATCGCCTCGCGTTCAATGTGGCGACTGATCCCGCCGCTGGCCACCTGGGTATTGCGTACAGCCATGCCGCCGAATGCCAACACGACCTCGGTATGCTCGACGATCTGCTCCCACGTCACATTGCGGCGGGCGACAGCATCCAGCGGCCCCAATACGTGCGGCATGATGACCGCCGATGCACCGGCACTATAGTTATTGACGGAACGGACATAACCGCCCAGCGCCGTATTCAGGAATCGATGCACTTGGCTTTGTGCATGATGGAACCGCCCGGCGCTGGACCAACCGTACGAGCCCCCAAAAATACTTTCCAACCCATACACGTCGCGCTGGCGTTGCAACTCGCGTGCGACCAGATCCAACGCCTCGTCCCACGACACCTGCACGAATGTGTCGTTGCCGCGTGCACGATCCGCACCTGGTCCTCGCGTCAACCATCCCCGCCGCACCATGGGCGCCGTGACTCTGGCCGGATGACGCAATGCGTTGGTGAAGTTATTGATCAGCGGACTAGGATCCGGATCGTCCGGATGCGGACGCACCTTGACATGACGGCCATCGAAGCTCGCATAAAAGGTTCCCCAGTGAGAACTATGTGAGCCTTCGCCAGCACCATGAGCAACGAAAGAACGGGAACGAGGAGCAGACGCCATGACGCGATGTACCTGAAAAGAAAGACAAGCCAGCCCATCGGACTGGCTTTGCAGCGCATCTATTCTGCACGCATGTCAGCTTGTTGAACCAATTTTCCCCATTTTGCGCGCTCCGTTGCCATCAACTGGCCAAACCCGTCGGGCGTGCTCGAAGTCGCCTCCATGCCCCCGGCAGCAAGCCGATCACGGACGTCGGATTGAGCCATGACCTCGACCAATGCCTCGTTGAGCTGCTTGATGATCGGCGCCGGTGTGCCCGCGGGAGCCACAATACCGTACCAATTCATCAGATCGTAACCCGGGACACCCGCCTCGGCCATCGTCGGCGTTTGGGGAAATAGCGGCGAGCGTTTCGATGTCGTGACGGCCAGCAGGCGCAGTTTGCCCGAGTCGATCATCCCCTTGGCTGTGGGGTCGCAGAAGGTCAACGGCACCAACCCCGCCATCACATCAGTCAAGGCAGGCGTCGTGCCCTTGTACGGCACGTGCATCATCTTCAGACCCGCCATCATCTTGAACTGCTCGCCGGCGATCTGCCCAATGGTTGCCACACCACCCGAGGCATAATTGATTTGCGCATCCGTTTTTTTTGCCGCGTCGATCAGGTCCTGAACGGTTTTATAAGGCGTATTGGGCGAGACCACGAGCAGATTCGGCATCGTCACCAATGTGCTGATCGGCGCAAAATCCTTGCTGGGGTCGTAATTCAATTTACGCATGTTCGGCCAGATGGTGAACGAACCCGGCGTGGCGATGTACAAGGTATAGCCATCCGGCGCGGACTTGGCGACATACTCGGTTGCCGTCAGGCCCCCTGCGCCGGGACGATTTTCTACGATCACGTTGGCCGACAATTTAGCCGCCAGCCCCGGCGCCACAGAGCGCGCCAGCACATCCGCCCCGCCGCCGGGCGGAAACCCGACAACGATGCGTACAGGACGGCCTTCGGCCGGAAAACCCGCTGCCTGCACGCTAGGAGCAACAGCAGCAAATGCGGTTGATACGATGGTTGCGGCCAGCATCATGCGGCCAGTGATAGTCACCAGGCTATTCATTGGAAATTCCCCTTGATATATAGAACTGGCGCAATGTCGTGGATCGCGCCTGACTTGCACCTGTCAGTGCCAGGATGGGACGGGTGTTGTCCCCTCTCGCCACTCCCAGGCTACAAATGCGAGACGCTCGCCAGTGTGCACGACAGGATCCGATCGCAAGCCGATCAGGATGCCTTCGCGTGGCATGGGCGCCACCGGTGTCACGGTGCCATCGAGCGCGATGACATCGCCCAGGGATTCCCCTCGGGATACGCGGTCGCCCGCGCAGAAACGCGGGACAAAGAGGCCGCCTTCGTCTGCCGTGATCCAGCCGCGCTGCGACACCAACCTCAACGACGGTGCAGAATCTGCTGGTGCCGGTGCGCCGGGCAGAATCCCCATGCTGCGTGCAAGCGTACGAAAACCGACCTCGGCGCGTTCGATATTGTCAGGCTGATAGCGATTGCCCGCCCCCAATTCCAGCATGAAGGCACAGATTCCGGCGTTCAGGCACTGATAATCCAGCGCACCGGCAATGTTGCCGGGCAGCTCGCCCTTGCCGCTGACATCTTGACGGCAGGCCAATGTAGGAAAGAACGGCGCCATCGCTGCGAGCAGGTCGTCTTCTTTGACCTGGTCGTTAGGCGGCGTTTTGTACACGGCGTAGGGACGCGAATCGAACAGCGGATTCATCGTGTGCAGATTGATCAGAACGTCTGCTACACCACATATTTCCTGCATCAGCACGTGTGCAACTCGTTCGGTAATCATGCCGTCGGCCTTGCCTGGATACGTTTGATCCAGATCCAGCTCATCGTACGGATTGCGTTTGCGGCGTGCGTCCAGCGCCTGGGGATTGCCCGTGGGCGTCACGACGAGATTGCCCGACATGGCCGATGGGTCCAGGCTGTTGGCAAAGCGCAATGCCGCTACCATGCCGTTGATTTCGTCACCATGCACCTGCCCATGCAGCCACAACGTGCGTCCTGGACGCGCGCCTCGCACGGCGATATAAGGCAGAGATACCTCTACGCCGGAAGCCATGGACCCGACCCGCAACTTGCCACTGCGGCGTGCGCCGCCTTCGCTATTTGCCAACCACTGACCAATGCTGCTCACGCTTTGCTCCTTGAAATTCCGTAGGTGGATCGCTCGCGATTGAAGGTGTCAAACGCTTGCCCGAGGTCCGCAATCAAATCGTCAGGGCTTTCCAGACCGATATGCAGACGCACAATGCAACCGTGCCCTGACCAATCGGTCACGCTGCGCGCGCTGGGCAAATCCGCGGACGTCACCAGGCTTTCGTAGCCGCCCCATGAGGCGCCCAGCCCGAACAGTTCCAGACTATCGATCCATTGATCTGCGGCGGCGCGTGTCACCAGCGGCTGAAACTCGAACGACAGCAGGCCGTTCGTGCCCGTGCAATCGCGTTTCCAGATGTCATGTCCCGGGTGTTCGGGCAATGCCGGACAAAACACCGAGCGGACCTCAGGACAGCTTTGCAGATAGCTCGCCACCCGCAATGCATGTTGCTCGTGCATGGCCAGGCGCGCGGCCAGGCTGCGAATGCCACGCAAGACCAGATAGGCATCGTCGGGACTCACCGTCATGCCGAATGCATCACTACGCGCCGACAACGCGGGCCATGCTGCCTCGGTGGTCGCGACCGTCCCCATCATCACGTCGGAATGGCCGCTGAGATACTTGGTCGCCGCCATGACAGATACATCAGCGCCCAATGCCAGAGGGCGATACTGACAGCCCGAGCCCCACGTGTTGTCGCAAACCAGCAGCGCATCATGACGATGCGCAATATCGGCCAGCCTCGGCAAGTCACACATCTCGTAGACCAATGAGCCGGGACATTCAGCATAAATCATGCGCGTTGCCGGTTCGATTTTGTCCTCGACATCCGAGCCGTCAGCCGCAAAGAACGTGCAACGGATCTGGTAAGGCGCCAAAAAAGATTCGGCCAATTTACGCGCAGGCTCATACACTGCGTCCGACATCAATAGATGGTCTCCGGGCTTGAGATACGCGAGCAGCGTCATCGCGATGGCGGCAAGACCGGTGGGAAACAGCTTGGTGCGATAAGCGCCCTCGAGTTCGCTCACCGCGTCTTCCAGCGCGAAGCCCGTCGGATTGCCTCGCGCACCATAGGTGAATACACGTTCCCCCGAGCGTCGCGCACGCATGTCCCGCTGCTGAGCGACATTGTCAAACACGACGGTGCTGGCACGCACCACGGGAGGGTTGACGGGTGATCCTCCTTCATAAACGGGCGTTTTTCCCGTGTGCACCATGCGTGTCTGTAATTGCCGTTGCGACATGATGTCTTTCCTGTGCGTAGCGAGATGAAGACAGATATGGATCAGGCATCGGCCTGAAACGATGGCAAGCGAAACTCGGCCTTCTCGAATTCATCGAGTTGCGCGATGAGGTTGATTTCCCATTCCAGATACTGGCGTGCCGCAGCCTTGTTGCCGCTGTGCCGGTCATGGACAAAGAACAAGTAATCAATGCACTCGCCATCCGCGGGTGACTGCGGGCTGGACTGTACGGGCAAGCCCGCGTCGACCCAGGCCTGCAATCCGCCCGCTAACACGTTTACCGACATGCCGAGCCCATCCAGCTCTGTCGCTGCGCAGGCAGCAACACCAGGTTCGTCGGCCACCAGCACGACAGGCGCGTCGATGCCTTGCAGATCGGTCACAAGACGCGGCCGTATCGACCAACGCGATCCGGGAATGTGCGCCTGGCGAAAACGCATGCTGGCGCCCACATCGATGACCATGGGAGGTGCAGGCTGACGCAATTGTTCTGCTAGCGTTGCCGCGTCGATCAACGAGGGTTGAGGCATGCCGGGTGAAGCAGGCGCTGCCAATGTCAAACCGCTCGCCAGTCCACCGTCCAATACATACACATCGTGTCCCAACTGGCGCAGCCAACTGGCGACAACCGGTGCTCGCACGCCATCATCGTCAAACAAAACCAATCGTGCGCGACGTACACCGATGTACTGATCAGTGGCCTGGATCAGTTGACCGCCAGGCGTGTGCACAGCACCAGGCAAGGTGCCGGCTGCGTACTCTTCGGGCGTGCGGACATCGCACAAGAAAAGCGATCGCTGCGCATCCTCATCCCAGCGCTGTACGGTCGACGTATCAACGGTCGGCACCTCATAACGTTTCGCCAGTTCCTGGACGGACCGTCTGATAGCCGGCAGATCATCGCTCGGCTCGCCATAACGCCGGCTCGCGCCATGGTCCAGAACCAGATCGTCCAACATCCAGCCCTGCGTACCGCTTTGCAACGCGGACACGCGGTTGGGTAGACCCAGGTTGATCAAGGTCTGCGCGCCGATGATGCTGCGCGTGCGGCCGGCACAATTGATCACGATATGCGTTCTGGCGTTCGGCACGATACGCTGCACGCGATAGGCCAACTCACCGTTCGGACAACTCGTCGCGGTCGGGATCGACATCTTGCGATATTCCGCATACGGCCGGCCGTCCAGTACGACAACATCCTCGCCCGACTGCAACATGGCATTCAACTCGGTGGCAGTCACATGCGGCGTCTCGTAGATCTGCTCGACCAACTCGCCAAAGGCCTTGGATGGCACGTTCACGCCGGCAAACAAGATATAGCCCGCGGCTTGCCAAGCCGCTGTTCCTCCGTCGAGGATGTGCACGTTGGAATAACCCAGTTCGGTCAGTCGTTGCGCCGCAGCCTGGGCTACGCCGTGTCCATCATCATCGTAGACCACCGTGCGCACTTGTTTGCGCGGCGCCAGGCGCTGCACGTCCAGTTCCAATCGGCTGTACGGCAATGTGATGCCATAGAACAAGTGAGACTCACCATATTGCCCATGCTCTCGTACATCAAAAAGCGCAATCTCAGCGCCGTCATGCAACCAGGACTTCAGGGTTTGCGCGTTAATTAAATGCATGTTCCGCAACGAAAAGATGAATGAATGAAAACCAGCTGTGATCAGCGGCGCGTCTGTACGCCGATCGACATCGTTTCGCACGTCCCGTTTTCCAGGTCATAGCCCGTCCGCTGGGTCAACGTTTCCAACGCACGTCCGTACAGATGCAAATGACGGATGACCTGCCCCGGCAGAATCTCCACCGAATGAATGTCCTCGGGCATCAACGCGATTCCCGTTCCAGGCTCGACCATGACCTGGCCAGACTCTCGCAACTGGGCACGGCCCGGCACGCTGCCATCGTCCAGGCGCTCATAGACCCGATTGAGCTCGACGCCCTCGACGGCGCTGATACAAGCCCAGGTCGTATGGTTGTGCGGCACGATGCGTTTACCCGGCCGCATGACATTGAGGTACAGGGCATAACTCTGGTCAGGTTCTTCGGAAATCAGATAGCGCGCCTGCAACTCGCCATCTTGCGGTGCAGCAAACGCCTGTTCACTCCACAATTCCCTGCGTGCGGCTAATCGATTCAGTTGCACCAGGATGGCGTCGAGGCCAGCTCGACTGAGTTCGCCCGCTTCTGCGATCTGCTTGACTTGCTCAATGGCGCTCTGTACCGCCTGGGTACGCTCTGCCGATACGCTCATGCTTTCACCCTTTGAAAAGTTTCCAAACTATGTTGATTGAAAATATAGGCGCAGGCGGAGGGCGAAACAATCTAGAATCGAGTCGAAATCGATTAGTAAAACTGATATATGCAGACGCTAGACCTCGACACACTGAGAACGCTGACCGTCATCCAGGAACAGGGCGGCTTTGCTGCGGCGGCCATTCATCTGGGCCGAACGCAGTCCGCCGTGTCGCAACAGATGCAGCGACTCGAAAGCCAGCTCGGCCGCGCAATTTTTGAGCGGCGCGGGCGGCAAAAGCGTCTGACCCCGCACGGCGAGCGGCTGCTGGACTACGCGCGGCACCTGCTATCGGTCAATGACGAAGCCTTGCGCAACCTGCAGCAAGGCAGCCTGGAGGGCGTGCTGCGCATTGGTGCGCCCCACGATGTGGCCGACAACATGCTTCCTCCGTTGCTCGCGCAAATCGCTCGTCATTCGCCGCTGCTGCAAATCGATATCCACGTGGGGCGCAGCCCGTTTTTGATGGAATCTCTGCACCGCGGCGAGATCGACATGACGATTTCCAATCGTCATGACCCCACGCTGGAGGGCGTCGTATTACGCACTTCTCCCACGGTGTGGGTCTGCTCGTCCAGCTATGTGCTGGATACCAGCAAACCTATCCCGCTTGTCCTGGCCGACGGCCCCAGCCTGTTCCGACGCCTGGCCCAGGAGGCGCTGGACGACGCCGGCATTCGTTGGTCGCCCAGCTATACCTCATCGAGCCTGATAGGAATCAAAGCAGCCCTGCGTGCCGGGCTTGGCGTGACCGCGCGAGGTATCGAGCTGATCGGAACGGATTTCCGTGTGCTGGGAGAAAACGACGGCATGCCGCGCCTGCCCGACGTTGAGTATTACTTATTCGTGCGTAATAACGTCGTGCGGCCGCTGACGCGACGGGTCTTTGACATGCTCAAGAGCAATATGCGGCTGCTGCGCAGCGCCGATCGAGAGAATCGCCCGGGGGATGTGCTCGGCAGCGGAAATCATGTCCGCTTTGCAGTCTGATCAGGCTGGTGGGAGCCTTTGCCTGAATCAGATGTACCGCTCTCTGTAACCCTCTCGAACCGCCAGGCCTGCTCGGAGAGACCAAGCCCTGACTCCCCCTTAACGTGCCGCGGCCGCCAACGGCGCGCTCGCCTTGCGCGCCTGCACGGCGATCCACTGTGCCAGCAAGGCTGCTACGGCAAATGCGATGCCCGCCCCGATCCAGGGGCCGTGACTCATCCCGGCATCCAGCAGCAGGCCGAATCCCAGTGGGCCCAGCGCCGACCCCACATCCATGCCCGAGTAGACCAGGCCATACACGGAGCCCGTCGCGCCCTTTGGCGTAACGCGCCGGATCAGCATATCTCGCGATGGGGCAGCGACGCCGGAACAGAAGCCGGCCAGACCAACGACTAATGCCGCCCAGCCAGGAGGCACCATTCCCAGGGCGAGGACGACCAAGGTAACGCCAGCCAGGATCAGCGCCACGGTGACGGTCAACTCGGTGCGCGGGTTGGCAGACACGAGAAAACCTCCCGCTGCCATCCCGAGAGCCGACGCCACCATATACCCGGACAACGCCGAGCTGGCGACGACTTTGGACAAGTCATACAACTCACCCAAGAGCGGAATCGTGTAGTTCTGAACCGACGACAGTGCAATCGACGTGAAGGCGAAAAACAGAAAGGCGCCCCACAATGCGGGCTTGGCCAGCAAAGTCATCAAGGTCGTCAATACACTTTCTTGAGGGGCAGGCGTGCTCGCCGTTGCTTTGGCCTGAACCGTGTCGGATGCAGAAGTCTGCCCCCCCAACAGGTCGCGTCCCACGATCGCCAGCAGCAACACCACAGCCACCAGGCCCGCTGCGCTGAACGCCGCCACCCGCCAGTCGGCCAATAGGGTGATCGAGGTGATGAAAACCGGCGTCAACGCCCATCCCAGGTTCCCCGTCAACCCATGCGTGCTGAAAGCATGGCCCAACCGTGCCGGACTGACGCGATGGTTGATGATGGAATAGTCCGCGGGGTGGAATACCGAGTTGCCGATGCCGCCGAGCACCGCTGCTATCAATAGCATCAGGTAACCGTTGGCCGAGCCGATCAAGACGCCCGACAAGACAAAGCACGTCAGGCCGAACCACAGCACAGGTCTGGCGCCGATCCGATCCACCACAAAACCGGACGATGCCTGGCCTATGCCCGAAACGACATAAAACGTCGAGACCAGCAGGCCGAGCCGAGCAAAATCCAGATCAAACGCCGTGCCCAAGGATACATACAGCGAGGGCAGCACCAATTGAAAGAAATGCGACGAGGCGTGCACGACACCGATCAACAGGATCGTCAGCCAATCGCGGCGGCGAAGATCAGGGGAATCCAGCGTAACGGTATCTGCGGCGGAATGCATGGCAAGCAAAACTCATCTCAACGCAAAAGGCGCGGCTCGCGCAGCGCCACTGCGTAAATATCATTGTCGAGATCTCAGCCGCGATATCGGGTTATTGAATTCGCCGCGATGCCGGAATCTCAACCCTCCTTAAAACCTGGCTTGTCTATTGAGACTTTTCACGAATGGCAGGCCAGGCGCGTTGCAGGTAATAGAACATCGACCACACCGTCAACACGGCCGCAATCACAATCAATATATCGCCCAGGAGCCGGCTGGACATCCCGAACAGCTGTTGATCGTAGAGCAGGCACGGGATAGCGACCATCTGCGCAGCGGTCTTGAATTTGCCCAGGCGATGCACGGCGACGCTGGCGCTGGCGCCGATCTTGGCCATCCATTCCCGCAATGCCGAAATCGTTATCTCGCGCCCGATGATGATTAGCGAAATAAAGGCGTCTACCCTGCCGAGATCGAGCAGGACGATGAGCGCGGCGCAGACCATGAGCTTGTCCGCTACGGGGTCCAGAAATGCGCCAAACGCCGAGGTCTGGTTCCAGCGGCGGGCCAGCCAACCGTCAAACCAGTCGGTCAGGGCGGCAATGATAAAGGCCCAGGCGGCCAAGGTGTCGCGGGCAGGCTCAGCCATCCAGCTACTGGGCAGATAAAACAGCCCCACTACCAGCGGGATCATGGCGATACGCAGCCACGTCAGGATAATCGGCACATTGATTGGCATAATGAACGTATGCTACATCACCGGCGTGAAAAACTCTTGGCAGGACGCGCCAGGGTGGGGAAATAGCCAGCGGCAGGCAGTTTATCCATGCAAGGCCTCGTAGATACGCTCAGCCAGATCGTGCGAAATGCCGTCCACTGAGGCCAGGTCCTCGATACTGGCGGATGCCACCCCCGAAAACCCGCCAAAACGGGCCAGCAGGCGCTGACGGCGGCGCGCTCCCACACCCTCGATTTCCTCGAGACGCGAGACGTTGCGCGCCTTGGCGCGCCGAGCCCGCATGCCCGTGATCGCAAAACGGTGGGCCTCGTCCCGGACCTGGGCGATGAGCATCAGCGCGGCCGATTCCCCGCCTAATGCCACCGGCGGACGGCCGTCGGCGAACACCAGCGTTTCCAGCCCGACCTTACGCCCTTCGCCTTTGGCCACGCCAACCAGCGTTTGTATGTCCAGCCCCAGTTCGGCGAAGACCTGGCGCGCAATCTCGACCTGGCCCTTGCCACCGTCGATCAAGACGAGCCCGGGCATTGGCGCCTCGCCATCGGCGACCTTGCCAAAGCGCCGGGTCAATACCTGGCGCATGGCGGCATAGTCGTCGCCCGGCGTGATCCCCGCGATGTTGTAGCGGCGATATTGAGACGGCTGCATATCGTGATGCAGGAACACGACGCAGGAGGCCTGCGTCGCCTCGCCAGCGGTATGGCTGATATCGAAGCACTCGATACGCAATGCGTCCAGCGCAGCCTCGTCGGTGTCCAGGTCCAGCACCTCGGCAAGCGCCAGCGTCCGTGCAGCGCGCGCGCCGGATTCAGTCAGCGCACGGGCCAGGGCCATTTCGGCGTTTTTAACGGCCTGCTCCAGCCAGGCGCGGCGCACACCTTGAGGACGCGTCAGTACTCTAGCGGGGCGGACTTGGGCCTGCTCTGCCAACAGAGCCATCAAGCCGCTATCGGGCAAGGCATGCGAACAGACCAGCACAGGAGGCAAGGGATTATCGGTGTAATGCTGCGCGATGAAAGCCTCGAGCACCTGCGGCGCCTCCTGGCCGTCGACATGCACGGGAAAGAAAGGTTTGTCGCCCAAATGCCGGCCGGCGCGCACCATCGCCAGGTTGACACAGACCTTGCCGCCCGCAGAAGCAACCACGATGACGTCGGTATCCTCACCACCCACGTCCTCCATGGTTTGCTGATGCAGCACACGCGCCAGTGATCCCATCTGGTCGCGCAAAGCGGCAGCCTCTTCGAATCGCAGCTCGGTCGATGCCTGCAGCATGCGCTGTTCGATCTCGCCCATCACCTCGCGCGCCTCGCCATTGAGAAAACGCGCCGCGCGATTCACATCGCTGGCATAGTCCTCGGCCGAGATCGCATCGACACAGGGCGCCGAACAGCGGCCGATTTGATGCAACAGACAAGGACGCGAGCGGTTGGCGAAGACGGTGTCCTCGCACGTACGCAGACGAAAAACCTTTTGCAGGATCTGAATGGTCTCGCGCACGGCCCAGGCGTTGGGAAACGGACCAAAATATTGGCCGCGCTTGTTCGTCGCGCCGCGATAGTAGGCCACGCGCGGCCATTCGTGCCCCGTGATCCACAGATACGGGTACGACTTGTCATCGCGAAACAGGATGTTGTAACGCGGCCGCAGGCTCTTGATGAGATTGTTCTCCAAGAGCAGTGCTTCGGCCTCGGAACGCGTGACCGTGACCTCGACACGCGCCACCTTGGCAACCATCTGGGCAATTCGCGGGCTGGCCAGATTTTTCTGGAAATATGAGGAGACGCGTTTTTTCAGATCACGCGCCTTGCCCACATACATCACCACACCCTCGGCGTCCAAGTGTCGATAGACGCCGGGCAGGTGCGGCAGATCAGCCAGAAACGATTTGAGATTGAAGTCGTCGGGCATGCTGGTAGCGAGTCTCGGCCTGCAGGGCCTTCCAGGAGGGAGCGGCAAAACGGGGCATCAATCGGCGGATACGTTCGACCGATTCGGGTGAGTGCGTCACGTCCAGGCGGGACAGCAGATCATCGGCCAGGTCCGGGCGATTGCACACCAACACCATGTCGCAGCCTGCGCCCAAGGCGGCTTGGGCGCGCGCGAGGATATCGCCCGCCACCGTGGCGCCCTCCATGGTCAGGTCGTCGGAAAACACCACCCCCTGGTAGCCCAGGCGCTCACGCAAAATGTCTTGCACCCACCGGCGGGAAAAGCCCGCGGGCTGTTTATCCACCTTGGGATAAATCACGTGTGCGGGCATGACTGCCGGAATGACGGCATCGCCCAGCCAAGCATACGGTGCGGCGTCCTCACTAAGGATACGCTCCAGCGGGCGCGGGTCGACCGGCATCTCGTGATGCGAATCCGCCCCTACAAAACCATGTCCCGGGAAATGCTTGCCGCACGCAGCCATCCCGGCCTGTGCCAGGCCCTGAGCCACCGCGCGCGCCAGCATGGCTACCACGCGAGGATCGCGGTGAAAAGCGCGCGTGCCGATGACTTTGCTCACGCCGTAATCCAGGTCCAGCACCGGGGTGAAGCTCAGATCCACGCCACAGGCGCGCAACTCGGCTGCCAGCACATAGCCCGCCTCGGTAGCCAGTCGCATGGCGGTCAAGGGATCGCGGTCCCACAACACGCCCAAATCGCGCATGGCCGGCAACACAGTGAAACCGTCTTCACGAAAGCGTTGCACCCGGCCGCCTTCATGATCGACTGCGATCATCAGCGGCTCGTGGCGAGCGCCGTGGATCTGGCGTGTCAGCTCGCACAACTGCTTGCGGCTCTCGAAATTTCGGGCAAACAAGATCACCCCACCCACCAGCGGGTGGCGCAGGCGTGCTTTCTCTGCTTTGGTCAATGTGGTGCCTGCCACATCCACCATGACGGGGCCGGGGGGCAACAAGGTTTTATGTTTCTTGGCCATACGGTCTGGTCCTTTGATGAGAGAAAAAGAGGAATCCGGCAGGCACTAGACCTTGCGCTCGACGATGACGTACGCGGCAGCCATATCGGATTCATCGGTAATGGAGACATGCGCCACACCGAAACGCGGCGTGTACCATTCCAGCAGGCTCGGCGCGATGACCAGGACCGGACGGCCACTGGGCGCGTTGAGCACTTGTACGCGCGTCCAGGTCATGGGCATGCGCATTCCCAGGCCGATCGCCTTGGAGAATGCCTCTTTGGCGGCAAACCGCGTAGCCAGAAAACGCACGCCACGGGCAGCGTCCCGGGCGCGTCGGGCATGGAATTTCTGCAGTTCCTCGGGACCGAGGATTTTCTCGGCGAATCGATCCCCATGACGCGCCAACGCGCGCTCGATACGATCAATGCGCAGCAAGTCCATGCCGATGCCGGCAATACTGCTGGCCGGCTCTGGCGGTGAATGGGCGGGGGCGTCAGACATGAGACAAGACTCAGCGGCCGCGCACGGCCTGCAAACGTGCCTGCACCATGAGCGCCTTCATGTCGCGTACGGCCTTGTCCCAGCCGTCGAACACAGCCTGCGCCACAATGGCATGACCGATATTGAGTTCAGAAATACCGTCCATCGCCGCGACAGGCGCCACGTTGCCATAGTGCAACCCATGGCCGGCATTGACACGCAATCCATGCCGCAGACCCTCGGCCACTCCCGCACGCACGCGCTCGAGTTCCTGGCGCACCTGATCACCCTCTGCCTCGGCATAGGCTCCCGTATGCAGTTCGATGACTGGAGCACCGGCTTGAACGGCCGCCTGGATCTGCGCCGGTTCGGGATCAATAAACAGAGAGACGCGGATACCTGCCTGCTGCAGACGAGCCACGGCGCTGGTGACGGCGGGCAACGCGCCCGCGACGTCCAAACCGCCCTCGGTCGTGAGTTCGGTGCGTTTTTCGGGCACCAGGCACACGTCGCTGGGACGAACTTGGCACGCGATCTCGAGCATTTCGGGCGTGATCGCACATTCCAGATTCATGCGGGTGCGCAGCAGCGGGCGGATGGCGTGCACGTCGGCATCCTGAATGTGACGGCGATCTTCGCGCAGATGCAGGGTAATCAGATCGGCCCCGGCATCCTCCGCCCGCAAAGCGGCCTGGATCGGGTCGGGATAAGTCGTGTGGCGCTGCTGACGCAGCGTCGCCACGTGATCGATGTTGACGCCAAGTTCTATCATGATGCTGTCGTGGATGAATCTAAAAGGGCGGCTCCGATATCCCGCAGATCAGGATATCGGATGCCGCCCTCAAGTGTAACTCTCAGATCAGGAGCCGGATGGTGGCGTCGCCGATGTACCGGGCGTGGTAGCGCCCGTATCCGCCGGATTGCCGCCTGACGCCCCATTTGCGTTGCTGGCCGTAGGAGTGATCTCCGACCAGCCACCGCCCAGGGCCTTGTACAGTGCCACGCGATTGTTCAGCGCGGCCAGGCCGGCCTGGACCAGACTCAACTGAGCGTTGAAATAATCAACCTGGGCAGACTGCACCTGCAAGTAGCTGTCGATGCCATTCACATAACGCAGATTGGAGAGCTCCAATGTGCGCGCGGTCGAGTCCTGCAAGGAACGTAGCGACTCGACCTGAGCCCCATAGGTCGCCTCGCCTGCCAAGGCATCGGAAACCTCCTGGAAAGCCTGCTGGATGGTCTGCTCGTACTGCGCCACGGCAATGTTGTTACGCGCGTTGGCCAGGTTCAATCCCTCGCGAATGCTGCCACCGGCAAATATCGGCGTCGTGATGGATGGCGAGAAGCTCCACGCCCCTTGCCCACCGCGGAACAAGGTACCCAACGAAGGGCTCGCGACCCCCAGCATCCCGGTCAGGGAAATCGTGGGGAAGAACGCCGCCCGGGCTGCGCCGATGTTGGCATTGGCCGATTTCAGGTTGTTCTCCGCCGCCATGATGTCGGGACGACGCTCGAGCAAATCGGAGGGTAGCCCACCCGGCACGGTAGCCAGCAACTGATCCCGGCCGAACTCCGCTGGCGCTGGCAGGTCGTCCGGCAGTGGCACGCCGACCAGCACGGTCAATGCGTTGACGGACTGCGCGCGCAACCGCGCCAATTGCGCCAGATCGGCCGAGGCCGAATCCAGCAGGCTCTTGGACTGGTTCAACTCCATCTCTGACGCCACGCCGCCGTCGAAACGGCGTTTGACCAGGTTGTAGGACTCTTGGCGGGCAGCCAGCGTCTTGCGGGTGAGATCCAGCTGGACATCGGCCGCGCGCATGTTGAAGTAGGCTTGAGCCACAGCGCCGACCAGCGTGATATGAACGCTGCGTTGCGATTGCTCGCTGGCAAGATAGGTTTGATAGGCGGCGTCTGACAGACTGCGCAAGCGGCCAAACAAGTCGATCTCGAACGACGTCATCCCGACGCCAGCCTGATAACTGCTGGTCACCGAAGGCGAGTCTTCACCCCCCACCCGCATATTGGGCGGCATGCGTTGGCGCGTGCCGTCGATACCGGCACCGATGCTGGGCCACTGCGCGCCGCGCTGCACGCCGTATTGGGCGCGCGCCTCTTCGACGCTTTCGACCGCGACACGCAGATCACGGTTATTGGCCAACGCCAGCTCGATCAAGGCCTGCAGGCGCGGATCGCGGAAAAATTCGCGCCAACCGATATCGGCCGCGGGCACCGTCGACGCAGGCGCCACGGCCGAGGCCGGCTGTTCGGACAACGTGACCTGACCGGCAGCCGAGCCGAATTGCACTTTGGGTTGCGTCGGCCAATCTCCCGGAACAGGAGACTCGGGACGATGATAATCGGGCGCCAGCGAGCACCCGCCCAACAGCGCGGCCAGGCACAGCGACAGCGTGGCGCGTTGATATTTCGAAGATGGCTGCAACATGTCGCGCCGCATAGATGACTTATCTCGTTTAGACATCAGAGCACTCATTGCTTGCTCTCCTGATCGTCTGCCGGGCGAGCCGTAGTGCCGTTGGCGGACGAGTCCTCGGCGGCTTCGCGAGCGCGTTTTTCGGCCTGCTCGGCCTCGAAGGCCTTGAGCTCATTACCCAGCAAACGAGGCTTGGTCTTGAAAAGGCTGAGCATCACCACAAAGAACGTGGGCACGAAAATCACGGCAAAAGGCGTCGCCGCCAACATGCCGCCCAACACACCGATACCCACGGCCTTTTGGCTGGCAGCGCCCGCACCACTAGCCAAAGCCAGCGGAACCACGCCCAGGATGAACGCCAGCGAGGTCATCAGAATCGGGCGGAAACGCAGACGCGCCGCCTCGACCGTGGCCTCGTACAGACCCATACCGCGGGCGTACTGGTCCTTGGCGAATTCCACGATCAGAATGGCGTTCTTGGCCGCCAGACCGATCACGGTCACCATCCCCACCTGGAAGTACACGTCGTTGGACATGCCCAGCAGAGACACCAACCCGACCGCGCCCAGCATCCCCAACGGCACCACCAGCATGACCGACAAGGGAATTGCCCAGCTCTCGTACAGCGCAGCCAGCACCAGGAACACCACCAGCAGCGCCAGCCCCATCAGGATGGGAGCCTGGTTACCTGCCTGGCGCTCCTGATACGACAAGCCGTTCCATTCGTAGCCGAAGCCCGAGGGCAGTTGGCCCACCAGGCGCTCCATTTCGGCCATGGCTTCACCCGTGGTGTAGCCCGGCGCGGCGTCACCGCCTATCCGCATGGACTCGTAGCTGTTATAGCGCACGACCTGCACCGGCCCTTGTGTCCAGTCGTACGACACGAACGAGGACAGGGGCACCATCTGGCCCTGGCTATTGGCGACGTTCATCTTGAGGATCTCGTCCGCCTGCATACGGTGGCTGGCCTCGGCCTGCACCCAGATGTTCTGCATGCGCCCCATATTGGGGAATTTGTCGATGTAGCTCGACCCCAGCGAAGTCGCGATCAGCGTAGCGGCGGCTTGGAAATCCACCCCTTGGGCCGCGGCCTTGTCACGGTCGATCTTCAAGGTCAATTGCGGACCGGGCTGCAGCCCAGTGATACGCACTTGGGACAGGATGGGGCTCTTGGACGCCATTTCCATCAACTGCCCCGTCGCTTGCTCCAGCGCAGCCGTACCGGCGTTGCCACGGTCTTGCAGGCGCAAGTCGAAACCCGTCGCGTTACCCAACGATGAAATGGCAGGCGGCACCAGCGTAAACACCTGTGCATCGTGAATGCCCATCAATTGCTTTTCGAAGGCTGCAAACGCAATTGCACCTGCCGAGTCCTTGGGGTCCTTGCGCTCGGAGAAATCTTTGAGCGTCGAGAAGGCGATCGCAGCGTTCAGCCCGTTACCGTTAAAGCTGTAGCCCTGAACGGTGATGACGTTTTCGACGGCCGGCAGGTGCATGAAATAGTCTTCGACCTGCTTGAGCACATCGACCGTACGATTGGCGCTGGCCCCCGTCGGCAGCTCGATGTTGCTGACCACGTAGCCTTGGTCTTCTTCGGGCAGGAACGAGGACGGCAGACGGAAATACAGCCACCCCAGCAGTACCACCAGCAGCAGGAACAGCAGCATCATGCGGCCGCTACGATGCAGAATCCGGGCTACCCAGCTTTGGTAACTATGCGTCGTCGCGTCGAACTTGCGGTTGAACCAGCCGAAAAAGCCTTTCTTTTCCTCGTGATGCCCCTTCGGGATAGGCTTGAGGATCGTGGCGCACAACGCGGGCGTAAAACTCAGCGCCAGGAATGCCGAGAAGAAAATGGACACGGCCATCGCCACGGAGAACTGGCGGTAGATCACGCCCACCGAACCGCTCATGAAGGCCAACGGGAGGAACACCGTCACCAGCACCAGCGTGATCCCGACGATGGCGCCGCTGATCTGCGGCATGGCTTTCTTGGTCGCTTCTTTAGGCGACAAGCCTTCGGCGGCCATGATGCGCTCGACGTTTTCCACCACCACAATGGCGTCGTCCACCAGAATACCGATGGCCAGCACCATGGCGAACATGGTCAACACGTTGATGGAAAAGCCCAACCCCAGCATCACCGCGAATGCCCCCATCATGGCCACCGGCACCACCAGCGCCGGGATGAGGGTATAGCGCACGTTCTGCAGGAACAGGAACATCACCAGGAACACCAGCACCATGGCTTCGACCAGGGTATGGATCACCTGCTCGATCGAGACCTGGACGTATGGCGCCGTGTCGTAGGGGATGTCGAATTTGATGTTGCCCGGGAAATACTGCGACAACGATTCCATCTGGTCGCGTACGCCCTGCGCGGTGGCCAGGGCGTTGGCGTCCGGAGACAGTACGATGGCAAAGGCCGCCGTGGGCTTGCCATTGAGGCGGGCACCAAACTGATAGTTGTCAGCGCCCACCTCGATGCGGGCGACGTCACGCAGACGCACTGACGAACCGTCGGTATTGGCGCGCAGCACGATATTGCCGAATGCTTCGACCGTCGAAAGCTGGCCATTGACCACGACGGTTGCCGTATAGCGCTGGCTTTCCGGATTGGGAGGCGCCCCCAGGCTGCCTGCCGAAATCAGCACGTTTTGCTGGCTGATGGCAGCATTGACATCCAATGCGCTGAGGTTATAGCCAACAAGCTTGTCCGGATCGATCCAGACCCGCATGGCACGCGGTGCGGCGAACAGCTGAAACTGTCCTACCCCAGGCACCCGCGATACGGGGTTCTGAATGTTGCGCGTGATGTAGTCGGCCAATGCCGTCTGATCCAACGAGCCGTCGGTCGAGGACAGCGTCACGATCATCAGAAAGCCGGCACTGGTCTGCTCATACTGGATGCCTTGCTGCGTGACCGCCGTCGGCAATTGCGCCGTGACGTTCGACACGCGGTTTTGCACGTCCACCTGCGCCAGGTCGGGGTCGGTACCCGGCGAGAACGTCGCGGTGATCGTGGACTGGCCGTTGTTGTCACTGACGGACTCGTAATACAGCAGTCCCTTGGCGCCGTTGAGCTGATCCTCGATGATACTGGTCACCGACTCGGCGACCTCTTTGGACGAGGCTCCCGGATAGGTAGCAGTAATCGTAATGGCAGGAGGCGCCACGTCGGGGTACTGCGCGACCGGCATATTGGGAATGGCCAATATGCCCGCCAGCAAGACGAACAGGGCAACTACCCAGGCAAAAATTGGTCGATCGATAAAAAATTGCGGCATGTGGGCTAACTCGGAAAGTGCTCACGAAAACAGGCACGCGGCGCATCGCGCCGCGTACCGTTTTAGGATTTGTGCTCCGAAGCGGGCTGCGCAGGTGGCGCGGCGCCTTCGGGCTTGCCCTGCGTGGGCGGTGCGGCTTTGCTTGGTCCACCGGGATTCCAGGGGGAGGCCTGCGCTGGCGCGCCAGGGCGGATCTTCTGGAAGCCTTCGACAACCACGACGTCGCCGGCTTTCAGGCCACTGGTCACCAGCCATTGCCCCTTGATCACCCCACCAGTCGTTACGGCGATCTGCTCTATCTTGTTGTCTTTCACAAGCATCAAGCTCTGCAGACCATCAGCCGTACGCTGCAGGGATTGCTGAGGCACCATCAACGCCTGCTGATTGGTCCCTTGGTCCAGACGGACACGCACGTACATGCCGGGCAGCAAGAGGCCGTCCGGGTTGGGCACCTCGGCACGCAGGTTGACCTGTCCGGTCGTCGGGTCCACCGTAATCCCGGTAAACAGAAGCTTGCCGGGATGTTGGTAGACGGAGCCGTCCTCCTGAACGACGCTCACGCGTGCGGCGTCTTTGCCGATGCGCTCGATCTGGCCGCTGGCAAACGCCTGGCGCAACTGGGCCAGATCGGCGGTGCTTTGCGTGAAATCGACGTAGATCGGATCGAGCTGCTGGACCAGGGCCATCTGCGTAGCCGATGTTCCTTCGACCAATGCACCTTCGGTGACCAGGGCCTTGCCGATGATTCCTGTGATCGGCGAGGTGACATCCGTGTACCCCAGATTGATCGCAGCCGCGTCCAGGTTGGCCTTGGCAGCCGCAACAGCAGCCTCGGCCTGACGATAGCTGGCCACGGCGTTGTCGTATTCCTGTTTGCTGACGGCATTGGCCTTGACCAGCGGCGCATAGCGGTCTGCGAGCGCTTTGGCGCTGTACAGATCGGCCTGCGACTGTTTGAGCTGGGCGGCCGCCTGATCGCGCGTTGCCTTATAGGGAGCAGGATCGATCTTGAAGAGCAGTTGCCCTTCTTTGACTTCGCTGCCTTGCTCGAACTCGATCTTTTGCACGATGCCTGTGACCCGTGCACGGATTTCCGCATCGCGAACAGCGTCCACACGGCCCGGCAAGTCGGACACGATTGATGCGGGTTGAGGTTGAACCGTAATGACGCTGACTTGCGGCATTCCGGGATTCATTTGAGGGTGTTCTTTGCAGCCTGCCAATGCCAAAGCAACAAGCGCAACGACACCGAATCCAGAGACACGATGGTGCGAAAAACGCATGAATTCCTCACGGAGTAGAGCCAAGGCGCGCGAACCCGCACACGCAGTACCGAACAGGAATAATCAGGTCCGGCAAGCCCGTTAATGTAACCTTATTTTTGTCCTAAAACTACCGAATTTGGCATCAAATCCCTCGTAATATTACGATACGCCGTCAATGTGATGCCTCGTTGACAGGCGAACTCAGCGCTTGGCCGAACGGTGTATGTCATGCGTCACAAAGCCTTGATCCACAGGAGGACGGTCCAGCACTTTCGGCATGGCCAACGTTTGTTGAATGTCTGTCAGACCGCTTTGCCAGTGTTCGCGCATGGCCTCGGATCCAAACTCATAGTCCTTTGAATTGCGTTCGTAGTGTTTGGCTTCGTAGATCAAATTGACGACATTCACTGCTGGCGTGCATGCCAACTCGCGGATATCGGCCAGCTCCGCACTGCAGCGCTCGTCCTCGGGCAAACGTTCCAACACGCGCTGCAATCCGCGGCGCAATTTCAAGATGCGTTGATAAATGTTCGTCACCGTACGGGTGCGGCTGGAGTATTGAATATCCTTCTGACGCTCCGCGACTTCTTCGAGATTGGTAGGCAATGCCCCTCGGGCGGGCCAGAGATCCACCTGAAAAGCCAGCGTGTCCGGCATCGGATGCGCAGACAACACTTGAGACAGCGGCGTATTCGACACCACACCGCCATCCCAGTAGTACTCGCCGTCGATCTCTACCGCGGGGAACCCGGGCGGCAACGCCCCGGACGCCATGATGTGCTCGGCCCGCAACCGCGTCGTCGTGCTGTCGAAATACGCAAAATTGCCTGTCCGCACATTCACGGCCCCAAAGCTGGCGCGCACGTCTCCGCGGTTGAGCAAATCAAAATCCACGTAGCGATTGAGCGTCTCCACCAGCGGCGAGGTGTCATAGAAGCTGGTTGCTTGCGGGCCGCTATGCATCAAATAGGGAGGTGGATAGCGCAGCTTGAAAAAACCCGGCTGACCCGATGTCAATGCATGGAAAGCCGCCAATTGACCGTTCATCGCGGGTGAGCCAAAGCCAAACGGAACGCCCTGGAACAACCGGGCCCAGGCCTCGCCCCATGGCAAGGAAGCAAACCCGGTAGGCCGGCAAATGGTTTCCCAAAACCCGCGCAAACGTTCCACACGCTCATCGGGCGGCGAGCCCGCAATAATCGCGGCATTGATCGAGCCGATCGAAATCCCGGCTATCCAGTTCGGACGGATGCCGGCCTCGTGCAGCCCCTGATAGACCCCTGCCTGATACGAGCCCAGCGCGCCACCGCCTTGTAAAACCAAGGCGATGGTCTCGTAGCCGTCAGTCTCTGGCGGACACGCACATGAATCGGATCGCGTCACACTCATTGAGCCTTGGTCGATTGAGGCATTTGCGGCGTACCGCTGCCCTCTCGGAACGGATAGCGTTGGAATATCTGCGCCACATTGGCGTCCACATTCTGTGCAGAAGAGGCAGTCGCCTGGTCGTCGATGACGCCAACGCTGACACCCTCCCAGACCAATTGCTTGCGGCGCGCATCGATTAGATCGATATTCAACGTACCCTCGGTGTACTGATACACGTCATTGCCCCAGGCGTAGCCCGGCCAACCGCCGTAGAAGCCCGCGCGATAACCATAGTACGGGCCCATCGGCGCCGCAGGGGTTACCTGGGTCTTCTGCTGCAATTTTGCATTGAAGTTGATCAATAGGTCGGGAGACTGCTCGGCGTAGACGTAGCCGCGCATTTCCATTTGGCTGCGGGTGGCGGATTTCAAGCGTTCAGTCAGCAGCGTGCTGTACCCTGCCTTGTCGGTGCCCAACGGCGACATGAAACCAAAACTGCGATACTGGGCAAAGTTCGCGCTGTGATCATAATCACTGCGGATCGTGGGGCCGGACGAGCAGGCGGCCAACAATCCCACCATAGCCAGGGCCGGGACAAGCGCAACGCGTTTCATAACGACATTCTCCGCAGTAAATGCGCGAACATCATGCCTTGAAGTTTGTAAACTTGCAATGGAATCTCATTCGCGTTCAGTTGTGGCAACATCGTGTCTTTCGTCGCCTATGCTGCCACGTCCCTATCCCACCGACAACTGCCCTACTCTCTGACTGCGCCATGACATCACCCCCGCTGGAGCTTGATGGATCCATCTGGCTACGAGCCGGCAGCCAAACATTGGGTGGCAAAAGCCGTATCGACCTGCTGACTCAAATCGGACTCACGGGCTCGATCAGTGCAGCAGCGCGAGCGGTCGGCATGAGCTACAAAGGGGCCTGGGATGCGATCGACGCCATGAACAATCTCGCCGGCGAGGCGCTGGTGCTGCGGGCAACGGGAGGCAAAGGCGGCGGCGGCGCGCAACTCACGGCCCGTGCCGAGCAGCTTATCGCAACGTTCCAGATCCTGGAGGCGGAACACCGGCGCGTGATGGAGCATCTGGCTCAAACGAATCTGGACGCGCCGAATGACCTGAATTTGATGAAGCGAATCATGTTGAAGACCAGTGCGCGCAACAAGCTCCTGGGCACTGTCAGCGCGATCCGGACGGGCGCGGTCAATGACGAAGTCACGCTGTGTATCGCGGGCGGGCATGACATCGTTGCCACCATCACTCGCGAAAGCACGGCCGATCTCGGCCTGGCCATCGGCAGCGAAGCCATCGCGCTCATCAAGGCCCCCTCTGTCATGATCGCTCTGCCTGGCGAGGGACTGCGCCTCTCGGCGCGTAACCAGTTGGCGGGCACGGTGGCGGACATTCGGCCGGGTGCGGTCAATAGCGAGATCATCGTCGATATTGGCAATGCGGTTAGTCTGGCGGCCATCATTACGCAGGATAGTGCGCAGGCGTTGGAATTGGCGCAGGGGGTGCGGGTGGTGGCGGTGTTCGATGCGTCTAATGTGATATTGGGGGTTGTTGCTTAGTTAGAGATGTTGCGTTGGTCGGCGGGTTGCTTGTTTGCGGGTGAGGATGGGTTGCTTGCGGATAATTGAGTTCTTTAGGCGCCGGGGGCCGTCATGTAAAGGCGGTGCTGGCCCTATCGTCCGGTCTGGTCGCCTGCGCGACCAGACTGCCCTTCACCACCCTCGCCAGGCGGGGCGGCTGGGCAAACTCGCTGCGCTGCGCTCCGCTCAAACATGCCCAGCCGACTGCCCCCCGCCTGACAAGGGCGGTTCGGCGGACTCAACGGGCCAGCACCGCCTTTACATGACGGCCCCCGGCTCGCAACGTCTATTATTGGCGGATGCTAATGTCTATTGGCAGCTCTAATGTCTATTGGCTGATCTAATGTCTATTGACGGATGCCAAGAGCAAGCTGTGTCCGTAATGGGTGCCGTAGGTGGCAACCAACATCCGCGGCCAGCCACGGCTGTGAGTCCCTGCCGGGTGTCGGGCAGTTCTCCGCCGGGCCGTTGAGCGCGGATTCAGTCCGCGAAGCGGACCGAGGCCCCTGGTCATGGGCCGAGTCCGCGCGATAGGCCCGGTGGAGAACTGCCCGACACCCGGCAGGGACGTCTCAATCGAGACACCCGATGCTGAGAGGCGACTCCCCTCCGGAGCACATCACAACGACAACCGTCACAACAAACAAAGAGGCGCGCCCTACCCCAGCAACAACGCATCATCCGAGAGTTTCTCCCCCCGAACCCGCTCAAACATCGCCAGCAGATCCGGCACATCCATCCCTTTGCGCTCGTCCCCCGAAACATCAAGCACTACCTGTCCTTGATGCAACATGACAGTACGATCGCCCACATCGAGCGCCTGCCGCATGCTGTGAGTCACCATCATCGTCGTGAGCTTGCTCTCTGCCACGATGCGAGCGGTCAATTGCAGAACAAAATCCGCCGTGCGCGGATCCAGCGCGGCCGTATGCTCATCCAGCAGCAGAATCTGCGACGGCTGCAATGCCGCCATCAACAGGCTGACTGCCTGACGCTGCCCACCCGAGAGCAAACCGATACGATCGGACAAGCGGTTTTCCAGCCCTAGCCCCAGCGTGGCGAGACGTTCCCGAAATCCCTCGCGCATGCTGACTTTGACCGCGCGGCCAAAGCCTCGGCGTGCGCCGCGCATCTGAGCGAGCGCCATGTTTTCCTCGATGGTGAGATCCTCGCAAGTGCCTGCCATCGGGTCCTGGAATACGCGTGCGACACGGCCAGCGCGTTCCCAGACGGGTTTGCGGGTGACGTCTTCGCCGTTGATTTCGATCCGGCCGGAGTCGACGGGCAAGTCGCCGGAAACGGCATTCAGGAACGTCGACTTGCCTGCCCCGTTTGAACCGATGACGGTCACGAACTGGCCACTGGGGATCTCGAGCGACAACCCACGCAACGCGCGGGTTTCGATCGGGGTTCCCGCGTTGAAAGTCATTTTCAGATCTTGTGCGCGCAACATGATCAGGCTCCTTTCTTGCCGATCAAGCGGCGCTTCAACATCGGAATCACCAGAGCGATGGTGACCAATACGGCAGTGACGAGATTCAGGTCTTGGGCCTGCAGGCCAATGAAATCGCTATTGAGCGCCAAGGCGATAAAGAAACGGTACACCAATGCACCGATGATGACCGCCAAGGTGGCCAATACGAGCTTGCGAGACGGCAGGATGCTTTCGCCGACGATCACAGCCGCCAAGCCGATCACGATGGTCCCGATCCCCATGGAGATATCCGAGCCGCCTTGTGTCTGCGCGAACAAGGCGCCAGCCAGGCCCACGAGGGCGTTGGACAGGGCCATGCCTGCCAGGATCATGCCGCCGGTGTTCACGCCCTGGGCGCGGGCCATGCGGCCGTTGGAGCCCGTCGCGCGCATCGCGAGACCGGACTGCGTGGACAGGAACCAGTCGAGCAGCAGCTTGACGATCAGGACGACGCCGACCAGGATCAGCGGACGCGCCACATAGTCGCTCAGCCATTCAGGCTGCAAAATGGTAAAGACGGTGGGCTCGGTGATGAGCGGCACATTGGGCTTGCCCATGATGCGCAGGTTCACGGAATACAACGCAATCATCATCAGGATGCTGGCCAGCAGATCCATGATGCGCAGCTTGACGTTCAGCCAGCCGGTGATGAGTCCCGCCACCGCCCCGGCCGCTGTTGCAGCGAGCGTGGCGGTAAAGGGATCCACGCCCCCGGAAATCAATGTCGCGGCGACCGCGCCGCCCAAGGGAAAGCTGCCGTCCACGGTCAGATCGGGAAAACGCAGCAGCCGAAAGGAAATAAAGACGCCTAGCGCGACCAGGCTGAAAATCAAGCCAATTTCCAGTGCGCCAAGCAAAGAGAATAAGGACATGAATAGAATCTGACCCGCCAGGTCTTGTGAACCCGGCTGGCACTACCTTGAATTATGTTCAGTGAAAACAAACTGCTGGCCCAGCGGGCCAGCAGTGACTGTCATTATTTGATGATCTCTGCCGCCGATTTCACCAGCGCATCCGGCAGCGTAACACCTTGTTTGGTAGCCGCGCCCGGATTCACAAACAGGCGGAGGTTCGAGCTGGTTTCCGAGGCGATTGCGCCCGGTTTTTCGCCCTTGAGGATGCGTACCACGATCTTGCCCGTTTGCACGCCCAGATCATGATAGTCGATGCCCAACGCCGCAATGGCGCCACGCTTTACGCTATCGGTGTCCGAGGCCACCAAGGGAATCTTGGCGTCGTTGCCGACCTTGACCAGAGACTCGTAGGCCGACACCACGTTATTGTCGGTATTGGTATAGATCACATCGACTTTGCCGATCAGGCTGCGCGCGGCGGAGGCCACATCGACGGTGCGCGGCGCGGCCGCCTCGACCAGCGTCAAGCCAGCCTTGGGCAGCAGTTCCTGCAACCGTTTGACCACCACCACCGAGTTGGCCTCGCCGGGGTTGTAGACCATGCCGACGCGCTTGGCGTTGGGCACGACCTTTTTGATCAGCTCGACCTGTTTGTCCAAGGCCAGCAGGTCGGACACGCCGGTCACGTTGGTACCCGAGGGCTCCATGCTGGGCACTAATTGCGCAGCAACAGGGTCGGTCACCGCCGAGTACACCACCGGCACGTCTTTGGTCGCAGCGACGACCGACTGGGCCGACGGCGTCGCGATGGCCACAATGGCGTCAGGACGGTCGCCGACGAACTTGCGCGCGATCTGCGCGGCGGTGCCGGTATTGCCCTGCGCGCTCTGGTATTGCCATTTCAGATTCTTACCCGGCTCGTAGCCGGCTTTTTTCAGGGCGTCCTGGACGCCATCACGTACGGCATCCAGGGCGGGATGCTCGACGATGGCCGTCACGGCCACCGATTTTTGTTGCGCCGCAACGGCCGGGACAGCGTGGATAGCCAACGCCACCGCCACTGCGCCCACCGTCAGAAAATGTTTTTTTCCGATCAGCATCGGGTCTACTCCTTGCACCGTTTGGGTGTTGGTTTACTTATCAGCGTGTGAGCCTGTCAACTGACTGCCAAGCCCACATACCAGTGAAACCGCTAAGTCTAACGTGTCGCGGCGGACTTGGTGGCGGGGGTAATCCCTGAAAAATGCTGTCGCCACGACAGTTGGCCTCACGTCACGCCCCAAACACGGCTGACACCCGTTATTGCACGACTCATTCAAGGCAGTGCAGCGGCTCGCTCCAAGACCGGGCAAACCGCTGCAGCACGCCTGGCATGCGTGCCAGCCGTTTGCCTGTCATCAATCCAGCGTCACCCCCGAATCCTTGACGACCTTGCCCCATCGGACGATTTCACTATCGACAAAGGCGCCGAATTTTTCGCCGGTGAGATCCGGCGTGGCCGAACCGTTGCCTGCCCATGTTTCTTTGACCTTGGGAGTATTCAAGGCTTTCGTCACCTCGGCGATCATCTTGTCGACGATGGGCTTCGGCGTGCCCGCCGGCGCCCACAAGGCATACCAGGTCGACACTTCATAGTTCGGCACGCCTGCCTCGGCGGCCGTCGGCACATCGGGGAACGATGGCGAACGCTTGGCGGCAGCCACCGCCAGAGGCTTGATACTGCCGGCTCGAATATGGCCTGCCGACGAGCCCAAGCCGTCAAATGCCAGATCGACCTGCCCACCGATCAAGGCTGACAGCATCGGGCCCGCACCCTGATAGGGCACATCGATCAGCTTGATCCCCGTCTGCATCGCGAACAGCTCGCCAGCCAGATGGTGTGTGCTGCCCTTGCCTGCCGTGCCGAAATTGATTTCGCCCGGGCGTTTGCGCGCATACTCAATGAACTCCTGCAAGGTTTTCACCGGCAATTTGGATGTGTTGATCACCACCACCTGGGGCGGCTGCGCCAGCAGCGCTACCGGGATGAAATCTTTCTGAATGTTGTACGTCAGGTTCTTGTAGAGCGCAGGCGCCACGACATGGTGGGCGCCGCCCATAAAGAACGTGTAGCCGTCGCCTTTGGCTTTTGCGGCCACGGAGGCTCCGACAGTGCCGCCGGCCCCGCCTTTGTTGTCAACCACGACGGTCTGCCCCAACTGTGTGCTCAGTTGCTGAGCCAACGGCCGCGCAAACGTGTCCGTGCCGCCGCCAGCGGGAAACGGCACGATCAAGTTGATGGGATGCTCAGGCCAATCGGCCAAGGCAGCGGTCGGTGCCAAAGCCGCGCTGACCCCTAGCGCGGCTGCCAAGCTCAATGCACGAATCATGGAATGCTTCATTTCGTCTCCTCGATTGATACAGCATGAAAATGCTGCCCGTATTTGGTTTTATATGAATGCATCAGTGTGTCGCCGGACAACCCGCGCCGCGGTCCAGCGGCCACGGGACTGTCTCGGATTTCCATCGTCTCGCAGACCGGAATCGAATCCGGCCCAGGCCTGCGAATCTGTCAGTGCGACGGACGTGGGTCCAATAAAAATGAGCTGGTGAGCGAGCCTCCTGTCTGGGGCGGTTAATAGAAGGTTACGCAGTCTTGTATGACTCGCGCAGAACGTTCTTTTGTACTTTTCCCATCGTGTTGCGCGGCAACTGATCGATCAGATGCAATTGCTTGGGCACTTTGAAATTGGCAATCCGGCTTTTCAGCTCTGCCTGCATCGCGGAGATGTCCAGGGCAGCGCCCTCACGGGGGACGACCACGGCAACTACGGCTTCGCCGAAATCCGGATGGGGCACACCGATGACGGCCGACTCCAATACGCCGGACATTTCATCAATGATCAGTTCGATTTCTTTGGGATAGACGTTGTAGCCGCCCGAGATGATCAGGTCTTTGCTGCGGCCTACGATGGACAGGTAATCGTCCGGCACCGCTGCGCCGCCCGATTCGCCGCCCCAGCGGCCCACATCGCCCGTGCGGAACCAACCATCCGAGGTGAACTCTTCGCGCGTTTTTTCCGGCATGCGCCAGTAGCCCGAGAACACGTTCGGGCCACGCACCTGCACATTGCCAATCTCGCCTGTGCCCAGCTCGGACCCATTATCATCGACCACACGGACTTGCACACCCGGCAAGGCTTTGCCCACGGTGCCGCCACGGCGTTCGCCGTCGGCCGCATCATAGGGATTGGAGGTCAGCATCACGGTCTCGCTCATGCCATAACGCTCGAGAATGGTTTGCCCTGTGCGTTCGCGGAAATCGTCGAAGGTCTCCATCAACAGCGGCGCCGACCCGGAAATGAACAAACGCATGCGCGCACATACCTTGCGGTTAAAGCGCGCCTCGGCCAGGAGACGGACGTAATAGGTGGGCACACCCATCATCACCGTACAGCGCGGCAGGTAATGCAATGCTTGTTCGACGTCCAGCTTGGGCAGCCAAATCATGCGAGCACCAGCCAACAGCGCGCCGTGAGAGGCCACAAACAAACCATGCACGTGAAAGATCGGCAGCATATGCAGCAGCACGTCGTCCGAACGCCAGCCCCAATACCGATGCAACACCTGCGCATTGGAGGCCAGGTTGCCGTGGGACAGCATGGCGCCCTTGCTACGGCCCGTGGTCCCCGACGTGTACAGGATCGCAGCCAAATCGTCCGCGTTACGCACGACGTCCTTGAACGACTGGCTTTGGCCCGCGGCCGCATCCAGCAAGGTACCTGTGCGATCCTCATCGAGCGTAAAGACATGAGCGGTACCGGCCTGCGCGGCGGCCTTGCTCACCCAGCCCAGATTTTTGCTGGAGCACACCACCACCGCGGGCTCCGCATCGCCCAGGAAATACGAAATTTCCGACTCGCGATAAGCCGTATTCAAAGGCAAGTACACCAGTCCGGCCCGCAACGTGGCCAGGTAAAGCAACAGCGCCTCGGGGGATTTTTCAACTTGTACCGCGACGCGCGATCCCTCGGGTAAATTCAGCGAGGTCAACAAATTAGCCAGGCACGCACTGGCGTGATCGATATCGTCCCAGGTGTACAGCAGCTCAGGCGTTTCCAGGGCGATTTGACTGCGATCTGCGGGAAAGCCGCTAGCCAGCACGGTATACAGATTGGCGTTGCTCACCTTATTTAGTCTCCAGTGAATACCGGCGTCCGGCCAGCCAGAAAGGCGTCGACGCCTTCGCGATGGTCATGACTCTCGGCATAAGAAAAAAAGTCCTGATAATGGGATTCGTCCAGCGGCGCGCCTTGCTGCAAATGGCGAGACTGCCGCTTGTTGATACGTGCGGCCAACGGCGCGCCACGCATAATACGCTCGGCACAGGCGTGCGTCTGGCCGGCAACCTCGGCATCCGGCACGACACGGGTCAACAGCCCTAACGACAGCGCTTCGGCCGCATCGAATACGCGCCCCTCAAGCAGAATCGCCATGGTCGTCGCACGGCCGACCAACGCCAGCAAGCCCCGCATTTCGTCGGGCGCCATCGGGAACCCCAGCTTGTTGATCGGCACCCCGAAACGCGTCGACGCCCCCGCGATACGCAGATCTGCCTGACAGGCGATTTCCAACCCGCCCCCCACGCAGACGCCCTCCAACTGTGCGACGACGGGATGCGGGCAATCCGCCACTGCCTGTAGCGCTGGCGCGAGAATATGCTGGTGATAGTGGCGCACTTGAGATAAATCGCCCCGTACCTCGGGAAACTCGCGAATGTCCGCTCCCGCGGCAAACTGACCGCCCTCGCCGCGGACGATCACGCAGCGCACGGTGTCATCTGCGGACAGCGTGTCGAACACCGCGCGCAACTGATTCCACATCGACACGGTAATGGCGTTCAACCGCCCGGGATGCGATAACGTCACGCACGCCAAAGCGCCCTCGCGTGTCAGTTGTACGCTGCCCTGCCCACGCGCTACAGATGATGCGTCATGCTCGTTCATTGTTGTGTCCACTCACTATGCAATCCGCGCAATACCGCGACTGACACGCGGCTTGCCCTGCCCTAATTGTTCGAGATTGGCGTCCAGGTCATCCAAGTCGTACAGATAATTCACCATCATGCCGCAGGATTGGCCCAGCCCTTTGGCCGACGTATCTGCCGCCCAATTCAGTCGCTCGATACGCGCACCGTTGCCCAGGTGAAAACGCGCGACAGGATCGATGGGCTGATTGTTTTTCATCGTCATCAAATAGTGCGCCACCAGCTTCATGCCAGCCCGCTGCACTACCTCGGACGACTTGCCTGTCGCCGCTTTGGACAGTCTGGCCACCCAGCGGGCGCCATCGGGTGCGCCGGCTCTCGTACGGCCTTTGTCGCGCACAACCGCCTCGACTTCCGCCGCACTCAGACGCGACAGCCAGTCGACCAAACCGGGAATCGGCGACAAGGTGGCAAAGAAACGCAATTTGGGCAGCTCCTCGACCAGGCGCTCGATCACACGCTTGAGCAGAAAATTGCCAAAACTGATCCCGCGCAACCCGGGCTGCGTATTCGAGATGGAATAGAAAATCGCCCAGCGGGCCTTGTCCAGATCGGCTGGCGGTGCGGCCGTATCCAGCACGACCTGTACGTTGTCTGCCATCTGCGTGGCAAAAGCCACCTCGACAAAGATCAACGGCACATCCGGCATTTGCGGATGGAAATAGGCATAGCAGCGCCGATCCGGCGCGACGCGATGGCGCAAATCATCCCATGACCGGATTTCGTGCACGGCCTCATAGATGATCAGTTTTTCCAGCAACGACGCCGGCGAGTCCCACGTCAAGGGACGCAGCTCCAGCAGCCCCACGTCAAACCAGGCCGACAGCAGGCTTTCCAGATCCTTGTCCAGAGCCTGCAGGCCTGCCACCTGTTTACGCCAGCGCAGCATATCCGCACGCAACGCCACCAGGAAACGCAAACCATCGGGCAATGCATTCAGACGCTTGAAGAACGCCAGCCCACGATCGCCACGCGGCTGTAAACCGGCATCGACTTGCGCCAGGCCCGTCAGCAATTCGCGCCGACGCTTACCGTCCGCCGCCGTGTACGCAGCACACCAGGTGCGTGCCAATCTGTTCGCGGCCACATCCGTCAGGCGTGCCTGGAACAGGGGCAGGATTTCCGTGGCAGTAGGCGGGCGGTCGCGATCCCACAGGCGGCCAAGCCGGGCCATCAGCCCTGCGCTCTCTGCAACCGCTTTTTCATCTGACACGGTATCGCCCTCAGGCGGCCGAGCGCCGCGTGCGAGCGGACTGGAGTCTAGGGCTGTCATGGGAAACCTCCTGGATAGCAGACGTATTTGAGGATGACGGTGATGATGAACGGGCTGTTGCCGTCAGGGGCGCGGCCTCGGCCCGCCGGGCCAGCAGACGCAAGGCGTCCAGCTGACGCAGCAAATGTTTACGGGCCAGCGCCTCGGCGGCTTCCGGGTCACGGGCTTTCAGCGCGGCAAAAATGGCCATGTGTTCGGCGCAGGACTCGGTGATTCGTCCGGGCACGGTCAGGCTTTTGTGACGAAAGAGGCTCAGCACCTTGCGTAAATTCCCCACCATGTCCGACAGCCAGCGATTGTTCGCCAGCGCCTGAACGGCCTCGTGGATCTGCGCATTGGTGTCGTAATAGGCATCCACTTCGCCTGCCGCAGCATGCGTTTGCAGTGCTCGATGCAGCGATTCCAGCCCTGCGAGTTCCGCGTCGGAGGCTTTCAATGCCGCCTCGTGCGCGCAGCGCCCCTCCAGCATGGCCATCAAGGGAAAGATGTCTTCCAGGTCCTGCAACGACAACTCGTTGACGAAACACCCGCGGCGCGGCTCCAACCGCACCAGTCCTTCGGTCGCCAGGACTTTCAGCGCCTCGCGCAACGGCGTGCGGGAAATGCCGAGCACGCCCGTCAGGTACACCTCGTCTATCCACTCGCCGCTGGCCAACGTCCGCGAGCGAATCATGTCCCGCAATCGGTCGGCGACCTCGAGGTATAGCGCTTGACGAACAATAGGTGCGGTCATGGCAGGCCTGTGGGGAATCCTGTAATTCATAATTATAGGAATCTTGATCATAGCCATTACGGCGCTAAAGCGATAGCCCCCGTCCCCTGGGAAATCCCTTGGCACCTGGTTTCGCCCCGTTGCGCCGCCAGGCGCGCAACATCCTGTCAGGAAATTTCGCGTATGCTTTCCAGGCACAGACTACCTCTCAACTCACAAGCTTCTCTTTCCAGTGCCGCATTCTCACTACCGCGCTCACGCTGAACCCCATCGTACGGGGCGTATTGGATGGCTGCGCGCCTCGGTGCTAGGCGCCAATGACGGCATCATTTCCACTGCCAGCCTGATTGCGGGCGTCGCGGCGGCCAATGCCAGCCACGCCAGCGTCCTGACCACCGCCATTGCCGCACTGGCTGCCGGCGCCATGTCGATGGCAGCCGGCGAGTTCGTATCCGTCCATTCGCAGGCGGATACTGAAAAGGCAGACCTCGCGCAGGAACGTCGGGAATTGTTGGCCAATCCGGCGGGCGAGCATAGGGAATTGACAGGGATTTACGTCCGGCGTGGGCTGGATCCTGAACTGGCGGCCGAAGTCGCAACACAGTTGATGGAACATGATGCGCTGGGCTCTCACGCTCGCGACGAGATAGGCATCACTGAAACCCTGCGCGCGCGCCCGTTGCAGGCAGCGGTGGCCTCCGCCGCCAGCTTTGCGGTGGGCGCGGCGCTGCCGCTGGCCGTGGTCGTACTAGCCCCGCCACAGTCATTGCTGACATGGACCGTGGCCACCAGCATTTTCTTTTTGGCCTTGCTCGGCGCAATCGCCGCCATGATCGGTGGCGCATCCGTTGTCAAAAGCGCACTGCGTGTGGCCTTCTGGGGCACGTTGGCCATGGCCGTGACAGCCAGCATCGGTGCCCTGTTTGGCACCCCACCCTAACGTTTTCGGGCTAGAGACTGAAGGCGGGGACGCATACCCGCCTCGCTTTAAAAGTACAGCATTCCATCAACGGCGTAGCTCGTCAGCGCCCGAGCCCAACGGCGAGCCGGTAACCCATATTGGCTTTCCACGATTTCCGCCCGGGCCAGCAATTGCGCCGGCGTAATGGCCAGCGATGGCCCACTGAACGCCAGCACGATCTGATTCCCGGCATCGATCTCGGGCAACAGCACAATGCGGTCATCAAATGCCTGGCGTATATTTTCGATATTGCGGTCAAAACTCTCGTGCCGGCCGAATAGATTGACCGACAACACACCGACCTCGCCCAGCACGCGGCGGCAGGCGCGGTAGAACGAAACGGAATCCCGCACCGGCCCGCGCGCGGCGGCATCGTACAGGTCCACCATCAGCACCGGGCAATTTCCCGCATTCTGCGCATCCGCCACCCACACCGCAGCATCCTCGTGATGCACGGTCAGGCGCGGTGATGCCGGCAGGCGGAAAAACATCTGGCACACGGCCGTGACCTGGGGATTCCATTCCACGACCGTCAGCGGGCTACGCGTGTGTTTCAGGCAGAACCGCGTCAAAGATCCCGCCCCCAGTCCCAACAGGCCGATCGACTCCTCTTTGGGCGGCTCCAGAAACAGCAGCCAGGCCAACATCTGCGAGGTGTATTCCAGGACCAGTTCCGCGGGTGCCTTGATGCGCATGGCGCCCTGGATCCATTCTGTGCCGAAATGCAGATAACGAATGCCGTCGGATTCGGAAAGCGTAGGCTGATCGGCGGCAGCGGGGCGGGTAAGGGCAGGCATCGGAAAGTCTCAGCGAATAATCGCGTGATTGTAGCGAGCCTGCCCGTCGAAGTGCTTGTGCGAAATTACACGCGCTCAAAGATCGCGGCGATCCCCTGCCCGCCGCCGATGCACATCGTCACCAGAGCATAACGGCCCTGTATGCGTTGCAACTCATACAGCGCCTTGACCGTGATGATGGCCCCCGTCGCGCCAATCGGATGACCCAGGCCGATCCCGCTGCCGTTCGGGTTCACCTTGGCCGGATCCAGGCCCAACTCGCGCGATACCGCGCACGCCTGTGCAGCAAAGGCTTCGTTGGCCTCGATGACGTCCAACTGGTCCACCGTCAGGCCTGCACGCTTGAGTACCGCCTGCGTTGCCGGCACGGGGCCAATACCCATGATGGACGGCTCGACGCCTGCATGCGCATAGGCCACGAGCCGCGCCAACGGTTTGACGCCGCGCTTTTCAGCGACCGAGGCGTTCATCAGCACGACCGCAGCTGCGCCGTCGTTCAAGCCCGAGGCATTGCCCGCCGTCACTGTCCCGTTCTCTTTTTTGAACACGGTCTTGAGCCCGGCCAACCCTTCGACCGTCACGTCGCGCCGAACGTGCTCGTCGGTATCAAAGACGACGTCGCCTTTACGGGTTTTCTGGACGATGGGCACGATCTGATCCCGGAAATAACCCGCGTCGATCGCAGCCGCAGCGCGGCGGTGCGATTCCGCCGCCAACGCATCCTGGTCGGCGCGGCTGATACCGAATTTCGCCGCCACGTTTTCAGCCGTCACACCCATGTGAATGCGTTCGAAAGGATCCGACAGCGCGCCGGTCATCATGTCCAGCAACGCGGCATCACCCATCCGCGCGCCCCAGCGCTGCGCCGGCGCGATGTAGGGCGCACGGCTCATGCTTTCCGCACCCGCGCCGATGGCGATGTCGGTATCGCCCAGCAACACGGTCTGCGCGGCCGACACAATGGCCTGCAGGCCGGAGCCGCACAGACGGTTGACGTTAAAGGCGGGCGTTTCTTTGGCAATGCCGGCATTCATGGCCGCCACACGCGACAGATACATATCGCGCGGTTCGGTGTTGATCACATGCCCGACGGCGACGTGTCCTACCTCGTCGCCCCCAACGCCTGCGCGGGCCAATGCCTCTTTGATGACTGCCGCGCCCAGATCGATGGGCGGCACATCTTTCAACGCACCGCCGAAATCGCCGATAGCGGTACGGGCGGCTGCGGCAATGATGACTTCATTCATGCAATATCTCCTGGAGCACGACATGCCGGCACCATACCGGCAGCAACCCCCTCATCATACTGCGCTGCGGCAAACCGGACCTGGCGCTGCCCGATACGAAATATGTATCGGCCCGCCAAAAAAAAATATTAGACAAGGACCCGCCTCCAGAGGGATAGTCCGACACCAAGGAGCCGCTAATCCACAATATGATAGATACGCTTGAACTGACCGCCATTCCCACCGAAGACGAATCTCTGCGTGCAGACATACGGGCCTTTCTGAACGACGCGTTGGCCGATATGCCGCCCGATCAGCGCGCTCGATCCTGGATGGGCTTCGATGCCGAATTCAGTCAGGCCTTGGCTGCCCGCGGTTGGTTGGGCATGACCTTGCCCCGCGAATACGGCGGCGCCGCACGTGGGCATTTTGCGCGATTCGTCCTGTCCGAGGAACTGCTGTGCGCCGGTGCGCCGGTATCGGCCCATTGGATTGCCGACCGCCAAAGCGCCCCGTTGATTCTGAAGTACGGCACGCAAGCGCAGCGCCAGTTTTACCTGCCTCGCATCTGCCGCGCAGAGGCGTTTTTCTGCATCGGCATGAGCGAACCGAACTCAGGCTCGGATCTCGCCAGCATTCGTACGCGGGCCGAGTCCAAAGATGGGGGCTGGCTGCTCAATGGCAGCAAGATCTGGACCACCAACGCCCATCGGTCCCATTACATGATTGCGCTGGTGCGCACCTCGGGCACGGCAGCCGACCGGCATCAGGGGCTTTCGCAACTGATCATCGATCTGTCGCTGCCGGGCATCACCATACGCCCCATCGAAGACCTGGCAGGAGACGCCCATTTTTCCGAAGTGTTCTTCGACAATGTCGCGCTCGATGCGTCGGCATTGATCGGCACCGAGGGCGATGGATGGCAGCAAGTCAATGCAGAACTCGCGTTTGAACGCAGCGGGCCCGAGCGCATCTATTCCAGCATGGCGCTGGTGCAATGCTGGCTGTCGCATTGCCGTGCCAACCAGATCAACGACGCCCACACCACCGCTGCGCTCGGTGAAATCCTCACGCAACTCGCCACGCTGCGCGCCATGTCGCTGGCCATCGCAGGGCAACTCGCCTGCGGCCGCAGCCCCGCCATCGAGGCCGCCCTGGTCAAAGACCTGGGCACAGAACTGGAACAACGCATCCCCGATCTGCTGGCACAAATCTTAAGCCAAACGCCTGATCACGCGATACCACCCGAACTGCTGCGCACCTTGGCTTACGTAGAACAAGTCAGCCCGACCTACTCGCTGCGTGGCGGCACGCGCGAAATCCTGCGCGGCATCATCGCGCGAGGGCTGGGGCTCAGGTCAAATTAACGCTGCGGTCTTGCTGCAGCATGTTTTGTTATCTCGGCATCGGCGCCGAGGTTTTTCGAAGCGACTGATGATGGATACCTTATTCGGCGATGCCGCCCAGCGCTTGTTTGCACAAGCCTATTCCACAGAGGTTCTACATGCCATCGAGCGCGGCCAGTCGGCCACCGCAGCCTGGCAAGCGGTGGAAGACTCCGGTTTTCTGGATGCGCTATTACCCGAGGACGCCGGCGGGGCCGGCCTGCGCCTGGCCGACATCGTGCCATTAGCCCAATCGGCGGGGAGGCACGCCGTGGGCGCGCCAGTGATTCAAACCCTGCTGGCGCGCGCCTGGCTGCATCACGCCGGCCATCAACCGCCGTCAGGCCCCATCGCCCTCGCTCCCTTTCAGGTGCACCACACCACTGCCGGCATCCAGGCCCATGCCGTCGGCGCCGCTCGCGTCGCGCAATGGGTGTTGGCGGCGACACCGGACGGGGCTCGTTTGCTACCAGTCGCACAAGCCGAGATCGCGCCCTCGGGTGGCCATGGCAGCCTCGATGCGGACTTACACTGGCCACCCGCCGTACTGCCGGACAGCGCCCTGCTGAACATCGCCGACGTCAGCTTGGCGGATTTGGCGGCTGTCGCCTACGCCGGCCTGATCGCTGGTGCACTGGAACAGATCCTGGCGTTGACCATAGACTATGCCAACCAACGCACCCAGTTTGGCAAACCCATCGGGCGTTTTCAGGCGGTGCAGCAACAGATCAGCGTCCTGGCCGAGCAGGTATGGGCGGTGCGCACGGCGGCACAACTGGCGTATCAAAGCCCGGACTGGCGCCCCGCCCCCTTGTTGGCCGCGCTGGGCAAAGCGCGCGCCAGCGCCGCCGTGACGCGGGCTGCGGACATTGCGCATGCGGTGCATGGCGCAATCGGTGTGACGGCAGAGTACGAGCTGCAATATTGCACGCGCCGATTACGCGAATGGCGTCGCGCCGCTGGCGGCGAGCCGTATTGGAACGCCCGCATCGGGGCGGACGCGCTGGCAGCGTCTACGTCCGCATTGGACTACGTGCGCAAGCATCTCTTTGCCGTCATTGAGTGATCGCATCCTCGCCTGCCAAGATTGCTATGATGCAACTCATCTCAACCCCAGCGAGCCACAGGCTCGCCTGACTCGCCAGGAATCGCCATGCCCATCCTGAACATGCAAATCATGCAAGGCCATAGCACCGCTCAAAAAGCGCAATTGCTGCAGAATTGCTCGCAGGCTGTCGTCGACAGCATCGCAGCGCCCCTGCCCTCCATCCGTATCGTGCTGGAGGAAGTCGCCGCCGAACATGTCATCGTCGCAGGCGAAATCGGCAAGCCCATGGCTCTGGTCATCGCACGCCTCATCGAAGGCCGCACGCCCGAGAAAAAAGCCGCACTCATCGCCGCGGTCAGCCGCGCTGTCCACCACAGCCTCGACATTTCAGAACAAGACGTGCGCGTCATTGTCACCGATGTGCCCAAGACCGACATGGGCGTCGCAGGCGGGATCACCGCCCTGGCTGCGGGACGCTAAAGCAGCCCCTCTGCCGCTCCATCATTTTCAATAGCGCATCATTGCGCCGACAGCATGGAGTCGCGCAGCCGCAATACCGGCGCACACGAGGTATCTCGGTGCGCCACCAACGACAACGCCAGCGCGTCATGGGCATCGGCGTCCAGCAAATCCACGAATTTCACATGCGGTGTGGAATACGCGCGCGTCACTCCCGGCACCAAGGCCACACCCAGACCGCTGGCCACCAGACTCACGAGCGTCTGCACCTGGATCGCCTCCTGACTGATTTGCGGTGAAAAACCGGCTTTGCGGCAAAGTGCTTGAGCAACGCCGTGCAACCCCGGGACCTTGTCGGGCGCATACATCACGAATGGCTCTGCCCGCAGTGCTTGCAGCGTGATAGGCCCGCCATCGGCCAAGGGATGCGTCGCGGGCAACGCCAGGATCAAGCTATCGCGCTCGACTACCCAGGCCGATAACGACGCGTCTTCGGCCAATGGGCCACGCACCAGACCCGCATCGATCTCGTTGGCGCGCAACATTTCCGCCAAGCGCTTCGTACTGTCTTCGCGCAACTCCAACGCGACATCGGGATAACGGCGCCGGAACTCAGGCAAGCAACGCGGCAGCAGCATGTACGTGGCCGAGCCGACAAACCCCAGACGCAAGCGTCCGAGCTCGCCCAACGCCACACGCCGCGCCGACTGCCGCGCCTGATCAGCATGGAACAAGGCGCGTTGGGCATCAGCCATCAACGCTTGCCCGGCAGGGGTCAACGACACCCCTTTTGCGCCACGTTCCAATAACAACACGCCTACGCTGTGCTCCAGCTTTTGTATCGAGACCGACAGCGCAGGCTGCGCAATGTGCAGCGCCTCGGCGGCACGCCGATAGCTGCCGAGCTCGGCGATCGTGACGAACTGGCGTAACTGCCTCAAGTCCACAGCCATAACAAATTCCATATCGCGTCATACCAACGCCATATTAGACGGTTATCTGCCGGGTGATTAGGATGACATGCATCAGATGTCCCCTATCGCAGAGCAGCAATCGAGATGACAAAGAGCCCCTCCGAGCGCAGCGCCTTGGCCGGTGTACGCATCCTGGACCTGACGGCCGTGGTATTCGGTCCCTATGCCTCGCAGATCCTGGCCGACTACGGCGCGGATGTCGTCAAGGTCGAACCGCCAGAGGGCGACTCGACGCGCCGCACCGGGCCTAAACAAGAGGACGATCTCGCCGCGATTTTCCTGGGTATCAACCGGAACAAGCGCAGCATCGTCCTGGATCTGAAACAAGCCGATGCGCGCGAAGCCCTGCTGGCCCTGGTTGATAGCGCAGATGTCCTCATGCACAGCATGCGCCCGGCGAAAATGGCGCGGCTGGGCTTGGACCCGCAAACGCTGTGCGCCCGCAATCCACGACTGATCTACGCCGGCCTGTATGGTTTTGGTGCAGGCGGCGCCTATGCCGATCAGCCCGCCTATGACGACATCGTGCAGGGCCTGACAGGCATCGCGGATATCACGCAGCGCCAAAGCGGCGAACCGCGTTATCTGCCCACCATAGCCGCCGACAAAACTTGCGGCCTGGTCGCGGCCCACGCCATTCTGGCGGCGCTGTTTCAACGCGAACGCACAGGCCTGGGACAGCAACTCGAAGTCCCGATGTTCGAATCCATGGCGTCCTATCTGCTGGTGGAGCATTTTTACGGCCGCCACCTGCAAGACAGCCCTGGTACCGCCGGCTATCCGCGCGTATTGGCCCCATGGCGACGCCCGTATCAAACCACCGACGGCTATTTGTGCATGATGCCCTACACCGATGCCCATTGGCGTCGCTTCTTTAACGAAACAGGCCACGAAGCGTTGGCCGATGATCCACGCTTTGCCGACATCGCAGCACGCACCCAGCACATCGAAGACCTCTATGCCCTGGTAGGCCGCATCGTCGCGGATCATCCTACGGCCCACTGGCTCGCCTTGTGCCAGCGCCTGGAAATCCCGGCTGCGCCCGTCAACCGCCTGGAAGACCTGGAACAAGATCCGCATCTGCGCAGCGTGGATTTCTTCGTACCGCTGACCAGCGCTGCCGGACACCACTATCGCTTTACGCGCAATCCTGTTCGCCTGCAACGCTCGCACGTGCCACCTGCCATGCCGCCTCGGCTGGGCGAACACACCTGCCAGGTGCTGCAACAAGCAGGGCTGTCGGCCGAACGCATCGAGCAGCTGCTGGCGAGCGGCAGTGCTCGCGACAGCTCACTCTCCATTTCCCTTTCCACGCCACCCGAGGTTGAGCAATGACAACTCCCCAAACCCCTACCGTGCTAGGACGAGGCTACTACTGGCAGGACCTGCAAGTCGGCCAGCGCTTTCATACATTCCGCCGCACCATTACCGAAACCGATATCGTCAACTTCATCAGCGCTACCGGCATGCTGGAGACGATCTTTATCGATGCCACCTTCGAACACGGCGCCATCCGCGGCCGCCCCGCACCGGGCGCACTGACTTACGGCTTGATCGAGGGGTTGCTGATGCAAGGCATGGTCCAGGGCACGGGCCTCGCATTGCTGGAGGTACATAAAAAAATGCTGGCGCCGGTCATTGCGGGCGACACCATCTGGGCAGAAGTCGAAGTCACCGGCATACGCCCCACCTCTAAAAGCAATCGCGCCGTGGTGAACTCATCGATCGAAGTTCGCAACCAACACGGACAACCCGTGATGACTTACACAGCGACGCGTTTGCTCGCTGGCAAGCCTGATTGAATCGCCAACCCGGCGCATTCAGCCAGGTGCGCCGGAAATAAAAACAGGCGCTAAACGCCAGACAACAACAACAACAACAACAACAACAACAACAACAACGCAGTGCTGCCCGCCCGAGACAAAAGCAACAACAGCGCACCACCTTCGCGTTGCCAAACAAAAAACAACTCAAGGAGACAAACTCATGAAACGCATTCACCGCCTGTTCGCTGCCCTGGTGGCCTTGGCAGGCATCGGTCTTTCCTGCTCAGCACTGGCCGCCTGGCCTGAACGCCCGGTCACCATGGTGGTACCTTTCCCGCCCGGCGGCCCCACGGACCTGGTCGCCCGGGTACTGGCCAAGCAACTATCCGACCAAACGGGTCAGACCTTCGTCGTCGAAAACAAAGGTGGCGCCAACGGCAACATCGGCATGCAGTATGCGGCAGCGGCCAAACCAGATGGCTATACCGTGCTGTACAACACCTCGTCCATTGCGTTAAGCCCCAATCTATACCGCAACCTGTCGTTCGATCCCGTCAAGGATTTCGATGCGGTCTCGTCGACGGCGGTGATCCCTCTCGTGTTGTTGACGCATCCCTCGGTGCCTGTCCGCAACGTCAAAGAATTCGTCGACTATGCCCAATCTCGTCCAGGCAAACTGTCTTATGCCTCAGCAGGCGCGGGCAATGTGACCCATCTGGGCGCGCTGCTATTCCTGCGCTCGGTCGACATAGAGGCCGCCCATATCCCTTATCGCGGCAGCGCGCCGGCCATGACAGATCTGGTCGGCGGCCAAGTGCAATTCATGACCAACACTCTGAACGACTCATTGGGTTTTATCCGCGAAGGAAAACTACGCGCCTTGGCTGTCAGCAGCAAAACGCGCAGCCCTCAATTACCCGATACGCCGACCCTGGCCGAGACCGTCGTTCCCGATTTCGAAATGGGCGCATGGCAAGGCATCGTCGTCCCGGCGGGCACGCCGCCGGAGATCATCAACAGCCTCAACGCACAGATCCGCAAAGCCCTGCAATCACCCGACGTCCTGAAACAGTTAGCTGCTCAAGGTGCGCAACCACTGGGCGCCTCACCACAGGAATACGAACAATACATTCGCGACGAGATTCAGCGTTGGCACGAAGTCGTCAAGGCCGCCAACGTACGGCTGGATTAAATGCAGCCAGAAACGAATCGGGGCGACCTAAGTCGCCCCAAATTCATCAAGGTGTCCAGGATTCAATCCAGAACCCCCAAAGGCTCGCCGCGCTAAGCAGACTCGGTCGTCTTGACAGTATTCTGATTCGGCTCGTCATCAGCCGTTGACGACGCTGCCGCCTCAGGCGCGGCCTCTTGCAATGCCGGCGTGACCAGATCCACGACCTTCTTACGTGACAGCATACCGATGAACTCGTCATCCTCGCCCGTCACAGCGACCGGTTGATCACTGTGCACCAGGCGAGCCAACACCTCGTCCAGACCAGCCGTGGCAGGCACCGACGCCAGATCCTCGACATAGGCCGACACATCGCGCACACCCGCTTCGACTGCGCGCTGCGCTGCTGCGCTCGTGAGCACGCCCGCCAATCGCTTGCCATCAAGCACCGGCGCATACTCGAAACTCAACGCATGCATACGGTCCAATGCATGCGCCGGACGAGAACGCATGGTCAACGTCAACCGCGGCGGATTCACAGCATGCGCCGCATTGAGAACCTTCGTGCGGTTGACGTCCTGCAAGAACGCCTGCACGTAGTCATTCGCCGGATTCAGCAAGATGTCTTCCGGCGTGCCCTCCTGCACCAACTCCCCGTCCTTCAGAATCGCAATGCGATTACCCAGACGCAAAGCCTCGTCCAGATCGTGCGTAATGAACACGATGGTCTTGTTCAGTTTGGCCTGCAACTGCAACAGATGATCCTGCATTTCCCGGCGAATCAGCGGATCCAGTGCCGAAAATGCCTCGTCCATCAACAAAATCTCGGCATCGGTCGCCAAGGCGCGAGCCAAGCCCACGCGCTGCTGCATCCCACCCGACAACTGATGAGGATACTGCGCTTCAAACCCATTCAACCCGACCTGGTCCAGCCAATGGCGCGCCCGCTCCTCGCGTTCAGCCTTGGATACACCTTGCACTGTCAAGCCGTACGCCGCGTTATCCAGCACTGTGCGATGCGGAAACAAGCCAAAGCGCTGGAACACCATGCTCATTTTCTTTTGGCGAAACGTCTCCAGCTCACGCTTGCCCAGACTGACAACATCCACACCGTCGACCAGAATGTGGCCGGCGCTGGGCTCGATCAAACGATTGAAATGGCGGATCAACGTCGACTTGCCCGAACCGGACAAGCCCATGATGACGTAAATGCTGCCCTCTTCGATCGACAGGCTGATATCACGTAACCCCAGCGTATGACCGCTCTTGGCCAACAGGTCTTCCTTGCTGATGCCGCTCTGCGCAGCAGACAACCACTTTTGCGGATGCGGGCCAAAGACCTTATAAATGTTTTTGACTTCGATCTTGCTCATCGTTGGCCTCCTTGACGACGTACGCGGTGTCCATAAGATTGCGTAATACGGTCAAACAGCACCGCCAACACCACAATCCCCAGGCCTGCGAGCAGGCCACGGCCAACCTCCAGACGATTGATACCCAACAACACTTCGTAACCCAGGCCGCGCGCCCCGATCATCGAGGCAATCACCACCATCGACAACGCCATCATCGTGGTCTGGTTGATACCAGCCATGATATTGGGCAGCGCCAGCGGTAACTGCACGCCAAACAACTGCTGGCGCGCATTCGCGCCAAACGCACGCGACGCCTCGAGCACCTCGCGATCGACCAGGCGAATGCCCAAATCCGTCAAGCGAATCAGCGGCGGCACCGCATAAATCACTGTAGCAATAATCGCGGGAATCTTGCCCAGACCAAACAACATCACCACCGGAATCAGATAAACGAAACTCGGCATCGTCTGCATGACGTCCAAAATCGGCAGCATGATGGAGCGCAGCCAATTGATCCGCGCCATCAGCACTCCTACTGGGATACCAATAATCACCGACAGCCCTGCCGCCATGATCATCAGCGCCAGCGTCTGCATCCCCGCATCCCACAGCCCCAGCAGCCCGATCACGCACAACAGCGCGCCCATGGCAATGCTCAGGCCGATACGGCGGCTGACGCCCCATGCAATCGCGATCGTGACCAACACGACCAGCCACCATGGCGTGCTGCGCAAGACCTGTTCCAGCCACACCAACGCGCTCAGGAACGGCTGCGACATCGACTCCAACGTGTCCGCATACTGCGTCACCAAGTGATCGACGAACGAATCAATAGCGCCACGCACAGCGCGTGGCGGAATAATTTCTGGAAACATAAAACCTCCTTACGGGCATGCCGTAGAGCGATGCAGCCGATAAACAGATAAAGCAATCAGCTGCATGACCCTAGTCACGCAATGCGCTTCTCGTACGGGAACCAACGACCGCAACAGCCATTCGCCCCTGCCCATGAACATGCCGTACGAACATTCACACAACACGTCTCATGCTCACACCCAACGTAGCAGGCGCCGCACACACATGTCGCCGGACGCACGCCACATACGTAACACATACGAGAACCACAGAAAAACCCAATCAATGCCGCGGCCAGCCCCTACTGCGAGTCCCTGCTGGGTGCCGGGCAGTTGCCCGCCCGCCCGTAGAGCCGCGATGTAGCCTCGCGCAGCGAGGCCGAGGCCCCTGCTCACGGGCCGAGTCGCGGCGATAGGGCCGGCGGGCAACTGCCCGGCACCCAGCAGGGACGCCAAAGCAGAGACACCCGCCGCATTAAACAGCACCACTGTGCCCTCGAAAACCCAGCCGCCGTCGACATGACAAACAGCCCCGAGCAAATCTCGGCAACAGCCCCATGCCACTCTCGAACCGGCGAGCCCTAAAAGCCCTCGCCACAGCAGAGCAGCCTAGCAGCTCACACCGCCAAGCCAGGCTTACAGCGCAGCCTTAACCCGCGTCGCGACCTCTGCAGGCACCCATTTGCTCCATACATCAGACTTATTCTTCAGGAACCATTGGGCAACATCAGACGACTCATCCCCCGACTCCTCCATATAGGCCAGCGTCGCATCCATCTCGGGCAGCGGCACGGAAACCTTGGACAAGAACTCGGTCAACTTCGGTGCTTTCTCTGCAAAACCAGAATTTACAGCTGTAAAGACGGGGTTTTCCGGATAAGCGCTAGGCTGAGGATCCTTGCACTGCGGCGACGTCAGGCACTTATGCTTTTCCGCGTCATATGCCGGCAATTCCAGCTTGACCAGATCCAGTGCTCCCACCAGCGGCGTGGGGTACCAGTAATAGAAAACCACGTTCTGCTTGCGCTTGTAGGCCGATGTCAATGCGGCCTTTTGGGCAGCGCCGGTGCCCGGCGAATACAGCGTGTACGAATCGTCCAACTTCAAAGCATGAAACAGATTCGTGCTGACGACTTCGCAACCCCAGCCTGCCGGACATCCATAGAAACGCCCCTTGGAGGGCTCTTCCGGATCTTTGAACTCATCCTTGAACTTCGGCAGGTCCGCCGCCGACTTCAGCTCGGGCAGACGTTCTGCGGTATAGCGGGGGATAAACCAGGCCTCGCCGCCCATATACACATCACCGATGCGCTTGACCTTGCCGGTTTTCTCGGCTTTTTCCCAAGGCTCGGCCACACTATTGAGCCAAATCTCGGTATTGATATCCAGATCGCCGCGCTCCAGGGCGGCCAACGCCGGCAGCGTTTCCGTAGGCAGAGTTTCGGTTTTGCAACCAAAGCCCTTTTCCATGATGAATCGTTGGACATCGACCAGGACCAGATTGGATTCCCAATTCATGCCGCCAAACTTGACGGGACGGTCGATTTCGCATTGTGCGTCAGCTGCTTGAGCAGTACCGGCAAACGCGAGGAACACCGCTGCAGCGGACAGGGTTTTGACAGGATTGAAACGCATTGGCTTTTGCCTCCATAGGTTCAAGGACACCCCGCTGACCCAATCAGGTTGCGTGATGCCGTGGAGCTAAGGGGGTTGTGCGGAAGACGGGCAGAACCGCCAATACAAACCGACACTAGCAGCGAGACGTGGCGTCGCAGGGGACGTCAGCCTCATCAGACAGCAAACCCAAACAGCAGCCTACGAAAGGCCCCTGTCGGGATGACAGAAATTTGAATACAACTAAATGAAGAAGCCAGCATCTTAGCTGATTTTGACTATCCGACCAACCGCCGCGCCGAATCATTTTGATACAAAAAACCAAAAAATAGCTAGGGAAACCACGCATCGATCAGGCGCAAAGCCCCTGTCTACGCGGTGTTGCACTGCAATATAAATAAGACACTTTTAGTTTCTTCGAGTTTCTAATAGTTATTATTGAGCGAAAAATTTGCCGGCCGCCAGGAGCTTTCGGTCAATTTTTCCGCCGATTTTTCACGAAACGGAACTCGGGGCCGCCACTCTGGCCGCCCCGTACACGACTTGTCCGCCCATGCCAGCGATGAGACAGGCGGACAGGCATCAACCTCACGTGTCGGTATACATATAGGTTCGTCGCCACGGATAGGCGAGATCTGCCGGGTTATCCAACTCGTCCGGCCGCCCCGTCGCCGGCGTCGCGGCCAGCACCTGGTGCAAGGCAATCCACCCATGCTCGAACGCCATCGCGCAACCTGCCAAATACAGCCGGTAGGCCCGCAGCGAACGGGCGCCCTGGTCACCTTGCAAGAGTTGGACGGCGTCGGGCAGACGCGCCTCCAGCGCATCGCTCCATGCCCACAGGGTACGTGCGTAATGAGGGCGCAGATTTTCCACGTCCACGCCTTCCAGGCCACCGTTGGTCATGGCCTCCATCACGCTGCTGATGTGGGTTAGCTCACCACCCGGGAAGATGTATTTTTCAATGAATTCACCCATCCCACTGCCCAGCTCGGCGTTATATAAGCCGGCCGCGGTAATGCCATGATTCATGATCAACCCACCCGGTTTGACCAGGCGGCGCAGCTTGGCAAAATACCCCGGCAGTTGCGCGCGCCCCACGTGCTCGAACATCCCGACTGACGCCAATTTGTCGTAGGGCTGAGACTCGTCGAGTTTGCGGTAGTCCAGCAGCTCCATCCGGACCCGGCCCGACAGGCCCTTCTCCTGGATCAATTTATTGACATAGGCATGTTGATTGCGCGACAACGTGATGCCCGTCGCATCGACGCCGTAGTTCTCCGCGGCCCACAGCAACAGTCCGCCCCAACCTGCTCCCACATCCAGAAAACGCTCGCCCGCCTTCAAACGCAGCTTGCGGCAAATGTGGTCCAGCTTGGCCTCTTGAGCCTGGGCCAGATTCATCTCGGGCGTACGGTAATACGCGCAGGAATAAACGCGGCGCGGGTCCAGCCACAGCGCATAAAACTCGTCGGATAAATCGTAGTGAAACTCGATCTGCTTGGCGTCACGCTCGACGGAGTGGCGCCACACCGAGATCACCTTGCGCACCAGATCCGTCAACCAGCCCCCCCGAGCCGCATCGACCGGAGAACCCGGCAACAGCGCCGCCGCGGCGGCCATGACATCGCGCATATTGCCCTGGATATCGATGCGCCCCTCGACGTAATCCTGGCCCAACACCCCGACCGCCCCTTCGGCCAAGTGAGCCAACGCCGATTTATCTCGCGCAACGAACCGTACCTTTGGATCGGCGGGCCCGACGACGGTGCCATCAGGCAACTCTAACTGTACGGTGACTGGCAATGCATGCAACTTGCGTTCTACAGCAGACAGCATAGGATTCACAGCTTCTCCCCTACATGAAAGAACTGAGCAACTCTAGCCGAAAATCCCCACTCACTGCCAGTCCTGCACGCATGCTAGAATAGTTAGCTTGCTATCTAATTCAGCGAAACGTCAATTTTCCTATCCATGCGCCGTGTTTCTGTGCGGCACGCGCATTATCAGTAGCACAGCCCCTCCCCCAAGCATTCATGCCATCGCAGTCTTTACCTCGCAGTATGCCCGGCTGGCTCATTTTGATGGGCGTGCTCACCGCCATCGGGCCATTCTCCGTTGATATGTATTTGCCGGCTTTTCCGGCAATCTCCGCTGGGCTGCAGGTGCCGCGCGGCGACGTCGAGCGCACGTTGGCAGCCTATCTGGTTGGCTTGGCCCTGGCTCAAATTGTCTACGGCCCTCTCGCCGACCGCTACGGCCGCAAACTCCCCATGCTGGCGGGACTGGGCATATACACCCTCGCTTCGTTGGGCTGCGCGTTGGCCAGCACTATCGAGATGCTGACGCTATGCCGCGTACTGCAAGCCTTGGGCAGCGCGGCCGGCATTGTTATTCCCCGCGCAGTGATTCGCGACCACTACGAAACCCAGGACGCGGCACGCGCCATGTCCATGCTGATGCTGATCATGGGCCTGGCACCGATTCTGGCGCCGCTGGTCGGTGGACAATTGCTTTTCTTCGTCGGCTGGCGCAGCCTGTTTTGGCTGATGGCGGCCGTCTCGCTGGCCATGATCATCGCCACCATGCGGATCATGAAGGAATCCCTGCCCCCGGCGCGCGTACAACCGCTACGCGCCAGCGTCATCGCTGAGAACTATCTGGCTCTGCTCAGGCACCGACGCTTTATCGCACACAGCCTGGCCGGCGGGCTGGGCTCCGCCGGCATGTTTGCCTACATCATTTGTTCCCCTCGGGTATTTATCGAGTACTACGGTATCGCGCCCGAGCACTACGGGCTGCTGTTCGGCGCCAACGCCGCCGGGCTTATCATCGGCTCGCAAGTCAGCGCCCGGCTGCTACGCAAACGTTCCCCCATACAATTACAGCGCGTCGCCCAAAATGCCTTGGCTGTCGCCAGTCTCGTGGCCCTGGTCCTGGCTGTGACCGGATGGATGACATTACCGCTGCTGATGGCGTGCCTGATCGGTTATATGTTCAGCCAGGGGTTCGTCAATCCCAACTCGGCCGCGCTGGCCTTGTCGGAACAAGGCATGCGCCTCGGCGCCGCATCGGCTTTGCTCGGCACGCTGCAAATGTCCTGTGGCGCGATCGCCGGCGTGGTTGTGAGTACTTGGCAGGCAGACGGGCCATTGCCGCTGGCCACTGTCCTGGCCTGTTGCGCCACGCTGTCCTGGCTATCCGGCCGCATCGCCCGCCGGGGCCCGCCCCTCTCGCTGTAGAGCCAGCCTGCGCGCAGGGAAACTGGGATGTTTTCCCCTTTGACCAACACTCCTTGGCCTAGCTATTGATTTTTCTCGCCTTTTCGTATTAGAATGGCGAGCTTCGTATGAAGTTTTCCCGTGAGTAGCCTACTATGCTTTGTAGCTACCACTTTCGACCAGCACCCCGTGTATAGGTACAGCGGGCGGCGGGTAGCGGGTATAAGCACAGGCGTAAAGCCTATCTACCTGTCTTTCCTTCCCCAGCTTCGCCATACGCGGCCAGAATACTTAGAGGTAAAATCATGGCACGCGTATGCCAAGTAACTGGCAAAGGCCCGATGACGGGCAACAACGTTTCCCACGCTAACAACAAGACCAAGCGTCGCTTCCTGCCCAACCTGCAATCGCGCCGGTTCTGGGTCGAGAGCGAAAACCGCTGGGTTCGCCTGCGTGTTTCCACCAAGGCCATCCGCATCATCGACAAGAACGGCATCGACGCTGTCCTGGCCGACCTGCGCGCCCGTGGCGAACTGGCCTGATCCGGCCCCATCACAATCTAGGAGCAAGACATGGCCAAAGGTATCCGCGAAAAGATCAAGCTCGAGTCGACTGCCGGCACGGGCCACTTTTACACGACCACCAAAAACAAGCGCAACATGCCCGAAAAGATGCTGATCAAGAAATTTGATCCCGTCGCTCGCAAGCACGTTGACTACAAAGAAACCAAGCTGAAGTAATCCAGCCTGTTTTCGACGTCGTAAAAAAGGCCTCGCACCATCGCGAGGCCTTTTTCATTGCGGATCATGCATCATTGCCGCCGACATCGCCAGTGGGCCTGAACGGCCGTTGATTGCACTCTCGGAAAATACGCGCCGTACAGCCCGCACAGATATCGGGATCCAAACGCTGGAAAATCTGTGCGATCGCGGTCGCCTTGTCCGGAAAGATATGGTCCTCGCCCAGATAGTCGACAAACCCCATGCGGTGCCACATTTGCATCACCTCGGGCCGGGGTCGATGAAAATACAGGTCGCCCCCCATTTCGCGCCGCTTACGCAGCTCGTATTCCCACACCAGCGCCCCTGCATGATCGATGAAATTCATGCTTTTCGTCATCACCAGCAGATGGCGCTGCGCATTGGACTGGCTACGCAACGCCTGCAGCCGATCAGCGACGTGAGCCACAGCACCAAAATAGACCGAGCCCTCCATGCGCAGCAATTTCAATTGCGGACATTCGGGCATCTCGTCCGAGTTCCCTTCGAGCACGGCAAAATGACGATCGGGATCGCTCGCCCTGAATCCCATCGTGCGCATGGCAGGGTGCGAGGTACGATGCAGATATGTCATGAGCGACAGCAAGGTCCCCAGCAAAATCGCGATCTCCATACGGATCGTCACCGTCGCCACCATGGTCGCCAGCGCAATCAAGAACTCGTTGCGCTGCACACCCGCGATACGCCGCCAGTGCGGCAACTCCAATAAATTCCACGCCACCAGCAACAGCAGCCCTGCAATCGCCGCATACGGAATTTGTGCCAGCAAAGGCGAGCTCACCGTCACCAGCAACATCAACAACACCGCGGCAAATACCGCAGCCATGGGGGTACGCGCCCCTGATTCGAAGTTGGGAATCGAGCGATTCAGCGAGCCGCAGGACAAATAGGACGAGAAAAAACCGCCCACGATATTCGAGAGCCCCTGCCCCATGAATTCGCGATTGGCGTCGATCGCCTGCCCCGACCGCGACGCTACCACCTTGGCAATCGAAATCGATTGCGCCAGCGCCACAATGGATAAGGCAAAGGCCAGGCCCAGCAAATCCGGCAAGGAACTCCACGGGACCTCAGGCACATGAAATGGCGGGATAGGCTGAGACAGCTTGCCCAACACCCGAATGCCGCTGCCCGGCTCGGAAAACACCCAGGCATTCAGTGCAGCAGCCACTGCGGTTCCCGCTGCGAGGCCGATCAGCATATGCGGCTTGCGACGATCCCAACGGCGCGCTACCAATGACACGCCGATCGTCACCAGCGCCACCAGCAGCGCCCCCCAATGCAGCTCGCCAAGCCCCCTCGCCACGCCCAGTAATACAGCCCCCGCGCCATGCGCGTGAATACCGTCCAGGCCCAACGCGTCTTTCAACGCATGCACCGCGATCAACAAGGCTGCGCCGCTGGTAAAGCCGAACAGCGCAGAAGGCGAAATGAAATTCGCCAATGCCCCCAACCGCAGCGCGCCGACCAACAACTGCAGAATCCCCACCAGAATCGTGACCGCCAGCGCCATCTGGATATAGTCGTGACTGCCGGCCATTGCCAATGGCGCCAGCACGGCATACAGCGCCAGTGAATTGGCATTCGTCGGGCCCGACATCACATGGCGGCTGGAACCAAACAACGCAGCCACCACACAGGGCACTATGGCCGAATACAGCCCATACTCGGGCGGCAAGCCCGCCAAGGTGGCAAACGCCACCCCTTGCGGCAGCACCAGCAACGCCCCCAGCAGCCCGGCAAAAGCATCGGCCCGCAGCGAGGCAGGTCCGACATCATGAATCCACGTACCAAATATGCGATTTGCCAACTTAGCCACGCGCTGCATCTTCCTATTGTGATGAGGATTGTCGGCCGGGTCCGATTCAACGCCACGAGTTCATATTAATGGGCAGGCGATAGACCAGCGACAACGCACCGCTTATAACCAGCGGGCATATAGGGTAATCCCATGCATTGATGCGTGCAATGCACAGTGGCAATCACATGGACATTCTTACGGGCGGGTACCCGCTACCATCCAATGAGCGGCCCGATTTTGTTGCAGGACACGGCATATCCGCACCTAGCTCGTCCCGCCACCGCGCCTCGCCCGCATCGCCTGACTGATATCTGACAGCGCCAGATCGTCCAGCAATCGCGCAGCCATGGGCAACAATTCGTCTTCCTCGCGCTGAATATGCTCGGCATACTGCGCACAAAACTGCTCGACACCGGCCTCGTCGAGTTCGGCAGGCTGCCCCGCACTGACGGCCTCCAGGGGATCATGCAAACGGCGCCACAGGGCCTCCAATTGACGGTGTTCCTGCGTCAAGCCATCCACCATCTCATGCAGACATCTCGCGTCCGAACCGGCCATGGAATCGATCAGCGCGGGAAAGAGATCGGCTTCTTCGTCACGGTGATGCAGCACGGCCGCCGTATCGAAGTATCTCAGCACGCTGGCGGCCGCCGTCTGCGCCACGGCATCGGAACCATGTTGGGCCACATGCGCAGCCAACCGCCGCAGCGTGGCGCATTGGCGGCCCATACGATCATGGCACGCCGAAAGCAATTCCAACGGCGCATCCAGCCCAACGGCCGGTGACGAAAATCCAGGAATATCGACGGTCATGATCGCTCCTTTCCTGTTATTGTGCCGCGCGGCTCACGACCTTTCTGTCATGGCAGCGCACCGCTCAAACCGGCCGTCCTCGCTATTGAACGGCGCCGCTCGCATCTACCCCATGGCCTGCCGCCACCACAGCCGCACCGTATCCCAGGTGCGTACCATGATCCCGGCCTGCGGCACCGCATCCAGCGCCACGACCGGCCACTGCCCGGCGGGCTGGCCGTCAACCAACACTTGCAACGATCCTACCTCAGCCTGCGCGGCAATCGGCGCGATCAACGGCTGCTGTTGCGTCACGACCGGTTTGACCTCCGATGCCCGCGGAACCGTCACGTAAGCATCGCGCGCCAGTCCGATACGCACAGCATCCAGTTCGCCTTTCCAGACCTGCGGCGTGTCCATCGCCTCACCCTTAGCATACAGCTTGACGGTCTTGAAGCTCTGGAACCCCCAGTTCAACAACACCTGACTGTCCTGGGTACGCAGTTTGTCAGAGCCCGTGCCCAGCACCACGCTGATCAAACGCCGGCGCATCTGGCCATCGGGCCGCTCCGCCGAGGCTATCAGACAGTATCCCGCCGAGTCAGTATGGCCGGTTTTCAAGCCATCTACACTCGGATCCAACCACAACAGGCGATTGCGATTCGACTGCGAAATATTGTTATAGGTAAAGGTCCGCACCGAATCATAGGTCTTATACAGATCGGGAAAATCGCTAACCAGACGCTGCGCCAACACCGACAGATCGCGAGCTGTCGAGTAGGTCGCCGGATCGGGCAGGCCATGCGGACTCGCAAAACGCGTTCCGTGCAGCCCCATCTGCCCAGCCTGCTCGTTCATCCGCTGCACGAACGCCTCGACCGAACCCGAGGTCGCCTCGGCCAACGCGATCGCCGCATCGTTGCCCGACTGCACCAACAAGCCATACAGCAAGTCATTGATCGACACGCGCTTGCCTGGCTCGAGAAACATCTTGGAGCTGCCCGGCGCGACTTTCCAGGCTCGTGTCGAAACTGTCACCTGCTGTTGTGCCGACAGCCGTCCATCGCGCAACGCTTGAAACACCAGATAAGCCGTCATGACCTTGGTCAACGACGCCGGCTCGATTCGCGTATCAGGATTGAATGACGCGATTTCCTGACCGCTCGTGGCATCGAGCAACAACCACGCTTTGGCCGTCACCGGCGGTGGCACAACAGCCGCGGCTTGCGCAGGCACACCCGCCACGCAGGCTGCAACGAGCAGCCAGCTGGCACATACTTTCTTGAACAAGAGAACTCCTACTGGGAATCAACCGGACGCCGGCGCACACTACGCCAACGGAAATAGGCGGTACGCTCACGCTCGTCGCGCAGCCGGCCAGCCCGCACACGCAGCAGGTCTTTGCGGCCCACCAATCCCACCAAGCGTCCGGTCGCACGCTCGACAATCGGCACGCGGCCAACCCCTGTCAACGCCATACGATCAGCCACTTGGCTGGCAAGTTCGTCAGGATAACCCAGGAAAAGTTCACGCTCGGCCATCATGTCGCCCAACGGACGTGCGCTGTCTTCGTCCTCCATGGTGCATGCCAGGCTATCGGCGCGCGTCATTTCCCCCACCACTTTGCCTTGTGCATCCACCACAGGATAAGCGGTATGGCGCCGCTGCGATGTCGTGAAATGTGCAATGGCATCGGCCACGCTCATTGAGGCCGGCAGCGTCTGTACCGTGGTCGTCATCACCGCTGACACACGCACCAGATCGAAAGGATCCACGTGATATTCACGCGTGACGTGGTGGCCGCGGCGTGCAATTTTCTCAGTCAGGATCGAACGCTTCAGCAGTAGTACGGTCAGGCCATAAGCAAACGCGCAGGCTGTCAGCACAGGCAACAGCACACTGAAATTACCCGTCAGCTCCACGGCGAATAATGTGGCCGTCAACGGTGCGCGCATCGTGCCGCCCATCATGGCCGCCATTCCCAGCAAGGCCCAGAATCCCGGGCTCGCCTCAGGCAGCAATGGCGTCATCAATGCCCCCAGCGCACCGCCAAAGATCAACAACGGCGCCAACACACCACCCGAAGTCCCTGAACCCAACGCGACAGACCAGATCACCACTTTCACGACCAACAGCAGCAATACGGCTTGAATCGCCAGTTTGCCGGCCAGCAAATCCGTGATGTTGTCGTATCCCACGCCTAACGCAGAGGGCTCGATCATGCCGCCGATGCCGATGACCAAACCGCCCAAGGCCGGCCACCACATCCAATGAACAGGCAGTTTTTCGAACCAGTCTTCAAATAGATACACCAATGAGGTCAGTACGCCAGACCCCAATCCCGCCAGCACACCAAGGCCCGCCCACGCCACCACATGGGGCAACGACGGCTCGCCCACACCTGCATACGGAAAAATCGGAGCACTGTGCAACAACAAAGGCCGTGCCGCTGCCGACACGATGGCTGCCACAGCCACCGGCAAAAAACTGCGCGGCTTCCATTCAAACAGCAGCAGTTCAACCGCCAGCAAAATCGCGGCAACAGGCGTGCCAAACACCGCTGTCATACCGGCCGCGGCACCGGCCACCAGCAGCGTCTTGCGCTCGCCGGAACTCATATGCACCATCTGCGCCAGCAACGAACCGATCGCGCCGCCAGTCATGATGATGGGACCCTCGGCGCCAAAGGGGCCACCCGTACCGATAGAGATGGCCGACGATACGGGCTTGAGCACTGCGACCTTGGGCTGAATGCGGCTTTTGCCAATCAGGATTGCTTCCATGGCCTCAGGAATACCATGACCGCGAATTTTCTCTGAACCGTAGCGCGCCATGAAGCCGATGATGATGCAACCCACCACCGGTACGGCAACGGCCCACCACCCCAAGGCATGACTCGCAATCGGCAGCTCCTCCAACGACAGGCGGCCGAAATAGGCCAGGTTGGTACACAGCGTAATCAAGCGCAGCAACAGCCACGCGGCACCCACGCCAGCCAAACCAACCAGCACCGCCATCAACATTAATAAAAGGACCCGGCGGTCCGTCGTGAAATCACCTAAGCGCGACGTGCCAGGCGTACGCGCAGAAGACATAGAAGCAAGAGGAGCCATATGAGAAACGCAGGATTAAAGAACAGAGATCGCAGCGACAAAAGCAAACAGGATCGGCCGCCAAACCGATCCCGAAAAATATCGTATCACGATATAAATTACAGCTAACTGAGATTGCAATCGGCCGTGTCTTTGTCACGAAAACAACATGTTTTAAGGGGTCAACGCAAAGAAATACGCACACAGCGCCTGAAGTTCCGCTATCATCGGGCGCGAGGTGCCACGTGCCGATCTTCGGTACCGAGCTCACTCGCGTTCTCAACATACGGATTTCGACCATGGCTACCAAAGCAAAAGCTCCCGCCAAGAAAGTCAGCAAGACCGCTGCCAAAGCCCCTGCCACCAAGGCTGCGGCTAAGAAAGCACCTGCCAAAAAGGCAACCGCTGCCAAGACCGCTGCAGTAAAAACGGTTGCGGCTCCCGTCATCAAAGAAGCGCTGAACAAGTCGCAGTTGGTTGCTCACCTGGTCGCACAGACCGGCGTGGAAGCCAAATCGGTCAAGGCCGTTCTGGCCGGACTGGAAAACGCTGCACTGGGTTCGGTAAACAAAAAAGGCGTTGGCGAGTTCTCTCTGCCTGGCCTGCTCAAAGTCACCGTGCAAAAGGTTCCTGCCAAGGCCAAGCGCTTCGGCAAAGACCCGTTCACCGGCCAAGAGCGCTGGTTCCCGGCCAAGCCCGCTTCGGTCAAGGTCAAGGTCCGTCCTCTGAAAAAACTGAAAGACGCCGCTCAGTAAATCTGCGCATAGTCCCTACAGTTTGATCGGCAAGGCCCGTCTCGCAAGAGGCGGGCCTTGCCGTTTTTGCGCCCGGCGTTTGACATTCAAAGCCAGTCCTTTTATCTTTATATCAAAATACTTCATGTAAAGATAACCATGCGCGATCACGTCGATTTCGTACTCGGCCAATGGCACGAGCAATGCCCCGAACTGAACGTTTCCAGCATGGCAGTCTTCAGCCGGCTGTTTCGCCTGCATACGCTGGCTGCCCGCGAGGTGGACACCACTTTTCGCGAATATGGCCTGCATCAAGGTGAATTCGACGTGCTGGCCACGCTGTATCGCGCGGGCCCGCCACATGCATTGAACCCGCAGGCCTTGGTCGGCGCCCTCTTGCTGTCTTCCGGCGCCATGACGCATCGTCTGGATAGTTTGCAACAAGCCGGTCTGCTGATCCGTGCGCCGAACCCCGACGATCGCCGCAGCGTCATGGTGTCTCTGACACCTCAGGGATTGCGCGTCATCAAAGCCGTGCTGGATGACTACCTGATCAAGCTAGAGGAGCTATTGAGCCCCCTATCTGCAGCCGATCGCAAGCATCTCGCGACGCTGCTGCGCCAACTGCTCAGCGCGCATGACGCCAACGCCCATTCTTCTTGACTGCAGTCCCTCCCATGTCTCACGCCCCCTCCGTCCGCGCCCCCACATTGACCACGCCCATCATTTTGTTGATGTCCGCGGCCACCGGGCTGATCGTCGCCAGCAATTACTACGCACAGCCCTTGCTGCATACCATCAGTCAGCAATTCGGCTTGAACGAAACCGCTGCCGGCAGCATCGTCATGACGGCCCAGCTATCGTATGCCGCCGGTCTGATGCTGCTGGTTCCCCTGGGCGACATGCTTGAACGCCGCGCATTGATCGTGTCCATGACCCTGCTGAGTGCGCTGGGCTTGTTGATTTCAGGCTTTGCCAACAGCTTTCCGATGCTGCTGGCAGGCACCGCCGCCACAGGGATTGTGTCCGTAGTCGCCCAGGTCCTCGTGCCATTCGCCGCCACATTGGCTGCCCCTCACCAGCGCGGCAAGGCCGTGGGCACAGTCATGAGCGGCCTGTTGCTCGGCATTCTGCTGGCACGCACGGTAGCAGGAGGGCTCGCTGAACTGGGCAGTTGGCGCACGGTCTACTGGGTCGCTTCAGGATTGCTGCTCATCATGGCGGCGGCGTTGTGGCGCGTATTGCCGCGTTATAAGGCCAGCACGCATCTCAGCTACACAAGCTTGCTGGCCTCTATTTTTCATCTCTACGCACGTGAGCCCCTGTTTCGGGCACGCTCGCTGCTGGGGGCGTTGATCTTCGCCTCTTTCAGCATGTTCTGGACGCCACTGACGTTCCTGCTGGCCAATCCCCCCTATTCGTACAGTGACAGCACCATTGGCCTATTTGGCCTGGCGGGCGCGGCAGGCGCTTTTGCCGCCAATCGATTCGGCCGTCTCAACGATCGTGGACGCGGCAATCTGGCGACGAGGATCGGACTGATACTGTTGGCGGCCTCGTGGATCCTGCTCGCACTGGGAGCACACTCGCTGGCAGCGCTGCTGATCGGTGTCGTCATGCTGGACATGATGATCCAAGGCGTTCATGTCACCAACCAGACCTCCATCTATCGACTGCAACCCGACGCCCGCAGCCGACTCACCGCTGGTTACATGACGTCTTATTTTATCGGCGGCGCAGCCGGCTCACTGATATCGTCGTTCCTGTACGCTGCTGGCGGATGGCTGGCGGTCTCGGCCGGGGGACTGGCTGTGAGCCTGGCCGGCCTGGCCTATGCCGCCTGGTCCCCGTCGGCTCGCATCCCCGAAAACCCGCCCCCGGCCCCTCGCGGCTAGGGACTCTCTATAATCAGGGGTTTGACCGTCGTTGCGTTACGCAACGGCGGCCCACTTTCTTTCTATAGATACGCGCACGAGCCCATGCAGGAACGTTACAGCCCCACCGCCGTCGAAGCAGCCGCCCACCAAGACTGGCAGGCCCGCGACGCTTACCGTGTCACCGAGCACGCCCAGAACGCCGACGGCTCCGAAAAGCCAAAGTTCTACGCGTGTTCCATGCTGCCGTACCCCAGCGGCAAGCTTCACATGGGTCACGTCCGCAACTACACCATCAACGACATGATGGCGCGCCAGCTGCGCATGCGCGGTTACAACGTACTGATGCCGATGGGCTGGGACGCATTCGGCATGCCCGCCGAAAACGCCGCCATCAAGTCCAAAGTTCCGCCGGCCAAATGGACCTACGACAACATCGCTTACATGAAAAAGCAGATGAAATCGATGGGTCTGGCGATCGACTGGTCGCGCGAAATGTGCGCCTGCGACCCCAAATACTACAAATGGAACCAATGGCTGTTCCTGAAGATGCTCGAAAAAGGCATCGCCTATCGCAAGACGCAGGTCGTCAACTGGGATCCGGTCGATCAGACCGTGCTGGCCAACGAACAAGTCATTGACGGACGCGGCTGGCGCTCGGGCGCCCTCGTGGAAAAACGCGAGATCCCCGGCTACTACCTGCGCATCACCGACTACGCCGACGAGCTGCTGGAACAAGTCCGCTCCGGCCTGCCCGGCTGGCCGGAGCGCGTGCGGATCATGCAGGAAAACTGGATCGGCAAATCCGAGGGCCTGCGCTTTGCGTTCCCGCACCAGATCGCCGGCACGGACGGCCAACTCATCCAGGATGGCAAGCTGTACGTCTTTACCACGCGTGCCGACACCATCATGGGCGTCACGTTCTGCGCCGTTGCGCCTGAACACCCGTTGGCCACACACGCTGCGCAATCCAATCCAGAGCTCGCCGCGTTTATCGAACAATGCAAGCTCGGCGGCACGACCGAAGCTGAAATCGCCACCCGCGAAAAATCCGGGATGCCTACGGGCTTGACCGTCACTCACCCTCTGACAGGCGAGCAAGTTGACGTCTGGGTAGGCAACTACGTGCTCATGAGCTACGGCGACGGCGCAGTCATGGGCGTGCCCGCACACGACGAGCGCGATTTCGCCTTTGCTCAGAAATACCAATTGCCCATCAAGCAAGTCGTCGCGCTGGAGGGCAAGACCTATTCCACCGATGCCTGGCAAGAATGGTACGGCGACAAACAAAGCGGCCGTACCGTCAATTCCGGCAAATATGATGGCCTGACCTTCCGCGAAGCCGTGGACGCGATTGCGGCCGACCTGACGGCCCAGGACCTCGGTGAAAAACAAACCACCTGGCGCCTGCGCGACTGGGGAATTTCGCGCCAGCGTTACTGGGGCACCCCCATCCCCATCATCCACTGCCCCGACTGCGGTCCGGTCCCCGTGCCCGAAAAAGACCTGCCAGTCGTTCTGCCCGATGATCTGATTCCCGACGGCAGCGGCAACCCGCTGGCCAAAAACGAGGCATTTCTGTCGTGCTCGTGCCCCAGCTGCGGCAAGCCCGCGCGGCGCGAAACCGACACGATGGACACCTTTGTGGACTCGTCGTGGTATTTCATGCGCTACACCTCGCCGGGCAACGACGAGGCCATGGTCGACACCCGCAACGATTACTGGATGCCCATGGACCAGTACATCGGCGGCATCGAACACGCCGTGCTGCACCTGTTATACGCCCGGTTCTGGACGCGCGTCATGCGCGACATGGGCCTGCTGAACTTTGACGAGCCCTTCACCAAGCTGCTGTGCCAGGGCATGGTGTTGAACCACATCTACTCGCGTAAAAACGCCCAGGGCGGCATCGAGTATTTCTGGCCCGAAGAAGTCGAAAATCAGTACGACGCCAAGGGCGCCATCATCGGCGCCAAGCTCAAGGCCGACGGTTCCGACGTGCAGTATGGCGGCGTGGGCACCATGTCCAAGTCGAAAAACAACGGCGTGGATCCGCAGGCGCTCATCGATACCCTGGGCGCCGATACCGCGCGCCTGTTTGTCATGTTCGCCAGCCCGCCCGAGCAAACGCTGGAGTGGTCTGATTCTGGTGTAGACGGCTCGAATCGATTCTTGCGCCGCCTGTGGGCGCTGTGCCATGGCCAACACGAGGCCATTGCCCGCGGCCTGGCTGCCGGCAGCGATTGGACGCAAGCCCCCGCCCCCGTCAAGGATCTGCGCCGCGAGGTCTACAGCCTGCTCAAGCAAGCCGACTACGATTACCAGCGTATCCAATACAACACGGTGGTGTCTGCCTGCATGAAAATGCTCAACGCCATCGACAGCGCCAAGCTCCCCGACGGAACCCATGCCGATGCCGCTCGCGCCGAAACCATCGGCATCCTGCTGCGCGTGCTGTATCCGGTCGTACCGCACATCACGTGGCATCTGTGGCGTGATCTGGGTTACGCAGCTCCGCTGGGCGATCTGCTGGATGCGCCTTGGCCGCACGTCGACGAGGCCGCGCTGGTAGCCGACGAGATCGAGCTCATGCTGCAAGTCAATGGCAAACTGCGTGGCTCGATCCGCGTCGCCGCACAGGCCTCGAAAGCAGAAATCGAACAACTCGCCGCCAGTCAGGAGGAAGTCTCCCGCTTCCTCGAAGGCCGCCCGCCCAAGCGCGTGATTGTCGTGCCGGGCAAGCTCGTCAACGTCGTTGGTTAAGAGGTCACGCATGCACTTTGCTCCGCCCCGTCTGCAACATTTCCGCTCACGCTGGTGGCTGCGCGCGGCCAGCCTGGCGACCGTCATGCTGCTGGCGGCGTGCGGCTTCGCCATGCGTGGCGTAACGCCATTGCCGTTCAGCACGCTTTATGTCGGCATTCCCGAAAACACGCGCTTCGGTGCCGACGTCCGGCGGGCAGTACGCGCAGCATCACCGAACACGCGCCTGGTAGAGCAAACCAAAGAAGCGGACGCCGTGTTGCAAGTGGTCGACAATAGCCGCTCACTGCGCGAGGTATCGCTCAATGCACAAGGCCGTGTCGAGGAATACGAACTCGGCATCAACTTCACATTTCGCCTGATCACCAATAAGGGTGTGGCCATCCTGCCCGACACCACGCTCTCGATCTATCGCGAAATGCCGTACGACGATCAAGTCGTCCAGGCCAAAGAAGCGCAAATGGAGACCCTGTACCAATCCATGCAGCAAGCCCTGGTCAGCCGCTTGCTCCGACGCTTGACGGCGCCAGACGTACATAATGCGTACGAGGCCGCCCAGCGTGGCGAAAGCGATCCCGAATCGCCGGTCTACGATCCGAATGCCGTGCCGTCCGACAATCGACCGGAAACATGGCAAACACCTGGAACGCCCGGCACGGGCACGTGGTGACGCATGGGGCAGTCGCTAGACGCTGACCGATTGGCAGAGCATCTGCAACGCGCCGGGCAGCGCCTGGCGCCGCTGTACACCATATCTGGCGACGAACCTCTGCTCGTCATAGAAGCCACTGACGCCCTGCGAGCCGCTGCACGCCAGGCCGGGTACACCGATCGCACGTCCATGATCATGGATGCGCGCAGTGACTGGAGCGCGGTTTTCGCCGCAACACAAAGCGTCTCGCTCTTTGGTGACAAGCGCATTCTGGAAATCAAGCTTCCCACCGGCAAACCTGGAAAAACTGGCGCGGACACACTGACGAAACTGGCGACGCAAGCCGCAGCGCAACCCGATCACGACACTCTGATCGTCGTGGCCCTACCCCGCCTGGACAAGGCGACGCGCGAGTCCAAGTGGGTCCAGGCGCTGGCGCAGAGCGGCATGATGATAGACATCGCCTCGATCGAACGCAGCCGCCTGCCCGCCTGGGTCGGCGCCCGCCTGGCGCGCCAGAACCAGCGTGCCGACGCCGCCACAATGCAATGGATGGCTGACAAAGTCGAAGGCAACCTCCTGGCCGCCCACCAGGAAATCCAGAAACTGGGCCTGCTCTATCCAGAGGGCCAATTGGCCGCTGAGGACGTCGAACGTGCCGTGCTCAACGTCGCCCGTTACGATGTTTTCGGCCTGCGCGATGCCATGCTGGCGGGCGACGCACCGCGCACCATCCGCATGCTGGAGGGCCTGCGCGCCGAAGGCGAGGCCCTGCCCTTGGTCCTGTGGGCCGTTGGCGACGAGATCCGCCTGCTGGCACGAGTTGCCGAAGCCCGCGCCACGGGCCAGGACGCCGGCGCACTGATGCGCCGGCTGAGGATATTTGGCGCTCACGAGAAACTGGCCCTGCAAGCCCTGGGCCGCATCCCCGCCAAAGCCTGGCCGGCGGCGGTCCAGCATGCGCACGAGGTAGACCGGCTGATCAAGGGCCTGACCGTCCCCGGACGCCTCGCAGACGCGTGGGAAGAAATGACCCGACTGGCGCTGCGCGTCGCGGCCGCCGGCAGCCGTGCCCGATGACGGTCAGGTCTTGCGGCTCGCGGCCCAGGCTGCTGCATGCTGTGCCGTCCAGCCGCCACACCGCGCTGCCGCTCCCTGCGGTTGCACTCTCCCATAGCGGCCTGGCGCCGTGCACTGGTGGACCTGGTGCCGCGCAGCGGCGGCCCTCCCTTCACTGCCGCCCAGCACGATACACTTAGGGCTATCTGCCGGTGCATGCTGCACCGTCTTCCGAATCATGCCAGACACTCTCATGTCCTCTTCCGATATCGATAACGCCATGCAGGCCTTGGGCGAAAACGCCCGGCGCGCCTCGCGGGCCATGATGCGTGCCAGTGGCGCGGCCAAGAACCAGGCGCTGCTCGCCATGGCCGACGCGCTCCTGGAAAATCGCGCTCCCCTGAAGGCCGCCAACGCCAAAGACCTCGCGGCCGCACGCGCCAACGGCCTGGAGCCCGCACTGCTCGACCGCCTGACCCTATCGGACAACGCCATCGGCAAAATGGCAGAAGGCTTGCGTCAGATCGCCAATCTGCCAGACCCAATTGGCAGCACCACGGCAGGCACCGTCCGCCCCAATGGCATGCGCGTAGCTCAAATGCGCGTGCCGCTGGGCGTGATCGGCATCATTTACGAATCGCGCCCCAACGTCACCATCGATGCGGCGGCGCTGTGCCTGAAATCCGGCAATGCCACCATCCTGCGCGGTGGCAGCGAAGCCTTTCATTCCAATGTCGCGCTCGGACAGATCGTACAAACCGGCCTGCAAGCCGCCAATCTGCCCCCCGAAGCCGTCCAGGTCGTCGGCACGACCGACCGCGCCGCCGTGGGCAAGCTCATCACCATGACGGAGCACATCGACGTCATCGTTCCCCGAGGCGGCAAAGGCCTGATCGCCCGGCTGGCGCGCGAAGCCCGCGTGCCCTTGATCAAACATCTGGACGGCAATTGCCACGTCTACATCGATGCCGCCGCCGATCCACAAAAGGCCCACACCATTGCCTTTAACGCCAAGACCTATCGCTACGGCATTTGCGGCGCCATGGAGACTCTGCTGATCGACGCCGGCGCCGCCATCTCGATCCTGCCGCGCCTGGCGACCGCGTTTACCGCACACGGCGTCGAGCTGCGTGGCTGCCCTCGCACATGCGAGATCGTGCCCGCCGCCAAGCCCGCCACCGACGAAGACTGGGCCACTGAATACCTGGGCCCGATTCTGGCCGTGCGCATCGTCGACTCGCTGGACCAGGCCATCGAACACATCGCTCGCTGGGGTTCCGGACATACCGACGCCATCGTGACCGAAGACCTCTCGGCCGCCCAGCGCTTTCAACGCGAGGTCGACTCCAGCTCAGTCTATGTCAATCTGCCCACCTGTTTCGCAGACGGGTTCGAATATGGCCTGGGCGCTGAAATCGGCATATCGACCAACCGGCTGCACGCACGCGGCCCTGTCGGCCTCGAAGGCCTGACCACCCTGAAATGGGTACTTAGCGGCGAAGGACAGACACGCGGGTAGCTCCCGCCTCACCGCCCAGCACGCCTAGCCATCCATTACTGCATTACTGCACTGCATCTCATGTCCACTCCCGTTCTCGCCTACGCATTCAGTCTCGTCACGTTGTGCTTCCTTGTCTGCTCGATCTGCGGCGTTTTGCTGTTCTTTATACAAACGGACAGAATCAACGCGACGTTGAAACATCCCTTGCTGAAGCACGGATCGTTTCGGCAATTCCCATTGGTCATCAAGACCTCCATCTTGCAGGACTATTTCTTTCGCCTGGCCTTTCCGGGATTCAATTTCGGCCTGTTTGCCCACGCCAACAAGCAACTCAGCCACGTTGAGCCCAAACGCGTGCCGTTCAGTGTAAAAGTCCCCATCGTAGGCTTCTGGGTGTCGTGCTGGGTGGGCCTTGCCGCCATGATCGCAGTCTGGGTTATCCTGTTCCTGTATCGTTGATCTGCATATCGCGGCCGGTTCGCCGGTCATCGCAAACCGGCTTGTCTTCCTGGCTTTACGACCATGTCCGACACCACGCTCATCATTGATCATAACGAGCCGCAAGGCCGCTTCCAAACCCGCGTCGACGGCCACGCCTGCGTCCTGGATTATCAGTTGCGCGACAACACCATGATCATCCAGCACACCGGTGTCCCCAGTGCCGTCGGCGGCCGGGGCATCGCAGCGGCACTGACTCGCCATGCCCTGGACACGGCTCGCCAACGCGGCTGGCGCGTCCTGCCCTTGTGTTCCTATGCCGTAGCCTATATTGCCCGGCACCCCGACTATCAGGATCTGGTGGCCTGAACGATGCCCGCTTGTCCGTGCGAAAGCGGCCTGGCCTATGCGCGTTGCTGCGAGCGATGGCATCGCGGCCCGCAACGCCTGCTCGCCCCTGATGCCCTCGCCTTGATGCGCTCGCGCTACAGCGCCTTTGTGCTGGACGACTTGCCATACCTGCTGGACACCTGGCACCCCGACACACGTCCCGCTCAACTAGAGCGCAACCCCTCCGATCTGAAATGGCTAGGCTTGCAGATCAAGCAACACCACCAGCCAGACGCCGATCACGCCACAGTCGAATTCGTGGCTCGCTGCCGTCAGGCCGGCCGTGCGACGCGCCTGCACGAACTCAGTCGATTTCTGCGCGTTGGCGGACATTGGCTCTATGTGGACGGCGAACATCGCTGATTGGCCTACACTAGGCATGGTTTGATACCGGGCGTTTGCCACGGCCAGAGACCCGGCGCGCTGCCCCCGGGCAGCACCGCCTTCCGGCTGACAAAAATGTCAGCGTATCGTCAGCGCGATGACCTACGGGCCTGCGTAAACTGATTCCCTGCTGTACGAGCCATTTTTCCCCTGGTACAAAAGCCACATTCCACCATGCGAGTACTTGTCGTCGAGGACGAAGCGAAAACGTCTTCCTACATTCTGCGAGGACTGACCGAACTCGGCTATACCGTCGATGTCGCCGACACGGGTGTCGATGGGCTGCATCTGGCACTCGAGTTCGACTATGACGCCATCGTCCTGGACCTGATGCTCCCTGGCCTGGATGGCTATGGGGTGCTGACTCAGTTACGCCGCCAGAAATCCACGCCCGTCATCATGCTATCGGCTCGCGGCGCCGTCGACGACCGCGTGACCGGATTGCGCAAAGGCGCCGACGACTATCTGCCCAAACCCTTTTCGTTCACAGAGCTGGTAGCCCGCCTGCAAGCCCAGACGCGACGCCGCACCGAGGGCCACGAGGTCACCACGCTGCAAATCGACAATCTGACGATCGATCTCCTCGCGCGTAAAGTCACCCGTGCAGGCCAGCGCCTGGATCTCACCGCCAAAGAGTTTTCGCTGCTCAGCCTGCTCGCCCGCCATCAGGGGGAAGTCCTCTCCAAACTCATGATCGCCGAGCAGATCTGGGACATGAATTTCGATAGCGACATCAACGTCGTCGAAGTCGCCGTCAAACGCCTGCGCGCCAAGGTCGATGCCCCCTATGGCCGCAAATTGCTGCACACCGTTCGCGGCATGGGCTACGTACTCGAAAACCGGCATAGCGATCAATCGGACGACGCCGCATGATACGGCCCAGACGCAGCCTGCCCATTGCATGGCGATTGGCGACGATGTTCGCCATCACCGCCGCAGTGGTCTTTTCCGGCGTGGCTTTTTTTCTGTACTGCGTACTGACCGACTCCGTACGCGAACAGGTGCGCGGTGAGCTTGAATATCACCATACGTTGCTGGATCCCTACATCCACTCGCGCGCTACCGAACCCGAATGGGAGACCGTACGCCGCAAACTCGACGGTTTTTCCCAAGAAGGTGCGCGGGTTCGTTACTGGATACGCTCCTCGGACGAGCGCTTTGCATACGGCGCCCCCTTGTTGCTCGAGGACGGCTGGAAAATGCCCGACGAACCGTTCGGATTCATCAAAGTCCGCGAGCCGTCCAACATCTGGGCAACGTTGAGCCGCATCATTCCCGCCTCCGGTGACCGGCCCGAAGTGGAATTCATCGTCGCACTCGACTGCTCGGCCTACATCCACACCAAAGAAAAATTCACCCGGGTCATGAGCATCGCCTCAGCCCTGGGCATCTTGCTGGTCGCCATACTGGGATACTGGATCGCAAAACTGGGCCTAAGCCCCGTGCGCCGGCTCAGCCGGCAGGCCAACCGCCTGCCGCCCAATAATCCGCGGCAGCGGCTGGACGTCGTCGGCCTGCCACCGGAAATCCGCGAGCTCGCCGTGTCGTTCAATAACGCGCTCGAACGCCGCGAGGCCGCGTGGTTGCAGCTTGAGGGATTCAACGCCGACGTCGCCCACGAACTGCGTACACCGCTGACCAATCTCATAGGTCAGACGCAAGTCGCCCTTGTCCGCGAACGTGATCTCGGCGCACTTCAAGACCTGCTCGAATCCAATCTGGAAGAGCTCGAGCGAATGAGCAGCATCGTCAACGACATGCTGTTCCTATCCAGCGCCGAGAACGGACATCGTGCCGCGGAACTCAGCGATATCTCACTGTTGACCGAGTCTCGTAAAACCGTGGAATACGTCGAGGACACCTTCTTCGAGCGCGATCTCACTGTCCGCGTCGATGGCGATGCGCACATACACGCCGACAAACGCCTGTTCCATCGCGCACTGGCCAACCTGCTCTCGAACAGCGTGCGCTATGCGTATGCCGGCACCGAAGTCGTTGTCGCCATTGAAATGCGCGGCGACTATGCATGGGTTTCCGTTTCCAATCACGGCGACCCGATCCCGCCTGAACAACAGGCTCGTCTATTCGAACGCTTTTACCGTGGCGATGCCGCACGCACCCATAGCGGCGTCCATCACGGCCTCGGTCTATCCATCGTGCGTGCCATCGCTTCCATGCATGGCGGGTCTGTCTGTATCCGTAGCGAACACGGCATCAACACCTTCGGCTTTTCCCTGTTGAAGTCCGTTTAATTCCCGCAGTTCCGCCCCGCCACGCTGGCGGCTTATTGTCCTGAAGCTTACAAACTCATGAACAATCCACACCAGCATAGTACGGACTCTCTCGCGCTCTCCGGTAATGTTCGTCATGCGGGGCCGAAGCCCACCCAAGACGCTCATCACATCGAGGCAAAGCCTGCGGCTCTGCTCTCGGTCTTCGACGCCGTCGTCATTCTCGTAGGCTTGGTCATCGGCATCGGTATTTTCAGGACACCATCCATCGTCGCGGCGAATGTCGACTCTGAATGGGCATTCATCATGGTCTGGGTGGCGGGTGGCGTGGTCACGCTGATCGGCGCGCTGTGTTATGCCGAACTCTCTGCGGCGCATCCTCATGCAGGAGGTGAATATCACTTTCTCTCGCGCGCTTATGGACGTCCTGTCGCCATGCTGTTCGGCTGGGCACGAGGCACCGTCATCCAGACTGGCGCTATCGCAGGCGTCGCTTTCATGTTGGGCGATTATGTTGCTCAACTATTTCCGTTAGGTCCCTATGGCCCGGCACTCTACGCCGCCCTCTCGGTCATCCTGTTCACGGGTATCAACATCATCGGCACGGCGCAAAGCAAAACGCTGCAGGTCGTCGTGACGCTCGTCGAGGTGGGCGCTCTCGCTGCCGTCATTCTCTTTGGACTATTCGGCACGCCGGCGGAGGTCGCTGCATCCACAACACCCATCCCACCCGACACCGCCGCGATAGGGCTGGCGATGATTTTTGTACTGCTCACTTTTGGCGGCTGGAACGAGGCGTCCTATCTGACCGGCGAACTCAAAGACGCGCCGCGCAACATCGCGAAAGTCCTCGTCACAGGCACACTCATTCTGATTCTCCTGTATGTGCTGGCCAATCTCGCCCTCGTTTCCATTCTGGGCCTGGACGGTTTACGCGCCTCGGATGCCGTGGCCTCCGACATGATGCGGCAAGTCGCCGGCCCCACGGGCGAAACCATCGTCACGCTGGCCATTATCGTCGCCGCCATATCCACGCTGAACGCCACCATCTTTACCGGAGCCCGCGTCTTTTATGCCATGGCACAAGACCTCTCGGTCATGCATTGGATGGGCGTCTGGGACGGCCGCGGCAAAACACCCGCCAACGGGCAATTGGTGCAAGGCGCCATCGCACTGGCCCTGATAGGCATGGGCGCCATTACCCGCGATGGCTTCAAAGCCATGGTGGACTACACCGCACCGGTGTTCTGGGGATTCCTGCTTTTGATCGGGCTCGCCGTATTCGTGCTGCGTTGGCGGCACCCTGAACGCCAACTGCCCTACCGCGTCCCGCTCTATCCGCTCACGCCGATCGTGTTCTGCCTGACGTGCCTGTACATGCTGCACGCGAGCATTCTGCACACTGGTGCTGCGGCCTGGATCGGACTGGCCGTACTGGCCGCAGGCACTCCGCTCTTGTTGCTCAGAAACAAAGCTGTAGACCCCGTCGCCACCGCCCAACCGCGGGACGATGCCGCCCTCTGACTTGCCCTCTCAACAAGGAGAACGTCAATGCAAACGCTGCAAAAATCCCTAGTATCTGCCGTGCTGTGCGCCATGGCCTGGCATGCCAGCGTAGCCGCTCAAACGACGGCCGACAAGGCCTCGACCTACGAGCCCACCGTAGGTCAATCGGGTAAAGACGTGGTGTGGGTGCCCACTCCTCAAGCACTCGTCGACCGCATGCTGGAAATGGCCGAGCTCACCCCCAAAGACCGCCTGGTCGATCTGGGCTCGGGCGATGGCCGCACCGTCATCACCGCCGCCAAACGTGGCGCTACGGCACGCGGCATCGAATTCAATCCCGACATGGTAGCCCTGGCGCAACGCGCGGCAAAAGCCGAGGGCGTCGCAGACAAAGCGACATTCGAACAAGCGGATATTTTCAAATCGGATTTCTCCGAAGCCACCGTACTGACCTTGTTCCTGCTGCCCAGCCTGAACGAACGTCTACGCCCCATCATCCTGGAGATGAAACCCGGCACACGAGTCGTCTCGAACTCATTCACCATGGGCGACTGGCAACCCGACGAATCCGCGCAAGTCAGCGAAAACTGCACCGCTTACTGCAACGCCCACAAATGGATCGTTCCCGCCAAAGTCGCTGGCACCTGGAAACTCGGCGACAAAGAGCTGGTGCTGGAACAAACCTATCAAATGCTCAACGGATCACTACGCGACGGGGATAACGTCACGCCGATCACCGATGCTAGGCTCGAGGGAGAGACGATTCAATTTACGGCGGGAGATCAGCAATACACCGGTCGAGTGTCAGGCAAACGCATGAGTGGCAACACACAAGACAATGCCCCATGGCAAGCGTCGTTGAGTACGCTATAGATTGCCCCGGCACTGGTCGCACATATCTGGTCTGTCAAACATTTCCGCTCGAAGGAGCCCTCCCGGTAGCAGGCGGAACCGGCCTCACGCGATTCCCACCGGGGCCACGGGCTCAGTCTGCTCCATCAAGTCGTGCAATTGAGCAGCCAGGGCGACATGACCGTGCGCCGCCGCGTACTCCACGGCGGTGCGACCTAAATTATCCGTGGCATGGATATCCGCCCCTGCCTGTATCAATCTGACTGCGACTTGAGTGTTCCCGACTCGGGCAGCGGCCATCACGCCGTTTTCTCCCTCGTGGTTTGCGGCATGGATATCCGCATGAGTACAGATCAATGCCCCTACGATCCTTTGCGGCCGCAAACGCATATCCGCGGCCAGAGCGTCCCAAACGCAGGCGCTGTCATAGTCGTGCGGCTTTGGCAAGGCCTGTATCGCGGCATTCCGGTCAAATCTGCTGGCAAGAATCAATGCCGTGTCTCCCGCCAGATTTGCAACGTTGACCGCGGCATGGGCTGCTATCAACGCGTGCACCGCACGCTCGCGCCCATGTGCAGCGCCAATGAGAAGCGCCGTGTCCCCCGCGTAATTGGTTGCGTTGACCTTGGCACCCGCTTGTACCAACGCCGTGATCATCTTTTTCGTGCCGTAACGCGCCGCCACCATCAGAGGGCTGTTCCCTTCGCCGTCGGTGGCATTCACGCCCACATTGGCAGCTATTAAAGCGTTCATGACACGATCGCTGCTATAGCGGGCGGCTGCCGATAACAGGGTGAATTCAGGCGGCTCCACGTTATCCACCCACGCCCCCTTCTTTAGCAGCAAATCGACGACGTCAGGCTTATTCAGGCAGACGGCGAGCATCAACACCGAGTATTGCTGGCTGGTAACGGCATTAATATTCGCCCCAGCCTCGATCAACGCCAGCACAGCGTCCCTATGGCCGCCTTTGATAGCAAGGATCAACGGCGTCACGTCGGTGGACGCAGGCGCGCTCGTCCCAGCACGAGTCGCGCGGACATCGACATCCAGCTTGCCCGTACGCAACAGCGCCTCGATTGCCTCACGATTACCATCGGCCGCCGCCACATGCAACAGCGTTTCGCCTTCGTCATTGCACTGCGTGAGGTCCATATCGGCATGCATAGAGAGGACATACTCGAATGTCTCGACGTCGGCATGCTGCAGCACATCGAACAGCTTGTCCATCGACAACGGCAGTCTGTCACCGGCTTGGGCAGCAGCACCCGTACCGACGAGATATGACCAAGCGGCACTAATAGCGGAGAGCGAAGAGGAAATCATGGAGGCACTTCCTGAACAGGAAATTAGAGGGCCCCGGCATGTCCACCAGCGTAGCCACCCAGGTTTCTATGTTCGTGAGTGCCTTTCGTCTCGCATTGGTTCCATCCAACCTTGCCGTCAAGGTAACAACGATGGCTCCGTATCCAATTAGTGCCATTGCAGCGGCAAAGCGAAAAGTGGGGGGTATACCCTGATTCAGTCCAACACACTCAAGAGATCTTCGGCGGCTCCTCGATCCCCTGCAAGAACATCGTCACAAAACTGTCCATGATCTCTGTCGCCGTCTTTTCGCCATCGGGGCGATACCAACGAGACAACTGATTCAGCGATGACAGCAGAAATTTGCTGGCCAAACTGACGTTGGTGTCGGGTCGAAATACCCCCGTCGCAATGCCATCGCGAATCGCTGCTTTCAACAGCTCCTCATAAGCGTCGCGCCACTTCAGCACCAGGGCTCGGGTTTCCTCGTTCTCGGCGGACCAAAAAAGTTGCGAGCCGGACACCCAGCTATCGTGGGACTGCTCGTAGTACTGAATCGACGCTCTCATGAAACCATACAAGCGCTGCGCCGCGCCACTTTCCGCAGAGGGCATCCGGTCACGCACATACTCGAACAATACCTGCATGCCGCTGGCAACCAGGTTTCGATACAGCGTCTCTTTATCCGGAAAATGGTGATAGAGCGCCGACTTCGACACCCCGACCTCGGCCGCGATCATGTTCAACGACGTACCGCGATAACCGTGGCGGGCAAACAACCGGCGGGCAACGTCAATGATCTGATTATTACGTTCGGGCTCACGTGTGGTCATAGCTGACGATCTGTCCTGGAAAACACGAAATGGATGATACGGGAATTCAATGACTTGAATTTCTGAAGAAACGATCTATCATATCCGAACTTACCGACCGGTCGGTCAGTTCGCGTAATACCTAGCAGCATACGCCTAAAGCACAAGTTTTTCTCAGATAAAACAAGTAGATAGGTGGAGACAACATGAATAGCAATGTCCGCGTTCCGCTGACTTTGTGGTTGATGCTCGCAGTATTCACGGCCATGCCACAGGCCCAGGCAGCAGACGCTTTTCCGCAGCGCCCGATCCATTTGATTGTTCCTTTTGCGCCGGGCGGCGGCGCCGACAACAACGCCCGCCAAATCGCCGAGCCTTGGTCCAGGGCGCTGGGCCAGACGATCGTGATTGAAAACAAGCCCGGAGCAGGCGGCACCGTCGGTGCGAGCTACGTCGCCCACGCGACCGCCGATGGCTACACCCTGCTCTACACCACTCCCGGGCAACAGATGACCGCGCCCTATCTGTTAAAGGATTTATCCTATCGGCCTTTTGACGATCTCGTCTCTGTCGGCAAAGTCACCGAGGGCGCAAACGTCCTGGTGGTGTCCAAAGATTTGCCCGTCCGCGACGTAAAGTCGTTGATCGACTACGCCCGTGCGCACCCCGGCAAGCTGGGGTTTGCTAGCTCGGGGGTCGGCTCCAGCAGCCACTTGGCGGGTGAACTCTTCAAGAAAGAAGCGGCCGTCGATATCTTTCACGTTCCCTACCGAGGCACGGGGCCGGCACGCACTGATGTCCTGGGCGGACGAGTACCGATGACGATAGACACGCTCAGCGTCTATCTGCCCGATATCCGATCAGGCGCTGTACGCGCTCTGGGCGTGTCCACCTTGGCACGCAATCCCACTGCCCCCGACATCCCGGCCATTTCGGAGACCCTGCACGGGTTTGAGGCCTACCCCATCAACTACATCACGGCCCCTGCCGGCACGCCTGAAGCCATCATCAAAAAGCTCAACACCACGCTGAACCAGGCATTGCGCGACCCCGCGTTGCGCGCGAACTTGATCGCCGTGGGCACGACACCGCAAGGCAGTACCCCCGAACAGATGGATGCTCTGGTCCGTTCGGAAAGCAAGAAATGGAAAGCCCTCATTGAAAGCGCCAATATAAAAATCGAATAGGCGCCACCCCTCAAGCAGGACGGAGACAAACCATGAAAAAACTGCTGCATCTATGTGCCGCTATCTTTAGTGCATCCGCAATCACGGCAACGGCCGCCGCGGCCCAGGACTATCCCGATCAACCGGTAACGATCATCGTTCCATATGCTCCGGGCGGCGTCACCGATGTCTATGGCCGCGTCATCGCGGACTATCTGGGACGCCAATGGAAAGTGCCGGTCATCGTCAAGAACGAAGCGGGAGGCGGCACCATGATCGGCACCTCGGCTGCGGCGCGGGCCGCCCCCGACGGCAACACGATTCTACTGACGAGCTATGCGTACACATCCAACCCCATCTTGCGCACAGATCTTTCGTACGACCAGAATGCATTGCGCCCGGTGATGCTATTGGGCAATAGCCGCAACATGCTGGTGGTATCGGCCCGCAGCGATCTGCATACGCTGGCCGATGTCGTCGCCAAAGCAAAGAAATCCCCGGGAAACTTACGATTGGCCTCGTCGGGGATTGCGTCCAGCCCGCATATTGCCGCTGAACTATGGGCCCGCGAAGTCGGTGTTCAGATTACGCACGTACCTTATCGCGGCACGTCACCGGCAATGAATGATGTCTTTGCCGGAGAAGTCGACGGGATTTTCGATGGCCCGTCGGCCATGCCCAACGTCAAGGCGGGCAAGCTCAGGGCAATTGCCATCGCCAGCGAAAACCCGCATCCCTTTGCCCCCGGTGTTCCTACCTTCCGGGAGTTGGGTATCGATTTGGTCTTTGGCAGCTGGTTCGGATTTCTCGTCCCGAAAGACACGCCTGATGCGATCGTCGACAAGATCAATGCCGACCTGCGCCGCGCCGTAGAAGACCCCACCGTGAAAGCCGCCATCGACAAAACGGGGCTGCTGTTATCCGCCGGATCACCCCAACAATTTTCCGATTTCCTGAACTACGAATCGGAACGTCTGCAAAAACTCGCCAAGACGAGCGCCGACCTGCGCCTGCAATAACGCCTGTCGGCAACACGAATGCCGTACTGACCCTGAACGAGGAGTAAAGCATGACCTATGAATGCCTGGAAGTCGAACGCGACGGTCACGTTGCCATCGTGTATTTGAACCGCCCGCCCGTCAATGCACAGAATGCGCAGATGCGTGCGGAAATCGTGGAGGTCTTCGATAGCTTCAACGATGATGATAATGTCCGCTGCGTCGTATTGGCCAGCAAGACAGCCGTGTTCTCCGCCGGTGCGGACGTATCGGAAAGGCCGGCGATCAAACAAAAGGGCCCTGGCGCCTACTGGCGGCACAACCGCCTGGTGCGTGAATCGTCGCTGGCGATACAAGAATGCAACAAGCCCGTGATTGCCGCCGTCAATGGCCCTGCACTGGGCGCTGGCTTTGGCTTGATGACCTCGTGCGACATCTGGGTCGCGTCCAACAATGCCTACGTCTCCATGCCGGAAATCAACGTTGGACTGGCCGGCGGCACTGCGCTGCTGCAGCGCGTATTCGGCAAATCGCGCGCACGCCGCATGTTCTTTACCGGCATGAAAGTCTCGGCCGACGAGCTCTATCGCTTGGGGTTGATCGAGGCCAGCCTGCCCCCGGAAGAACTCATGCCTTACGTCATGGCACTCGCACAGGAGATCGCCAGCAAAGCACCCATCGCCTTGCGCTACGCCAAGGAGGCCTCGCAGGTCACCTCGTCCATGCCACCGCGGGAAGGTTACCGCTTCGAACAAAACATCACCGTCGCACTATCAAAAACCGAAGACGCCAACGAAGCACAACGCGCGTTTCTGGAAAAGCGTACTCCCGTCTACAAAGGCCGTTGATATGCCACCAGAGCTGAATTCCCGATATTTCTCGCTCTTGTCCGACGGTCATCGCGAAAGCGGGCAAGACGCCGCTTTCCGTGCAGAACTGCGCCAATTCGCTCAGGCTCACTGCCCCGACGAGATCCGGCAAATCGTCGCGTCCGGCGAAAAAATCACACGCCCTGTCTACAGCAAATGGCAAGCGATTCTCTATCAGCGCGGCTGGGCTGCGCCAAACTGGCCCGTCGAGTATGGCGGTACGGGCTGGAGCCTGCGTCAACGCATGATCTTTGAAGAGGTCATGGCCGACCTGGACTGCCCGCCGCTGTATCACCATGGCCTGGGCCACATTGGCCCTGTCATCATGCAGTTCGGCACCGACGCGCAGAAGTCGTATTTCCTGCCGCGCATTCTGGACACCACCGACTGGTGGTGCCAAGGCTATTCCGAACCTGGCTCGGGCTCGGATCTCGCCTCGTTGAGCACACCGGCGGTACGTGATGGCGATCACTACGTCATCAATGGCCAAAAGATCTGGACGTCGCATGCCCACGAAGCGGACCGTATTTATCTATTGGCCCGCACATCGCGCGAGGCTAAAAAACAAGAAGGCATTTCGCTTTTCCTGATCGACATGAATACGCCTGGCATCACCGTGCGACCAATACGCACGATAGACGGCTGGCATCATGTCAACGAGACCTTTCTGGACAATGTCCGTGTTCCTGCGGACAGGCTCCTCGGCACAGAGGGTCAAGGATGGGCCTGCGCCAAATATCTGTTGGAGCGCGAGCGGCTACCGCCGGCCAGTGTTTCGCAATTGATACGACAATGGCGACGCGTGGCGCGCCTGCTCGCAGAGCACCAAGCTAAACAGCCTCTGCGCGATTTCTCCTCGCTCGAGCATCAAATGGCCATGCTGTCGGCGCAGATAAAAGGCGCACGCGAAATGTTGGCCTCGGCTATTGATGCCATGATGCGCCGCGAACCGCTAGGCGCCAAACCTTCCGCATTGAAACAGGCATGCAGCGCCGTTGCGCAATCGTTGACGAAAATCGCCTTGCTCGTCGCTGGACCCATCGGTGCACAACAGCTCGTGCGTAATGACGAAGCATCAACAACCGACGGACTATGGGTGCAAAACTACCTGTTTTCACGATCCAAAACGATCGCAGGAGGCACGACCGAGATCCAGCTGAACGTCATCGCAAAATCGTTGTTTGGAGCATGAGATATGCCGTTTGAACCGAACACATTGTTCCCGGGATTGTTATCGGAAAGCGCTACCCGCGTCGCGCAGGACGCTGCCAATCATCCTGGCGGCCACCCTGCTGCCGCGCTCATCAGTGAAATGGGATGGAACGCGGTACTCATTCCAGAGGCACAAGGCGGCGCCGGCGGCGATCTTCAAGACCTGGCGGCGATCATCGAGGGCCTCGCGACGCATGCTGTTAACCTCCCCGTCGTGACGCGATGCGGCGTGATACCTGCCATATTGAGCGCATTGCCCAAACAGCCTTCTGTCCAGACCATGCAAACCGGTATCGCCGAAGGCGCTTTGGTCGTTGAACTAGGAGGGCCGCTTCATCCCGGCGATCCGACTCCCGCTCTATCAGCGAGCAAAGGCAAAGACAGCTGGCTGCTATCGGGAACAACCACCGGCATCGAGCTGACAGATGATTGCACCCATGTGCTATTGATCGGCCGAGATGCCATCGACAACAAAGCCATTCTGATATGCGTCGCCACAGAGCACTTGAGCTGCAGCAACACCGTCTATCGCACGATGGATGACCGCCAGATTGCCGTCTTTGATCTGGATAAGTTTCCCGTGCGTGACGATGATATTCTCGCCAGCGGCGCAGCCGCAGCACACTCCATCCATGCGGGGTGGCGCATCGCAGCCGCGGCCACGGCCACCGACTCGGTATGCAGCATGGGCAGCGCCCTGAGCCGCACCATTTCGTATTTGCTGGAGCGCAAACAGTTCGGCCATGCGCTTGCCGATTTCCAGGCGCTGCGCCATGACGTGGCTCGGCTATATGTCACCTACGAACTTTGCCGTAGCTTGCTGCAAGCCACCCTGAGAACCTTGGAACAAACGCAAGCAAACGACGCTGATACGTCAGCGCTAGATCTGCTGGGTCTGTACATAGGGCAGGAAGCCATTCGATTTGCGGAAACGGTTATCCAGCTGCACGGCGGTATGGGCATGACCCGGGAAATGCCGGCTGCACAACTGGCGACTCGGCTATTGGCCAACGCATTGCGCTATGGAGACCCGCTGACTTACGAGCAGAAAATTCATCATCTGCGGTCTGCCGAGCACAACTCTTTTTCCCATGGTGTAAATACCCAGGTCTCTTGAGGCGACAGATGACTGCGATCGCACATCCTTTGCAATGTTTCTTTGATCCGACATCCGTCGCCATCATCGGCGCTTCGTCGGACCCCGATAAGCTCGGCGGGCGACCGATTCGTTTCCTGCGCGAGGCTGGCTATGAAGGAAAAATCTTTCCCATCAACCCGCGATACGACACGATCCAGGGCCTGAAAGCCTATCCCGCACTGAACGATGTCCCCGATGCGATAGATCACGCCATGATCATTGTTCCTGCGACGGGCGCGTACGACGCTCTGCAGGCCTGTATCGACAAAGGGATACGTCACGTACAAATCCTCAGTTCGGGCTTTGCCGAAGACGGTCCCAACGGGAAAGTGCTGCAGGATGCGCTGGTTGCCTTGGCAGCCAGACACGGCGTGCGGCTGCTGGGCCCCAACTGCCTGGGCATCGTCAGCACCAGCAACCGCTTCTATGCCACGTTTTCCACGGCCCTGGAAGCCCTCTCCCCTCAACCCGGCGGCATTAGTTTTGCGACGCAAAGCGGCGCATTTGGCTCGTGCGCCTATGCTCAGGCTATCCAGCGAAACCTGGGTATCTCACGCATTGTCGCCACCGGCAACGAGGCGGATGTCGACGTTGCTCAGTGCATCGATTTTCTGGCTTCCGATCCCGCCACACACATTATCTGCGCTGCGATCGAAGGATGCAGAGACGGCGCTATGCTCCGCCAAGCCTTGTTAAAGGCCGCCGCTGCCAACAAGCCGGTCATCTTAATGAAGGTAGGCACCTCGTCTCGCGGACAGCTTGCGGCAGCCACTCACACGGGCGCGGTCGCAGGCAATGATCGCATCTTTGACGCAGTCATACGCGAGTGCGGCGCATATAGGGCGAACACCATCGAACAAATGCTGGATATCGCCTACCTGTGTACCCATCTGCCTCTGCCCACGAACCCTCAGGCCGGCATCCTGACCGTCTCGGGCGGTATCGGCGTACTCATGACTGATGATGCGGAACGTCATGGCATTGATATTCCGTCTATCCCGCCAGCGCTACAAGACCGTATACACGGACTCGTTCCGTTTGCCATCGGCGACAACCCGCTGGACACCACAGCGCAAGTCAGCACAGTCAAGCAAGGCGTCCCGGGGCTGGCCGAGATGCTTCTGCAGGACACCGATTGGTCCATTCTGTGTATTTATCTGGCGCAGATTCCCTGCGACGAACGTCGTTTTCCCGACATGCTCGAATCGCTGGGGAAATTGCGCCGCGACTATCCAGACAAACTCATCGTTCTGGTCGGGCCGCACAGCGAAAAAATGCGTGCAGAGATAGAAGCCCGCCATTTGGTTATCTTTGCAGACCCCGGGCGTGCCATGGCCGCATTGGGAGGGTTGGCTGCATTGGTGGAACGTCGGCGTCATCTGGTTCGTCATCAGGAAATAGATCGCGTCCCTCTCGTTGCTGCCCCTGTTATCGGTACGCAACTTGATGAAGCCCAAGCAAAGCATATCCTCGCGCAATACGGATTGCCTATGCTGCGCGAAACGTTGTGCACGACTGCCGAACAAGCCGTGCAGGCCGCCAACACGATCGGCTATCCTGTCGTCGCAAAGATCGTATCGCCGGACATTCTGCATAAAACCGAGATGGGCGGTGTCCTGCTGGAGCTGCCGGATGATCAATCCGTCCGGGATGCCTATGCCACTCTGCAACAGCGCGCCGCAAGCGTGCCGGGCAATCCGCACATCTCCGGCGTATTGATTTCCCCGATGAGCAAAGGCGGCACCGAAACCATACTGGGAGTGCATGTAGATCCCTGGTTCGGCCCCATGGTGATGTTTGGCCTGGGCGGCGTGTCAGTTGAGCTCTTCAAAGACGTCGCGTTCGCCAGCGCACCGCTCACGACGCAACGAGCCCTCGCGCTGATCCAGTCTGTACAGTCGTACAAACTGTTGAACGGCTGGCGCGGAAAGCCCCCACTCGATATCCCAGTACTGGCGAACGCCTTGGTCGCGCTGTCCCACCTGGCCAATGACTGGCGGGTCGTTCTATCGGGGATAGACATCAACCCCTTCATCCTGAGGCAGGATGGCGCCGTTTGCCTAGATGCCTTGATCACACTGAAATCGGCAATCAGATAAGTCTGCCGGGCGGAACCGTTTATAAAGGATTAGCCACTACCAGGACGTTTGGGACGACTGCACCGAAACGCGAGATGCTCGTTTTCAGGTGTTTCCTGGCAGCTGCAAACTCATATAGGTTCCGCCTTTTATCTGATAGGCCCAGCCCGATATCGGGCCTGGATCAAGTCGTTGTGGGGCCGGGACGCTGACTGAATTACAGAAGATGCGGGACGCAGGGATTATTTATTTGGTCGCGCAAAGACGAAGGCACAAAGACA